>NZ_JAKYXB010000002.1:0-589878 GCF_022761075.1 Pantoea sp. MQR6
GGCGTATAATACGCTTTCCCTCCTCAGAGTCAACCTCTTTTTCAGAAGCTTTTCTCCGGCGACTCAGTCTCCTGAATCTCTCAACCCGTCAGCCCGTTGCCGGTTTGCCGTGTCAGTGGAGGCGCATTATAGGGAACCATTCTGAGAGCGCAAGTGCGAATTCAAACTTTTTTGCTGTTCGCCTGAATTTTAATCACAATGCCTATTTTAAGCGCTTTTAATCCGCTCAGCGAGGTCTGCAAGGCTATTAATTACCCAATCCGCTGCCGCTTCACCTTCAGCTGTTACGGGTTTACCAGTGCGGACCAATACTTTTGTTCCAACACCAGCAGCTTGTCCTGCAAGCATATCCTCAACTTTGTCACCGACTATATAAGAAGAAGCCATATCGATATCCAGTTCTTCCTGGGCGGAGAGCAGCATTCCGGGTTGCGGCTTACGACAGTCACATTGTTGACGATAGGCTTCAACTGACCCTTCAGGATGATGCGGACAGAAATAGATACCATCCAGGTCAACATCACGATCTGCCAGCGACCAATCCATCCACTCGGTTAGCGTCATAAACTGGTCTTCAGTAAACATACCGCGCGCTATGCCTGACTGGTTTGTTACGACTACAAGGGCAAAGCCCATTTTCTTCAATTCTTGCAGCGCCTCGATGGTGCCATCAATGAACTGGAAATTATCGATTTCATGGACGTAGCCATGATCAACATTTAGGGTGCCATCGCGATCAAGAAAAATGGCTGGGACTTTATTCGCCACGTAGAAACTCCTGCTATAAAAATTACCGTTCAGTATCGCATGATTGCAATAAAAGGGAGAACGGCAGATTGAATGACTTTGATTGATTTAGACGTCTGGATGCCTTAACATCCATTGGGCTCTCTTATGGCTAAGCTTATAGAAAGCATCCCACACCACGGACAACGTAATACGATAATAAATAACGCAATGATAAAACTCGAAAATATAACCAAAGTGTTCCAGCAAGGTACGCGTAAGATTCAGGCGTTATCTGACGTCAGTCTTCATGTCCCTGCGGGTCAGATATATGGTGTCATCGGTTCTTCCGGTGCCGGTAAAAGTACATTAATTCGTTGCGTAAACCTGTTGGAGCGCCCTACTTCTGGTCGCGTGCTGGTTGATGGTGCTGATTTAACTGCATTGAATGAACGCCAACTGACTCAAGCCCGTCGCCAAATAGGCATGATCTTCCAGCATTTTAATCTGATGAATTCACGCACCGTGGCGGGCAATGTCTCGCTTCCGCTGGAATTAGGTAATCTGTCGCGTAGCCAGATCAACCAACGTGTTACCGAATTGCTGGACTTAGTGGGATTGTCTGACAAGCACGATGCCTGGCCAGCTAACCTTTCAGGGGGCCAAAAGCAGCGGGTTGCCATTGCTCGTGCGTTGGCCAGTAATCCAAAAGTCTTGCTGTGTGACGAAGCCACCAGCGCACTTGATCCCGCAACCACGCGTTCCATTCTTGAGTTACTAAAAGATATTAATCGTCGCCTGGGCCTGACCATTCTCTTAATTACCCATGAAATGGATGTTGTGAAACGCATCTGTGATCAGGTGGCCGTTATTAGTCACGGCGAATTAATCGAGAAAGACAGCGTCAGCGAAGTGTTCTCACACCCTAAAACGCCGTTAGCGCAACAATTTATTCAGTCCACCTTGCATCTGGATATTCCTGACGACTATCAGCAACGCATGTCATCGGAAGCGAAAACCGATAGCGTACCGCTGTTGCGCCTGGAATTTACCGGTAAATCAGTGGATGCCCCACTGTTGTCAGAGGCCGCTCGTCGCTTCAATGTTAATAACAACATTATTA
The DNA here is from genome assembly GCF_022761075.1 of Pantoea sp. MQR6. Taxonomy (NCBI): domain Bacteria; kingdom Pseudomonadati; phylum Pseudomonadota; class Gammaproteobacteria; order Enterobacterales; family Erwiniaceae; genus Pantoea; species Pantoea sp. MQR6. The sequence goes on from NZ_JAKYXB010000002.1 coordinate 1,850, forward strand.
GCGCGCAGATGGATTACGCCGGTGGCGTTAAGTTCGGCATTATGCTGGCTGAAATGCACGGTACAGAAAGTGACACCAAAACAGCCATCGCCTGGCTGCAAGAGAACCATGTAAAAGTTGAGGTATTAGGTTATGTCTGACGCGATGATGTGGTTACTGGCGCGTGGCGTATGGGAAACGCTAATGATGACCTTTGTCTCGGGCTTTTTTGGTTTTGTGCTGGGCTTGCCGGTCGGCGTATTGCTGTATGTGACACGCCCCGGACAAATTCTTGAAAACCAAGGTTTGTATCGCGTGCTCTCAGCGGTAGTGAATATCTTCCGCTCCATTCCTTTCATTATCTTATTGGTGTGGATGATCCCCTTCACCCGCGTCATTGTAGGTACTTCGATTGGTTTACAAGCCGCTATTGTGCCATTGACGGTTGGGGCCGCACCTTTTATTGCACGTATGGTGGAAAACGCCTTACTGGAACTACCCACTGGTTTGATTGAAGCGTCCCGCGCCATGGGCGCAACGCCAATGCAGATTGTGCGTAAGGTGTTGCTGCCTGAAGCGCTGCCAGGTTTGGTGAACGCCGCGACAATAACGTTGATTACCTTAGTCGGTTATTCAGCCATGGGCGGTGCAGTCGGTGCAGGCGGATTAGGTCAGATTGGTTATCAGTACGGTTATATCGGATACAACGCTACCGTGATGAATACAGTATTGGTATTACTGGTGGTTCTGGTGTATCTCATTCAATTCTGTGGCGACCGCATCGTGCGTGCTGTGTCCCATAAGTAAGCAAGCAATATCAATATTAAGGAAAGGATATGTCTTTCAAGTTTAAAAACATTGCCGCTGTGGGTGCACTAATTGGCGCGATTGCGCTGGCTGGATGCGATCAGAAAGAAAAAGATCCAAACCACATTAAAGTGGGTGTGATTGTCGGTGCTGAACAGCAGGTTGCTGAAGTGGCTCAGAAAGTCGCTAAAGAAAAATATGGCCTCGATGTCGAGCTGGTGACGTTCAACGATTATGTTTTACCAAACGAAGCGCTGAGCAAAGGTGACATTGATGCCAACGCTTTCCAGCATAAGCCCTATCTGGATCAGCAAATCAAAGATCGTGGTTACAAGCTGGTATCGGTAGGCAATACCTTTGTTTACCCAATCGCCGGCTATTCGAAAAAAATCAAATCACTGGACGAATTGCAGGATGGCGCACAAATCGCCATTCCTAACGATCCGACCAATCTGGGACGTACCTTGCTGCTGCTGCAAAAAGTGGGCCTGATCAAATTGAAAGATGGCGTTGGCTTGCTGCCGACTTCACTGGATATCACTGAAAACCCGAAAAAATTAAAAATTGTTGAGCTGGAAGCGCCGCAGCTGCCACGTTCACTGGACGATGCCCAGATTGCATTGGCAGTGATCAACACCACTTACGCTAGCCAGATTGGCCTGACGCCAGCGAAAGACGGTATCTTTGTTGAAGATAAAGATTCACCTTACGTCAATATGATTGTGGCGCGTGAAGACAATAAAGACGCAGAGAACGTGAAGAAGTTTGTTCAGGCTTATCAGTCTGACGAAGTGAATGACGCGGCTAATAAAGTCTTTAACGGTGGTGCAGTAAAAGGCTGGTAATTCTGCCTTGCTCCTTCCCTCAGGGCGGCGCTATGCCGCCCTTTCTTTTGCTTAGCGCCTCGCTCGACTTGTTATTTATTCTGGTCCTTGTTTCAATAACGCCACTTTTTACAACATGAGGATGTTGCTATGCGTTTTTTACCGCTCTGCTTGTTAGCATTGATGCTGACTGGGTGTGTTCGGGAATATCACCCCATAAGCAGCGCACCTTCTCGCCCGCAGGCATCCAGCGAGCCGACACGTAAGCCTGCGTCGCGTCCTGCGCCGGTCAAAGTTTATACCGATGCTACCGATCTGGTCAGCAAACCGTTCCGCGATTTAGGTGAAGTGTCCGGCGATGATTGCCAGACCAGCACGCAAGATTCACCCCCCAATATCGCGACGGCACGCAAACGCTTACAAGTAAAAGCGTCTCAGATGAAAGCCAACGCCGTTTTACTGCACAAATGCGAAATTGTCAGCAGCACGCCAGGTTGTTATCGCCAGGCTATTTGCCAAGGCTCGGCGCTGAAAGTCAGTAATCAATGAGTGAATTCGCCTTTGCGCAAATTGGTGTAATCCGTTCACCGTGGAAAGAGAAATTCGCCGTGCCGCGCCAGCCAGGTCTGGTTCAGGATGGCGGCGGCGAGCTCCATCTTTTGCCCCCTTACAATCAGCCTGAGGCCGTACGTGGACTGGAAGATTTCAGTCACCTTTGGGTGCTGTTTGTGTTTCATCAAACGATGGAAGGTGGATGGCGGCCCACGGTGCGACCACCGCGCCTCGGCGGTAATGCACGCGTAGGTGTTTTTGCTACGCGTTCAACGTTTCGACCTAACCCAATTGGCATGTCGCTGGTTGAGTTAAAAGGTATTCGCTGCGCGAAGCAGCAGGTCATTCTGGATCTGGGTAGTCTGGATTTAGTTGATGGCACGCCAGTGGTGGATATCAAACCTTACCTGCCTTTTGCTGAAGCCTTACCGAATGCGCGTGCTGGCTTTGCTCAGGCTGCACCTGAAGCGGATATGCCAGTGCGTTTTTCTCTGCTGGCACAACAACAGCTTTTGCAGCAGCAAGTGAGCTATCCCCAACTCGCGCGATTTATCAGCGACGTTTTGGCGCAGGATCCCCGCCCCGCTTACCGCAAAGGCGAAGCGCTGGAGCGGGAATATGCTGCCTGGTTGCTGGATTTTAATGTGCGCTGGCGTATTGATGAAGCCGGCACTGAAGTCGTTGCTATCGACCCACGTTAAAACCCGCTTTTGAGCCAGAGATCTCGCTGGTACACTAGCCGCCAGCAAAATTCTGTCTGTGACTTTCCGATCAACTGGAATCGTAACCAATGCGTACTACTCAATATCTGCTCTCTACTCAGAAAGAGACGCCATCCGACGCTGAAGTGATCAGCCATCAGCTGATGCTACGCGCCGGAATGATCCGCAAACTGGCCTCGGGCTTGTATACCTGGTTGCCGACCGGTGTGCGTGTGCTGAAAAAAGTCGAAAACATCGTGCGTGAAGAGATGAACAACGCGGGCGCGATTGAGATTTCAATGCCGGTCGTTCAGCCTGCCGATCTGTGGCAAGAGAGCGGCCGCTGGGAACAGTATGGCCCAGAGCTGCTGCGCGTTGCGGATCGCCATGAGCGTCCCTTCGTGCTGGGTCCAACGCATGAAGAAGTGGTCACTGACCTGATTCGTAACGAGCTCAGCTCCTACAAACAGCTACCACTTAACCTGTATCAGATTCAAACCAAATTCCGTGACGAAGTCCGTCCGCGTTTTGGTGTGATGCGTTCACGCGAATTCATTATGAAAGATGCGTACTCATTCCACATTTCGCAGGAATCTCTGCAAGAAACGTATGATGCGATGTATCGCGCCTACAGCCAAAGCTTTAGCCGCATGGGACTCGATTTCCGCGCCGTACAGGCAGATACCGGCTCAATCGGCGGCAGCGCATCACATGAATTCCAGGTGCTGGCACAGAGCGGCGAAGATGATGTGATCTTCTCCACTGATTCCGATTACGCCGCTAACATTGAGTTCGCAGAAGCGGTGGCTCCAGCGGGTGAACGCGCTCTGCCAACGCAGGAACTGAGCCAGATCGATACGCCGAATGCGAAAACCATCGCGGATCTGGTTAATCAATTCCAGCTGCCCATTGAGAAAACCGTCAAAACGCTGATCGTCAAAGGTGCCGAAGAAAGCGGTCATGCGCTGGTTGCGCTGCTGGTCCGTGGCGATCATGCGTTGAACGAAATCAAAGCTGAGAAATCAGACATGGTTGCCTCACCGCTGGTTTTCGCCACTGAAGAAGAGATTCGTGCAGCCGTGGGCGCAGGTCCAGGCTCGCTTGGCCCAATTAACCTAAATATGCCGATTATCGCCGATCGTACAGTCGCGAAGATGAGTGATTTTAGTGCAGGTGCCAACGTTGATGATAAACATTACATTGGCATTAACTGGGAGCGCGATCTGCCCGCACCACATGTTGCGGATATTCGTAATGTAGTAGAAGGCGATCTGAGTCCAGATGGCAAAGGCACGCTGCAGATCAAACGCGGCATCGAAGTGGGACACATCTTCCAGCTAGGTACCAAATATTCTGAAGCGATGAAAGCCGCGGTTCAGGGTGAAGATGGCCGTAACCAAGTGTTGACCATGGGTTGTTACGGTATCGGTATTACGCGCGTAGTGGCGGCGGCTATTGAGCAAAACCATGATGAACGCGGCATTACCTGGCCTGCGGCCTTGGCTCCGTTCGAAGTGGCCATTCTGCCAATGAACATGCAGAAATCTTTCCGAGTGAAAGAAGTGGCAGAAGAGCTCTATAACCAACTGCGCGCCAAAGGCATCGATGTGATTCTTGACGATCGCAAAGAACGTCCTGGCGTAATGTTTGCTGATATGGAACTGATTGGCGTACCGCATACTATCGTTATTGGCGATCGTAACCTCGATAACCAAGAGATTGAGTACAAAGCGCGCCGCGACAGTGAAAAACAGATGATTAAGCAGGACGATATTGTCGACTTCCTGCTGAAAGCGCTGAATAAGTAGCATCTTCACGTTCAAACGCCCCGGTTATGGGGCGTTTTTTATTGCACTTTTCCACGCAACGCTTTGGTATTTGCACGCCGTGTTTTGCCTTCCAGACGCCGTACTTTTGATGCACGCGTAGGTCGCGTTGCGCGTCGCGTTTTCTCAACCGTAGTAAGTTCAGCAATCAAATTGACTAAACGCTGTAAAGCAGCTTCACGGTTCATCTCCTGACTGCGATATTCCTGAGCCTTAATCACTACCACGCCTTCGCCAGTAATCAAATGGTGATTAGCAGCCAGCAACCGTTCTTTGTAAAACGGCGGCAGGGACGATGAAGCGATATCAAAGCGCAGATGAATCGCCGTGCTGGCTTTATTCACATGCTGCCCACCCGCGCCTTGTGCACGGATCGCCGTCAGTTCGATTTCGTTATCGGGGAGCTCAATATTGCGCGACAGCATAATCATCTGTCACCTTCCAGAGCGAAATCGCTGCTTAAATGCCTTAACTGATTCATCAACTTAACCTTTTGTGCGGGTATTAATCTGGTGTCAAACAGCGGAATCTGTCACTTTAGCAGTGAATCGCGTGTCGATCCTGCTTTAGCCGGGCTGATTTCCTGTAAATGCCTGTGTTATAGTCGCCTATCATCCAGAGTATTTACGCTCTGCTGAGGAGGGGCTTGTGCAAAAATATTGTGAATTAGTTCGCCAAAAATATGCCGAAATCGGCAGTGGGGATTTAGGCTATGTCCCGGATGCAATTGGCTGCGCTTTAAAGGCGCTTGATGATATTGCCGCGAATTCTGCGCTAAACTCTTCTGTCAGGGAACAGGCGGCATACGCCGCTGCAAACTTATTGGTGAGCGACTATGTTGATGAACGAAGCTTATAAACCCATCAATTGCGATGACTACGATAATCTGGAACTCGCCTGCCAAAAGAATTGGATGCTGTCGCTGGAATTGAAGGATGGCGAGCAGCTCAAGGCAAAAGCTAATGTTATCGTGTCCCGTAAAAACGTGGAATATCTGGAGATTGACCTTTCTGGTGAAACGCGTGAATTGCGTCTCGATCACATCGCCAGTTTCAGCCACCCCGAACTGGGAAAGGTTGTCGTCAGCGAAGAGTAACTCAATCCTCATGGGCGGGATTCTATCCCGCCTCCTTCGCTACGGTTTCAAAGAGTTATAATAGGCCGCAATATCCGCCATATCTTCATCACTTAATCCCGCCACAAACGCTTTCATTACTTCCGCTTGCCCACCGCTGCGCTCACCTTTTTTATAAGCCTGTAAAGCATGATTAAGATAAGCGCTATTTTGCCCGGCAAGATTAGGATAGAGCGGTACCGCCGTTTTTCCTTCCGCACCATGACACGCCATGCAACTCGCGGCTTTTTGTGCGCCTGCATTCACATCACCCTCGGCAAAAGCCGGCACTGCCGTTACCACCAATAAGGCGGCAATAAAGTTTTTCATCATTGCTCTCCAGCACTATTATTGTTTGTGCCAGATCGCTTGCCAGCCGTGCGCATCCACGGTCGCGCCTTCCCGGGTAACAAACAAACCGGGCGCGCAGACAAGCGTCTGATTATAAAAAATTAAAGGAATGCGTTCGCGCTGCCATGGCGGAACATTTAATTCCTGCCAAAGCTTTTTCATTTCTCGACCACCCGCGCGATTAACCAGATGCAAATAGCCTTGTGCCTGAAAACGGACAAAGACGTGCTCACCAGCCGTTGGCTGCCGTAATACATTTTCCGAGTGATCAGCCTGCAGCGAGCCTAAATTAGGCGGAAGCGTCAGTGAGTCGTTGAGATCGGGCCAGCTCAATTCACTGTTACGCAAAGATTCCTGTACCGGCAGCCAGTAAAGTTGCTGGCGAAAGCGGCGTATTTCAAAATGGCCTAGCTGCAAACGCGGCTGAGCATCTTCCCGGCTCAACATCACTTCCTGATGAATACGCTTTAGCGCGTCACGGGAAGGCATCTTGCCGCCCTGCCCGGCAATCCAGCGGCGAAGCAGCGCATTAACACGCACATCGCTGAAATTCAGGAGTTCGGTGAACGTCAGGCTACCGTCGGCCTGAACCAGCGACTGTAATTGCTCAGACAATAACTCATCCAGCAGCTGTTCTTGTTCACCACATAACGCGGCGCTGCGCGCTGTCGCTTCGGCAAAATGGGGCCAACGCGTTAATAATTCAGGTAATAAACGCTGACGTAAAAAATTACGGTCATAACGTACATCCTGATTACTTTCATCCTCTATCCAGATGAGTTGATGCTTGTGAGCATAATCTTCCAGCACCTGACGGGAGATATCCAGCAGAGGACGCAGCAGGCGATGATTGCCCAACTGCATTGCTTTTGGCATTGCTGCTAAGCCTGCCGGGCCGCTACCGCGTTTCAACGCGAGCAGTAAAGTTTCACACTGATCGTCAAGATGCTGCGCGGTTACCAATATTTCATCTGGCTTTAACGCGCCACTCAACGCCTGATAACGTGCCTGACGAGCTGCCGCTTCAATGCCTTGCTCGCGGCTATCGACGTTTACCCGCAATACCTCACAACTCAGCTGCCACTGCTGGCAAATCGCTACGCAATGCGCAGCCCAAGCGTCAGCATTGGGGCTGAGCCCATGATGAACGTGTAAGGCACGTAAACGGATTTGAGGATGATGTTGCTGCCATGCCAGCATATGATGCAACAGCACAGTTGAATCCAGGCCACCGCTGAAAGCCACGACAAGCGCAGCGTCAGAATTCAACAAATGATCAAGCTGTGGCAAAGACATGGCGCAATCCAAAGATTCGGGCCGCCGAATGCGGCCCGTTGAAGCGCGCTATTTTACGCCTGATACAGCTCCAGCGGCAAACCATCTGGATCAGCAAAGAAAGTGCATTGCTTACCGGTAAGATCATCAATGCGAATCGGCTCGCAAGTTACCCCTTTTTCTGCCAGCGCCTGAACCGCGATTTCAACGTCTGCCACGGTAAAAGCGAGATGACGTAAGCCGCAGGCTTCGGGATGACTAACCCGAGCAGGTGGCGTAGGGAAAGAAAACAGCTCAATGGTGTACTGGCCATTAAGCGCTAAATCCCCTTTCCATGAATCGCGCGCTTCCCGATAGTATTCGCCTAACAGGCTAAACCCGAGCACGTCGCAATAAAAGGCTTTGCTGCGCTGGTAATCGGACGCAATGATAGCGATGTGATGGATTTGAGTTAACTGCAGCATGCTGGCTCCTTGAGTTCGGTAATTCATTACCTTACGGCCGAGACTCTACGCTGACAATGCGTAATCTTCTGAACTCATTCACTTTTCAGCACCCGCACGCGATATTCACCCTCTTCAGTCAGTGTTGCGCCATGAATATCGGTCTCGAAACCGGGATAATGACGGCCAATGCTGCAAAGCATTAACAGAAAATCGAGCACGGCACGGCTCGCCTCAGTGATCATTTCACCAGGCATGACCAGCGGAACACCTGGCGGATAAGGCAAAATCATATTGGCCGAGACACGCCCAACCAGTTCACTGATATCCACCGTTTCGATATTGCCTTTAACCTGTTGTTGAAAAGCCTGATGCGGCGTCATTTTCATCTCTGGCAAGACATCAAAAGCTTTCAGCATCAGGCGCGGCAGATCATGTTGACGGATCATCTGATGGATCCCTTGCGCCAGCGTCTGAATGCGCATGTTGCGATAGAAATCAGGATCTTCTGCATACAGATCCGGCAGCATATTTTTGACCCGCAAATTCAGATCGTAAGCGCGTTTAAACTCAGTTAAGCCCCGCAGCACACTCATCGCTTTAGTTTTATCGATGCCGATACTGAACAAAAACAGCAAATTGTACGGCCCGGTTTTTTCCACCACGATACCGCGCTCATCAAGGAATTTGGCTACCAGCGCAGCCGGAATACCGTCATCTGCCATCACGCCCAGTTCGCTCATGCCTGGCGTGAGGATGGTGACTTTGATCGGATCCAGATACATATGATCGCGATCGGCCTGCGTAAAACCGTGCCACTCCTCTTCACCCGGCTGGATCGGCCAGCACTGCGCTTCATCGACGTGCTCAGGCTGCCAGATATCAAAAAACCAGCTGTCAGACTCTTCTCGCAAACGCTGAATCTCACGACGGAAATGCAGCGCACGCTCGACTGAACGGTTAATTAAACGCTTGCCGGGATTACCGCGCAGCATTGCCGCTGCCGTTTCGATTGAGGAAACAATTGCATAGTTCGGCGATGTGGTGGTGTGCATCATGTAGGCTTCGTTAAACGTCTGCTCGTCGTAATCGCCTTTAATATGGATCATTGATGCCTGCGAAAATGCTGCCAGCAGCTTATGCGTCGACTGCGTTTCGTAGACCACTTTTCCCGGCGTGCGCTCGCCGCTCATGCCGCTTTTACCCTCATAAATAGGATGGAAATTAGTGTAAGGCACCCAGGCTGAATCAAAATGAATCGACGGAACGTCCAGCGTCTGTTTGATGTATTGCGTGTTGTACAGCAAGCCGTCATAGGTGGAGTTAGTGATGACTGCATGCACCGGCCAGGTCGCGCGGGGTGTTGCCGCCACCTTTGCTTCGATGTTCGGGCGAGTAAATTCACGTTTAGGAATACCGCCAAGAATGCCGAGTGCATTTCGTGTCGGCTTCAACCAAATCGGCACCAGATCGCTCATCATCAGCAGATGCGTGAGGGATTTATGGCAATTACGGTCAATCAACACCGTGCTGCCTGCGGGTGCTGCATACATCCCCACTATTTTGTTCGACGTTGAGGTGCCATTGGTCACCATGTAGCTCTGTTCCGCCCCGAAGGTTCGCGCAATATACTCTTCCGCTTCAAGATGCGGCCCGGTGTGATCGAGCAGCGATCCCAACTCGGTAACGGAAATTGAAATATCAGACTTCAGCGTATTCGCACCAAAGAAATCGTAAAACAAGCAGCCAACCGGGCTTTTTTGAAACGCGGTACCCGCCATGTGACCCGGCGTACAGAAGGTGTACTTGCCTTCTTTTACATAGGTAAACAGTGCTTTCGTCAGCGGCGGAGTAATGTGATCCAGATAGTCGTCAGTGTATTGACGGATATGCAGCGCAATATCTTCAGCAGCATTGAGCGCGTATTCAAAAAAATGCAGAGGCATACGCATTTCATTGATGCTGATGTCCATTTGCGAATGGGTGTTGATGAAAGCATACAGCGGCAGATATTCGTTCAGCTGATTGATTTCGCCACATAACTCCATGCTGTTATGCGCATCCCAGTCAAAAATCACGCCACTGATACGGGGATTGTGTTCGATCAGCTTGAGCAAATCGACGGCGTTTTTGGGATAGATGAGTTGGAAACCCTGCTGACTTAACGCAGCATCCAGTTCGCGCAACGGTTCATCTTTATAGAACACACCGTGCCCGCCCATGATTGCCAGAATATTCAATGCGCACCTCCTAAGTTGTTGTGGCATTGGCTAAGCATAGCGAATTGCAGGGCCGCTCTCAGTCAGAATTAAGGCATAAAAAAAGCGGACCGAGGTCCGCTTAGTTTTTTATCATGCAAAATCAGGCGTAGCCGTAGCTCATCAGACGCTGATAACGACGATCCAGCAACTCTTCAGTCGTGAATCCATCGAGATCGGCCAAGTCAGCCAGCAGTTGCTGTTTCAGCGAGATCGCCATATCCACTGGGCGACGATGCGCGCCACCCAACGGTTCTGGGATCACAGAGTCAATCAGCTTCAGCTCTTTCAAACGTTCGGCAGTGATGCCCATCGCTTCCGCAGCCAGTGGCGCTTTGTCTGCGCTCTTCCACAGAATTGACGCACAACCTTCCGGTGAAATCACCGAATAGGTGCTGTATTGCAGCATATTCACTTTGTCGCCAACGCCGATCGCTAACGCACCACCTGAACCGCCTTCACCAATCACGGTACAAATGACCGGCACTTTTAGGCCAGACATTTCACGCAGGTTACGAGCAATCGCTTCAGACTGGCCGCGCTCTTCTGCACCTACACCCGGATAAGCCCCCGGCGTATCAATGAAGGTAATGATTGGCATTTTGAAGCGCTCAGCCATTTCCATCAAACGCAGTGCCTTACGATAGCCTTCAGGTGCAGGCATACCGAAGTTGCGACGAATTTTCTCTTTGGTTTCGCGACCTTTCTGGTGACCGATGATCATCACCGGACGTCCATCAAGACGAGCAATACCGCCGACAATTGCTTTGTCATCAGCATAAGCACGGTCGCCAGCTAACTCATCAAAATCGTCAAACGCGTTGCGCACGTAGTCAAAGGTATAAGGACGCAAAGGATGGCGCGCCAGTTGAGCGATCTGCCATGCGCCTAAGTCGGCGAAGATTTTACGCGTCAGCTCAACGCTTTTTTCGCGCAAACGCTGAACTTCTTCATCCAGATTTACGTGTTTATCATCCTGACGACCAATCGATGTCAGCGAATCAATCTTCGCTTCCAGTTCTGCGATTGGTTGTTCAAAATCCAGGTAATTAAGACTCATAATGTTCCTGTTTTAGTCAAACTCCAGTTCTACCTGCTCCGATCCGATCAACGACCGCAGATCATTAAGTAAACGATCGCTGGGCGAAATTCGCCACGCTGCACCAAAGCGCAGCTTGGCACGCGCGTCGGCTCTCTGATAGTAGAGATGCACCGGAATGGTCCCTGATCGATGAGGTTCCAGGGACTGGCGGAGTCGGTTTAATAGCTGGTCATCAATTTGCCTGTCCGTCAGCGAGATAGCAAGACCACGCGCATATTTTTCGCGTGCTTCGTCAATGTCCATGATTTCGCGGGCGGTCATTTTAAGGCCTCCACTGAAGTCATCAAAGCTGACCTGTCCGCTGACGATCAGGATACGGTCTTTCTCCAGCAACTGCTGGTATTTATCTAACGCATCGGTAAATAACATGACTTCCAGACGACCGGAACGATCGTCCAAAGTACAAATACCAATTCGGTTGCCGCGCTTAGTCACCATTACACGCGCGGCAATCACCAGACCGGCCGCGACAGTAATTTTACCACGATCGGTGGGATGCATATCTTTAAGACGTACACCGCCGACATAGCGCTCAATTTCTTTCAAATACTGGTTGATGGGATGACCGGTAAGATACAGTCCCAGCGTTTCACGTTCACCATCCAGTTGGACCTGTTCAGGCCACGGTGTGACGCTCGCGTAAGACTTTTCAACCTGCTCCGGCTCTTCCGCCAATACACCAAACATATCCGCCTGGCCAATCGCTTCGGCTTTGGCATGTTGATCGGCAGCTTTTAGCGCATCGCTGAGCGAACTCATCAGCGCGGCGCGGTGCGGGCCAAGGCGATCAAACGCACCGGACATGATCAATTTTTCCATCACGCGACGGTTGATTTTTTTCGTGTCAGTGCGCGCACAGAGATCGAACAGCTCGCGGAAATAGCCACCTTCGTTACGCGCATCAATGATCGCTTCGATTGGGCCTTCGCCGACGCCTTTGATGGCGCCAATACCGTAAACGATCTCTCCTTCTGGATTAACATGGAACTGATACAAGCCAGAGTTAATATCTGGCGGCAAGACCTTCAGTCCCATGCGCCAGCATTCATCCACCAGCCCAACCACTTTCTCTGTGTTATCCATATCGGCAGTCATTACCGCTGCCATGAATTCGGCTGGATAGTGCGCTTTTAGCCACAGCGTTTGATAGGAAACCAATGCATAAGCAGCGGAGTGCGATTTGTTAAAGCCGTAGCCAGCAAACTTTTCGACCAAGTCGAAGATTTTCATCGACAGCTCGCCGTCGACGCCCATCCGCTCCGCGCCATCTTTAAAGACAGAACGCTGCTTGGCCATCTCTTCCGGTTTCTTTTTACCCATCGCGCGACGCAGCATATCTGCACCGCCAAGGGTATAACCGGAAAGTTCTTGGGCGATCTGCATCACCTGTTCTTGATACAGGATGATGCCATAAGTCGGTTCCAGCACTGGCTTCAGCGTGTCGTGCTGCCACTGAATATCTGGATAGGAAATCGCTTCGCGACCATGTTTACGGTCGATAAAGTTGTCCACCATGCCCGATTGCAGCGGCCCAGGACGGAACAGCGCCACCAATGCGATCATGTCTTCAAAACAGTCAGGCTTCAGGCGTTTGATCAAATCTTTCATGCCGCGCGATTCAAGCTGGAAAACCGCTGTGGTCTCCGCGCGCTGCAGCATATCGAAACTTTTCTTGTCTTCTAACGGAATCGCCGCAATATCGATGGGCGGCTCGCTCTGCTTCTCGCGTCGGGCGTTGATCATTTCCAGCGCCCAGTTAATGATGGTTAAGGTACGCAGGCCAAGGAAGTCGAACTTCACCAAGCCAGCATATTCAACATCATTTTTATCAAACTGAGTCAGTGGATTCTGGCCGTTCTCATCGCAATAAAGCGGTGCAAAATCGGTGATTTTAGTGGGTGCGATAACAACACCCCCGGCGTGTTTACCGGCATTTCGCGTTACGCCTTCCAGCTTGCGCGCCATGTCAATCAGCGACCGGACTTCTTCATCCGCCTCGTAAATTTCTGGCAACTGCGGTTCAGCAGCAAATGCTTTTTCCAGCGTCATGCCAGGATCAGGTGGAATGAGTTTAGATATGCGATCAACGAAACCGTATGGATGGCCCAATACACGACCTACGTCACGAATAACCGCTTTTGCCGCCATGGTACCGAAGGTGATGATTTGCGATACCGCTTCGCGGCCATACATATCGGCAACGTGCTCAATAACCTGATCGCGCTTCTCCATACAGAAGTCGACGTCGAAGTCTGGCATCGATACACGTTCCGGATTGAGGAAGCGTTCGAATAGCAGATCAAACTCCAGCGGATCGAGATCGGTAATTTTTAGTGCATACGCCACCAAAGAGCCAGCACCAGAACCACGACCCGGCCCGACGGGCACGCCGTTATCTTTCGACCACTGGATAAATTCCATTACGATCAGGAAGTAGCCGGGGAAGCCCATCTGGTTGATTACGTTAAGCTCTATTTCCAGGCGCTCATCATATTCTGGGCGTTTCTCAGCGCGAACGGCTTCGTCTGGGAACAAGAATTCGAGACGCTCTTCTAACCCTTCACGCGACTTCATTACCAAGAAATCTTCGGTGGTCATTTCGCCGGTCGGAAATTGTGGCAAGAAGTATTCGCCCAACCGCACCGTAACGTTACAACGCTTAGCAATCTCTACGCTGTTTTCCAGCGCTTCAGGGATGTCCGAGAACAGCTCGCACATCTCCTCTTCGCTACGCATGTATTGCTGAGGACTGTATTTGCGTGGACGTTTAGGATCATCCAGCGTGTAACCATCGTGAATAGCAACGCGGATTTCGTGTGCGTCAAAATCTTCTTCATTAATGAAGCAAACTTCGTTGGTCGCTACGACTGGAATGCCTTCGGCGATGGCTAGCTCAACGGCTGCATGCAGATAGCTTTCTTCATCCTGACGTCCGGTGCGTGTAAGCTCAAGATAATAGCGATCGGCAAAATGCTGTTGATAAAAATTCAGGCATTGCGAAACCAGACCGGTATTACCACGTAACAGGCAGCGGCCAACATCACCACAGCGTCCCCCTGAAAGCAGAATTAAGCCTTCCTGTAACTCAACCAACCAGTCACGGTCAATGACTGGGCCGGCAATGCCATAACCACGCTGGTAGGCACGCGAAATGAGTAAAGTAAGATTTTGATAACCGACATTGTTGCTGGCTAACACTGTCAACTGCGTTAATTCATCGCCCATCAGTTCGCTGGCAACGCTAAAGTCAGCACCGATTACGGGCTTTATCCCTGCGCCATGCGCGCTGCCATAGAACTTCACTAACCCGCACAGGTTGGTATAGTCGGTAATCGCAATAGCAGGCATACCCAAAGCAGCCGCTTTCTTGATTAATGGCCCGGTTTTCGCCAAGCCATCGACCATCGAATAGTCGCTGTGGACACGCAAATGTATAAAACGAGGTTCAGCCATATCAGTTTCCGATTAAAACAGTGTCAGGCTATTAAAGCGTGGTTGTCTGGCACGTAGCCAGTACTTCGGCGTCGATAAGGACATTACGCACCGGTGCAAAGCTGCGGCGATGGTGCGGTGTCGCACCGTACTGCGTCAGTTTTTCCATATGCAGCGCAGTTGGATAGCCTTTATGCTGAGCAAATCCATATTGCGGAAACAGCAGATCTAGCTCGGCCATTTCACGATCGCGCGTCACTTTAGCAATAATGGATGCGGCGCTAATTTCTGCCACCAGGCTGTCGCCTTTTATTACTGCTTGCGAAGGCATGGGTAACGCCGGGCAGCGATTTCCATCGATCAAGACATAATCGGGCATTATCGACAACCCCGCTACTGCGCGTTGCATCGCGAGCATGGTGGCGTGCAGAATGTTGATTTGATCGATCTCTTCTGGTTCAGCGCGGCCTAAACTCCATGACAACGCCTTCTCTTTGATTTCGTCATACAACGCCAGCCGACGTTTCTCGGATAACTTTTTCGAGTCAGCTAAACCCACGATCGGCTTCGCCGGATCGAGAATCACCGCAGCGGTAACTACCGCACCAACCAATGGTCCACGCCCGACTTCGTCTACACCCGCGATAAGGCTAGCAATAGGATAGATAAAATCAGACATCAGCGATCTCCAGTACCGCATCCGCCGCTTGCTCATCGGCATTCCAGCGGATCTGTTGGTGTAATTCATGGAAATTGTTCAGCAACTCGGCGCGCTCAACACCGGGGTGCAGCAACGGCTCTAAAGCCGCCGCCAACGCTTCAGGCTGACATTCATCTTGCAGCAACTCTTTAACGAGTTCACGTCCGGCCAATAAATTGGGTAACGATACATACGGCGTTTTTACCAGCCGTTTCGCCAACCAGAAAGTGAAAGGCTTCATGCGATAGCCAACAACCATGGGGCATTTTGCCAGCATACATTCCAGTGCGGCAGTTCCCGATGCCAGCAATGCGGCATCGCTCGCAATCATTGCTTCACGTCCTTTGCCATCCAGCAGATGCATAGGCAATTCTGGGGCAACTTCGGCTTTTATCAGCTCAAATTGTTCACGGCGCTTTGCGTTGACCAGCGGTACAACAATTTCCAACGCAGGATATTGCACGCGCAGCAGTTGGGCTGTTCTTAGAAAATCGCCGCTTAACATCTCGACTTCTGCCCCACGACTACCAGGCAATAGCGCGAGACAGAGCGCATCATCAGCAATACCCAGGTAGCGGCGAGCAGCAAGCTTATCTGGCTGTAATGGCATAGCATCAGCCATGGTATGGCCAATGAAACGGCAAGGTACATCAAAGCGATCATAAAAAGCTTTTTCAAACGGTAAAAATGCCAACACCAGATTGGTGTTGCGACCGATTTTGAATACACGTTTTTGCCGCCATGCCCACACCGATGGGCTGACGTAATGAATAGTGCGGATCCCCGCTCGCTTCAATCGTCCTTCAAGCGTGATATTGAAATCCGGTGCATCAATACCGACGAACACATCCGGTTTAAGATCGATAAATCGTTGGGTTAAATCGCGGCGGATTTTTAGCAGGCGCGGTAAGCGACCCAGCACTTCCACAATTCCCATCACCGCCAACTCTTCCATTTCGTACCAGGTTTCGCAGCCTTCCGCTTGCATCAACGGACCCGCTACACCAACGAAATGGGCATTAGGATGACGCGCTTTTAGCGCACGAATCAGGCCTGCGCCAAGAATATCGCCGGAGGTTTCTCCGGCGATTATGGCTATCGTTAAAGGACGCGATGACATGAATTAGCGAATTAATCCACGGGTTGAGCGGGCAAAGAAGTCATAGAATGGCTGCACTTCGCTGTGCTGCTTAGCGATTTCTTCAATTTCCGGCTTCACTTCATCCAGCGTTCTTCCGCTACGATAAAGCAATTTATATGCATTGCGTATCGCGTGCAGTGACTCTTTACTGAAGCCACGGCGTTTCAGACCTTCAATATTGATACCAAACGGTGTCGCGTGGTTGCCCTGCGCAATCACGTAAGGGGGCACGTCTTGTGCCACGCCTGAACAACCGCCAACCATCACATGTGCACCGATAGTGCACCACTGATGCACGGCCGTCATGCCACCAATAATGGCAAAATCATCCACGGTTACATGACCGCCAAGGGTTGCATTATTAGCAAAAATGCAACGATTGCCGACTACGCAATCATGCGCAATATGCGCATTAACCATCAGCAGGTTGTCGCTACCCAGCGTCGTGACGTGACCGCCCTGGATGGTGCCACGATGAATGGTGACGCTTTCGCGAATACGGTTGCGATCGCCAATCTCAACGCGAGTCGGCTCACCGGCGTACTTCAGATCTTGATTTACTTCACCAATCGAGGCGAACTGATAGATCTGGTTATCTTTACCAATGCGCGTATGGCCGTTAACGACCACATGCGATTTAAGTACCGTTCCTTCACCAATCTCCACATTTGCCCCAATAAAGCAGAACGGGCCGATGTGAACATTGGGACCAATAATGGCCCCATCTTCAATGACAGAACTGGGATGGATGTTGGCGGTTGGATCAATCACGAATTATGCCTCCCGGCTGCGGGCACACATCATGGTTGCTTCACAAACGATTTTACCGTCGACGGTCGCCACGCCTTTGAAGCGAGTCAGGCCACGGCGGGTTTTTTCGAAAGTGACTTCCATGATCATTTGATCGCCCGGTACGACTGGACGTTTAAAACGCGCATCATCGATACCGGCGAAGTAATACAGCTCGCCCGGCTCCAGTTTGCCGACGCTTTTAAACGCCAGAATACCGGTAGCCTGCGCCATCGCTTCAAGGATCAGAACGCCAGGAAAAATCGGTTTACCAGGGAAATGGCCCTGGAAAAACGGTTCATTTACGGAAACGTTCTTCACTGCACGCAGGTATTTGTGCTCTTCAAATTCCAGCACACGGTCAACCAGCAAAAACGGATAGCGGTGCGGCAGCAGCTCTAAAATCTCTTCAATTTTCAGAGTATGAGTTTCAGTAGTCAAAATACTCTTCCTGTCCTAAAAATCTGATGACATCAATAACACGGCCTGCACAGATCAACATGATCTTCCGCAGGCCGCAAATAGGTTCCGTGGCGCCTGGCTTCCTGCTTAACACTTTTATTATGAAAGCCGGGCAGGTTTGGGATGCCGCTTAGTCTTTACCGACTTTGCGTTCGATGGCTTTTAAGCGTTTGCTTATTTCATCGATGTTCATCACCAGCGCTGCAGTTTTACGCCAGGTTTTGTTAGGTTGTAGCGGAATGCCTGAGGAGTATACACCAGGCTCTGTAATAGGACGCATCACCATGCCCATACCGGTCACGGTCACCTTGTCACAGATTTCCATATGGCCGTTAATGACGCTGGCACCGCCAATCATACAGTAACGACCAATTTTCAAACTACCCGCCATGATCACACCACCTGCAACAGCGGTATTGTCACCAATAACCACGTTGTGGGCGATCTGACATTGGTTGTCTATGATAACACCATTGCCGATTAGAGTGTTATCCAAGGCGCCGCGATCAATGGTGGTACAAGCCCCAATTTCGACGCGATCGCCGATAATTACCGCACCCAGCTGTGGGATTTTCACCCAATTGCCGCGATCGTTAGCGTAACCAAAACCATCGGAACCAATTACTGTGCCTGACTGAATCAGACAATCCTGACCAATTTGAATCTCATGATAGATAGAAACGTTGGCCCATAAACGCGTACCGCTGCCGATGCGTGTTTTTTTACCCACAAAACAGCCTGCGCCGATAACAACGTTATCACCCAGTTCAACATCTGACTCGATCACCGCATTAGCACCAACTGAAACGTTGTTGCCTAATTTTGCACTGGGATCGATGACGGCGCTGGGAGCGAGGTTTTGGGCTGGCTGAGGTGTAGTATCAAGCAGCTGCGCCATACGCGCATAGGTCAGGTAAGGATTTTTCACCACCAACGCTGCCGAGTTGCACCACTCCAGATCCGCTTCCGTCAGCACCACGGCTGAGGCCTTAATCAGGGCGAGTTGCTCGCGGTAACGGCTGTTTGCAAGAAAAGTGATTTGGCCAGTTGTGGCGGATTGCATAGAAGCAATGCCGGAGATGACGATATCGCCATCTCCGTGCAATTCTGCATCCAACTGCTGGGCTAAATCAGCCAGTCGAATAGATGACATCGATTATTTAACCTGTTTCAGCACGTCTGCAGTAATGTCTTTCGCGTTTGAAGCGTAAGCCACAGCATTAGCGTCGATGACTACGTCGTAACCATCGTCATCAGCAACTTTCTTCACTGCGTCCTGAATACGGCTCAGCAGTTTGTTACGCTCTTCCGTCTGACGACGGCGATTGTCTTGCTCAAAAGCCTGCGCTTTGGTTGAGAAGGTTTCACGCTGTGACATGACGTCTTTTTCCATGCGGCTACGTTCGCTGGCCTTCATGGTAGAACCGTCACGCTGCAGGCGCTGCATTTTAGTCTGCAGATCGCGCTCCTGGCTTTGCAACTCGGTTGCACGGCCTTTGAACTCATTTTCCAGCTGTTTAGCAACAGTCGCACGTTGCGGTAACTGTTGGAAAATGCTGGACACGTTTACCACTGCAATTTTGTCAGCAGCCTGAACACCAGCGGAAACCGCTAAAGCAAGACCCAGACCGGCGGCACACAACAACTTTTTCACTATAAACTCCTTACCATCAACGTTTGTGTCAGCGACACAGTGTTTGCCCCGGAACAGCTGTTAGCAGCTGCCCGGCGGCAATACTCTAGCTTATGCATCCATGCTCAGAACATTACCAGGTTTTACCAATGTTAAACTGGAATTGCTCTGATTTGTCTCCCTCGTATTTCTTGATCGGCTGGGCGTAAGAGAACACCAGCGGACCCAACGGCGACATCCATTGCAAAGCGATACCGCTTGATACACGAATGTTACTTGGATCGCTGTAGTCCGGCACGTCAGCAGCGCGTGTATCGTCAGTATTTTCCCACTTGGTATCCCATGCGGTACCGGCATCAACAAACAGTGAAGTACGCACTGAGTTAGAGTATTTCTCACTCAGGAACGGCGTCGGTGTAATCAGCTCAAGGCTGGCGATCGCCATTGCGTTACCACCTACAGCATCATCTGAATTACAGATTTTGTTCGTGCCAGAACAAGTAGACGAGTTATCGTTCAAATACGCGGCTTTAGGACCAATCGTATTCGACTGGAAACCACGCACAGTACTTGAACCACCCGCATAGAAGTTCTCATAGAATGGCAATTCTTTGCCACCCAAGCCGTCACCGTAGCCTACACGACCACGACCTAACAGCACCCAAGTACGATCTTGGTTGATCGGCATGTACTGTTGGCTGTCCAGCGTCACTTTATAGAAGCTGTTATCAGAACCTGGAATAGTGACTTTACCATTCAGGTTAGTGCGGTTACCTGCGGTTGGGAAGAAGCCGCGGTCCAGCGTGTTGTACGTCCAACCATAGTTAAAGGTGAAGTCATCCGCAGAGAAATCACCTTCATCGTTAAGCTGTTGTGGTTTACCAACCGAGTCGAGATAACGCCACATAGCAACTTGTGGTTGCATGTTAGACAGGTCGTTGTGTACATAACCTAATCCCACGCGCAGCGTGTTGTTCTCGTTAATCGGGAAGCCCAGCGTACCGTCTAAACCGTAACTTTTGTTGGTGTAGTCGGAGAGATCAGCATCGTCAGCTTTAAAGTCGTTATAGAACAGACGACCGCCTAAGCTCACCCCATCAACCGTGAAATAAGGATCGGTAAGCGAGAACTCGGCATAGGTCTGGTAATCGTTTTTGGTACCGCTGATACCGACAGTATTACCGGTGCCAAGCCAGTTGTCCTGCGTGACGCCAACCTGGAAGCTGACGCCGCTTTCCGTCCCGTAACCCACACCAAAGTTGAAGGTACCGGTGTTACGCTCTTTAACTTTATAAACCACGTCGACCTGATCAGGAGAACCCGGCACGCGCTGCGTATCGACATCAACTGTCTCAAAATAGCCGGTGCGGTTCAGACGCTCTTTACCCTGATCGACCAAATCGCTGCCCAGCCATGCACCTTCCATCTGACGCATTTCACGGCGCAATACGGAGTCTTTCGACGTGTCGTTCCCTTCAAAGCGAATATTGCGCACGTAGTAGCGGTTGCCGGCGTCGACATTAATATGCAGTTTTACTGTTTTATCAGCATCGTTAATTTCCGGCTGTGTAACAACGCGCGGATAGGCATAACCATAACGGCCCAGCAGCTTTTTGATATCATCTTCCATCTGCGTCACTTTGGTGCCGTTATACAGCTCGCCCGCAGGGATTTTGGTCAGATGTTCGATTTCTGCCGAGTGGCCCGCCATGCTGCCATTCACAATCACGCCAGCAATCTTGTACTGATCGCCTTCGTTGATGTTCACGGTGATGTAAATGCCTTTTTTATCTGGCGTCAGGCTCACTTGCGTTGAGTCGATATTAAAGCGTGCGTAACCGCGATCAAGGTAGAAGCTGCGCAGGGTTTCAAGATCGCCCGCCAGTTTCTGTTTCTGATATTTGCGATCGCCTACCACGTTCCACCACGGCACTTCGTCGCGCAGCTGGAAACGTGAAATGAGTTCATCGGAACTGAACGCTTTGTTACCAACGATGTTTATCTGCTGAATTTTTGCAGAAACACCTTCAGTAAACACCAGCTTCAAGTCGACACGGTTGCGTGGCAACGGCGTAACGACCGCTTTTACGCTGGCGGTGTATTTACCGACGCTGTAGTAAAAGTCTTCAAGTCCTTTCTCGATTGAAGAGAGCATGGTGCGGTCCAGCGCTTCGCCGACACGAACACCTGATGCTTCAAGATTCTGTTTGAGCTGATCCTCTTTCACCGCTTTGTTACCGGTGAAGGTAATGCTGGCAATGGTAGGACGTTCTTTGACCTGGACAATCAGCGTATTACCGTCTCGCAGGACCTGAACATCCTCAAAGTTGCCAGTAGCGAACAGCGAGCGAATCGTATTTCTGACGTCATCGTCAGACACCGTATCGCCAACCCGTACCGGCATGCTCAGCAGAGCCGCGCCGACGGCGACTCGCTGCAGCCCTTCGAAATGAATATCCTTCACCACGAAACCGTCTGCACCGTAAACGGTGGCGCTGCTAAACAGCAGCGACGCTATGAGCAACTTTTTCATCGCCATCGTTATTATGCGTTTTCCTAACACATCCCTCGTCTATCCGCTATCCAGCTATTACAGACGTGAGAAATCATTGAAAAGTGCAAGCCCCATTAACAACACCAGCAAGATTGAGCCAATGCGATAACTAAAGTCCTGAACTCGTTCGGACACCGGTCCACCTTTGATCTTTTCGATCGCCAGAAAGAGCAAGTGCCCACCATCTAAAACCGGGAGAGGGAACAGGTTGATGATGCCAAGGTTGACGCTAATCAACGCTAAGAACATCAGGTAGTAAATCATCCCGTACTCTGCTGACAATCCTGCACCTTGCGCGATAGAAATCGGCCCGCTCAGATTGTTTAACTTCACATCACCGGTTATTAACTTGCCCAGCATGGAAACAGTTAGCTTCATCAGTTGCCAGGTTTTTACACTGGCCTCACCAACAGCTGCGAACGCGCCATACTGTCGTACCGTTTTATATTCTTCCGGCAGCGGAATGATACGTGGGATCACACCCGCAAATCCTTCCGTTTTTGCTCCCGGCTTCGCTTCAGGTGTCATGGCTAACTGCACCGATTCACCATTACGAACAACCTCAAGTGCCATGCTTTTGCCAGGATTATCTCTCACCTGTGTGACAAAAACCTGCCACTGCGATAATGGCTGACCATCGACTTTAACGATCCTGTCACCAGCTTGCAAACCAGCTTCACTGGCTGGGGAGTTCGCCTGCACTTCTGCCAACGTAGTTTCAAGCTGCGGTCCACGTGGTCGAATACCCAATGCCACAATCGGATCTTGCTTATCAGGCTCAAAATGCCAGTTACGCAGATCAAGCTGTTTCTGCTGAGTTGCCTGTTCACCAAAACGCGCCACCGTTAACGTGGTTGCGCTGTCGCCGATTTTTCCTACCAGCTCCATACGCACAGCATCCCAATCAGGCGTTTCGATACCGTCAACGGCCTTAAGTTCCATACCCGGCGCAATTTGCGCTTCAGCAGCGACCGATCCGTTTAATATTTCACCAATTACTGGGCGCACACCGGGTACGCCGTGAATAAACACAACCCAGTAAGCCAGGATAGCGAAGATGAAGTTTGCGACAGGACCTGCCGCAATAATTGAGGCGCGCTGCCATATAGCTTTGTTATTAAAAGCCTGATGGCGCAGCTCCGCAGGAACGCTCTCGACGCGCTCGTCGAGCATTTTGACGTAACCGCCAAGGGGAATAAGAGCAATAACAAATTCGGTGCCGTGACGATCCTGACGTCGCCACAGTGTTTTACCGAAGCCAACAGAGAAACGTTCAACGTGCACACCGCAACGGCGCGCTACCCAAAAATGGCCAAATTCGTGCACGGTAATCAATACGCCAAGTGCAACGATAAAGGCGACGAAACTCCAGAGTATGCTCAACATCTTTGCCTGTCCTCAGAGGGTGCGGAACACCAATAGCAATAAACAGGCAAAAACCGGCACGGCTGCGGTCAGACTATCAATGCGGTCAAGAATACCACCGTGGCCAGGAATCAAATTGCCACTGTCTTTAATACCCGCTTCACGTTTGAACATGCTCTCGGTGAGATCACCCAGCGCCGATGCTAATGTCGCGATGACGGCGCAAATGACCAGCGTACCGACAGGCACGCTCAACGGCGCCAGACTAGCAAATAATAATGCAATGATGGCTGAAGAAATCAGACCACCAATAAAGCCTTCCCAGGTTTTACCGGGTGAAACTTTTGGTGCCAGCTTATGTTTACCGAACAGTTTGCCGAACATAAACGCACCTGAATCCGCACCCCATACCAGAAACATAACAAACAGCAGCCACCAGGCTCCCGCGAAGTGATCGCTGTCGTAATGATATTGGCGCAGTGCAAGCATGCCCCAGAAGAAGGGGATAATGGTTAAGATGCCAAACAGTAGGCGCAGCGGGCGCGAATGACGCCATAATGCTGCAGAAGCGGGATAACAGAGCACCAGTAAAAGCGCTACAACCCACCACACTAATGACGCCCAAAGAGAAATTTCCACCTGCGGCAGATGGACATCATGCTGATAGGGGGGAAGTGTAAAAAGCATCAGCGACAGCAATAAGCCACAAAGTACGGCTAACCAGATGCGTTGTTGACGGGATGCCATGCCCGCAAGCTGCCCCCATTCCCAGGCGGCCAGCATGCAGATAATGATGGTTGTAATCGCAAAACCAACGGGCGGTAACCAGAACAGCGCAGCAATCACCAGCGGTATTAGAATAAACGCGGTAATCAGACGAGACTTCAGCAAAGGTTACCCCCAGATTGCTCAGGCGCCGCCTGGTGCAGCGCCGCCATAGCGTCGCTCCCGCAGAGAGAATGCATTCAGTGCACCTTCAAAAACGTGTTCATCGAAATCAGGCCAAAGAACATCGGTAAAATAGAATTCAGCATAGGCAATTTGCCACAGCAGGAAGTTGCTAATCCGATGCTCTCCCCCGGTCCTTATCACTAAATCCACTGGCGCTTGATCCTGCATACACAGGTGCGGTGCCAGATTCTCTTCGGTAATTTGGTCAGGACGTAATAATCCTTCCTGAACCTGTTCTGCCAGTTTTTTTACGCCTTCGATGATATCCCAACGCCCACCATAGTTGGCGGCAATGTTAAGGGTCAAACCATCGTTATTTTCAGTCAGCATTTCAGAACGACGAATACGTTCCTGGATGCGGGCACTGAAACGACTAATATCGCCGATAATACGTAAACGAACATTGTGTTTGTGCAGGCTCTTCACTTCACTGTCGAGTGCCCAGACAAACAATTCCATTAAGGCAGTCACCTCTTGCGCTGGGCGGCTCCAGTTTTCGCTACTGAAGGCGTACAGCGTCAAGGATTCTAAATTGTTGCTGACAGCAAAGCTAACGGCACGTCGTACCGACTTCACACCGGCTTTGTGACCGGTTATACGCAATTTTCCCTGATTTTTAGCCCAGCGACCATTGCCATCCATAATGATAGCAACATGACGTGGACCGTTTCCCTGTTGGTCATCGGTGTTGTTTTGATTGTTAGACGACATAACGCGTAATCAATTCCTTTCATCAGAAATGCTGTGGTTTCTGAATACATTGCGCTCGGTACAAATCCCGACACTCTATGTCGGGCCACACCGAATTCGGTGTCAGACCGTGAAACGCGAGCCAGCGACTATACCAGTTTCACCGGAAGTGAACAAACAGCCTCGGCGCGATCAACGTAATGACGTGACGCGCGGCAACATTTCTGTTGCAACTTTGCGCGCTATGCGATCGATTTCAAGGACTGCGTCCACCGAATCCGGTTCCTGACACGTTTGCGCTGCCAGCACCTCACTATTAAGTGCCGCAATATCAGTAAAGCGGATCTGGTGACTCAGGAAAGCCGCGACGGCAACCTCATTGGCGGCGTTAAGCGTGGTGGTCGCCGCTTGTCCGGCTTCACAGGCATCAATGGCCAGTTTCAAACACGGATAGCGACCATAATCGGGTTCTGCGAATGTCAACGCCGACATGCGGGTGAAGTCCAGCGGCGTGACGCCCGCCTTGATACGCGCTGGCCACGCCATGCTGTGAGCAATCGGCGTACGCATATCGGGAGAACCCAGCTGGGCTAACACGCTCCCATCGCAGTAACGCACCATGGAGTGAATGACCGATTGCGGATGCAAAATCACTTCCATCTGCGCTGCGCTAGCGTTAAACAACCAACGGGCTTCAATGTATTCAAGACCTTTATTCATCATGGTGGCTGAATCAACAGAGATTTTTCGCCCCATTGACCAGTTCGGATGTGCACATGCCTGATCGGGCGACATACCCGCCAGATCGGTTAATTGCGTGTCACGAAAAGGACCACCTGATCCCGTAAGAATAATCGACTCAATGCCATTATCCTGGAGGTCAGCGTAACCTAACTGATGCTGGATGGAAGCCGGTAAACTCTGAAAAATGGCGTTATGCTCGCTGTCGACGGGCAGTAATTGCGCGTTATGTTGGCGTACAGCCTCCATAAACAAACGGCCGCAGGTGACAAGGGATTCTTTATTCGCCAACAGGACAGTTTTACTGGCGCGAATAGCGGCCAGCGTGGGGAGTAAGCCCGATGCACCCACAATCGCCGCCATGACCTGATCGACGTCGTCCAATGCCGCCAGTTCGCAAGCCGCCTGAACGCCGGAGAGCACTTCGGTATTTACCTTGAGTGCTCTCAGTCGTTCACGCAGCGCCGCTGCTGAAGTTTCATCGGCCATCGCCGCATAGCGTGGTTGAAAAGTTGCGCACTGTTCAGCCATCAAATCAACGTTGCGGCCGGCAACTAATGCGGTTACCTGATATAAATCTGGATTAGCGCGAATTACCGCCAGCGTACTGACGCCAATCGAACCGGTTGAACCTAGCAGAGTTAGTCGCTTCATTATGCTGTCCATGTGGAGTCAAAAAGGCCGTGCTAAGAAGCACAATGTAAAACGCCGCCAGATAGCGTATTCGAGAGAATACTTCATCTGTACGGCGTTTTGTCTGGCAGTGATGGGATTAGAAATCCATCAGCTCTTTCTCTTTTTCTGACAGAGCAGCATCAACATTCTTGATGTGTGCATCGGTCATTTTTTGAATCTCGTCTTGCGTACGACGCTCGTCGTCTTCGCTGATCTCTTTATCTTTCAGCAATGCTTTGATTTTATCGTTGGCATCGCGGCGGACGTTACGTACCGACACTCGGCCCTGCTCGGCTTCGCCGCGCACGATTTTAATCAAATCTTTACGACGTTCTTCGGTTAACGCAGGCAGCGGAACACGGATGTCTGTACCGGCTGAACTTGGGTTCAGACCGAGATCAGACGTCATGATCGCTTTCTCAACGGCTGGGCCGAGTGAGCGATCAAACACGTTGATTTTCAGCGTGCGTGAGTCTTCTACGGTAACAGAAGCCAGCTGACGCAGCGGCGTCGGCGTGCCGTAATATTCGACGATGATACCGTCGAGCAGCGAAGGTGAAGCACGGCCCGTGCGTATTTTGCTGATGGTGTTTTTGAATGCTTCCACGCATTTGTCCATGCGCGTATCAGCATCTTTTTTGATGTCGTTAATCACGTTGAAACCCTTGGATTCGGTTTGACCTGGCCAGTTCCGGCATAACCGGAAGCGGGATCGATAATCATCGATAATCCTGACTGGTGCGCGATGAATTGTCACCGCGCTGACAGAATATACCTTATTTTATCTCGCCTCGGGTATTAATGCGTAATCAGGGTACCTTCTTTTTCACCCATCACTACGCGGCGCAACGCGCCAGGCTTATTCATGTTGAAGACGCGAATCGGCAATTTATGGTCACGCGCCAGCGTAAAGGCAGCAAGATCCATCACTTTCAGCTCTTGATCCAGCACTTCAGCATAGGTCAATTGTTCGTAAAGTGTCGCATCGGGATTTTTCACTGGATCGGCTGAGTAAACGCCGTCAACCTTGGTCGCTTTCAATACCACGTCGGCTTCAATCTCGATGCCGCGCAGGCAAGCTGCAGAGTCAGTGGTGAAGAAAGGATTACCCGTACCCGCAGAGAAAATCACAACACGGTTATTCCGCAACAGGCTGATAGCTTCGGCCCAGCTGTAATTGTCACACACGCCATTCAGTGGAATTGCAGACATCAGGCGCGCATTAACATATGCACGGTGCAGCGCATCACGCATCGCCAGGCCGTTCATCACGGTCGCCAGCATGCCCATGTGATCGCCTACAACGCGATTCATGCCAGCTTGTGCAAGACCAGCACCACGGAACAAGTTACCGCCGCCAATCACGACGCCAACCTGGATGCCCAGTTCGACCAGCTCTTTCACCTCTTGTGCCATGCGGTCAAGCACACTCGCGTCAATACCAAAACCTTCGGCGCCTTGCAGTGCTTCGCCACTCAGTTTTAGCAGGATACGTTGATAAACAGGTTTTGCGTTGGTCGCCATGGCAATTCTTCCTGGAAGATATGATGAAAAGGAGAAGTAAAATCTGATCGATCATCCGCTTACCGCAATGAAATTGCTATTGGGATGAGACTGAAAATGTATCTGTTGCAAATCACAGACAAAAAAGAACCGCCTTCTGGCGGTTCTTTCAGAACATTAAGACTGTTTAGACATTGCTGCAACTTCTGCAGCGAAGTCAGATTCAGCTTTCTCAATGCCTTCACCCACTTCGAAGCGGATGAAGTTGATAACGTCAGCGCCCTGCTCTTTCAGAGCCTGGCCAACAGTTTTGCTTGGGTCGATAACAAAAGCCTGACCGGTCAGAGAAACTTCGCCGGTGAATTTCTTCATGCGGCCTTCAACCATTTTCTCTGCGATTTCTTTTGGCTTGCCAGATTGCATCGCGATGTCCAGCTGAACCTGGTATTCTTTGTCAACCACTTCAGAAGATACGTCTTCTGGTTTAACAAACTCAGGCTTGCTCGCTGCAACATGCATAGCGATCTGCTTAATCAGCTCTTCGTTAGCGCCTTTGGTTGAAACCAGAACGCCAATACGTGCGCCGTGCAGGTAGCTGCCCAGCTCTTCGCCTTCCAGGATCGCAACGCGACGAATGTTGATGTTCTCACCGATTTTAGCAACCAGCGCCACGCGCTCTTCTTCGAATTGCGCTTTCAGAACTTCAACATCAGTAACGCGGTCGGTCGCAGCAGCTTCCAGAACTTTGTCTGCGAATGCCTGGAAACCACCATCTTTAGCGACAAAGTCGGTCTGGCAGTTGACTTCCAGAATCACACCGTAGTTGCCAACGATTTTGGTTTTGATCACGCCGTCAGCAGCTACGTTGCCTGCTTTTTTCGCTGCTTTAATTGCGCCAGACTTACGCATGTTTTCGATTGCCAGCTCAATGTCGCCATTCGCTTCAGTCAGCGCTTTTTTGCAATCCATCATGCCTGCGCCAGTACGTTCGCGCAGTTCTTTTACCAATGCAGCGGTAATATCAGCCATTCCAGAATCCTCGGTTCGTACCTGTGTACATTTGCACTAGCAGGCACTTATTGCGGAAAGATTACTCTGTCCCGCCTTCCCAATGGGGGCGTTACAGACTTAGATAAAATAAAGGGGCCAATCTTGGCCCCTTACAGATCACATCTGAATACTAAGGGCTCTTATGCAGAGCAAACCTTATTAAGCGTTTTCTAAAGACGCTTCTTCAGCTTGCTCAGCCAGATCCTGAGAACGGCCTTCGCGAACAGTGGTCGCAACGGCAGTCAGGTACAGGCTTACAGCACGGATCGCATCGTCGTTACCAGGGATAACGAAATCAACGCCATCTGGATCAGAGTTGGTATCAACGATAGCAAATACTGGGATACCCAGGTTGTTTGCTTCTTTGATTGCGATGTGTTCGTGGTCAGCATCGACAACAAACAGTGCATCCGGCAAACCGCCCATATCTTTGATACCGCCCAGGCTGTTTTCCAGCTTGGCCAGTTCACGAGCGCGCATCAGCGCTTCTTTTTTGGTCAGTTTGTCGAAAGTACCGTCCTGAGACTGAGTCTCAAGGTCTTTCAGACGTTTGATAGACTGACGAACAGTTTTCCAGTTAGTCAGCATGCCACCCAACCAGCGGTGGTTTACGAAGAACTGGTCGCAGCTCAGTGCAGACTCTTTTACCGCTTCAGCAGCAGCGCGCTTAGTACCAACGATCAGGATCTTACCTTTACGGGAAGAGATCTTGTTCAGTTCAGCCAGAGCGTCGTTGAACATTGGTACAGTTTTCTCAAGGTTGATGATGTGAACTTTATTACGTGAACCAAAGATGAATGGCTTCATTTTTGGGTTCCAGTAACGGGTCTGGTGACCGAAGTGAACACCAGCCTTGAGCATGTCGCGCATGGAAACAGTTGCCATGATTACCTCTATGAGTGATTGGGGTTGGGCCTCCATGTATCCCATACAACCGACCTCTTACAAGGCACCCCGGCGTATGTGTCGATACATGTGTGTTTTATTACACATAATGAGAGTTATGCGTTTCCTGCCGACCAAAACGGTCGTACAGAGAATCGTCGGCGCGCTTTATACCATAATCACGCCCGAGACACCAATAATAGTTCGCTAACTCAGGCCAGCGCGTTCTCTATTTGGCAGCCCATTTGCTGGCTGCTAACATGACAGCACAGAATTTATTATTGTCGATATTTTCGACAAATGCGGATTAATTTAATGGCAATCTCAATAAAAACCCCTGAAGAAATCGAAAAAATGCGCGTCGCGGGCCGTCTGGCTGCCGAGGTGCTGGAGATGATTGAACAGCACGTAAAGCCGGGTGTCACCACTGGCGAGCTGGATCGCATCTGTCACGACTACATCACCAACGAGCAGCACGCGATTTCCGCTTGCCTCGGCTATCACGGTTTCCCGAAATCCGTGTGCATCTCTATCAATGAAGTTGTGTGTCATGGTATTCCCAGCGATGATCGTCCCCTGAAAGATGGAGATATCATTAACATTGACGTCACCGTGATCAAAAATGAGTATCACGGAGACACCTCAAAAATGTTCCTTGTTGGCAAGTCGACTATTCAGGGCGAGCGTCTGTGCCGCGTCACTCAGGAAAGCCTTTATCTGTCGCTGCGCCTGATCAAGCCAGGCATTCGCTTACGCGAGCTGGGCCGCGCTATTCAAAAATATGTTGAAGCGAACGACTTCTCCGTAGTACGTGAATATTGTGGTCACGGCATTGGCAAAGGCTTCCATGAAGAGCCGCAAGTATTACATTACGATGCAGACGACAGCGGCGTTGTGCTGCAAGCGGGCATGACCTTCACGGTTGAACCGATGGTCAACGCGGGTGATTACCGCATCCGCACCATGAAAGATGGCTGGACGGTGAAAACCAAAGATCGCAGCTTGTCCGCACAGTACGAGCATACTATTGTGGTGACGGAAAACGGCTGTGAGATTTTAACCCTGCGTAAAGACGACACCATTCCTGCAGTGTTAGTCAACGAAGGGTGATTCCCCCACTTAAGAAAAGGCCGGCGCTATGCCGGTTTTTTTATGGCTAAAGAAGAGAAGAGCTGCATGAGTGTGAGCCTGTCGGATGATGTTAAAAATGGCCTAAAAGATTCCCCCGCGCATTGGGATGATGACCAGCTAACACGCGAACTGTTAAAACAGCGGCTGGAGAATTTTCAGCAATATTTAGCTGCGGCGTTCGACGCAGGTGAAGCGGTTGAAACATTGATCGATGCGCGTACGTTGTATATCGATCGCCTGCTGCGTCGTTTGTGGCGCTTCTTTGGTTTTGACAGCATGAAGTCTATCGCCTTGGTTGCGGTAGGCGGTTATGGGCGCGCCGAACTGCACCCCCTTTCCGATATTGATGTTCTGATCCTCAGCCGTCAGCCACTCGACGAACAGGCGGCGCAGCGCACCAGCGAACTGCTGACCCTGATGTGGGATCTCAAACTTGAAGTCGGTCACAGCGTCCGAACGCTGGAAGAGTGTTTGCTGGAGGGTTTGTCCGATCTGACTGTCGCCACCAACCTGATTGAATCACGCATGCTGACTGGCGATGTCGCGCTCTTTCTTGAATTGCAAAAAAATGTCTTCAGCGATGGGTTCTGGCCTTCCTCTGATTTCTTCGCCGCCAAAATTGAAGAGCAGCAAGAGCGTCATAAACGCTACCACGGCACCAGTTATAACCTTGAACCCGATATTAAAAGTAGCCCCGGCGGATTACGCGATATTCACACGCTGCAATGGGTTGCGCGACGCCATTTCGGTGCCACCACGCTGGATGAAATGGTTGGGTTTGGCTTCCTCACGGAGGTTGAGCGCAACGAACTCAATGAATGTCAGGATTTTCTCTGGCGCATCCGCTTCGCCCTGCACCTCTCGCTGACGCGTTATGACAACCGTTTGTTATTTGATCGCCAGCTAAGCGTGGCTCAGCGCCTGAATTATCAAGGCGAAGGCAACGAGCCGGTTGAACGCATGATGAAAGATTTTTATCGCGTCACCCGTCGCATCAGCGAACTGAACCACATGCTGCTTCAACTGTTCGATGAAGCGATTTTAGCCCTTTCTACCAGTGAAAAACCGTGTCCAATAGATGATGATTTCCAGCTACGCGGTGACTTGATCGATCTGCGCGATGAAACCCTGTTTGGTCGCGAGCCGCAGGCGATTCTGCGCATGTTCTATGTGATGGTACGCAACGAAAATATCAAAGGTATCTACTCCACAACCTTGCGCCATTTGCGTTATGCACGTCGTCATCTTAAGCAACCGCTGTGTCAGATTCCCGAAGCGCGTCAGCTGTTCATGGCCATTTTGCGCCATCCAGGCGCTGTTAGCCGTGCGCTGGTTCCTATGCATCGCCATAGCGTGCTGTGGGCTTATACGCCGCTTTGGGGACATATCGTCGGGCAAATGCAGTTTGACCTGTTTCATGCTTACACCGTTGATGAACATACTATTCGCGTGTTGCAGAAACTGGAAAGCTTTGCCAACGAAGCAACGCGCCCGCAACATCCTCTGTGCGTCGAACTGTGGCCGCGTCTGCCGCAGCAAGAACTGCTGCTGATGGCAGCATTGCTGCACGATATCGCCAAAGGACGCAACGGCGATCATTCGATTCTCGGCGCGCAGGACGCACTCGATTTCGCCGAACTGCATGGGCTCAATTCGCGTGAAACGCAATTAGTGGCCTGGCTGGTGCGCCATCATTTGTTGATGTCAGTCACCGCCCAACGTCGTGATATTCAGGATCCTACTGTTATTCAACAGTTTGCTGAAATCATGCAAAACGAAAACCGCCTGCGCTATCTGGTGTGTTTGACCGTAGCGGATATCTGCGCAACCAATGAAAGTTTATGGAACAGTTGGAAGCAGAGTTTATTGCGAGAACTGTTCTTTGCGACGGAAAAACAGCTGCGTCGCGGTATGGAAAATAGCCCGGATCTGCGCGAACGCGTACGCCATCATCGCCTACAGGCTTTGGCCCTGTTGCGCATGGACAATATCGATGAAGAACGTTTGCACCAGATTTGGAATCGCTGTCGCGCTGATTATTTCCTGCGACATACGCCAAACCAAATTGCCTGGCACGCTCGACATTTAATGGGACACGATCTGACTAAACCGTTGGTATTGGTCAGCCCGCAAGCCACGCGCGGCGGCACTGAGATTTTTATCTGGAGTCCGGATCGCCCTCACCTATTCGCGGCGGTTGCTGGCGAACTGGATCGCCGTAACCTCAGCGTTCACGATGCACAAATTTTTACCAGCCGCGATGGCATGGCAATGGACACGTTTATTGTGCTGGAACCGGACGGCAGCCCACTGGCACCGGATCGTCACCCCATCATCATTCAAGCGCTGGAACAGGCGATTACCCAATCAGATTGGGTTCCGCCACGCACTCGCCGTCAGTCCGCCAAGCTGAAACACTTTAGCGTTGATACCGAAGTCAACTTCCTGCCTACGCACACCGATCGGCGCAGTTATCTTGAACTGGTGGCGCTCGATCAGCCGGGCTTGTTGGCACGCGTAGGTGAAGTGTTCGCCGATCTCGGCGTCTCACTGCACGGCGCACGCATCAGCACCATTGGCGAACGCGTCGAAGATTTGTTTATTTTAGCAAACAGCGATCGCCTGGCGCTTGATGAGGAAATGCGCAAAGCGTTGCAACAACGGTTGACAGAAACCCTTAATCCAAACGATAAAGTGTGACCGCAATCGATTTGTGAAATTAAAACTCTTTACTTGTATCGGGTCATTACCCGGCACTGAACACGACAAATCAGGAAAAAAACATGCAACAGTTACAGAGCGTTATTGAATCCGCCTTCGAACGTCGCGCCGACATGACACCGAACAATGTCGATACCGAAACCCGTGATGCCATCAATCAAGTTATCTCATTACTGGACAGCGGTGCGCTGCGCGTTTCTGAAAAGATTGACGGCGAATGGATAACGCATCAGTGGCTGAAGAAGGCGGTACTGCTGTCATTCCGCATCAATGACAACCAGGTTATGGAAGGCGCTGAAACGCGTTTTTATGACAAAGTGCCAATGAAATTTGCCGGTTGGGATGAGGCGCGCTTCAAAGAAGCCGGTTTCCGTGTGGTGCCGCCCGCAGCCGTTCGTCAGGGCGCGTTCATTGCACGTAATACCGTGTTGATGCCTTCTTACGTCAACATTGGTGCTTTCGTTGACGAAGGAACAATGGTTGATACGTGGGCGACCGTGGGTTCTTGCGCGCAGATCGGTAAAAACGTTCACCTGTCAGGCGGCGTTGGTATTGGTGGTGTGTTGGAGCCGCTGCAGGCAAACCCAACCATCATTGAAGATAACTGCTTCATTGGCGCACGTTCAGAAATCGTAGAAGGCGTGATCGTAGAAGAAGGCGCTGTGATTTCAATGGGCGTCTACATTGGACAAAGCACCAAGATTTACGATCGTGAAACCGGTGAAGTGCATTACGGACGCGTACCAGCAGGTTCTGTAGTGGTTTCCGGTAACTTGCCGTCTAAAGATGGCAGTTACAGCTTGTACTGTGCCGTAATCGTTAAGAAAGTTGACGCGAAAACCTTGGGTAAAGTAGGCATCAACGAACTGTTGCGTACCATCGAATAAAGCATCAGACGGGCTGGAAATCAGCCCGTCATCTTTTCTTTACACTTCCCGCCCAACATCCTGATTCGCGCCACGAATTAACAGGTGCGTTTGTTTTTCAAACAGTTCATAATCCGCGCCAGTTAAATCCTGTCGCGCAATGTTCATCCTGTTATTAATGTCTACAGTTGTTAAGTCATGAACACATCTGCGCGCTTCTCAATCTTGGTGGAAACAACGCTATGTACGACAATCTTAAAAGCTTAGGCATCAATAATCCCGACGATATCGACCGTTACAGCCTGCGTCAGGAAGCAAACAACGACATTCTGAAGATTTACTTTCGCAAAGATAAAGGTGAATTCTTCGCTAAAAGCGTCAAGTTTAAATACCCACGTCAGCGTAAAACCGTGGTTGCCGATCACGCGAGTCAGGGTTACAAAGAAGTTCAGGAAATCAGCCCGAATCTGCGCTATGTGATTGATGAATTAGATCAAATTTGCCAGCGCGATCAGGTAGAAGTTGATCTGAAACGTAAAATTCTTGATGACTTGCGTCATTTAGAAAGCGTGGTTTCACACAAGATCACAGAAATTGAATCAGACCTTGATAAATTAACCCGTAATTCACGTTAATCTCACCGCTCTAATATAAAAGGCTGGCTGACGCTGGCCTTTTTTATTTTCGGCCGAATAACCCTTAATACACATGGTTTCTTCCAACATCGCTACGCAGCGGCTTGCTGCGTTTGCCGTCAAAAAGCGGGCTAGCCGCCCTGCTCATCAAGCTGTAGGGCCACATACAACAACAGCCGATCGTCAAAATGGCTCAGATTAAGCCCCGTTAATTCAGAGATACGGTTCAATCGATATTCCAGCGTATTACGATGTATAAACAGCGCCCGCGCCGTGGCGCTCGGTTGTACGTTATGGGTAAACCAGGCAATTAATGTACGGCGCAACAAGCCGTTATTATCCATGCTTTTAAGCTTCGCCAACGGCCGCGCCAGCTCGTTCGCCTGCCATCCACCACGCAAACTATCCAGCAATACCGGCAACACTAAATCCTGATAAAAATAACTTCTTACATCCGGCATCCGCTGTTTACCGACCATCATGGTAGTGCGAGCGGTACGATAAGATCGCGCAATGCTACCAGGCCCCGTAAAAAAGTTACCCAAGGCGATGCGCATACGTATTTGTCCGCTCTCTTTCATACGATGCAAAAGCTGTTCAACACGCTTACGGTGGTCTTCCTGATCGTAACGTCCGTGCGGATTAAGTGCCGGTTTCAGCACCACCATTTCTGTTAACGAAACAATAGCGATCAAGTTATCGCGCTCCGGCGTAGTAAGCAGCGTTTGCAGCTGTTGCAGTTCGGACATGGCACTGTCAACGCCGAGCTGTCCGCTGTCCACTTCCACGACTGCGACGACACGTGGCTGATTAAGATCGATGCCCAGCCGCTGCGCCCACTCGGTTAGCTGTGGCGATAAGGTATCGCTGCGAATCAGATTAAGCACCAGCTCTTCACGTAAACGGCTGTCCTGTGCCAGCATGTGCAGCAAGCGCGCCTGCTCCAGCATCATTTCTGCAGTCATACACACCAGCTCGCCATAATGACGCAGCGCGACTGGCTCGCCGGTCAGTCCGATCACTCCAACGATATCGCCATCAATACGCAGTGGCAGATTTATGCCTGGCCTGACGCCGTGCAGATGCTTAGCTACCGCTTCATCAATGTCTACCACCCGTCCCTGAGAGAGCACCAGCAAAGCGCCTTCGTGCAATTCTCCAATACGCTCCCGATCACCGCTGCCAATAATCCGTCCACGTGCGTCCATGACGTTGACATTGCTATCAATAATTCTCATGGTGCGTGCCACAATATCTTGGGCTAGTCGAGCGTCGAGGTGATAGGTAGCCATCCATTACTCCTGACAAAGAGGGGAATGACAGAATACGCGTAGGTTACGCACAGAACATTGTGCAACTGCACAGAGCCAGAGTGTCATTTACTCATTTTGCGGCGGCCATCACATTCTGATCGGTTAGCGCATGGGTACAAAAAAGGCGGGCCAAAGCCCGCCTGAATCAGATAATCGTGAATTTTTACTGCATCAGCAAGTAAAGGTTACTGTCGCCGCGCTTCACGTTAAGCGCGAGCACGGAGGGCTTGCTGTCGAGGATCTTGCGCAGTTCGCCCAGATTAGCGACGCTTTGCTGGTTCACGCCCATGATCACATCGCCTTTCTTCAGGCCAATGCGCGCAGCTGAGCTGCCCGGCTTAACATTATCGATACGCACACCTTTATCACTGGTGTCGCTGTTGCTGAGATCGGCGCCTTCAATACCGGTGTAAATGATGGCGGATTGCACTTTATCCTGCGTGCTTTGCTGCAACTGCACGGAAACGTCCATGGGTTTACCGTCACGCAACAAGCCCAGTTTCAAGGTTGTACCAATCGGTAATGTACCTACTTCGGCACGCAGCGCAGCGAAGCTGGTTAATGGCTTACCGTTCATCGACACCACGACATCGCCCGCTTTGATACCCGCTTTTGCTGCGGCGGAATTGGGCAGCACCTGGCTAACAAATGCACCGCGCTGGGCATCCACTTTCATCGCTTTTGCCAGTTCAGAGTTAAGCTCGGTGCCCATAACGCCCAGTTCACCGCGTTTCACCTGACCAAACTCCACCATCTGTCCGGTGAGGTTTTTAACCATGTTACTTGGGATAGCAAAACCGATACCGATATTACCGCCATCTGGTGCCAAAATTGCGGTGTTAATCCCAATCAGTTCACCGTTGAGATTGACCAGCGCTCCGCCGGAGTTACCACGGTTAATCGCCGCATCGGTCTGAATAAAGTTTTCGTAGTTTTCTACGTTCAATCCGCTACGACCCAGCGCTGAAACGATGCCCGATGTTACGGTTTCACCCAAGCCGTAAGGGTTGCCGATGGCGACGGTGTAGTCACCCACGCGTAAATTATCAGAGTCAGCAATTTTCACAGCAGTGAGGTTTTTGGCATCTTGCAGCTGAATTAACGCGATGTCAGAGCTGGGATCTTTACCAATCACTTTAGCGTCATAACGGCGACCATCGCTGAGCTGCACCTGAATTTTAGTGGCGTCGTTTACCACATGGTTATTGGTTACCACGTAGCCTTTTTCAGCATTAATGACCACGCCTGAACCCAGAGCCCGGAATTTTTCTTTCTGGGTATCTGGCGCGTTGCCCCCCTCGCTGCCGCCACCGTTTTGACACATTGGCGAGCTCTGGAACGGCGAACCGTCCTGGCAGAACGGTGAATCATCACCAAAGAATTGCTGGAACTGCTGCGGCATGCGCGGCGTTTTTACCGTAGTGCTGCCTTCAACGCTGATACTGACAACAGAAGGCATCACTTTTTCTAACATAGGAGCCAAGCTGGGTAATTGCTGACTGGTAGAAGAGGCCGTTTCTGCTGCGAGAACACTGACAGGCGTCAGTGCCATACCAAGACTCAGCGCCAGCGCGCTTAACATTAGAACTTTTTTTTTCATTTTTCGGTATCTCTCAAAAATTATCGTCCAGACCCTTGCTGTGGTCGTATGATGAGATAAATGTTTTAACGCGAAGTTCCAGCAAAAGTTTTAGGTAAAAGTAAAAATTTATGCGCGCTCTTTACAATTCGCCCTTTATTCCACCGCCATTAAGCGACGATACTCATCCCAGGCATAAAGGTCGGTCATGCCGCTAATGTAATCCTGAATAAGGCGGAAACGATAATAACGCTCCCATAACAGACGCTCATATTTATGTTTTACCACCAGCGAACGCATTGCCTGCTGATAAGCTTTACGATGTTTTCCTGAAAGCTTATGAAACAAACGGGTTTCAATGGGATGCTGAGGAAGAAAATCTTCATTAATCAATGCAGTGAAAGCTTCGTAATTCAGCTTCATCAACGGTTCATAAATTTCTAATAGTCCTTTAATGACGCGATAACCTTGTAACTCCAGCTGTTCGACTTCGGAATGGTTAAATACCTGCTGCCGCGCCACGGTTTTAAATATCTGAAGAAGCCGCCCTTCTTCCCCTTCATCCTCTAATAAAGCATGATTAAAGCTACCATCAAAAATAGCGGCAAGATTATCAACAAAACGTTTTACTGCGTAGCCCACCAAAACGTTTTGAACATTGACACGTAGCGACATAAAAAATTGATCGCTGCGGCTGCGGCGTTTTTTGCTGCAGGCTTCACGCCAGGCCTCACCAATAGTTCGGCTAAATGCATCGTTGGGTTTAATTGTTCCCCAGGCTTTACTGAGAAATTCATACAAACTGTCGACATTAAAAATGGCTTTTTCTACCGCATCATCCAGATCGGCAATGCAATAAGAGATATCATCTGCCGCTTCCATTATATAAGTCAGCGGGAAACGATGATGCTCATCCATATTCGTCTCAGCCCGTAGCTCAGCAATATAATCTCGCTCGGATAAATAGAAGCCCGGTTTTTTCATTAATACGCTATATTCAGCCGGTTTTTCGCCTTGCCACCAGGCGGGTGCTGTATATTTCAACACGCAGGCAACTTGTGAATAGCTGAGATTCAGCTGCAGCAAAGTATGCACCATGCGAATGGCCTGCGCGTTGCCTTCAAAATGACATAAATCCTGGCGAATCATGGCATTCATTTGATCAAAAGCGCTGCGCTGCTCATCGGTTTCAACGCCAGCAACCAGCGGATCCACCAAGTTTGCGGGTAACTTATCCTCAAACCAGTCGTTAATTGCCGCTTCGCCAAAATGGCCAAACGGCGGATTGCCGACGTCGTGCAGCAGGCACGCCATTTCCACTAAGCTCTCAAAGGCACCTTCCAGCTCATCCAGACCATATTGCGCCAGCCCGCCCTGCATTTTCAGGGTTTGCAGGATCTCTTTACTGATATAGCGTCCGGTTTGTTGCACTTCAAGCGAATGGGTTAAACGCGAGCGCACCGCCGCATTTCGCTCTAAAGGAAAGACCTGGGTTTTCTGTTGCAAACGACGAATGGCCGCCGAGTTAATTATTCGACCGCGGTCACTTTCAAAATGGCGGCTAATATAATATTCCCCTTCGGGATCTTTTCGGCTGGTATAAGGGCGAGTAAAGCTGATCTTCGTCCTGAAATTGATCGCTGCCATTAATTGCCCCTCTTTTTTTCGTGAATTAATCCCCTGTCAGCCATGGTAGACTATGCCTTAATTTCGGCGAAAACATCTACATTAGCGAGACTCTTTATGAAAGCAGGCATTATTGGCGCGATGGAGCAGGAAGTCACTCTACTGCGTGACAAAATTGAAAACCGTCAAACCTTATCACTGGCTGGCTGCGAAATTTACACCGGCACGCTTAATGGCGTTGAGGTGGCTCTGCTGAAATCGGGCATCGGTAAAACTGCAGCTGCGCTTGGTACGACGCTGTTGTTACAGCTCTGCAAACCCGATGTCGTCATCAATACTGGTTCTGCGGGCGGTTTAGCGCCTACGCTGAAAGTGGGCGATATTGTGGTTTCGGAAGAGGTGCGTTATCACGATGCAGATGTCACCGCCTTTGGTTACGCGCCCGGCCAAATGGCGGGCTGCCCGGCAGCATTTGTTGCCGATGCGAATTTGATTGCGCAAGCAGAAGCTTGCATTCAGCAGTTGGATCTCAATGCAGTGCGTGGTTTGGTGGTGAGCGGCGATGCTTTCATCAACGGCGCTGAGCCGCTGGCACGCATTCGTAACACCTTCCCGCAGGCCATTGCCGTAGAGATGGAAGCCACCGCGATTGGTCACGTCTGCCATCAATTCGCGGTACCTTTCGTGGTGGTTCGCGCCATTTCGGACGTTGCCGATCAAGAATCACATTTGAGCTTTGATGAGTTCCTCAGCGTTGCGGCAAAACAGTCGTCGCTGATGGTAGAAAACTTGCTGGCGCGCCTGGCGCGTGGCTAAACGTTTTCTGCTCTGCTGGCTGCTGCTGTTTAGCGGCAGCCTGTTCGCTTCAACCCCACGCGTTATCGCTCTCGCCCCGCATTTAACCGAATTGGCTTTCGCCGCAGGCATCACACCAATTGCCGTTAGCGCCTGGTCAGACTATCCGACTGCTGCGCAAAAAATCGAACAGGTTGCCAACTGGCAAGGCATCAAAGTTGAGCGCATTTTGCAGCTAAAACCGGATGTGGTGTTGGCGTGGCGTGGCGGCAATCCACAACGTCAAATAGATCAATTGCAGCAGTTGGGTATCAAAATTGAATGGATTGATCCCGCTAATCTGGCAGGCATGATCGATGCGCTGGCCGCGCTAGGGAAATGGAGTCCGCATCCTGAGCAGGCGGAAAAGGCGGCGCAACAGCTGCGCCAGCAGGAAGCTGAATTGCGTCAGCATTACGCTTCGCTGACATCAATTCCGCTGTTTTTGCAGTTTGGTCAGCAGCCACTTTTCACCGCAGCTAAAGCGACCTTGCAGAACGACATCATTGAGCTGTGCGGCGGCAGAAATATTTTTGCTGATAGCCGCGTCAGCTGGCCACAAGTCAGCCGCGAACAAGTGTTAATGCGCCATCCTCAAGCGATAGTGATGGGCGGAAACACGCAGCAGGCAAGGAACGTAGCGCGATTCTGGCAGCCGCAGCTTAGCGTGCCGGTGATTGCTATCAATGATGACTGGCTAAGCCGCCCGGGCCCGCGTCTGATGCTGGCAGCAAAACAACTCTGTACAGCGCTGCATCCAGCACAATAAAATTGGCTTAATCGATTAAAGAAAAAACAATTATTGCCGTTAATTACTACATGAGACGCGCGAGCCACGTATGCTCGCCGTCCTTTTGCGCATAAGCGCCTTTTGACTACACCAGGACCTAAACATGACCAGAACAGTGCTTCTGGCCATAGCGCTGTTGATGGCTGGCTCCGCGTCTGCAGGGTCAATCACCGGCTCTATTGGCGTTAAACTGACCATTTTTTCTCGCTGTGAAATCAACAGCGCCACGAGCCAAAGCCCGCCCCAGGTTGATTGCGGACGCCACTTCAGCGCGCAGCCGCGCATTATGCAAAGCGTGCTGAAACGAGATGCAAAGCAGAGAGAAACCGATCGGTTAGTAACAATAGAGTGGTGAGCGAGGCCGCTGAACAGCGGCCTGCAAAATCAGATACTAAATGAAGAACCACAGCCGCAGGTGGTTTTAGCGTTCGGGTTAGTCACGATAAAGCGCGAACCTTCCAGCCCTTCGGTGTAATCCACCGATCCGCCCACCAGATATTGCAGACTCATCGGATCAACCACCAGTGACACGCCTTGCTTCTCAATCGTCATGTCACCATCATTCATTTTGTCATCGAAAGTAAAACCATACTGAAATCCGCTGCAACCGCCGCCAGTGATATAGACACGCAGTTTCAGTTCTGGATTCTCTTCATCAGCAATCAGGTTCTTCACTTTATTGGCTGC
Source organism: Pantoea sp. MQR6 (assembly GCF_022761075.1). Lineage (NCBI taxonomy): Bacteria > Pseudomonadati > Pseudomonadota > Gammaproteobacteria > Enterobacterales > Erwiniaceae > Pantoea > Pantoea sp. MQR6. The sequence continues at coordinate 43,835 of NZ_JAKYXB010000002.1, forward strand.
TGCTTCGGTAAATTGCAACGGCAGTGCTGCTACTTCATCACTCATGTTTGACTCCAGTAAACGCCCAGGTCAGAAAACGACCTTAATACCGCTATTATCTGCCAGCACACCAGCGCAATCAAGTTTTGAGCTTCGCACTCTGTGCCGCCTTAACTATGGTTAGACATATTGCAGGGTTTTCCACCCTTTCGCCTGCCGCGCCTCTTACGTAGAATGGCGCGATATTTTATTGAACTGCTGGAGCCGAAAATGAGTAAGTCCGAAAACCTGTTCGCCCAGGCGCAACGCCTGATTCCCGGCGGCGTAAATTCGCCGGTACGTGCGTTTACTGGTGTGGGCGGCGTACCGCTGTTCATTGAGCATGCTGACGGCGCCTATTTGTATGATGCCGATGGCAAAGCCTATATCGATTATGTCGGTTCATGGGGCCCGATGGTGCTGGGCCATAATAATGCTGAAATTCGCAATGCCGTGATTGAAGCTGCCCAGCGCGGTTTAAGCTTTGGTGCGCCTACCGAAATGGAAGTGACCATGGCGCAACTGGTCTGCGACCTGGTGCCAAGCATGGAAATGGTGCGCATGGTGAACTCCGGCACTGAAGCCACCATGAGCGCGATTCGTCTGGCGCGTGGTTTCACCGGCCGCGATAAGCTCATTAAGTTTGAAGGCTGCTATCACGGCCATGCCGATCACCTGCTGGTTAAGGCGGGTTCTGGTGCATTAACGCTGGGCCAGCCTAACTCACCGGGCGTGCCTGCTGATTTCGCCAAACACACGCTGACCTGCACCTATAACGATCTCGATTCTGTACGTGCGGCGTTTAAACTTTATCCGCAAGAGATCGCCTGTATCATCGTTGAACCGGTTGCGGGCAACATGAACTGCATTCCGCCACAGCCAGGTTTCCTGTCGGGTTTGCGTGCATTGTGTGATGAGTTTGGTGCGCTACTGATCATTGATGAAGTGATGACGGGCTTCCGCGTCGCACTTGGCGGCGCGCAGGCGCATTACAATGTCGTGCCCGATCTGACCTGCCTCGGCAAAATTATCGGTGGCGGCATGCCTGTCGGCGCATTTGGCGGTCGTCGCGACGTGATGGCAGCGCTAGCACCAACCGGCCCGGTTTATCAGGCAGGTACGCTCTCCGGTAACCCGATTGCGATGGCAGCGGGCTACGCCTGTTTAAGCCAAATCGCCCAGCCGGGTACGCATCAGAAGCTGACCGCACTCACCACGCAGCTGGCGGAAGGCCTGCTTGAAGCGGCGCAGCAGGAAAACATTCCGTTGGTCGTGAATTACGTAGGCGGTATGTTTGGCCTGTTCTTCACTGATGTCGCAACGGTAACGTGCTATGCCGATGTCACACAGTGTGACGTTGAACGCTTCAAAAAATTCTTCCACCTGATGTTGGAAGAGGGCGTTTATCTGGCACCATCAGCATTTGAAGCGGGTTTCATGTCGCTGGCGCACAGCGCTGAAGATATCCAGCGCACTATTGACGCCGCACGTCGCTGTTTCGCTAAGCTGTAATAAAAAAAGACCGGTGAAAGCCGGTCTTTTTTGTTCTGAATAACCCACCCTGAATCGGGTTGATGTTATGCAGTTTAACGCGACCGCCGCAATAACCAGATGAAGTACGGCGCACCCAAAAACGTTGCCATTAAGCCCGCCGGTATTTGATCCGGAAACGCTAACATCCTGCCGCACCAGTCAGCAAACACCATCAACCCTGCCCCTAACAATCCAGACAGCAACACCTGCGGCAACGCCCGACGAAAGCCCAACATGCGTGCGATATGTGGTGCCATCAAACCGATAAAGCTCAGCGGTCCGATGGTTAATGTCGCGGCAGCCGTCAACGCAGCGGCCAGCAGCAGCAGACTCAGGCGCGATGGCGTCAGCGCCATTCCTGCCGAGCGCGCCGTGGCGCTACCCAGCGGCAGCAGCGTCAACCAACGGCTGGCCAGCGGTGCCATCGACACCAGCACCAGTGCGCAAACGGCACTCTGGATCGCCTGCTTGCCGCTGATATTGTAGGTTGAGCCAGAAATCCAGCTGAGTAATCCGCCCATGCGCGGATCGCCACTTGCCAGCAAAAGCATCAGCAGCGTCACAAAAGCGCTGTTAAGCGCCATTCCCGCCAGCAGCATACGCTCCGGCGAGAAACCGCCTCGGCTGGCGACCAGCATGATGATCAGCAAAGTGACGCCAGCGCCCAGCACGCCCGCTGGTAGCAGATATGCCAGCGCATCCCCCGGTACGAAAAACAGCATGATCACCACGCCAAAAGCCGCACCTGAACTGATGCCCAAGACTTCCGGGCTCGCCATCGGATTACCGGTCAGACGCTGAATCAAACTGCCGGCAACGCCTAGCATCAAACCCACCACCAGCGCAGCCAGCAAGCGCGGTGCACGCCACGGCATGAGCTGTTGTAACATCTCGCCGCTGGACCAAGTCCAGCCATGCACACCGCGGCCAAATGCCAGGCCAAACCACGTCAGCAGCGCCAGGACGCCCAAAGCGACAAGACACCAACGCCCCACCGCTTGACGCTCAGCAGGCACGTTATCGCCAAGATTCATTGCAGGCGGCACCGAGCCGGTGCGCAAACGCGGCAACAACCACAACAAAATTGGCACGCCCAGCAGCGCGGTTGCGGTACCGGTTGAAACTTCGCGCCAATGCGTGGTGAGCCACAATACGCAAGCATCCGCCAGCCAGAGCAGTAACGCGCCGATAAGTGGCGCTAATAACATACGGCTGAGCAAACGGCGTCCGCCAAGCAACTTCGCCAGCAGCGGTGCAAACAGACCGATAAAGCCGATAATCCCGGCTGCGTTTACCAGTTGCGCACTCAGCAAAATCGCCAGCGCCAAACCGCCCAGCCGCGTCAGGGAAAGTGCGAGTCCCAGGTTTTTAGCGACACCATCATCTAGCCCCATCAAGGTTAATGGGCGCAGCAGCGCCAGCGCCACCGCAAATGCCAGCAGCAGACGCGGCCAGAGCTGACTCACATTCTCCCAACCCATTTGATTCAGCGATCCGGTGCTCCAAAGGAACATGTTCTGTAATTGATCGTGGTTAAAGATGGCAAAAATCTGGTTGACCGCGCCGCTGTACAGGCTCAGAACCAAACCTGCAAGGATCAGCGTGACCGGCGACAAACGTTTCCCCCACGCCACGCCAAACACAATCGCCCCCACCAGTAACGCGCCGCCCAGCGCCGCAAACTGCTGCGTCATCGCGCCGCCGGGTAATTGCCACAGCGTCGCTACCGTAATCCCTAGCTGCGCCCCCGACGAGACGCCCAATGTAGTGGGTTCTGCCAGCGGATTGCGCAACACTTGCTGAAACAGCAAACCGGCTAAACCCAAGCCTGCGCCAACCAGCAACGCTAAAATCAGGCGCGACAGCAAACTGTGATGAAACACCATTTGCTGAATATTATTCACATCCGGCGCCCACAGCGCCTGTGACCACTGCGCCAACGGCAACGCGTGCTGCAAATTAACCAGCGTTAATCCAAGCGCCAGCAAAAACAGCACACTCAACAACGCAACGGGGAAAAGACGATGGCGCATCAATGCGTCTCCAGCGCGCGTTCCAACACGCGAACAAAATGCAGCGCCGACAACGTCGCGCCGTAATACCACACCGCAGGAACGCGCTGAAAGCGGCCCGCGCGAATAAAGGGCAAAGATTGCCACAGCGGACTGCGCATCACCTGCTGCATGTCCGCCTCGTTGTCATGATCGAAGCAGATCACCTCAACATCCCTTAGCGAAGCCAGACGCTCAATGCCCACCACCGCGCTGCCCCAAAAATTGGTTTCGCCCTGCCAGGCATTTTCCAGGCCCAGCATATTCATCACCTCAAGAAACAGGCTGTTTTTACCGAACGTGATGGCGTGGCGACTATCGAGCAGTGACATCAAGAGAATGGGCCGCCCGCGATAAGCAGCAAGGCGCTGACGCGCCGCTGCAAGCTGATTATCCACCCACGCGAGATGCTGATCGGCTTGCGCTTCGCGACCGAGACGCTTGCCTAATTCTTGTAGCGACAGGCGCGCAGTCGTAAATGGTTTACCGTCGCCGCTGTTGAGGTCAAACCCCATAATCGGTGCAATGCGCGTGAGCTTCTCTTTTGGTGGACCATAACCGTTGGAACATAGAATCAGTGACGGCCGCATCTGCGTCATCAATTCAAGATTGGGTTCGGTACGCAATCCCACATCCACGACGCGGGCAGGTAGCGGCGGATCCCCCACCCAAATGTTGTAGTTGTGCATATCTGCCACGCCGAGCGGTGTTACGCCCAGCGCCAGCAGTAACTCCGTCGGCAACCACTCCAGCGCAATAATGCGTTGCAGATCCACGGGTGCGGCACGCAGCGGAAAACTGTGAAGTAACGGCGACAACGCCATTGCCATCATCAAACGACGGCGCAGCAGATCGGGCATTATCCCATCCTTAGTAAACAAAACTGACCGGCGCGCCGCCCTGCGGATGAGGCAAAATGCCCATGGGAATACCGTAAATGGCTGCCAGCACGTCGGCCTGCATAATGGTTTCCGGGCCGCCTTCGGCAATCATTGACCCGCCGCGTAGCGCCACCAGATGATCGCAATAACGCGCCGCCATATTGATGTCATGTAATACCGCGATCACGGTTAAACCGCGTTCACGGCTGAGGCGTTGAATCAGCGCGAGTACATCTACCTGATGCGCAATATCCAGCGCAGAGGTCGGTTCATCCAGCAGTAAACAGCGGCTGTTTTGCGCCACCAGCATCGCCAGCCATGCACGCTGCCGCTCACCGCCGGACAAGCTATCCACCAGCCGGCTGGCGAAGGGGTTTAGCCCAACCAGCGCAATCGCCTCATCGACACGATCGCGATCTTCCTGGCCGAAACGCCCCAGCGCGCCATGCCAAGGATAACGTCCAATCGCCACCAGTTCACGTACCGTCATTCCTTCTGCAGCAGGCAGTTGCTGTGGCAGATAAGCCACCTGACGCGCAAAAGCTTTGCTGCTCCAGTTCTCTATTGGCCGATTGTTAAGCAAAACCTGACCTTCGCTGGCAGCATGATGACGCCCCAACATTTTCAGCAAAGTGGATTTGCCCGATCCGTTATGACCAATCAATGCGGTGACTTTGCCAGGCGGAAAGGTCAGCGTGAGCGGATGGAGCAGCGTGCGGCCAGGCACGTGAAAGCTGACATTTTGCAGTGTAAAAGTGGTTTCTTCGGCGTGCTGATGCTGCATGAGAATCCCTGTAAAACGGGCGCCGCAGCGCCCGGTTAAATCAGAATCTGAAGGTCGCGGTGCCCACAATTTGACGTTCTGCGCCCCAGTAACACGCGTATTCGCGGTAACAGCTGGCGACATAATCACGGTCAAACAGATTATTGACGTTAACGCCTACCGTCGATCCAGGCAAACCGAAGCGACCTAAATCATACTTCAGCGCAGCATCAACCGTGGTGTAACCCGCAACGTCGAAGTTCTGGTTAACGTTGTCGCCCGTGCTATACAAACCTTTGCTTTCACCGACGTAACGCACGCCAGCCCCCACGGTGACACCCGAAAGCGCTGTCTCATGGAAGGTGTAATCACTCCACAATGACGCCATATGCTTCGGCACCTGAACCGGTGTTTTGCCTTTTAGCGTGGTGTCTTCGGTGTATTCCGCATCGGTGTAAGTGTACGACGCGGTCAGGTTGATGTTGGCATTCAGCGCCGCTTTGGCTTCCAGCTCAACGCCGCGTGAACGGATCTCACCGCTTTGAATGCTGGCAAAAGGATGGTTTACGCTATCGGGATCGGCGGTGAGGTTTTTGGTTTTGGTCAGCTGATACACCGCAGCAGTGATAACAACAGGGCGATCTTTCGGCACATACTTCACTCCCGCCTCATACTGTTTAGCGCGTGAAGGATCAAACGCCTCGCCACCCCACGTCGCACCCGCGTTAGGTATGAAAGATTCGCTGTAGCTGAAATAGGGTGCAATGCCGTTATCAAACACATAGTTCAGGCCACCGCGCCAGGTAAACGCTTGATCGTTCTGGCGATCAACCGAGTCTGCTACACGATCGTAAACTGAATTCATGGCGTAATCGTAGCGACCACCGAGCGTCAATACCCAGCGATCCCATTCCAACTGATCTTGCGCATACAAACCGGTTTGACGTTGTTTATTGAGATGCTGATAAGGATCGGCAAATGGCGTCACGCTGTCATCACCATATTGAGGACTCACAGCATTCAACGGCGATGCCGTACCAAACTGCGCATCTATATCGTTGCGCGTACGCTGGAAATCCACGCCCAGCAATAAGGTGTGGTCAACCTGACCAGTCGCAAATTTGGCCTGCGCCTGGTTATCCACCGCGAACTGGTTCAGCTTCTCATTTGAAGTGGCCGAACCACGTGTAATCTCCTGCGTGGCGGGCAGATAACCGTTGCCGTAAATACTGCGATAATCGGTACGTAAATCCGCGTAGCGCAGGTTTTGCCGCACCGTCCACGTATCATTAAAACTGTGTTCGACGTTATAGCCGACCATTTTGGTGTTACGCGAGATCTTGTTGCTGTCTTCGCCTTCATCAAAGTTGGTAGGAAGTTTGTATTCGCTGCCGTCGGCACGAATGATAGGTACTACCGTGCCCTGACGCGGTAGCCAGCCGTAATAGCCGGTTTCAGGTTCGTTCTGGAAATAGGTCAGCAGATCGAAGCGGGTATTTTCATCAGGACGCCAGCTGAATGACGGCGCGAGGGTATAACGCTTCTCTTTGTTCATATCCTGCTGCGCATCCTGACTGCGAGCCTGGCCAGTCAGGCGATAACTGTAAACGCCATCATCGTCCAGCGATCCGCTGAAGTCGAAGCCCGTCGAGAACAGATTGTCGTTGCCCATCTGGAATTGCACTTCACGCAGTGTTTCCTGAGTTGGGCGCTTGCTGACCAGTGAAACCACGCCGCCTGGATTGCTTTTGCCATACAGCACCGAAACCGGGCCGCGCAGCAGTTCCGCACGTTCAAGAAAATAGGGATCGATGGCAAATTCAGAGTAGTTGTCGCCCTGTAGCTTCAGGCCATCAAGATATTGATTGGTGTTGGTTTCGCTGAAACCGCGAATCGACAGCGCATCGATCACATCGGAGCTGCCGCGGTTACCGGTTAATACGCCTGGCGTGTAGTTAAAGGCACCTTTCACGCTGGTAACGTTACGCATCTCCATCTCTTCACGCGTTACTACGGAAACCGACTGCGGATTTTTTTCGATGGGTGTATCGGTCTTGGTACCCGTGGCACTGCGTTTCGCGGCAACAGTTGGAGCGGGTCCCCATGCGCTTTCCTGCTCTACGCCGCCTCCGCCATCTGCTGAAACAACAATCGTCTCTTCGGCAAAGGCACCGGCGCTGAAACCACTGAGCGCAAGGGCAATCATCAAGGTCAGAGGCTGACGAGAAAAAACACCGCTTTTGTAACAAGGAAAAGTCGTTCGCGCATTCATAAAGTTATCTCTAATAGATGAGTTTTGGGCAGGCGAATCGAAACGATAATGATTATTATAACGGTCGGATAATATGCGAAACGCAGCAATCACTGCAAGCAAAAAACCCAAGCGTGACGCCGTTTGCAGCGCGATTGACCGTTATTGATCAAGCACAAAAAAAGGGCGCATAAGCGCCCTTTTTACTCATTACTCTTTCAACTACTTGCCGAACATATCCTTTATCCAGCCCGCAACGCCATCGCTGTCTTTCTGCTCTTGCTGCTGCTGTTGCTGCTGCTGAACTTGTTGTTCCTGCTGCTGCTCTACCTGCTGCTGCTGTTCAACTTGCTGCTGCTGCTGCTCGCAAAGCGCATTAGGATCCAGCGCCCACACCGGCAGCGAGCGCCAGGTGCTGCTGCCTGTGCCGCAAACAAAGTTGCCCGCAGAATCAACATTCATCAATGACACATCTTCTGGCGGCGTCAGCTGAAGCGGCATCGGCGCCTGATTGTCGAGATAACGGCGATAAAGCTGCATCGCACCACTTGCACCATAAAGCTTGGTGGGTTGGTTGTTATCACGGCCTACCCAGGTAATCGCCACTTCTTTACCGTCGACACCGGCGAACCAGCTATCGATCAGGTCGTTAGTGGTACCGGTTTTACCCGCCAGATGCGCATTCGGGAAACGCGCGCCCAGCGCACGTGCAGTTCCGTGGCTCGCAACCTGCTGCATGGTGTAAAGCGTCAGGTAAGCCGCTTGCGCAGGCTCAACACGTTGCGCCTGTGGGAAGCTCTGATAGAGCACTGTGCCATCTTCTGCAATCACCGAACGCACCGCTGACAGGGGCGCACGGTTGCCGCCGCTGGCAATCGACTGGAAAGCTTGCGCGACTTCAATCGGCGTCAGGTTAAGGGCACCCAACAGCATTGAAGGAACCGGATGCAGCTGATCTTTCGGCACGCCCAGTTTGGTCCAGGTATCCATTACCGCATCCAGACCCAGCGTCATACCAAGGTTAACTGTCGGCACGTTCATGGAGTTGGTCAGCGCATCCACCAGCATCACTTTGCCGCTGAATCGACGATCGTCATTCATCGGTTTCCAGATCGAACCGTTTGGCTGTTTCAGCGCAATCGGTTCATCCGCAATCCAGCTGTTGAGACGATAGCTGTTCGGCTGGCTCAGTGCTGTTAAATAGGTCGCCGGTTTTGCCAGCGAACCGATAGAACGACGCGCCTGCAGCGCACGGTTATAACCGGCAAACTGCGGATCGGCACCGCCGACCATGGCACGCACTTCGCCACTGAAGCGATCAACCACCACCATCGCGGTTTCCAGATCTTTTAAGCCGCGCTGTTTTTTCAGGGTTGGAATACCGTCAAGTACCGCTTTTTCCGCTGCATCCTGCGATACCGGATCGAGCGTGGTAAAGATTTTCACGCCAGAGAGATCTTTAACTTTGTCGCCCAGCCGGGTCTGGAGTTCGTTACGCACCATCTGCATGAAAGCAGGCTGCGGCGTAATCACGCCACCTTTCGGCTGCACACCCAGCGGACGCGCCGACAGCATGTCGTAGAGTTCCTGATCGATCACTTTTTGCTGCTGCAACAAACGCAGCACTAAGTTACGACGTTCCAGCGCCAGTTTCGGGTTACGCCACGGATTATAGAGCGAAGCGCCTTTTACCATGCCGACCAGCATCGCCTGTTGGTCGAGGCTCAGCTCATCGACCGGACGACCAAAATAATACAAGCTGGCCAGCGGGAAGCCGCGAATCTGATCGTTGCCAGCCTGGCCGAGGTAAACCTCGTTCAGATAGAGCTCAAGGATGCGATCTTTGCTGTAGCGCGCATCCATGATCACCGCCATGTAAGCTTCACGGGCTTTACGCCACAGCGAACGCTCATTGGTCAGGAACAGGTTTTTTACCAACTGCTGAGTCAGCGTACTGCCGCCCTGCACCGCTTTACCGGCGGTAATGTTCGCCAGGAAAGCGCGACCAATCGAATAGGGGCTAATACCATCATGTTCATAGAAGTGGCGATCTTCAGTGGCGATCAAGGTATCGACCAGCAGATCCGGGAAACCTGCGCGTGGCACAAACAAGCGCTGCTCACCATTGGGTGATTGCAGCATGGTGATCAGACGCGGATCGAGGCGGAAAAAGCCAAAGTCGCGACCGTTATCCAGGTTCTTGATCTCACTCAGCTCATCTTTGCTGAAGGTCATGCGCGCGTGGATCTGCCCTTCTTTACTGTCCGGGAAGTCAAACGGACGACGCAGCATATCGATGGTGTTGCCTTTGATCGAGAACTCGCCGGGACGGGTAATGCGCGATACTTCGCGATACTGCGTACCTTCCAGCAGCGCCACCATTTCGCTTTTGTTGTACGCCATACCGGGTTCGAGGCTGACCATACGTCCGTACACCGTGGCAGGCAACTGCCATACTTTACCATCAATGCGGCTTCGGATTTCCGAGTCGAGATAGACGCCCCATGCCGCCATTACCACTACAAATACCAGGAAGAGTTTAATTAACCATCCCAACCAACGGCGTTTGCCGCGCGGCTTTCCGCTTTTACCTTTACGTGGCACGGGTGCCTTCTCCTCGTAATCATCGTCAAAATCATCCTGCGCGATATCGTCATCGATATCTCTGCGGCGACCCCGGTTCGCGCTGCGGCGCGGCGGCAGCTGCTTTCCTTTGCGCCCAATAGGTTCGCGATCGTTCCCAGACATTCGTTTCGTTCTCCAGGCATAGCCATCGGCAAGGCGGTTACTCTAACTGCTTTATCGCATTCCGCATGGCAGAACCCTCTGAATTCGATCCAGCGTTCTCAACCTTGCGGGGAATATTTTTTCGTGCGTCTTGTTGGCAAAGCGTTTGCTGGATCGTCAGGCCAGGGATGTTTGGGATAGCGCCCTTTCATCTCCTTTTGGACGTCCAGATACGCGCCACGCCAGAACGCAGCGAGGTCACGGGTGATCTGCAGCGGGCGCTGTGCGGGTGATAACAGCTCCAGCACCAGCGGCACGCGCCCTTCTGCGACGGCGGGATTGATGGCTTCGCCAAACATCTCCTGAATCCGCACCGCCAGCGCCGGAGGCTTATCCGCATGATAGCGAATAGGTAGACGACTTCCGGTCGGCACAGTGTAATGAGTTGGCAGCACAGTATCCAGCCGCTGACGTTGTGACCATGTGAGCAAATGTAATAGCGCGCTAACAAGATTGACCGACTGCAGGCTTTTTAGATCGCGTACCGCGCTCATCTGCGGCAACAGCCATTGCTCCAGTGAATCAAGCAACGCGGCATCGTCCATCGCGGGCCAGTTCTCTTCCGGCAGCCATTCAACCGCGCAGTGTAGACGCAGACGCAGCTGTTCAGCTTCCGGTGTCCAGCCGAGCACCGATAAACCTTTCTCGCTGATCCAGCGCAGCATCGCGGCATGCAGTACCTCTGGTTCAGGGCGCGCCAGCGGTTGCGTTTTGAGGATTAACGCTCCGATCTGCTCACGTCTGAAAGCGCGCAACGTGCCTTTTTCATCATCCCATTCCACTTCCATACGTTGCTCAATCAACGCGGGATGCTGGCGACACAACGCATCGATATCTACCGGCAACGCCAGCAACATGCGTGCATCCGGTGCGGCGCTGCCTTGTAACAACGCAGGCGCAATCAGCCATTCATTACGCGTTAATCCATCCTGCTCATCCAGTTTCGCGCCCAGGCCGTTAGCCAGCTGATAGCGACCACTTTGATCGCGACGACGTGCCAGACGATCGCCAAATCCCGCAGCCAGTAAGACGGCAAAGCGATCTTCATCCACACGCCCACCGCTGACCTTAAGCCGCTTTTGCCACTGCTGAGCACGACGTTGCCAGTGCGGCTGGGGCCGATGCAGCGCATCCCGTAAATCGGCGCTGCCGCTGCGCGGGGGATCTTCCAGAATCGCCACCAGCAAAGCGGCGCTGGCAACCGCATCAGCATCCTCGCCAGCGGCGAGCAAGATAGCAGCTAAACGCGGATCGCTACCGAGCTGCGCCATACGGCGACCTTGCGCGTTAAGTTGACCCTTGTCGGCTAACGCGCCGAGGTGCGTTAACTGTTGCTGTGCAGCGCGCAGATGTTTTGCGGGCGGTAAATCGAGCCATTGCAGCTGCTCGGGTTGCGTACAGCCCCATTGCAGCAAATCCAGCCACAACGATGAGAGATCGCTGTGCAGAATTTCCGCTTCGCTTTGTGCTGCTGCCCGTGAAGCTTGTTCTTGAGGAATGAGATGCAAACAGATGCCGGGCGATAAACGTCCGGCGCGTCCGGCGCGCTGCGTCATTGAAGCCTGGCTAATACGCTGGGTTTGCAGCCGCGTGACACCGCTGCGCGCATCAAACAACGCGCTGCGTTCCAGTGCGCTGTCAACCACCAAGCGAATACCTTCAATCGTCAGGCTGGTTTCAGCAATATTGGTGGCGAGCACCACTTTGCGTCGCCCTGCAGGTGCAGGAAGAATGGCGCGCCGCTGCGCCGCTAACGGCAATGCACCATATAAAGGCGCAAGATCAATATCCTCCGCCACACGTGATTCCAGCGCGTGCTTTACGCGTTCAATCTCTGCGACACCGGGTAAAAACAGCAGCAGCGAGCCGCTTTCTTCGCGCAACAGTTGCGCCACTTCACGCGCGACCGCCTCATCGAAGCGAACCGATTGATTGAGCGATGCGTAACGCCGCTCGACGGGGTAACTGCGCCCTTCTGAAATGATCAACGGCGCATCTGGCAGCATCGCCGCCAAACGGGCATTGTCGAGGGTTGCCGACATCAACAAAATCTTCAGGTCTTCGCGCAGACCTTGCTGCACGTCAAGCAACAGCGCGAGCGCGACATCAGCTTGCAGGCTGCGCTCATGAAACTCATCCAGGATCACTAACGAGACGCCATCCAGCATGGGATCTTGCTGCAACATCCGGGTGAGAATGCCTTCGGTCACGACCTCTAATCGGGTATTACCGCTAATGCAGGTTTCACCGCGCATGCGATAACCCACGGTTTCGCCCGGCTGCTGATTGAGCTGTTCCGCCAGCCGCTGCGCCACGTTGCGCGCCGCCAGACGACGCGGTTCCAGCATAATGATCCGGCCAGGCAGCGCCGCATGTTCCAGTAATTGCAGCGGCAGCCAGGTCGATTTGCCTGCGCCGGTAGGCGCGGCCAGCAGGATTTGTGACGCCGTGTTAAGCGCCGCTAAAATGTCAGGCAGCACCGCGCTGACGGGTAAATCACTCACAGCAAACTCCGATTCCGCCTGTGCTAATATAGCGCGCATTGTAGCACCCATCCGTGAGGATTGCCGGAGACCGCCATGCCGACACAACGCTTATTCTTTGCTATCAGCCTGCCCGACGATCTTCAGCAACAGCTGGTGCGTTGGCGGGCAGAAAACTTTGCTGAAGAGGCTGGACGCCCGGTTGCTGCGGCCAATATGCATATTACGCTGGCATTTCTGGGCGAGGTTTCCAGCGAGACGTCGCAGCGCTTACAGACGCTGGCGTCACGCATTGTGCAGCCTGGTTTTGATGTCGATCTTGATGATGCCGGACACTGGCCACGTCCCGGCGTGGTATGGCTCGGTTGTCAGCGCCCGCCTCGCGGCTTGTTACAGCTCGCCAGCCTGCTGCGAGCCCAAGCTGCGCGTCACGGCTGTGTACAAAGCACCCAGCCGTTTCATCCGCATGTGACCTTATTACGCCACGCTTACCAGCCGGTTGCGCTACCGCCGCGCGGCTTTCATTGGCGCTTTCGCGTGGCGCATTTTTCTCTTTATGCTTCGGAGTTTGCTAAAGGCCGCACGCGTTATCGCGCGCTGGCAAGCTGGCCGTTGCAGGCTTGATCAGGAATCCTATGCACTTTTCTCCACCGCTTAAATCCGCCCGTTTACTTGCCCGTTACAAACGTTTTCTCGCCGATGTGGTGACACCCGAAGGCGAAACATTGACGATTCACTGCGCCAATACCGGTGCAATGACCGGCTGCGCTACACCGGGCGATACAGTGTGGTATTCCACGTCGGAGAGCCTGACGCGTAAATATCCCCACAGTTGGGAAATTACTGAGACGCAATCAGGCCACTGGATTTGCGTTAATACCTTGCGCGCCAATCAGTTAGTGCGTGAAGCGTTGGATCAGCAACGTATTCCAGAGTTATCCGCTTACGAACATTGCCAGGCTGAGGTGAAGTACGGCAGCGAAAAAAGCCGAATTGACTTCCTCCTCCAGGCGAAGGACAAGCGCAACTGCTATATTGAGGTGAAATCCGTGACCCTTTTACATCAAGGAAAAGGCTACTTCCCGGATGCGGTGACGACTCGAGGTCAAAAGCACCTGCGCGAGCTAAGCGCAGTTGCCGCTGAAGGTCATCGAGCTGTCTTGTTGTTCGCGGTTCTGCACTCGGGGATTGAGGACGTTTCCCCGGCCCGTCATATTGACGCGGCTTACGCAGAACAACTGGTCCAGGCGCAGAAGGATGGCGTTGAAGTTTTGGCGTATCAGGCAAACTTATCGGTGGCAGGTATGTTTCTTAAAAATCCTGTTGCAGTAAAGTTGTAATATCTTTAGCAATTATTTGTGCTAAGAATGTTCTGAGCATGACGCCAATTACGCTGCTCCTCACAGGCTTGTCAAGGTGCGTTCACGAATAATTGCTAACCTTGACTGCTTCTGTTATTTATAGCGGCCTGTTTTTTTCCCCGTTGGGGGATCGATGTACCCGAGAGATGTCAAGAAGCAGGCAGGCGGCAACGCACCTGTTGCAAGAAGTTGAAGGGTATAGTGCGTGTTATCCAGGAGAAACAACATGCAAGAAGGGCAAAACCGTAAAACATCGTCCCTGAGTATTCTCGCAATCGCTGGGGTTGAGCCTTATCAGGTAAAACCGGGCGAAGAGTATATGAATGATGCCCAGCTGACCCATTTTCGTAAGATTCTGGAAGCCTGGCGTAATCAACTGCGGGACGAAGTGGATCGCACCGTATCGCACATGCAGGATGAAGCTGCCAACTTCCCGGACCCGGTTGACCGTGCCGCGCAGGAAGAGGAATTCAGCCTGGAGCTGCGTAACCGCGATCGCGAACGTAAGCTGATTAAAAAGATCGAAAAAACGCTGAAGAAAGTTGAAGATGACGACTTTGGCTATTGCGATTCCTGTGGCGTAGAGATTGGCATTCGCCGTCTTGAAGCGCGTCCTACCGCCGATCTTTGCATCGACTGTAAGACATTAGCAGAAATCCGCGAGAAACAAATGGCTGGCTAATGCCGCAGCCACTTCGTTGCCGCGCATCAAGAGAACTGCAGGTTTTCTCGTTGCGCGGTAACCTCTAATGCACATGTCAATGTCATCTTGCACTGGGCGCTTCGCCCCATCCCCTTCCGGTGAACTTCACTTTGGCTCACTCATCGCTGCTTTAGGCAGTTACCTTAGCGCGCGCGCGCAAAATGGTCGCTGGCTGGTACGCATTGAGGATATTGATCCGCCGCGTGAAATCCCGGGCGCCGCCACGCATATTCTGCAGCAGCTTGAACAATACGGTTTGCATTGGGATGGTGAGGTGCTGTGGCAATCGCAACGGCATGAAGCTTATCGCGAAGCCCTCGACTGGCTACAACAGCATCGTCAAAGCTACTTTTGTACCTGCCCGCGCAGCCGAATTCAGCAGTTGGGCGGCTTTTATGATGGTCATTGCCGCGATTTACAGCGGGGATCGGAAAACGCCGCATTACGTTTGCGTCAGCATGCGCCGGTGAATGAATTTACCGATCGCCTACGCGGCACGTTGCAGGCCGATCCTCGTCTGGCGCAGGAAGACTTTATTATTCATCGTCGCGATGGGTTGTTCGCTTATAACCTGGCGGTGGTGGTTGACGATTATTTCCAGGGTGTGACCGAAATTGTTCGCGGTGCTGACTTGATTGAACCCACGGTAAGGCAGATCGCGCTTTATCAGCAATTTGGCTGGGCGGTGCCGCAATATCTGCATTTGCCGCTGGCGATCAATGCTGACGGCAATAAGCTTTCGAAGCAAAATCATGCGCCGCCGTTGCCTCAAGGTGATGCACGGCCGCTATTGGTTGAGGCGCTACGCTTTCTTGGTCAGCAGGTTGATGAGAACTGGCAGGACGAAACGCAGGAGAAACTGCTGTCTCGTGCGGTGTCACAGTGGAATATCGCTTTGATCCCTCAAGACAACGCTCTGAAACCGGATGCCAGGACAACAGCATTCTCAAACGGTTCTCAACAGGCTATGATTAGCCGCTGATTTTACCCACACCCTTTTTACGTCACTGTCGAGGTGTCCCATTTTTACCCGAGTAGCTAATTTTTGCAGAAAAGTCCTTAAGCGTGATGACGAGGAGGCACCAGTAGAGGTTGAACCCGAGCGTCTTATGACCATTATTCCTCGTGAAAGCCATATCATCTCACGCAAAGACATCAGCGAAAATGCCCTCAAAGTGCTGTATCGCCTGAATAAAGCCGGTTACGAAGCCTATCTGGTAGGCGGCGGCGTGCGCGATTTGCTGTTAGGGCAAAAGCCGAAGGACTTCGACGTGACCACCAATGCCACGCCAGAGCAGATGCGTAAGCTGTTCCGCAACTGTCGGCTGGTGGGTCGCCGTTTCCGTTTGGCCCATGTGATGTTTGGCCCGGAAGTGATTGAGGTCGCGACTTTCCGTGGTCATCATCAGGCTGAAGAGGAAGTGGACGATCGCAACACGTCGCAGCGCGCTCAAAGCGGCATGCTGTTGCGCGATAACATCTTTGGCAATATTGAAGATGATGCGCAGCGTCGCGATCTCACCATCAATAGCCTTTATTACAGCGTGGCTGATTTCAGCGTGCGCGATTACGTCGGCGGTCTGCACGATTTGCAGGAAGGCATTATTCGACTGATTGGCGATCCGGAAACCCGCTATCGCGAAGATCCGGTGCGGATGCTGCGCGTGGCGCGTTTCGCCGCTAAATTGAACATGCGCATTGCACCAGAGACCGCTGAGCCGATTCCTCGCCTGGCCACGCTATTACGTGACATTCCGCCAGCGCGCCTGTTTGAAGAGTCGCTTAAGCTGCTGCAAGCCGGTTACGGTTACAGTACCTATCTCAAGCTGTGCGAATACCAGTTATTCCAGCCGCTGTTCCCGACGCTGTCACGCAACTTCACCGAAAACGGTGATAGCTTCATGGAACGCATGCTGGCGCAGGTGCTGAAAAATACCGATAACCGCATCCACAACGATATGCGCGTAAACCCGGCATTTTTGTTTGCTGCCATGTTCTGGTATCCCCAGTTGGAAACTGCCGAGCGCATTGCGCAGGAAAGTGGCCTGACCTACTTCGAAGCCTTTGCCATGGCGATGAACGATACGCTGGATGAAGCCTGCAAAGCGCTGGCGATTCCTAAACGTATTACTTCGCTGATTCGCGATATTTGGCAACTCCAGCTGCGTATGTCTCGCCGTCACGGTAAACGAGCGTGGAAGCTGATGGAGCATCCAAAATTCCGTGCAGCCTACGATTTGCTGGCGCTGCGTGCTGAAGTTGAGAATAACCCAGAGCTGTTGCGCCTGAGCCAGTGGTGGGGTGAATTCCAGGTCGCTGCACCGCCGCATCAGAAAACCATGCTGAATACTCTGGGTGATGATCCTTCACCGCGCGGTAAAGCGCGTCGTCGTCGTCCTCGTTCGGCTGCGCCACGGAATCAAAGCGCGTCATGACCCGCGTTTACCTTGCGTTAGGCAGTAATCTCGCCGATCCGCTGCATCAGGTTGATGCAGCGTTGGCAGCGCTGGATGCGCTGCCCGAAACGCAACGTATCGCCACCTCCGCGTTTTATCGCACCCCGCCTTACGGTCCAGCGGATCAGCCAGATTATCTTAACGCTGCCGTCGCGCTGGAAACCCAGCTGTCGCCTGAAAGCCTGCTCGACCACACTCAACGCATTGAGCTTGAGCATGGTCGCGTACGCAAAGCTGAGCGTTGGGGGCCGCGCACGCTGGACATTGACGTCATGCTGTTTGGCGAAGCGGAGATCAATACCGAACGCCTTATCGTGCCGCATTACGACATGCTGAATCGCGCCTTTATGCTGCTGCCGCTGCTTGAGATTGCGCCCGATGCTGCCCTGCCCGATGGACGCGCACTCAAAACCTTTCTTCCTACACTGGATGCCAGCAATATTCGCCTCTGGCACGCCTGAACCGCACAATAGCACTTCTTTCATTCCGCTCCTTGACGCTATCCAGTAAACTTCGCCCATCAGAACTCCCTGAGTTGAGAAGGTTATGAAACCCACCACGATTTCCCATTTACGCCAGTGGAAAGCCAGCGGTAAAAAATTCGCAACGCTGACCGCTTACGATTTCAGTTTTGCTCGCCTGTTTGCTGATGAAGGTATTCAGGTGCTGCTGGTCGGTGATTCTCTTGGCATGACGGTTCAAGGTCACGACTCGACATTACCGGTTACGGTTAGCGATATTGCTTATCACACGGCGGCAGTACGTCGTGGTGCGCCGCAGTCGCTGCTGCTTTCTGACCTGCCCTTCATGAGTTACGCCACGCCTGAGCAAACCTTCGAGAATGCCGCGCAGCTGATGCGCGCCGGGGCCAACATGGTGAAAATTGAAGGTGGCGAGTGGCTGGCTGAGACCGTACGTATGCTCGCCGATCGTGCGGTGCCGGTATGTGGTCATCTCGGGTTAACGCCGCAGTCGGTGAATATTTTCGGTGGCTACAAAGTGCAAGGTCGTGATGAGGCAGGTGCTGAACGCGTGCTGGCTGATGCATTGGCACTGGAAGCAGCAGGTGCACAGTTACTGGTGCTTGAATGCGTGCCGGTCGCGCTGGCGAAGCGCATCACCGAAGCGTTGACCATTCCCGTGATTGGTATTGGTGCCGGTAACGCCACCGATGGTCAGATTTTAGTGATGCATGATGCCTTTGGCATTACCGGCGGGCACATTCCCAAATTCGCTAAAAATTTCCTGGCCGAGACCGGCGACATTCGCGCGGCGATTCGCCACTATATTGCCGAAGTGGAGTCTGGGGCTTACCCCGCCGCTGAACACAGTTTCCAGTAATTCAGGAGAATTGCAGTGCTGATCATTGAAACGCTGCCGTTGCTGCGCCGTGAAGTGCGCCGCTGGCGTCAGGAAGGCAAACGCATCGCATTGGTGCCGACCATGGGTAATCTTCACGACGGACATTTAACGCTGGTTGATGAAGCGCGTAACCGCGGCGACATCGTTATCGTGTCGGTTTTTGTTAACCCGATGCAATTTGATCGTGCCGACGATTTAGCGCGCTATCCACGCACCTTGCAGGAAGATTGCGAAAAGCTGAACCGTCGCGGTGTAGATGTGGTGTTTGCGCCCTCTCCGGCCGAAGTCTATCCGCACGGCACTAAAAACCAGACCTTTGTTGAAGTGCCGGTACTTTCTTCACTGCTGGAAGGCGCCAGCCGTCCTGGTCATTTCCGTGGCGTTGCCACTATCGTGAGCAAGTTATTTAATCTGGTTCAGCCCGATATCGCCTGCTTTGGTGAAAAAGATTTCCAGCAGCTGGCGATCATCCGCAAAATGGTGGCGGACATGGGCTTTGATATCGACATCGTTGGCGTGCCTACCGTGCGTGCCAAAGATGGCCTGGCGCTGAGCTCGCGTAATGGCTATCTCAGCGATGACGAACGCAAGCTGGCACCGGCGTTAAGTCAGGTGATGAATGAGATCGCCACGCAGTTGGCCAATGGCGAACGGCACGTTGATGAGATGATTGAAGCCGCTAACCAATCGTTGCTGGAAAAAGGTTTACGTCCAGATGGGCTGGCCATTTGTGATGCTGAGACGCTGCAACCCTTGACGGTCGACAGTCAGTGCGCGGTGGTATTAATGGCGGCGTGGCTCGGTAACGCGCGTTTAATCGATAACAAACAGGTCGATCTCACCCAGTAATTCGCTGTTGCTGGAGAGATTTTTTCCGCTGCATAAGAAAGGTTTTGGCTATGATTCGTACCGTTTTACAAGGTAAGTTACATCGGGTGAAAGTGACGCAAGCGGACCTGAATTATGAAGGTTCCTGCGCTATCGACCAGGATTTTCTTGATGCCTCAGGCATCCTGCAATACGAAGCGATTGATATCTACAACGTGACCAACGGTCAGCGCTTTTCAACCTATGCCATTGCGGCTGAACGCGGCTCAAAAATCATTTCCGTGAATGGTGCAGCGGCGCGTTGTGCCTGTGAAGGCGATATTCTGATTATCTGCTCGTATGTGCAGGTGGAAGAGGCTGAAGCGCGGACATGGCAGCCTAAAGTGGCCTATTTTGAAGGCGACAACCAGATGAAGCGCCTGGCGAAAGCGTTGCCCGTTCAAGTAGCCTGACGCTTTGTGCTATTCGCTCCAATAAAATAACGCAGCCTGAGCTGCGTTATTTATATTGCTGATGCTGCGATTAGCTGCGTAAACCGCGGCCACGCTGAATCAGGCTATACACCAAGATATAAAACACCACAATAAAGCCGATCAGCACCGACAACGTGAAAATGATCGGCACATCGTTGATACCCAGAAAACCAAAGCGGAACCCGCTGATCATATAAACCACCGGGTTCAGTTTCGACACCATTTGCCAGAACGGTGGCAGCAGCGTCAGCGAATAGAACACGCCGCCAAGGTAGGTTAACGGTGTCAGCACAAAGGTTGGAATCAAGCTGATGTCATCAAAAGTACGCGCAAACACGGCATTCAGCAGGCCCGCCAGTGAGAACAAAATTGCTGTCAGTAACAAGGTTACTGCCACCATCGTCCATGAATGCACGTGGAACGGCACAAAAAACAGAGAGATTGCTGTAACCAAAATACCGACGCACACGCCGCGCGCGACACCACCACCAACATATCCAGCGATGATAATGTGTGTGGGAACGGGCGCGACTAACAGCTCTTCAATGTTACGCTGGAACTTCGCGCTGAAGAAGGATGACGCCACGTTAGCGTAAGCATTGGTGATCACCGACATCATGATTAAGCCCGGCACAATAAACTGCATGTAGCTAAAACCATGCATATCGCCAATGCGTGAACCGATCAAATTACCGAAGATAATGAAATAGAGCGTCATGGTAATTACCGGCGGCACCAGCGTCTGAATCCAGATGCGGGCAAAGCGGTTAATTTCCTTGCTCCAGATGCTCTTTAACGCCACCCAGTACAAATGTGTCATGCTTTTGCTCCTGTTTTTCCCTGCACCAGGCCGACGAACAACTCTTCCAGTCGGTTGGCTTTGTTACGCATACTCAATACCTGAACGCCCTGCGCACTAAGCTGGCTGAATACGCTGTTTAATCCCTGTTCACGCATCACTTCCACTTCCAGCGTTGAGGTATCAACCAAGCGATACTGAAAACCTTCCAGTGCTGGCAGCGGGCTGCGCGGGGCTAAATCAAGAATGAAGGTTTCCGATTTCAGCTTGGAGAGCAAACCTTTCATGGAGGTGTTTTCCACCAGTTCACCGCTCTGGATAATGCCAATATTGCGGCACAGCATTTCGGCCTCTTCCAGATAGTGCGTGGTAAGGATAATGGTGGTGCCTTTCGCATTGAGATCTTTCAGAAACACCCACATTGAACGGCGCAGCTCAATGTCTACGCCGGCGGTGGGTTCATCAAGAATCAGCAGTTTGGGTTCATGCATTAAGGCGCGAGCAATCATCAGGCGACGCTTCATACCCCCGGAAAGCATACGCGCACGCTCGTTGCGTTTTTCCCACAGATCGAGCTGCTTCAGGTATTTTTCAGCGCGCGTATTGGCTTCTCGACGTTCAACGCCGTAATAACCCGCCTGATTCACGACAATCTGCATGACGGTTTCAAACGGGTTAAAGTTGAACTCCTGCGGCACCAATCCGAGCTGCCGTTTGGCATTTACCACATCTTTTTCCAGGTCGTAACCAAATACCCGCACGCTGCCTTCGGTCTTATTCACCAGCGAGCTAATAATACCGATAGTGGTGGATTTACCGGCGCCGTTTGGCCCCAGCAGCGCATAAAAGTCGCCCGCCTCAACGTTAAGATCAATCCCTTTCAGCGCCTGCATGCCGCCGGGATAGGTTTTAGTTAACCGGGAAAGTTCCAGTGCATAAGTCATTACGAATCCATACCCTGTTGTAGTGGCATTTTTATGCCGTTTGAAATTATTAAGCCTTCGCCTATAGTACGCCCACGCACAACGCGCAGTAACAGGTCGCTCACGCCATGACAGACATCGATACCCTGATCAGTAATAACCGCGAATGGTCCAAATTACTGGTCGAAGAAGATCCCGGCTTTTTTGAGCGGCTTGCCCAGGCACAAAAACCCCGCTTTTTGTGGATTGGCTGTTCAGACAGCCGCGTTCCCGCCGAGCGCCTCACCGGACTTGAACCGGGCGAACTTTTTGTTCATCGCAACGTGGCCAATCTGGTGGTTCACACCGATCTCAACTGCCTTTCCGTGGTGCAATACGCCATCGAAGTGCTGGAAGTTGAACACGTCATTGTTTGCGGCCATTATGGCTGCGGCGGTGTACAGGCGGCGATGGATAACCCGGAGCTGGGTTTGATCAACAACTGGCTGCTGCACATTCGCGATCTCTGGTACAAGCATAGCGTGTTGTTGGGGGAACTCCCGCCGGATAAGCGCCTCGATAAACTGTGCGAAATCAACGTGGTTGAGCAAGTTTATAACCTTGGACACTCTACCATTCTGCAATCCGCCTGGAAACGCGGGCAGAATGTTTCGCTGCACGGCTGGGTATACGGTATTCAGGACGGCTGCTTGCGTAACCTTGATGTCACCGCCAACAGCCGCGAAATCCTTGAGCAACGTTATCGCCACGGCATTGCCAATTTATTGGTCAATTCCGAAAGCCCGCAGTAATCCGTCTGGATATACCCTAAATCATTCTCGTTGCAGCCACACGGCAAGCGTATTTATCCCGATGAGCTGACTCAAGTCAGTGATTCGGATAAACACAGGTAGCCAACGCATCTGCAGCGTGAAGAATGATGGGTATCGCGGCGACAAGCCTACACTAAGCAGGCTGTCGTAGCCTTGGAAGAATGTGCGGTGCTTATGCTTCGAGCGGAACGACTTTACCGATATAAGGCAGATTACGGTAGCGCTGCGCATAGTCGATACCGAAGCCCACCACGAATTCATCGGGAATAGTAAAGCCGACATATTCTACTTTTACTTCAACTTCACGACGTTCCGGTTTATCCAGCAGAGTACAAATTGCCAGTGATTTCGGTTGGCGCAATGCCAGGATTTCACGCACTTTGCTCAGTGTATTACCGGAGTCGATGATGTCTTCCACGATCAGCACATCTTTACCACGAATATCTTCATCCAAATCTTTCAGGATCTTCACATCACGCGTGGTAGACATGCCGCTGCCGTAGCTTGATGCCGTCATAAAATCGACTTCATGCGAAACATCGATGGCACGGCACAGATCGGCCATAAACATAAAGGAGCCGCGTAGCAGCCCGACAAGTACCATGTCACTGCCGCTGTCGCGGTAATGCTCGGTAATCTCTTTGCCCAGTTCGGCG
This sequence comes from Pantoea sp. MQR6, assembly GCF_022761075.1. Lineage (NCBI taxonomy): Bacteria > Pseudomonadati > Pseudomonadota > Gammaproteobacteria > Enterobacterales > Erwiniaceae > Pantoea > Pantoea sp. MQR6. The sequence goes on from NZ_JAKYXB010000002.1 coordinate 66,975, forward strand.
ATGCGCTCGGCGATTGCCTGCTCAGGGATCATCACTTCAACAGTGTGTTTCATTGCGTTCAGCCCGGTTACGTCAGAAAGCCACGAAGTCTATCATAGTCGATACCGCCGCTGACGCCGTACGGCAAAGGCAAACGTTACCGTGGCGAAAAAGGATGCAGTAGCGTTAACTGTATGAATCGTACGCTGCTCGTTAACCCAGGTTAGCCGGAGATTTCATGACCTCTTCATCCAGTAAAAAGACCCACATAGGCGATCGTCCCCTTCATCCTGAAACGCAAATGCTGAATTACGGCTTTGATCCACGCCTCTCAGAAGGCGCGGTTAAACCGCCGGTTTTCCTCACCTCCACCTTTGTTTTTAACAGTGCTGAAGAAGGACGTGATTTTTTTGATTACGTCTCAGGACGCAAAGAACCACCAGAAGGGAAAACTGGCGGGTTGGTCTATTCGCGCTTCAACCATCCCAACAGCGAAATTGTTGAGGATCGGCTAGCGATTTATGAACACGCTGAAAGCTGTGCCCTGTTTGCATCGGGCATGGCGGCAATTTCAACCACGCTGCTGGCCTTCTCCCGTCCTGGCGAAGTCATTTTGCATTCGCAACCGCTCTATGGCGGCACCGAAACGCTATTGAGTAAGACGCTGCATAATCTGGATATTCAGGCGGTGGGTTTCAGCGATGGCAATGATGAAAGCAAAGTGCGTGACGCTGCACAGCGCGCAATGGCGCAAGGTCGGGTGGCGATGATCCTGATTGAAACGCCCGCCAACCCGACCAACAGTTTGGTAAATATCGCCTTGATTGCGCGCATCGCCGACGAGATCGATCAGCAGCAAGGATCACGTCCGATCGTGGCTTGTGACAACACCCTGCTTGGCCCGCTGTTTCAGCAACCGCTGACGCTGGGCGCGGACGTGTCGCTCTATTCACTGACCAAATATGTGGGTGGGCATTCTGATTTAATTGCTGGCGCGGCGATGGGCAGTAAAGCGCTGATGACAAAAATCCGTGCCTTACGCAGCGCGATTGGTACGCAGCTCGATCCCCATTCCAGCTGGATGATTGGTCGCTCGCTGGAAACGCTGTCGCTGCGCATGGAAAAAGCCTGGCATAATGCCGAAGCGGTGGCTGCATTTTTACGCGACCATGCGAAGGTGGAAAAGCTGCATTGGCTGCCCTATCTGGATGCAGAGAGCGCAGAAGGAAAAACCTACCGTGAGCAATGTCACGGCGCCGGCTCAACCTTTTCATTTGATATCGTTGGCGGCCAGCCAGCTGCGTTTCGTTTTCTTAATGCGCTAGCGCTGTTCAAACAGGCCGTCAGCCTTGGCGGTACCGAATCGCTGGCCAGCCATCCTGGCAGCACCACCCATTCGGGCGTGCCGGAAGCGGTGCGTCAGCGGATTGGCATTACTGACGCGACCGTGCGTTTGTCGATTGGCATCGAGAATGCGGATGACCTGATAGAAGACATTAAGCTGGCGCTTGATATCGCCTGAATTTAGGTCACGGTGAACCCCAGCATCATGCCGGTATCTTCATGCTCCAGCAGATGACAGTGCGCCATATAAGCCTGTTCGGCGGCGGCAACATAGTTGAAGCGCACCAGCACTTCGCTGCGCCAGCCGTCAACATTCACGATATCTTTCCAGCCCTGACGATGCGGGGCTGGCGGTTTGCCATTCTCCGATAAAATGCGGAACTGCGTACCGTGAATATGGAAGGGATGCAGCATGCTGTCGCCTTCCCCGGAGATCGTCCACTTCTCTACCGCGCCCAGCTCGACATTGAACATCGGCTTAGCCATATTAAACGCCTGACCATTGATTTTATTGCCGTTGTGGAAGTCATAGGCCGCTGCGGTTTTTTGCTGGCTTGGTGCGCCGTGATCCATTGAATGTTCGCCGTGCGCCATGCTGCTATCACCGCCGCCCATTTTCATCTCATGGTGGCCCTTGCCCATCGCTTTCTCGCCATAGCGCTGCATTAATGCCTGCATACCTTGCTGGTCAAGCTGCGGATCCATCATCAGTTGCAGCCAGCGCGTATTGAGCCCTTCGGTTTTTGGTATAACAGGCAACGTGGCTAACGTGTCGGGTAACGTGGCGCTGGCCATCACGCGCAGCGGTAAAATCTGCACCAGCGGCAAGGGCTGGTCGAACGGTGCCAACGTCATACCCATTTGCTCAACAGGTAATGTCACGATGTCAAAGGCGTTGCCGTCAGAAGTGTCGATCATCACCTCAAAACGTTCACCCGGCAACAAAGGCAGCGACGCAATTTTGACAGGTTCAGCCAGCAAACCGCCGTCACTGCCGATCACATACAGTGGACGTTTATCGCTGGCAGCAATGTGCAGCGAACGGGCGTTACACCCGTTGAGCAGGCGCAAACGCAGCCAGCCACGTGGCACGGCATGTTGCGGATACTGCACGCCGTTGGTCAGCATCATGTCGCCAAACCAGCCCACCGCGGCACGCATGATATCCAGTTGATAATCGATACGATCGCCCTGCTTTGTGAGCAGTTTGTCCTGAAAAATCAGCGGCACATCATCTGCGCCCCACTGCGTGGGCAGACGTAATTTGCCGGATTCATTATCTTCTAACAGCACCAATCCAGCCAAACCCTGCGCTACTTGATGACCGGTTTTGCCATGTAAATGTGGATGATACCAACAGGTTGCCGCTGGTTGATCGGGCGTAAATGTCACTTGCCGCGTCGTGCCCGGCGCAATGCTGGCGTGCGGTCCGCCGTCAACCGCGCCGGGGATTTCCAAACCATGCCAGTGCAGCGTCGTCGCTTCGTTGAGCCGGTTGTGAATATTTACCGTGACTGCCTTGCCACTTTGTAACACCAACGCCGGCCCGAGCAGATTGCCATTATAACCCCAGGTTGGAACGTCTTTGCCCTTCCACTGCGTGCTGCCTTGCCTGGCGGTGAGGTTGTATTGGCCTCTGCTATCCGGTTCCAGTAAGGAAGGAATCGGCAGCAGCGGGCGTTCAGCCGCCATTAGCGAGCGGCTCCAGAGCGGCAGCGCACCCGCCGCGCTCAGTGCAGCGGTGAGTTTGAGGAAATGGCGACGTTGCATGGTAATCATCCTTGTGACAAGAGAGGGCATAGCCTAAACCCTGACCTAATGGGAAGGTCAAGCATTCCCACCAGAATCGCCCGAAAAAATGCGGTCCTCTGCGGTAGCGGGCAAATTAATCGAAAACCTGTTAACAACTGTGCTAACGTCAATAAGATTATCCCTTGAAGAGAATGACTATGAAGAAGAGCATCAAGATCCTGCTGTTGTCAGGACTCCTTGGCTTCTCCTCCACCAGCTTTGCCTTGAGCGAATCCGAAGCCGAAGATCTGGCCGATCTCACGGCGGTGTTCGTTTATTTGAAAAACGACTGCGGCTATCAAGATTTACCCGATGCGCAGATTCGTAAAGCATTGGTATTTTTTGCGCAACAAAATCGCTGGGATTTAAGCAATTACAGCAACTACAACATGAAGGCGCTTGGCGAAGATAGCTATCGTGATTTAAGCGGTATTGCGATCGCCAATGACAAAAAGTGTAAGTCCCTGGCGCGTGATTCTTTAAGCCTGCTTGCCTACGTTAAATAACCCGCAGAACCCGCTCTCCTGCTGAACATTTGACCGTGCAACCACGGTCAGAGTTAGCTATGATGTGCCGCCCATTTTCATGGCGATGTCATTAGAGGAGAGCCTACCATGCCCCAAAAAATGGCCCAAAAAGAAACGTGGTATGAAACGCTTCATGCTGGATTTGGACAGTATTTTACCGTCGATAAACAACTCTATCGGGAAAAGACAGCGCATCAGGATTTAATCATCTTCGAAAATGCGGAGATGGGCCGCGTGATGGCGTTGGATGGTGTGGTACAAACCACTGAACGTGATGAGTTTATCTATCATGAAATGATGACGCACGTGCCAATTCTGGCGCACGGTGCAGCCAAAAGCGTACTGATTATTGGCGGTGGCGATGGCGCGATGTTACGTGAAGTCTCACGCCATCCGCAGATTGAAAAAATCACCATGGTGGAAATTGATGCGGGCGTCGTCACTTTTTGCCGTCAATATTTGCCCAATCACAGCGCCGGTGCTTATGACGATCCGCGCTTCACGCTGGTGATTGATGATGGCGTCAACTTCGTTAATCAAACCCATGAAAAATTTGATGTCATTATCTCTGACTGTACCGATCCTATCGGCCCAGGCGAGAGTTTGTTCACCTCAGAATTCTATGCTGGCTGCAAGAATGCCCTTAATGAAAATGGCATCTTCGTGGCGCAAAATGGCGTGTGTTTCCTGCAACAGGACGAAGCCATCAACAGCCATCGCAAACTCAGCCACTACTTTGCCGATGTCAGTTTCTACCAAGCCGCGATTCCGACCTATTACGGCGGCATCATGACGTTTGCCTGGGCGAGCGACAATCCGGCGCTGCGCCAGCTCGACGCTGCAACTTTGCAGACGCGTTTCGAGACCGCTGGCCTGAACTGCCGTTACTACAACGTGGCAATCCATACCGGCAGCTTTGCCCTGCCGCAATATCTGTTGAATGCTTTGTCACAGACCGAGCATTTATAAGGGGGTGAATGAAATTGCAAAAGCTAAAACTACATGGCTTCAACAACCTGACTAAAAGCCTGAGTTTTTGTATTTACGATATTTGCTATGCAAATACGGAAGCTGAGCGCGATGGCTATATCGCCTACATTGACGAGCAATATAACGCGACCCGTTTGACTGAAATTTTGACGGAAACCTGTTCGATCATTGGTGCCAACGTGCTGAATATTGCACGCCAGGATTATGAGCCGCAGGGCGCGAGCGTGACCATTCTGGTGAGCGAAGAGCCGATCGATCCGAAAGATATCGATAACTCGGAGCATCCTGGCCCGCTGCCGAATTCTGTGGTTGCTCACCTCGACAAGAGCCATATCTGCGTACACACCTATCCCGAAAGCCACCCCGAAGGCGGACTTTGTACCTTCCGTGCAGACATTGAAGTCTCCACCTGTGGCGTGATTTCACCGCTGAAAGCGCTGAATTATTTGATTCACCAGCTCGAATCGGACATCGTTACGGTTGATTATCGCGTGCGCGGATTCACCCGTGACGTGAATGGGTTGAAGCATTTCATCGATCACGAGATCAACTCGATTCAGAACTTCATGTCAGATGACATGAAGGCGATGTATGACATGGTGGACGTGAACGTCTATCAGGAAAACATCTTTCATACCAAGATGATGCTGAAAGATTTCGAACTGAAACATTACCTGTTTAATACCAAGCCGGAAGATCTCAGCCCACAAGAACACAAGCGCATTACTGATTTGCTGTGGAAAGAGATGCGTGAGATTTACTACGGCCGCAACATACCTTCAATGGGTTTGAAGACGCTGTAGTGGCTGCCTCCGCGGGCTAAGTTAGGTGCTCGCTGGAGCTGGTTCTCGCAGTCCCCCACCTCGCTTCTCCCCCCTTCATGGGGGAAGGCTGGGAGGGGGACAAACGACCCCGATCTATTTCGTCAACTGTAAGCCAATGCCGCGTTCACGTAACTCCCGCCTCACGTCCTCTTCCAGCCGGTTGTCGGTCACCACATCGGTTAAATTTTCCAGCGGCGAAGCGCAAAACAGCGACCAGGAACCGTATTTACTGCTATCAGCCAGCAAGACACGTCGTGCGGCATTCGCTAACAGATCGTGCTTCAGTCCCGCTTTCTCTTCGGTCGGCGTGGTAATGCCGCGCTCCAGACTCCATGAGTTGCAGCTGACAAACGCGATATCGGGGTTAATGCTGCGCAACAGACGGCGTCCATGTTCACCAATACACGACTGGCTGGAATCATCAATGCGCCCACCAATAATGGTCACTTCGATCTGTTTGAATTCGGAAAGAAACAGCGCGATATGTAAATCTGCGGTGATGACGCGCAGCGGCAGGTGCGTGAGCTGCCTCGCCAGTTCCAGCATAGTAGTGCCGGCATCCAGCACCACTGCATCACCCGACTGCACAAAGCTGGCTGCTTGTTCAGCAATCGCCTGTTTTTCGGCTAAATTACGCTGCATTTTCTCCAGCGTGGTGGGCTGGCTGGGAATAAACCGGTTTAAGGTCACACCGCCGTGGCTACGGCTGATTACGCCCTCTTTATCCAGCTTGATCAAATCACGCCGAATGGTGGCCGGTGAGGCGGAAATCGCACTCACCAACTGCTCTACAGTCACCAGATTATGGCTTTTCAGATAATCCATAATCTGGTCAAGACGACTTTGTCCCTTCATATTTCCCTATGCAAGCTGCATCGCGAGTTTGATCGAGATCGCCATGCTCTCAGACTTCGCTTTACCTGTCCAGGCGATATCAAACGCGGTGCCGTGGTCTGCCGAAGTGCGGATAAAAGGCAGTCCTGCGGTAATGTTCACGCCATCATAAAAGCCCAGCAGCTTCAGCGGGATATGTCCCTGATCGTGGTACATCGCCACCACAATATCGTACTGCCCTTCCTGACATTGCAGGAACACCGTGTCTGGCGGACAAGGCCCATAAACGTCAATGCCCTGCGCTTTCATCGCCTTGATTGAGGGTGCAACCGTGGTGATCTCTTCATCGCCAAATAACCCATTTTCACCCGCGTGGGGATTAACACCCGCGACGGCAATACGCGGCTTCTCAAAACCGACGCGGCGCAAGAAGGTATCCGCCATGCCAATCACCGTTTCAATGCGCTCACGATTCAGCGTATCGAGGAACTTACGCAGCGCAATGTGCGTGGTGACATGAATCACCTTCAGCTTATCGGTATACAGCACCATGGCGTAATTTTTAGTGTTGGTAAGGTGCGCCAGCAGTTCGGTATGTCCCGGATAGATATGGCCTGCCGAATGCAGCGCTTCCTTGTTCAGCGGCGCGGTGGCAATCGCCTGCACTTCTCCGGCCAGCGCCAGTTCCGTCGCGCGCTTTACGCAGCGCCAGGCCAGATCGCCCGCTTCTTTTTGTACCACGCCAGGTTTTAACGCTTCCGGGTTCGCCAACGGTTCATCAAGGATGTTGATGATGCCTGGCGCAAAATGCGCATCCTTTACGCTGTCGAGCACCCGCAATTCAGCTTGCGGGGTGATATTCATCGCCATGATGCGGCGCAGAGTACTGGCACAACCCACCACCACTGCTGGCGCGCCGTTCAGATCGCCTTCAGACAGCGCTTTGATGATAATTTCCGGGCTGATGCCCGCAGGATCGCCCATCGTCACCGCAATAATTTTATTCACTCGACTTCTCCTCAATAAAACGTATGGCTTCTACCAGGGTGTTTTCGTCGCCAAAGCCACCCGCTTTGGTCATCACCGGCAAGATAAATTCACTGTTAAGCAGAACCCCGTGCGGCACGCAGCCCGCCACCAGACCCTGAATTTGAAACCCGCTGGCACCCAGCGCCTGGGCAACGGCAATGGCCACGTCGCCGCCGGAAAGATAAAGCGCATTTGGCAATTGCTGACGGCACACGGTGCGCGTCATCTCGCCGAGAAACGCACAAATCGCCTCGCCCAGTTGTTGACGTGTCATGTTGTGTTGCTGGCAAAGTTGATCAATTTCTTGCCGCTGATTGGCTCGTTGGCAGGTTCGAATCACCGTGTGCTGACCTGCACGCAGCGTCGCCACGCTTTGCGTGATCCATTCCGACGCGGAAGGCCACGCTGGTTGCAAGAACAGCTCACTAATATTGATGTCGATCAGAGCAATGTTGCGCTGCCTCGCCAGCTTGCTGATTTGCTGCTGGGCGCTGGCGCTCATCGATCCCACCACCGCTAACACCGGCTTTGCTGCACGGGTAGAAAGGTGCGCACCCAGCGCATCGCTTAATCCCGCCGCGCCGACTAATAAAGGCGTTTCAGCTAAACGCGCCGCAGCGCGTACCAGACGGGCGATATCCGCGTCCTGTTCTGCATCCACCACCACCACACCGCGCAGGTTATTCAGTACGGTTTCCAGATGCTCGCTTCGTAATGTGGCGAGATCGATCTGTGTGCCCGGCAGCTGCAATTGTTGCAACACATTGGCACTTGAGATTGGCGTTTTAGGATCGCTGGCAAATTCGGTATCGGTGAGCAGCACATCATCTAAATAAACCGCGCCGTTTCGCGTGGTGCGTCCAAGACGCGGCACCGCCGGCACCACCAGCGCCAGCTGTTTGCCGCTGGCTTTGAGTGCGGCATTCACTTCTGCGCCGACATTGCCACGCAAGGTCGAGTCAATTTTTTTAACCAGCCAGCCGGCGTGTAGGGCGTGCTGCTTTACCACCTGCGTAATGCGCTCCGCCGCCAGCTCAGCGCTGATTGCCCGACTGTCAGTGCTGATCACCCAAACATCTACTGCCTCGCTGTTATGCGGCATCTCGCTGTTGAACAGCACATGTACACGCGCTCCCGCCTGGGCCAGCCCGCTGCCCGCATCGTTCGCGCCGGTAAAATCATCGGCGATCACCAATACCGGGGTTTTCCATGACGATTGGGTCATTGTTTCTCCTGTTTCGGCTGCTTGCCGCTGACGATGATTATATTCAATCATGATTGATTATATGTGAGCAAGATCAAATTAATCGAAATCAATATGCCCTATAAATTGAGGCACAGTAAGTGACGGAACTCGCACTGATATGAGCAAACACAATCATTCAGTTCAGATACACAGTGAAAAGGGTATGAAATGAATATCAACAGCACGGTTATCAGCGGCTATCAGGCGCTGAATGACATTCGCTATCTGCTTAACGGTAAGGCGAAAGCATTACTGGTTACCGACAAGAATATCGAAAGCATTCCTGCGGTTCAGGCGCTGATCGCACAACTGAAACAGCAGATTGCTCGCGTCAGCATCGTGAACAACGTACCGCCAGAGCCAAGTCAGCATGATGTCGCGGCTATCCTCAGCGCATTGCCCTCACGTGACGTTGATTTAGTGATTGGTGTCGGCGGTGGCAGCGTACTGGATGTCGCTAAGCTGCTTTCCGTGTTGTGCGTAGAGAATGCGCCGTCGCTGGAGGCGCTGTTAGCGGGCGAGAAACCGCAGCATCGCACCACGTCGCTGTTAATTCCTACCACCGCAGGAACCGGCTCTGAAGCCACACCCAACGCGATTTTAGCCATCCCAGAAAAAGAGACCAAAGTCGGCATTATTTCGCCGGTAATGCTGCCCGATTTCGTGGCGTTGGTGCCTGAACTCACCACCAGCATGCCTGCACATATCGCCTCTTCAACCGGCATTGATGCGCTGTGTCACCTGATCGAATGTTTCACTGCCACCGTGTCGAACCCGGTGAGTGATAACTATGCGCTGATTGGCATGAAGAAGCTGTTCGCCAATCTTGAAACCACCATTAACCAACCGGGCAATCTACAGGCGCGACTGGAAATGTTGTGGGCTTCCTATTATGGCGGCGCCGCCATTGCCCACGCCGGTACGCATCTGGTGCACGCCATGTCCTATCCGCTGGGCGGCAAATATCACCTACCGCACGGCGTTGCCAATGCCATTTTACTGGCACCTTGCATGCGTTTCGTTCGTCCTGCCGCAGTGAGCAAATTTGCTCAGGCATACGATCTGCTGCCAGAAGCAGATAGCTCGCTAAGTGAAGAAGCCAAATCTCTGGCGTTGGTGGATTACTTCACTGCGCTGGTCAAGCGCCTGAAACTGCCAGCCAGTCTGGAAGAGCTGGGTATCAGCCCGGATCACCTGCCCTATTTAGTGGAAGCGGCATTAGATGTGCAACGTCTGATGAAAAACGTGCCAACGGCGGTCAGCGCCAACGATGTGCGTGACGTGTATTTGACGCTGTTTCCTTCACACCAGGCATAACGAGGATTCTCATGAGCCAGAAAATAGTCGGCGTATTAACCGCCATCATCACCGCCTTTGATCGTGATGGCGCTTTCAATCCCACCACCCAGCGCGAGCAGGTAAAACGCCAACTCAATGCAGGTAACGGTATCTTCTGCGGCGGCACCAACGGCGAATTCTTCGTGCTGAACGAGCAGGAAAAAATAGCGGTTACCGAAACCTGCGTGGATGAAGTCAACGGCAGCGCGCCAGTGGTGGCGCACATCGGTGAAATATCGACCCGTGAAACCATTCGCCTTGGCAAGCAGATAGCCAAACTGGGCGTGGACGCCGTATCCGTGATCACGCCCTATTTCGTGCCGTTGAAGCAGGAAGAGTTGATTTATCACTACCAAACCGTGGCCGACGCGCTCGACGTCCCGCTATTCCTCTACAACATTCCGGCGCGTACCGGTAATACCTTGCAGCCCGAAACCGTGCGCAAGCTGGCCTCACATCCCAACATTATCGGTATCAAAGATTCTGCGGGCAGCTATGAAAGCCTGAGTGGTTTCCTGAAAGCCGCTGAAGGCATTGATAACTTCGACGTGCTGAACGGTCCAGATTCATTGATTCATCAAGGATTTGTCGATGGCTGCTCAGCCTGCATTTCTGGCCTCGCCAACGTCGCGCCGCAAGAGATCAACGCTATTTGGGCACACTTCAACGCTGGTGATGTCGCCGCCTCACGTCTGGCACAAGAGAATGTGACGGGCCTGCGTACGGATTTATACAGCGTCGGCTTCTCGCCAGCGGCGGTGAAAAAAGCCGTCACGCTGCTGGGCTATGACGTCGGTGAAAGCCGCTATGCCGTGCATTTCAGCGCCGAAGAAGAGCAGAAGATCCGTCAAATCGTGAATCAATATTTGCAGTAATGGCCGTCAGGGTGGCCTTTGCTGCCCTTGCCTGAAACCTGACACCGGGAAAAATTATGAAAGTGATTTGCACCTCGCCCTCCTTTGCTAAATATGATGCGGCGCCCATCGACACCCTGAAACAGCATGGCTTTGAGCTGATTACGCTGCCCGCCGATGCGCCATTGTCGACGCTGGAGCCGCATCTGGCTGAAACCGTCGCGATGATCGTGGCCTTTACTGACGTCAACGATGAGCTGCTGGCGAAAGCGCCCCAGTTAAAAGTGGTATGTAAACATGGCGTTGGCGTCGATAACATCGATCTGGATGCAACGCGCGCGCGCGGAATTTATGTCACCAATGTCCCTGACGCCAACAAGCACGCGGTGGCTGACTTCGCTTTCGCGCTGATGCTTAACAGTGCGCGTCAGATCACGCAGGCCGCAGAGGAAACCCGCGCCGGCAACTGGCCACGCATTTTCGCCACCGACGTCTACGGTAAAACGTTGGGCATTATCGGGCTGGGCAATATTGGTAAGCAGGTCGCGCTGCGTGCCAAAGGCTTCAACATGCGCGTTATCGCGTTTGATTTTTATCCCGATGAGAAATTTGCCGCCGAGCACGGCATCGAATTCGTCAGCATGGATCGTCTGACTGAAGAAGGCGATTTCATCACGCTGCATACGCCACTGACCGATGAAACCCGTAACCTGTTCAATGCCGCGCGTATCAAACGGATGAAGAAATCTGCCTTCCTGATCAACGTCTCACGCGGGGGCGTGATCAACGAAAACGATCTGTTCCAGGCGCTACAGGACAACGTGATTGCTGGCGCTGCTGCTGACGTATTCGACTACGAACCCTTAGCTGAACATCCGCTGTTTACGCTGCCGAATTTTATTCCTACCTCGCACATCGCCGGTTATACCGACGGCGCAATCAGCGCTATTGGCGAACGTTGCGTGCAGCAAATTATTCAGTGCCTTAAACAGGGTGAACGCCCAGTTAACGTGATGAACGGGTTGGCGTAAGACCGACCGCTTCTCTTACCGAACAGTTTGGTGATTATAACGATGAACAACACCTCGCGTATCCGTTGGTGGATCGCTGGCTTGATGTGGCTGGCGATCGCCATTAACTACATTGATCGAACTGTACTCTCTGCTGCTGCGCCGCACCTGATCACTGAGCTGGACATCAATCCAGAAATGATGGGTTTTATCATGGCCGCGTTCTTCTGGTCTTATGCGCTACTGCAAATTCCGGCAGGCTGGTTTGCTGACCGCTACGGCCAGAAAAAAGGGCTGGGCATTGCCGTGGCGTGGTGGTCAATCGCGACCATGGCGATGGGTTTAGCCACCGGTTTTAAATCATTGCTGGCCATGCGTCTGGCGCTGAGCATCGGTGAAGCGGCTGCTTATCCGAGCAATGCGGGTATTACCGCGCGCTGGTTCCCCGACCGCGAACGTGCCACCGTTTCTGGCCTTTTCGACAGTGCGTCGAAATTTGGCGGCGCGGTGGCCATGCCATTGATCGTCTGGATGATCGCCATGGTTGACTGGCGTATCACCTTCCTAGTAATCGGCGCAATTGGCGTGTTTTGGGTCATCGCCTGGTACTTTATCTATGCAGAGAACCCGGAAGATCATAAGAAGATCAGCCAGAGCGAAATCAGTTTGATCCGCGATGGCCAGACACAAAAACATGGCGATAAAAGCGTTCGTCCCATGAAGTGGTACAAACTGCTGCGCTACCGCAACATCTGGGCAATGTGTATTGGCTTCTTCACTATTAACTATACCTCCTACTTCTTCATTACCTGGCTGCCGACTTATCTGGTGCAAGACAAGGGTATGGATTTCCTCAAAATGGGCATGGTGGCTGCGCTGCCGCTGATTTGTGGCATGGTGATCGAAGTGATTGCCGGTTGGATGTCAGATCGCATTGTCCACAAGAAAATCTTGTCGCTGACCGCCACGCGCAAACTGTTCCTCACCGTGGGTCTGTTAATGGCGCTGTGCATTGGTTTCGCGCCGTTCACCGATTCCGTCTTTATGACCGTGCTGCTGCTGTGTATCGCTAAATCGGGCACCACCGTGGCGGCTTCGCAGGTCTGGGCATTGCCTGGCGACGTTGCACCGCAGAACAGCGTGTCGATTGTCGCCGGTCTGCAAAATACGGTCTCCAACATGGGTGGCGCGGTGGGTCCGATCATTACCGGTGCGATTGTCGGCGCTACCGGCCACTTTACCTGGGCGCTGGTGTTTTCCGCCGTGCTGGTGGTGATTGGTATTCTTAACTACCTGTTCCTGCTGGGCAAAGTCGAGCCAATCGTTGACGAAGAACAGGTTCATGAACATCAGGCGGTGAGCCACAGTCTGTGATCACCTTCTGACATAACGCCGCATGCGTCCTGCATGCGGCATTCCCTCTCTGTAACCACAATAAAAAACAATTGGAGGCGATGATGTCGCTGAATTCCAATGGATCACCTGCAGTCGTTTCGGCAAGTAAAAGTAAAGGGAAGTTTCGTTACGTGATTCTGACGGTGCTGTCAGTGGGTATCGCCATTAACTACATCGATCGTGCGGCGATGAGTGTCGCCATGCCATTTATGAGCGAGGAGCTGCACATCTCGCCCACCGACAGTGGTTTGCTGCTGTCCGCCTTCTTCTGGAGCTATGTGCTGTTCCAGCTGCCCGGCGGTTGGCTGGTTGATCGGCTTGGCCCGCGCATCACCTTCGCGTTAAGTAGCCTCGGCTGGGGATTAGCCACCGCGGCCTGCGGCTTAGCCAGCAGCATAGCCGCGTTGGTTGGCTTTCGGTTTGTACTGGGCGCGGTAGAAGCACCGAGTTATCCCGCCAGTTCGTCAACGGTGACGCGCTGGTTCCCGCGTCAGGAACGCAGCTTTGCCGCCGCGACCTTTAATAACGGCAGCAAAATCGGCGGCACGCTGGCGATTCCAATTATCTCGCTGCTGATTGCATGGGTTGGCTGGCGCGCCACTTTTGTGATTTCTGGCGTGGTCGCGGTGGGTTGGGCACTGGGTTGGTATCTGTGGTATCGCGAACCGCGCGATCACCCTTCCGCCACCGCCGAAGAAGTGGCCTTCATTGAAGCGAATCAGGATGCGGAAACCGGCGCTCCGATGAGCATTCGCCAGCTACTGACCCAGCGCACGGTGCAGGCAATGATGGCGGGCTTCTTCTGCATCAACTTCGTCTCTTATTTCTTCTTCACCTGGTTCCCTACCTATCTGGTGGAAACCTTCCATCTTTCGTTGATGAAGTTCGGCTTGCTCGGCATGTTGCCCGGCGTGGCGGCGATTATCGGCGGCTGGTGCGGTGGCTTGCTTTCCGACAGCCTGGTGCGTCGCGGTTATTCACTGAGCGTCGCGCGAAAAATTCCGTTGGTGGGTGGCATGCTCGGCAGCGCGACCATTGGCTTAGCCGCCTTTTCGCCGACGGTGGGCCTGGCGCTGGCGGCATTGTGTTTTGCCAACTTCTCGGCAACCTTTGCTTCCGCCGCGCTGTGGGCGCTGCCGTCTGACGTTGCGCCAAACCGCGCCAACGTCGCCACCATCGGCGGTATCCAAAACATGGCTGCCAACCTGGCGGGCATCATCTCGCCGATCATGATTGGCGTGATTATGCAGTACACCCATTCATTCGTTATCCCATTAGAAATCGCAGGCGTGGTGGGCATTATTGGCGCGCTGATTTACGGTTTCTGGCTGCCGCGCGTAACGCCGATGACGCTGAACAACGCCCAGCCACTGGATGCATCCGCAAGGAGTGAAGTATGAATACCCGCTGGAAAAAACGGCCTGCGCTGTCAACCTGGGGCGATTTTGGTCCCGACGATCAGTTGGGTCGTCTGAATTTGCTGACCGCCGCCAAGGTACTTGAAGGGATTGCCGAAGTGCGTGAAGGCCAAACGTTTTGCCTGAGCCTGCCGCTGGATCTGCCTGGCGGCACGGCGATGAATCCACGTCGCCCACCGCCGCAGCTTAACGCCACGCGGCGTGGTGAAAACGCCAATATGACCTATCCACTGTCGCGGGATGATGCACGCCTGAGCGATGTCATCTGTGACGACAGCGTGACGCTGGCGCTGCAGTACTCAACGCAATGGGACAGTCTGGCGCACATGGGGCAATGGTTCGATGTGAACGATAACGGCGATGCCGAAATGGTGTTCTACAACGGCTATAAAGCGGGGGTGGATATTGTCGGAGAAACCGATTATCGCGGCGGCTGTGGTTGTGATGGCGGTACGCATCTCGGTGCAAAAGCATTGGGTATTGAGAATATGGCGCAGCACGGTATTCAGGGTCGTGCGGTGATGATCGATATCAAACGCCACTTCGGTATTAGGCGTTTCGCCTTTGGTTATCAGCATCTGATGCAGATCATCGAGGCCGATAATATCGACATTCGGCCCGGCGATCTTGTGTGCTTCCGTACCGGCATGGATGAAGCGATTATTGAAATGAACGGTGAACCTGATATGGCTTATCTCAACAGCCATTTTGCCGGGCTGGATGGTAGCGATCCGGCGCTGCGTCAATGGGTACATGACAGTGGCGTGGTTGCGCTGCTGGCTGACAATCCTGCGGTGGAAATTCTGCCCGCTAAACCTCTTAACAATGATTTTTATCCGTCACATCCGCTGCACGATCTCTGCCTGTTTCGGCTTGGGGTTTATCTCGGTGAACTGTGGCTGATGAGTCCGCTGGCTGACTGGCTGGCCCTACAGCAACGAACCGCGTTTCTGCTCACTGCACCGCCGCTGCGCCTGCCTGGTGCGGTGGGTTCACCCGCCACGCCGGTGGCGACGGTGTAAATTTACTCCCCCTAAACCCTACGGTGACGCGCAAAAAGAGCAAAAATGCCATTGCAGTCACCCTCATTGTGAGGCTTCACCATGAGTACATCGCAACAAGAAATCAGCATCCCGGTCGCCGATCACCACTTGCCGACCACCTTTCGTGGGTATCTGCGCAGTTTTGGTCCTGGCTTAGTGCTGGCGATGACCTTTCTCGGCACCGGTGATCTGGTGGCTTCCACCGTCGCGGGCGCTAATTATGATTATGACCTGCTCTGGACGCTGATCATTGCCCTGCTCGCGCGTGGTTTTATGATCTCCTACATCGCCAAATACACCTTGATGAACCGCTTTGGTGATAACGACATTATTCAAGGCTACAAACGCGTCTGGCGCGGCTTTCCGCTGTTTTTTGGCATCCTGATCGCCATTGTGGCGTTCGTGGTGCAGATGAGTTTTTTACGTGCCGGCGCGGTGGGTCTTTATCAGCTTTTTAATCATTTCGGCGGCGAAACCTGGGGCGTGTTTCTCTGGAGCGTGGTGATTGTGAGCATGACGCTGCTGATGATGCTGACACGCAATCAATATCGTCACCTCGAAACGCTGGCGCGAATTGCGTCGGTAATTATGATTGGCTCGTTTTTGTATGCGATGATCAAGGTCGGTCATTTTGATGTTAGCGGCTTTCTGCGCGGCCTGACTTTCGGCCTGCCGGAAAACGCCGGGCCTTTTTTTGCCGTGTTCATTGCTGTCTCGACCATTGGCGCGATTGGCGGCTCCACCAGCAACCTGCTCTATCCCGGTTTCATGCGTGACAAAGGTTGGGTTGGGCCGAAATACCGCAAGCTACAACAGCTTGACTTGCTGTTTGGCATGTTACCGATGCTGGTGATTAACGTGCTGTTCTGGAGTGTGGCCGCCGAAGTGGTGCACGGTTCGGGCAGCACCATCGCCGATGAAAATGATCTTTCTGCTATGATGTCCAGCGTCGTCGGCCCAGCCGGGCCTTACTTGCTGTGGACCTGTATTTTTCTCGCCAGCTTTACCAGTTTTCCTTCGCAGTCTCGCGGCTTCTGTTCATTGATTTTCAGTTGTGTGCATCACACGGGAAACCTGAATCAACGTTACGCAACACCAGATGATAATCCGTGGTTTAAGCGGGTGCAGATTGCGGTCTATATCATTCTGCCGATTCTTGTCACCTTTCCCGGTGCGCCAGATTTAGTGATGCTGAATATCCTCGGCACCAGCGTCGCGACCTCTTTGGTCTTGCCGCCGCTGCTGGTTGGGCTGTTTATCATG
Source organism: Pantoea sp. MQR6 (assembly GCF_022761075.1). Taxonomy (NCBI): domain Bacteria; kingdom Pseudomonadati; phylum Pseudomonadota; class Gammaproteobacteria; order Enterobacterales; family Erwiniaceae; genus Pantoea; species Pantoea sp. MQR6. Next base: position 83,860 of record NZ_JAKYXB010000002.1, read on the forward strand.
ACCAGCCGCAAGCGTTTCATGATGGAAGGTCAGGCAAATCGCCTGTGGGAACAGGCGTTGTTGGGGGTGATTTCACTGATTGGAATCTGGTCGACGTTTGAAATTGTGCGCAATTTCTTTCGTCAGATAGCGCATATACTTTAAGCCGGAACGCAGGTTGAGCGGCGAATGCGGCTCAACCTTTATGGCCATATTGCTGGAGGAATTGGCGATAAGCGGCGATCACCAACAAAAAATCCTCTACACCACAGAATGACAGGCTCTCTTCATCGTAATAGTTCATGCCTTCTTCCATACCGTCATCTTCCAGTGCCAGCAGATTAGCGCGGATCATCACCTCTTCTTCATCCAGCAAAATGGTGTATTCGCTGCCGACGCGCTGCCATTGTCGCACGCTGCCTTTTACCTCTTCGATGGCCGCTTCCACTTCATCCAGCAATCCGAGATCATTTTTCACTTCTTCATTAAACCAATGGCCAACTGCTTCATGATCCATCGACATGCGCACTTTAATCTGGCCCGTTACATCTCGTAAAAACTCATATTCCATTGCGTTATCCTCTTGCTCTCGCGGCTCACCTTGCACTCCCTGAGTGCATTTTGTGCGCAGCCTGCCCTCTACATTGTGACAGATGGCGCATTATTGCAGGCCACAGCGCCCTTTGCAGCGTTTTTCCCTTGATGAAAGTCTGGCGCGTTTCTTGCGTGTAACAAAGTGTGTAATCCCGCAGACGTTGCTTTCCCATTCATCCAAAGAGGTCCCTGCTATGGAATTGAAATGGTTTGAAGATTTTCTCAGCGTTGCCCGCAGTAACAGTTTTACCCGCGCTGCCGATGAGCGTCACATTACTCAATCCGCCCTGAGTCGTCGGATACGGCAATTAGAAGAGTGGCTTGGCGTGCCGCTGTTTAATCGCAAAACCTATCCGGTGACCTTAACCCCAGAGGGGCAAATCTTTCTTGCTACCGCCAGGGAAACGGTATTCTCCATGACGCATCTGCGTAACGATTTACATCAACGCTTTCGTTCACGTACTGCGGTGCTGCGTTTTGCCATGCTGAATACCCTTTCGCTGACCTTTTTTCCTGACTGGATTCAGCGGCTCAATTTGAAACAACAGCTGGGCTACATTCGTATGTGCAATTCGAAACCGAGTTTTATTGAGCATATCGCCACGCTTCACAGCGGTGAAACCGATTTTCTCCTGACTTATGCCCATGATGCCGTGTCGCTGATCCATCAGCTCGCGCCTTATCCGATGGTGCAACTGGGACGTGAGCGCGCCATTGCTGTTTGTCGTCCCGACAGCAGCGGCAAGCCGCTCTATCCGGTTGATCCGCATGGCGGACCGATTCCGTGGATCAGCTACGGACAACACTCCTTTTTTGCCCATGCGCTGGCACAAATGCTGAGTGAACGTCCTTTGCCATTGGAAGCGGTATACGAAAACGGTATGTCGGTGAATTTGAAAGCGATGGTGCTGGCAGGTGGCGGCGTCGCCTGGCTGCCGCTCAGCCTGATTCATCAGGAACTGGCCAGCGGCATGCTGGTACGCGCAGACGACAGCCGCTGGGATATGTCGCTGGCGATCCGCCTCTATCGACAACCGGTGTTACAGAACCCGCAGGCGGAATTGCTGTGGGATCGGGTACAGCAACTTCAACCCGCTACTGCGGCGTGAATGAAAACTATGCAATTTTGGAATGGGTTGTGTGAATTGCTCATTGGCCTTTTGCCAACCTGTTCGCCCATGCTGACGACACAGAGACGTGAAAGCGTCTGCCGCTGTGCGGATCAACCAATCTGGGGATTGCAATGGAAAACAAAGCGTTAGTCTGGAAGTGGGTTGAAGAACACCAAGCAACTTTTTGTGCACTCAGCGATCGGGTCTGGGGTATGCCAGAGATTTGTTATACCGAATACCGCTCGGTCGCTGAGCATACCGCGATGCTAAAACAGCAAGGATTCCGTGTGACCGAAAACGTTGCGGATATTCCCACTGCCGTGATGGGTGAAGCGGGCGATGGCGGGCCGATCATCGCTTTCTTGGGTGAATATGATGCGTTGCCCGGATTGAGTCAGGCGGCAGGCGTAGCGTCCTATTCACCCTTGCCAGGCAACGGCAACGGCCATGGCTGCGGTCACAACTTATTGGGTTCAGCCGCCATGCTGGCCGCCACTGCGATGAAAGCCTGGTTGGAAGAAACCGGCCTCCCTGGCCGCGTACGCTACTACGGATGTCCCGCGGAAGAAGGCGGTGCAGCTAAATCCTTTATGGCGCGCGCTGGCGCATTTGACGGCGTTGATGTAGCGATTACCTGGCACCCTAGCGCTCATCATGAGGTGGCAAAACCGCTGTCACTGGCGAATACCCGCATGGACTTTTTCTTCACTGGCCGTTCTTCTCACGCCGCCGCCTCGCCGCATTTGGGCCGCAGCGCGTTAGATGGTGTCGAACTGATGAACGTTGGCGTGCAGTATCTGCGTGAACACGTGCCACAGGATTCGCGTATTCACTACGCCATGCTCGATTCTGGTGGTATCGCACCCAACGTGGTGCAGGCGAAAGCTGCGGTGCGCTATGCCATTCGCTCACGCGATGTTCACGCCATGTTTGATCTTAACGAACGCGTCAAACGCGTGGCGCAAGGTGCGGCGATGATGACTGACACTAAAGTGGAGATCAGCATCATGAGCGCGGTGTCCAACCTGTTGGGCAACCGTCCATTGGAAGAAGCGATGCAGCGCAATCTTGAGGCGCTTGGGCCGGTGGCTTTCGACCAAGCCGACCTCGCTTTTGCGGCCGACATTCAAGCGACCTTGTCGCCCGAAGAGATCGACAGCTGCTACCGCAAAACCGGCGTGAAACCGGCTAATCCTAAGCCGCTCAGCGATTACATCATTCCTCTCGATACACAGGGTGAAGTGATGATTGGCTCGACCGACGTTGGTGACGTCAGTTGGGTGATTCCGACCGTGCAGGCGCATGTGCCGACCATGGCCATTGGCACGCCGGGCCATTCATGGCAACTGACTGCGCAAGGCAAAATGCCCGCCGCGCACAAAGGCCTGACGCATGTAGCCAAAGTCATGGCGGCGACCGCAGTTGATGTGCTGACAGACAAAGTGCTGTTGGCTCAGGTGAAAAAAGCGCATTTCGAACAGATCAGTGAAAAGCCTTATCACTGCCCGATTCCACCCGACGTTAAGCCACCGATTCAGCCACGCCCGGATAACCTGTAATCCTCTGGAGAGAATAATGAAAGCAATACAGATTACCGTCGCGTTAGCGTTGGCTGGGGCCTGCTGCGCGCCGCTTCAGGCTGCTACCCCGCCCGATTCACTGGTGATGGCGTGGAACATTGACGCCATTAGCACCTGGGATCCGGCCCAAATTGGCGAAGTGGTGACCAGTGAAATCTACGCGAATACCTGCGACACGTTAGTGGATTTTAAGCTGAGCGATGAAAAAGAGCTGGTGCCAAACCTGGCGAAAACCTGGGATGTTTCAGCCGATCGCAAAACGATCACCTTTCACTTGCAGGACAATCTGAAATTCGCCGATGGATCGTCCGCCACCGCAGGCGATCTGGCCTGGTCAATGCAGCGCGTGGTGAAACTCGGATACGGCAACGCCGCAGCGATTAAAGAGTACGGTTTCACCAAAGAAAACGTTGATAGCCTGATTACCGCGCCTGACGACAACACGCTGGTGATGGCCTTCGATAAAGCCTATCCCACCAATCTTCTCCTTCAGGCGATTGCCGCCAACAACGTCTCTTCGCTGCTCAATCGCAAATGGGTCGAACAGCAAGCGGTGGACGGCGATCTCGGGCATAAATATCTCTCTACGCATACCGCCTGTGTTGGGCCGTATCAGATGATGCGCTGGAATGCGGGCGAAGGCGTGGTGCTTCAGGCTTCACCCCATTATTGGGGCAAAGCGCCGGCACTAAAACGCGTGTTGATTCGTCACGTTGCAGAAACCGGCACGCAGCGGCTGTTATTAACCAAAGGCGATGTGGATATTGCTCGCGATCTCTCCGCTGACGATCTTAAAACGCTGGATGAAGGCGGTCAGGTCAAAGTGGAAAAAGCCCTTAAACCGCAGCTTTTTTTCTGGACCTTCAACAATGAAGATCCCATTTTCAAGAATGAAAAAGTGCGTCTGGCGATGCGTTATCTGATCGATTACGACGGCCTGGCGAAAAGCGTCATGCCCTACCTTGGCGTCCCTCACGCCAGCTTCGTGCAGCTTGGCGCCTTTGGTGCGCTGGATGAACAGGCGGGCCAACCGTTTAAACTCGATCTCGACAAAGCCAAACAACTGCTAACCGAAGCCGGTTATCCCAATGGTTTCAGCGCGTCGGTGATCTTCGGCACTCTGCCGCACTCCGCGCCAATTGCGCAAAGTGTGCAGCAGAATGCCGCGAGGATCGGCGTCAAGTTAACCCTTGAACGCATGGCGAACGCCCAACTGTTTAGCCGGGCGCGGGGCCGCGAATTCCAGAGTGCGATGATGGCATGGCAAACATCTGTGCCCGATGCCTACGGCAACGCCTCGCGCTTAGTGTTCAATCCTGACAACCGCAAAGAAGCCCGCGCGACGCAATATCCTAGCTGGCGTGCTGCCTACTACGACCCGACGATGAACCAAAAGGTCAATGCCGCCTTGCTGGAACCGGATGACATCAAGCGCAGCGCGATGTATGCCGATCTGCAACGTGAGCAGATGGAGAAAGGCCCGATGGCGATCATGTTCCAGATGTACAACAGCGCCGGGATCAGTCCGGTGGTGAAGAACTGGACCTGGAACGGTTTCCGCGTCTGGTACGGTGACGCAAGCAAGTAACGGAGGTAACAGATGTCTCAGGTGATCACACCCACATCGATCAATACCTCGCCCTCTCCCTTATGGCGCCTTTGCAGGCGCCTGTTTCGGGGGCTAATTTCAATCGCTTTTACCCTGCTGGGACTGGCCGCATTAACCTTCTTTATTGGCCGACTGCTGCCGATCGATCCGGTCGTTGCAGTGATTGGTGATAACGCCAGTCAGGAAGCCTACGACAAGATGTTTCATCAGTTGGGGCTGGATCAACCGCTGTGGCAGCAATTTATCGATTACGTCTGGCAGCTGCTGCATTTCAACTTTGGTACCGCGTTGACCACCAGCCATCCCGTGGCTGAAGACATTGCCCGCGTGTTTCCGGCCACGTTGGAGCTGGCCACCGTGGCGGCGATCCTGGGTGTTGGACTCGGCATTCCGGCGGGGGTTTATGCCGCAATGTACCGTAATTCGTGGTTCGATCATCTCATCCGTTTCGTTGGCTTATTAAGCTATTCCACACCTCATTTCTGGCTCGGTTTAATGGGATTACTGCTGTTTTATGCCACTTTGGGCTGGATCGGCGGGCCCGGACGCATCGATTTTCTCTATGAGTTTGACTTGCAACCGGTGACCGGATTCTGGCTGATCGACAGCGCATTAAGCGGCAACTGGGCGGTATTCAAAAATGTGTTCGGCCACATCATTTTGCCCGCCTCGATTCTTGGCCTGAGCGCGCTGGCCTACATCAGCCGTATGACGCGCAGCTTTATGATTGAGCAGCTGTCGCAGGAGTACATCATCACCGCACGCGTCAAGGGGTTGTCGTGGTCGCGCTGTGTCTGGATCCACGCCTTCCGCAATATCGCCGTGCCGACGCTCACTGTGGTGGCGCTATCCTGGGCCTGGCTGCTGGAGGGCGCAGTGCTGACCGAAACGGTGTTTGCCTGGCCCGGTTTTGGCCGCTACCTGACGAATGCACTGCTGGCGGGAGACATGAACGCGGTGGTCGGCTGCACGCTGCTGATTGGTGCGATCTTTGTTGGCCTGAATATTCTCTGCGATCTGCTGTATCGCATCTTCGATCCGCGAACCCGTCAGGAGGGTCAATGACCGATTCTGCCCATAAAACCCTGCGAGTCCGTCCTCAGAGCGGCCTGCGTGCCTGGCTGAGCGATCCGGCTCCACACTCTCCGTTGCAGGCGCAGGTTCAGCTCGGCTGGATCCAGTGGCGCCGTTTTTGCGCCAACCACTCCGCGCTGTTTGGTTTGCTGGTATTGCTGGTGATTATCGCGGCAGCGCTGTTTGCGCCGTGGCTGGCCACGCAGGATATCTTCGCGCAGAACCTGGCGTTTCGCCTGCAAGCGCCCAATGCCCAGCACTGGTTGGGCACCGATGAGCTGGGACGCGATATCTTTAGCCGCCTGCTCTACGGTGCACGCATTACCTTGTATATCGCTGCACTCACCGCTCTGATCATCACGCCGCTCGGCCTGCTGATTGGCACCGCCGCAGGTTATCTGGGCGGCTGGGTCGATACGGTGTTGATGCGATTAGTTGATATCTTTCTCGCCTTTCCCAGCCTGATTCTGGCGCTGGCGTTTGTCGCTGCACTCGGCCCCGGCATCGAAAACGCCATCATCGCCATTTCTCTCTCCGCGTGGCCGCCGATTGCTCGCCTGGCACGCGCCGAGACGCTGGCAATCCGCAAGATGGATTACATTGCGGCGGTGCGGCTACAAGGTGCGTCTTCGTGGCACATCATCGTACGTCACATCATTCCAATGTGCCTGCCTTCGGTGGTGGTGCGCGTCACGCTCAATATGGCGGCGATCATTCTCACTGCCGCCGGGCTGGGCTTTCTCGGTTTGGGCGCACAAGCCCCCAGCCCGGAATGGGGCGCGATGCTGGCTTCAGGTCGTGAGTTCATGCTGAACAACGGTTGGATCGCCGCCATTCCCGGTTTAGCCATCCTTTTCACCAGTCTGGCTTTCAATTTGTTGGGTGATGGCCTGCGCGACGTAATGGATATTCGCCATGAGTAATCAACTGCTGAAGGTAGAGAATCTCAATATCGTTTTCAAAGGCGCGCATGAAGATCATCACGCGGTACGCGACGTCAGTTTTCAAGTCGGGCGTGAAAAAGTCGCGATCGTCGGTGAATCCGGTTCCGGCAAATCACAAACCTGCCGCGCACTGCTAAAACTCACCCCGAAAATCGCTCAGGTAAGCGCGACGAAAATGCAGTTTGGTGACATTGATTTGCTCAACAGCAGCGAGCGAAAAATGCGCACGGTTCGTGGCAATCGCATTTCGATGATTTTGCAGGATCCGCGTTTTTCTCTGAATCCGCTGATGCGCATTGGCGATCAGGTGGCGGAAGCCTGGCGCATTCACAGCCGCGTGAGCCGAAAGGAAGCGCAGACACGGGCGCGTGAAATGCTGGCTTCAGTGCATATCCGTGAAGTGGAGAAAGTCGCACAGCTTTACCCGCATGAAATTTCGGGCGGCATGGGACAGCGCGTGATGATTGCCATGATGCTGATCCCCGAACCCGATTTGATTATTGCCGATGAACCGACCTCGGCGCTGGACGTTACCGTGCGTCAGCAGGTGTTGCATATTTTGGATGAGCAGCTGTCACGACGTCAGACCGGTTTGTTGTTCATTACCCACGATCTCAATCTGGTTTCACGTTTCTGCGATCGCGTGCTGGTGATGTACGCCGGACGCATTGTTGAAGAAATTCGCGCTGATCGGCTGGAACACGCCCAGCATCCTTACACGCAGGCATTGCTGGCCAGCCAGCCGCGACTGCATCATCCCGTTGAATTGCTTCGCGTGCCCAGGCGTGATCCTGCCTGGTTACATGGCCCCCGTTTCCGTGATGGAGTTGCCCTATGACCCCGATTCCAGGCACTGAACGCAGTATCGAAACGGTTAATCTCAGCATCGCATTCGGTAAAGGTGCGCAATATCGTCAGGTAGTCGATGACGTCAGCATCACGCTGGCGCATGGCGATTGTTATGGTTTGATCGGCGAATCGGGTTGTGGGAAATCCACCATTTTGCGTGCCCTCGCCGGCCTTAATCACGATTACCAAGGTCATATCCTGTTCAATAACCGTGAGCAGCAGCCGCTGCGCGATAAAGCATTTTATCGTCAGGTTCAGATGGTATTTCAGGATCCTTATGCCTCGCTGCATCCGCGCAAAATGGTGTGGAACAGCCTGCGAGAACCCTTGAAGCTGCATCGGATGGATCGTCATGAAGCCCGCATCAGCGATGTGTTGAATGCAGTGGGCCTGTCAGATGCGTTTCGTTATCGCTATCCCCATCAGCTTTCGGGTGGGCAACGCCAGCGCGTGGCGATTGCGCGTGCGCTGATTCTTGAGCCTTCGGTGTTATTGCTGGATGAGCCGACCTCGGCGCTGGATGTCTCGGTGCAGGCTGAAATTTTGAACCTGCTCAGCGTGATGCGAAAACAGCGGCAATTAACCTATCTGATGGTGACGCACGATTTGGCGGTAGTGACGCATTTGTGTCAACGCGTCGGCATTATGCATCACGGCAAGCTGCTGGAAGAGTTGAGCGCCGATACGTTACGGCGCGGTGCCGCTAATGAACCTTACACGCGCCAGTTTCTGGCTGCCAGCGAGGCATAACTGATGACGTTGATCGAAACTTTAGCGCGCTGGTGTGCCGAGCCGCCCGCCTTCTCGCCTCACGCACAGCAGCTGGCGCGTGAGGCTATTACCGACACGCTGGCCTGCCTGGTTGCCGGGCGCGACGATTTTTCTACCCGCGCCGTAGCACAAGCCTGGACTGCCGATGCCCGCAGCGTGGCGGTCGATGCACTGATTAACGCGACCGCAGCGCATGCAATCGACTTTGACGACAACTTCGCGCCGGGGATGAGCCACGCTTCTGCCGTTTTAGTGCCGGCGCTGCTCGCGGTGGCACTGGCTGAAAAGTGCAGCGGATCAGCGCTGATCAAAGCCTATTTAATTGGCTTGCAGGCGCAGGCATTTATCGGCGATGCGGTGGGATATGGTCATTACACCGCAGGCTGGCACGGCACCTCAACCGTTGGTTGCATTGGCAGCGCGGCGGGCGTGGCGGCGTTGATGGGTCACGATGCGGTGGCGATTGCGCGTTCGCTGAGCATTGCCGTTAGCCTTGCTAGCGGTGTAAAAGGCCAGTTCGGTACGCCATTAAAACCCTTCCATGCCGGGATGGCGGCACGTAACGCCGTTGACGCCGCAACGCTGGCAAGCACCGGTATCAGCGGACGTCTGGACATCATTGAATGCCCAATGGGGTTTGCTGAACTCTACAATGGGAGGCTGCAGGTGCCAACGCTGCCGGAAAGCAGCGATCCGCATGTAATTGAAAGCATCGGCGTGATGCCAAAGAAACATCCCTGCTGCGGTTCTACTCATCGCATTCTCGACGCCATTGCCGACCTGCAACAGCAGCAGCAGTTTCAGTTGGATGATATTGAACAGATACATTGTCAGGTGGGCATTGCGAACTGGCGTAACCTCGCCTATCCACAGCCAGAAGATGAGATGCAGGCACGCTTTTCCATGCCCTATTGCGTGGCGGTGATGTTGCAGCGAGGTGCATTAAGCGTGGCCGATTTTACTGCCGAGGCGGTAAAGCATCAGGCAAAAAATCCCTTGTTATTGCGGGTAAAAATGGACGCCTGGACGCCAGAGCAGGAAGCAGAACAGCGCGATTTACCGCATATACTGACGCTGACGCTAAAAGAAGGTCGAGAAATCATCCATTCACGTTATCAGGCCAAAGGAACGCAAGCTGAACCTTTTAGTGAGGCGGAGCGGCGATCAAAATTTTTGGATTGCTGTGGCGAACTCACCGATCGGGAGCGGCTTTTTTCTCGCTTGTCTGCGCTGGAACAGGAAACTACGCTGCATTTTTTACGGGAAATGATGGCGTAAACAGAAAAGAAAAAGGGGCGAATCATCGCCCCTTGTTGCTATCGCTTGTCGATTAAACCGCGGTCTGGAAAATCACGCCGTCGGCTTTCTCAGTGTACTGATCCAGCTTATCGAAGTTCAGGTAGCGGTAAGTATCGGTGGCAGTCTTATCCACCTGCGCCATGAACTGCTGATACTCTTCTGGCGTAGGCAGCTTGCCTAACAGAGAAGAGACCGCAGCCAGTTCCGCTGACGCCAGGAAGACATTCGCGCCGGTTCCCAAACGGTTCGGGAAGTTACGGGTTGAAGTCGATACCACGGTTGCGCCGTCTGCTACACGTGCCTGGTTACCCATACACAGTGAACAGCCTGGAATCTCGATACGTGCACCGCTCTTACCGAAGACGCTGTAATAGCCCTCTTCTGTCAGCTGCGCGGCATCCATTTTGGTTGGCGGAGCCACCCAAAGACGCGTTGGCAACTGACCTTTGTGACTGTCGAGCAGTTTACCGGCAGCGCGGAAGTGACCGATGTTGGTCATGCATGAACCGATGAAGACTTCATCGATCTTCTCGCCCTGTACGTCAGACAACCAGCGAGCATCGTCTGGATCGTTCGGTGCGCACAGGATCGGCTCTTTGATCTCAGCCAGATCGATATCGATAACGGCGGCATATTCTGCATCCGCATCGGCTTCAAGCAGCTGAGGATCGTCCAACCATTTCTGCATGCCTTCAACACGGCGCTCAAGCGTACGACGATCGCCATAACCTTCAGCAATCATCCACTTCAGCAGCACGATATTGGAGCTGAGGTACTCTTTGATCGGTGCCTGATCCAGCTTGATGGTACAGCCTGCGGCAGAACGTTCTGCTGACGCATCGGTCAGTTCGAATGCCTGCTCAACTTTCAGATCTGGCAAGCCTTCAATTTCCAGGATGCGGCCAGAGAAGATGTTTTTCTTCCCTTTCTTCTCAACGGTCAGCAAACCTTGCTTGATGGCGTAAAGCGGAATCGCATGCACCAGATCGCGCAACGTGATGCCCGGCTCCATCTTACCTTTGAAGCGCACCAGCACCGATTCCGGCATGTCGAGCGGCATCACGCCCGTTGCAGCAGCAAACGCCACCAGACCAGAACCCGCCGGGAAAGAGATACCGATTGGGAAACGGGTGTGAGAATCACCGCCGGTGCCGACCGTATCTGGCAGCAGCATGCGGTTCAGCCATGAGTGAATCACGCCGTCGCCTGGACGCAGTGACACACCGCCACGGTTCATGATGAAGTCTGGCAGCGTATGGTGCGTGTTCACGTCAACCGGCTTTGGATATGCCGCAGTGTGACAGAACGACTGCATCACCAGATCGGTGGAGAAGCCAAGACACGCCAAATCTTTCAGTTCATCACGGGTCATTGGACCGGTAGTGTCCTGAGAACCGACGGAAGTCATTTTTGGTTCGCAATAGGCGCCTGGGCGAATGCCGACGGTGCCGCATGCACGACCCACCATCTTCTGTGCCAGCGAGTAACCGCGGCTGCTTTCTGCCACATCTTTCGCCTGGCGGAAGACATTGCTGATCGGCAAGCCCAGTGACTCACGCGCTTTGCTGGTCAAGCCGCGACCGATGATCAGCGGAATACGGCCACCGGCGCGGACTTCGTCAATCAGAACTTCGGTTTTCAGCTCAAAGTTAGCGAGCAGATCGCCGGTTTCATGGTTGCGGACTTCGCCTTTGAACGGATAGATGTCAATAACATCACCCATGTTCAGGTCGCTAACGTCGACTTCGATTGGCAGTGCACCGGCATCTTCCATAGTGTTAAAGAAGATTGGCGCAATTTTGCTGCCCAATACCACGCCGCCGCCTTTCTTGTTTGGCACGTTCGGGATGTCGTCACCCATAAACCACAGCACCGAGTTGGTGGCAGATTTACGTGATGAACCGGTACCGACAACATCACCGACGTACGCCAGCGGGAAGCCTTTGGCTTGCAGCGCTTCGATCTGTTTGATCGGGCCGACACTGCCTGCTTCATCTGGCTCAATGCCTTCACGGGCATTTTTCAGCATCGCTAAAGCATGCAATGGGATGTCTGGACGTGACCACGCATCCGGCGCTGGAGAGAGGTCATCCGTGTTGGTTTCACCGGTTACTTTGAAAACTGTAACAGTGATTTTTTCTGCTAACTCTGGACGAGACAGATACCACTCGGCGTCTGCCCAGGATTGCATCACCTGTTTGGCATATTCATTGCCCGCTTTGGCTTTCTCTTCTACATCGTAGAAGCTGTCAAACATCAGCAGCGTGCGAGAAAGCGCCTTCGCAGAGATAGGTGCCAGTTTGGCATCATCAAGAGCTTCAATCAGCGGATGAATGTTGTAACCGCCTTGCATGGTGCCGAGCAGTTCAACCGCTTTTTCAGGGGATACCAGAGGAGAGGTTGCTTCGCCCTTGGCGATGGCCGCCAGGAATCCCGCTTTTACATACGCCGCTTCATCGACGCCGGGTGGAACACGGTTGACCAAAAGATCGATCAAAAATTCATCTTCACCCGCAGGCGGGCTTTTCAGCAGTTCAACCAGCGCGGCCATCTGGGAAGCATCTAAAGGCTTAGCTACGATTCCCTGGGCTGCACGCTCGGCAACGTGCTTACGGTATTCTTCTAGCACGACTTTCTCCTCGCTCTCATTGTATGGGTTTCCGGTGCACCCCGATGACAAAGCATTCCGTGAGTAGGGTAAGGTGCCCGGTTCCGCGTGGGGCAGCATAGCAGGATTTCGCCTGATTGTTAATCTGTTTACAAAAAAGCAACATTGTTAACTTCTGTAGCAGATTTAGCTAGAAAACGCCGTTGAGACGAAAAAAAGCAGGGCATTACGCACCTGCTTTTTAACTAATGAGGAGCAGATTATGGGTTATCAACCAGGCCCATTTCTGCGCGGGAATAGCGTTCACCCTGAACGTTCTGCGCGGCAAAGAGCGCATCGAGTTGAGCTACATCTGCCGCCTGTAGCCTGACATTGACTGCCGCACAGTTATCTTCCAGATGATGAATTTTACTGGCGCCCGGAATCGGTACAATATCTTCTCCTTTTGCTAATACCCACGCCAATGCCATTTGTGCCGCAGTAATATCATAACCTTGTGCCATTTTAGTGAGTTGATTAACTAACTTTTGGTTATGCTCCTGCGCCTGTTGCTGAAAACGCGGTAAACCGCGACGGAAATCATCTTCCGCGAATGTGTGACTTAGCTTGCCCGTCAGGAAACCGCGTCCGAGTGGGCTGTAAGGCACGAATCCGATGTTTAACTGACGACAGGCCGCTAAAATTCCCTGCTCCGGGTCGCGCGTCCATAACGAATATTCACTTTGTACCGCTGAGATAGGATGTACCGCATGCGCACGATGCAAGGTCGCTGCAGAGATTTCTGACAGCCCGAGATAGCGAACTTTGCCCTCCTTCACTAACGCCGCCATCACACCTACCACCTCTTCAATCGGCACGTTGGGATCGAGGCGATGCTGATAAAGAAGCTCAATGGTTTCCACCCCTAAACGCTGTAACGATCCTTCTACTGCGCGGCGGATATGTGCCGGATCGCTGTTTACGCCCGTGACGCGCTGCCAACCCTCGCCCTCTTCATTAATGCGGAAACCAAACTTCGTGGCGATTTTTACCTGACCATGCCGACCTTTAATCGCTTTCGCGATCAGTTCCTCATTGGTAAAAGGCCCGTACACTTCAGCGGTATCGAGAAAATCCACGCCCAGATCGAATGCACGATTAAGCGTGTTTAGTGCCTGCTGCGCATCATTTTGGCCATAAGCGAACGTCATCCCCATGCAGCCTAAACCCAATGCTGATACGCGTAATCCCTGATTGCCCAATTGACGTTGTTGCATGGTTCTCTCCTCGTTGTGTTCAGTGTTAATGTTATAACCCTCAACAATCACGGCAACAATTGTGCTTATCTTGCCGATTTAGTGAGTAAAACTCAGCAATGACCCATCATCGCGCCACGCTTCAGGAACTTGAAATGTTCGCTGCTATCGCTCAGCACCGCAGCTTTCGTAAGGCTGCAGAGGAGCGAAATGTCACGCCTTCTGCACTCAGTCACGCCATGCGCAATTTTGAGCAGCGCCTGGACGTGCGGCTGTTAAATCGCACTACACGTAATGTGGCGCTGACCGAAGCGGGCGAACGTTTTCTCCAGCGCATTCAACCCGCTTTACTCGACTTGTCCCAGGCGGTGGATGAACTCAATGACTGGCGCAGCGATCCGCGTGGAACCCTAAAGCTCAATATGCCGCGCTCGGCAGAAGCCTTGTTCTTCGACTCGCTGATTTTGCCGTTTGTGCAGCGCTATCCTGAGATTACGCTTGAGATCGACAGCAACGATGCGCTGGTAGATATCATTGATGCTGGATATGACGCGGGTATTCGCTACGGCGATGTACTGGCGCAGGACATGATTGCCCTGCCTTTCGGCCCGCCAATGCGCGCGCTGGCGGTGGCAAGCCCTGCTTATATTGCGCGCTACGGCGCACCGCAAACGCCAGATGCCCTACTGAAATTTCCCTGTATTGAGCGCCGCTTTCCCAGCGGCCGTCGTTATCGTTGGGAGTTTTGGACGGAGGGACGGAAACAGGAAGTCTCTGTCAGCGGCACGCTGGTCCTGGATAATAACGAACGTATTTTGCAGGCGGCGCTGGCAGGTGCAGGGATCGCCTTTTTGCACCAGGCTACCGTGGAACAAAGCCTGGATGAAGGGACGTTAGTGGAGGTACTCGCGGAATATACTGGCTATGCAGAAGGGTTCTGGCTCTATTATCCCAGCCGTCGTTATTTATCGACGCCGCTAAGACATTTCATTAACTGGTTGCGAGAGAATAAGGATTGAGCCAATCAATAATTACATTTAAATAAATCATTAAAATTAAGAAATTGAGCGATAAAAAAGCGAGCCATATTGAACACGGCTTGCTTTGATGACATTAAAAGAGAAATCAATATACCCTTCATTACGCAAAGCCAAACGACACTCGCCTCATTAAAAAATCAAGCCAGATAAAAACCCAACTTTGACTTTTTAATTTTATGAATCGCATTACAATCTCACTCATTAACTTACTTAAATTCAATAAAAAAACAAACGTAAGGGAATAAAAAAGAGAAATAAAATAAGACGTGAGTCGAGAGCCGGTGGGCGTTTGAGGCTTCCTGCCTCAGTTATCAGCCTTAGGGAGAAGGAGAAATCCCCACTGATAATATCGCTTGCATAAAAAAAGAGACGTTATTATGAAGTCTAAATAGGGGTTACTCATAATTTATGGCTAATACTTTTAGGGTTAACGCTAGCGCGTTGCTACGCCTTATGTGAGGTAAGGTTAAACGTAATGATCATCAAACTTTCGGCTGTGCTTAATGAAGAAAAAAGGCAGTAAGCACTTCGTTAAGTGCGGAGTTCACGCTGCCATTTCTGATAATGTAAATATTAGCTTTAGCGACCTTTATCCGTTATAACTATTCCATTTTCTTATTTTTTTAATACTTTTAAAGGGATGCGTAATAAAAAACGGCTCCTTTCGGAGCCGCTTAATTAATTACGCAGGCGCTTATTTCTTTTTCGCTTTCGCGTTTGGCAGATCGGTGATGCTGCCTTCAAAGATTTCTGCCGCCAGACCAACGGATTCATGCAGCGTTGGGTGAGCATGGATAGTCAATGCGATATCTTCCGCATCGCAGCCCATCTCAATCGCCAGGCCGATTTCGCCCAGCAGCTCGCCGCCGTTAGTCCCGACAACGGCGCCACCAATCACACGGTGCGTTTCTTTGTCGAAAATCAGCTTGGTCATGCCGTCTGCACAGTCAGAAGCGATAGCACGACCTGAAGCAGCCCACGGGAAAGTGGACGTTTCATAGCTAATGCCTTTCTCTTTCGCTTCTTTCTCGGTCAGACCCACCCAGGCAACTTCTGGCTCGGTGTAAGCAATTGATGGAATCACTTTTGGATCAAAGTAGTGCTTCAGACCAGAAATCACTTCAGCGGCAACGTGACCTTCGTGCACACCTTTGTGCGCCAGCATTGGCTGACCGACGATATCGCCGATAGCGTAGATGTGCGGCACATTGGTACGCATTTGCTTGTCAACGCGGATGAAGCCACGATCGTCCACTTCCACGCCCGCTTTACCCGCATCAAGACCTTTACCGTTTGGCACACGACCAATCGCAACCAGCACCGCATCATAACGCTGCGCTTCGCCCGGGGCTTTTTTGCCTTCCATAGAAACGTAGATGCCGTCATCTTTCGCTTCAACAGCGGTGACTTTCGTTTCCAGCATCAAGTTGAATTTCTTGCTGATGCGTTTGGTAAAGACTTTCACTACGTCTTTATCGGCAGCCGGGATCACCTGGTCGAACATTTCAACCACATCGATCTCTGAACCCAGCGCTTTATAAACGGTCGCCATTTCCAGACCGATAATACCGCCGCCCATAACCAGCAGACGTTTCGGCACTTCTTTCAGCTCCAGCGCGTCTGTGGAATCCCATACGCGGGGATCTTCATGAGGAATAAATGGCAGTTCAATTGGACGTGAACCCGCAGCGATAATGGCGTTGTCGAAGTTAATGGTGGTTGATCCACCTTCGCCTTCAACCACCAGCGTGTTGGCACCCGTGAATTTGCCGAGGCCAGTAACCACGTTCACTTTACGGCCTTTCGCCATACCCGCGAGGCCACCAGTCAACTGGTTGATAACCTTCTCTTTCCAGGAACGAATTTTGTTGATGTCAGTTTGCGGCTGGCCAAACACGATACCGTGCTCTTCCAGAGCTTTGGCTTCGTCGATCACTTTGGCGACGTGCAGCAGCGCTTTTGACGGGATACAGCCTACGTTCAGACAAACACCACCGAGGGTGCTGTAACGCTCAACGATTACGGTTTCCAGACCTAAATCAGCGCAACGGAAGGCTGCAGAGTAACCTGCAGGACCTGCCCCAAGTACCACGACTTGAGTTTTAATCTCTGTACTCATCATGACCTCTTATTTGATATCCGGCGGGTCAGACGTTCTTATGATGCCCTTGTTCCACCGGGACTTTCACCGCAAGAGTTTACAGAATTGTTAACAAACTGCCAACCGCGGTGCTACGAATGTTACAAGAAGGCCGGCATCTGCCGGCCTTGTTTGTACTTACATCACCAGACGACGAATATCTGCTAACAGGTTGCCAACGATGGTAATGAAACGTGCACCATCAGCACCGTCAATGACACGGTGATCGAAGGAAAGAGAGATTGGCATCATCAGACGCGGCGCAAACTCTTTACCGTTCCATACCGGCTCCATGGCAGACTTGGAGACACCAAGGATAGCCACTTCTGGCGCGTTAACGATCGGTGCGAAGTGAGTCGTACCCAAACCGCCAAGGCTGGAGATCGTAAAGCATCCGCCCTGCATGTCGCCCGCAGTCAGCTTGCCATCGCGCGCTTTCTTCGAGATCGCCATCAGCTCACGAGACAGCTCGGTGATGCCTTTCTTGTTCACGTCTTTAAATACCGGAACAACCAGGCCATTTGGTGTATCCACTGCCACACCGATGTTGATGTATTTCTTCAACGTCAGCTTCTGCGCATCTTCGGACAGCGAGCTGTTGAAGCGTGGCATCTGCTCAAGAGCAGCGGCAACCGCTTTCATGATGAACACTACTGGCGTGAATTTCACATCCAGTTTACGTTTCTCAGCTTCAGCGTTCTGCTGCTTACGGAAGGCTTCCAGCTCGGTGATATCTGTTTTATCGAAATGCGTAACGTGAGGGATCATCACCCAGTTACGGCTCAGGTTCGCACCAGAAATTTTCTGAATACGACCCAGTTCGACTTCTTCGATTTCGCCAAACTTGCTGAAGTCGACTTTCGGCCATGGCAACATGCCCGGCAAACCGCCACCGCTGGCTGCAGTCGGTGCTGCTTCCGCACGTTTAACCGCATCTTTCACGTAAGACTGTACGTCTTCTTTCAGGATGCGACCTTTACGGCCGGTGCCTTTCACTTTCGCCAGGTTAACACCGAACTCACGGGCCAGACGACGGATAACCGGCGTGGCATGTACGTAAGCATCATTCTCTGCAAACTCGCCTTTGGCTTCGGCTTTCGCCGGTGCCGCAGCGGGTTTAGCGTCAGTTTTGGCAGGTGCCGCAGTCTCTTGCTTCGCTGCTGGAGCTGGAGCCGCAGCCGGTGCTGCACCTTCAACTTCGAACTCCATGATCAGTGAACCGGTGCTGACTTTATCGCCCGTCGACACTTTCAGCGCTTTCACGGTGCCGGCGAACGGTGCAGGCACTTCCATCGAAGCCTTATCGCCTTCAACCACAATCAGTGATTGCTCAGCTTCGACTTTGTCGCCGACTTTCACCAGAACTTCGGTCACTTCGACTTCATCGCCGCCGATATCCGGCACGTTGACGTCTTTGGCGCCCGCAGCGGCGGCAGGAGCCGTTGCTGCTGCTTCTTTCACTTCTGGCTTCGCTTCGGCCGCAGGTGCTGCGCCTTCTGCTTCAAACACCATAATGTGAGAACCGGTATTCACTTTGTCACCGGTAGAGATTTTGATCTCTTTCACGGTGCCAGCGAACGGAGCCGGCACTTCCATCGAGGCTTTGTCGCCTTCAACCACAATCAGTGATTGTTCAGCTTCCACTTTGTCACCGACTTTCACCAAAATCTCTGTGACTTCGACTTCATCGCCGCCGATATCCGGGACGTTGACGTCTTTGCTCGAGGTAGCAGTAGCAGCGGCTGGCGCTGGCGCCGCCTCTGATTTTTTCTCTTCCGCTGGCGCTGGCGCAGCTTCTGCTGCACCTTCTGCGTCAAACATCATGATCAAAGAGCCCGTTTCGACTTTATCGCCGGTAGAAATTTTAATCTCTTTAACCACGCCGGCCTGCGGTGAAGGCACTTCCATCGAAGCTTTGTCGCCTTCCACGGTGATCAGCGACTGCTCGGCTTCCACCTTGTCGCCAACTTTGACCAGAATTTCGGTGACTTCAACTTCATCAGACCCGATGTCCGGTACCTTAATTTCGATAGCCATTACTCTTTTACCTCTTAAGCCAGACGCGGGTTAACTTTATCGGCATCGATATTGAACTTGGTAATCGCTTCCGCTACCACTTTCTTATCGATTTCGCCACGTTTAGCCAGCTCGCCCAGTGCCGCAACCACCACATAAGAAGCATCAACTTCGAAGTGATGACGCAGATTTTCACGGCTATCCGAACGACCAAAGCCGTCGGTACCCAACACGCGATAATCGCTAGCAGGGACATAGCTGCGAACCTGCTCGGCAAACAGTTTCATGTAGTCGGTTGACGCCACCGCTGGCGCATCACTCATTACCTGAGCGATGTAAGGAACGCGTGCTTCTTCGGTCGGATGCAGCATGTTCCAGCGCTCACAATCCTGGCCATCACGCGCCAGTTCGGTGAACGAGGTGACGCTGAATACGTCAGAACCGATGCCGTAATCTTTCGCCAGGATCTGCGCAGCTTCACGCACATGACGCAGGATTGAACCTGAACCCAACAGCTGGACTTTACCTTTGCTGCCTTCCACGGTTTCCAGCTTGTAGATACCTTTACGGATACCTTCTTCAACGCCTTGCGGCATCGCTGGCATGCGGTAGTTTTCGTTCAGCGTGGTGATGTAGTAATAAATATTTTCCTGCGCTTCGCCATACATACGTTTCAGGCCATCTTGCATGATGACAGCCACTTCGTAGGCATAAGACGGATCGTAAGAAATACAGTTCGGGATAGTCAGCGACTGAATATGGCTGTGACCATCTTCATGCTGCAGACCTTCGCCGTTCAGCGTGGTACGACCGGAAGTACCGCCGACCAGGAAGCCGCGCGCCTGTTGGTCGCCCGCCAGCCACATCAAATCACCAATACGTTGGAAACCGAACATCGAGTAATAGATGTAGAACGGAATCATTGGCAAGTTGTTGGTGCTGTAAGAGGTCGCCGCCGCCAGCCAGGATGAACCTGCACCCAGCTCGTTGATCCCTTCCTGCAGAATTTGACCTTTCTCGTCTTCTTTATAGTAAGCAACCTGCTCACGGTCCTGCGGGGTATATTGCTGACCGTTCGGGCTGTAAATACCAATCTGACGGAACAGACCTTCCATACCAAAGGTACGCGCTTCGTCAGCAAGGATAGGAACCAGACGATCTTTGATCGACTTGTTCTTCAGCATCACGTTCAGGGCACGCACGAAGGCGATGGTGGTAGAGATCTCTTTGTTCTGCTCTTCCAGCAGCGCACCGAACTCTTCCAACGCAGGCATTTCCAGTTTTTCAGTAAACTGTGGCTGACGTGAAGGCAGATAACCGCCTAACTTCTCGCGCTGAGCGTGCAGATAGGTGTGCTCTTCAGAACCTTCTTCGAAGGTGACGTAAGGCAGCTCTTCAATTTTTTCATCGGCAACAGGCACGTTGAAGCGATCGCGGATATAGCGAACGCCGTCCATGTTCATTTTCTTCACCTGGTGAGCAATGTTCTTGCCTTCCGCGGTGTCGCCCATACCATAACCTTTGATGGTGTGCGCCAGAATCAGAACCGGTTTGCCTTTGGTGTCTTGCGCTTTTTTCAGTGCTGCATAGACTTTCTTCGGATCGTGGCCGCCACGGTTCAATGCCCAGATTTCATCATCGGACAGATCTTTAACCAGCTCAGCTGTTTCCGGATATTTACCAAAGAAATGCTCACGCACGTAAGCGCCGTCACGTGATTTGAAGGTCTGATAATCGCCATCAACGGTTTCGTTCATCAGTTGGATCAGTTTGCCGCTGGTATCTTTACGCAGCAACTCATCCCAACGACCGCCCCAGATCACTTTGATCACTTCCCAGCCTGCACCAGCGAAGATGCCTTCCAGCTCATTGATGATCTTGCCGTTACCAGTGACCGGACCATCCAGACGCTGCAGGTTACAGTTGATGATGAAGACCAGGTTATCCAGTTTTTCACGGGTGGCGATAGTGATCGCACCTTTGGATTCTGGCTCATCCATCTCACCATCACCCAGGAAGGCGTAAACGGTTTGTGCTGAGGTATCTTTCAGGCCGCGGTGTTCCAGATATTTCAGGAACTTAGCCTGATAAATTGCCGTCAATGGACCAAGGCCCATGGAAACGGTCGGGAACTGCCAGAATTCTGGCATCAGTTTCGGGTGCGGATATGATGACAAACCTTTGCCATCCACTTCCTGACGGAAGTTATTCATTTGCTCTTCGGTCAGACGACCTTCGAGGAACGCACGCGCATAGATACCTGGAGAAATGTGACCCTGGAAATAAACCAGATCGCCGCCATCTTTGTCACTGCGCGCGCGGAAGAAGTGGTTAAAGCACACTTCATAAATGGTTGCAGAAGACTGGAAGGAAGAGAGGTGGCCGCCCAGCTCCAGATCTTTCTTCGATGCACGTAGCACCGACATGACAGCGTTCCAGCGGATTGCGGAACGGATACGACGTTCAAGAGAGGTATTCCCCGGATAATCCGGTTCATCTTCAACGGCAATAGAGTTGATGTAGTTGCTGATTGCAGAGGAACCTGCAGCAACTTTCACGCCGCCTTTGCGGGCTGCACCCAGTACCTGATCAATCAGATACTGCGCACGTTCTACACCTTCTTCACGGATGACCGATTCGATCGCCTGTAGCCAGTCACGAGTTTCGATCGGATCCACGTCATTGTGTAAACGTTCTGACATGGGTGTGTTCCTTATCTGTGTCTAATACGTTGAATAATCGGGAGCCTGTAAAGCTTAAGGGAGACAGGCTCGTCGCACATGTCCGCACGATCTGTGTCGCACGTTATTCCTTACGTTGCTGTAAACGACGTAGGGAGCGTTCTCGACGGCTCTGCTCCCGACTTCTGTCCAGCAAGATTTCCTCTATGAACGCCAGGTGACGATGTGAAGCTTCGCGTGCTTGTTCTGGCTCACGAGCCACAATCGCCTCAAATATACTGGCGCGGTGACCACTCACTTTCGCCAGCATTTCTCGGCGCGAGTAGAGTAATTCGAAATTCTGGCGGACGTTTTTCTCCAGCATCGGCCCCATCGAGCGTAGCAAATGCAATAGCACAACGTTATGGGCCGCTTCTGTGACAGCAATTTGATACTGCATTACTGCGTCCGCTTCGGCGTCTAAATCGCCGCTATCTTGCGCCTGCTGAATCTGAACATGGCAGTCACGAATACGCTGCACATCATCTTCTGTACCACGCAGTGCCGCGTAATAGGCGGCGATACCTTCAAGCGCGTGACGCGTTTCCAGCAGGTCAAACTGTGATTCCGGATGGTCGGCGAGAAGCTCAACGAGCGGATCGCTCATGCTTTGCCAGAGATGTTCTTGTACGAACGTTCCGCCGCCTTGACGGCGTAACAACAATCCTTTGGCTTCTAAGCGCTGGATTGCCTCGCGGAGTGACGGACGTGAGACATCGAATTGTTTGGCGAGTTCGCGCTCTGGGAGCAGCTTCTCTCCCGGACGAAGCGTCCCTTCCATAATCAACGATTCGAGCTGTTGCTCGATTGCGTCGGAGAGCTTGGGTTGGCGAATCTTACTGTAAGCCATCTTCCCTTCTTATTATGCCAATCGTCCGGAGTAAATTGGTAATACCAATTGCAAAATGGTGGCCGTAAAGTAACAAAGTATTCACCTTGTGTCTATATGGCTTCCGTCACATATCAATCCAGTGCTGCCATGGCCTGACGCTAAGTTACCGTTAAAAAAATGAAAAATTAGTGTCACGCCAAATGTTAAATATTTTCACTTTTACCAAACCTTACACGCGGTTAGTGAATTAAGACACGTCTTACCATAAGGCAAACTTATTCGTGTTTAGTGTTATTTCGTGGCAGAAATTCTGCTGCATTTTTTATGTAAGAAACGGCGGATTTTAGGCCAACTCCCCGCACGAAAAGCGAAAGCAGGTGCAAAGCGATGCGCTTATCACTATTCTTGTCGCCAGGGTAGCAGTGAGCAGCATATCGCTCGCCTGATACCGTAAAAAAATCAATACGTTAATGTAACCACTTCATTACAGCGAACTTGCGCTGCGAGCGAAGAATTCAACATCACGAGGTTTGTATGGAACAACAGCACGGCGAAGCGCTGCAGCGCGGTCTTAAGAACCGCCATATTCAGCTGATCGCGCTGGGTGGTGCGGTGGGGACCGGTCTATTTCTGGGCAGTGCATCGGTCATAAAATCTGCCGGACCGGCCGTTATTCTGGGTTATGCCATCGCTGGCTTTATCGCTTTTCTCATCATGCGTCAGTTGGGCGAAATGGTGGTTGAAGAGCCGGTTGCAGGCAGCTTTAGCCACTTTGCCTATAAATACTGGGGCAACTTTGCAGGTTTCGCTTCAGGCTGGAACTATTGGGTTCTGTATGTCCTAGTGGCAATGGCGGAACTCACTGCGGTAGGCAAATACATTCAGTTCTGGTGGCCAGACTTCCCCACCTGGGCTTCGGCAGCTATCTTCTTCGTGATGATCAACGCCATCAACCTGACCAATGTAAAAGTGTTTGGTGAGATGGAATTCTGGTTCGCCATTATTAAAGTGGTTGCCGTTATTGGTATGATCCTGTTTGGCGGCTGGCTGCTGTTCAGCGGTCACGGCGGCCCGCAAGCCACGGTAAGAAACCTGTGGGAACAAGGCGGATTCTTCCCGAACGGTTTTGGCGGCTTGGTGATGGTGATGGCCATTATCATGTTCTCGTTTGGTGGCCTGGAACTGGTTGGGATCACGGCGGCAGAAGCTGACAATCCAGAAACCAGTATTCCGAAAGCGACTAACCAAGTGCTGTGGCGCATCCTGATCTTTTATATCGGTTCTCTGACCGTATTGCTGTCACTGATGCCGTGGACACGCGTCACCGCTGAAACCAGCCCGTTCGTCTTTATCTTCCACGAATTAGGTGATGCCATGGTGGCTAACGCCCTAAACGTGGTGATCCTGACAGCGGCGTTATCGGTTTATAACAGCTGTGTTTACTGCAACAGCCGTATGCTGTTTGGTCTGGCGCAACAAGGCAATGCGCCAAAAGCACTGCTTAAAGTTGATCGCCGCGGCGTGCCGGTTATGACAATTCTGGTTTCAGCCGTTGCTACCGCGCTGTGTGTGTTGATCAACTACCTGATGCCAGGCGAAGCGTTCGGTCTGCTGATGTCGCTGGTGGTTTCCGCGCTGGTGATCAACTGGGCGATGATCAGCCTTGCTCACCTGAAATTCCGCAGGAAGAAAGATCAGCAAGGCGTGACAACGCGCTTCAAAGCGCTGTTCTACCCAATCGGTAACTGGATTTGCCTGGTGTTTCTGGCCGGTATTTTGGTGCTCATGGCTATCACGCCGGGCATGGCCATTTCTGTCTGGCTGATCCCCGTCTGGTTGGTGATTTTGGGCATTGGTTACATGATTAAAAAGCACACGCAGAAAGCTTAATCTGCTGCCCGCCGACGTTTGTTAAACCTCGGCGGGTTTTCTTTCAAACTTCTGATCTCAGTCACACTTCTCCCTCCACGCCTGTTTTGTCCATCTTAGTGACGAATTGTTGCCAGCCATGATATTGATTTAACGATGATAATTCCTGCTCACACCGGATGCGCAGGAGAAGACCATGAAAGGTGCAGCCCTCTCATTTCGAGAAAAGCTTGGATACGGCATGGGCGATGCCGGATGTAACATGATTGGCGGTGCCATCATGCTATTCCTCAACTATTTCTATACCGATGTTTTTGGCCTGGCCCCCGCGCTGGTGGGCACGTTATTGCTTTCAGTTCGCGTACTGGATGCGGTGACCGATCCGATTATGGGTGCCATTGCTGACCGCACTCAAAGCCGTTGGGGACGTTTCCGTCCATGGCTACTCTGGATTTCCGTACCTTATGTGTTGTTCAGCGTCATGATGTTTACTACGCCGGACTGGCGCTACGAATACAAGGTGATCTGGGCTTTCGTCACCTACTTCCTGATGTCGCTAACCTACACCGCGATAAATATCCCTTACTGCTCACTGGGTGGCGTCATTACTAACGATCCCAGCGAACGCGTTTCCTGTCAGTCTTACCGCTTCGTGATGGTGGGAATTGCGACACTGATTTTGTCGCTCTCTTTGCTCCCTATGGCGGAATGGTTTGGTGGAGAGGACAAAGCGCGCGGTTATCAAATGGCGATGGGCGTACTCGCTCTGATTGGGCTGGGTATGTTTCTGTTCTGTTTTGCGAACGTGCGTGAACGCATCCACCCCGCCGTTCCGAGCCATGACGATTTGAAAAAGGATATGCGCGACGTCTGGAAAAACGATCAGTGGGTGCGCATTTTGCTGCTCACGTTCTGCAATGTTTGCCCTGGCTTCATTCGCATGGCGGCAACCATGTATTACGTGACGTGGGTAATGGGACAAAGCACGCACTTCGCCACGATTTTCATCAGTCTGGGCGTAATTGGCATGATGTTGGGCAGCACGCTGGCAAAAGTACTGACCGATCGCTGGTGCAAACTCAAAGTCTTTTTCTGGACCAATATCGCGCTGGCACTGTTTTCCTGCGGCTTTTATTGGATCGATCCGCACGCCACTGTCATGGTGGTGGTCGCCTACTTCCTGCTGAATATCCTGCATCAGATTCCTTCGCCGTTGCACTGGTCATTAATGGCTGACGTTGATGATTACGGTGAATGGAAAACCGGCAAGCGTATTACCGGGATGAGTTTTTCCGGCAATCTGTTCTTTTTGAAAGTAGGCCTGGCGGTCGCAGGCGCGATGGTGGGTTTTCTGTTGTCATTTTATGGCTACGATGCCGGCGCTAAACAGCAATCTCCGCAAGCCGTCAACGGCATCATATTGCTGTTCACTGTGATTCCCGGCGTAGGCTACTTGATTACTGCTGGTGTGGTTCGCCTGATGAAGGTAGACCGCAAAATGATGCAAACCATTCAGGCCGATCTGGCTCTGCGTCGAGAAAACTTCCGTGATTTACAACCGCTTCATCGACGCGACGGCGTCGCCACTCAAACTGGAGAAGTAAAATGAGCACTATCTTGCCGAATCCTTTTATCGAGCAGCGCGCTGATCCTTTTATTTTGCTTCATCAGCAGCACTATTATTTCATCGCGTCGGTGCCGGAATATGATCGTTTAGAGATTCGACGGGCCTCGTCACTGCAAGGACTACGCGATGCTGAAGCTGTTGTGGTGTGGCGCAAACCGGAAAGCGGCCCATGCAGCGAACTGATCTGGGCACCTGAACTGCATAATATTAATGGACAATGGGTAATCTATTTCGCCGCAGCCCCAACGCGTGACATCAAAGATGGGCTGTTTCAGCATCGTATGTATGCGCTGGTCTGCGACGACGCCGATCCTCTCAGCGGTCAATGGCAACCGTGCCGTCGCGTTTTCACCCACATTGACAGCTTTTCATTAGATGCCACGCACTTCGTTCATCAGGGAAAAAACTGGTATCTCTGGGCACAAAAAGATCCGACGATTCCCGGTAACTCCAACCTCTATCTCGCTGAATTACTCAATCCCTGGACGCTGAAAGGCACGCCAGTGATGCTAAGCCGCCCTGAATATGAGTGGGAATGTGCCGGGTTTAGCGTAAACGAAGGGCCTGCGGTGATTACCCATGGCCAGCGACTTTTTGTCAGTTATTCTGCTAGCGCAACGGACGAAAATTACTGTATGGGTCTGTTATCGATAGCGTTAGATGCACCGCTGTTACAGCCTGAAGCGTGGCACAAATCTGCACGTCCAGTATTTGGTTCAAGCTGGGATAACCATCAATATGGTCCGGGGCATAACTGCTTCACGCAAGATGAGGAAGGCCGGGATGTGCTGGTGTATCACGCACGTAACTACACCGAAATTGAGGGCGACCCGCTGTGGGACCCAAACCGCCACACGCGGCTGAAATACATTGAGTGGCGAGAAGACGGCACACCAGACTTTGGTGTACCGCCTGCCGATTACACTAACGTGCCGTAAATTGTTAGCAACGCTACAACGACAACTAACACCAGCGAAATACGCTTGGCTAACGCCACCGCAACACGTGGCGTTTCAACTTTATCCGTATGCGGATCACGCTCCAGCGAGAACTGCGCCAGGCTGGTTAATACCTGATATTGCGAACGGTGACGATCGGTCAGCGAAGCAAACCAGGCCGGCAAGGCTTTTTCGCCGTGTCCTAGCAGGGCATAAGCGACACCCGCCAGTCGGACCGGGATCCAGTCCACAAGATGCAAAATGCCATCAACACCTGATTGCGCTCGCGCCATCGGTGTTTGATGTTTTGCCAACCAACTTTGCCAGGCACGTAAAAAAGCGTATCCCACCAGCAAAACCGGCCCCCACGCGCCACCTGCCACAAACCAGAACAGCGGAGCGAGGTAGAAACGGAAGTTAATCCAGATCAGCGCATTTTGCAGTTCCCGCAGAAACTCGCGCTCGCTGCATTCAACCGGCACCCCGTGAATAAGTGTTAATTCTGCAGCCATTGCCTGATGCGCAGCGGCATCGTCGTGGCTAGCCGCTTTTAAATAGTTGTGATAATGCAATCGCACCGAGCCTGCGCCAATACACAACAAACCGATCATAATCCAGAACAGCAGTTGCGCCACGCCAAACAGTAGCCCTTTTAGGCTCCACACTACCAGTGCTGTTATCGCCATCGCTAAAACCATCATGAGCAGCGTACGCATCATTGAAAAGTGCTGCCGACGACGAAACAGAGGCTCAAGCCGATGATCGAACTGCCAATGCTCGCCCAGTTTGAACAGGCGCTCCCAGCCTAAAACTAATAACAAGGTAAACAACGTCATACAGACTCCAGGAAAGTCAGAATTTTTATTGCGTTAACAGCTGCTTATAGTATTCCCAGTCAAAAGCAGGAC
The DNA here is from genome assembly GCF_022761075.1 of Pantoea sp. MQR6. Lineage (NCBI taxonomy): Bacteria > Pseudomonadati > Pseudomonadota > Gammaproteobacteria > Enterobacterales > Erwiniaceae > Pantoea > Pantoea sp. MQR6. The sequence continues at coordinate 111,604 of NZ_JAKYXB010000002.1, forward strand.
CGGGATCAGTTTTACGTTCTGGCGCGATATCACTGTGCCCGGTAATCCGCGATGGCGTCAGCGGATACGTTTGCATCAGCAACTGCGTTACCTGCTGTAATGATTGATATTGTGCTTCGGTATAAGGCTCAACATCGGTGCCTTCAAGCTCAATACCGATCGAATAATCATTGCAGTTATCGCGCCCTCTAAACTGCGAAACGCCTGCATGCCAGGCGCGCTTATCAAAAGAGACATATTGAACAATTTCGCCATCGCGGCGAATCAAGCAATGTGCCGCAACGCGGAGGTGCGCAATATCGGCAAAATAAGGATGTGCATCCGCAGGCAAGGTGCCGGTAAACAGGCGATCAATCCACGGACCGCCAAATTCGCCCGGCGGTAAGCTGATGTTATGAATCACCAACAATGAAGGCGCTTCCTCTGCAGGACGATCGTTGCAGTGTGGCGAGGGCACCCGACGCGCATGGCTCAGCCAACCTTGTTCAATTTTCATGCCGATTTCCTTATACAAACCTGGCTGAGAATAACATGTATTTTAAGGGTTTCTTGCGTCTTAATGCGTCGATTCTGAGGCCAGGACAATATGCAAGTTAAGGATACTAAACAAAACCCTTCTCCTTGCTGGCATGAATATGCCTTTCAGGCTATTGTGAACGCCACATTCATTGACCCTTTTGGAGCAAAACGCTTATGTCTACGCGTCGTTATGATCCAGACAGCCGCCGTCAGGCGCTGATTGAGCGCATCGAAAATGATATCCCCGAAGCCGTTGCACGTGCTTTGCAGGAAGATCTTGGCGGCGATATCGATAGCGAGCGTGATATTACTGCGCAGCTTTTGCCAGCAGATACTCAAGCCCATGCACAAGTAATCACACGGGAAGCCGGTGTTTTCTGTGGTAAACGCTGGGTGGAAGAGGTGTTTAACCAACTGGGTTCACACGTCTCCCTGACCTGGCATATAGAAGATGGCCAGGCGGTGGAGCCTGATCAGCTGCTGTTCGAAATTGAAGGTTCTGCTCGCTTGTTACTGACTGCTGAGCGTACCGCGCTGAATTTCGTCCAAACGCTTTCAGGCGTGGCGAGTGAAGTCAGCCGTTACGTGAAGTTGCTGGAAGGCAGCCAAACACAGCTGCTGGATACACGAAAAACGTTGCCCGGCCTACGTACTGCGCTGAAATATGCGGTACTTTGCGGCGGCGGTAATAATCATCGACTGGGTCTGTCAGATGCCTTTTTAATCAAAGAAAATCATATTATTGCCAGTGGCTCGATTCGTCAGGCGGTAGAGAAAGCCTTCTGGCTGCACCCTGATGTGCCGGTAGAAGTCGAAGTTGAATCTATAGACGAATTGAACCAGGCGCTGGACGCCGCAGCCGATATCATCATGCTGGATAATTTCAGCCTTGATGAAATGCGTGAAGCCGTCAAAATTACGCATGGCCGTTCGCTGCTTGAGGTATCGGGTAACGTTACCGAAACCACGCTGCCACAAATCGCCCAAACCGGCGTGGATTATGTTTCTGTCGGCGCATTGACTAAACACGTGCGTGCACTCGACCTCTCTATGCGTTTTCAACAAAAATAGACCGCGAAGCCGGACGCCTGTTCCGGCTCATTTTGCGGGCTCGCTTCCACCGCTCTGCTCTTTTACCTGCAACATCACTGATTGCCTGCGTAATAACATCCATCCGCTAAAGACACCGCTGTCGCTGACCCTGCGATATTTTTTAGGCTGTCTCCTTCTTATTCAGGAGACATGCAATGAATGCTCAACGTGGTTTTACCTTAGTCGAATTGATGATTGTGGTGGGCATTGTTGCCATCCTCAGCGCCATCGGCCTCCCCGCTTATCAAAACTATCTGCAACGTGCAGCGCTTACCGACATGTTGCAAACCATGGTGCCCTATAAAACGGCGGTAGAACTTTGTGCCATCGAACGTGGAGGGCCAACGCAATGCCAGGCAGGGCAGCGCGGCATTCCTGCTGCCAAAGGCTCGCGCTATGTCTCTTCTTTGAGCGTAACCAATGGCGTCATTACGCTGTCAGGCCAGGAAAGCCTGAACGGCTTGAGCGTAGAGATGCTACCGATTTGGGACAGTAATGAAGGAGGCCTTAACTGGCAGCGTAGCTGTACCAGCAGTAATACCAGCCTGCGTGACAATTGCCTGGCGCAATTCCGCTTCGCGGATAAAGGAGCTGGCGATGAAAAAGTCTAAGAATGCAATCACTTCTCTGTGCCAGCGCCACCAGGCGATTGTGTTACACCACGATGCGACACAGCTACGCGTAGCGGTTACCGAATCGGTTCCTTCAGGCTTGGCTGAAGCACTGCATTTTGCCAGCCAGTGTCAGATTGAGATTGAGTGCTGGCCGCAGGCGCGGATGGATCAGTTTCAGCATGCCGAGCAGCCGCTAGTTGCCCGTGAAGCTACGCCAACCGAATCAGCCATTGAAGCCACGCAGCAGATTTTGCGTCAGGCGCTGCAGCGACGCGCTTCAGATATTCATATTGAACCTTTGCAGCATGGTTTAAGGATCAGGTTACGCATTGATGGCGTCCTTCATCCGCTCTCCTCATTGCCAGATACTCAACCTGCAGCGCTGTTAGCGAGGTTGAAAATTTTGGGTGGATTAGATATCGCTGAGCGTCGCTTACCGCAAGATGGGCAATTCAGCATGGAGATCGAAGGCAAACCGGCTTCTTTTCGCTTGTCCACGTTACCCATCAACCGTGGCGAAAAAGCGGTCGTGCGCCTGCTTCAAAGTGAAAATGCCGCTTTGTCGCTGGATAAACTGGGCTTGCCAGCCGCCCAGTTACGCCTTATCACGAGCGCATTAGCACAGCCACAAGGTTTGATTTTGGTTACTGGCCCCACCGGCAGCGGTAAAACTTTTACGCTGTATAGCGGGCTGAGCGCCCTCAATAAGCCAGAGAAAAATGTGTGCAGCGTTGAAGATCCCATTGAGATCCCGCTGCCTGGGATTAATCAGACGCAGATTAATCCCAAGTGTGGCCTTGATTTTAACCGCGTGTTGCGTGCCCTGCTGCGTCAGGATCCCGATGTCATTATGGTGGGTGAAATACGTGATGCAGAAACGGCAGAAATCGCCGTTAAGGCGGCACAAACCGGACATTTGGTGTTATCGACGCTTCACACTAATTCCACCGCAGAAACATTGACGCGATTGCGCCAAATGGGGATTCCTGGCTACCTGCTGGGCTCTGCGCTGCGCCTGATTGTTGCGCAGCGCTTAGTCAGGCGCTTATGTCCACACTGCCGCCAGCCTGCGCAGGCAGTCGCGCATTATCCCTCGGAACTTTGGCCTGGCACGCTACAAACCTGGCGAGCACCCGGCTGCGATCACTGTTTTTCCGGTTATTTTGGTCGACTGGCGCTGTTTGAACTGCTGCCTGTTACGGCCAAGCTTCAGAACGCTATTGCCGCTGAAATGCCGCTTGATAGCCTGCTGGCATTGGCAAAACAGCAAGGAATGCGATCGCTGCTGGCGGCAGGACTCGAAGCCGTTAGCCGGGGCGATACCTCGTTAGAGGAAATGCAACGCGTGATAGGACTCGACGATGGCTAATCTGTGTCTGTACAGTTGGCAAGCCGTCGACAGTAAAGGCGAACTGCAAAGTGGCAAAAGCCTGGCGCTTAATAGTGATCGACTGCTTGTGGATCTGACTGAAAACGATCTGCTGCCAATCAACTGGAAGCGAGATAAAGTCTGGTGCCAGCGCGACTGGAAATGGCAGCAGAAAATAGATCTGATTCGTCAACTTGCGACGCTACTAAAAGCAGGATTGCCCCTTTCAGAAGGATTAATACTGCTTGCTGAAGGGCATCCGCATAAAGGCTGGCAAGCCTTGCTTGTAGCGCTTCAGCAACGTGTGTTATCGGGTGAACCTTTTTCGCAGGCATTACGTGACTGGCCGCAGATTTTCCCGCCACTTTTTCCTGCATTGATGGAGGTGGGAGAATTAACCGGCCAGCTGGATATATGTTGCGCGCAATTGGCACACCAGCAGGCTCGGCAGCAACATCTCTGGAGTAAAGTGATCAAGGCGCTACGTTATCCGCTGTTTATTTTAATGGTGGCTATCGCGGTTTCGTGTGGGATGCTGCTTTTCGTGCTGCCTGAATTTGTCTCCGTTTACGCATCCTTTGATGCTCCCCTTCCCGCATTTACCGCAGCAGTCATGCAACTTTCCACCGGCTTGCAGTCATGGGGCTTACCGCTGACATTCCTGTTCATGTTCATTTTGCTGGGTTGGCGAGAGTTACGGCGTCGTTCAAGCGTCTGGCAGCGTTACGAACAGCGTATGCTTTTACGCATTCCAATATTGGCAGGATTGTGGCGTGGCAGCCAACTGACTCAGGTGTACACGATTTTGCAGCTAACCCAACAAGCCGGGCTGACATTGCTGCAAGGGTTGGAGGCTGTGCAGGTTACGCTCTCCTCATTGCTCTGGCGCGAAGCCATTGAGAGGCTGCAACAGCATATTTCGCAAGGAAAGCCACTGCATCAGGCACTCGATAATCATCCCTTGTTTACCGCACTGTGTGGCCAATTGGTGCGTGTTGGCGAAGAGGCTGGTGCATTAGATGTCATGCTGGCGCGTCTGGCTGAATGGCATGAAGATCAAACATTGAGCCGCGCAGATAGCCTCGCAGCCTCACTGGAACCAATGATGATGGTCATTATTGGGGGAATTGTCGGCACGCTGGTCATTGCCATGTACTTACCGGTTTTTGGTCTGGGCGATGCTATGCATTAGGGCGCGCTGGAGAACGCGCGCCCCATTACATCAACGATTAAATACGCGGTTTTCTTGCTCAGCAACACGAATGAAGGTGGTGCGTTTAGTCAGCTCTTTCAACCGTTCGGCACCGACATAGGTGCAGGCTGAACGTAAACCTCCCAGAATATCGCGTGCGGTTTCTTCAACTGGCCCGCGCAGCGGTAGTTTCACGGTTTTACCTTCAGCGGCACGGTAACCCGCTACACCGCCATCATGACGTTTCATAGCAGATTCAGAACTCATGCCATAAAACAGCATGAATTTTTCACCGTTCTCTTCTATAACGCTGCCTTCACATTCATCATGCGCAGCAAGCATGCCGCCTAACATGACGAAGTCTGCTCCGCCGCCAAACGCTTTAGCAACGTCGCCCGGCACAGCGCAACCCCCGTCACTAACAATTTGTCCACTCAAGCCGTGCGCGGCGTCAGCACATTCAATCACTGCAGAAAGCTGCGGGTAGCCCACGCCAGTTTTCATACGAGTGGTACAAACAGAACCGGGGCCAATACCGACTTTAACGATATCAGCACCAGAAAGTATCAATTCTTCAACCATTTCACCTGTTACCACGTTCCCGGCACAGATCGTTTTGCCCGGAAAGGTTTCACGCGCACGTTTCAAGAATTCGACAAAGTGTTCCGAATAACCGTTCGCGACATCAATACAGATGAATTGCAGATCATCTGAAAGTGCCATGATCGCAACAAGCTTGTTGAGGTCGGCATCAGAGGTGCCGGTTGAAACCATGATGTGATTCAAAGTTGAGACTGGCACACGTTGAACGAAGGCACGCCAATCATCAACGCTATAGTGTTTATGAACGGCGGTAAGAATATTGAAACTGGCCAGTGCCTCTGCCATCAGGAAAGTCCCTACGGTATCCATATTGGCTGCGATAATCGGTACACCGCTCCAGCTCAAGCCTGAATGCTTGAAGGTGAAGTTGCGTTCCAGTTCAACCTGAGAACGACTCTTCAACGTAGAACGTTTGGGACGAATCAATACATCTTTAAAGCCCAGTTTCAAATCTTCTTCGATACGCATAAATAATGTCCTGGTTAGTGGCAACGAACCGCAGTTCGCGAAGCAAGCACGGCTCCAGTGAAATGATGATACGCGCTAATCATCCTGCTGCAAGACTGCGAATTTCACTTTATTTAAGCTACAATCCGATAAATTTAGCTGAAAAACATGAAAGTGATCTGCCGCGCATTTTTGCGTTTTAGAGAAAGAACTTAACGATGATTCAGCGTCTACCAGCGTGATTGAGAGAACCTTATGCCTTATACCGTAGCGCTGACCGGTGGTATCGGTAGCGGAAAAAGCACCATTGCTAATGGCTTTGCGGCGCTGGGCGTAACAATTATTGATGCCGATGTGATCGCCCGTGAGGTGGTTGAGCCAGGCTCACCTGCTTTGCAGGCCATTGTTGAACGCCATGGCAAATCGCTGCTAACTGAGCAAGGCACTCTTTTTCGCGCACATTTACGCGAAATCATTTTTCAGTCACCAGAAGAGAAGCATTGGCTTAACAGTCTCTTACACCCATTGATCAATGCCCGAACGCAGCAGCTTAAGGCTCAAGCCCGCTCGCCTTACGTTTTATGGGTGGTGCCGCTACTGGTAGAAAATCAGTTGCAGCATCAAGCTAACCGCATTTTAGTCGTTGATGTTGATGAAGCGACGCAGCTCCAACGCACCCAACTGCGCGATAATATTTCCTTAGAGCAGGCAAAAAATATTCTTGCAGCACAGGCCACGCGCCAACAGCGCCTCGCCTGTGCTGACGACATCATTGATAATAGCGGCGCACCGGAAGATGCGCTGCCGCAAGTTGCCGAACTCCATCAACGCTATCTGGCGTTAGCGGCAACGCAACAGGATTAACATCATGAGTACAGTCGTTCTTTTTGAACACCCACTGAATGAAAAAATGCGCACCTGGCTACGCGTTGAATTCCTTATTAATCAACTACTAGAAAGCGTGCCGCTCAGCAATACCACCAGCGCGCTAAATTTCTTTCGCCTGATTGGCGAACTGCTGGATATATTTGAACGCGGGGATATGCGTACAGAACTGTTGAAAGAGCTGGAGCGGCAGCAACTGAAATTACGTGCATGGGCTGATGTACCGGGCGTCGATATGACGCTGGTAGACTCGTTACGCGATACGCTGAAAATGCAATCAACTCAGCTTATGCATGCGCCACGCATGGGGCAACAGCTGCGTGAAAATCGTCTGATTGGACTGGTTCGCCAGCGCCTGAGTATTCCTGGCGGTTGTTGCAGCTTCGACCTGCCCAGCTTACATATCTGGTTGCATCAGCCGCAGGAAATACGCAATTCCCAGGTTGATGACTGGCTTGAAACGCTGGTGCCATTGCGTAGCAGCCTGGCGATGATCCTTGATTTGATTCGCCAGTCAGGTGCATTTCGCCATCAAACCAGCCTAAATGGTTTTTATCAGGATAATGCCGAAGGCGCAGATTTACTGCGTCTACAGCTGCTGCTGGAAGATTCGCTTTATCCGCAAGTTTCCGGCCATAAAAGCCGTTATGCCATCCGTTTTATGCCATTTGATGCCGAACGAGGTGAAGTGCCCGCTCGACTCGATTTTCAACTGGCCTGTTGTTAGAGGTGAACATGCAAGAAGAAATTATGACCGTGGGATGCCCACAATGTGGCAAAGATGTTATTTGGGACGAGCTGAGCCCGTGGCGGCCCTTTTGCAGTAAACGCTGCCAGCTCATTGATCTAGGGGAATGGGCCGCAGAAGAGAAACGCATTCCCAGTAACGGCGATTTGAACGACAGTGATAACTGGAGCGAAGAAGAGCATTAACGTTAAGTGGGGCATAATGCCCCACTTTTAGAATTCACCCGCAATCAGGCGTGCGATCAACTGATGATTGGCCGCTGGAAACTCATCAGCCACCAGCGCATGCTGTTCCACCCAGCGTTGCGGTTGCCCTTCTCGTCCCCACGGCTCACCTTTCCAGCCTTCCACTAAGAAAAAATGTAGCGTGACGCGAAGATCTTCATAGGTATGATCCGCTTCACCAATAGCTTGAGCTTCAGTCACTTCAATACCGGTTTCTTCTAGTAACTCACGGATCAATCCTTGTTCAGCACTCTCCCCAGCCTCAATTTTGCCACCGGGGAATTCCCACTTGTTGGCCATATATGAGGTCGCTGCACGCTGGGCCAGGAAAATTTGTTTGTCGGCGTTGCGAATAATACCTACCGCGACCTGCAGGTGTTTCATGAATGATATCCCAGAGTTTTAGCTGAATGAGCCGTGATTTTAAAACATGGCTTAAAGGAAGTTAAACGCTTTAGGCACTGTAATGAAATCAAACAAGACAGGTCGCAATGACGTTGCTCCAGATGTTTAGCAATACTCGCACTTACCTATTGTTTCACTAGACTGCGCAACGGTTAATCCCATGCTTACATACATTGCCCATAACACCGCCAGAGAGATACATTCCGCCCGGCAGGTGATTTTTCATGACATTCTGACCCTCGACAGTGTCCATAATCAGCTGACATGGCATCCCGGCAACATTGTCATCCCGTTAAACGATGCCCAAAAACGTTTCTTTAACTGCCTGCTTATGAAAGTCACTTCTAAACAACAAATCATCTCAATTGTCTGGAATGAGCGCGCTTACGGTATTAGCGATAATAATTATCACCAGTTATTGTTTCAAAGCCGCGCCCTGCTAAAACGCCACAAATTACCGGATGGCCTGCTGGTCACTATCCCTTATCATGGCGTCAGGCTTAATGAAGACCTGCTGTTATCCAGCGCCAAGGCATACGGTTAGTTGTAGAAATAGGGATAAAAAAAAGGAGCCATCGGCTCCTTTTTCTTTCAGTGCTTATTAGGCCAGACGCCCATGACACTGTTTGTATTTTTTGCCCGAGCCGCATGGACAGGGATCGTTACGTCCAACTTTGCGTTCACCGCTCTCTTGCGCCAGCTCTTCTTTCGCTAAGATTTCATCGTCAACATGGCTAAGCTGCTGCTGCTGTGCCAAACGTTCAGCTTCCTCACGACGCTGCTGCTCCATCGCTTCAACTTCTTCCGGCATGCGAACTTGCACCTTGCTCAGCGTGCTAATCACTTCATATTTCAGTGACTCCAGCATTGCTGCGAACATAGCAAAGGATTCGCGTTTATATTCTTGCTTAGGATCTTTCTGCGCGTAACCACGTAGATGAATACCTTGACGCAGATAATCCATGGCTGCCAGATGCTCTTTCCACAGTGAATCCAGCGTCTGTAACATTACTCCTTTTTCGAAGCTACGCATTGTCTCAGCGCCAACCACTTCTTCTTTCGCAGCGTAGTTTTCCATCGCATGCGTCATGATACGTTCGCGCAGCGTTTCTTCATGCAGATCGGGTTCTTTATCTAACCATTCAGCGATAGGAAGTTCCAGATCGAAATCAGTGCGTAAACGCTCTTCCAGACCAGGGACATCCCACATTTCTTCCAGCGACTGCGGTGGAATGTAGGTGTCGATGGTGGTTTTATACACATCCTGACGAATGCTGTTGATGGTTTCACTCACATCAGAAACATCAAGCAGTTCATTACGTTGGCTGTAAATTGCGCGGCGCTGATCGTTAGCAACATCATCATATTCCAACAGTTGCTTACGAATATCGAAGTTGCGGCTTTCTACTTTGCGCTGTGCATTAGCAATCGCTTTTGTTACCCATGGATGTTCAATCGCTTCGCCAGGCTTCATGCCTAATTTACGCATCATGTTTGACACGCGATCCGAGGCAAAAATACGCATCAGCGCATCTTCCATCGACAGATAGAAGCGTGATGAACCCGCATCACCCTGACGACCCGCACGCCCACGCAGCTGGTTGTCGATACGGCGAGATTCGTGACGCTCTGTACCTACGATGTGTAAACCGCCGGAGGTCAGCACTGCATCGTGGCGAATCTGCCATGCGGCTTTAATCTCTTCGATCTGCGCTTCTGTTGGATCCTGAAGCTCAGCGACTTCAGCATGCCAGCTACCACCCAGCATAATGTCTGTACCACGACCCGCCATGTTAGTGGCGATCGTTACCGCGCCTGGCTGGCCCGCTTGCGCCACGATTTCTGCTTCGCGGGCGTGGAATTTGGCGTTCAACACGTTGTGTTTAATGCCTGCGCGCGTCAGTTCATTAGAAACAACTTCTGATTTTTCAATGGAGATGGTACCCACCAATACAGGCTGTCCGTTTGCGGTACGCTCACGGATATCCTCAATGATTGCATCAATCTTCTCTTTCTCAGTCATGTAGACCAGATCAGCCAGATCTTTACGCACCATTGGGCGGTTGGTTGGTACGACAATGGTATCCAGTTTGTAAATTGAGCTAAATTCGAATGCTTCGGTATCTGCTGTACCGGTCATACCAGCCAGTTTTTCATAGATACGGAAGTAGTTCTGGAAAGTGATTGAGGCCAGCGTCTGGTTCTCGTTCTGAATATCAACACCTTCTTTCGCTTCGATAGCCTGATGCAGGCCGTCGGACCAGCGGCGTCCCTGCATGGTACGCCCGGTGTGCTCATCGACGATAACTACTTCGCCATCTTTCACAATGTAATCTACATCGCGGGTAAACAGCGCGTGGGCACGAAGCGCAGCGGTAACGTGGTGCATCAGCATGATATTGGTTGGCGAATACAGAGACTCGCCCTCATCCATGATGCCTTGGCTAACCAAAAGCTCTTCCACTTTGACCAAACCACGTTCAGACATGTGCGCCTGTCGCGCCTTTTCATCCACCCAGAAATCACCTTCGCCCTGGAAGTTTTCAGTGTCCTCTTTATCCTGACGAACCAGGTGCGGAATGATTTTATTAACTTTGGTGTAGAGCTCAGAGCTGTCTTCGGCAGGACCAGAAATAATTAAAGGCGTACGCGCTTCATCGATCAAGATGGAGTCCACTTCATCTACCAGCGCATAATTCAGTTTACGCTGTACGCGCTCTTCCGGGCTGAACGCCATGTTATCGCGCAGATAATCGAAGCCATATTCGTTGTTGGTGCCGTAAGTAATGTCAGCCGCATAAGCTTCGCGTTTAGCATGAGCCGGCAAGCCTGACATGTTAATACCGACGGACAAGCCGAGGAATTCGAACAGCGGACGGTTATTTTCGGCATCACGCTGCGCCAGATAGTCATTCACCGTGACCACGTGAACGCCTTTACCGGTTAACGCATTCAGATAAGCCGGCAAGGTTGCCGTCAACGTTTTACCTTCACCGGTACGCATTTCCGCGATACAGCGGTCATTCAACACCATGCCGCCAATCAGCTGGACATCAAAGTGACGCATACCGAATACGCGCTTACTCGCTTCACGTACTGTGGCAAAGGCTTCAGGAATTAAGCTTTCCAGCGTTTCGCCTTTTGCCAGACGCTCACGGAATAATACAGTTTTAGCTTTCAATTCATCATCAGAGAGCTTTTCAAAATCTGGCTCCATCTTGTTGATGACATCAACAGCCTTACGCATACGGCGTAAAGTACGATCATTGCTGCTACCAAAAACCTTGGTCAACATTTTGATTAACATAATAAATATTTTCTCAATTCAGCCGTGTAATCACGGGCTGCGAAATCTAAAAGTGTGAAACAACCAAAAAGATTAGCAGAACAATGAGGAGGGTCCGGCGCGAATGCCGTTTACTTTAGCGTGCCACTCAACATACGTATGAGACTGGGCAGCAGAGTGCGGTTTAGAACGGTTTATCTGCGGCGCGGTATGCAGCGCAGTTTGTGAAGTCAGTAACGCGTGAAGCGAATCCAGTAACGCCAGCTTTTGCGCTGCCAGCGGTAGCGCACCCTGCTCTTCAGCCTGCGTCTGCGGCGTCAACGTAAAAGAGAGATGGCGTATCACGGTGCGGATAGCATGTTGATGCCAATAATCCACAGTGAAGTTTGGGCGTCTCGCCGCTTCTTGTAGGCGAATAAGATGATCGAATCGGGCAGCATTGCCGATAAACAAACTGCTGGCAGGTGATTCTGATGATGCGTTGAGTTCTGAACTTTGTGCACACGCCGGCAAGCCAAGACTGGCCGCCACCATCCCCAACAGGAGATGAGGCCAGAAATAGCGTCTGCCTAATTGTCGCCAGCGTAAAAGAAGTTCGATCACAACCTTTCCATTGCACAAGAGTCGATTTGCGCATCAATTTTCTGATCACCAACCGCGTAATGCAGTGGCGTTAAGCCGATAAAAGCGCCTGAGATAGTATCACTAATGTGGGATGTCCACACCTGGGATTAAAGTCGCTCTGGGAGAAAACACGCTTGATTGTTCAGCAATTCAGCAACTAAGAGATTTACTTGCGAGCGGCATCGCATTCAGGAGAGAACAGCGAGACAATAAAAAACGGCTGACGCCGCTGACCGGAGAGGGTGTCAGCATTGCCAGCCGTTTTAGATGTTCTGAGGTAATTAAGCCAGAACCAAATTGGGTGCTTTGAATGCCAGCGGCAGTTCAGCTTCGTCTTCGAAAGTTGCCCATTCCCAGGCTTCTTGCTTAGCTAAAACGGCTTGCAGCAACTTGTTATTCAATGCGTGGCCTGATTTGAACGCGGTAAACGCGCCAATGATGTTGTGGCCGCACATAAACAAATCACCAATTGCATCAAGCATTTTGTGACGAACGAATTCATCTTCAAAGCGCAGACCGTCTTCATTCAAGACGCGGAAATCATCCAGACCTATCGCACAATCTAAACTACCGCCCAGGCACAGGCCTTTAGACTGCAGATATTCGATCTCACGCATAAAGCCAAATGTACGCGCGCGACTGATTTGGCGAACAAACGCTTCAGCAGAAAAGTTCATCTGATAACGCTGAGAGCTGGAGTCGATTGCCGGATGTTTAAAGTCGATGGTGAAGTCCAGCGAGAAGCCATTAAACGGCTTAATCTCGGCCCATTTGTCACCATCTTCAACACGCACGGTTTGCTTAACGCGCACGAATTTTTTCGCGCTGTTCAGCTGTTCGATACCTGCATCCATCAGCAAATAGATGAACGGTGCTGCGCTGCCGTCCATGATCGGGATTTCAGGCGCATCGACTTCAACAATAATGTTATCGATACCCAATCCCGCCAAGGCGGCGTTTAAATGTTCAACCGTCGAAATACGTACGCCTTCATCATTCACCAGGCATGTACTCAGCATGGTGTCGCGCACGTATTTTGCATCAGCCGGGAAATCAACCGGTGGATTCAAGTCAGTGCGACGATAGATGACCCCGGTATTAGCCGACGCAGGGCGCAATGTCAGTGTGACTTTCTTGCCGGTATGCAAACCGACACCAGTCGCCTGAACAATACGTTTTAATGTCCTTTGTTTGATCATCGTATTATCTCGCAATATTACCTTTCCAACCGCCAGTATACTTTACCAGCGGGCGGACACTTTAGCACAAAGAGCGGAGATTCCCAATTATAGGGATATTCTTAATCAGCCTGCTTACGTAAAAACGCAGGAATATCAAGGTAGTCAGGCTCTTTATTAGATTGCGCAGTCTGGTCATTAACCACTTTCGCAGCCGGTTTTTGCTCCTGCGGCAGCGGCGACATGCCGTGCTGCTGATAGCGATGATCCATAACCGGTTGGCTGGCAGGCTTATTCGTTACCAGCGTGATTTCAGGACGTTTGTCCATGCCGATACCGGTTGCTACCACGGTGACGCGCAGTTCGTCATTCATTTCTGGATCTAATGACGTACCAATCACGACGGTTGCGTTGTCAGAGGCGAAGGCGCGGATGGTGTTACCCACGGTTTCGAACTCATCCAGACGCAGGTCAAAGCCAGCGGTAATGTTAACCAGGACGCCACGAGCGCCAGAAAGGTCGATATCTTCCAGCAGAGGACTGGAAATCGCCATTTCAGCGGCTTCTTCAGCACGATCTTCGCCACACGCTACACCTGAGCCCATCATGGCATAACCCATTTCAGACATGACGGTGCGTACGTCAGCAAAGTCGACGTTCATCAGACCCGGACGTGTAATCAGTTCTGCAATACCCTGAACCGCGCCTTTCAACACATCGTTTGCTGCGCCAAAAGCATCCAGCAATGAAATGCCGCGACCTAATACTTTCAACAACTTGTCGTTAGGAATAGTAATCAGTGAGTCGACATGTTTTGAAAGCTCAGCAATACCCTGCTCGGCAAATGCCATGCGCTTTTTGCCTTCAAAATTGAAGGGTTTAGTCACCACAGCAACCGTCAGGATACCTAAATCTTTGGCCACTTCAGCCACAACTGGCGCAGCACCGGTACCGGTGCCGCCGCCCATACCGGCAGCGATAAACACCATGTCTGCCCCTTCCAGCGCAGCACGCAATGCTTCGCGATCTTCCTCTGCGGAGTTGCGGCCCACTTCCGGGTTCGCGCCCGCGCCCAGACCTTTGGTAATGTTATTACCGATCTGGATGGTCTGGCCGACTGCTGTTTTACGCAACGCTTGCGCGTCGGTGTTAACAGCGAAGAATTCTACACCTTCGATACGCTCGCGTACCATGTGTTCTACGGCGTTGCCGCCGCCACCGCCGACGCCGATGACTTTAATCACCGCGTCGTTGGTTAATTCCATAGGTTCAAACATGATTTCTCTCCGTTATGTGCCTGTCGCCTGGAGATCACTAAAAAAACCAGCATGATCTCCTTTATCAAAAATTAAAACTCTTTTTTCAACCAACTATTGATGCGCTTGAACCAATTTCCCACCGATGCACGTTTTTCTGTCTCTGCATCGCCATTCATGTGCGACTCTTTGCCGTAATGCAGCAGTCCCACTGCGGTTGAGTAATATGATTCCTGCGCATAGTCAGTCAAACCAGTGATATTCAGTGGCTGACCAATACGTACCTGCGTATGGAATACGCGTTGCGCACAGGCCGCCAGTCCTTCAATTTGCGCGGCACCACCTGTTAACACAATACCGGCTGCCAGATGATGTTTCACGCCCTGCTGACGTAATTGTTCCTGTAATTGCAGAATCTCGTCATTGACCAGATTCAAAAGCTCGGTGTAGCGCGGTTCAATCACCTCGGCCAGCGTTTGGCGCTGCAGGCTGCGAGGAGGACGACCACCCACACTGGGTACTTCAACATTCTCATCTTTACCTACGATAGAACCCAGCGCACAACCATGCCGGACTTTAATCGCCTCAGCGTCAGTTGGCGGAGTGCCAAAGGCATAGGCGATATCGCTGGTCACTACATTCCCTGCATAAGGGATGACTTTGGTATGACGCAACGCGCCACCGGTGTACACCGCGATATCCATTGTACCGCCACCGATATCGACAACACAGACCCCTAGCTCACGTTCGTCTTCAGTTAATACTGCAAAACTGGATGCCAATCCGGCAAAAATCAATTGGTCAACTTTCAGGCCACAACGTTCAACGGCTTTGACAATATTTTTTGCCATGTCGTTATGGCAGGTAATCAGGTGTACTTTTGCCTGCATACGTACACCAGAAAGTCCGACCGGATTTTTAATGCCTTCCTGATAATCGATAGCATATTCCTGAGGAATAACGTGCAGGATGCGATGCTCGTCGCGTACGCGAACCGATTTAGCGGTATGCACCACATTTTCTACATCATCCTGAGTCACTTCCTCTTCGGAAATCGGAACCATCCCGATTTCGTTCTGGCAGCTGATATGTTTGCCCGATAATGCAAGATAGACGGAGGAGATCTGGCAATCTGCCATCAACTCAGCCTGATCAATGGCGCGCTGAACGCATTTCACCACTGATTCAAGGTCGTTTACGCCACCTTTATCCATGCCGCGGGACGGGCAACTGCCGACCCCAATAATATTGACCATACCATCGGGCAGAATTTCTCCAACCAGGGCGGCAACCTTTGCGGTGCCAATTTCGAGTCCAACTACCAGTTTTCTGTCCGTTGCCTTGATCATTGTTGTTTAGCCTGTGCCTGGTTCTGTTGCTGATTACTGTCCTGTGGCTCCATCACTACCGGCGTCCATCCCACAGAAGCGCCAGAGTCGTATCGCAGATCGACATAGCTGATACGTTTGCTTTCATTCTGACCTTGCTGCAGTAGCACCGGGTAGAGCTCAATAAAGCGGTTCAGACGTTTCATGGTGTCGCTGCGTCCCAGTTCAATGCGCACATCATCACTGGTAACCAATTGCCACGAACGCCGCGCCGTCATCGACGCTACCTTCAGGGTAAACTTCCGGGCTTTCAGCACATCGTCCATGCTGTGGTAGCCCGCCAGCACCTCTTTTTCGCTGCCTTCTGGCCCGTACAACATCGGCATTGTTTCTTTTCCGATGTGATTCGCCGGTACGCTGAAGGAGACGCCATCCGCGTCTACCATATGTAAATCATTCCAGCGTGCTACCGGCGTGTACTCAGTCAAATGAATCTTCAGTTCATCTGGCCACTGTTTACGCACGCTTACCTGCTTAATCCACGGTAGTCGCTCGATTTGCTGCTGCAAGATGTCCACATCCTGCGACATAAACGTGCCGGGCGCGCCAAGTGATAAAATTGCCTGGCGAATATCATCGTGGGTGGTGTAATGCGTTTGACCGGTCACCACCAGCTTCGACAGCGGCAAGCGTGATGAATCATTCATCCACTTCAGTACCACTAGCCCACCAGAAACCATAATGCCCACAACGATTAGCAAAAATATGATGCCAAAAAGTCGGGCTCCGTTACTGCGTCCAGAGCGTACACGCTCTTGCGGTTCACGTTCACGGTTACGTGCATTCATCGCCGCCTGTGACATATCAGTCGGCCAACTCCACAATACGAGCAACCAGCTGCGAGAAGGTCATTCCTGCCTGCTTCGCTGCCATTGGCACGAGACTGTGGCTTGTCATACCTGGTGAGGTGTTAATTTCCAATAGATGGAAACGACCTTCACCATCAGCCATTACATCCACGCGTCCCCAGCCGCTACAGCCCAAAGCACGCCAGGCCGCTAACACTAATTGCTGCAGTTCTGCTTCACGATCAGCACTTAAACCACTCGGGCAGAAGTATTCAGTATCGTCAGAAATGTATTTAGCTTCATAGTCATAGAACTCGCTGGCAGCTTTTATTTGTATCGAAGGCAAAACGTGCTCGCCCACAATACCTACGGTGTATTCACCGCCGCTTAAAAAAGCCTCAACTAATACATCATTGTCATGTCGAAACGCTTCTTCTAACGCTGCTGGCAGCGCGCTTAATTCGTTTACGCGACTGATGCCGACGCTCGATCCTTCGCAGCTTGGTTTAACAAATACCGGCAAGCCCAACGCCGCGATCGCCGCATGGGTATCTGCGTCAAGACCTGCATCCATTTGCTGACGGGTCAGCCAGACGAAGCGGCCTGAAGGTAAACCTCGGCCCTGCCACAGCAGCTTGGTGCGCAATTTGTCCATGGTGATAGCAGATGCCATCACGCCGCTGCCGGTGTAAGGCAGGCCAATAAATTCCAGCACGGCTTGCAGCGTGCCGTCTTCACCACCACGACCATGTAGCGCAATAAACGCTTTGGCGAAGCCCTGATCTTTCAGGTTTAATACCGACACATCACGCGTATCAACAGCGTGCGCATCAATGCCCGCTTCACGTAGCCCGGCTAAAACGGCATTGCCTGACATCAGCGAGACTTCACGCTCTGCTGAAGTCCCCCCCATTAATACAGCAACTTTCTCAGCCATGACGGTCCTCCGCTTTGCGTTCCGGTTGCAGTTTGCAGTCCGCTAATTTACGTGCGACTTTGCCCACATTACCTGCGCCTTGTACCAAGATCAGATCGTTACCTGAAAGCAACGGTGCCAGCATTTCCGGCAGTACATCGTGATCCGGCACTAAAATCGGATCCACTTTGCCACGACCGCGAATGGTCCGACACAGCGCACGGCTGTCAGCGCCGGGAATCGGCGTTTCGCCTGCTGCATAAACGTCCAGCATGAGCAAAACATCCACTTGTGACAATACGTTAGCGAAATCGTCGAACAAGTCGCGAGTACGCGTGTAACGATGTGGCTGAAAAATCATGACCAATTTTTTATCTGGCCAGCCTGCACGCGCAGCCTTGATCGTGGCATCAACTTCAGTGGGATGATGACCATAATCGTCCACCAGCATGGCGCTGCCCGCGTGTCCGTTGACCGGCTCAGTGGAGTACTCGCCTAATAAATCAAAGCGACGACCGGTACCCTGAAAACTTTCCAGCGCAGCCAGAATAGCGTTGTCTTCAACGCCCTCTTCACTTGCAACCGCCACAGCTGCGGCTGCGTTGAGCGCATTATGACGACCCGGTGCATTCAACGTGATTTGCAAGCGCGGCTTGTCCTGGCGTACTAAGGTGAAATGCCCTTGTGCTCCACGTTGTTCATAATTCTCAATGCGAAAATCAGCATCATCACTGAACCCGTAGGTCGTAATTTGACGTCCTACACGGGGTAACAGGTCACGAATAACGACGTCATCAATACACATCACCGCACGACCGTAAAACGGCAGGTTATGCAGAAAATTAATAAAAGTTTGTTTCAAATTCTCGAAGTCGCCCTGATAGGTATCCATATGATCGGCTTCGATATTGGTCACAATGGCAACCATGGGTTGCAGATGTAAAAACGACGCATCGCTTTCGTCTGCTTCTGCAATCAAGTAACGGCTGCTACCCAAACGCGCATGCGTTCCTGCTGCTTTAACTAATCCGCCATTGACGAAAGTAGGATCTAATCCGCCTTCGGCATAAATGCTTGATACCATTGCTGTGGTTGTGGTTTTGCCGTGCGTACCCGCTACAGCAATGCCATGACGAAAACGCATCAGTTCAGCCAGCATTTCAGCACGGCGAATCACGGGGATGCGCTGTTCACGGGCAGCAATCAGCTCTGGATTATCCTGAGATACCGCGCTGGAGACCACGACGACGCTGGCATCAGTCACGTTTTCCGGGCGATGATTAAAATAGATGGTTGCACCCAGCGCAGCCAGATTCTGCGTAACCGGGTTCGGCGCCAGATCAGAACCGCTGATATGGTAGCCTTCATTTGCTAACACTTCGGCAATACCGCCCATGCCAGCACCGCCGATGCCGACAAAATGGATGTGCCGGACACGACGCATCTCGGGCACTATAGAACGCAGTTTTGCCAATTGTTGTGTATTCATCGCTCTCAATTACCTGCTATTTCAGTTTGTGCTCAGCATGAGCACAGGTCAGCCGGGCTGACCGGATTCATTACTTTGCGGCGCTAGCCACTTCACGCGCGACCCGATCGGTCGCATCGGGAATCGCCACCTGACGCGCTTTTTCAGCCATCGTCAGCAATGTTTGGCGATCCCAGTGGCGCAGCGTGTCCGCTACAGCATCCGCAGTAAATTGCGGCTGCTCAAAAATTTTCGCCGCGCCCGCTTTTTCTAGCGGTAACGCGTTCCAGTATTGCTGGCGATCTTTATGCTGAAACGGCACAAAGATGGCGGGCAATCCTGCCGCTGCTATTTCGCTAACGGTTAAAGCACCAGAACGACAGACCACCACATCAGCCCACGCATAGGCGGCAGCCATATCATCAATAAACTCGGTGACCTTGTGCTGCGTTTGCCCCACTTTTACGTAGGCTTGTTGTACGTCAGGCAAACCACCTTTACCGGTTTGATGCCAAATTGTAATCTGCTCGCCCAGTTCGGCAGCCACTTCTGGCATTGTCTGGTTCAAAATACGTGCGCCCTGACTGCCACCAATCACTAAAACGCGAATCGGGCCGTTACGATTGGCTAAACGTGCAATCGGTAAAGGCAAAGCCAATACATCGGTGCGCACCGGATTCCCCACCACGTCCGCTTTAGGGAATGCACCCGGAAAAGCCTGCATCACTTTGGTGGCGATTTTTGCCAACCATTTATTGGTCAATCCAGCGATGCCATTTTGCTCATGCAATACCACCGGGATTCCGCAACTCCACGCCGCTAAACCGCCAGGCCCAGAGACGTAACCGCCCATCCCGAGTACCACATCCGGCTGCCAGGCTTTAATAATGGCCCGCGCCTGGCGCCATGCATTGAAAATACGCATGGGTGCCAGCAACTGAGCTTTAATGCCCTTACCACGCAATCCGCTAATCTGGATAAAATCAATTTCGATGCCATGCTTCGGCACTAAATCGGCTTCCATGCGATCCGCAGTACCTAACCAACGCACCTGCCAACCCTGCTCCATCAGATGATGGGCGACAGCCAGACCGGGGAATACATGCCCGCCAGTCCCGCCTGCCATAACCATCAATCGTTTACCACTCATCGACCACCTCGGGTAAACGCCTGCGCTTTCGCCAGACGCGTTTCATAATCTATGCGCAACAAGAAGACGATGGCCGTTGACATGATGATCAAACTGGAGCCGCCGTAACTGATCAGCGGTAAGGTCAAGCCTTTGGTAGGCAACATGCCCGCTGCAGCACCGACATTTACCAAAGCCTGAAAGCTAAACCACACGCCAATTGAACAGGCTAAAAAGCCGGAAAAGCGTTGATCAAGCTCCAGAGCGCGGCGTCCAATCGACATTGCGCGAAAAGCGACGAAGAATACCATTAACAATGCTAAAACCACACCGATGTAGCCGAGTTCTTCACCGATAATCGAGAAAATAAAGTCGGTATGGGCTTCGGGCAAATACTCCAGTTTTTGCACTGAATTTCCCAAGCCTTGCCCCCAGAACTCACCGCGACCAAATGCCATCAGCGACTGGGTTAACTGGTATCCGCTACCGAACGGATCTTCCCACGGATCCCAGAAAGAGGTCACACGCCGCATACGGTAAGGTTCGGCAATGACCAACAGCACCACGGCGAAAATGCCGGAACCGATAATCGCCAGGAACTGCCACAGTTTGGCTCCCGCCAGAAACAGCATTGCCAGCGTCGTTACAAACAATACAACCACCGTTCCGAGGTCAGGCTGCGCCAAAAGCAAGACGGCCAAAATCACCATCACGCCCATCGGCTTACAGAAACCCCAAAAGTTGTTACGTACTTCTTCAACTTTTCGCACCAGATAGCTGGCGAGGTAGCAGAACAGCGTCAACTTAGATAACTCAGCTGGCTGAATACGCAGCGGGCCTAACGCAATCCAGCGCGATGCACCGTTTACCGAGCTACCGACGACTAATACGATCAACAGCATCGCTACTGATGTCATTAACATGATGTTGCTGTAGCGCTGCCAAAAATCCATCGGCACGCGCAACGTCACCAAGGCGATACCCAAAGCCAATAAGATGTAAAAGGCGTCGCGCTTTGCGAAGTAAAACGGGTCTTCATTGAGGCGCTGGCCCACCGGCATTGATGCCGATGTCACCATGACAAAGCCGATAACCGCCAAACCAAAAGTCAGCCACAGCAAGGTACGGTCATACAACACCAGCGAAGTGTCGTCGCTTTCGCGCGATCCCATCACCCAATCTTTCAAGCGGCTTGAGAAGTAACTGGCCAAACCTGCGCCTGGAATATTCATCAGCTCAGCTCCTTCGCCAGTTGTGCAAACGCGTCACCGCGTTGCTCAAAGTTGCGAAACTGATCGAGGCTGGCGCATGCTGGCGATAGCAGCACCATGTCACCAGGCTGAACCTGCGCAGCAATTTGCGTCATCGCCTGCTGCATGGTTTCAGTGCGTACCGACACGTCAGGGCGCAACGCGGCTAACGCATCGCCATCGCGACCAAAGCAGAACAGCCGCAAATTGTCGCCTTGTAGATAATGTGCCAGCGGCGTGAAATCTGCCGACTTGCCATCACCGCCCAGCAACAGCCACAAGCGCCCGGTCACTATCAACCCTTTCAACGCCGCTTCGGTGCTACCAACGTTGGTGGCTTTAGAATCGTTAATCCAGCGTACGCCGTTATGTTCATGCACTAGCTGGAAGCGATGCGCTAACCCGCTATAAGCGGTCAGAGCCGCCAGGCTGGTGGCGCGTGGTAGACCTACGGCATCCGCCAGCGCCAGTGCAGCCAGCGCGTTGGTGTAGTTATGCTGACCCACCAGTTTCATTTCATCGGTATTCAGTACTTTTTCGCCTTTCACCCGCAACCAGATGCTGCCCTGCTGCTTGTTCAGGTGATAATCCCCAATATCGATACCAAAACTGACGCAGCGTGTATCTGCACCGCGCACCGGCATGGTTAATCCATCATCTGCATTCACCACACATACCTGCGCATTCTCATAGATACGCAGCTTGGCGGCGCGGTATTGCTGCATGCCCAACGGATAACGATCCATATGATCTTCCGTCACGTTGAGAATGGTTGCGGCTGCCGCTTTCAGGCTGTGCGTGGTTTCCAGCTGGAAGCTGGAGAGTTCCAGCACATAAAGTTGTGCAGGTGATTTCAACAAACTCAGCGCAGGCAAACCGATATTGCCGCCAACGCCAACCTGCCAACCAGCGGCTTTCGCCATTTCACCGACCAGCGTAGTGACGGTACTTTTGCCGTTAGAACCGGTGATCGCCACAATAGGTGCCTGCGCTTCTCGGCAGAACAGTTCAATGTCACCCACGATTTCGATACCCGCATCAGCAGCTTCGCTTAAAGCAGGATGCGCCAATGCAATACCGGGGCTGGCAACAATCAGATCGGCCGCGAGCAGCCAATCAATATTGATGCCGCCGACATAGCGCTCGACCTGTGCTGGAAGCTGGTTGAGGCCGGGCGGCGATATACGGGTATCCATCACGCGCGGTGTAACGCCCTGCGTTAAAAAGAAATCAACACAAGAAAGCCCGGTCAGGCCTAACCCGATAATGACGACTTTCCTGCCCCGATAGTCAGCCATAATTAACGTACCTTCAGCGTGGCCAGGCCAATCAGCACCAGCATCAGCGAAATAATCCAGAAGCGCACGATAACGCGCGGCTCCGGCCACCCTTTCAATTCATAGTGATGATGGATCGGCGCCATGCGAAAAATACGCTGGCCGCGCAGCTTGAACGATCCCACCTGCAGAATTACCGACAGCGTTTCAACCACAAACACGCCGCCCATGATCACCAGCAAGAACTCCTGACGCAGCAGCACCGCAATCGTGCCCAGCGCACCGCCCAAAGCCAGTGAACCGACATCGCCCATAAAGACCTGTGCCGGATAAGTGTTGAACCATAAAAAGCCCAACCCAGCGCCGACAATCGCAGTGCAGACAATCACCAGTTCGCCTGCGTGGCGAAGATAAGGAATATGCAAATACTCAGCAAACTTCACGTTACCGGTCGCCCAGGCTACCAACGCGAAACCGGCAGCAACAAAGACGGTTGGCATAATCGCCAGGCCATCCAGACCATCGGTTAAATTCACTGCATTGCCGGTTCCGACAATCACGAAATACGCCAGCAGGATATAAAACAAGCCCAACTGCGGCATGATGTCTTTGAAGAACGGCACCACTAGTTGCGTCGCTGGCGTATCTTTACCCGCCAAAAACAGGGCGAAGGCGACGCCCAGTGAGATCACCGACATCCAAAAATACTTCCAGCGAGCAATCAGGCCTTTAGTATCTTTGCGTACCACTTTGCGGTAATCATCAACAAAGCCGATGACGCCGAACCCTACCAGCACCACCAATACGCACCAGACATAAGGATTGGATGGATACGCCCACATCAACACTGAAATAGTGATGGACGTAAGGATCATGATCCCGCCCATGGTGGGCGTGCCGCGCTTGCTGAAATGCGACTCAGGACCATCGTTGCGAACGACCTGACCAATCTGCAATTTTTGTAGCCAGGCAATCAGACGCGGCCCCATATAAAGAGAGATAAACAAGGCGGTCAGCAGGCTGACAATGGCGCGAAACGTCAAGTACGAAAAGACGTTAAAGCCGGAATAAAATGCGACCAAATGCTCGGCCAGCCAAACTAACATGTTCCTTTCTCCTGTAAGCTCTGTACTACCTGCTCCATGGCGGCACTACGCGAACCTTTAATCAAGACCGTAATTTCTGTGTGTTCGGACAACAGCGAGCGTAAACGTTCAGTCAACGCGGCTTTATCGCTGAAATGTTCGCCAACTTCGCTGCTTTCACTAATGAGGTGACTGATTTTTCCGGTGCTTAATACACGGTCAATTCCGGCAGCTTTAGCCGCATGTCCGACTTCACGGTGGCACTGTTCTGCTTCATGACCCAGTTCCGCCATATCACCCACCACCATCACGCGATAACCCGGCATTTCACCCAGTACCTGCGCAGCAGCAGTCATTGAGCCGACGTTCGCGTTGTAGCTGTCATCCAGCAATAACTTGCTTGGTGATAAGCGGATCGGGAACAGGCGTCCAGGAACAGACTGAAGTGTTTTAAGGCCGAGCTGAATTGCGCTTAGCGGCGCATCGACTGAAAGAGTCAGCGCAGCGGCTGCCAGCGCGTTAGCAATATTGTGGCGGCCAGGCAGCGGCAGCGTGATGGCGATATTGCCACGCGGCGTATGCATAGTGAAGTGCGTGCCATCTTGCCCTACAGTGATATCGCTGGCAGAGAAATCACACTCTTTGGCTTGAGGCGAAAAACGCCAAACCGTTTTACCGTGCAGGTGTTGTTGCCAGTGCGGCCAGTCGTTGCTGTCGGCATTGAGAATGGCGGTACCGTGGGCAGGTAAGCCTAAGAAAATTTCACCTTTGGCTTTAGCGACCCCATCCAAAGATCCAAAGCCTTCGAGATGCGCAGCGGCAAGGTTATTGACCAAAGCCGTTTCAGGGCGAACCAGCTCGGTAGTGTAAGCAATCTCACCCTGATGGTTAGCACCTAATTCAATCACCGCATATTGATGTTCAGCGGTCAGGCGCAGCAGCGTCATCGGCACGCCGAAATCATTATTCAGATTGCCTGCGGTATAAAGTGTTTCACCGCACTGACGCAAAATAGCCGCGGTCATCTCTTTGACTGAGGTTTTACCGGAAGAGCCGGTTAACGCGACAACGCGCGCTTTCGCCTGTTGACGCACCCACGCGGCTAACTTGCCAAACGCCAAACGTGTGTCATCAACCACCACTTGCGGTACAGCGACGGGTAAATGTTTGCTCACCAATAAAGCCAGCGCGCCGCTAGCAATTGCCTCACCGACAAAATCATGCGCATCAAAGCGTTCGCCGACGATGGCAATAAACAGACAGCCTGCCGTGACTTTGCGGGTATCGGTGGTCACCTCATTCAGCGTTAAATCGCTGCCATAGAGCGTACCACCCGTGATCTCTGCCAAAGTGCTTAAGGAAACCGGGATCATGCCGCGCCTCCTAATAAAGCCGCAACAGTCGCGCGATCAGAGTAATCAAGGCGGCGATTGCCAACGATTTGATAATCTTCATGCCCTTTACCCGCCACCAACACGATGTCGTCTGGCTGAGCCTGCATGATGGTATTGGTCACGGCTTGTGCACGACCTGCAACCACGCGTGCACGCGTTGGATCCAGCAGGCCGGCTAAAATATCCTTCACAATGGCTTGTGGATCTTCGCTACGAGGATTGTCATCAGTGATCACCACGACATCCGCATATTGCTCAGCAATCGCGCCCATCAGTGGGCGTTTGCCTTTGTCGCGATCGCCACCACAGCCAAACAGGCACCAAAGCTGACCTTTGCAGTGCAGACGCGCCGCTTCCAGCGCTTTTTCCAGCGCGTCTGGCGTGTGGGCATAATCGACGACGACAGTCGGCTTGCCTGCGGCGCTAAAGACTTCCATACGACCATTTACCGGCTGCAGTTGCGGCGCAACGCGCACTAACTCATCCAGTGAATAATCGAGCGCCAACAATGTCGCCAGCGCCAGCAATAGGTTGCTGACGTTGAAGGCACCCATCAGGCGGCTATTGATTTCACCTTCGCCCCAACTCGAGCTGAAGCGGATATGCGCACCATCATCGTGATAGGTCACATTGTCAGCCTTCAACCAACGGCCATGGCAGCCTGGCAGCAGGTTATTTTCCATGGTGACCGCTACGGCATCAGGAAGGTTGGCCAACCAACGGCGGCCTACCTCATCATCAGCGTTCAGAATCGCTTCGCCTACCTGATGCTCAGAGAACAAAAGCCATTTCGCAGATTCGTAGCTCTGCATATCGCCATGATAATCGAGGTGGTCACGGCTGAGATTGGTGAATACTGCAGCGGCAAAAGGCAAAGCCGCCACGCGGTGCTGCACCAAGCCGTGTGAGGAAATTTCCATCGCCGTCAGGGTGGCACCCTTCGCGGTAAGATCATGCAGGATATGTTGTACATCGACTGCAGATCCGGTGGTATTTTCAGTGGGCACGAGTTGACCGAAAAGGCCGTTGCCGACCGTGCCCATTACCGCACTGGTTTCACCTAAGAGTTTCGCCCACTGCGCTAAAAGCTGCGTGGTAGTGGTTTTACCGTTGGTGCCAGTAACACCAACCAACTGCTGTTTTTCACCGGGCTGTTGATAGAAGCGCCCGGCTAAAGCAGATAAACGTTGATGCAGTTGCGCCAGATAAATCACCGGTACGCCGTGCATTTCACGAATTTCGCCGTCAATGGCCTCGCCTTCTGCTTCAGCAATCACAGCCGAAACGCCTTGAGCAATAGCCTGCGGAATAAAACGCCGTCCATCGGCGTGGTGGCCTGCAACAGCCACAAACAGATCGCCCGATGCCGCAATGCGGCTATCCAGCGTCATGTCACGAAGCTGACGTGCCGGCGCGTCTGGCACCCATGGGCCAAGTAAGTCGCGCAGGTTACGATCTGTCACTTGATTCCTCACTTCTGTTAGTCACTAACTCGTTCTTGTCATTGACCGGCAACGCATCCGGCTCGATGTTCATGGTGCGTAAAACGCCGCCCATGATGGCACCAAACACCGGCGCGGAAACCGCACCGCCATAATATTTGCCGGCCTGGGGATCGTTGATCACCACCACCAGCGCAAAACGAGGGTGACTGGCAGGCGCAACGCCTGCAGTGTAAGCAATGTATTTATTGACGTAGCGCCCATCCGGTCCGACTTTTTTTGCCGTACCCGTTTTGATCGCGATGCGGTATCCCTTGATGGCGGCTTTAACACCACCTCCACCCGGCAGCGCGACGCTTTCCATCATATGCACCACGGTTTTCACCAGTGACTCATCGAAAACGCGTTCACCGGCAACCGGTGGATCAACCTTGGTGATCGACAGCGGGCGATTAATGCCGTAGCTGCCAATCGTTGCATAGACTCGCGCTAACTGTAACGGCGTTACCATTAGCCCGTAGCCGAAAGAGAAGGTGGCCCTCTCTATGTCAGACCACCGTTGTTTTTGAGGGTATAAGCCACTACTTTCCCCGACCAGCCCCAAATTGGTCGGTTTACCCAGTCCAAAGCGTGCGTAAGTATCTACGAGCGCTGAGGAGGGCATCGCTAACGCCAAACGTGAAACACCGACGTTACTCGACTTCTGCAAAACCCCTGTCAGGGTCAATTCGTTATAACGCGCCACATCTTTGATCTCATGACCATTTACACGATAAGGCACGGTATTCAATACGCTGTTTTCTTTGACCACGTTGCGTTGCAGCGCCGTCATTACCACCATCGGTTTCACCGTGGAGCCTGGCTCAAAAATGTCTGTGATAGCGCGGTTACGCATCATCTCTTTGGGCGTATTGCTGAGATTATTCGGGTTGTAAGCTGGGCTGTTTGCCATCGCTAACACTTCACCGGTGCTGACATCAACCAGCACGGCGGTTCCAGACTCCGCTTTGTTGAAGGCAACCGCGTTATTCAATTCACGGTAAACCAGCGCTTGTAAACGCTCATCAATGCTTAGTGTCAGGTTATGTGCGGCACGGCTGTCTACTGAAGAGATATCTTCAATTACGCGGCCAAAGCGATCTTTACGTACCGTACGTTCGCCTGGCGCACCGGTAAGCCATTTATCAAAGCTCTTCTCGACCCCTTCAATGCCTTGACCATCAATGTTGGTGAAGCCGATTAGATGGGATGTCACCTGCCCTGCCGGGTAATAACGACGAGACTCTTCGCGGAGATGAATACCGGGAAGCTTAAGTTTTTTAACGTATTCACCAATAGCCGGATTGACCTGGCGCGCCAGATAGACAAAACGTCCTTTTGGATTGGCGTTGACGCGAGCGGCGAGCTGATCAAGAGGAATGGAGAGCGCATCAGACAGCGCTTTCCAGCGGCTGTCTAATGTCACGCCACCGCCATCGTGCAGCTCTTTAGGATCGGCCCAAATAGCATTGACCGGTACACTAACCGCCAATGGGCGTCCTGCGCGATCGCTGATCATGCCACGTGCCGTCGGCACCGCCTGCACGCGCAGCGAGCGCAAATCGCCCTCTTTAACCAGTTTGTCTGGGTTAATAACCTGTAACCAGGCGACACGGGAGAGAAGGCCGCCTAATGCCAGCAAAATACAGCCGCACAGCAACGCAAAACGCCAGCTTACAAAGCTGGCTTTATCTTCCGGTTTCTTCAACTTCAGCGTTCTGCCTGCGCCGCTCATTCGCTGTTTGAGGTCCTTATTTCTGCACCACAATATTTTCTTGTGAAGGATCAACATGCTGCAGCTGCAGCTTCTCGGTCGCGATCCGCTCTACCCTGCTGTGATCGCCCAAGGCGTTTTCTTCCAAAATCAGGTTGCGCCATTCAATATCAAGCGCATCACGTTCCAGTACTAACTGTTCACGCTGTGCCGTTAACAAACGCGTTTTATGCGTTGTGGTGACAACGAATACCGCTGAAACCATCACGGCGATTAACAGCAATACCGGAACTTTGCCCTTACGCAGCAGATCGCCGCCAATGACGCCGGGCAGGCTGTGGCGCTCATTGCCGATCATGCTTACGTTCTCTCCGCAATACGCAACACCGAACTGCGCGCGCGTGGGTTTTCTGATACTTCACGATCGCCCGGCACCAACTTGCCGTGCAGTTTCAGTTCTCGTCCACCTAACTCTCTTAACTGGTACTCAGTCATCGGGATTCCAGGTGGAACTTGCGGACCACGACTTTGATCGCGCATAAAACGTTTAACCAAGCGATCTTCTAACGAGTGAAAACTGATAACGGATAAGCGACCTTCAGTTGCCAGCACCTCAACGGCCCCTTTCAACGCGATGTCGATCTCTTCCAGTTCACTGTTAATCCAGATACGAATCGCCTGGAAACTGCGTGTCGCAGGATGTTTAAACTTGTCTTTTATCGGCGTTGCCGCTGCGATAACGTCAGCCAATTCTTTTGTACGCGTCATTGGCTGTTCACGATTGCGCTCGACAATGGCACGTGCAATGCGCTTAGCAAAACGTTCTTCACCGTAAGTTTTCAGCACAAAAGCGATATCAGCTTCATCAGCATGGAGCAGCCAATCCGCGGCAGAATGTCCTCGCGTGGGATCCATACGCATATCGAGCGGCCCATCACGCATGAAAGAGAAGCCACGCTCAGCGTCATCTAACTGCGGAGAAGAGACGCCAAGATCCAGCAAAATGCCGTCGATCTTGCCAACCAGATCACGCTCGTTGACATATTCTGCCAGCGCAGAAAAAGGGCCATGAATAATTGTAAAACGTGGATCATCAATCTCAGCGGCCGCGGCAATAGCTTGCGGGTCACGATCGATGGCGATGAGCTTCCCGTTCGCACCAAGTTGCGAAAGAATTAAGCGTGAATGACCGCCACGACCAAAAGTGCCGTCGATGTAGATCCCGTCTTCCTTGATGTTGAGGCCGTTAACAGCCTCATCCAACAGCACGGTGGTATGTTTAAAATTTTCCTGCATAGCTATAGCGACAAGTCCTGCAATCGATCAGATAAAGGTTCCTGAGCCGACTGTTCTGCGTCAATATCGTCCTTAACTTGTTGATACCAGGTCTGTTCATCCCACAGCTCAAACTTATTGAACTGTCCAACCAGCATCACTTCTTTTGATAATTTGGCATGCTGACGAAGCGTGTTCGCCAGCAGCAAGCGGCCTGCATTGTCCATCTGACACTCACTGGCATGCCCCAACAGCAAGCGCTGCACGCGGCGCTCAAGCGGGTTCATACTGGATAAGCGAGCAAGCTTCTTTTCAATGATTTCCCATTCAGGCAAGGTATAAAGCAACAGGCAGGGCTGATGAAGATCGATGGTGCAAACCATTTGACCTTGAGACTCACTGTTCAACAAATCGCGATAGCGCATTGGTACGGCCAGTCGTCCTTTGCTGTCAAGATTGACTAACGTTGCTCCACGGAACATGCCAGCCTTTCTCCTCAGTTACCCATTTCCGCCACTTTATCCCACTTTTTACCACGAAACGAGTTTAAGGACCCGATGAAATCCTTGTCAAGCCGGAGCGGTAAGTGAATATCACTATTTCATGCTGACTAAAATTGAATTACAGAGCATCAACTCTGCTAAAAAAATCAAAATGGAAATTAACTTGATGAATAACTGAATAAAATTGAAGCACGTAAAAAAAGCGGTGGAAAATAGAACAATTATTAAGACGGCATATTTATCGTGGATTCTGAGACAGCGGCGGCATTTTAGGGGATTTCCTAAAGGATGAGTTAGCGCATCAGGCGGGGCGTGGCTTGGCTGAATGATGAAGATCTAAACAAATAAAGAAATACCTCTCCAATAATGTGTTAGTTAACGTGTGCAGAATTTACTCTTTTTTACGCCTTGGCGATTTTTTAAGCTGAATTAATTACCACGGTAATTATTGGGGGCAGCATAATTGCCGCCCCGCGTTTATTTTGATTTGCGGCTTAATTGTCCGCGTCGGAATAAATTACGGCGAATACGCGTAAGTCCTGGTTTGGGCTTTCTTGGCTCATCCAGTGAGGCAAGAACCAGTTCAAGTACTCGCTCCGCAACATCACGATGTCGCTGACCTACCGCTAAAACCGGACACTCTAAAAAGTCCAGTAATTCGTGGTCGCCAAAAGTCGCAATAGCCAGCTCAGTTGGTAAACGTCCGTCACGTTTCAGCACCACATCCATCACACCTTGCAGTAAACCAAATGAGGTGGTGAAAAGTGCTTCTGGCATCGCATGGTCTTCGAGATATTTTTCAAACATTGCCGCGGCAGCGGTACGTTCAAAGCTGTTGCAATAAAGGTAATCGATGGGTCGATCATCCTCTTTCCATGCATCACGGAAACCCGTTTCTCGCAGAAAACTCACTGAAAGCTCTGGCAAAGCGCCCAAGAACAGCACGTTTTTTACTTCAAGCTGACGCAATTCAGCCGCCAGCATAAAGGCATCGTCCTGATCTGCACCCACCACGCTGGTAAAATGCTCACGATCAAGCGCACGGTCCAATGCAATAATCGGCAGCGAATCGTGGATCCAGCGTTGATAAAAAGGATGCTCGGGTGGCAAAGAGGTTGAAACGATGATGGCATCAACCTGGCGTTGCAGCAGATGCTCAATGCAGCGCATTTCATTATCGGGCTGATCTTCCGAACAGGCGATCAACAGCTGATATCCACGCTGACGTGCTTGCCGTTCAAGATAATTAGCGATACGCGTATAACTGGTGTTTTCCAAATCAGGAATAACTAAACCAATCGAACGCGTGCGCCCCGCACGTAGCCCTGCGGCCACCGCATTGGGGTGATAATTATGTTCACGCACCACCGCCATGACTTTCTCGACGGTTTTGTCGCTGACACGATACTGCCGCGCTTTGCCATTAATGACGTAACTGGCCGTGGTGCGCGACACGCCTGCCAGGCGCGCAATTTCATCCAGTTTCACGATAACCCCACAATCAAGCACGCTTCTGCAGCGTAAATAGCCGCAGTTACGCTAAGGACAACTCATTTATCACATCTAACAGCAGAAAAGTGTGTGGGGCAACCGCTTTTATGACGGTAGGCGGCATAGCGCATAAAAAATAAAAAAACCCGGCATTTCGCCGGGTTAGCACACAGTTGTTTGATTCCGCTACGTTATTACCGCATGATGCGATCGCCACGTGAGACACCAACGATGCCCGAACGTGCAACTTCAACAATTTCCGCTACATCACGCACGGTATTCAAAAAAGCATCCAGCTTGTCGCTGGTGCCTGCAAGCTGAACCGTGTAAAGCGTTGGCGTCACATCGATAATCTGACCACGGAAGATTTCGGCATTACGTTTAACTTCTTCACGTCCATATCCGCTGGCTTGGATCTTCACCAACATGATTTCACGTTCAACGTAGGCACCCTGCCCCAATTCGGTTACGCGCAATACATCAACCAGTTTGTGCAGTTGCTTCTCGATCTGCTCCAATACTTTTTGATCGCCAACCGTTTGGATCGTCATACGCGAGAGTGTCGGATCATCGGTTGGCGCAACGGTAAGGCTTTCAATGTTGTAGCCGCGTTGTGAAAACAAGCCGACAACGCGAGACAATGCGCCGGATTCGTTTTCCAGCAAAACTGATAAAATGCGACGCATAATTAAGTCCTCTCCGTTTTGCTCAACCACATCTCGTCCATACTGCCACCGCGAATATGCATCGGGTAAACGTGCTCGCTGCCATCAACCGTAACATCAACAAATACCAGACGACCTTTCGCTAGCGTATCCAGCGCCAAGGCTAACTTCTCTTCCAGCTCGGCAGGGTGTTGAATCGCAATTCCAACGTGTCCATATGCTTCTGCCAGACGAACAAAATCAGGCAGCGATTCCATATAGGATTGTGAATGGCGCCCTGAATAGATCATGTCCTGCCACTGCTTCACCATGCCGAGAACGCGGTTGTTTAGGTTTAGCACCAGCACCGGCAAGTCATATTGCAGTGCAGTTGAAAGCTCCTGAATGTTCATCTGGATGCTGCCATCACCGGTTACGCAAATCACCGTCTCATCTGGCAGCGCCATTTTCACACCCAGCGCTGCTGGCAGACCAAAGCCCATCGTTCCCAGTCCGCCGGAGTTAATCCAGCGACGCGGCTTATCAAACTGATAATAAAGCGCGGCAAACATCTGGTGCTGGCCGACATCAGAGGTGACGTAAGCATCACCCTGAGTCAGGCGATAAATAGTTTCAATGACCGCCTGCGGTTTGATCTTGTCGCTGGTGCGATCAAATTCAAGACACTTGCGGCTACGCCAGCCATCAATCGTTTGCCACCAATCGCGCAGACTATCGAGCTGCTGCTTGCTTTCGTTTTGCGCCAGCAGTTCCAGCATCTGCTGCAGAACCTGTTTAGCATCGCCGACAATAGGAATGTCTGCGGCAACGGTTTTAGAAATCGAGGTAGGATCGATATCAATGTGCATCACCGTGGCATTAGGACAATATTTTGCCAGGTTATTGGTGGTGCGATCGTCAAAACGTACGCCAATACCAAAGATCAAATCGGCATTGTGCATCGTCATGTTCGCTTCGTAAGTCCCGTGCATGCCTAACATGCCAAGGCATTGGCGATGCGTACCAGGGAAAGCGCCTAATCCCATTAATGAGTTTGTGACCGGGATATTTAGGCTTTCAGCCAACTGAAGCACTTCAGCTTCACATGCAGAGGTAATCGCGCCGCCACCGACATACATTACAGGCTTATGCGCTGCTAACAGCGTTTGCAAAGCGCGCTTGATCTGGCCTTTATGTCCTTGAACGGTTGGATTGTATGAGCGCATGCTCACCGAATCCGGCCACATATAAGGCAACTTGTGGGCAGGATTTAGAATATCTTTCGGCAAATCAATGACGACCGGACCGGGACGGCCACTTGCTGCCAGCCAAAAGGCTTTTTTCAAAACGCCAGGAATTTCTTCGGTGCTTTTCACTAAGAAGCTGTGTTTCACCACCGGGCGGGAAATCCCCACCATGTCGCACTCCTGGAAAGCATCGTAACCAATCAGTGAAGACGGTACTTGCCCCGATAGAATAACGAGCGGAATGGAATCCATGTATGCCGTAGCAATACCGGTAATTGCGTTGGTTGCACCGGGACCCGAAGTCACCAGCACCACACCCACTTCGCCAGTGGCGCGCGCAAGACCATCAGCCATATGCACTGCGCCCTGTTCATGGCGAACTAATATGTGATCAATACCACCCACCGTTTGCAGAGCGTCATAGATATCAAGCACCGCTCCGCCCGGATAACCGAATACCTGCTTTACGCCCTGATCGATTAACGAACGGACGACCATTTCGGCTCCTGACAACATCTCCATTTTCTGCCTCCAGGCTAAAGGAACTGAATTCACTGACGAATGCTTTCCAGCATGTCACTTGCATCCTGCTCCCTGTTCGCCAATTAAGATCAAAACCTTATGTTTATGCGTAGACAGCGGAAATCATTTCCGCTGTCCAGATACAGAGAAATCTGCTGATTTAATTCTTTTGATAGTAGGTCGATTACCATAACCGTAGAAAACCTGGCAGGCAAACTTCAAACTTGAGTTAGGCAATCGATTAGGCTTTAAAGGCTCTGCTCGATAAGATTTGGCTACGATGATTAAACTAATTACGTGAGCTAACAGCAGACGAAAATGCTAGTCATGATATTAATTGCAGCGTGATCTAAGAAATAGCAAAAAGTTATTGGAGGAAGCGTTAGCCCACAATTTCCTGAGACAATTCATTTCTGGCGTTATTAACCTTAAAACAGTGCATTCACATGAGATTCTGCTGCATCAAACGCTCACCAACCGTAATCATTACGGCAAAATAATAAAAATTAAACATTATAATTCAATGGGATATAATAATTTATTTTATTGAATCCTTATGTTTTCATCCTCAGGTGATATCTCTGCTTTTATGCTGCTGCGCATAACTCTGCAACGACGTAAAACCACAGAATATTTTTCTTAGCGACCTAATAAAATAACCCTTCACCTATGGTTGACATCCCTTAGGGATTCCAGTACCAATATGTGCAGCAAAAAAATTTACGAGGTTTGAATCCATGTTTCGTTCTACTCGCCTACTAGGTCTACTACTAAACGCAGCCAATTTGCGCGGTAGACTTGTGGGCGGAATCAAACACTGATTCAAACCTGCTGAAAGTTAAAAACCCGCGCCGATGCGCGGGTTTTTTTATGCTCGTTGCAAAGCGAAGTTAATGCATAAGGATGAATACGATGAGCCAACAAGTCATTATTTTCGATACCACTCTGCGCGACGGTGAGCAGGCATTACAGGCCAGCCTGAGTGTGAAAGAAAAACTGCAGATTGCTTTAGCGCTGGAGCGCATGGGCGTCGATGTAATGGAAGTCGGTTTCCCGGTTTCCTCACCCGGTGATTTTGAATCGGTACAAACCATTGCGCGCACTATTAAAAACAGCCGCGTCTGTGGTCTGGCGCGTTGTGTAGAGAAAGATATCGACGCCGCATACGAAGCACTGCGCGTTGCCGAAGCGTTTCGCATTCACACTTTTATCGCCACCTCGCCGATGCACATCGCTACTAAGCTGCGCAGCACCTTGCCAGAAGTGATTGAGCGTGCCGTTCACATGGTGAAACGCGCCCGTAATTACACCAATGATGTTGAATTTTCTTGTGAAGATGGCGGTCGTACGCCGATTGATGATCTGTGCCGCATGGTTGAAGCCGCGATTAACGCAGGTGCGACAACCATTAACATTCCCGACACCGTGGGTTATACCTTGCCGGGTGAATACGCAGACATCATCAGTCAGTTAGTCAACCGCGTACCTAACATCGATAAAGCCATTCTGTCCGTTCATACCCACGACGACTTAGGTATGGCTACCGGCAACGCGATTGCTGCGGTTCAGGCGGGTGCGCGCCAGGTCGAAGGCACAATGAATGGTCTGGGTGAACGTGCAGGTAACTGTGCGCTGGAAGAAGTGATCATGGCGATTAAAACCCGTCAGCAAATCATGAACGTCCATACCAATATTCAGCATCAGGAAATTTACCGCACCAGCCAAATGGTCAGCCAGATCTGCAACATGCCGATTCCCGCTAACAAAGCGGTGGTCGGTTCTAACGCCTTTGCTCACTCTTCCGGCATCCATCAGGATGGCGTGCTGAAAAATCGTGAAAACTACGAAATATTAACGCCAGAATCGATCGGCCTGCACAAAATCCAGCTGAATCTGACGTCACGCTCAGGCCGTGCCGCGGTAAAACATCGCATGGAAGAGATGGGCTACAAAGAGAGCGATTACAACCTGGACAAACTGTATGACGCTTTCCTGAAACTGGCCGACAAAAAAGGTCAGGTATTCGATTATGACCTGGAAGCGCTGGCGTTCATTAACAAGCAAAACGAAGAGCCGGAATATTTCCAGCTGAACGATTTTAATGTGCAGTCGGGTTCAAGCATCAACGCAACCGCATCGGTGAATCTGGGTTGTGGTGAAGAAACAAAATCTGAAGCGGCAACCGGTAACGGCCCGGTCGATGCGGTCTATCAAGCGATCAATCGCATCACCCAGTTTGATGCCGAGCTGGTGAACTACAAGCTGACGGCAAAAGGCCACGGCGAAAACGCCTTGGGTCAGGTTGATATTGTGGTGAGCTACAACGGCCGTAAATTTCATGGTGTCGGCCTGGCGACGGATATCGTCGAGTCTTCCGCCAAAGCGATGGTCAACGCCCTGAACAATATCTGGCGTGCCAAACAGGTTGAAAAAGAATTGCAGCGCAAATTTAAAGATCAGAAGGAAACGGTGTAACTATGTCTACGTCTTCACATATCGCAGTTTTACCGGGCGACGGTATTGGTCCAGAAGTCATGGCGCAGGCCATCAAAGTGTTAGATGCGATTCGTCAACGCTTCGATATGCGTATCACCACCAGCGAATATGATGTTGGCGGCATCGCGATTGATCGTCACGGTGAACCTCTTCCACCGGCAACAGTAGCCGGTTGTGAACAAGCCGATGCAATTCTGTTTGGTTCGGTAGGCGGCCCAAAATGGGAGCATTTGCCTCCCGCTTCCCAACCTGAGCGTGGCGCGCTGTTGCCGCTGCGTAAGCACTTCAAACTGTTTAGCAACTTGCGCCCTGCTGCGCTCTACAGCGGCCTGGAAGCATTTTGTCCGCTGCGTAGCGACATCGCTGCAAAAGGCTTCGATATTCTTTGCGTGCGTGAGTTAACTGGTGGCATCTACTTCGGTCAGCCAAAAGGCCGCGAAGGCAGCGGCCCACATGAGCGTGCGTTTGATACCGAGGTCTATCACCGTTTCGAGATTGAACGTATTGCGCGCATTGCTTTTGAATCTGCTCGTAAACGCCGTAATAAAGTTACGTCAGTAGATAAAGCCAACGTGCTGCAAACCTCCGTAATGTGGCGCGAAATCGTTAACGAGATCGCTAAAGAATATCCTGACGTGCAGTTGAGCCACATCTATATCGACAACGCCACCATGCAGTTGATCAAAGATCCTTCACAGTTTGATGTGCTGCTGTGTTCTAACCTGTTTGGTGACATTCTTTCTGACGAATGCGCCATGATCACTGGTTCAATGGGCATGCTGCCTTCCGCCAGCCTGAATGAAGAAGGGTTTGGTCTTTACGAACCGGCAGGCGGTTCTGCGCCTGACATCGCGGGGCAAAATATCGCTAACCCCGTTGCGCAGATCCTCTCCTTATCTCTGCTGCTGCGCTACAGCCTGAATGCTGATGACGCTGCAGACAGCATTGAGCGCGCGATCGGTCGTGCGCTGGAAGAAGGTTATCGTACCAAAGATTTAGCCGGTGATGGCCCAGCAGTCAGCACAGATGAGATAGGCAGTATCATTGCCCGCTTTATCGCCGAGGAAAAATAAAATAATGAAAACCTTATACCAGAAGTTATTTGATGCACATGTCGTTAATGAAACGCCAAATGAAACCCCATTGCTCTATATCGATCGCCATCTGATCCATGAAGTGACATCACCGCAGGCCTTTGATGGCCTGCGTGCTCACGGTCGTAAAGTCCGTCAGCCGTCTAAAACCTTCGCGACCATGGATCATAACGTCTCCACGCAGACCAAAGACATCAATGCGTCGGGCGAGATGGCACGTATCCAGATGCAAGAATTGATGAAGAACTGTGCCGAGTTTGGCGTGCAGTTGTATGACCTGAATCACCCGTTTCAAGGCATCGTGCACGTAATTGGTCCAGAGCAAGGTATGACTTTGCCCGGCATGACCATTGTTTGCGGTGATTCACATACTGCAACGCACGGCGCTTTTGGTTCGCTGGCATTTGGTATCGGTACTTCAGAAGTTGAGCATGTGTTTGCCACGCAAACCCTGAAACAGGGCCGTGCCAAAACCATGAAAATCGAAGTGCTGGGTGAAGCGGCTACCGGCATCACTGCCAAAGATATTGTGCTGGCGATCATCGGTAAAACCGGTAGCGCAGGCGGCACCGGCCATGTAGTCGAATTCTGTGGCCCAGCCATTGAAGCGCTGAGCATGGAAGGTCGTATGACGCTGTGCAACATGGCCATTGAGATGGGTGCCAAAGCGGGTTTAGTGGCACCGGATGACACCACCTTTACTTACCTGAAAGGTCGCCAGTTTTCACCCGACGGTGAGAAATGGGAACAAGCCGTCGAGTATTGGCGCACCCTGAAGTCAGATGAAGGCGCAAAATTTGATGCGGTTGTTACCCTGCATGCCGAAGAGATCGCACCTCAGGTAACCTGGGGAACAAATCCAGGCCAGGTCATTGCCGTTGATCAAGCGATCCCGAATCCAGCCTCTTTTGCCGATCCCGTTGAACGCGCCTCCGCAGAGAAAGCGCTGGCGTATATGGATCTGCAGCCAGGCATCAAGCTGACTGACGTTAGCATCGACAAAGTCTTTATCGGTTCTTGTACTAACTCACGTATTGAAGATTTACGCGCTGCTGCTGCGATTGCCAAAGGCCGCAAAGTCGCGCCAGGCGTAATGGCGATGGTGGTGCCAGGCTCGGGTCCGGTAAAAGCGCAGGCGGAAGCGGAAGGTCTGGATAAGATTTTCCTCGAAGCGGGTTTTGAATGGCGCTTGCCGGGTTGCTCAATGTGCCTGGCCATGAACAACGATCGCCTGAATCCGGGTGAGCGTTGCGCCTCTACCAGCAACCGTAACTTTGAAGGACGTCAAGGACGTGGCGGCCGTACGCATCTGGTTAGCCCGGCCATGGCAGCTGCGGCTGCGGTAACTGGTCATTTTGCTGACATCCGTGAACTGACGACAGGAGCATAAGTCATGGCGAATAAATTTACCCAACACACCGGGATTGTTGCGCCGCTGGATGCGGCAAACGTCGATACCGACGCGATCATCCCTAAGCAGTTTTTGCAGAAAGTTACGCGTACCGGTTTTGGTCAGCACCTGTTTCACGATTGGCGCTTTGAAGATGATGCCGGCACCGTACCGACTGCCAGCTTTGTG
Organism: Pantoea sp. MQR6; assembly: GCF_022761075.1. Taxonomy (NCBI): domain Bacteria; kingdom Pseudomonadati; phylum Pseudomonadota; class Gammaproteobacteria; order Enterobacterales; family Erwiniaceae; genus Pantoea; species Pantoea sp. MQR6. The sequence goes on from NZ_JAKYXB010000002.1 coordinate 150,787, forward strand.
TTGAACAAGCCCGAATTCAAAGGCACCAGTATTTTACTGGCGCGTGAAAACTTTGGCTGTGGATCGTCACGTGAGCACGCACCTTGGGCGCTAACAGATTTCGGTTTTCACGTGGTGATTGCACCCAGTTTTGCCGATATCTTTTACGGCAATAGCTTCAACAATCAGCTGCTGCCGGTAAAGCTCAGCGATGAAGAAGTCGATGAGATGTTTAAACTGGTCGCTGCACAGCCAGGCATCCGTTTCACCGTTGATCTTGAAGCGCAAACCGTGACCGCTGGCGATAAAACGTATCCGTTTGAGCTCGACAGTTTCCGTCGTCACTGCATGATCAATGGTCTCGACAGCATTGGCCTGACGCTTCAGCATGAAGCCTCGATCTCTGATTATGAGCAGAAGCAGCCCGCTTTCCTGCGTTAATCATTAAGGGCGACGATTTAGTCGCCCTTTTCTTATACGTTGCGTACCCGCGCCGACATGGCAAAAGAGGCAATAGCCAGCCCTAACGCCAGCCAATATATTGAGATATGTCCAAAGCGTTCGCTCAAGGTTCCCTGAATCAATCCCGCCAAAATCATGCCGGTGGAAATAGAATTAGTGAACATAGTGGTGGCTGCGCCCGGTCGTCCTGGCATTAAATCCTGAAACCACAGCATGCCTATTCCGGCAATGATGCCGATAAATACTGCATTAAACAGCTGCAAAATCAGCAACGCATGGCGCGAACTAAACAATACCAGTCCGAGATAGAACAGAATACCTGCCGCTACCGCGATCAGCATCAGGTTGCGTTTACCGACGCGTTTAGCGCAATAGCCAGCCAGTAACATCACTGGAATCTCCAGTGCTGCCGCCATTCCCATCAATAACCCCGCCAGCTTTTCCGGTAAGCCCAGCGTGCTGCTGATATAGAGCGGCATATCGATAATGTACATGGTATTGCAAGTCCACATTGTCACGGAGGCGATAAACAGCAGCCTGACATCGCGGTTGCGCCAACCGCTGATCGGCATGCCGCCGCTGTGCATCAGCGAATCAGCGCGTGGCACCGAAGGCAAGGTAAACCAAATAAGGAGGATGCAGATAAAGAACAGCGCTGCCGCCACCATGAATAGCGTGACAAAGCCATAGTTGAGCGCCAGTGCAAACGACAGCGGCGGCCCAATCACCCAAGCCAGCGATATCTGCGCACGCATTACCGAACTGAACATCGCTGCTTCGCGCGCGGAATGGTCAATATATTCTCGCGCCAGCGCAAAAATCTGTGGCATGGAGACGCTGGCCAGCGCTGACAGCAGCACGCCCAGCGTAATCAGTGTGAAATAATGACGCGTGAAGGCAAATAAAATGGCATTACACAGCGCCATTAGACAACAAAACAGAATGATGTGACGGCGATCACCGACGCTGTCTGAGCGCTTGGCTACCAGCATGCTCACCACAATCCCGGCCACGGCATTAATGGTAAAAAACAGCCCAACCCAAAACGGCCGCGCCTGCACTTCACGCGTCAAAAACAAGCTGAGCGTGGGTGCTTGTAATGCACCGGCTACGCCAATCATGAACGATGCCACCATAAACGCGAGATAAACCGGATTGATGCGACGCTGCGACTTCATGCCGAAATCCCTAACAGAATGAAAAAACCGAGGAAAAAAACAAGGGTAGACGATACAGCGCAACATGAAAAAAGCCAGCAGATAAAATCCTGCTGGCGGTGTAATTGCACCCTACTCAGAAAGGATCCCGCATCGCTGCGCGATCATGGTTGAGCGCCATTCATTGCTGAATGCCTCCCGCTCTTCCAATGAGGTTCAGTTTGCCTCTAATATGAGGCAGGAAAAACAGAGCGCTTTTTACAGGGAGTTCCTCTTTTATGTCCTCATCACGCCTTAAGCAGCAATTCATTCGCCTGTGGCAAAGTTGCCAGGGCCAGACGCAAGAAACCACGCTGAGTGAACTGGCGGATTTACTGCATTGCTCTCGCCGTCATATGCGTAATTTACTTAACGCTATGCAAGATGCTGGATGGCTGACCTGGCAAGCTGAAGCCGGGCGCGGCAAGCGTTCACAGCTGACTTTTTGTTATACCGGACTCGCGCTACAGCAGCAGCGGGCAGAAGATTTGCTGGAGCAGGATCGTATCGATCAACTGGTGCAACTGGTCGGCGATAAAAATCAGGTGCGACAGATGATCAGCGCGCATCTGGGCCGCAGTTTCCGCCAGGGCAAACATATTCTTCGCGTGCTTTATTACCGCCCGTTACTCAACCTGCTGCCTGGATCGCCGCTGCGCCGCTCAGAGACGCATCTGGCACGACAAATCTTTAGTGGGCTGACGCGAATAAATGAGGAAAACGGGGAAATCGAGGCGGATATTGCGCACCACTGGCAGCAAACATCGCCGCTGCACTGGCGCTTTTTTTTACGCCCGGCTATCCGCTTTCACCACGGTCGTGAATTAGAAATGGCTGATGTCATCGGCAGTCTTGAACGCCTGCGTGATCAGCCGCTGTTTTCACATTTCCAACTCATCACCTCGCCCGCCCCCTGGACGCTGGATATCACGCTAAGCCAGCCCGACGACTGGTTACCTTGGTTACTTGGCAGCGTGAGCGCCATGATTCTGCCGCGTGAATGGCCCGAGCAGCGTGATTTCGCTCGCCAGCCTAAGGGGACTGGCCCTTACAGCGTGGTGCGCAATCAGCAAAGCCAGCTGAAAATCGAAGCGTTTGATGACTACTTTGGCTTTCGCGCCCTGATCGATGACGTCTCAATTTGGGTATTGCCTGAGATCAGCGACGAACTGGTTTATTCAGGCGTACGTTTGCAGGGCGACACCGTTGATGAAAAGCAGGAAGAGAGTCGGCTCGAAGAGGGATGTTATTATTTGCTATTTGATCAGCGATCAGAAAAAGGTCGCAACGAGGCGATTCGCCGCTGGGTCAGCTATTTATTTAATCCTATTGCCCTGCTCAATCATGCGAGCGCTGGCTATCAGCGCTACTGGTTTCCCGCTTACGGTTTGCTGCCGCGCTGGCACCATCGCCGTGACTTAACGCCCGTTGAGAAACCCGCTGGGCTGAAAAGCCTGACGCTCACCTGGTATAGCCAACACGTTGAGCACGAAGGCATCGCTAATGCGCTACGCCCTTTATTAGCGCAACATGGCGTAACGCTTGAAACGCGTGAAGTCAGCTATGAAAGCTGGCATCAGGGCGAGGCTGAAAGCGATATCTGGCTGGGCAGCGTCAATTTCACCCTGCCGCTGGAATATTCACTGTTTGCTCAGCTCTATGAGGTGCCGTTGCTGCATCATTGCCTGCCCATTGACTGGCACAGCGATGCCGCACGCTGGCGTGAAAAAGCGCTGCCGCTTGCCGAATGGAGCAAGCGTTTGGTCGAGGAAGGTGGGTTGCATCCGCTGTTTCATCACTGGCTGTTGCTGGAAGGAGAACGCAGTATGCGTGGCGTGCGCATGAATACGCTGGGCTGGTTTGATTTTAAATCCGCCTGGTTCGCGCCGCCGGAGCTGTGATCCTTTCGCCCCGGCGACGAAATGACTAGAATGACTCGTTCTCAACGGGGTGCCGCTTGCGATTGTCGCAATGAGCTGAGATATACCCGTCGAACCTGATTCGGTTAATACCGACGTAGGGATTTGAGAGGCCAACGTGCTCAGATCCTTTGCGACTCATATAACAATTCTCCTTAAGGAGCGCAAAGTGTTAAAAAAATGCCTGTCTCTGCTGCTGCTGCTGTCAGCGCCCGTCTTTGCTGCCAAACCGACCTTAACCGTTTATACCTACGATTCATTCTCAGCCGATTGGGGCCCTGGCCCAGCGGTGAAAAAAGCCTTTGAAGCGCAGTGCAATTGCGAACTGAAATTCGTCGCCCTGGAAGATGGCGTGTCGCTGCTGAATCGCGTGCGCATGGAAGGCAAGAACAGCAAAGCCGACGTGGTATTAGGGCTGGATAACAATTTGGTGCAGGCGGCACAAAAAACGGGTCTGTTTGCGCCCAGCGACGTTGACACCAGCGAGCTACAGTTACCCGATGGCTGGCAAGATAAAACCTTTGTGCCCTTCGATTACGGCTACTTCGCCTTTGTCTATGACAAAAATAAACTCAAAAATCCGCCTAAAAGCCTGAAAGAACTTGTTGATAGTCCAGAGAAGTGGCGCGTCATTTATGAAGACCCGCGTACCAGCACGCCGGGTTTAGGCTTGCTGCTGTGGATGCAAAAAGTGTATGGCGATCAGGCACCGCAGGCCTGGCAGAAGCTGGCGCAGAAAACCGTTACTGTCACCAAAGGTTGGAGCGAAGCTTACGGTCTGTTCCTGAAAGGTGAAGGTGATCTGGTGTTGAGTTACACCACCTCGCCTGCTTACCACATCATCGAAGAGAAAAAAGAGAATTACGCCGCTGCGTCGTTTGCCGAAGGCCATTATTTGCAGGTTGAAGTTGCGGCTCAGCTTGCCAGCAGCAAACAACCCAAACTGGCGCAACAGTTCATGCAGTTCATGGTGTCGCCTGCCTTCCAGAACGCGATTCCAACCGGTAACTGGATGTATCCCGTAATCAAAACTGATTTGCCGGCAGGATTTTCATCGTTGAGCGTGCCAAATACTGCGCTGCAATTCTCATCGCAAGATGTCGCCGATCACCGCTCAGAATGGATTAATGCATGGCAACGCGCCGTCAGCCGTTAATTCCGCTCTGGTTGATTCCCGGTTCGCTCGCCACGCTGCTGCTGTGCAGTGTGGCGCTGCTGGCGTTTTCCTCGCTGTGGATCGCTGCGCCTGATACGGACTGGCGCAGCGTATTGCAGGACGACTATCTCCATCACGTTATCGGCTTCTCCTTTGGTCAGGCGCTGCTTTCTGCGCTGTTGTCGCTCCTGCCTGCGATTGCGCTCGCGCGCGCACTTTACCGGCGGCGCTTTCCTGGTCGCCAATTGTTGCTGCGGCTGTGCGCCATGACGCTGGTTCTGCCGGTTTTGGTCGCGGTATTTGGCTTGCTTACGGTCTATGGTCGCGTCGGCTGGTTGGCGCAGCTGTGCCAGTTTTTCAATATCGATTACGCTTTTTCACCGTACGGCCTGCAAGGTATTCTGCTGGCACATGTGTTTTTCAATTTGCCGCTGGCAACGCGTTTGATGTTGCAGGCGTTAGAAAGCATTCCGGCCGAGCAGCGACAACTGGCCGCGCAGCTTAATTTGCGCGGCTGGCACCATTTTCGCCTGCTGGAATGGCCGTGGCTGCGCCGTCAGTTGCTGCCGACCGGCGCGCTGATATTTATGCTCTGCTTTGCCAGCTTTGCTACCGTGTTGTCGCTGGGCGGCGGGCCGCAAGCCACCACCATTGAACTCGCCATTTTTCAGGCGCTGAGTTATGACTACGATCCGGGGCGCGCAGCATTGCTGGCACTGATACAGCTCACCTGCTGCCTGACTTTAGTTTTGCTCAGCCAGCGTTTTAGCAAGGCCATTCCCGCTGGCATCAGTCAACTGCGGGGCTGGCGCGATCCGCAAGATTCCCTGCTTGCTCGCGTGAGTGATTTTGCCTTGATTGTGTTGGCGCTGCTGCTGCTGTTACCACCGCTGCTGGCAGTCATCGTGGATGGATTGCATGGCGGCCTGCGCGGGGCGTTGGCACAACCGGCGCTGTGGCAGGCCACATTCACTTCGCTGCGTATCGCGCTGGGTGCTGGCCTGCTTTGCGTGCTGCTGACTATGATGCTGCTGTGGAGCAGCCGCGAATTACGTATTCGCCAACGCAACGTGGCTGCACAGATCATAGATACCAGCGGTATGTTGATTCTGGCGATGCCCGGTATCGTGCTGGCGACCGGCTTTTTCCTGCTGTTCAACGCCACCATTGGCTTGCCCACTTCCGCTGACGGTTTAGTGATATTCACTAACGCACTGATTTCCATTCCCTACGCCCTGAAAGTGTTGGAAAACCCCATGCGCGATATCGCTGAGCGCTACGCAAACCTGTGCAATTCGTTGGGTATCCAGGGCTGGAATCGACTACGTCTGATTGAACTGCGCGCCCTGAAGCGACCTTTAGCTCAGGCACTGGCCTTTGCCTGCGTATTATCGATCGGAGATTTTGGCGTGGTTGCGCTGTTTGGTAGCGCAGATTTCCGCACCTTACCGTTCTACCTGTATCAACAAATTGGTTCTTATCGTGGCGCAGACGGAGCAGTTACCGCCCTGCTGCTGCTGTTACTTTGCCTGTTGCTGTTCACTCTGATGGAAAAATTACCGGGCCACCATGCTGACTCTGAATAACCTCACTTACCTGTATCACCACTTGCCGATGCGTTTCAGCCTGACTGCGCAACGTGGCGAACGTCTGGCGATTCTTGGCCCCAGCGGCGCAGGTAAAAGTACGTTGCTGAGCCTGATTGCCGGATTTTTACCGGTCAGTCAGGGAATGCTGGAGATTGATGGCAAAGATCACACGCGCAGCGTGCCCGCAAAGCGTCCGGTTTCGATGCTGTTTCAGGAGAACAACCTGTTTCCACACCTCAACGTACAGCAGAACATGGCGCTGGGGCTGAATCCAGGCTTGAAGCTGAATGCCACCCAACAACAACAACTGGCGGCTATTGCAACACAGGTTGGGTTAAGCGATCTGCTTACGCGCTTGCCGGGCCAGCTTTCCGGTGGGCAACGTCAGCGCGTTGCGCTGGCACGTTGCTTACTGCGCGATCGCCCGGTTCTGCTGCTGGATGAGCCCTTTTCAGCCCTCGATCCCGCCTTGCGCGGAGAGATGCTGCAACTGGTGAGTTCAGTGTGTGAGACACGCAACATTACCTTACTTATGGTGTCGCACAGCCTGGAAGATGCGCAGCAAATTGCGCCGCGCAGCGTGGTCATTGTGGATGGTCGGGTTTACTGGGATGGCGCAACGCAGCAGTTGCTGTCGGGAGAAACGCGGGAAGCCGATGTACTCGGCATCCCGCGCCGTTAATTAAAGAAAACTTGTCCTAACAAGTGCAGGAAAATCGGCATCATGGGGTGGAACTGAATCGCCACCAATGCGCCTACCGCGATAACAAATCCAAGCGGTGCTAACCAACGCAAGCGTTGTGGCGGCAGATACGCTGTTGCCCAATCCTGACTTTTACCGCTGCGCCACCAGCGCCAGCAGAGCCAAAATCCCAGCCACGCGACAATCGCCACTAACAGCAGCAGCCACTTAAAGTTACCGCCCTGCGCCGCTTTCGGCACGTCAATGGCCACGCCTGCTAAAATACCTGGCAGCAAGTACAGCGGCGGCCACAAAATACAGCCAATGAGATTGGGCGGCAGGAACTTGCGCACCGGCAACTCCAACATGCCTGCGGCAAGCGGAATCAGCGGACGCGTTGGCCCAACAAAGCGCCCCACCAGAATGGTGAACATACTGTGCTGATGCAGCGCATGCTCGGTTTTATCCAGCAATCCTTTGTATTTTTGAATATATTTCCAGCGATGCAGCGGCCCCTGAAATTTCCAGCCAATGCCATAGGAAACCCAGTCACCAATCAAGCATCCAGCAAAACCCGCCGCCCAGGCAGGATAGAGACCAATTTGTCCGCTACCCACCAACGCGCCGAGGCTGGCCATCAAAACCGTACCCGGCAGTAATAATCCCACAAACGCCAGTGATTCAAGAAACGTCACCATTGCAACGGCAAACAGCGCCCATTCCAGCGACTGTGTAAAAAGGTGTTGAACCCAGGCTTCCATAACCTTCCTTAAAAAAAGCACAAGGCTGGATTGTCCTGAGCCTGCATCAAAGCGTCAAGGCAAGAATTGTACGCTGATATTGACAAAAGCCAGCCGCGAGAACTGTATAAATATCCATGTTATACTTTGCTCACTGCCCATCCCGAATTCGGCTTTCTGGAGAGAGTGTGAATATGCCACGCGCAGGTTTCCTGCTCACCCGACACTGGCGCGACAGCGCACAAGGCACCGAAATCATTTTCTGGCTGGCAACCGATGACGGTCCACAGCGCGTTGTACTGCCGGTGCAAGAGTCGGTCGCCTTTATCCCTTGCGATTATCAGGCGCAGGTTGAAGCGCTGATAAAGGATGAACGACACGTACGCATTCAGCCGCTGGAATTGAAAGACTTCCGCCGTCGCCCAGTGTTTGGCCTCTATTGTCGGCAGAATCGCCAGTTACAGTGGATTGAGAAAAAGCTGCGGGAAAACGGCATTCCAATTTACGAAGCGGATATTCGCCCGCCAGAGCGCTTTCTGATGGAGCGCTTTATCACCGCGCCCGTCTGGTTCAGCGGTGATCAGCAAGGTGAAAGCGTCGTGAACACGCGCCTGAAGCCGCATCCCGATTATCGTCCTCCGCTGAAATGGGTCTCGCTGGATATTGAAACCACTCAGCATGGCGAACTTTACTGCATTGGACTCGAAGGTTGCGGACAGCGTCAGGTTTACATGCTTGGGCCGCCCAACGGCGATGCCAGCCAACTCGACTTTGAGCTGATCTATCTGGAAAGCCGCCCACAACTGCTGGAAGCGCTTAATCATTGGTTTGCACAACATGATCCCGATGTGATTATTGGTTGGAACGTGGTGCAATTTGACCTGCGTATGCTGCAAAAACATGCCGATCGTTACGGCATTCCGCTGCGCCTTGGGCGTCAACAAGCCCCGCTGGAATGGCGCGAACATGGCTTTAAGCCTGGCGTTTTTTTCGCTCAGGCAACTGGCCGCCTGATTATTGATGGCATCGACGCGCTGAAATCCGCCTTCTGGGATTTTCCCTCATTTAGCCTGGAATCTGTCTCACAACAGCTATTGGGCGAAGGGAAAGCGATCAACAACCCCTGGCAGCGCATGGAAGAGATTAACTGGCGTTTTGCCAACGATAAACCGGCGCTGGCGCGTTACAACCTGAAAGATTGTGAACTGGTGACACGCATCTTCCACAAAACAGAGATCATGCCGTTTCTGCTGGAACGAGCGGCGGTAAACGGTTTGGCGGTGGATCGTCACGGCGGATCGGTGGCAGCATTTGGTCATCTTTATATTCCGCGCATGCACCGTGCGGGCTTTGTCGCGCCAAACTTAGGCGACGTAGCCCCCGAAGCCAGCCCTGGCGGCTACGTGATGGATTCGCGTCCCGGCTTGTATGACTCAGTATTGGTGCTCGACTATAAAAGCCTTTATCCCTCGATTATTCGCACCTTCCTGATCGATCCGGTCGGGTTGGTGGAAGGATTAGCGCATCCAAACGATACCGATTCGGTTGCGGGTTTCCGCGAAGCACGTTTTTCACGCCAGACGCACTGTTTACCGGCAATCGTTGAGCAGATCTGGCAAGGACGCGAAGCGGCTAAAAAACAGGGCAACAAGCCGCTGTCGCAGGCGCTGAAAATCATCATGAATGCGTTCTACGGCGTACTCGGCACCAGCGCCTGCCGCTTCTTTGATCCTCGTCTGGCCTCATCGATTACGCTACGCGGGCACGCCATCATGCAGCAAACGCGTGAATTGATTGAGGCTGAAGGTTACGACGTTATTTACGGCGATACTGATTCCACCTTCGTCTGGTTGAAGACAGCGCACAGCGAAGAGCAGGCGGCCGCGATTGGCCGACAGCTGACAGAAAAGGTTAATATCTGGTGGCGCGAGCATCTGCAAAGCGAATATGGGCTTAACAGCGCATTAGAGCTGGAGTACGAGAGTCATTTTTGCCGCTTTTTGATGCCCACCATTCGCGGTGCCGAGCAAGGCAGTAAAAAACGCTACGCGGGATTGATCCGCGAAGGCGCTAGCGAGCGCATGGTATTTAAAGGTCTGGAATCGGTGCGCACCGACTGGACGCCGCTGGCGCAGCAGTTTCAGCAAGCGTTATACAGCCGCATCTTTCGTCGCGAACCCTGGCAGGATTATATTCGTGAAACAGTGGCGCAACTGCTGGCGGGCGAGCTGGACGATCAGCTGATTTACAAAAAACGCCTGCGTCGTCCGTTAAAAGAGTATGAACGTAACGTGCCGCCGCATGTACGCGCTGCGCGCATCGCTGATGAAGAGAATCGCAAGCTGGGACGACCTTTACAGTACCAAAATGGCGGGCGCATTCGCTACGTGATTGCCACTGCAGGCCCGGAGCCGCTGGAGGCGCGGATTACGCCACTCGACTACGATCATTACGTTAGCAAGCAGTTACAACCGGTGGCCGATGGCATTTTACCTTTCGTCGACGGCGACTTTGCTACACTTATAAACGGTCAGTTGGGACTTTTTTGACAGGTGACGAATGCCCTGCCATCCAGTACCATAGCGCCCTTCCCAAAACTCACCGCTCTGACACGTTCACCAGACCTTATCGTTTGGATGACATGCTATTGCCCTGGAGTTGGGAACACCTTCAAAAACGTTAAAAAATTCGAGCTAAAAAATATATGGTTTTTACATTAGGTCAGCGCTGGATCAGTGATACGGAAAGTGAACTGGGTTTGGGAACGATCGTCGCGATCGATACGCGCATGATTACGCTGCTTTTCCCGGCCACAGGCGAAAACCGCCTCTACGCCCGCAACGATTCGCCGGTTACTCGCGTCATCTTTAATCCGGGCGATACCATCACCAGCCATGAAGGCTGGCAGATGCGAGTGGATGAAGTCCGCAACGAAAATGACCTGATGACCTATATCGGCATGCGCCTCGATACTGAAGAGGCCGACGTGATGCTGCGTGAAGTGTTTCTCGACAGCAAGCTGGTGTTCAGTAAACCCCAGGATCGCCTGTTCGCCGGACAGCTCGATCGCATGGATCGCTTTGCCCTGCGCTTCCGCGCCCGTAAATACCACAGCGAGCAATATCGCCTGCCGACCAGCGGACTGCGCGGTATGCGTACTAACCTGATTCCGCATCAGCTGCACATTGCTCACGATGTCGGTCGTCGTCATGCACCGCGCGTGCTGCTGGCTGATGAAGTTGGCTTGGGTAAAACCATTGAAGCCGGGATGATCATTCAGCAGCAACTGCTGGCTGGTCGCGCTGAACGCGTGTTGATTGTGGTACCGGAAACCCTGCAACACCAATGGCTGGTTGAGATGCTGCGCCGCTTTAACCTGCGTTTTGCGCTGTTTGATGATGATCGCTACACCGAAGCGCAGCATGACAGCGATAATGCTTTTGAAACCGAGCAGCTCATTATCTGCTCACTCGACTTTGTTCGCCGCAATAAACAGCGTCTTGAGCTGCTGTCTGAGGCTGAGTGGGATCTGCTGGTAGTGGACGAAGCGCACCATCTGGCGTGGTCCGAAGGTGAGCCAAGCCGTGAATATCAGGTGATTGAGCAGTTAGCCGAAAAAACGCCGGGCGTGTTGCTGTTAACCGCGACGCCAGAGCAGTTGGGAATGGAAAGCCACTTTGCGCGCCTTCGCCTGCTCGATCCGGATCGCTTCCATGACTTCGCTCTGTTTGTTGAAGAGCAACAGCATTTCCGCCCGGTGGCCGATGCGGTTTCCTCATTGCTGGCAGATCAGTCCATTTCTCAAGAGCAGATGAACAGCATCAGCGATCTGGTCGGCGAGCAGGATATCGAACCGCTGCTGCAGGTAGCTAACAGCGACCGCGACGGCAAACAAGATGCACGCAAAGAATTGATTTCAATGTTGATGGATCGCCACGGCACCAGCCGCGTGCTGTTCCGTAACACGCGTAATGGCGTAAAAGGCTTCCCGAAACGCGAACTGCATCAAATTCGCCTGCCGCTGCCTGCGCAGTATCAAACAGCGATCAAAGTTTCCAGCATCATGGGAACCCGTAAAAGTGCCGAAGAGCGCGCCCGTGACCTGCTTTATCCTGAACAGATTTATCAGGAGTTTGAAGGCGACAGCGGTACCTGGTGGAACTTCGACCCCCGCGTAGAATGGCTGATGGGTTATCTCACCAGCAACCGCAAAGAAAAAGTGCTGGTGATTTGTGCTAAAGCCGCCACCGCGCTGCAACTGGAGCAGGTTCTGCGTGAACGCGAAGGCATCCGCGCTGCGGTATTCCACGAAGGTTTGTCAATCATTGAACGTGACCGCGCAGCGGCCTGGTTCGCCTCTGAAGAGAATGGTGCGCAGGTGCTACTGTGTTCGGAAATCGGTTCTGAAGGCCGTAACTTCCAGTTCGCCAACCGTTTAGTGATGTTCGATCTGCCCTCAAATCCCGATTTGCTGGAGCAGCGTATTGGTCGTCTGGATCGTATTGGTCAGATGCATGACATCCAGATTCTGGTGCCATGGCTGGAAAAAACCGCGCAGGCGGTGTTATTGCGCTGGTATCACGAAGGGCTGGATGCGTTTGAGCACACTTGCCCCACCGGTCGTACCATTTACGATAGCGTGCATTCGCAGCTGGTTAACTACCTTGCGGCACCAGAGAACAACGAAGGATTCGACGAATTTATCGTTGAATGCCGCAAGCAGCATGACGCCTTGAAATCACAGCTGGAACAGGGTCGCGACCGCTTGCTGGAGCTGAATTCCAACGGTGGTGAATCTGCGCAGGCGCTGGCGAATGCGATTGCTGAACAGGACAACGACACCGATCTGGTGAGCTTTGCGCTTAACCTGTTTGATATCGTCGGTATTAATCAGGAAGATCGCAGCGACAACCTGATCGTGCTGACACCATCCGATCACATGCTGGTGCCCGATTTCCCAGGCTTGCCAGAAGATGGCTGCACCATCACCTTTAACCGCGACCAGGCGTTGTCCCGCGAAGATACGCAGTTCATTACCTGGGAACATCCACTGATCCGCAACGGCCTTGATTTGATTCTTTCCGGTGATACCGGCAGCAGCGCAATCTCTTTACTGAAGAACAAAGCGCTGCCGGTCGGCACTTTGCTGGTTGAGATGATTTATGTGGTCGAAGCGCAGGCGCCCAAAAACCTCCAGCTGACTCGCTTCCTGCCGCCAACGCCACTCCGTTTGCTGCTGGATCGCAACGGCACCAACCTGGCGGGCAAAGTTGAGTTTGAAAGCTTTAACCGTCAGCTAAATGCCGTTAATCGTCATACCGGCAGCAAGCTGGTGAACGCGGTACAGCAGGATGTACACGAAATTCTGACGCAGGCCGAAGAGAAAGTAGTGAGTGAAGCGCGCGCGGTAATTGATGCTGCCCGTCGTGAAGCTGACGAAAAACTGGGCTCAGAGTTGTCACGTCTTGAAGCACTGAAAGCGGTTAACCCCAATATTCGTGAAGATGAGATTGAGGCGCTGGAAAGCAACCGTCAGCAAGTGCTGGAGCATCTTGATCAGGCCAACTGGCGCCTGGATGCGCTGCGCTTAATTGTCGTTACCCACCAATAAAATTCAGGGGCCGCGCGGCCCCTTTTTTTGGAAAATAGCATGGAACCTTACAATCCACCGCTTGAGCCGTGGCTGCACATCCTTTATCAGGATGATCACATTATGGTGGTGAATAAACCCAGCGGCCTGCTTTCCGTGCCCGGTCGGCTGGAAGAGCACAAAGACAGCGTAATGACGCGCATTCAGCGTGACTTCCCGCAGGCAGAATCGGTACATCGTCTCGACATGGCCACCAGCGGCGTGATTGTGGTGGCCTTGACCAAAGCGGCTGAACGCGAATTGAAGCGTCAGTTTCGCGAACGCGAGCCGTCGAAAACCTATGTAGCTTGCGTGTGGGGACATCCAACGGAAGAGAAAGGTTTAGTGGATTTGCCGCTGATTTGCGACTGGCCTAATCGTCCGATGCAGAAGGTCTGTTTTGAAACCGGCAAATCTGCGCAAACCGAATATCAGGTGGTGGAGTATTTCGCTAATAACAGCGCGCGCGTTTCGCTGAAGCCGATTACCGGACGTTCGCACCAGCTGCGTGTACATATGCTGGCGCTGGGACATCCGATTCTGGGGGATAACTTCTATGCGCACCCGGAAGCCAAAGCGATGGCACCAAGACTGCTGCTGCATGCGGAATCACTGACCATTACGCATCCAAAATTTGGTAACGCAATGACGTTTCGCCAGCCGGCGGATTTTTAACCTTTTGCGGATTCGCTGACTTCTGCGCGCTGTGTTGGCCTCTGCGCGCTGTCCCCCATCCCAACCTTCCCCCGCTTGCGGGGGAAGGAGATGCTGCCACATGCAACTTTAATACTCACATAAAGCAGCATCTTCCTCCCCCACGTGTGGGGGAGGATTGAGGTGGGGGACAAATTACCTCGCACTTAAGAGAATTAAGGCGAGAACACAACGACTACTTAAAACCCTTTTCCTTACGAATCAAATCATAAGCCGCCTGGATTTCCTGCGCTTTCTGCTTCGCCATCTCCATCATTTCTGGCGGTAAACCTTTCGCCACCAGTTTGTCAGGATGGTGTTCACTCATTAACTTGCGATAGGCACGCTTGATGATGGTGATATCATCACTGCTCTTAACGCCTAACACACTGCACGCATCTTCCAGAGTCGGACCGCGCTGCTGCTGAAAACCGCCGTAAGAAGAGCCTTGCCCACCACCAAATTGCTGACCGCCTTCCATCATACGAAGGAACTGATCAAACTGAGTGCGGGAAATACCCAGTTCTTCTGCAATGACATACAGCACCTGGCGCTCGTTGGGATGCAGCGATCCATCAGCAAACGCCGCCTGAATTTGTATTTCCAGAAACATCCGAATCAGATCGAAGCGGCCAAAACAGGCGCTGCGGAACTCACGCAGCTTACTGCGCAGCGGATAGTCGCCCTGCTTGCCTTCGCGAAAGGCGCGTTGCGCAGCGGTACGCGATTCGCCATGAAGCTGCATGCGCTCCATTAATAAAGAAGCAATCTGAATATCGGCTTCGGTCACGCGCCCTTTTGACTTGGTTAAATGGCCCATTACCTGAAAAGTGGTACTGAAGAACAGCGTTTGACGCGTTTGATTATTTGAGAAGTAAGCCTTGCCCTGAGCACCGCGAACTTTATCTATCATGTGGCCAATGATCAAACCGATCACAATGCCCCAAAAGCCTGCACCGGAAATCAATCCTAATAGCAGACCCACAACTTTTCCCCAGTAGCGCATAAACTCCTCAATTCGCCATGCTTGCGGCTGAAAATTGCATTATCATACCTGTCATTTATCTCAGCGCCTAACGGCAACGCGGGCAGACACGGATTAACACTGGCGCAACGCCGGGCAGTAAGTTAGTCTCTGACCGGATTGTCGGCATGATGCCAGTTTTCATGGAATTCTCGATACCGCGTATGAAAAAACGTATACCTACCCTGCTGGCCACCTTGATTGGTGCAGCCCTTACCAGTCAGCATGCCCTCGCCGACGATTTGATGTCGCAGTGTATGTTAGGCGTGCCGAGCTATAACCGTCCTTTGGTGACAGGCACCACCAATGAGCTGCCTGTGACCATCAAGTCGGATTCTGCCAAGGGTAATTATCCTGACGACGCGGTATTCACTGGCAATGTGAACATTGAACAAGGCAATGGCCGACTGCAATCGGATGAAGTGCAACTTCATCAACGCCAGCAAGATGGACAAACCACACCGGTGCGTACCGTCGATGCCTTGGGTAATGTGCACTACGACGATAATCAGGTCATCCTGAAAGGTCCGAAAGCTTGGTCGAATCTGAACAGCAAAGACACCAATGTCTGGAATGGCGACTACCAAATGGTGGGACGTCAGGGCCGCGGCACCGCCGATCAAATGAAACTGCGCGGTAATAACCGTTACACCATTTTAGAAAATGGCAGCTTTACCTCTTGCTTGCCTGGCTCAAACAGCTGGAGCGTGGTCGGTTCTGAAGTGATTCAGGACCGTGAAGAAGAAGTGGCTGAGATTTGGAATGCCCGCTTTAAGCTGGGTTCCGTGCCGGTTTTCTACAGCCCTTATTTGCAATTGCCGATTGGCGATCGTCGCCGCTCCGGCTTCCTGATCCCTAACGCAAAATACGGCAGCAGCAACGGCTTTGAATTTATTCTGCCTTATTACTGGAACATCGCGCCGCAAGCGGATGCCACCATCACGCCGCACTATATGAGCAAGCGCGGCCTGCAATTGCAGAACGAATTCCGTTATTTGACGCAGGCGGGCGCAGGCTTGGTTGAGTTTGATTATCTGGCTTCAGACGATCAATACAATAACGACAAAGCGGTACGCGGCATCGCGCAAAATGACAGTTCAGACCGCTGGCTGTTCTACTGGCGTCATTCTGGTGTTTACGATCAGCATTGGCGCTTCAATGCCAACTACACCAAAGTCAGCGATCAGTACTACTTCAACGATCTCGACTCGACGTACTACAGCTCAACCGACGGTTACGCCACGCAAAAATTCAGTGCGGGTTATGCGGATACCAACTGGGATGCGACGCTGTCGACCAAAGACTTCCAGGTCTTCGGTAACACCAACAGCAACAACGTCTACCGCGCAATGCCGCAGTTGGATCTCAATTTCTATCAAAATGATATGGGTCCGTTTGATGGGCGTATTTATGCGCAAGCGGTGAAGTTTACCAACGTCAGCGATCGCTATCCCGAAGCTACGCGCCTGCATATTGAGCCGACGCTGGATCTGCCGCTGTCTAATGGTTGGGCAAGTCTTGATACTGAAGCGAAATTCCTTGCGACGCACTATCAGCAGAAAGATGTCGATTACTACAACAACTCGATTGATACCACTCGCGTCAATCAGTTGAAAGAATCCGTCAACCGCACCATGCCACAATTGAAAGTCGATGGTCGTCTGGTGTTTGACCGCGATATGAATTGGGCGGAAGGCTATACCCAAACGCTGGAACCGCGCGTTCAGTACCTTTATATCCCTTACCGCGACCAAAGCGATATCTATCCGTACGACTCCACGCTGCTACAAACCGACTATACCGGTTTGTTCCGCGACCGCACTTACAGCGGCTTGGATCGCATCGCTTCAGCCAATGAAGTAGCAACCGGTGTGACGACGCGTATTTATGATAACGATCTGGTTGAACGTTTTAACGCTTCCGTAGGTCAAATCTACTCGTTTACCCCTTCACGCACTGGCGTTAATCAAACCAGTGAAGAAGATGACACCGGCAGCCTGATTTGGGCAGGTGATACATACTGGAAGGTTAGCGATCGTTGGGGCGTTCGCGGCGGGGTGCAATATGATACTCGCCTGGATAACGTCTCTCAGGGGAATGCGGTGCTGGAATATCGCCGTGATGCCGATCGTATGGTGCAGCTGAGCTACCGCTACAGCAGCCCGGAATACGTCGCAAGCGCGTTGAACAATGCCAACCTGATTACCAACCCGATCTACAAAAACGGGATTTCTCAGGTCGGTGCAACCGGCAGTTGGCCGATTGCTGATGCATGGTCTGTGGTAGGTGCTTATTACTATGACACGCGCAACAGTAAACCGGCATCACAGCTGGTTGGCCTGCAATACAGCTCATGCTGTTATGCTATTCGCCTGGGTTACGAGCGCAAAATCAACGGTTGGGAAAACAACGACAGCAAGTACGACAACCAAATCTCATTCAACATAGAGCTGCGTGGTTTGAGTTCCAACTATGGCTTAGGAACCAACCAAATGTTGCGTCAGGGCATCATCCCTTACCAGCGCGCTTTTTGATGTTGTGATGTTTGACAGGCAATCCCGCAGTGCGGAAACAACAATGGATAAAGTATGAAGAACTGGAGAATGCTGATTCTTGGTGTGGCGATAACTGCCAACACCGCGTTCGCAGCACCACAAGTGGTTGATAAAGTTGCAGCCGTGGTCAATAACGGCGTAGTTCTTGAGAGTGACGTGGATAGCATGATGAGCACGGTCAAATCTCAGGCGCAGCAGGCGAGTCAGCAATTGCCAGACGATAAAACGTTGCGCCATCAGATTCTTGAGCGTCAGATCATGGACAACATTCTGCTGCAAATGGGTGAAAAAGCTGGCCTGCAGATCACCGATCAGCAGTTGGATCAGGCGATTCAAAATATTGCCAGTCAGAACAAGATGAGTGTCGATCAGCTGCGTAGCCGCCTGGCTTATGATGGTATGAACTACAACACTTACCGTGCGCAAATCCGCAAAGAGATGCTGATCACCGAAGTGCGTAACAATGAAGTGCGCCGTCGCGTAACGATTTTGCCTCAGGAAGTGGACACGCTGTCGACGCAAATCGCCTCGCAAAATACCCAAGGCACCGAGCTGAACGTCAGCCATATTCTGCTGCCATTATCAGAAAACCCGACGCAGCAGCAGGTTGATGATCAAGAAACGCTGGCGAAACAGCTGGTGGGCGAGCTGAAAAGCGGTGCTGACTTCGGCAAAATGGCAGTAACCTACTCCGCAGATTCACAGGCGCTGAAAGGCGGCAACATGGGTTGGGGTAAAATTGAAGAGTTACCGACCCTGTTTGCTCAGGCGCTGGCTACCGCCAAGAAAGGCGATATCGTGGGTCCGATTCGTTCCGGTGTGGGCTTCCATATCCTGAAAGTGAATGACCTGCGTGGCGAGAGCAAAAATATCTCTGTGACGGAAGTGCATGCACGCCACATCCTGCTAAAACCGTCTCCGATCCTCACAGAGGATCAAGCACGCGCCAAGCTGCAACAGATTGCTTCCGATATCAGCAGTGGTAAAACCACTTTTGCTGCTGCAGCGAAACAGTTCTCTGACGATCCGGGTTCTGCGAACCAGGGCGGCGACTTGGGCTGGAGTTCGCCAGAAGCGTTCGATCCTGCGTTCCGCGATGCGTTGCTGCGCCTGCAAAAAGGCCAGACCAGCCAACCGGTTCACTCCTCGTTCGGCTGGCACTTGATTCAGTTGCTGGACACGCGACAGGTTGATAAAACCGATGCGGCCCAGAAAGAGCGTGCTTACCGTCTGCTGTTCAACCGTAAATTTGCTGAAGAAGCACAAACCTGGATGCAGGAACAACGCGCCGGTGCTTACGTGAAGATTTTGGACAACAATGCTCAGTAATTTCCGTGTAGCGATTACTCCCGGCGAACCCGCCGGGATTGGTCCTGACCTCACCATTCAACTGGCCCAGCAAAACTGGCCGGTTGAATTGGTGGTGTGCGCCTCGCCCGATTTACTGCGTCAGCGTGCCGCCCAGCTTGGGCTGCCGCTGACCTTGCGTGATTACCAGCCTGGCGTTGCGGCACAACCGCAGCAGGCCGGCACGCTAACCGTGCTACCGATTGAAACGCCACAGCCGGTTAAACCCGGCGAGTTATGTGTTGCCAATAGCGAATATGTACTGGCTACGCTGGCGCGCGCTTGCGATGGGTGTCTGAAGGGTGAGTTTGCCGCGTTGATCACTGGCCCGGTGCACAAAGGTGTGATTAACGACGCTGGTATTGCTTTTACCGGTCACACCGAATTCTTCGCCGATCGCGCGGGGAGTCATCGCGTTGTAATGATGTTAGCGACGGAAGAGTTGCGCGTTGCCTTAGCCACCACGCATTTGCCGCTAAAAGATGTCTCAGCTGCCATTACCCGTGACAGCCTGCACGAAGTCATCACCATTTTGCATCACGATTTGCAGCAAAAATTTGCGATTGCCCAGCCGCATATTTTCGTCTGTGGCCTAAACCCGCATGCGGGCGAAGGAGGCCATATGGGACGGGAAGAGATCGATACGATCATTCCTGCTCTCAACGAATTACGCCAGCGGGGCATGCAGCTTACCGGTCCTCTGCCCGCAGATACCTTGTTCCAGCCAAAATATCTGCAAAATGCGGATGCGGTGCTGGCGATGTATCACGATCAAGGTCTACCGGTGCTAAAATTTCAGGGGTTTGGTCGTGCGGTGAATATCACTCTCGGTTTGCCCTTTATCCGGACTTCAGTCGATCACGGCACCGCGCTAGAGTTAGCCGGGCTGGGACAGGCAGAACCGGGCAGCTTCATCACGGCGCTTAACCTCGCCATCACTATGATCAAGAGCAGTAATGAATAATCGCGTCCATCAGGGGCACTTCGCCCGTAAACGTTTCGGGCAGAACTTCCTGAACGATCAGTACATTATCGAGAGCATTGTCTCCGCTATTCATCCGCAGCGCGATCAGGCGCTGGTGGAAATCGGGCCCGGCTTGGGTGCATTAACCGAGCCAGTAGGCGAACGTCTCGATAGCTTGACGGTTGTGGAGTTGGATCGCGATCTGGCTGCACGTCTGCAGACTCATCCCTTTCTTGGGCCGAAGCTGACCATTTTTCAGCAAGATGCCATGAAATTCGACTTTGCCGCGCTGGCAGAAGAAAGAGGTCAGCCGCTGCGCGTGTTTGGCAACTTGCCGTACAATATTTCGACTCCGCTGATGTTTCACCTTTTCAGCTATACTGGTTCGATTAAAGACATGCACTTCATGTTGCAAAAAGAAGTGGTGAACCGTTTAGTCGCGGGTCCGGGCAGTAAAGCGTATGGTCGCCTGAGCGTTATGGCGCAATATTATTGCCAGATCATTCCAGTACTTGAAGTGCCGCCAGAATCGTTTACGCCGGCGCCTAAAGTGGATTCTGCCGTCGTGCGTTTAGTTCCGTATACTGAGCCGCAGCATCCGGTTAGTGACGTGCGTTTACTGAGCCGCATTACTACCGAAGCGTTTGGTAAGCGCCGTAAGACGCTGCGTAATAGCCTCAATCATATGGTGGCGGCGGGTGCACTAGAAGAACTCTCTATCGACCCGACATTGCGTGCTGAAAACGTTTCGGTCGCGCAGTATTGCCAGTTAGCAAACTGGCTGGCGAAACATCAGGATGAAGCGCAGGAGTAGTCATGAGTGAAACGGCCCGCGTGCATGTCCATGTGCAAAGCCTGTATGTGGAATCACAATCTTCCCCGGATGATGAGCGTTACGTCTTTGCTTACACGGTTACCATCCGCAATATGGGCCGTTCTTCCGTACAATTGCTGGGTCGTTATTGGTTAATCACCAATGGTAATGGTCGTGAAACCGAAGTTCAGGGTGAAGGCGTGATTGGTGAACAGCCACACATTGCACCGGGTGGTGAATATCAATACACCAGCGGCGCGGTGCTGGAAACGTCGATGGGCACCATGCAGGGCCATTACGTGATGGTCGACGAACAGGGCGATGCGTTTCACGTTGACATCCCGGTATTCCGCCTCGCGATTCAAACTCACATTCATTGATATGCTTTCACTTCGCCCGGTTCTGCCGGGCGAATGATTTTATTTCGGATAAAACTCTATGAGCACTTACCTGATTGGCGACGTCCACGGTTGTTACGACGAGTTACGTGCACTGCTGAAGCAGGTCGATTTCAATCCTGAGCAAGATACCTTGTGGTTGACCGGTGATTTAGTTGCGCGCGGCCCTGGCTCACTCGATGTCCTCCGTTACGTCAAGTCGCTGGGTGATTGCGTACGGTTAGTGTTGGGTAATCACGATCTCCATCTGTTGGCGGTCTATGCGGGAATCAGCCGCAATAAGCCTAAAGATCGCCTCACTCCCCTGCTTGAAGCTGACGACGCTGATATCTTGATCAACTGGTTGCGCCGCCAGCCAATGCTGCAAGTTGATGAAGAAAAAAAGTTGGTCATGGGCCATGCAGGCATCACGCCGCAATGGGACATCGAAACCGCAAAGAAATGCGCGCGTGAAGTGGAAGCGGTGCTCGCCAGCGACAGTTATCCGCTGTTTCTGGACGCGATGTATGGCGACATGCCTAACAACTGGAGCGAAGAGCTTACTGGACTGGCGAGACTACGTTTTAGCACCAATGCACTAACCCGTATGCGCTACTGTTTTCCGAATGGTCAGCTGGATATGATCTGCAAAGATTCGCCAGAATCTGCCCTACCGCCGCTGAAGCCGTGGTTTAACATTCAAGGCCCGGTTGCCCGTGATTACACCATTGTGTTCGGCCATTGGGCATCGCTGGAAGGTAAAGGCACACCCGAAGGGGTTATTGGATTAGATACAGGCTGCTGCTGGGGTGGCAATCTCACTCTGCTGCACTGGGAAGAACAGCGTTATTACGTTCAAGCCTCGAATCGAAAGGATGCGCTACCTGAAACGGCTTCTTCACAACAGTCAGCAAGCTAACTTTCTGCCGTTAAAACGGACATAAAAAAACGCCTTGTCTTCACCGCCAAGGCGTTTTTTTCAAGAGAAATTAACGACGACGGTCAAGAATCTCAAAGCAGTAGCTGTGTGAGTTCTGCTCGTCAGCATCATGGAATTCGCTGAACGTAGATTGCCATTCGTCCGGCTCGTAATCCGGGAACTGCGTGTCACCTTCAACTTCAGCGTCGATATGGGTCAGGTAAAGACGATCGGCACGGTTCAGCATCTGCTCGTATACACGACCGCCACCAATCACCATGATCTCTTCTGCATCACCGGCAGCCTGAACGGCCTCCTCCAGAGATGTTACCCACGTCACGCCTTCTGCGTCACCCGGCTTGCTGCTCACAACGATATTCAAACGTCCCGGTAACGGTCGGCCAATAGACTCAAACGTCAGGCGACCCATAATAACCGGCTTTTTCAAGGTATTACGCTTAAACCAAGCCAAATCCGCAGGCAGGTCCCACGGCATGGCGTTTTCCATACCGATAATGCGATCAGCTGCTAATGCCGCGATAAGACTAATCATGTTAAAAGACTCACTGGAAAAAATTGGCGCCATCATACGTAAAGGCGAAACTTTCGTCGATAGCGATAAGGGTCTATTTGCGTAAAGCTTTTTTGCCGCCGCATTTTTGTTACTGGACAGAATTTTAAACCGTGTTTTTGCGTTCTTTTGAATCAAGCCGCCAGTTAAGATCCGTTAGCGAGTACAAGGAGAAGGTTGCAGCTTCTGGCCGTGACGTCGGAGAGAGAGCTGCATAGAATACACTTGGGTTTACCCTACCAGGTCGCACCTACTGATCACGCAAAATAAGGAAATATGCTGTGAATGAATATCTCTCTGCGTTAAAGCAGTATGGCGTAATACAGGGTCGCTGCCGCCGCAAAACTTACTGGCTGTTTGTTTTAGTGAACATTCTCGTTTCAGTGGTTTTAACCGTGCTTGATACAGTTTTAGGCTTCAATATTTGGCTTGATGAAGGGTTACTCTCAACGCTCTACTCTTTGGCGATATTGATTCCTTCCATCACGGTTTCAATTCGCCGCCTTCACGATCTTGACCGATCCGGCTGGTGGTTGCTGCTAATACTTTTACCTTTCATCGGTACGCTGTTACTGCTGATTTACTTCTGCTTCAAAGGTAGCGAAGGGCCAAATCGCTTTGGCGACGATCCGTTGCGCGCGCCCTCTCATTCTTAAAAAAAACGGCTCCCAAAGGAGCCGTTACGTTTTGATTTTTTTCGCTTAGAAATCGTAGCGTAAACGTACCAGGTTCATATCACCCAGATTGTCCGTGCTTGAGGTAAATACGTGTTCGTAGTCAACACGGAAGCCGTAGTCGAGGAACAGCGTTACGCCCAGGCCATTATCGATACGCTGATAGTCACGACCATTCACGTACTCGAGACGATCGCCCATCACGTAAGGCTGCACAGCTTTCAGGCCATATTGCTTAACCGGGATCTTGTAACCGGCAAAGTATTCGATGCCCCACGCATCATCAGCAAAATAGTTGTTCACATTACTTTGCTTGGTCGGGATGAAGTTTTCGTACCAGCCGCCGCCGGCAGAGAATGTCCAGTTACCTGGCGTCCAGCTCAACGCGGTACCGAAGATATTCTGGTCGTAATCTTTGCTGTCGCCCGTCTCTGCGTTACGCATCGTTGCATGCGTGTAGTTCCACGCGGTGCCCCAAGTCAGATCGTCAGTGATGTGGTAATCAACACCCAACGAACCGCCGCCTTTACGCTTGTAGCGCAGGCTGTTGCCCGGTAAATACTCGTTATCATTAAACAGATAAGAAGCATAAACATCGAGCGCGCCGAAGGTGTTTTTATACTTCAACTGCTTGCGGGAACGGTAAGAGCCGTCATAGTCGCCGCTAATGCCGTTGCCTGGCGCCTGAGCGAGCATATCGTAATCCCAGATGTCAGTTTTAGCGCCAACCACATCGTAATAAACGCTGTTTTGCTGACCAAAGGTCAACTGGCCCCACGTTTTGCTTTTCAGGCCGGTATAGAGCTGGCGGCGAGTGGTGTTGTTTGCACCGTCAGCGTAGTGATCGTCCCAGTCAAACAGCTTAGGAATGTTCACACCCAGCTCGTAATAACTGACCCAGCTCACATCATCGAACAGGTAATAATCTGCACCAAAACGGAAGCGCGTACCGCCGTCGAAGCCGTCGCGTTTGTAAGATGAGTCGTTAACGCCAGTCTGGTGATTGACCTGAGCACGGATGCTGCCGCCCACGGCAAAATTCAGGCGGCTCAGCGGATCGCCTGCCTGTACATCTTGTTTCAGAATCGTGATTTCTGCCTGGCTGGCAAACGGTAAAAAGGTCATCAGTGCAGCCACTGCACTCAGTGAAAATTTATGCATTTTCATTTTTTATTAATATCTCTGTTAACGCTCCAATAATGAGCGAACGAAATATTACATTGTGAATTATTTAGACAGCTAGCTTTTGCTTTATAGATTTGTGCGGAGTAGGATAATTCGCATTATTCGCTAAAAATTAAGTCAAATCAGATACTTTTATAATCAAAGCTTAGAACATATTTTTCTTTATTGTTATATTTCAAACAACAAATACGCTGTCTGCATTCGAATAATTTAAAATAAATCGAAATATTTAAGTAAAAAAAACGGCTCCCGAAGGAGCCGTTTTTTACACGTGATGCTTATTTAATTTGCGCGTGCATTTCCTGCACGGAAATCACTTGCTCAGTCGGATCGGCATTCAACGACATTGCGGTAGCAAAACCACCGTTCAGCGTAGTGTCGTAATGCACTTTGTACTGCAGTGCACTGCGGCGGATTAACTTGGAATCTTCAATCGCCTGGCGACCTTCCGTGGTATTCACGATGTAGGTGTATTCGCCATTCTTTAAACGATCCTGAATGTGCGGACGACCTTCATGCACCTTGTTTACCAGACGTGGGTTGATACCCGCTTCACCCAACACCACGGCAGTGCCGTGAGTTGCGTCCAGTTCAAAACCAAACTTCTGCAGCTTCGCGGCCAGGTCGACGATACGTTTTTTATCGCCTTCACGCACCGACAGTAGTGCACGACCGGTTTTCTTCATGTTGCTCTGCGCACCCAGCATGGCTTTAGAGAAAGCTTCAGCAAAAGTACGGCCCACACCCATGACTTCACCGGTTGAGCGCATTTCTGGACCGAGAATCGGGTCAACGCCCTGGAACTTGTTGAACGGCAACACCACTTCTTTCACTGAATAGTACGGTGGAATCACTTCTTTGGTTACGCCCTGCTCAGCCAGCGTTTTGCCTGCCATCACGCGAGCAGCCACTTTCGCCAGCGGTACGCCGGTCGCTTTTGACACGAACGGTACAGTACGTGCGGCACGTGGGTTCACTTCAATCAGATAGACTTCGTTGTCTTTCACGGCAAACTGGACGTTCATCAAACCACGTACTTTCAGTTCAAAGGCCAGCTTTTCGACCTGCTGACGCATCACGTTTTGAATCTCTTGATTCAGCGTATAGGCTGGCAGTGAGCACGCGGAGTCACCAGAGTGAACGCCCGCCTGCTCGATGTGCTCCATGATGCCGCCAATGAACACGCGTTCGCCGTCGCAAATCGCATCAACGTCAACTTCTACCGCATCATCAAGGAAGCGATCCAGCAATACAGGCGCGTCGTTAGAGACCGATACCGCCGTCTGGAAATAACGCTTCAGGTCAGCTTCGTCATAGACAATTTCCATTGCGCGACCACCCAAAACATAGGATGGACGGACGACCAGCGGATAACCGATGCCAGCTGCTTTCTCGACAGCCTGCTCCAGCGTTGCCACGGTGGCGTTAGCCGGTTGCTTCAGGTTCAAACGTTCTACTGCTTGCTGGAAACGTTCGCGGTCTTCTGCGCGGTCAATGGCGTCTGGACTGGTACCAATTACCGGTACGCCAGCCGCTTCCAGCGCACGCGCCAGTTTCAGTGGAGTTTGACCACCATATTGCACGATTACGCCTTTCGGCTTCTCGATGCGAACAATTTCCAGCACGTCTTCCAGCGTGACCGGCTCGAAGTACAAGCGGTCTGAGGTGTCATAATCCGTTGATACGGTTTCAGGGTTACAGTTCACCATGATGGTTTCGTAACCATCTTCACGCAGCGCTAAAGAGGCGTGGACGCAGCAGTAGTCGAACTCAATACCTTGACCGATACGGTTTGGACCACCGCCCAGCACCATGATTTTCTCACGATCCTGGTTTGGATTGGCTTCGCACTCTTCCTCGTAAGTTGAGTACATATAAGCGGTATCAGTTGAGAATTCTGCGGCGCAAGTATCAACGCGCTTGTAAACCGGATGTAAGTTGAACTGCTCACGCAGTTTACGGATTTCGCTTTCTGCCACGCCCGCTAACGTCGCCAGACGTGCATCGGCAAAGCCTTTACGCTTCAGAGCACGCAGGAACGTTTCATCAAGACTGTTTACCCCTTCGCGTGCAACCTGCTCTTCCAGACGGACTAACTCTTCAATCTGCACCAGGAACCAGCGGTCAACATTGGTCAGGTTGAAAACGCCATCCACTGACATACCTGCACGGAATGCATCAGCGATGTACCAGATACGATCCGAACCGGCGTCTTTTAATTCACGACGGATGCGGGTTAACGCTTCTGTATCATCAAGGCTGACTTTTGGGTCGAAACCGTTAACACCGACTTCCAAACCACGCAGCGCTTTCTGCATTGATTCCTGGAAAGTACGGCCAATTGCCATCACCTCACCGACCGATTTCATCTGCGTGGTCAGGCGATCGTTAGCACCGGCAAATTTCTCGAAATTGAAGCGAGGAATTTTGGTCACAACGTAGTCGATAGAAGGTTCGAATGACGCAGGTGTTAAGCCACCGGTGATGTCATTCATCAGTTCATCAAGGGTGTAACCCACAGCCAGTTTGGCGGCAACTTTCGCAATCGGGAAGCCGGTAGCTTTCGACGCCAGCGCCGATGAACGTGACACGCGCGGGTTCATTTCGATGATGATTAAACGGCCATTCTTCGGGTTTACCGAGAACTGTACATTCGAGCCACCGGTTTCTACGCCAATCTCACGCAGTACCGCCATCGAGGCGTTACGCATGATTTGATATTCTTTATCGGTCAGCGTCTGGGCAGGGGCGACGGTGATGGAGTCACCGGTGTGAATGCCCATTGCGTCGAAGTTTTCGATAGAGCAGACGATGATGCAGTTGTCGTTTTTATCACGCACCACTTCCATCTCGTACTCTTTCCAACCAATCAGCGATTCATCAATCAGCAGCTCATTGGTGGGTGAAAGATCGAGACCGCGTTCGCAAATTTCTTCGAACTCTTCACGATTGTAAGCGATACCGCCACCGGTGCCGCCCATGGTAAAGGAAGGACGAATAATGCAAGGGAAACCGACATCGGCAGCCACTGCCAACGCTTCTTCCATGTTGTGAGCGATGCCGGAACGCGCGGTTTCCAGTCCAATACTCTTCATCGCCACGTCAAAACGACGGCGGTCTTCAGCTTTATCGATGGCGTCGGCGGTCGCACCAATCA
The DNA here is from genome assembly GCF_022761075.1 of Pantoea sp. MQR6. NCBI lineage: Bacteria > Pseudomonadati > Pseudomonadota > Gammaproteobacteria > Enterobacterales > Erwiniaceae > Pantoea > Pantoea sp. MQR6. The sequence goes on from NZ_JAKYXB010000002.1 coordinate 178,419, forward strand.
TGGTGACACCGAACTCTTCCAGTACGCCATGACGCTCCAGTTCAAGCGCGCAATTCAGCGCTGTCTGACCACCCATGGTGGGCAGCACGGCATCCGGGCGCTCTTTTTCAATGATTTTGCGTACCACTTCCCAATGAATCGGCTCAATGTAAGTCGCATCAGCCATTTCCGGGTCAGTCATAATGGTAGCCGGGTTGGAGTTCACCAGAATGACGCGGTAACCCTCTTCGCGCAGCGCTTTACACGCCTGCGCACCGGAATAGTCAAATTCGCAGGCCTGGCCAATCACAATAGGACCGGCGCCAAGAATCAGGATGGATTTTATGTCTGTACGTTTTGGCATGATTAGCTCCTGATTACTTCGCTTTAGAACGGAATGCGTCAATCAATTCAATAAAGTGGTCAAACAGTGGTGCTGCATCACCCGGACCCGGGCTGGCTTCTGGGTGTCCCTGGAAGCTGAACGCAGGCTTGTCGGTGCGATGGATGCCCTGCACGGTTTTATCAAACAGCGAGATGTGCGTAACACGTAAGTTGGCAGGCAGGTCAGCTTCATCAACAGCAAAACCGTGGTTCTGCGCAGTGATCATCACGGTATTATTATCGAAATCTTTAACAGGATGGTTGCCGCCATGGTGACCAAGCTTCATCTTCACCGTTTTAGCACCGCTCGCCAGCGCCAACAGTTGATGACCAAGACAGATACCGAAAACCGGAATTTCCGTTTGCAGGAAGGACTGAATCGCCTTGATGGCATAGTCACAAGGTTCTGGATCGCCAGGACCGTTCGAGAGGAAGACGCCATCTGGATTCAGTTTCAATACGTCTTCTGCTGAAGTCTGCGCAGGCACCACTGTCAGACGGCAGCCGCGATCTACGAGCATGCGCAAAATGTTGCGCTTTACACCGTAATCGTAGGCAACAACGTGATAAGGCAGCTCTTCTGCTTTTGTTTGTTCTGGCAGGCCGCCTTCTAACGCCCAGCTTCCCTGTTGCCAGGCGTAGCTTTCGGTGGTCGAGACTTCTTTCGCCAAATCCATGCCTTTCAAACCCGGGAACGCCTGCGCCTTTTGCAATGCGAGTGCTGCATCCGGGTTATCGCCCGCGATGATACAGCCGTTCTGCGCACCTTTTTCACGCAGCAAACGAGTCAGTTTGCGGGTATCGATATCGGCAATTCCAACAATGTTATTGCGCTGCAGATAAGCGGATAGGCTTTCTTCACTACGGAAGTTGCTGGTAATCAGCGGCAGATCGCGAATAACAAGGCCTTGAGCGTGGATTTGACTGGATTCTTCATCGGCGGCATTAACACCAACATTGCCGATATGGGGATAAGTGAGGGTAACGATTTGGCGGGAATAGGAAGGATCAGTGAGGATTTCTTGATAACCAGTCATTGACGTGTTGAAAACGACTTCCCCCACTGCCGACCCCGTTGCCCCGATGGCCCGACCGTGGAATTGGGTTCCGTCTTCCAGAACCAAGAGCGCTGACTTAATCAAAACATCCTCCAGGGAATAAACAGTCACAATATCTGCATATTAATTCATAATAGCTGCCTGAATCAATGCAAAAACCGCCTGAATTATCGATTTTTGGCAAATTGCGCGCATTCTAATGATCGCCCTGAAGCTTGTCTACCCTATGAACGTATTTTTTTGCCCTTTTCAGGCTTCTGGATGTTAAAACGGGGATAAGCAGTAAAAAGAGGGGAAAACTCGGATAATTAAACGATTGCCAGAGCATGAAAATTACAAAACGGAGCCGCTATACTATTATTTTTGACCATTTGGTCAAAATTGGCATTTTTAGCGGTTTTTCCTAAGTCAAAATCCAAAAAAAAAGCATTTCGAAGTGATTATTAAACCAAGCTCTTATTTTTTATAAAATAAAGGGCAGCAAAAAAGCTGCCCTACTTCAATCAATAAGTTACCGATTGAAACAACCACATCACGATGGTTCACAACACTCACAACATCGACAAATCCAGCACATCACGCATGTCATAAAGGCCACATTTATTGCCCTTCAACCAAAATGCCGCTTTAACAGCGCCATTTGCAAAGGTCATACGGCTTGAAGCCTTGTGCGTTATCTCTACACGCTCGCCAATATCCGCAAACATTGCCGTATGCTCACCGACAATATCGCCTGCCCGCACCGTGGCGAAACCAATGGTTTGCGGTTTGCGTTCGCCGGTATGGCCTTCACGCGCATACACGGCATGTTCATCCAGATTCCAGCTCATCGCATCAGCAATGGCTTCGCCCATCGCTAGCGCTGTTCCAGAAGGCGCATCAACTTTGTGACGATGGTGCGCTTCCACAATTTCGATATCCGCATAATCGCCCATGACCTTCGCTGCTTTTTCAAGCAGCTTCAACACCAGGTTGACGCCAACGCTGAAATTGGCTGCGAACACGATCCCAATCTCTTCTGCGGCAGTGCGGATTGCCGCTTTGCCCGCTTCGTCGAAACCGGTAGTACCAATCACCATCGCCTTTTTATGCTCACGACAAATTGCCATATAAGCCAGCGTTGCTTCTGGGCGGGTAAAGTCGATCAGTACGTCAAAATCATCGATGACACTAAGAAGATCGGCGGTGATAAGCACCCCTGTTTTACCTACGCCAGCTAATTCTCCAGCGTCGCTGCCAATCAAAGATGACCCCGAGCGGGCCAGTGCAGCACCCAGTTCAACGTCTTCCGCCTGCTGAGTTGCCTGAATCAGGTTACGCCCCATACGACCCGGCGCGCCGACGATGGCAATGCGGATATTTTTCATATTTATTCATTCCTAAGACAAAACTATGCATGCAAAGCGTAATCAGGTTAACGATGAGTTAACAACCACGCCACTATTAATCCAGGATAATAAGAATTTTATGCCAGCCGTGATCGATTATCAGTAAAAGCAATCTCATTGAGTGGAACCGCCGTTTTTTCAATCGGATAAAAACAAAAAAGGCCGAACTCAGTCGGCCTTTTTATCTCTTTCAGTATTATCGCTTTACTGAACGTTTCTTACATCAACACGCAGCTCTTTTGGCACTTCAAACACGATATTCTCTTCACGGCCAATCAACTCGATCGCCGCTTCCCCGCCCAGCTCACGCAGGCGTTGAATAACTTGCTGTACCAGAATATCGGGTGCCGATGCACCCGCCGTCACGCCAATGCAGTCAACGCCTTTAACCCACTCTTCCTGAATATCATCAGCGGAGTCGATCAGTTTCGCTAACTTTCCTGCGCGTTGCGCCAGTTCTGCGAGACGATTCGAGTTAGAGGAGTTTTTCGATCCCACCACTAACACCACAGCAGCATCGCGAGCCAACGTGCGCACCGCTTCCTGACGATTAGTGGTGGCGTAGCAGATGTCATCTTTACGTGGGCCGATGATCGCGGGGAAGCGTTGGCGCAGCGCATCAATGATGTCAGACGTATCATCCACTGACAGCGTGGTTTGCGTCATAAAGCTCAAATTGCTTTCATCTTTGACTGACAATTTGAACACGTCTTCTGGCGACTCGACCAGATACATGCCGCCATTGGGATTACTGTATTGGCCCATGGTGCCTTCAACTTCAGGATGGCCTGCATGTCCAATCAGAATCGCTTCTACGCCTTTACGGCTGGCACGTGCCACTTCCATATGCACTTTGGTAACCAATGGACAGGTCGCGTCAAACAGCATGGTCAGGTTACGTGCTTTCGCTTCAGCGCGAACAGCTTGTGAAACGCCGTGCGCTGAAAAAATCAGAATTGCGTTATCAGGCACTTCACTGATTTCTTCAATGAAGATCGCGCCGCGCTCGCGCAAGCTATTAACCACGTAGCGGTTATGTACCACTTCGTGGCGTACATAGATTGGCGCCCCGTACATTTCTAATGCACGCTCAACAATACTGATTGCCCGATCAACCCCAGCGCAGAAGCCGCGCGGATTAGCCAACAGAATTTGCATCGTTCGCCTCCAGTACCGGATCAATCTCCAGCACTTCTACATCAAACTGAACGCGATGGCCTGCCAGCGGATGGTTGAAATCAACGGTGATAGAATCGCCGGAAACCTCACGTATCACGCCTGGCATTTCGCTTCCGCCCATGCCGCTAAACAGCATGATAGCGCCGACTTCAGGTTCACCTGCGTCGATAAAATCGCGACGCGAGAAATACTGGATGAGATCGGGACTGATGCTGCCAAATGCGTCTTCAGGCGCCAACGTGAAGTTACGCTTCTCGCCCACTTTTGATCCCAGTAACGCCTGTTCCAGCGCAGCGGAAAGGCTGCTATCGCCCAGACGAAACAGCGCTGGTTTGCCGTTTGCACGGGTCGATTCCGCCGTGGAGCCATCTTCCAGCTTCAGCGTAAAATGCACCAACACCGCGCTTTCGCGCTGTACAGACTCAGTCATGACTTACCCTTTCTGTTTTGCCTGTTTGCTGGTTGGGCTGAAAAAGCCCTCCAGCACCACCAACGCAGCACCAATACAGATGCCGCAATCAGCAATATTAAACGTAGCGAAATGCCAGTTGCCGACGTAGAAGTCGATAAAATCGACCACAAAGCCGTGATACGAACGATCAAACAGATTGCCCACCGCGCCACCCACAATCAGTGCGTAAGCGATGTTCGCGATTTTTTGGCTGGCGCGATTGCGATACATCATCACTAACAGCGACACGACGATTGCAATCGCAATACCGGCAAAGAACCAGCGTTGCCAGCCGCCTTTATCGGCTAAAAAGCTAAACGCCGCACCGTAATTGTGGGCGTAAAACAGGTTAAAGAACGGCATCAGTGGCTGCGTCTCGTGCAGCATCATGTTGTTCATCACCCATTGCTTACTGGCAAAGTCGACAACGATGACGATCAGCACCAGCCATAGCCAGCGCAGTCCGGTAGAGAAAATAGGTTTACTCATCAGGCAAACTTACGCTCTTCACCGTTACCGGCTACGTTGGTGAAACAGCGACCACAAACTTCTGCGTGCTCTGGATTTTGACCAACGTCGGTCGTGTAGTGCCAGCAGCGTGGGCATTTCTCGCCTTCCGCTTTATGCAGTGCCACTTTCAAACCTTTCAACAGCTCACTTTGCTGCGCTTCGTCACTCGCCAAGGCGTAATCTGCAACCTGCGCGCCAGACGTCAGCAGTACAAAACGCAGTTCGTTGCCCAATGCTTGCAGCTTAGCCGCCAGCTCAGGGTCCGCATACAGCGTAACCGTGGCTTCCAGCGCGCCGCCGATGCGTTTATCGCCACGCGCCTGTTCGATCACCTTGTTGACTTCGCCGCGCACTTTCAGCAGCTCGCTCCAGTAGGCATCGTTCAATGCTTCGTTTTCTGCCAGACCAAACAGGCCGTCATACCACTCTTCAGTGAAGACATACTGCGCACGATCGCCCGGTAGGTAACCCCAAATTTCGTCAGCGGTGAAGGACATGATAGGTGCCATCCAGCGCACCAACGCCTCAACAATATGCCACAGCGCGGTCTGGCAGCTGCGACGCGCCAGGCTATCGCCTTTGGCGGTATACTGACGATCTTTGATGATATCGAGATAGAAGGAACCCATTTCTACTGAGCAGAACTGCATCAGGCGCTGAATCACTTCATGGAAGTCATAATTTTCGTAAGAGGCAACGATATCAGCCTGCGCGGCTTGCGCACGACCAACAGCCCAGCGATCGACCACCACCATATCTTCTGGTTTTACCAAATCGGTGGCGGGATTAAAGCCACTCAGGTTCGCCAGCAGGAAACGCGAGGTGTTACGAATACGACGGTAAGCATCAGCTGAACGCTTAAGGATTTCGTCAGAAACGGCCATCTCGCCAGAGTAGTCAGTAGAAGCGACCCATAAACGCAGGATATCAGCGCCCAGTTTGTTCATCACATCTTGCGGCGATACGGTGTTACCGATGGATTTCGACATTTTGCGGCCTTGGCCGTCAACGGTGAAGCCATGGGTAAGCACCTGACGATAAGGCGCTTTGCCTTTCATTGCCGTGGAGATCATCAAGGATGACATAAACCAGCCGCGATGCTGGTCTGAGCCTTCCAGGTAGAGATCCGGCGTGTGTCCCTCAAATTCTGAACGCGCATCAACCACGGAATAGCTGGTTGAACCGGAGTCAAACCAGACATCAAGTGTATCTGGCACTTTACGATAGTGATCGGCGTCATCGCCCATCAGCTCACGCGGATCGAGATCCCACCATGCCTGGATGCCATCTTGCTCAACGCGTTTGGCGACTTTTTCCATCAGCTCAAGCGTATCGGGGTGCAACTGCTCCGATTCATTATGAACGAACAGCGCCATCGGCACGCCCCACGTACGCTGACGTGAAATACACCAGTCAGGACGGTTAGCGACCATTGATTCAATGCGCGCCTGGCCCCAGTCTGGGATCCACTGCACACCTTTGATCTCTTTCAGCGACTGCGCACGCAGGCCTTTTTGATCCATGCTGATAAACCACTGCGGCGTCGCACGGAAGATGATCGGCGTCTTGTGGCGCCAGCAGTGCGGATAGCTGTGCAGCAGTTTTTCAACGTGCAGCAGCGCCCCTTTCTCTTTCAGCAGCTCAACGATCACATCATTGGCTTTAAAGACGTTGATACCATCCAGCGTTGGATAAGTACCTGGCAGGAAAGCGCCATCTGGCCCAACAGGGTTAGCGACTTCGATGCCATATTTCTGGCCGATGACATAGTCATCCGGGCCGTGGCCTGGCGCAGTGTGAACGGCACCCGTACCTGCTTCGAGCGTAACGTGCTCGCCTAAAACCACCAAGGATTGGATATCAAGGAAAGGATGCTGGAATTTTTGCAGCTCAAGGGCTGCACCTTTGCATTCGCCCAGCACAGTCCACTCGCTGACACCTGCACGCTTGAGCACGCTTTCGACCAACTCTTTGGCAAGGATCAGCGCACGGCCTTCGATCTGTACCAGCTGATATTCGAATTCAGGGTGCAATGAGATGGCACGGTTAGCCGGCATGGTCCAAGGCGTGGTCGTCCAGATCACTAAAGAAATGGGGCCGTTAACCTGTGATACGCCGAAAGCACTGCGCACCGCATCCGCATCGATGGCGTTAAACATCACATCAATAGATGGCGAGGTTTTGTCGTAATACTCAACTTCCGCTTCCGCTAATGCTGAGCGGCAATCCATACACCAATGCACCGGCTTAGCGCCTTTGTGTAGGTGACCATTGCCGATAATTTTGCTCAGCGCGCGAATGATATTGGCTTCGGTCTGGAAATTCATCGTCAGATATGGACGATCCCAGTCACCTAATACGCCTAAGCGGATAAAGTCAGCTTTCTGACCTTCTACCTGCTCAGCAGCATATTTACGGCAGGCTTCACGAAATTCAGCTGCAGTGACTTTCTCACCCGGCTTACCAATCATCTGCTCGACTTTATGCTCGATAGGCAAACCGTGGCAGTCCCAGCCTGGAACGTAAGGCGAATCATAGCCCGCCATGCCTTTCGACTTAACGATAATGTCTTTCAGAATCTTGTTAACTGAGTGACCAATATGAATGCTGCCGTTCGCATAAGGAGGGCCATCGTGCAGGATAAAGGTTTTTTTCCCTTTTTTGGCTGCGCGGATGATGCCGTAAAGGTTGTCATCATACCAACGTTGCAGCATTCCCGGTTCGCGCTTGGCCAGATCGCCACGCATCGGGAACCCCGTTTCCGGCAAATTCAGGGTAGATTTATAGTCACTCATCAGATTCTCGATTCCGTTTTTCGCTCAGGTTAAAGCCCAAAGAACTGCCGGGCCGTTACCACATCTTTCGCAATTTGTTCTTTCAACGCCTCCAGTGAGGCAAAGCGCTGCTCGTTTCGTAATTTTTTCTTCAGCACAACATCAATGTGCTGGCCATATAGATTCATATTGATGTCAAGCAGGTGAACTTCAAGCTGCTGGCGCAAACCTTTTACCGTTGGGCGCGTACCAATATTGGCCACACCCGGCAGCGGCTGCGGCGTCAAGCCGTGCACCTCAACCGCAAAAACGCCTTTCACCGGCGAGACAGCGCGGCGTAAAGGAAGGTTCGCGGTGGGAAAACCAAGGGTGCGTCCCAGTGCATCACCATGCACTACGCGGCCTGAAATACTGAAAGGATGGCCTAACAATGACTGCGCTAGCGCAAAATCATCATCGGCCAGCGCCTGACGCACAGCGGTGCTGCTAATACGCTTACCGCCGTCACAAAAGGTCTGCGTGCTGACTACATCAAAGCCATATTCAGCACCCGCTTTCTGTAATAACAGGAAATCACCCAGACGACCAGCGCCAAAACGGAAATCATCGCCGACCGCGAGAAACTTCACATTGAGCTTTTCGACCAGCAGTTCAGCAATAAAACTCTGGGCTGATAATGCCGCAAAGCGGCGATCAAAACGTACGCAGACCACTTCATCAATACCGGCTTCAGCCAGATACTTCAGCTTTTCGCGCAGACGCGTTAAACGGGCCGGGGCTTTTTCGCCAGCAAACAGCTCCAGCGGCTGTGGCTCAAACAGCATCACCATTACCGGCAGATTACGTTTACGTCCCTCTTCGCGAAGCTGGGACATCAGCGCCTGATGACCGCGGTGCACGCCATCAAAATTACCAATGGTCAGAACGCAGCCGCGATGCTGCTCTTTAATGTTATGAATGCCGCGGATAAACTTCATGGCTGACTCAACGCGATGGAAATCGGCGGATTATACCCTCGAAAGCCGCGAAGGTTAACCCGTCAGCACGCCTTTCCTGCTTTATGGCGGTCATTTCCTGTTGTCAGAGCGATACAGAAGAATTTTGTCGCGAAATACTGTATTCAGCGAGGGGAAGCTGGTAGAATCTTGCGCCATCAAATACGTAACCGAGTGTCGTCCGCGCTGTTGAATGTAAGCGACGCTTATTTGCACAAATCCATTGACAAAATTAGGTTCGAAAGGCATAGTCCTCGGCCTTTGATTTGTCTATATAGAACACATTTGGGAGTTGGACCTTGGCTAATATCAAATCAGCTAAGAAACGCGCCGTAACATCTGAGAAACGCCGTAAGCATAACGCTAGCCGCCGCTCTATGATGCGTACCTTCGTTAAGAAAGTATACGCGGCGATCGCTTCAGGCGACAAAGCTGCTGCGCAGAACGCATTCAACGAAATGCAACCAATCGTGGACCGTCAGGCTGCTAAAGGTCTGATCCACAAAAACAAAGCTGCCCGTTATAAAGCAAACTTAACGGCTCAGATCAACAAACTGGCTTAATCGCCTTTTGTTAATCGCTTTGTTGAAAGAACCGGCGCTAAGCCGGTTTTTTTTCGTCTGCTGATCGTGGCGCAAACAGTTCACTAAAATCGCGATGGCAGATACGCTGCACTGCCGGATGCTGAATCATCCGCTCGGCAAAAATAACGTGATACTCCTCCATCACTGAATCCAGCCTCCCCAGCTCACACATTCCATCGCTTTGATAGATATCTTGCCCGTACAGACTCGGGGCAACAAAAATGGCATTTTGCTGCGTACCGAAAGATTTCATCAGTGCTGCATCATCAAACTCGCCTAAAATTTCAACCTGCAATCCCTGACTATGAATCCAGTTAAGAATCTTGCGGCCCGGCATTGAACGTCGTCCTGGAATGAGTAATTGACGCGTCTCCAGACACGCAGGGAACGGTAATTCTGGCAGCGGCTGTGTACACCAAAAGCTCAACGGACATTCGCCCAGCTTCACCGAAAACAGCCCTTCCTGCTGCGTGGAATCAATCGAGCAATCCGATACAATCATATCCAACTTATGCTGGCTGAGTTGCTCCAGTAGCATTTCATGGGTCGATTCAAAACAGCGCAGATGAATCTTTTCACCCGATACCACCGCCGCTTCTAATATTTTACTGACGAGCTGTTTAGACAACGCATCCGCAACCCCGACATCAAACAACAGATGCGATTCTTTGCGGTAATTAACAATATCCAGCATTTCATGACTCAGCATAAACATGCGATCGGCATAGCGGAAAACCAGTTGCCCCAGTTCAGTCGGCACTAATCCCCTTCCCTGCCGCCGGAACAGTTTGCCTTGCAGGCGCTCTTCGAGCGCCTTGATTTGGCCAGTTATGGTTTGCGGTGTCAGAAAGAGTGCTTCTGACGCACCAACGATTGAACCTTCACGGCACACATGCCAGAAATAATAAAGGTGGTTGTAATTGAGGTGCGGCATACCTACTTTCTCAACCTTTTACGCTGCACGGTTTGCCAGACGACGCCACAGAATGAGATAACCCAAGACAGCAGAGAGTATCGAGCCCATCAGGATGCCAAGCTTCGCGAGCGTAATAAGTTCTGCATTGTGGTCGCCATACGCCAGCGAGGCGATAAAGATCGACATCGTAAAACCGATGCCGCACAGCACACCGACTGCGGCGATGTCTTTCAAATCAGTTTTTTCAGGCAGTTTGGCCAAGCCGGTTTTTACCGCCAGCCAACAGAACAGCGTAATCCCCAAAGGCTTACCGATCAGTAATCCCGCCACGATGCCCAGCGGTAACAGTGAAAACAGGTGCCCGAATGAAACACCGTCTAGCGAGACACCGGCATTAGCAAAAGCAAACAGCGGTAAAATCAGCCAACGCACCCAAGGATGCAGCGCATGCTCAAGGTGAATGGCTGGAGAATGCCCATCCTTCTTAGCCAATGGAATCAGGAAGCCGACCACAACACCCGCCAGCGTCGCATGTACCCCTGATTTCAACACTGCAGTCCATAACACGATTCCTACAATCAAATAGAGACCGGTATTACGCACATTCATCAGGTTCATCAGCCCCAATACAACAATGGCTGCAGCGGCAACGCTCAAGGATACCAGGGAAAGATCGGAGGTATAAAACAGAGCAATGATGACTATCGCGCCGAGATCGTCAATGATTGCCAACGCCATCAGGAATATTTTCAACGCGGGCGGCACGCGACTGCCCAATAACGCCAAAATACCCAAAGCAAAAGCGATATCCGTTGCGGTAGGAATGGCCCAGCCGCTGTGTGTGGCTGGATCTGCACCATTGAATAGCAAAAACAATATTGCTGGTGCGACCATGCCGCCCAGGGCTGCAATCAGCGGAAAAATGGCTTGTTCACGTTTAGCTAGCGCGCCCATCACTAATTCGCGCTTCACTTCTAGTCCAACCATCAGGAAAAACAGTGCCATCAGCGCATCGTTAATCCATAACAGTAAATTTTTGCTGATATCGAGATCGCCGAAACGGAACTCCACCGGAATAGCGAGGAAGTCGAGATAGCTTTGCTGCGTACCGCTGTTATTTGCTAAAACCATCGCCAACGCCGCAGCGATGATCAGTACGACGCCACCCGTTGCGTCACTATGGAGAAATTTTTTAAGTTGAATGTTCATGAACAAGCATCCTTTTCCAAAGGGAAAATTAAAGGCGTTAGATTATCGCCTATGATAGCTCGAAAAAAGCAGGTTATTCATGAGACATGGCTCGGAAATACCGAACCTTTGAAGATAAGCATAAAAAAGCCAGCGACAGTGCGCTGGCTTTTTCAGAGAGTGAAAACTTATCGGGTCAAGTCATCAAAGAACTTCTTTACGCCATCAAAAAAGCTTTTTGAGCGCGGGCTGTTGTGTTCACCGCTTGGCCCGCCAAAGCTCTCTTCCAGTTCACGCAGCAGCGATTTCTGTTTTTCGTTGAGGCTAACCGGGGTTTCCACCACAACGCGACACAGCAAGTCGCCCACTGCACCACCGCGCACCGACTTCACCCCTTTGCCACGCATACGGAACAGCTTGCCCGTTTGCGTTTCAGTAGGCACTTTCAGCTTCACACGACCATCCAGCGTCGGCACTTCAATTTCACCGCCCAGCGCTGCCATCGCAAAATTGATCGGCACTTCGCAATAGAGGTTGTTATCTTCACGTTCAAAGATCGGGTGTTTCTTCACCGATACCTGAACATAAAGATCGCCCGCTGGTGCACCGTGCTCACCCGCTTCACCTTCGCCAGTCAGACGAATACGATCGCCGGTATCCACACCCGCAGGGATTTTCACTGACAGCGTTTTCGATTTCTCGACGCGTCCATGACCATGACAGGCGTTGCACGGGTCTTTAATCACCGAGCCACGACCGTGACAGGTTGGACAGGCTTGCTGCACGGTGAAGAAACCTTGACGCATCTGCACCTGGCCTTGGCCATGGCAGGTAGAACAGGTTTGCGGTTTGGTGCCGGCTTTCGCGCCGCTGCCGTGGCAAACTTCACACTCTTCCAGCGTTGGAATGCGGATCTCTTTGGTCACGCCGCGTACCGCTTCTTCCAGCGACAGCTCCATGTTGTAGCGTAAATCAGCGCCACGGGATGCGCGCTGACGGCGACCACCACCAAAGATGTCGCCAAATACGTCGCCAAAGATATCGCTGAAATCGGCACCGCCGCCGCCACCGAATCCACCGCCGCCCATACCGCCTTGTTCAAAGGCTGCATGGCCATATTGATCGTAGGCCGCACGCTTCTGCGCGTCGGTCAGGATTTCGTAAGCTTCTTTTATCTCTTTAAACTTGTCTTCGGCCGCTTTATCCCCAGGATTACGGTCCGGGTGAAATTTCATTGCCAGGCGTTTATATGCCTTTTTGATTTCACGCTCGTCTGCGGATTTGGCGACGCCTAAAATCTCGTAGTAATCACTCTTCGCCATATTTATTTAGCCCTTAACATGATCGCACGGGCGTGGAGAAAACTCCTACGCCCGTGCTGGTTTCAACGGCTGTCAGGCCAACCGTCGCGCCCGGTCAGGGGCAATTATTTCTTGTTGTCTTTTACTTCTTCAAATTCAGCGTCAACCACGTCATCTTCTTGCTTCGCTGACGCGTCGCCTGCATCGGCAGCACCCGCCTGAGATTGCTGTGCTGCTTCCATCAGTTTGCTGGATACTTCCATCAGCGCCTGCATTTTAGCTTCGATCTCTGCTTTATCTTCACCTTTCAGCGCTGTTTCCAGCTCAGCCAGGGCTGCTTCGATCGGTGCTTTGTCATCAGCTGACAGTTTGTCGCCCGCTTCTTCCAGCTGCTTGCGCGTGCTGTGGGCAATCTGATCGCCCTGGTTACGCGTTTGAACCAGCTCTTCGAACTTGCGGTCCGACTCAGCGTTCGCTTCTGCATCACGCACCATTTTTTCGATCTCTTCTTCATTCAGACCTGAAGAAGCCTTGATGGTGATTTTCTGCTCTTTGCCGCTGTTTTTGTCTTTTGCAGAAACATGCAAAATACCGTCAGCATCAATGTCAAAGGTCACTTCAACCTGTGGCATACCGCGTGGCGCTGGCTGAATACCGTCGAGGTTGAACTGGCCCAACGATTTGTTATCGCTAGAACGCTTACGCTCACCCTGCAACACGTGAATGGTCACGGCGCTCTGGTTATCTTCAGCTGTTGAGAACACCTGGCTGTGCTTGGTTGGGATCGTGGTGTTCTTGCTGATCAGCGAAGTCATCACGCCACCCATGGTTTCGATACCCAGCGACAGCGGAGTAACGTCCAGCAGCAGGACGTCTTTCACTTCGCCGCCCAGAACACCACCCTGCACTGCAGCACCTACTGCCACTGCTTCGTCCGGGTTCACGTCTTTACGTGGCTCTTTACCGAAGAATTCAGTCACTTTAGCCTGAACCAGCGGCATACGCGTTTGACCACCAACCAGAATCACATCATTGATTTCTGATACAGACAAACCAGCATCCTGCAGCGCCACTTTCAGCGGAGCAATCGAACGTGCAACCAGATCTTCAACCAGCGATTCCAGCTTAGAGCGCGTTACTTTGATGTTCAGGTGCTTAGGACCCGTCGCATCTGCAGTGATGTACGGCAGGTTAACGTCAGTCTGCTGCGCAGAAGAGAGTTCGATTTTCGCTTTCTCTGCGGCTTCTTTCAGACGCTGCATTGCCAGCGGATCGTTGTGCAGATCGATGCCCTGATCTTTCTTAAATTCTGCAACCAGGTAGTTGATCAGGCGGCTGTCGAAGTCTTCACCACCCAAGTGGGTATCACCGTTGGTCGCCAGAACTTCAAAGGTTTTTTCGCCGTCAACTTCATCAATTTCGATGATGGAGATATCAAAAGTACCACCACCCAGGTCATATACCGCGATAGTGCGGTTACCCTGACCTTTGTCCAAACCATAAGCCAGTGCAGCGGCTGTTGGTTCGTTAATAATACGTTTTACTTCCAGACCCGCGATGCGACCTGCATCTTTGGTCGCCTGACGCTGGGCGTCATTGAAGTAAGCTGGAACGGTAATAACCGCTTCAGTCACTGGCTCACCGAGGTAATCTTCCGCGGTTTTCTTCATTTTTTTCAGCACTTCGGCAGAAATCTGCGGTGGTGCCATTTTCTGGCCTTTCACTTCCAGCCATGCATCGCCGTTATCGGCGTTAGCAATTTTGTACGGCATGATTTTAATATCACGCTGTACTTCTTCATCCTGGAAACGACGGCCAATCAGGCGCTTGATCGCGAACAACGTGTTCTGCGGGTTAGTCACTGCCTGACGTTTAGCCGGCTGACCAACCAGAATTTCGCCATCCTGGGTATAAGCGATAATCGAAGGCGTGGTGCGATCGCCTTCGGCGTTTTCCAACACGCGAGCTTTACCGCCATCCATGATCGCAACACAAGAGTTGGTTGTGCCCAGGTCAATACCAATAATCTTACCCATCTAAACGTCTCCCACTTAAATTCTTTGCCAATTTGGGTTGTGAACCTGTTATGCGGGCGGGTTGTTTACTTTCAACCATCACCACATGCTTTTTTCCAACGTTCACAACGCTCGATGACAAGTAAATGGGGCCGCTTCGAAGCGCATCAAGGGTTAAACCAAAAAAAAATTTCGATCTTCTTTCTACTCAGATCAAAGACGTTGCGTCAGCGCCTCTCTGTGAGCTGCTCCCAGCCATTGCAAACAGGGCTTTCGGGCAAAAAACATCCCCTAAATCCACATTCGAGACATTACAGGAACAATGAGCACCATAACGTTGGCTAACCCCGCTCCACTCGGTTTAATGGGGTTCGGCATGACCGCCTTTCTGCTCAATATTAATATTGATCTGCCAGATGCAAAACGCGGAGCCAGGCTCCGCGTTTTTATTTTTAAAGCTGCTGCTCGTGATTAAGGCTGCTGCGCAACGGCCTCATGCACCGCATTTTCGTGGCTAATATCACTTCGCAACCAAATTCCCGTCACTAACCCAACCAGCGCTAATGCCAGCACATACCATGAAGGTGCCATCGATGAGACATTCATCAACAAGGTAACAAAAATCGGCGTTAAGCCACCGAAAATTGCGTAGGCGACATTATAAGAGAAGGAGATTCCACTAAAGCGCACCTCGGCTGGAAAAGCGCGCACCATCACAAAAGGCACCACGCCGACAACGCCAACGCTCAGGCCTGCTAACCCGTACAGCAGGAAAAGCTGTTGCGGATACAACGGCGTAAAGTGGTAGAACGCCCAACTGCACGCCGCCAGTAATACACTGCCTGTGATCAACGCTTTACTTGCACCAAAACGGTCTGCCGCTACGCCGGCAACGATGCAGCCTATACAAAGCATAATGGTTGCAAAACTATTGGCCTGTAAGGTTAACGCAGGCGCAAGGCCATGCTGCTTCTGCAACCAGACCGGCGACATCAGAATCACTACCACAATGCATGCTGAGAGCAGCCAGGTCAGCAGCATAGAAATGATCACTGACTTTTTATGGTTCACCACCACCGCTTTTAAAGGCAGTTCATCCGCCAGCGCTTTACGCTTTTGCATGGCAATAAAAACGGGTGTCTCATGCAGCCAACGGCGCAAATACATCGCAGCTAAACCAAACACACCGCCGATAAAAAACGGTAAACGCCAGCCACCTTCGCGAATGGCTTGCGGTGTCATTGACGTGTTTATTAGCGTTGCGACCACCGAACCCAACAGAATGCCCACGGTTAGCCCAGCGGTTAACGTGCCGCAGGCAATACCAATTCGCTTGTAAGGCACGTGCTCGGCGACAAATACCCAAGCGCCCGGCACTTCCCCACCAATTGCAGCACCTTGCAACATGCGCATCAACAGCATTAATAAAGGTGCCGCAATCCCGATAGTTTGGTAAGTCGGCAGTGCGCCCATTGCCAGCGTGGGCAGCGCCATCAATAAAATGCTTAGGCTGAACATCTTTTTGCGGCCCACTTTGTCGCCGAAGTGCGCCATGATAATGCCGCCTAGCGGGCGCGCCAGATAACCTGCCGCGAAAATGGCAAAAGTTTGTAGCTGGCGCAGCCATTCAGGAATATCAGGTGGGAAAAAGAGTTCGCCAATCACCGCAGCGAAAAAAACAAAAATGATGAAGTCGTAAAATTCTAAAGCACCGCCGAGGGCAGCGAGTGAAAGGGTTTTATAATCCTGGCCGTTCAGGCGTTGAGTCTGATTCGATTCCATAACATTCCAGAGGCAAAAGAGAAACGGTTGTAAAGCTGAGCTTACTATACCGTCAATCTTTCACCACACCAGCCAGGCTATAGCTTATGCCTGAAAATCGGAATATTTAGTTATTTATCTCACGTATCGCGCTTTTGGGGCGAAAAGCTGCTACGACTTGCGTATGCGTTTCAACGTAGGGCCCTTCCAATAGCTGTAAACAATAAGGTACAGAAGCGAAAATCCCCGCAACGCTAACGTTACCCTGCTCATCTTTCAGGCCTTCCAGCGTCTCTTTAATCGATTTGGGCTGACCAGGAAGATTAAGAATTAAAGATTGCTTGCGGATCACGCCGACCTGACGCGATAAAATGGCAGTCGGCACGAATTGCAGGCTGATTTGACGCATCTGCTCACCAAAACCGGGCATTTCACGATCGGCAACGGCCAGGGTGGCATCGGGTGTCACATCGCGACGCGCCGGACCGGTTCCGCCTGTGGTTAACACCAAATGGCAAAAGCGTTCATCCACCAGCTCGCAAATCGCCTGTTCAATCATCGGCTGCTCATCCGGCACTAAACGGGTTTCAATCTCAAACGGCGTGCTAATCGCACTGCTCAGCCAACTTTCGAGTGCGGGGATCCCTTGATCCTGATAAATGCCGTTAGCGGCGCGATCGGAAACGGAGATCAACCCAATGCGTAATGTATTCATCGTTTTGGTTCGCTGTGATTTACCGCGTTGCGGTGGAGTAGAAAGGGGGAACAGAGAGAGGATAATACAAAGCGAAAGGTGCGGAAAAGAGAAAACCGTGACGACATCTGCCGCCACGGTGCAAGATTACAGCAGTTCTGCCAGCATCTTCTCAAGTTTGCCTTGGTCAACAGCAAAGTTGCGGATGCCTTCCGCCAGTTTTGCCACCGCCATTGGATCCTGATTGTGCTGCCACAGGAACTCAGATTCAGTCATTTTAGCAGGACGCGCTTTCACATCGCCGCTGTAGCTGAGCTTACGTTCAAGAGTGCCTTCGCTTTCAGCCAGTTCTTTCAGCAGCGCAGGAGAGATGGTCAGTCGATCACAACCTGCCAGTTCAACGATTTCGCCAACGTTACGGAAGCTTGCGCCCATCACCACGGTTTCATAACCGTGCTGCTTGTAGTAGCTGTAGATTTCAGACACGGAAACCACGCCTGGATCTTCATGAGGTGCGTACTCTTTCTTGTCGGTATTCGCTTTGTACCAGTCAAGAATACGACCCACGAAAGGGGAAATCAGGAACACGCCAGCTTCTGCACATGCACGCGCCTGTGCGAAGGAGAACAGCAGTGTGAGGTTACAGTTGATGCCTTCTTTTTCCAGCTGCTCCGCTGCGCGGATGCCCTGCCAGGTTGAAGCCAGTTTGATCAGGATACGATCGTTGCTGATGCCCGCATCGTTATAGAGTTTGATCAGGCTACGCGCCTTAGCGATGCTGCCTTCGGTGTCGTAAGAAAGGCGAGCATCAACTT
Organism: Pantoea sp. MQR6; assembly: GCF_022761075.1. Taxonomy (NCBI): domain Bacteria; kingdom Pseudomonadati; phylum Pseudomonadota; class Gammaproteobacteria; order Enterobacterales; family Erwiniaceae; genus Pantoea; species Pantoea sp. MQR6. The sequence goes on from NZ_JAKYXB010000002.1 coordinate 196,411, forward strand.
CAGTTGAAATACGGCCTGGAACCAGTTTCAGAATCTCTAAACCAATGTTGACGGCCAGCTTGTCAGAAACCAACTGCAGCTGCTCTTCTTTGTTGCTGCTCTGCTCACGTGCCCAGCTAATCGCTTCATCGATCAGTTTGCGGTATTCAGGAATTTGCGCGGCGTTGAGAATCAAAGAAGGGTTGGTGGTAGCGTCTTGTGGCTGGTACAGCTTCATGGCTGCGATATCACCGGTGTCAGCAACCACAGTGGTCAGCTGACGCAAGGAGGTAAGTTTGTCCGTCATGTTCTTTTCTCTTAGTTAACTGTCAGGGTGAAAAAAGGCTGTTGCGATAATATCACGCAGCAACAGCGGTGCAAGGTCGAGAAATGCCGTTTACGATAGCGCTAACAAATAGCTGTGATTTGCCGATCTTTGCGACTTTTTTGTTACACTGCGAGGCTAAATAATCAGCCAATGCCCTGTAAAAATAGGGGTTATATGAGGAAGCGAACATGTTGATGGTGATCTCTCCCGCCAAGACGCTGGACTATGAAAGCCCGCTGGCGACCACGCGCTATACCCAACCTGCGCTGTTAGAAAAGTCACAACAGCTAATTGAGGTAGCGCGCGATCTGTCACCTGCACAAATCGCTTCGTTAATGGGCATCAGCGATAAGCTGGCTCACCTCAACGCCGATCGTTTTAACAGCTGGCAGCCTGAATTCACGCCTGATAATGCGCGTCAGGCGATTCTGGCCTTTAAAGGCGATGTCTACACAGGCTTGCAGGCTGAAACCTTTAGCGACAACGATTTTGACTTTGCCCAACAGCATCTGCGGATGTTGTCTGGCTTATATGGTGTGTTGCGCCCACTGGATTTAATGCAGCCTTATCGGCTGGAAATGGGTATCAAATTCGCCAGTCCGGCAGGCAAAGATCTTTACAGCTTCTGGGGCGAGCTACTGACAGACACACTCAATGACGCTTTGGCTGAGCAAGGCGATGATGTGTTGATTAATTTGGCATCAGATGAATACTTCAAAGCGATTAAGCCGAAGCAATTGCAGGCGCAGTTAATCAAACCGGTGTTTTTAGATGAGAAGAACGGCAAGTATAAAGTGATCAGCTTCTACGCCAAAAAAGCACGCGGATTAATGAGTCGCTATATCATTCAAAATCAGCTGCAAAAACCGGAGCAGTTGAAGGCGTTCGATGTGGACGGTTATGCGTTTGATGCGGCCAGCAGCAATGACAGCGAGTGGGTATTTAAGCGCTCAGAGCAGGTTTAATTAACTCGATAAAAAGAAAAAGGGACGATGATCGTCCCTTTTTTTGTGCTTACGCTTTCAGCAAGAAAGCGCGCAATGGGGTAAAATCGGCTTTCATCGTATGTGATAGCAGCGGCAGTTCAGCGCGCTCGGCTAATTCAGCCGGCAATGCCAGTTTCTGATCCAGAATCGCTTCCACGCTCTCGATAAATTTCGCCGGGTGCGCCGTCCCGAGGAACAGGCCATATTCGCCTTCCTGCAACTGATCGCGCAGCAAGCGCCAGGCAATTGCCGCATGTGGCTCTGAAATATAACCTATGCCCGCCAGCTCACGCATGGCAGCTTTAGTGGTGTCATCAGTTACCGCGCCATACGCCAGATCGGTCAAGCGCCAGGTTTTACGACGGAATAACTCTTCTACGCGTGGCCAGTTATTGGGCTGGCTCACATCCATCGCGTTCGACAACGTTGCTACAGTAACATTTGGCTGCCATGCGCCGTTGCCCAAGAATCGCGGCACGGTATCGTTAGCATTGGTGGCGGCAATGAATCGTTTGATCGGTAAACCCAGCGATTTTGCCAGCAAACCGGCGGTTAAATCGCCGAAGTTACCGCTTGGCACGGACACCACCAGTTGATTACGTTTCTCCTGCGGCAGCTGTGCCACTGCTTCAAAGTAGTAGCAAATCTGCGCCAGCAGGCGGCTGATATTGATGGAGTTGGCGGAGTTCAGGCCAATGGCCTTTTTCAGCTCTTCATCATCGAATGCCTGTTTCACCAGCGTTTGGCATACATCAAAATCGCCGTCAATGGCGATGGTTTCGATATTGCCACCCAGCGTACAGAACAGTTTTTCCTGCAATGGACTGATTTTTCCTTGCGGATAGAGGATCACGACGCGCACATTTTTCATGCCATAAAATGCGTGCGCGACCGCCGCGCCAGTATCGCCTGACGTCGCAGTTAAAATCGTGATTTGCTCATCGCTACCGCTGAAATAGGAGAGCATTTGCGCCATGAAGCGACCGCCGAAATCTTTAAATGCCAGCGTCGGGCCGTGGAACAGTTCCAGACAAGCGACATCATCACTGACCTGCTTAACCGGTGCAGGGAAAGCAAAGGCCGCTTTAACACGTTCAGCCAACTGCTGCGCTGGGATTTCGTCGCCTATATAAGCAGAAAGAATCTTGCTGCTGCGGCTAACAAAATCCATTTCCAGCATGGCGTCGATGTCGGTCAGTTCAAACTCAGGCAGCTCCAGCGGAAAAAACAGCCCTTGCTGCGAACCCAGACCTTGTTTCACCGCCTGGGCGAAGCTGACCTGCTCGTTGTGATCCTTTAGATTATAGAGTTTCATGCGTTATCCCAATTTACGTGCGCCAGCCGTATCCAGGCGGCAGATATGGACGAAGCCTTCATCATTTTGCAGATAGTGCTGGCTCAACCAGTCAGCCATCCGCTGGGCCGTTTCCATTTGATTGCAAACGGCGAAAAGTGTTGGACCTGAGCCGGAAATTCCGCAAGCCAGTGCACCGATATCCTGCGCAGCCTGACGCGCTTCGGCAAAGCCTGGTAACAGTTTGGTGCGGTACGGTTCCGCAATCACGTCCTGCATAAGTTTAGCTGCCAGCAACGGCTGACGCGTATGGCAGGCGTGAATGAATCCCGCGAGCAAGCGACCATGCTTGATGCAATCCTGCTTACGGTATTGTGCGGGCAGAATAGCGCGCGCTTCGGCGGTAGAAACTTTGATGCCCGGATATGCCATCACCCAGAGCCAGTCATCAAAACCCGGCACTTCCTGACTGATAATGCCGTTCTCTTCCAGCATCAGCTGGATGCCACCAAGGAAGCATGGCGCAACGTTATCGTAATGTACGCTGCCTGAAATGCGGCCTTCAAGCTCGCCCATCAGCGTCAGTAGTTCTGTATCGCTGAGCGGTTTGCCGCAAAATTCGTTCATTGCCATCAAACCCGCAACCACAGAACAGGCGCTGGAACCGAGGCCGGAGCCAATCGGCATGTTCTTTTCCAGCGTCATCGCTACCGGCACGGTTTGGCCAATCGCTTCGCAAAAGCGCTGCCAGCATTGATATACGATGTTCTCTTTGGGATCGTCCGGCAATTTGCTGACGAAGCGGCCAGAGTTGGTCAGACTAAACGTGTCTGCGGCTTCGACTGAGACGCAATCGCCCAGTAACGAGCCATCCACCGGCGAGACCGCAGCGCCCAGCACATCAAAGCCGACGCTAACGTTACCAATTGAGGCCGGTGCATAAATTTTTACCATTATTAAACTCCCAACTTCCATGACAGCGTACGCAACAAATCGGCAAATACACCGGCCGCAGTTACGTCATTTCCGGCACCGTATCCGCGCAGCACTAACGGAATCGGTTGATAGTAGCGGCTGTAAAACGCCAGCGCGTTTTCGCCATTTTTCACTTTATAGAGCGGATCGTTGCCATCTACGGCATCAATTTTCACTTTGCAACTGCCGCCCTCTTCAATCGCACCAACGAAGCGTAAGACTTTACCCTCATCTCGCGCTTTGGCTACGCGGGCAGCAAAGGCGTTATCCAGTTCCGGCAGACGCTGCATAAACTGTTCAACATCTTTGATTTCAAGCAGGCTTTCCGGCAACAACGGTTCGATCTCAATATCACTCAGCTCAAGCTGGTATCCCGCTTCACGCGCCAAAATAAGTAACTTACGCGCTACGTCGGTGCCAGAGAGATCGTCACGCGGATCCGGCTCGGTGAAGCCCATTTCACGCGCCATGTGAGTGGCTTGCGACAGCGACACGCCTTCGTCCAGCTTACCGAAAATAAATGAAAGCGAACCTGAGAGAATACCGGAGAACTTGATTAATTCATCACCCGCGTTCAGCAGGTTTTGCAGGTTTTCAATCACCGGCAAGCCTGCACCCACATTGGTGTCATAGAGGAATTTGCGACGCGATTTCGCTGCCGCCGTACGCATCTGCTGGTAGTAATTCCACGACGAGGTATTGGCCTTTTTGTTCGGCGTCACCACGTGAAAACCGTCCGCAAGGAAATCGGCATACTGATCGGCAACCGCCTGGCTTGACGTACAGTCAACGATGACGGGATTCAGCAAGTGATACTCTTTCACTAAACGAATCAAACGGCCCAAATTGAACGGCTCTTTGGCTTCGTTCATTTCGGCTTTCCAGTTGCTTAAATCAATGCCGTGCACGTTAGTCAGCAATGCACGTGAATTGGCGATGCCGCAAACGCGTAAATCGATATGCTTCTTCTTAAGCCAGGCCTGCTGACGATGCAGCTGATCCAACAGCGCACCACCTACCCCGCCAACGCCAACCACGAAAACTTCAATAACCTGATCGGTGGCAAACAGCATTTGATGCACGACGCGCACGCCGGTGGTCGCTTCATCGTTATTCACGACTACTGAAATCGAACGCTCTGAAGAGCCCTGCGCAATTGCTACGATATTGATATTGGCACGCGCCAACGCTGAGAAGAACTTGGCGGAGATACCGCGCAGCGTGCGCATACCATCGCCCACTACCGAAATCACCGCCAGATTTTCGAGTACATCCAGCGGATCAAGCAGGCCATCTTTCAGCTCAAGATAGAATTCCTCTTCCAGCACGCGACGCGCGCGTGCCTGCTCGCTCTGCGGTACGCAGAAGCTGATGCTGTATTCAGAAGAAGATTGCGTGATCAACACCACCGAAATACCGGTGCGGGACATGGCGGCAAAGACGCGTGCAGCCATGCCGATCATGCCTTTCATGCCTGGGCCGGAAACGTTGAACATCGCCATATTGTTCAGATTGGTGATGCCTTTGACCGGACTTTCATCCTGATCGCCTTCGCCACCAATCAAGGTGCCGGGCGCTTGCGGGTTGGCGGTGTTTTTGATCAGACAGGGAATCTGGAACTGGGCAATCGGGGCGATGGTGCGCGGGTGAAGTACTTTGGCCCCGAAATAGGAAAGCTCCATCGCTTCCTGATAAGACATCGATTTCAGCAAGCGAGCATCTGGCACCTGGCGCGGATCACAGGTATAGACGCCGTCAACGTCAGTCCAGATTTCACAGCAGTCGGCACGCAGGCAAGCGGCCAATACCGCAGCAGAATAATCGGAACCGTTGCGGCCCAGCACTACCAGCTCACCGCGCTCGTTACCGGCAGTGAAACCCGCCATCAAAATCATATTCTCTGCTGGGATTTTACTGGCTTCAATACGACGCGTGGACTCAGTGATATCCACGGTGGATTCAAGATAATGCCCAACAGCCAATAACTTCTCGACCGGATCGATGACGCTAACGCCATGACCGCGTGCTAGCAGCAGCGCTTCCATAATAGCGATAGAGAGTTTTTCACCGCGGCAAATAATGGCGGCGTTAACGCTATCTGGGCATTGTCCCAGCAAGCTGATGCCGTGCAGCACCTGCTTCAACTGAGCAAATTCTAAATCAACGCGAGTTTTCTGACGGTCATAATCAAAACCCGGCTGCGCATCGGCTAAGCCACGCAGCAGGTCAGCAAAAATACGTTCGGCATCACTGATATTCGGTAAAGCATCCTGACCGCTGATGGTTTTCTCAATCATCGCCACCAAGTGATTGGTGATTTTGGCCGGGGCCGAGAGCACGGTTGCAACTTGTCCCTGCTGCGCATTGCTTTCCAAAATGTCGGCTACGCGAAGAAAACGTTCCGCATTTGCCACCGAAGTCCCGCCGAATTTCAGCACTCGCATGATATACACTCTCCTGAATTTGAGCCGAAAAAAAAGCCCGCACTGGTTAGGTGCGGGCTTTTTTCTATTTTATCCTGTATGCGTCAGCCCGCACCGTTACCTGTAGTAATGGTGGTGGTAATAATTGTGGTAATCAGGCTGAAGTTACGCATTTAGATTTATTTTCTGTCTGTCTTTGGTTGTCCGTCTGCCTTCCAGAAGTAAAGCAAAGGGCACTTTAAGTCAACGAATTTGTCGATTGTGTAAATTCTCAACGCTGCGCACAGTTTCGTCATCTTCTAAGAATCCAGAGTGGATCTTTCGCACTGGCGAATTCTGCTACGATCTGCCGCTAAAAAATCATACTTTTCCGGACGATTTATCTATAAGTTTTTTTTCTATGTCATGCAGCAAACGATGCAGCATCGCACTGTCGCGTTGCTCCAGCACGCCGATACGTTGATCGATCCAGTCCGCGAGTTTTTCATCATTGCTAACGTCCAGCTGAACCAACAGATGCTGGAATCGCTGATGCAGCGCTTTCAATTGCTGGGCATCGGCTATTTGAGGGGCCGGTGCCGCAACCTGATTCAGCGCTGACAGCTGATAGCTATACACCATCACCGCCTGCCCTAGATTTAAGGAGGGATAGTCGTTTGCCATCGGGATTCCGGTCAGCAAGTCGACCAGATCCAGCTCTTCATTCGTCAACCCGTTGTCTTCACGGCCAAACACCAGCGCCATGCTTTTCACCCACTGTCGTTTTTCCAGCAGCTGCGTTTCAACCTGCGTTGGCGTGGCGTAATGGCGGAATTTAGCACGGCTGCGGGCGGTGGTAGCGACTGAAAATTCGATGTCATGTAGCGCATCAGCGAGCGTGTCAAAGGTTTGCAGATTATCGAGTATCTCCCCGGCACCGTGAGCGACACGTCGGGCCGCTGGATCTTGCCACGCGTCGCTGGCAACGATTCGTAATTCACTAAATCCCATGGTTTTCATCGCACGTGCGGCAGCGCCAATATTTTCTGCCCGTGCGGGCGAAACCAGAATGAAAGGGAAACGCATGATTATTCCATCAGTTTATTAACATCGCGCCATATTGTAACACGCACGTTCATGACATCGCGGATCGATAAGAAACAGGAAAATGAAATGTTAACGATGTTAAAACCTATTAAAAAAAGCCACAGAGCAAGATTTCGCCACCAAGCGCGTTAAAACAGAAAGTAAAATAGAAAATCCTTTTATTTCAGCTTAGTGAAACATTAATTCCTGCACATTGCACTTTGTGTATCATGCAGTGAAATTGTAGCGAAAATGCTGCTTTTTGTGAGCTAAGCAGGCAATCTACGAGAAGTTTTTCACAAAAGTGTTAACGTGCTACACTTGCATTTGATATAAGTCAACGAAGCGTTGTTTTTATGCTTATCGGTTGTTGTTGGTGCTGTTAGGTTGCTGTTAATGCAGTTAGGATATGCGCCATCCCGGGGCATGCAAGTTTCATCCTGACTGGCTGAGCTAACACTGTTGTTGACGTTGATAGAGAGTTTATCAAAACATAATTTCGTACAACGGTTCAGCGCGGCACGCCGCTCTCCGTAAGGAGACCGAATAACCGCTGTACGCCCTGATTTCGATTTGTTGGCAAATTTTAGGTAGCGAAATATGCAGACCCCACACATTCTTATCGTTGAAGACGAACTGGTCACGCGTAACACCCTCAAAAGTATTTTTGAGGCTGAAGGTTATGTGGTGTATGAAGCGACCGACGGTGCTGAGATGCATCAGGTTCTGACCGACAATGACGTCAATCTGGTGATCATGGACATCAACCTTCCCGGCAAAAACGGCTTGCTGTTAGCGCGTGAACTGCGTGAACAAGCCAACGTTGCGCTGATGTTTCTGACCGGTCGTGATAATGAAGTGGATAAAATCCTTGGTCTGGAAATCGGTGCCGATGATTACATCACCAAACCGTTTAATCCACGTGAGTTAACCATCCGCGCACGCAATCTACTGTCACGCACCATGAATTTGGCGCTGCCGAGTGAAGAGCGTCGTCAGGTGGAAGATTATAAATTCAATGGCTGGACGCTGGATATTAATAGCCGCTCGCTGATTAACCCGAACGGTGAACAATATAAGCTGCCACGCAGTGAGTTCCGCGCCATGCTGCACTTCTGTGAGAACCCGGGTAAAATTCAAACCCGTGCCGATCTCCTGAAGAAAATGACTGGCCGCGAGCTGAAGCCACACGATCGTACTGTTGATGTGACAATCCGCCGTATTCGTAAGCACTTTGAATCCACGCCGGATACGCCAGAAATCATCGCCACGATTCATGGCGAAGGTTATCGTTTCTGCGGCGATCTCGAAGACTAAATGAAAAAAACGCCCATTCGGGCGTTTTTTCTTTGCCTTAATGCCACGGCATAATCGGCACTGCGCTCAGCGCATTCTTTGGTGAACCATCCACCACTTTGTCTGAATAGGTTAAATAGACCAAAGCGTTGCGCTTTTTATCAAAGAAGCGTACAACCTGCAGCTTCTTAAAAATCAGTGAAGTGCGCTGGCGAAACACGACTTCACCCTGCGCTTTGCCTTGGACAATTTTATCACTGAGTTCAACAGCACCGATTTGCTGACAAGAAATGGCTGCATCTGATGTATCTTCCGCCAGACCTAATCCGCCCTTAATACCGCCGGTTTTTGCTCGGCTGATATAACAGGTTACATTTTTGACGTCTGGGTCATCAAAGGCTTCAACCACGATCTTGTGATCGGGTCCGAACATCTTGAAAACCGTGTCTACTGAGCCAATCTCTTCGGCGAGTAAAGGGCTGGAAAAAGTCACCGTGGCGACTGCGGCGATGAGAAGGCGAGATATTGTCATGGAGTTACCATTGCAAACGTAATAGATGAGAATGTAATGTACTGGCAATTGTCCACAAAGACCAAACCATAACGGGTCTAAACCCGCATTGATGTAGCACAATCATCCCAAATGAAACTGCCCACGCCCTTTGAGCAATTAGTGCTATTATTCGTCGACTGCGTTTAGCTGCGCCACCAGAAAGTATGAGGATGTTTTATGGACCAAGCCGGTATCATTCGCGATTTGCTTGTCTGGCTGGAGAGCCACCTGGATCAACCACTTTCACTGGATAATGTTGCCTTGAAAGCGGGTTATTCCAAGTGGCATTTACAACGGATGTTTAAAGACGTCACCGGGCACGCCATTGGCGCCTATATTCGCGCACGCCGCTTATCTAAGGCGGCGGTCGCCCTGCGCCTTACCAGCCGCCCAATCCTGGATATTGCTTTGCAATATCGCTTCGATTCACAGCAGACCTTTACCCGCGCGTTTAAAAAGCAGTTTAATCAAACACCTGCGTGGTATCGCCGTTCATCAGACTGGAATTCATACGGTATTCGTCCGCCGATTCGCCTTGATGACGATAAACAGCCAGAACCGAGTTTCGTCACTTTGCCTGAAACGGTACTGGTAGGGCAAACGCAGAATTACACCTGCACACTGGAACAAATTTCCAGCTATCGCGACGAAATGCGCATCCATTTTTGGAAGCAGTTCCTGCTGGAAACCGATACGGTGCCGCCGGTACTGTATGGCTTGCATCAGGTGCGCGCCAGCCACGATAAAGATGATGAGCAGGAAATTCTCTATACCACCGCCGTGCCGGCCGATAATGCCATCAACATGCATTCGGGCCAGAGCGTAATTCTGGAGGCGGGTGATTACGTCCAGTTCACCTACACCGGACCGCGCGTTGAGCTGCAAGAATTTATTCTGCTGCTGTATGGAACCTGCATGCCAACGCTGGGCCTGACACGTCGCCAGGGTCAGGATATCGAGCGCTTCTTCACCCACGGTGGCAAAAAGCGCAGCGAGCCGCCAACAGAAATTCGTTGCGAATATCTGATTCCTATCCGCCCTCAACAGGCGAGCTAAACAAAAATGCCGTCCTCGAGACGGCATTTTTTATCAACGTTGCCCTTAGCGCTGCAACTCGTCGAGTGCAGGGGCATCCAGATGTGAAATATCCCCCGCCGTTTCAACCACCCAACCTTTGGCCAGCCAGGCGCTTTGCTGATGATCGACGCGTGAAATTGAACAGTTACGCAGACGCAGACGACGTTCGGCATAAGCAGGCAATCCGAGAATGGTGCTCACCAAGACGCCCAACGCCATACCGTGGCTGACAATAAGTGGGCGGCTGCCTGCAGGCAGATCAAGACAGGTATTCAGCGCATCATGCATACGCTCCGCCATTTCCGTCATTGATTCGCCATCCGGGATACGGCCGCCTTCGGTGCCATTAACCAATCCAGCACGCCATGTTTCCTCTTCTGCCGTCAAACCGTCCAGTGGGCGCTTCTCCAGCACGCCCATGTTCAGCTCACGTAGACGTGGATCCAACGTAACGGCACAACCGCAGGCATCGGCAATGATCTCTGCGGTGCGACGCGTGCGGCCTAAGTCGCTGGAAATGATATGCGTGATGCCCCAATCTTTAACGCGCTCGCCCACTTGATGGGCTTGTTGTTCACCTTTTTCCGTCAGCGGACTGTCGGATTGACCTTGAATGCGTCGCTCCGCATTCCATACCGTTTCACCGTGACGAACAAGATAGACCTGTAACATGCTTAGTTTCCGTTATACTGCGACCAAAATTGCCTTAATCACTCAAGGGTTCAACCAATTATGTACCATGTTGTCGCAGCCACCATCAACCCAGCAAAAATTCGCGCGATTGCACAAGCGTTCAACGACGTTTTCGGCGAAGGATCCTGCCATATTGAAGGGGTCGAGGTCGATAGCGGCGTGGCGGCTCAGCCCTTAACCAATCTGGAAACGCGAACTGGCGCACGTCAGCGCGTGATGAATGCGCGTCAGGTCCGACCAGAAGCGAACTTTTGGGTAGCGATTGAAGCCGGCATTGAAGACGATTGCGCCTTCGCCTGGATGGTAGTGGAGAACCAAAAGCAGCGGGGGGAATCTCGTTCAGCCAGCTTTACCCTGCCGCCGGTGGTAATGGCAGGTTTACGTGAAGGACGTGAACTGGGCGAAGAGATGGCGCGATTAACTGGCGAAGAGAATATTAAACAAAAAGGTGGCGCAATTGGGGCTTTTACCCATGGTTTATTGAGCCGTTCAAGCGTTTATCATCAGGCTTTGATACTGGCGCTGTGCCCGTTTACTCACCCTTTGTATCAGCAGTAATCAGCCGCGCCTCCAGCCAGCGCTTTAGCTCTGGCGGCGCCTCTTTTAAGCTATTTGATCCGCGCGTAATGGTCGCAATGCCCACGCCAAGCTCATTCTTCAGCTCGCGTTGGCTCATTTCTCCCGTCATCAACTCTTCGATAATGCGCAAGCGCGTGCCAAAGGCTTCGCGTTCATCTGGCGTCATCATCAACTGCATCAGCGGCAGCGCATGGCCATTAGCGAAAGCTTCTTGCATCAAATCGACAAAGCGCAGCCAATTATTGTCAGCAGAACCGGTGTGGGTCGAAGGGGCAAAAGATTGGGTCATGAAAGGGCTTCCGTACTCGCTAAAGAGTACGGAAGCTTAGCACAGCTAGTAACGGCGATTCCACTCACCATCCGAAAGGATCTTATCCGGCTGGCCCATAAAGTGACGATAGTACGCATCATAAGCCAACACGTTCTTCACATAGCCACGCGTTTCTGAGAACGGAATGGTTTCAATAAACGCGACCGCATCCAGATTTCCTGCGCTGGTTTTCTGCCAACTTCGCACACGGCCTGGGCCAGCATTATAGGCTGCTGAAGCAAAAATGCGGTTCTGCCCAAACTGCTGGAAAACATACTCCAGATACTGCGTACCAATCTGAATATTGGTTTGCGGATCCAGCAACTGGCTGTTATTCACGTAACCGGGAATGTTATACATCTTCACGGTATGGGTAGCCGTACCCGGCATAATTTGCATCAAACCGCTTGCGCCCACCGGTGAACGAGCTTTAGGGTTCCACGCACTTTCCTGACGAGAAATCGCCATCGCATAGCTTTGCGGAATGCCTTTATCGCGGGTGTATTGCTGATAAAGACTTTGCCATGCTAGTGGGAAACGCTCTTTTAAGCTGTCCCACATTTTCGCGGTGATGGTGGCTTGTACACTGAGATCCCACCAATCCTGCTCGTTGGCGTAGCGCGCCAGCATCTGTTGCTGCACGTGCGTTCTGCTCGCCACCAGATTCGCCCACTCGCTACGCGCCAGGTTATCCAGTCCCCAATACATCAGCTCACGCACGCGCGCCAACTCCGCGCCTTGCAGCGTGGTACTGTCGGGTTTCGGAGCGGCATCGACCTGCAACGGATAATCCACGCCTAAACGCTGCGCTGCGACCATCGGATAATAACCACGTTGCTTCATCAGCTTACGCAGGATCTCTTCCGCCTCTTCTTTGCGGTTTTGTGAAAAGAGCAGGTCAGCTTGCCAATATTGCCACTCATCTTTCTCTTTGGCTTCCACCGGCAGGCGGGCAATCCAGGTATTCAGGCTACGACGATTGTTTTCGCTTAAGGCCAGACGCACGCGACGTTCCACCAGCGCCGTTGATTCGCTGTTCATCACTACCGCATCACGCCAGCGCGCCTGCTCGGAGGTCAGATCGCTGCCCATCATGCGCCACACCACAATCTCTTTCAGCGCCTGTTCGTCGGCCGCTTCCATCTTTTGCGCACGCACTAAGATCGGAATCATGCTGCGGGCATTTTCCATGTCCTCACGCGCTACACGCGTAAAGGCGTAGATTGTGGCCTGGCGGGTAAAATCGGTTGGGCCGACTGCGCTGGCAAAGGTGGTGACCGAAAGCGGATCTTTCTGCAAAGCCAACACGGCATCGGCCATGGTTTGATAATCGGCAGGCAGCATTTTTGCCAGATAACTGACCAGGCTGTCATTGCCCGCTTTCATCGCGAGGCGAATACGCTCCAGAATAGTGATTGGCGAAAGCTGACCGGACGATTGCCATGCCGAGAAAAGCGCGTCGCAGTCATTAGGCAAGGCGGTGCCGCGCAGCCAAATCGCTTTCGCGCCCTCAAAGGCGGCTTGCTGCTGCCCGGTTGCCCATTTGGCGTAATACCAGTTACAGCGCGCCTGTACCGGTTTGGGTTCAGTCGGGCTGAAGGTCAACACACCTTGCCAGTCTTGACGATGTGCCAGCACATTGACGAAGCGCGTGCTCAGCGATCTTGCGGGCGGCAAGGTAGGATATTTTTGAATGAAATTCTTTACCGCCAAGCTGGTCTCCTGATCGAGATCCTGCGCCAGCAAACGATATTCCAGATACGGATACAGAGGGTAATCCTGTAGCGTGGGCAACAGTTGATCCACCGTCGCCATCTGATTGCTGTCCCAGGCTTGCTTAATTTGTTGATAACGTTGCCGTTGTTGATCGAGCGAGTCAGCCCATACGCTGCTGGCCGTGCTGACCAGACAAATCCCTATCATCCAGTTACGCCACTTCTCCACGTAAATCTCCTCTGTTTCTGGGCTCCGGCTACGTGCCAGACTTTCTTCATGCTAACCAGGCCATTGCGCTCTTGCCATGTTCTTCACAAAATTTACTCAACGTGAGCCAAACGCACTGCAATTGCGCAAACCCTGCGCTGCGGTTGTGCATTTTATCATCAGTTAAACTTATGACTGGTGAACTTTAACCCTCAGATCATAGCGTTAAAAATCTGGCACAGCCTTTGCTCTGTTGAATTCCATCTTGTATACCAGTTGGAATTCATCGCATGGCTTCGACATTTGGCTTGACCCTTAACGAGTGGCAGCAGCGCTACCAACAGGAACCGCAACAGATCTACACGCTGCTGCAAACGCATCTGGCAGCGCTTAATACCCAAGACAACGCCTGGCTCTATTTGGCGACACCCGCCCAGCTTAACGCCCAGATCGAGCCGCTGCTGGCCAGCTATCTTCGCAACCCTGCGGCGCTTCCGCTGTTCGGTGTGCCTTTCGCCGTGAAAGACAATATTGATGTCGCGGGCTGGTCCACCACCGCCGCCTGCCCCGCTTTCACTTATACTGCCGAAAAAGACGCCTTTGTTGTCGCGCAACTTAAAGCCGCAGGCGCGATTGTGATCGGTAAAACTAATCTCGATCAATACGCCACGGGTTTGGTCGGCACACGTTCGCCCTTTGGTGCGGTATGCAACACCTTTGATGCCGACTATGTCAGTGGTGGTTCCAGTTCCGGCTCGGCTTCAGTTCTGGCGCGTGGTTTAGTCGCGTTCTCATTAGGCACCGATACCGCCGGTTCAGGTCGCGTTCCCGCCGGATTCAACAATATGGTGGGCTTGAAACCGACCAAAGGCTGGTTTTCTGCCAGCGGCGTTGTTCCGGCCTGCCGCCTGAATGACACCATTTCGGTGTTCGCCTTAACGGTAGAAGATGCCTTCATCGTTGCCAGCGTAGCGGGCGGTTACGACGCTGATGATGCCTATTCACGTCACAATCCTCATACCGCGCCCGCCAGTATGAAAGCGCATCCCGACTTCGCCATTCCGGCTAACCCAGAATTTTTTGACGATGCTGCGGCTGAAGGCGCGTGGGATCAGGCGTTGGAAGCATTATTGGCCAGCGGTGCAACATTGCATCCTATCGATTTCACCCCTTTTGAAAAATTAGCTGAACAGCTCTATTACGGCCCGTGGGTCGCAGAGCGCACCGTGGCCGTCGGGGAGATGATTAATCGCCCGGAAGAGATGGATCCGGTGGTTCACGGTATCGTTTCCAGCGGCCTGAAATACAGCGCGGTTCAGGCTTATGAAGCGGAATATCTGCGCGCTGAATTGACGCGTCAAATTCAGCAAACGCTGGCGCAGTTTGATGCGCTGGTGGTGCCGACTTCACCCACCATTCACACCCAGGAAGAGATGAAGCAGGAGCCGGTGCATTACAACTCGCACTTTGGTTATTACACCAACTTCACCAACCTGGCCGATCTTGCTGCGTTGGCGCTGCCTGCGCCGTTTCGCAATGACGATTTACCGGCAGGCATCACGCTGATTGCACCGGCCTGGCACGATCGTGTACTGGCGGACTTTGGCCTGCGCTGGCAGCAACAAATGGCGCTGCCGCTGGGCGCGACCGGTAGAGCTCAGCCCGTGGTTCACGCCGCTCTGCCCGTTTCAACCGATCACGTGCGCGTCGCTGTGGTGGGTGCGCACCTTACCGGAATGCCGCTCAACTTCCAGCTCACCACACGTCAGGCCGTTTTCGTTGAAGAGACGCAAACCGCCCGCTGTTATCGCCTGTTTGCGCTGCTGGATGGCCCCATCAAAAAGCCAGGCCTGATGCGCGCTGAGCAAGGCTCTGCCATCACCGTCGAGTTGTGGGATATCCCACTGGCGCGCTTCGGTGAATTTGTGGCGGAAATTCCCGCGCCGCTGGGCATTGGCAGCCTGACGCTGGCAAATGGCCGCGTGGTGAAAGGCTTTATTTGTGAAGGTTCCGCGCTGAACAGCGCGCTGGAGATTACCGAATTTGGTGGCTGGCGTAACTGGCTCGCTGCTCAGGGGAGTAACTAAACCATGTTCAGTACCGTGTTGATTGCTAACCGTGGCGAGATCGCCTGTCGCGCCATTCGTACCCTCAAACGCCTCGGCGTAAAAAGCGTCGCGGTCTATTCCGATGCTGACCGCAATGCGCAGCACGTAAAAGATGCGGATGTGGCTATTGCGTTAGGCGGTGACAAAGCCAGCGACAGCTATTTGCGTATCGACAAAATTTTAGCGGCTGCCAAAGAAACCGGTGCGGAAGCTATCTGGCCTGGCTACGGTTTTCTCTCTGAAAGTCTGCCGTTTGCGGATGCCTGCGAGCAGGCCGGTATCGCCTTTGTTGGCCCCACCGCACAGCAGATTGGTGAGTTTGGTTTGAAGCATCGCGCACGTGAACTGGCGGCCAGCGCCGGCGTACCGATGACGCCAGGCACGCCGCTGCTGGCTTCGCTGGACGACGCGCTGAGCGCCGCTGAACAGATTGGTTATCCGGTCATGCTAAAAAGCACTGCCGGCGGCGGTGGCATTGGCCTGACGCGCTGTGCCGATGCCGACGCGCTTCGCAATGGCTGGGAAGGTGTGCGGCGTCTCGGTGAGCAATTTTTTAGCGATGCCGGTGTGTTTCTCGAACGCTGCATCGACCGCGCCCGCCATGTAGAAGTGCAAATCTTCGGCGACGGCAGCGGCAAAGTGGTGGCGTTGGGTGAGCGCGATTGTTCACTGCAACGTCGCAATCAAAAAGTGGTAGAAGAGACCCCTGCTCCGAATTTGCCACACGCTACGCGTGACGCCCTGCTCTCTTCAGCGGTGCGTCTTGGCGAGTTAGTGAATTACCGCAGCGCCGGTACGGTGGAATATATTTACGACGCCGAACAGGATGCTTTTTACTTCCTCGAAGTGAACACGCGTTTGCAGGTAGAACATCCGGTCACTGAATGCGTCACCGGTCTCGATCTGGTGGAATGCATGCTGAAAGTGGCAGCAGGCGAAAGTATCGATTGGGCGCGTCTGCAACAGGATCCGCAAGGTGCATCCATTGAAGTGCGCCTGTATGCCGAAGATCCGTTGAAAAACTTTCAGCCTAGCCCCGGCGTATTAACCGGCGTCAGCTTCCCGGAAGGCGTGCGCATTGATGGCTGGATCGATACCGGAACTGAGGTCTCCAGTTTTTACGACCCGATGGTCGCCAAGCTGATCGTTCACGCCGACACACGTGAAGCCGCGCTGGAAAAGCTGCAGACTGCGCTCAACGCCACGCAGTTGCACGGCATTGCCACCAACCTCGACTATTTGCGCCAGATTATTGCAACGAATGCCTTTCGCAGCGGCAAAGTCTGGACGCGTTTCCTCGACAGCTTCACGCCAGCCGCCTCGGTGATTGAAGTGCTGCAACCTGGCACCTTTAGCTCGATTCAGGATTTCCCTGGCCGCCTCGGCTATTGGGATATTGGCGTGCCGCCCTCCGGGCCGATGGATGACTTCGCTTTTCGCCTGGCGAACCGCATCGTCGGCAATCATGAAGCCGCTGCCGGTCTGGAATTTACCTTGCAAGGCCCGACCCTGCGCTTTCACAGCGAGGCAACCATTGCATTAACGGGCGCCGATTGCGCCGCCACGCTGG
Source organism: Pantoea sp. MQR6 (assembly GCF_022761075.1). NCBI lineage: Bacteria > Pseudomonadati > Pseudomonadota > Gammaproteobacteria > Enterobacterales > Erwiniaceae > Pantoea > Pantoea sp. MQR6. Next base: position 213,570 of record NZ_JAKYXB010000002.1, read on the forward strand.
ATGGCGAAGCAGTAAATTACTGGCAACCACTGACGGTCAAACCGGGACAAACATTGACGTTGGGCCGTGCGCAGAGTGGCTGCCGCAGTTATCTGGCGGTGCGCAACGGTTTTGACGTGCCGGAATATCTCGGCAGCCGATCGACCTTCTCGCTGGGTCAGTTTGGCGGTCACGCCGGTCGTACGTTGCGCGTTGCAGACATGCTGGCCATTTCTCAGCCGCAGCTTGCCGCCTGCACCACACCGGCACCGGTTAGCGAACCGCAAGCGCTGGATAACGCGCTGGTGCCGCATTACGGCACGGAATGGCGTATCGGCGTGCTGTATGGCCCACACGGCGCACCCGACTTTTTCACTCAGGCCGCCATTGACGCGTTCTTCGCCAGCGACTGGCAGGTGCATTACAACTCCAACCGCTTAGGCGTGCGCTTAGTGGGCCCGAAACCGAGCTGGACTCGCGCCAACGGCGGCGAAGCTGGCTTGCATCCTTCGAACGTGCATGACTGTGAATACGCTATCGGCGCGGTGAACTTTACTGGCGACTTCCCGGTGATCCTGACGCACGACGGCCCAAGCCTTGGCGGTTTCGTCTGTCCAGTGACCATCGCCAAAGCGGAATTATGGAAAGTCGGCCAGGTGAAACCGGGCGACAAAATTCGTTTCCATCCAATTGGAGCCAGTGAAGCGCTAGCGCTGGAAAAAGCGCAGATGCATGTGGTAGAAACGCTGCGCCCCGAACACGTGCCGAAATTTGATGTGCCTTCGCTGGCAGAAACTGCGTTTGGCTCAGCCACTATTCTGGCTGCTATTGATGCCACTGACCGCACACCAAAAGCGGTTTACCGCCAGGCGGGCGACAAATATGTGCTGATCGAATATGGCGATAACGTATTGGATCTGGCGCTGCGTTTACGGGTCCACTTGTTGATGAATGCGCTGCGCGAACAGGCGGTGCCGGGTGTGGAAGAGCTTTCGCCAGGCGTTCGCTCTTTGCAGGTGCGCTATGACAGCCGCATCCTCAGCCAGTCGCAGCTCATGCACGTGTTGTTAGGGCTGGAAGCCACGCTTGGCGACGTCAGCACGTTGAAAGTGCCGTCACGTATTGTCTGGATGCCGATGGCGTTCGAAGACAGCGCCACCTTAGGCGCGGTCGAGCGCTATCAGGAAACGGTGCGCGCCAGCGCGCCGTGGCTGCCAAATAATGTCGACTTTATCCAACGCATTAACGGCTTAGCCAGCCGCGAAGCGGTGCGCGATACGATTTTCGATGCCAGCTATTTAATTCTCGGCTTGGGCGATGTTTACCTTGGCGCGCCTTGCGCGGTGCCGATTGATCCCCGTCATCGCCTGTTGAGCTCCAAATACAGCCCGGCGCGCACCTTTACTGCGGAAGGCACCGTGGGTATCGGCGGCATGTACATGTGCATCTACGGCATGGATTCACCCGGCGGTTATCAGTTGGTAGGCCGTACGCTGCCGATCTGGAACAAATTCCTGAAAAACAGTCAGTTTGCTGCTGACGAACCTTGGCTGCTGCACTTTTTCGATCAGGTACGTTTCTATCCGGTGAGCGAAGCGGAGCTGAATCAGCTACGCGATGACTTCCGTGAAGGCCGCGCCACCCTCCGTATTGAAGAAACGCTGTTCGACTTTGCTGAGCATCAACAATTCCTGGCGAATAACGCCGAATCGATTGCCGACTTCCGTCAGCGTCAGTCGGCCGCTTTCGAACAGGAAGTCACGCTCTGGGCGCAGGAAGAGCAGAGCGCGCCGCTGACCAGCGAAGAGACATTACACGTCATGGAAGAGGACGACAGCGCATTCGCGGTGCAGGCCGATATGAACGGCAACATCTGGAAAGTAGTGGTGCAGCCGGGCGACGACATCGAAGCGGGTCAGACGCTGATCATTGTGGAAGCGATGAAGATGGAGCTGGCGATTGTCGCGCCGCAGGCGGGTCGAGTGAAACGCATTGCCTGTCAGGCGGGCCGTCCGGTCAGTCCCGGCGATACGCTGCTGTGGCTGGAATAAGGAGCGTTGATGTCATCTCCAATGCAACGCGGTAAAGGACGCCCGGAAGCGCTGGCAGAGCGCGTTTATCAGGCGTTGAAAAACGATATTTTCGAGTTCCGCCTGATGCCCGGCGATCGTTTTAGTGAGAATGAAATCGCCGAGCGCATGGAAGTGAGCCGCACGCCAGTGCGCCAGGCACTTTTCTGGCTGGAGCGTGAAGGCTACGTCGAGGTCTGGTTTCGCAGCGGCTGGCAGATCAAGAACTTTGACTTCGAATATTTCGAAGAGCTGTACGACCTGCGCACCGTGCTGGAGTGCGAGGCGGTAAAACGCCTGTGCGCCTTGCCATCTGAACAGTGCGCCGCGCTGTTAACTGAACTCAAACAATTTTGGATTCAGGCGGAGCGGCTAGAAGAGGGAAAAACCGTTTCGCAGCACGATGAGGCGTTTCATATGACGCTGGTGGCGTCGGCGGGGAACCGTGAAATGGCGCGTATCCACGCGGAGTTAACCGAAAAAATTCGCATTATCCGTCGTCTCGACTTTACCCGTGATGATCGTGTTGATGCGACTTACCAGGAACACGCTCAGATTTTACAGGCGATCTTTCAGCAACGGACCGAGGAGGCGCAGCGCATCCTGACCAACCATATCGCCGTCAGTAAGGCGGAGGTCAGGAAAATCACCTTACACATGTTACAGCAGGCCCGGCTTCAACCCATTGAATAACTCAAAACACATTTAGGGGTTCTAAAACGATGAAAAGACGTTCGTTGCTCAAGGCTTTCGCACTCTCCGCTACGGTTGTCAGCATGGGCCTTTCCTGGGGCGCTCAGGCTGCCGACACCATAAAAGTGGGGATCATGCACTCCCTTTCCGGAACCATGGCGATTTCAGAAACACCGCTGAAAGATGTGGCGCTGATGACCATTGATGAGATCAATGCCAAAGGCGGCGTGCTGGGCAAAAAGCTGGAACCGGTGGTGGTCGATCCCGCGTCTAACTGGCCGCTGTTCGCCGAAAAAGCGCGTCAGCTTCTGACACAGGATAAAGCCGCAGTGGTGTTTGGCTGCTGGACGTCGGTATCGCGTAAATCGGTACTGCCGGTATTTGAAGAGCTAAATGGCCTGCTGTTCTATCCGGTGCAGTATGAAGGCGAAGAGATGTCGCCCAATGTCTTCTATACCGGTGCAGCGCCAAACCAGCAGGCGATTCCCGCGGTGGAATACCTGATGAGTGAAGATGGCGGCAGCGCCAAACGCTTCTTTCTGTTAGGCACTGATTACGTTTACCCACGCACCACCAACAAGATTTTGCGATCTTTCCTCCACTCGAAAGGCGTGCAGGATAAAGATATCGAAGAGGTCTACACGCCGTTTGGTTACAGCGATTATCAAACTATCGTCTCTAACATCAAGAAGTTTGCGACGGGCGGCAAAACAGCGGTGGTCTCCACCATCAACGGTGACTCCAACGTGCCGTTCTACAAAGAGCTGGCAAACCAAGGCATCAAAGCTACCGATATTCCGGTTGTGGCTTTCTCGGTGGGCGAAGAGGAACTGCGCGGCATTGACACTAAACCGTTGGTCGGCCAGTTAGCGGCGTGGAACTACTTTGAATCGGTTGATAACCCAACCAACGCGAAGTTTGTGGCGGATTACCGTGCCTATGCCAAGGCGCATAACCTGCCGAATGCTAACTCTGTTGTGACTAACGATCCAATGGAAGCGACCTATGTCGGCATTCATATGTGGGCGCAGGCGGTAGAAAAAGCGGGCACCACCGATGTAGATAAAGTGCGTGCAGCGATGGCGGGCCAAACCTTTAAAGCGCCGGACGGCTTTACGTTGACCATGGATCAGACCAACCACCATCTGCATAAACCGGTGATGATCGGTGAAGTGGAGGAGAATGGTCAATTCAACGTGGTGTGGCAGACCGATCAACCCGTACGTGCGCAGCCGTGGAGCCCGTATATCGCGGGTAATGACAAAAAGCCTGACCATCCGGTGAAAACGACGCAGTAGGTTAGGCGTCTGCTGCCTCCAAACTCTGTAAGAGGTTAGGTGGCTGCTGTCCCCCACCTCGGTCCTCCCCCACCCGTGGGGGAGGAAGACGCTGCTAAATATCAGCCACTAAGCCGCGTGCAGCACGGCCTTCTCCTTCCCCCGCGTGCGGGGGAAGGCAGGGATGGGTAGGTTAGGTGCCTGCTGTCCCCCACCTCGGTCCTCCCCCACGCGTGGGGGAGGAAGACGCTGCTAAATGTTAGCCACTAAGCCGCGTGCAGCACGACCTTCTCCTTCCCCCGCGTGCGGGGGAAGGATGGGATGGGGGACCGCACGCACCTTACCCGCATTTTTATCAGACCAACGAGGCCCAATCCTATGAATCTTCGCCTCTGCCTGTTTAGCCTGCTGCTGTGGCTGCCGCTGTTTGCCAACGCCGGACCGGCAGCGGATTTCGCTGCGGCCAGCCGCACCCAGCAGGCAATGCTATTACAACAGTGGGCCGCCGCGCCGGAAGCCAGTCGTTTGCCGCTGCTGCAAGCACTGAAAGCCGAAACCGTGGTCATCGATCAGAAAAAACAGCCTTTCAGTAAAGTCGGCGACGCTCTGCTGCCGTTAGACGCCAGCCCGCAGCCTGAAGGCGACGTAAAAAAAGTCTTCATGAATAACCGGTTACGCGTTCTGGTTACGGGTGCACTCGCCGCTCACCAGTTAGTCAGCGACGATGCAAATGTCCGCCTGCGCGCCGCTCAACAACTGCAGAATGACGGCGTCGCTGACCAGCTACCGCTGATTGAACAACGCCTCGCCGCTGAACAAGAGAGCCGCGTTCACGCTGCGCTGGCGATGGCTATCGCTAACCTGCAACTGGCCGATCCTCAACCGTTGGTGCGTCTGAAAGCCGTGAAGCTGCTCGGCGATTCCAGCGATCCTAACACCCAAGCCAGCCTGCAACGTTTAACTCAGGCAGCTAACGAACCTGACGCGACAGTGCGTGACGCCGCTGCCGAAAGCTTGCAGCGAATCCAAAAACGGTTGATGTGGGGCGATCTGCTGGGTCAGGCGTTTAGTGGTCTTTCGCTCGGATCGATTCTGCTGTTAGCTGCGCTGGGCCTGGCGATTACTTACGGCCTGCTCGGCGTGATTAACATGGCCCACGGCGAAATGCTGATGCTGGGCGCTTACGCCACCTGGTTTGTGCAAAACCTGTTTCAGCAGTTTGCACCGCACTATCTGGCCTGGTATCCGCTGCTGGCGCTGCCGGTGGCTTTTTTGGTCACCGCCTGCATCGGCATGGCGCTGGAGCGCACCATCATTCGTCATCTGTATGGTCGCCCGCTGGAAACCTTGCTGGCGACATGGGGCATCAGCCTGATGCTGATCCAACTGGTACGCGTGTTGTTTGGGGCACAAAACCTGGAAGTTGCTAACCCGGAATGGCTGTCGGGCGGCTTGCAGGTGCTGCCAAATCTGGTACTGCCGTGGAACCGCATTGCAGTGATCCTGTTTGTCATTGGGGTAATGGCGCTGACCTGGCTGCTGTTGAATCGCACCCGCCTTGGCATGAATGTGCGCGCAGTAACGCAAAACCGCGCCATGGCAGATTGCTGCGGCGTGCCCACGGGTCGTGTGGATATGCTCGCATTCGGCTTAGGTTCCGGCATTGCCGGTCTTGGCGGCGTGGCGCTGTCGCAGTTGGGCAACGTCGGCCCGGAACTCGGTCAGGGCTATATCATCGACTCGTTTCTGGTAGTGGTGCTGGGCGGCGTCGGCCAACTGGCGGGCACCGTTGTCGCGGCCTTCAGTCTTGGCATTCTTAACAAAGTGCTGGAGCCGCAAATCGGTGCCGTGCTGGGGAAAATATTGATTCTGGTAATTATCGTGTTGTTCATCCAGAAGCGTCCGCAAGGCCTGTTTGCCGTTAAAGGAAGGGTGATTGACTGATGACGCAACCCATAACCTTAACCGTGGCGCGTAGAGCGCCGCGTCTCACGCTCAGCATCGGTATGCTGCTGACCCTCGCGCTGCTGGTGATGCCCTTTCTGGCGCTGCTGCCCGCCGCACATCCGTTAGCCATTTCCACCTACACGCTGACGCTGGTGGGCAAAATCCTCTGTTATGCCGTGGTAGCGGTAGCGCTCGATCTGGTGTGGGGTTACGCCGGATTGTTGTCGCTGGGCCACGGGCTGTTTTTCGCCTTGGGCGGTTACGCCATGGGCATGTACCTGATGCGTCAGGCATCAGGCGATGGCATGCCCGCTTTTATGTCATTCCTCTCGTGGAATGAGATGCCGTGGTTTTGGGCAGGCACCCAACATTTTGCCTGGGCGCTGTGCCTGATTGTGTTGGTGCCCGGTTTGCTGGCGCTGGTGTTCGGCTTCTTCGCCTTCCGCTCAAAAATCAAAGGTGTGTACTTCTCGATCATGACGCAGGCGCTGACTTACGCGGGCATGCTGCTGTTTTTCCGCAACGAAACTGGCTTTGGCGGCAACAACGGTTTCACCGGTTTTACCACCCTGCTCGGCTTCAATGTCACCGCCACCAGCACGCGCATTGGGCTGTTTGTCGCCACGGTCTTATTGCTGCTGCTTAGCCTGGCAGTGGGTTTTGCGCTGGCACGCAGCAAGTTTGGTCGGGTGTTGACGGCCGTTCGCGATGCCGAAAACCGCCTGATGTTTTGTGGTTACGATCCCCGAGGTTTCAAGCTGTTTGTCTGGACGCTCTCTGCAGTGCTTTGTGGCCTGGCGGGCGCGCTTTACGTGCCGCAGGTTGGCATTATCAACCCCAGCGAAATGTCGCCCACTAATTCAATTGAAGCCGCCATTTGGGTGGCGCTCGGCGGTCGCGGCACGCTGATTGGCCCGCTGTTGGGCGCTGGCATTGTCAATGGTGCCAAAAGCTTCTTCACCGTTGCTTTCCCGGAATACTGGCTGTTTTTCCTCGGCCTGATGTTTATCCTGGTCACGCTGTTTCTGCCGCGTGGCGTAATTGGCCTGCTGCGTCGGAGGAAAGATGACTGAACCTTTACCGCTGTTTACCCAACCGCACCGCGCGGATCGCCACCGTGCGCAAACCGATCCGATCCTGCAGCTGGAAAAGATCAACGTCTCGTTTGATGGCTTTCGCGCCCTAACCGATCTTTCCCTGCAGATCGGCGTAGGTGAATTGCGTTGTGTGATCGGCCCCAACGGTGCAGGTAAAACCACGTTGATGGATGTGATCACCGGAAAAACCCGGCCCGATAATGGCCGGGTAATCTACGACCAGAACAGCGATTTCACCCAGCTTTCGCCAGTAGAAATTGCACGCGCGGGGATTGGCCGCAAGTTTCAAAAACCCACGGTGTTTGAGGCGCTGACGGTATTTGAAAACCTTGAAATTGCCCTGAAAGCGGATAAATCCGTGTGGGCCAGCTTGCGCGCCCGTCTGAGCGGCGAGCAGCAGGATCGTATTGATGAAGTCTTAAAACTGCTGCGTTTGGGCGGTGAGCGCCAGCGCAAAGCGGGTTTGCTGTCACACGGACAAAAGCAGTTTCTGGAGATTGGCATGTTGCTGGTGCAGGAACCGCATCTGCTGCTGCTGGATGAACCAGCGGCGGGCATGACCGATGCCGAAACTGAGTACACCGCCGAACTGTTTCGCAGCCTGGCGGGTAAACATTCGCTGATGGTGGTGGAACACGACATGGGTTTTGTTGAAACCATCGCCGATCACGTCACGGTATTGCATCAAGGTCAGGTTTTGGCTGAGGGATCGTTGCGCGAAGTACAGGCCAACGAACAGGTAATCGACGTTTATTTGGGACGCTGAGATGCTACAGGTTTCTGAACTGAATCAATATTATGGCGGCAGCCACATTCTGCGCGGCCTCTCTTTTGAGGTGAAGATCGGGGAAGTGACCTGTTTGCTGGGCCGTAACGGCGTAGGCAAAACCACGTTGCTAAAATGCCTGATGGGATTGATTGCCGCGAAGTCAGGGGAAATTCGCTGGCAGGATAAAGTGATTAATTCACGAAAACCGCATCAGCGCGTGCAATCCGGCATTGCTTACGTACCGCAGGGCCGCGAGATTTTCCCCCGTTTGACGGTGGAAGAGAACCTGCTGATGGGACTGTCGCGCTTCTCCGCGTCGCAGGCGAAACAGGTGCCAGATGAGATCTATCAGCTTTTCCCGGTGCTGTTTCAGATGAAATCACGTCGTGGCGGCGATCTTTCTGGCGGTCAGCAGCAGCAATTGGCGATTGGCCGCGCACTGGCGTGTCGCCCGCAGCTGTTGATCCTCGACGAGCCCACAGAAGGGATCCAGCCTTCGGTGATCAAAGAGATCGGCGCGGTGATCCGCCAGCTGGCACAGCGCGGTGATATGGCGATCTTATTAGTCGAGCAGTTCTATGACTTTGCGGCGGAACTGGCAGACAATTATCTGGTGATGTCGCGTGGCGAAATCGTTCAGCGCGGACGTGGCGATAACATGGAAGCGGAAGGCGTGCGCGGGTTAGTGGCAATATAGCCGCGATTTAAGGCAGCCTTGCGGCTGCCTCATTGACCTTACAGCAGGCCGGTTTCAACCGAAAAATGCCGCTGCTCGCCCGGCGCCAGTTCGATCAGCGTGCCGGCCTGTTTCGCTGCTAAAAAGCCTTCTGGCCGACAGGTGGCGGGCAGGATATAGGCTGCAACCTGCTGATCGCGATTATGCAGTAACCAGCGCGTGGCATGCGGAAACTGCGCAGTGGAAAAGCGCGTCATCAAGGCGTAATCTTCTTGCGGCGAATGCAGTTCAAACTGTACTTCCTCACCATATTGCGCCAGATCGTCAGCAAAAAAGACGATCTCAGGATCGCACATCTGCGGTTGATCCAACTGCTGTAAAGATTGTGGATCCCGCGCCAACCGATCGGTATATTCCCGCCAGGCTGGCGTAGGCCGCACATGCGCTGGGATGGTGGTGCGCAGCTGGAAAGCATCATCAGGGATCGACTGCTGGAAACGTCCCTGATCCACCCATGCGCTGTTGAGATGGCACATGTACTGCAGCGGCATTGGCGCACCCGCAAGATTGGTGACTGTCATTTCGATATGCAGTCGCGCGTGATTGGCCTGCAAACGCACCGCCGGTGCCGCCAGATAATGATGACCAAATCCTTTCACATATTCGGTTTCACCTTCCAGTGACACTCGCCCCTCTTCCAGCACGATCCAGGCGTTGTCCATGCGGGCGCACGCCATTTCGCCGTGTAGCGGATGATCATCCTCCGCTGAAGGGCAGCCATTCGCCAGCAAACCGGAGTGAAAGGCGAAACAGCCGTAAGTATCAATAATTGAACTGCCCGGCAGCGGCTGCTTAAAGCTGTGGCCCATAGTCAGCGAATGCCCATCAAAGCTTGCTTGCCAGATCATCTGCCCGTAAAAGGGCAGCACGATGACCGTACCGCGCCGATTGTGGATGCGTACCGCTTCGATGCCCGCAGGATAGCGAAACAGCTCTACTGTGAAATCTTCATTTTGCAGCAGCACGCCTGGCGTGGCGTGAAACTGCTCACGATGCAACGGTAAACGGGTTTTCATGGCAGCTCCTCCACTAAACGTCCTGCTGCGTTAGCCTGTTTTTTATGACGCAGTTCGCCCCAGAAATAGAAGCCAACCCAGGCAAAACAGAGCAGCGAGACGCCAAACGCCAGCTGCATTGAACCCAGATGATCAGAGACGAAGCCTTGCAGCGCAGGCACAAAAGCCGCGCCAACAATCGCCATGACAATAAACGCCCCCGCCACTTCGGTATATTTATTATCTACCGTAGCGAGCGTCCCGGCGTAGATGGTGGCCCAGCACGGCCCAAACAGCACGCTGACAAACACGGCGGCGTAAACTGCCGTGAAGTTAGGCACCAGCATCACATAGGCTAAAGTCAGCACCCCCAGCACCGAATAGGCGATCAAGACTTTTTCTGCCCGGAAGCGTGTCATCAGGAAGTTAGCGACGAATTTACCGATGAAGAAGCAGATAAAGCTGTACATCATAAAGTTGGAGGCGTGACGTTCATTGGTTGCGCCCAATGTTAACGCCAGGCGAATAGTGAACGACCACACCGCAACCTGCATACCAACATAGAGAAACTGCGCCACAATGCCGCGTTTAAAGTGGCGATTATTCGCCAGATAGCGGAACGTTTCGCGCAGGGAAGGCTGCGATTTTTCGCTGCTCTCCGGCTTGCAGCGCGGATAACGCGTGAACATAAACAGCAACATCACGACCACCAGCACCATGACCAAATATTTATAGGGTTCTAAGGTGTGCTCCAGCATGGTCAGGCGAAATGCATGAGCCTGCTCGACGCTCATTCCCGCCATCTGGCTTTCCAGGCTCTCTCCATCCTGAAACACCAGATATTTACCCAGCACAATGCCCATCAGCGCACCAATCGGATAGAACGTCTGGCTGACGTTCAGACGCAACGTGGCGTGATCGCGGTGGCCAATCATCGAGCTGTAAGTATTAGCAGCGGTTTCAAGAAAGCTCAGACCAATGGCAATGGCAAAGATTGCCGCCAGAAACATGGTGTATGTCGCCATGTGCGAGGCGGGATAAAACAGCATGCAGCCGACAATATAGAGCGCTAATCCCATTAAAATCGCCAGTTTGTAGCTGGCTTTACGGATCACCAGTGAAGCCGGGATCGCAATCAGAAAGTAGCCGCCGTAAAACGCACTTTGCACCAGCGCGCTGGCGAAGTCGCTCAGGGCAAAGACGCTTTTGAACTGGGTGATAAGAATGTCATTCAGGCTCGCAGCACAGCCCCAAAGCGGGAACAGGCAAGAGAGCAAAATAAACTGGAACAGCGGCGTTTTATTTAGGTAGCCATCAGATTGCTGAACAATATTCTGTGGCATTGCGTTCTGTTGCATCGTTTTAGTTTGCAGGGTTTTGGGTTGCATAACAGGGCCTCATTGAACGTTCAGAAAACGCTGGAAGCTGTCCGCGTCGGGGTAAGAGCGCTGGGTGCCGCGGCCGGTCACGCTACAGGCGGCATAGGCAGATGCCTGTGACATCGCTTCAGCGATATCACCGGTTTTCACTAGCACGTAAGCAAAGCAGCCAATAAAAGCATCGCCCGCTCCGCTGGTGTCCACTGCCTTGACCGGCGTAGGTGCAACGTGGTGCAGATCATCGCCCGTCATCCACAGCGAGCCGCGACTGCCAAGGGTAATGATCAGGTTTTTCAGCCCACGTTTTAGCAGCGACTGCCCTGCAAGTTGCACCTCTTCATCGGTGCTAACGGGCATACCGGTCAGAATCTCCAGCTCGGTTTCATTCGGCATGAAGAAGTCGCATTTGCAGGCGTACTGAATATCCAGATCCGCGACTGCGGGCGCGGGATTAAGAATCACCTTGATATTGTGCTGGCGGGCAAAATCGATCGCGTAATAGACGGTTTCAAGCGGGATTTCGAGTTGCAGGATCATCAGTTTGCAGGATGTTAGCGCCTCAGCGGCATCATCAATATCTGCCGGTTTAAGCTGCTGATTAGCTCCTTTGATGATCAGGATGCGGTTTTGCGACTGATCGTCGACAAAAATAGGTGCCACGCCGCTGGAGGTGCCCGGTGCAGTGGTGACGTAGCGGGTATCCACGCCTTGCTGTTGCAGATTGGCGACGGTGTTAGGCGCGAACAGATCGTCCCCCACTTTACTGATCATCATCACGTTGCCGCCCAACTTTGCCGCCGCCACGGCCTGATTAGCGCCCTTTCCGCCGCAGCCGATAGCGAAATCGGGCGCTTCAAGGGTTTCGCCCGCTTTCGGCAGGCTGTTGGTATAAGTAATAAGGTCCACCATGTTTGACCCGATAACGGCTATCTGCATCTTTTTCTCCTGGCTCTTTTTTAACCTTAAAATGTTATTAAAATAACAATAACAATTCGCATAAGTTAAATATGTGATAAAAACCACATCCTGAGCGCGTGGCAACAGCCGTCTTAGCGAGCTTTATACATAAATATCGTGTTACTATTTTAACAAAGCAACATCAACCCTCAGACAAAGATAGCGCTCAGGGCTGGGTTAAAGCGTGATTATCTGGCGGAGAAGCGTGCTGATCTCGCGGCGCGGCGCGAAGTTTGCGGGCCGTTTCTATTACGGGTAAGATTGAAAATCCATCTGCAAGATGAGAGGCAACTCATTAAAATTCGGGGGGATTTGTCCCGATTGGCAGGCCGAAAGAGTGAAACCTCATGCGGAACATCAGGATACTAATAATACAGAGATGAACATGGAAACCCGGCGCGACGAACGTATCCACAAGCTGGCTCAGGCGCTGAAACGCACTGATAAACTGCACTTGAAAGACGCAGCGCAACTGCTCGGCGTCTCAGAAATGACTATTCGCCGCGATTTAACGGAACCCGCGTCCACAGTAGTGCTGCTGGGCGGTTACATCGTTAGCGATCCCAAAAGCCACGCTGGGCACTATTTCATCTCCGATCAGCATGGGCAAAATGCCGCCAGAAAGCAGCGGCTAGCGCAAGCTGCGGCCAGTTTGATTGGTGAAAACGACACCGTGTTTTTTGATTGCGGCACCACGCTGCCGTACATCATCGATGCCATTGCCGACACCTTGCCTTTCACCGCCATTTGCTGCGCCATGAACACTTTTTTAGCGTTGAAAGAAAAAACCGCCTGCAATGTGATCTTAAGCGGGGGTGAATTTCATGCGGACAACGCGCTGTTTACGCCGATTGGGGCACATTCGATTCTCGACGATCTCTGCCCTACGCTGGCGTTTATCTCAGCCGCCGGAATCGATAAGGATCAGGGTGCAACCTGCTATAACACCAATGAACTGGCGATGAAGCATCACGCAATGCTGCGTGCCCGCCAGCGTGTGCTGGTGGCGGACAGCAGTAAATATGGCAAAGTGCTGCCGGTGCGAATTGGAGAGCTGCGTGCTTTCGATTTGCTGGTCAGTGACAGCGCACCCGAGCAGGATCTGAATAACTGGCTGGCACAACAAAACATTCCGCTGCGCCTGCCATAGGCCATTATGCCCAGCGGTTGTCCACCGCTTCGCCATCACGTAACCGGCGCAAATTTTCGCAAACGCCTGCTACATTTCCGGCTAAAGAGATATCGGTTACGCCACCAATGTGCGGCGTAGCGATCACGTTGTAGTTAAACACGGCATCGTTAGGATCGGGCGGCTCCTGCCAGAACACATCCAACCCGGCTCCCGCCAGCGTATTGTTTTCCAGCGCAGCAATAAACGCCTCTTTGTCGATCAAACCGCCCCGTCCCAGATTGATCAGGAAACTGTCAGGCTTCATCTGGCTCAACGCTTTTTCGTCGATGATATGGTGCGTTTGCGCATTATCCGGCAGGCTGAGGATCACAAAATCGGCTTGCTCAAGCAGCTGCGGCAGTTGCGCCATATCACCGACCCAACCCAGACCATACTTTTCTGCAAATGCCGCGTCAGCCTCGCGCTTCACGCCAATCATGCGCATACCAAACGGTGCCAGGCGTTTCGCCAGCGCTTTACCGATGCCGCCCAATCCCACCAGCCCCACGGTTTTTCCCATCAACCCCATCCCCACCGGCTGACCGAGCCGCTGCTGCGCCAGACATTGCGCAATCTCCTGATGACGACGCGCCAGACCAATCATCATCCAGATACCGAGTTCAGCCACGGAATCTGCATTGCCCGACGTATGAGAGGGCACGTTCGCGACCATAATGCCCTGCTGTTTTGCCGCCGCAATATCCACGCTTTCCAGGCCGGTGCCCGCTTGTTGAATCAGCTTTAAGCGGTCAGCGGTGGCTAACAGGCGCGCATCGACTTTGCACATGCCGGGGATCAGGGCGTCAAAGCCCGCCAGGCTTTCTGCCGCATGACCCGCCGAGGCGACAAATTCGACATCCGGCATGGTTTGGCGAATCGACTCAATCAATCCGCCCCAGGCGTTTTCATCCGCTGCGATCAGCACTCTCATCGAACCTCCTCCGTTTTAAGGCAAAAAGACAGCATAGTCTCGAGGTTGTGCGTAAATCAAACAGTTATCCCAAACTGCGGCACACATCAGAAGAATCCCCGTGCGTTGGCTGTGATTAGACGGTGAAAAAGGCTAAACTTCGACATCATCCAAACGACAAACAGACCCAGAGGCTCAATACAACGTGGCTCAATTCGTCTATAGCATGCATCGCGTCGGCAAAGTGGTTCCGCCGAAGCGACATATCCTTAAGAACATCTCCCTTAGCTTCTTCCCTGGCGCCAAAATCGGTGTGCTCGGCCTGAATGGCTCGGGTAAATCTACGCTGCTGCGCATCATGGCGGGCATCGATAAAGACATTGAAGGGGAAGCGCGCCCGCAGCCAGGGATCAAAATTGGTTATCTGCCGCAGGAACCGCAGCTCAATCTGGAACACACCGTTCGTGAATCGGTGGAAGAAGCGCTGTCAGAAGTGGTTGGCGCGTTAAAACGTCTGGACGAAGTCTATGCGCTTTACGCAGAAGAAGATGCTGACTTTGATAAGCTGGCTGCTGAGCAGGGTCGTCTGGAAGAGATTATCCAGGCGCACGATGGTCACAATCTCAACACGCAGTTAGAGCGTGCCGCTGATGCGCTGCGCCTGCCAGAATGGGATGCAAAAGTCAGCAACCTGTCGGGTGGTGAACGCCGCCGTGTTGCGCTGTGTCGCCTGCTGCTGGAAAAGCCAGACATGCTGCTGCTGGACGAACCCACCAACCACCTGGATGCCGAATCCGTGGCCTGGCTGGAACGCTTCCTGCACGACTTCGAAGGCACCGTTGTGGCGATTACCCACGACCGTTACTTCCTCGACAATGTCGCGGGCTGGATTCTGGAACTGGACCGTGGCGAAGGTATTCCGTGGGAAGGCAATTACTCATCCTGGCTTGAGCAGAAAGATGCACGTCTGGCGCAAGAAGCCTCTTCTGAAGCAGCGCGTCGTAAGTCGATTGAGAAAGAGCTGGAGTGGGTTCGTCAGGGTGCGAAAGGCCGTCAGTCCAAGGGCAAAGCCCGTCTGGCACGCTTTGAAGAGCTGAACAACACCGATTACCAGAAGCGTAACGAAACCAACGAATTGTTCATTCCACCTGGCCCACGTCTGGGCGACAAAGTGGTAGAAGTGACGAATCTGCGCAAATCTTACGGTGACCGCGTCCTGATCGACGATCTGACGTTCTCCGTGCCGAAAGGCGCTATCGTCGGCATTATCGGCCCGAACGGTGCGGGTAAATCTACCCTGTTCCGTATGATGTCTGGTCAAGAACAGCCTGATTCCGGCAGCATCGTGCTCGGTGATACCGTGAAACTGGCTTCTGTCGATCAGTTCCGTGACAGCATGGATAATTCCAAAACCGTATGGGAAGAAGTCTCCGGCGGCCAGGACATTATGCGTGTCGGCAACACCGAAATGCCAAGCCGTGCCTACGTTGGCCGCTTCAACTTCAAAGGGGTTGATCAGGGTAAACGCGTGGGTGAACTCTCGGGTGGTGAGCGTGGTCGTCTGCACCTCGCCAAGCTGCTGCAGGTTGGCGGCAACATGTTGCTGCTCGATGAACCGACCAACGACCTGGACATCGAAACCCTGCGCGCCCTGGAAAACGCCTTGCTGGAGTTCCCAGGCTGCGCCATGGTTATCTCGCATGACCGTTGGTTCCTTGACCGTATCGCCACCCACATTCTGGATTACCAGGATGAAGGCAATATCGAATTCTTCGAAGGTAACTTCACCGAATACGAAGAGTACAAGAAACGCACGCTCGGCGCAGAAGCGCTGGAGCCTAAGCGCATCAAGTACAAGCGTATGATTAAGTAAGAGAAATGGCGGCAGAAATGCCGCTATTTTTTTGCCCGTTTTATGGGATAGCGTTAGCGGTAAAACGCCTTAAACACCGTTGACTGCAGCGCAAATTCAATAAACTTTGCCAGCGCAGGCGAGTTCAACTTGCGACTCGGATAGACCAGCCACAACTCGTTCCCCTCCATTTCCCACTCTGGCAGCACAGGCACCAAGCGGTCATCCGCCATTGCGCCCTCGGTTAAAAAGCGCGGCAGCTGCGTAATACCTGCATCACCCAATGCGCATTCGCGTGCATACACCAAATTATCGGTCAGATGACCCGGCGGCAGCAGCCAACGGTAATACGCATCGTCCTGCTTCAGTACCCACTCATTCCACGCGTGATGGGCGATGCAACGATGCTCCGCCAGCTGTTGCGGATGCGTGATGGGCGCGTGCTGTTCAAGATAATGTTTCGACGCCACCAGCGTGCGTTCGCAATAACCGACCCGACGACCAATCAACGACGAATCCTGCGGCTGACCGGTGCGCAGCGCGATGTCGAATCCCTCTTGAACCAGGTCGCGTATGTCATCCGAAACAGAAACATCTAACGTGACGTCTGGATAAAGCTGCAAAAACTCAGCATTACAGCGTGCCAGCAACGTCGCGCCGATGCCTGCCGGGCTGGTAATCCGCAGCCGTCCGCTGGGGTTTTCACGCAAATTAGCAATGGCCAGATCGGCACGTTCACTGGCCTGCATCATCTCCTGGCAATGCAGCAGATAGCGTTCACCGGCAAACGTGAGATTGAGCTGGCGCGTAGTGCGATTCATTAAACGGATTCCAAGACGCTGTTCCAGTTGGCTAATGCGCTGGCTGACGCTGGATTTAGGCAATCCCACCCGCTCAGCCGCTGCGGTAAAGCTGCCACATTCGGCGACTAAGGCAAACAGCGCCATATCCTGCCATTGACGAAATGCCATTGTTCACCTCAGACGAACACGCTATGAAAGATTGTCCATCTTATCATTGGCAAAATGGGGTTCTACACTTAAGTCATCAAAACAGGAGAACCCCATGACTATTCGCGCTATCGCTATCAATCCAGAAAATCCACACACTTTTATTGAAATCACTCCAGAAACGCCAACGCCGGGCGAATATGATCTGCGTGTTGAAGTCAAAGCGGCCTCAGTGAATCCGGTTGATACCAAGGTTCACAAAGGTGCCATTAAGAACGGCTTGCAGGTGCCACGCGTCTTAGGCTGGGATGCCAGCGGCGTAGTATTGGAAGTGGGCAGCAAAGTCAGCAACTTTAAGCCAGGTGATGAAGTGTTCTACGCGGGTGATCTTACTCGCCCCGGCAGCAACAGCAGCGAACAACTGATCGATTCCCGCATTGTTGGTCACAAACCAAAGAGCCTGGATTGGGCAGCGGCAGCGGCAATTCCGCTGACTGCGTTGACCGCCTGGGAAGGGTTATTTGAACGTCTTAATCTGCAAAATGCCACAGCCGATCAAACCCTGCTGATCGTGGGCGGTGCAGGCGGCGTAGGATCGCTGGCGATTCCATTCGCGAAAATGCGCAGCAAAGTCAAAGTGATCGCCACCGCGTCGCGTGAAGATTCCGCACAATGGTGCCG
This sequence comes from Pantoea sp. MQR6, assembly GCF_022761075.1. Lineage (NCBI taxonomy): Bacteria > Pseudomonadati > Pseudomonadota > Gammaproteobacteria > Enterobacterales > Erwiniaceae > Pantoea > Pantoea sp. MQR6. The sequence goes on from NZ_JAKYXB010000002.1 coordinate 231,032, forward strand.
TGATCGCGGAGCGGATCTGGTGATCAATTACAAAGACATGATCGGTGAACTGGAAAAGCACGATCTCAAGCAGGTGGATTTCATTTTCTGCCTGAACGACACCGATGGTCATTGGGAAACCATGGCTAAGCTGATTGCGCCGCAGGGCCACATTTGTACCATCGTGGAAAACGAACAGCCGTTGGCGATGGATCAGCTGAAGCTGAAAAGTGCCGCACTGCATTTTGAGTTGATGTACACCCGCAGCATGTTTAACACACCCGATATGGCGCGCCAGGGCGAGATTCTGAATGAAGTGGCTGAACTGCTGGATGCTGGAAAACTGCAAACCACGCTGAATGAGACCTTACAGGGATTGAGCGTTGAGACATTGCAGGCGGCGCATGCGCGTGTTCTGGAAGGCCATATGCGTGGCAAAGTGGTGATGGTTTACTGATTTTTTGGCGGGATGGGTGTGGGTTGGCGGCGTTTTTAGCGTGTGTGGCTTGTTCCCCATCCCAACCTTCCCCCGCAAGCGGGGGAAGAGGCAGCTCGCACTATTCCGCAAGTGGGGCAAGGGGCAGCTCGCATTGCAGGCACCAGCTCATCCTTACCCCACTAAACCTGCGCCATTCCGCCATCAATGCACAGTTCAGCCCCCGCAATGTATCGGCTTTCATCTGAGGCTAAAAACAGCGCAGCAGCGGCCACCTCTTCCGGTTTCCCTAAACGCCCCAACGGAATAGCTGACGTCATTTGTGCGCGCATTTCATCGGATACGCTAGCAAACATTGCTGTTTCTATCGGACCAGGACTCAACGTATTGACCCGAATACCCAGCGGCGCCAGCTCTTTAGTCCAGGTGCGCGCGTAAGATCGCAATGCCGCTTTACTGGCGCTGTAGGTCCCATAACCTTCAGTCCCGATAAAACCTGCAATGGATCCAATCAATACCATCGAACCGCCTGTTGTCATCAACGGCAATGACTGCTGCACGCTTAGCAGCGCTGCTTTGACGTTAAGATTAAATGTGCGATCCAGATGCGCGCTGTCACTGCTTGCCAGCGTGGCATATTCAGACAAACCAGCGTTTACCACCACGCTGTCTAACCGCCCTTTTACTTCATGAATGGTTTTAAACACGCGCTGGAGATCGTCGCTGTCGGTCATGTCTGCCTGAATAACACAGACGTTACCTTTTAACTCGCGCTTCACCTGCTCTAACTCAACCTGCCGACGTCCGGTCACAAACACGAACGCGCCTTCGGCCACAAAACGTTGGGCGATAGCGAGACCAATGCCACTGTTGCCACCGGTGATCAGCACGATTTTTGCTTTTAATAACGACATAAAAACTCCACTCTTGGGCTAGTAATACTTTCGCAAGATAGAGAGTTGAACGGTTGCGTCAATTACGCACTTTGTCTATCCCAGATATCCTCAAGGAAACCGACGTGGAAATAAATGACGTAGAATCAATGACAAATAGCGAGATCGCTTTAACCAAACCGATCATTGAAGAGATTGCAAATAAGTGGTCAGTGCTGATTCTGAATGTGCTTTGCAGTGAACCGACGCGTTTCAATGAACTAAAGCGCCGTCTGGGTAGCGTGACACATAAAGCGTTAACAGAAGCATTGCGACGACTTGAACGGAACGGGCTGCTTTCTCGTCGCGTATTGGCCTCGTCGCCAGTCGCAGTAGAGTATTCTCTTACGCCGTTAGGACGCTCGTTGCAGGAGCCTTTCAGCGCTATTTATCTCTGGGCGACACGACATCAGGGAGAAATTGAACGGGCTCAAAAGGGTTACGACCGAGCGACTAAACGGGTGGAACATGTCGAAAAATGAGGCGTGCAGGCGCACGCCTCGTCGGGATTACGGATTATTTTGTTCGCCCAACATCCCTTTCACCAGCTCAATGCAGCGTAGAAAACGCGCGTCGTAATCGTCCTCTTTAACGTGCAAAAATTCGATATTGTTCTCTCTCAGCATGGTGATCAACATCGATTGAAACTCACGCCGATCAACCGAACTGCCCAGGCTGCGTAAGCCGTCCGCCACCCAAGGCACATTGTTTTCCAGCAAAATGACTAAATCGAAGCGATATTCGTCGATCAGGGCCTGAACAAACGGATGTTCGCGCCCTTCGTACTTTAAACAGAACGCCTGCGTGGTGACAAAGTCGGTGTCGATGAACGCGACTTTGTTTGCGTACTTCACCGCAAAATCAATGTATTGCGCCTGACCCAACGCGATTTTGTCATAGTCAGAATATTGCAGCGCCATTTCGTCACCGCCAAGATGCGAGAAGACGTAATCGCGACCATATTCCCAGGCGCTGGTGGTGTTGAAAATATTGGCGAGTTTATTAACCAGCGTCGATTTGCCGCTGGATTCACCGCCAAGGATCGCCACGGTACGCACAAAGAACGGCTTCACTTCGGTGGGAATGTATTCCCAGAAGCGGAACGGATCCTGGCGGATCTGCGCGCCGCTAATGCTCATAAACGATCGATTGGGATCAACCACTACCGTTGGTATGCCAAGATGCTGTTCATACATCTCTGCGTCGGGCGCTTCGCTGGTGTAAATACAGTCGGGCGCAATACCCTGTTCACTGAGGAATGATTTTACCCCTTCGCTCCAGACATCCCAGCCATACGGGTAAGGCTCAATGCCCTCTTCATTAAAGGAGTGAATACGAATATTTTTTTGGTATTTAAAGGTTTGCAATAACCAGCGTAATCGGTCGCTGACGGTAGGCTGCTGCGACATGGCGCTGTTTTCGAACAAACCGCGATCGCGCGGCTCGTCGTAACCCATGATGATGTGCAGTTCATCAACCTGGCTACAGGCGCGCTGAATCAGATAAATATGGCCGGTATGCAGCGGATAGAACTTACCAAATACCACGCCAACCGTTTTATCGCGCCGTGGAAATTCCAGGCCGAGAAAGCGGTGTAACGCTTCTAATTTTTGTGCGCTGGGGCTTTTGATTTTGGCGTTGAGCAGCTGGCTCAAATACCCTTTGGTCATGCCGCTGGCATCGGCGACTTGTTGCAGCGTGTGGCCCTGCTGGCGAATGGCCGTTTTTAGATAATCAAACGACGACATGTCGTGCCTCCTGCGTGAATAATATGTGGCGTAAAGAGAAAAAGCCCTCACGCCAACTTTCGCCTGCAAGCGGAAAAAGCGATAACCCGCTGCGGCCCGGCATGTTAACTTTCATGCCGGATGCTGAATAAACATAGCCCTTTAGCAGAATTGTGCCCTGCTCCCGCCAGCGGAAACAGGGCAGGTAAAGCTTAAAGCTCTTCTAAAATAGCCAGCGCATCGGCCAGTTTTTTCGCACTGTAAACTTTCATGCCATCGATCGGTTTTTTCGGCGCGTTTCCTGCCGGAACAATGGCGCGTTTAAAGCCGTGCTTCGCCGCTTCAGAAATGCGTTCCTGTCCGCTTGGCACCGGGCGAATCTCACCGGCTAATCCTACTTCACCAAAGATCACTAAATCCTGTGGCAAAGGGCGATCGCGTAGGCTGGAAACCATGGCCAGCATCAAGGCTAAATCCGCACTGGTTTCAGTGACCTTAACGCCGCCGACTACGTTGACGAATACATCCTGATCCGCCATCTGTAATCCGCCATGACGATGCAGCACCGCCAGCAATATCGCCAGGCGATTCTGCTCTAACCCCACCGCAACGCGGCGTGGATTGCCCATCATGGAGTGATCCACCAGCGCCTGAATCTCTACCAAGAGTGGACGCGTGCCTTCCCACAGCACCATCACTGAACTGCCGGACGTCACTTCTTCGCCACGTGACAAGAAAATAGCGGAAGGATTACTGACTTCACGCATGCCTTGTTCAGTCATAGCAAACACGCCCAGTTCGTTAACCGCACCAAAACGGTTTTTATGGCTGCGCAGCGTGCGGAAACGCGAATCGGCATCGCCGTCCAGCAATACCGAGCAGTCAATACAGTGTTCCAGGACTTTTGGGCCGGCCAGCGAGCCATCTTTGGTGACGTGACCGACCATGATGATCGCCACATCGCGCGTCTTGGCAAACCGCGTCAGGTAAGCGGCGGTTTCACGCACCTGTGCCACGCTACCCGGCGATGACTGGATATCAGCCATGTGCATCACCTGAATCGAGTCGATAACCATGAGCTGCGGCTTCTCTTGCTCGGCAATCAGGCAGATTTGTTCGATGCTGGTTTCCGACAACATATTCATGTTTTCTGTCGGTAATCCCAGACGATGGGCGCGCATGGCGACCTGTTGCAGCGATTCTTCGCCTGTGACGTACAGGGTTTTCATCCCTCCCGCCAGCTTACACATCACCTGCAACAGCAGCGTTGACTTCCCTGCGCCTGGGCTACCACCAATCAAAATAGCGCTTCCCGGCACCACGCCGCCGCCCAATACGCGGTCAAACTCTTTAAAGGTGGTCGAGAAACGCGGTAGCGCTTCAAGGCTAATTTCAGAGAGTTTTTGTACCCGGCTGGGGCCAGCGCTGCCTGCGTAGCCGCTTAAGCGCTCGTTGCGCGCAGCAGTAGGCGAGGCAGCAATACGCACCTCGGTGATAGTATTCCAGGCATGGCAGGCGCTGCATTGCCCCTGCCAACGTGGATAATCTGCGCCGCATTCATTACAGACGAATGCGCGTTTTGCCGCTTTGGCCAAATCAATACCTCTGTTAACGCTCTTCGTGAATCAGACTGCCGCTGAGGATGCAGAAAACACCCATCAAATCGGCGTGGCGAATGGTGACTTGCGTCTGCTCATTCACCTTAGGTTTAGCATGGTAAGCAATGCCCAACGCCGATGCTTTAATCATCAGCAGGTCGTTAGCGCCATCGCCCACCGCCACGGTTTGCTCCGGGGCGATATCAAAACGCTGTGCCAGCTTCTTCAGCGTGTCCGCTTTATATTGTGCATCAACAATCGGGCCGATGACTTCACCGGTCAGCTTGCCGTCACGAATTTCCAGTTCATTGGCGACGATCGCAGCCAGATGCAGCTTATCGCGCAGATATTCAGCATAATAAGTGAACCCACCCGAGGCGATAGCCACCTGCCAGCCCAGCGCTTGCAGCTTCTGCACCAGCGTGGTTAAGCCTGGCATCAACGGCAATTCATCTCGCACCTGTTTCAGAATATTGGCGTCCGCGTCTTTTAATGTCGCTACGCGCTGACGCAGGCTGGCGGTAAAATCGAGTTCACCGCGCATGGCGCGTTCAGTCACTTCGGCAACCAGCTCGCCGCTGCCGGCTAACTTCGCAATTTCATCAATGCATTCGATTTGGATGGCGGTGGAATCCATGTCCATCACCAGCAGACCTGGCGTTTTCAAATGCGGGATTTTGCCCAACGGCGCCACATCCAGCCCGGCGTCATGCGCCAGTTTGCTGGCGAACGGCGTTAGCGAACCCGCCAGGCGAATCACCTGATACTCATCCACGTTCCAGGCGCTGACGATCACCATCGCCGCACCGAGTTTATGCTGATAATCGGTCAGCTGTTGTTTATCCAGTCCGCGACCGTAAAGCAACCAGCCGGTTCGGCCAGCGCGGTAATCCAGCGGCATCACTTCATCACCGCTCAGAGAAAGGGGCAAACCCGGCCAGAGTGAAACATCGGCGGGCAGATCGCACCAGGTAAGACGATTTGGCATTAGAGCTCCTGTAGGCACAACAAAACCACGCAAGAGGCTACCTTGTCTGCGCTGCTTCTGGCAACATAATCTCCAGGCTTTCTGTTGTGACGTGACACGGGTTATCGATGGCTAAAACTGCACTGAAATTTCGCTTACATCGTACGGTGATTGTACTCATCTCGATGGCGCTGTTGGTCGTCCTGATGCAGGGCGCGTCTTGGTTTAGTCTCGGCCATCAAATGGCGCGCTCGGAACAGGTAGAAGAGCTGGCGCACACGTTAACGAATCAGGTGGCTTTCAGCCTGCAACCATTGATGGACAACAGTGAAAATAATCGTAATAAGATTGAGGGTATCCTTGATCAGATGACCTCTAATAGCCGTATTCTTGATGCGTCGGTTTATGATGACGATGGCAGTTTGGTGGCGCACAGCGGCGAAAATATCAATGTTCGCGATCGTTTGGCGCTGGATGGCAAACGCGCTGGCAGCTATTTCAATCATCAAATCGTCCAACAGCTGAGGAACAGCGACGGCCCGCTCGGCTTTCTGCGGGTGACGCTGGATACGCATGTGTTGGTAACAGAATCACGCCAGGTCGATAACACCACCAATATTTTGCGTTTGATGATGCTGCTGGCGTTAGCGATTGGCATCATTCTCACCCGTACTTTGCTGCGCGATCGCCGTACTCGCTGGCAACAATCTCCTTTCCTGCTGACAGCCAGTAAACCCGTAAAAGAAGATCGGGATGAAGAAGAAGCCAAGGCGGAACGCGATGAAAAAACCGAGGAAAAGCGAGTTTAAGCCGTTAACGCTTTTGCTGATTAAGGGAGGACCTGGTTGCGCAAGCAAATTGACAGGGCTGATATGTTCCCCTCGCACGCTATCTGCTTAGCACGGCGGTGATTGACCGAATGATGACATATTCCAATCCGATAACGCGTAAACAAAAAAACCACCCAACGCGATGACAGGTGGTTTTTATAACCCGTTTAATCATTAAAAGCAGCGTTACGCTTTAAGAATGATTTCCAGTTCTGAGAGACGTTTGATTTGCCAGTCAGGCGTGATATGCGCGGGTAACGGGCGCGTGCCATGATCCAGCCAGCAGGTTTTAATGCCTGCATTCATACCACCAAGAATATCGGACTCCGGTGTATCCCCTACCATCATCACGCGATCCCGCGGCGGATTTCCCAACAATGAAAGCGCGTGATCGAAGATCTGCGCATCCGGTTTTGGCACGCCAACTTGCTCAGAGATCACTAAGATGTCGAAGTAATCGCGGAAACCGGTACGCTCTAATCGGGTTTGCTGTAACGCGGTGAAGCCGTTGGTGATAATCCCCATCTTAACCTTACCGTGTAGCAGGTTCATCAGGCTGACAGCCCCTTCCAGTGGCGTACAGATCTCAGCCATTGCAGAGAGGAAACCGCTGTTGAGAATTTCAGGTGAGATACTGAGTTTTTCACTCCAGCCGTTAAAGCGACGCGTTTGTAGTTGCAGTGCTGAGATGGCGCCGTTCTGATAATCGACCCAAAGCGGCTTATTAACCGATTGATAGTCAATATAATCCTGATCGGTAAACTGCACATCGTAGCCAGCAAAAAGGCGCTGCAATCCGGCATACGCATCAAAATGGAAAAGGGTGTCATCGGCATCAAACAGGATGCAATCCCAGTTCTCTAACATCAAAGCTCCTTTAAATTCCTTACAGCGTCAGCGCCATGATCAAAGCATCTTCACGTCCGCTAGCGGTGGGATAATAGTTAGGGCGGCGGCTTACCTGATTAAATTCGAGCTGTTCATAGAGCGCGATGGCAGGCAGGTTTGAGGCGCGAACTTCCAGCCAAAGCGTCATGACATCACGCTCAATTAGTTGATCGATTAAGTGCTGCAATAACTGGCGACCTAAGCCACGCCGCTGATAAGCGGGGTCGACAGCAATATTGAATAGTGAGGCTTCATCCAATACGACCTGCGTAATAGCGAAGGCAGCCAAATTGCCTTCTACTTCAAGTCGGAGATTTAAAAAACGTTCGCCCTGATTGCTGGCAAAAGTCTGTTCGCTCCAGGGAAAAGCATGGCTACGACGTTCAATGGCAAAAGCCTGCGCCAGATCGTCAGGGGTGAGAAAAGAGATGGCTGTCATGGTTACACATCTGTTGCCAGAGCGCGCGTTTTGCCGCGCCGCTGCTGATCAGTTCATTGAAGGAGGCGCTCGATAACGCGACGCCATTAAAGGGCTGTTCACTTTCAACGCCCAGTAGCCAGCCCGCACAATCCAGTTTTTCCGGCAGCATTTCCAGCTGTTCCGGCGTCACCATCATGACTTGTGAGCTTTGCAAATTAAGCGCATGCAGCACGTCGCGAATGATCGGCTCCTGTAAACCGGGCGCTGTTTCAGCCACAATAACTAAGCGTGTCTCCGCTGCCAGCGTGACGGCAATTTCGCCCTGTAGCACGCGCGGTCGGCGCAGTTGGTACTGCGTAATTCCCATTTGCTGTAAAAGCCAGTCGCGCCTGGACGTCATGGTGTTACCTGCTCTGCTGCCTGAATGCGACGCTATGCTAGCAAACCCATCGTACATGCGCCAACAAACCACTATAATCCCCGCTCAGATCTTACAGGAGCCCTACATGTCTGCTTTTACCCCGGCCAGCGAAGTTATTCTGCGCCACAGTGATGAATTTACCGCCCGCCACGTGCTGTTTGCTGGTGATTTGCAGGATGACCTGCCCGCTCAGTTGGAAACCGCTTCATCGCGCGTGCATACCCAGCAATATCATCATTGGCAAAACCTGAGTCGCCGAATGGGCGAGCAGGCGCGTTACGGGATGGTTGCACAAGCAGAAGACGTGCAGGGCTGCGATACGCTGGTTTACTTCTGGACCAAGAACAAGCCGGAAGTGCAGTTTCAGCTGCAAAATCTGCTGTCAATGTTGCCGGTAGGCTGCGATGTGTTTGTGGTGGGTGAAAACCGCAGCGGCGTGCGCAGCGCCGAAGGCATGCTGGAAAAGTATGTAAAACTGGAAAAGATCGACAGCGCACGCCGTTGTGGTCTGTATCACGGTCGTCTGGAGACGCAACCCGAGTTTGATGCCAACGCGTTTGGCAATACTTATCAACTCGATGATTTGACCATTCATACGTTGCCGGGCGTATTCAGCCGTGATGGTCTGGATGCTGGCAGCGCGCTGCTGATGTCAACGCTGACGCCGCACATGAAAGGCAAAGTACTGGATATCGGTTGCGGTGCCGGTGTGATTGCCGCATCCCTGCCGCGTCATTCTCCAAAGGTGCGTCTGTGGCTGTGCGACGTCCATGCCGCCGCAATCGAAGCCAGTAAAGCGACATTGGCAGCGAATGGACTGGAAGGTGAAGTGTTCGCCAGTAATGTCTTCTCAGACGTGACCGGCCGTTTTGATCTGATCCTCTCCAACCCGCCTTTCCATGAGGGTGTTCAAACCAGCCTGGACGCCGCACAAACCTTGATTCGCGGTGCGGTAAAACACCTTAACAGCGGCGGAGAGTTACGTATTGTTGCCAATGCATTCCTGCCCTATCCACAGGTGTTAGACGAAACGTTTGGCAACCATGAAGTGCTGGCACAAACCGGCCGTTTCAAAGTTTATCGTGCCGTTTACGGTCGCGGTGCGAAAGCCCGTTAAAAACCTGTTTTTGCGTTAACTTTGCTTTTGCGGTGGTGAAAACGTTGCTTTTTGCAGCGATCGTTTCATCACCGTGAAATATCTATTGACGCAATGGGTAAAATCTCTAAAATGCGCCTCCGTGGTTGTAATACTATCAAGTGTTACGGGTATGCGAAGGTGGCGGAATTGGTAGACGCGCTAGCTTCAGGTGTTAGTGTCTTAACGGACGTGAGGGTTCAAGTCCCTCTCTTCGCACCAAAATCACATATTTCATATCGCACAGCACTGCGCGAAGGTGGCGGAATTGGTAGACGCGCTAGCTTCAGGTGTTAGTGTCTTAACGGACGTGAGGGTTCAAGTCCCTCTCTTCGCACCAATGCGGTGATATGAAAAGACAACGCGATGCGAAGGTGGCGGAATTGGTAGACGCGCTAGCTTCAGGTGTTAGTGTCTTAACGGACGTGAGGGTTCAAGTCCCTCTCTTCGCACCAACGTTGTCCTCCTTTCTGTTGTACTTCCCGCTATTCCCAACGCTAAACAATCATACCGCGTGAAAATTCACTGAAACTGCTGCTAATCCACCGGCTAATGCCAGGCAAGAGGGCAACAGCAGGTAATGACGCAGGTGACGATTAAACAACATCACCACTGTCAGCAGTAGCGCCACAATCATTACGATTCGCCATTGGCTAAAACTCGGCTCCCACAGCGCAAATATTGGCAGCGCTGCGCAGGGCAATAATATTCCCCACGCACTATCCAGTTTTTTCCCCATCATCCAGCTGAATCCCCACAAACCGCAGGCGGCAACCATCGCCATAATCATTGCCCAACCCCTCAAATGATAAGCATTCCCATTATCATATGACAATTATTCTCTTCCTGCAGCCTGTTTTTACTTTGCCTGGCCGGGAAGATGACAGACCAGTTGGAAAATGCTAAATTGCGGCCGATAACTCTCTTTAGAACACAGCAATAATTTGTTTATTGTCCGTCGCAGAATATTTTCTGCCGGCTTGCGCTTTGGTATTTCAGGGCCGTCAAGAGTACTTATAATGAAAATACAATCTTATGATGAATTGAAACACAGCAAATATCGGCTATCGCTGATGCTTTTATTATTTTTAAATATCGCCGTGTCGCTATTTTGTCTGGCGCCGATGATAGGCCTGGCGAAAAGTGAAATGACGCTGCCGGTTATCCTCGTTACGCTTTTAAGCGCAGCGTTGTTAGCCCTGTATTTAATCAAGCCAAAACTAAAATTACCGCTATTAAATCCTGTTGCTTTCATTCTTGGCGCCTTGTGGGCCTGGCATATTAACTATCGCTACCATCTGGTTTTTTATTTTGATGGCAGCTTTTTGATCATCAGCTTGTTGAGCGTGTTCTTCATTAGCGCCATCGCCTTGAGTGATTATCTGCTGGCTTTCTGTCTGAATATCACGCCGCCGGTGTTAACCGTGCTGCTGCTGGACAATGGCGAACACCTTGCATTGATTTTATTGACCATCGCCCTGCCGTTGATCGGCTTCTCCTTGCAGCATCTGATGCGACGTCGCACCGATCACTTCACCCTGCGATTGATGCACCAACTTTATGAAGAAAAAGAGAATTTTAGCGATCTCAGCATGCTCGATCCGCTGACGGGTTTGTATAACCGACGCGGGCTAAAAAACCGTTTAGACAATATTCTGGATAATCATGCTGGCAGCCATTATGTGCTGTTACTGGATATCGATCACTTCAAAGCCTACAACGATAATTACGGTCATGCGATGGGCGATCAGGCGCTGGCACGCGTTTCAATAGCGATTCGTGATGCGGTACGCTCGCGTGATGTAGTCACACGCTACGGCGGTGAAGAGTTTTTGGTATTAATGACCAACGTCAATGCCTCGATAGCCATGAAACTGGCTGAAAGAATTCGTCAGTATGTGGTGGATTTAGAAATTCCTCATCGCTTTAACGAACGTGTTTCTACTCACGTTACTATTAGCGCCGGGATTGCGCCTATCTATGATAACGAATTTGATCAGGCTGTTGCGAACGCTGACCGTGCGTTATATGTGGCGAAGAATCAGGGAAGAAATACAATTCTTGCCTGGGAGGATTTACCAAAATCCAATGTCATGTCATCCAGTGAAGCACATTAATTAATGCGGCGATGGTGGGCAATAATATTGCTTTATCCATCGCTTGCACTATTCTGCCCTATAAGTTCCTATTAATGACTTAATTAAACCCTACAAATTAAACAGAATATCCAGCACGCTCACTCAGCTTGTAGATAGAATCAATAACGATTATCATTTGCTTTCTTATCTCCACTTTCCGCTGCGAGTTGGCATGGCAACTGTATCTGAACAGCAACATCGTTTTAGCGCCCAACCGGTGATTTTCATGCAAAATCATCAGTCGCTGGCGGATGTTTTACATGAGCTGATGCGCACGCAGCGTAGCTACATGCTGGAAGTGATTAAGTTTGGACAGCCCACCACGCCAACGATGACGTTAGCGGAATGGTCCTCTTCCGATGCGTTTATCCCACTTACCCAGCGTTACAGTGATTATCTCTATCGCAATCATCCTGAGGCCGTTCGTGAAGCCAAACCGGTGCAATCCTTGTGGGCGCAGTGGTACTTTGGCCTGCTGTTGCCACCGCTGATGCTGGCGCTATTACTTGAACCGCGCGCGCTAGACTGTTCTGTAGAGCACATACGCGTGGCGTTTCATGAAAACGGTTATCCCTGCACCTTTTGGATTGATGTGCAGGAAGATGAAGACGCGCACTATCTCAATGCGCAACAGCGTATTGATCGACTCATTCAGCAACACCTGATTCCTGTGGTGAATGGCATTGCTCAGCACGGTGACATCAACGCAAGGCTCATCTGGAATAACATGGGTTTCTCTTTCTCCTGGTTTCTTGGTGAGTTGAAAACCCAATTGGAAGAGCATGTGGTGTTACAGCTTGAACAAGCGCTGTTTTTTACCAGCCGCCTGCTGGATGGTAGCGATAATCCGCTCTATCGCACCATGCTGCCGCGTAATGGTCAGATGGTGCGTCGCAGTTGCTGTCAGCGCTACCGCATTCCTGATGTTGAGCAATGTGGTAACTGCACCCTAAATCCAACCTGATTCCTGCGCATTCTGTTACGAATTCTCTCTTTATCTCGTTTACAGCTTTCCTGGCTTATGGCAGTTTTTATGCCTTCGATTAGCCTGGAGAGTAAGATGAGTCTGGAGTCGGTCCGCCAGTTCTTTGCCGAACACGCCCCTGAAATTGACATTATTGAGATGGCAGAAAGCACCGCCACGGTAGATATGGCTGCACGCGCTCATGGCGTTGCGCCAGGGCAAATTGCCAAAACGTTGTCCTTGAAAGTCAAAGGTGAAGTGGTTTTGATTGTTACGTGCGGCGATGCACGGCTTGATAATCGCAAACTGAAAGCGGCGCTAGGCGCTAAAGCACGCATGTTAAGCGTGGATGAAGTGATCAACTGGACCGGGCATCCGGTTGGCGGCGTTTGCCCATTTGGCCTGGAAAACCCGCTCACCGTTTATTGTGATGTGTCGCTGCGCAGCTTCGATGAAGTGCTACCGGCAGCGGGCGCCATCCATAGCGCCGTGCGTATTACGCCACAGCAAATGGCCGATCTCACTGCGGCGAAATGGGTGGACGTGTGCGAAGCACGTTAAGGGGACGCTTTCGCTGGCGCACCTGAAATCTCAATGCCGCGCGTTTCGCGGCCAAACGCCACCAGTACACAGATCAATATCGCCACCGTACCCGCCACTATCGCCATGCCCAATCCGTAATTGCCGCTGTGCGCTTCGGCAATACGTGATTGCAGCGTGGCATTCACTGAAGCAATCAAATTACCTAACTGATAAACAAAGCCTGGCAGCACCGCGCGTGCATTAGCGGGAACCAGTTCCGTCAGGTAAGTGGGCACTACGCCCCACGCGCCCTGCACCATGAACTGCATCAAAAACGCACCGGCGCCAATGGCCCATGAACCGCTGGAAAAAGCCCAGAGCGGCAACACGGGTAATGCCAGAAAGGACGCCAGGATAATCGCTTTTTTACGGCCAATACGTTCCGACAACGCACCAAAGCAAATACCGCCTAGCATGGCTGCAATGTTGTAGCTAATGGCGATGATGCTGACCGTATGCGCATCGAACTGATGCTGAACTTTCAGGAAAGTGGGATAAAGATCTTGGGTGCCGTGGCTAAAGAAGTTAAAGCAGGCCATCAACAGCACCATATAAATACACATCTTCCAGTGCTGTCGAATAATGGGCAGCAGCGCCGAGCTCTCTTTACGTTCACGCGCCGCTAACCACACCGGTGATTCAGGCACTTTGAAATAGATAAACGGCAGCAGCAGAATAGGCACCGCGCCAATCAGGAACATGCCGCGCCAGCCCACGGTTTCGAAAAACAGGCCGAAAATGATCGATGCCAGCAGGTAGCCGCAAGGATAACCCGCCTGAAAAATACCTGACATCAAGCCGCGCGAGCGGTCTGGAATGGTTTCTAGCGCCAGCGATGACGCCACGCCCCATATCCCGCCCATTGCCACGCCGTAAATAACACGGAACGCGAGAAAAGCACCGAAGCTAGGCGACCAGGCTGAAAGTAATTCAAACAGTGAAAACAGCACGATATTCAGCATCAAGATCGGTTTTCGACCATATTTTTCCGCTAACCGACCAAACAGCAGCGCACCAATCGGCCGCACCGCCAGCGTCAACATGATCGCTATTGATACATCAGAAACGGAGGTGTGAAAGTATTGCGCGAGGTCGCTCAATACAAACACCAAGATAAAGAAGTCAAAGGCGTCCAGCGTCCAGCTGGCGAAGCTAGCAAACGCCACATTCCGCTGGGTCGAAGTCCAGTTAAACATAGGAGTATCCTGTCTGAGAGGCTTCCGGCTCGTTGGCCGAAATTATTGTGGGCGCAACCCGTTGCTGAGTTACGAGCTTGTTAAGCTTTTGTATATATCATGTCAGAAAGGATTAGCGTGCTAACTAATTGTCAGCCTCTGCTTCAGGCTGTAAATAAGCGTGTCTGGAGATGTGAGAAGGGAAATGGGCGAGATAATCGCCCAAAAAGTCAGTTTTTCAGACTGGCAAATGCCTTTTGAATAATCGCCAGCAATACATCATTATCCACGCTGTGGAGCACATGCACCAGCGCGCCGCAGTGAGCAGGAATGCCAACATCAACGCGCAGCGGTTGACGGTACCGCCAGCTTTTACCTCGGGTTGCTCCTTCGCGCAGTTCGATATCGACCCGATAATCGATGCCGCAAGCAACGCGCTGATTGAGTAGCCAGGCGACGACCAGCGCATCGTGGATCCAGCAGCCCGGCAGACGACGCGTACGCATGGAATAGTCAATCCACGGGCGCAACGTTTCACGCACAAACTGCGTCAGTGGATGATCAATATCGGTGAGCCGTGTGAGATCTTGCTGGGTAAGCAGGGTTTGCGTGGTGACATCCATCGGCACCAGCGTCAACGTTGCGCCACTGTGTAATACATAATGCGCGGCTTCGGGATCCACACCAAAATTGGTGTCTTTGATGTAGTCATCTAAGGCAAAGACGCCGCCCATAATAACGATTTCTGCCACGGATTCTGCCATCGCCGGATAGCGCTGCATCGCCAGTGCGACATTGGTCAGCGGCCCAATCGCCACCAGCGTGATCTCACCGGGATTATCACAAATCAGTTTGCCCATCGCCTCGGCTGCATCGTCACCGTCAGCCATGACAGCATCGGGTTGACGCACGCCTTGCCACAGCTTCACAAGCTCCAGCTTTTCAACCCGCTTATCCAGCGTTTCACGCCAGGGTGCGGGATCTTCCTGCAAGGCCTGCGTCGCGCCCTGCACCACGGGAATATCCAACCCGAGCCGGACAATCAGATCTTTTGCTACCTGCGCACCGGTTTCGCAGGGCGTGTTTCCTGCAACGGTAGTAATCAATTCCAGCGATAACAAAGGCGATGCCAGCGCCAACGCAATCGCCAGCCCATCGTCAGTGTTGGCACCCGCAATGCCGTTTCCCGGATCACAATCAATAATAATTCTTTTCATTTTCTTCTTAGGTTAATGCTGACCTGACAGCCGCAAGATTCACCAATTTCAAGTTGATGCGGAAACTCTTCCAGCTTCGCTTCGCCATCCCAGTTTTTCAGCATGGCAATGGCGCTTCGAGCCATATCACGCAGCGGCTGGCGTACAGTGGTTAAAGTAGGGACATGAAAGGCAGATTGCTCGGTACCGTTAAAACAGACCAACGCCACATCTTCTGGAACCCGAATGCCTTGTTCAGCAAAGGCACGAATACAGCCAATGGCCTGTCCTTCATTACTGGTAAATAAGGCGCGCGGCATCTGATTATTGGCGAGCATTTGCAGGCCGGCATCGTATCCGCCCTGCCGCGAATAGCTGGCGGGAAAAATCAGTGATTCATCCACCGTTAAGCCTTTTTCCTCCATCGCGTCGCGCCAACCCTGGACACGATCTTGCGCGTTCAGCATCTCTTTTGGGCCGCTGATCATGCCGACACGCTGATAACCGTGGCTCAGCAAATGCGCACAAACCTGATACGCCGCCTGACGTTCATTCACCCGCAGCATGCCAACACCCGGCTGCGGTTCAACGCGATCCAGCATCACCAACGGTGTGCCGCTGGCTTTGATCACATCAATATAGGGATGGCGATCGACGCTGTTGTAAAACAGACCGTCAACCTGACGGTTGAGTAAACCCTGAATAAGTTCGAGCTCGCGCTTACGGTCATCGCCTGCGTCGCCAAGCAACATAACGTGACCGTGATTAAGCGACTCTTGCAGCAGCATGTGTGCCATTGAGGCAACGAAAGGATTGCTGATATTGGGCACTACTAAGCCAAAAGTCTTGGTATTGCCAGACGCCAACGCACGCGCAGCTGCGTTAGGCCGATAACCGGTTTGCTTAATGGCATCAAGCACGCGCTGCCGGGTAGCCTCCGCCACCGGGCGCGGCCCGTTATTCACGACATAACTGACCACCGCCACCGACGTGCCTGCGACTTTTGCGACATCACTGCGTGTCACTTTACCTGTCGGCTGTTTAGCCAAGGCGTCTCCTTAAATCAACGTGCGAAGCGCACCAGCACACTCCGCAGCTGAGCAAATATTGCCAGATTAAATCGCATCCTCTGGCAGGTTGAGATCGCGCCCACGCGTTTCGGGCGCAACAAAAGTAGTGAAGAATCCAATCGCCGCCATGGCAGAAAAATAGACGGCAATCGGCCACCAATGTCCGGTATAAGAGAGCATTGCGGCAGCGATCAGGGGCGCCGTACCGCCAGACAAAATTGAGCCAAGCTCTTTGGCTACCGCCATTTTAGTGTAGCGATGATTGACGCCGAACAGCTCCACGCCCCACGCCGCCTGCACGCCAAAGATACCCAGCGACGCCAGCGCCATGCCCACGACAATGACCGGGATCACAATTGCCGTCTCACGCGTATCAAGCAGCGTAAAGGCAGGCCATGCATAGATCATCAACAACAGGCAGAATACCCGGTAAACAATACGGCGACCAAAACGATCGGAGAGCCAACCCGCCAGTGGAATCACCAAAAAACCCAGCAGCGAAGCTAAAAATACCGCCGTTGTTGGCACTGATTTATCCACCATCAACACTTTAGCGACATAGCCCACGATAAAACCCTGAGCAAGATAAGAAGGCCCGTTTTCACCCATGCGCAGCCCCACCATGGTCCAGAAAGCGCGGGTACGCTGCCAGAATGGGCGGCTATCTACATCCTGACGATGCGTGGTTAGGGTTTGCGCTCGTTCAGCTTCAAGCTCCGCCTTTTTGCGCTCGAAAACCGGCGTTTCACGCAGGTTACGGCGGATCCACAGCGCTGCCAGTGCAATCACTACGCTGCTGAGAAAGGGAATACGCCAGCCCCATGCCAGCAAACTCTCCTGATCCATCTGCACCACCAGCAGCCACACCAGTGAAGCCAGCAACGTGCCGCTATTTGACCCCAGCGCAATCACAGAAGAAACCAGGCCGCGACGTTCAACCGGCGCATATTCTCCTAGCATTACCGTACCGCCAGAAAGCTCCGCCCCTGCGCCCAACCCTTGCGTGAAGCGCAGCAGCACCAAACACGCGGGTGCCCACACGCCAATGGCGGCATAGCTGGGAATTAAGCCGATTAAGGTGGTTGAAGCACCCATTAAGATAATGGTAGTGACCATCACGACTTTTCGGCCTTTACGATCGCCAAGCCAGCCGAAAAAAAGGGCACCAATCGGGCGGGCTATAAAGCCAACTGACCAGGTTGCAAAGCTAGAAAGTAATGCCATCGCGGGCGTCGCTTCCGGGAAAAAAACATCCCCAAAGATAATGCCCGCAGCGAGGCCGTAGAGTGCGAAATCTGCATACTCCATTGCCGTGCCTAGCCAACAAGAGAACGTGGCGCGCCAGAAGTCTTTGCGGCCGGAAGAGGTATTAAACCGCGCATCGGCGGCAGAGGTGGAAGACAGTGATGCCTGTTGCTTAACGGAATGTTGTGCTGCCATAACCCTATCCCTGAAAAATGCAGTTGGATAAACGCCCTTCCGTGGGTCAATTCTCTGCTTATCAGCAGAACGGCCCGGCAGAGACGTTCAGTTGGCTAACCATGATGAAAGGTCATTAAAGAATTCCCTGGTGTTGGAATCTTATTTTCCGTCTTTACCGCCGATCTTATGTTAATCGGTCGCGTAAACCAGACGAAAGTAACATCACCATTATTGCGCCTACCGTGCCTCAAGCACCCAGAGCAATCACTGTGGCCACAGTGTATCTACGCGCGTAGATAAATCAAGCAACGTCACCTTAAAATGTTAAGATAATTTCATTATTACTACGCGTCATTTTCTTTTTTTATTGCTAATTCAACCTATTAGTGACGAAATAGCGCAAATAAAAAGATTCAACGCGTCGTTAAAGAGTATTTTTTCTTATCATTAAAGGCAGTCGCAGCCTGATGCCTTTCATCGCCTGCTGTTGTCGCACAGCGCTATGACAACGTGATGACAACAGCGGTTTATTCCGAAAATGCGTTAGCTGATTGGCATATGACGACAATGCATTACCCTAAAAAGGAGATACCGCAGGAGTGTTATGACGATTATTTTGATGCGACACGGTAAACCCGACCATCATGTGGGGGGACGGATCAACGCGCAGGCGCTGGCTGACTGGTGCGAAGCTTACGATCTCGCGTTGGTCAGCGATCTGCCACCTGAACGCAGTATCCATATTGCTCGCCAGGCCGCAGTGGTGGTCTGTAGCCCGCTGCCGCGTGCCCGTTCCTCTCTCGTCCAGCTCGGTTTACATCCACAGGAAATCGATGATCTCTTCAGCGAAGTGGCGATTCCGTTACTGCGATCTGAACGGGTTCATCTGCCTACCCCGGTTTGGCTGACGCTGTTGCGCTTATTGTGGCTGTGTGGCTATGCGGGAGAAACGGAATCCTTGCGGCACGCGCGCCGACGGGCCTCACAAGCGGCTGACAAGCTGATTGAACATTCCCAACGCGGTACCGTGCTGCTGCTCGGGCACGGCATTATGAACAAGATGATTGCCCGTGAATTGCGTAAACGCGGCTGGCAGGCTGAAAAACATGCCAGCAGCCGCCACTGGAGTTCAGCGATCTATCACCGCCCTTTTATCTAATCCAGCTTGAAGTAACTCAGTATTTCGCAGCCCGTGCCCACGCGCGGTGTTGCAATCACTTTTCGCTGGGCTAAATCAATCACACTCAGCGTGCCATCATCTTCGTTGGCTATCAGTAACTGCTGTTTATCGGCGCTGAAGCACCCATCCATCGGTTTATTACCTACCACGATATCGCCCAACGGATTAAGCAGATCGTCAAACAGCGTCACGATCGGTTCACCATCACCTATTGCTACCAGCATTTCGCCATCCGGGCTAAAGCGCACCACCTGACAAGGTTGTTGATGACCCGGCAGCGCCAGCCGCTGGCGAATGCGATGGCTTTGTCGATCGATCACATAAAGCGACGGCGCATCGGCAGCACTCGCCACCAGATAGGGATGTTTTGGTGAAGCAGCGATCCCCGCAATCGGGCCAGGCAATAAAATATTGTCAATGACGCGTCCCTCAGCTTCACACAAATCCACCACGGTGATGCTGGCGTCCTCTTCGTTATCGGTAAACAGTTTGCGGCCGCTGGGTGACAGCGTAAGGCGATGCGCATTGTGCGAGGGAATGGGGATGGTTTTTTCCACTTTGTCGGTCGCGGGATCAATCACCGCAACCATCGCGCTGTTTTCACAGCAGAGGTAAACCTTGCCGTCTCGTCCCAACTGGCCGCTGTGTGGCGCACGCAGCGGCGACATATCAATGAAACCGCTGATCTCACGACGCCGTAAATCAATCACCGCCACTTTATGACCAGGATGCGGATTATCGCCGTGAATGCCATCACCGTAGATCGGCACATACGCTTTTTCCCACGGTGTGAGCATCAGTAATTCATGTGGTCTCGGTGGAAAGGCGTTTAACTCTTGCTGCACCGCAAAAGTTTCAGGATTGAGAAACAGTACACGATTGCCTCGTTTATCTACCGCCAGCAAACCGCTCGATTCATGCTGCATATCGTCTCCTTTCTCTGTAAGCCTTCCTTAAGCGTAGACAATCACCGTTACTCGGTGCGAGCCAACCTATAGATGAGCCGCGTTAAAGCACGGAGTTAAGCTCAACTGTCCGACCTGAATGTTTGAAACCCTGCTGTAGCAGGAGAGTGCAGTAAAAAATTAAGAACTTCCTTAATTAAAAAAACGTGCAGCAGTAATAAATCTTATATAAAAGATTAACATTGGCTTACTTAATATAAATTCTTCCTGATCGATTTAATTCCGGTTTTTCCTAAAGTCTGAAAAAGAAATAGCTAATGCGTTAGGAATGTTTTATTAAGAAGGTGCAGTGCAATTTTACACAGCCGTGAGGAAACTATCGCGCGCTTAACACTGCGTCATCATCAGGGAAAACCATAATCTACCCATGCAATTCGCGTTGCAGGCATGCATATGCCGCCAAAAATGTAGCGGGTTTCATCCCTAAATAATTTGAGTTTAATCGAGGCGGCAAGCGTGTTAATACCCTAAAACTTACTGCGGTAAGTCGTTAAGGGAAGCGGGAGCAGAGCAGGCTATTTGCAGCATGAAGGATGAAGATGTTTATTTTCATTAATTCAGGTTGCAGCACGTCGGCAAGCGCGTGAATCTTTGGGCGCTTACATCAGTAAGTGACTGGGACAAAGACCGCATCTGCAGCGTTAATTTAATGGGTATAATGATAATAACAGGTGCACCATGACTCTATTTAGCCAACGTCCTGCGCATAAGTTATGGCGCAACTGGAAAAGAATATCCTTTACCAGCCAAATGCTCTGGAATAAGAAAAAACAGAGCGCAGTCCGTGCGCCTGAATATGATCCCAGGCAGGAACAGAATGTGGTGTTGATGTCGCAGCAAAAATCGTTGCCAGACATCCCTAAAATTGTCTGGATGTATTGGCACGATGACCATCTGCCAAAATCAATGGCGATAAATATTAAGAAATTACGCCAGGATAATCCCGATCACGACGTCAATATTATTACCCGACGCACGCTCTCACAATGGTTACCGGATCTCAGATTTATTTCATCTGATCTGACCCCAGCCCACAAAAGTGACATTATCAGGCTTGAGCTGCTCTATCGTTATGGCGGCATTGGGATTGATTGCAGCACGCTATTATTTGAGGATCTTTCCTGGGTACATAAAGTGCATCAGGAACGTCCAATGGATTTAATTGGATATTATCGTGAAAGCTCAACGATCAATTTCCTTTCGCCGGTGACTGAAGGTTGGTTTCTGGCTGCCGCTCCGCAAAATCCCTTTATGCGTGAATGGTTAAGGCAGCTGGCCCCCGTGAAAAACGTCGGTATCCAGAACTATTTTCAGGAAATGAAAAAGCGCGATGACTTCGCGCTGATTGTGCAGAACATTGATAATCCTTCACGTCAATTGCTGTCGCTGGCACAGCAAGTCGCGATTCGTGAATATCGCCGCATTAACTTTTATCTGCGCAAGGGTGAAGCCAACGCCTTTTTCTATCAGGGATTGCACGCCGACAACAGCGATGCTTTTGCTCGCTCCGTGTTGTTTCAGCAGCGTCCGCAGACGCCACCGCCCATCATCAAACTGACCGGGAATGAACGTCTGCATCTTGATTTTAACCTGCGGCTTGGCTTGTACAATCGCACCAGCCTGATTGGTGAGATGGTACACGGTGCGGCACCGGCGCCGCTGGCGCTGCCATCAGTAATGAGCAAAGCGCGCGCGTAACCAGTGCGCAAATGTCGTTACTGCACGCGGTACCTGTGCTGCCCATGGGCGCACAATCCATAATTGAGCCGCAAAGGCATCGACAGCTTGCCAGTCCGCCAACACCTGCTGCAATGAGCCGGACTTTAACGCCTCGCTGGCGCTAAAGTCCGGCAGCATTGCGATCCCCAATCCTTGCAGTGCTGCATCCCTAATCGACTCACTGTTATTGGTGGCAAAACAGCCCTGAATACGTACCTGCACACGTTCGCTACTGTGCGTAGCAGCAAAGGCCCAGCGGGGTGATTCAACACCACGGGGATAATAGAGGCAGTTATGCTGCGCCAAATCCTCAGGCGTTTTCGGCTGGCCCTGTTGCGCTAAATAACCGGGTGACGCCACCAGCAGCGTACGCGTTTCACACAGCGGCAGCGCGACGTGGGTTTCAGGCAGGGTGTCGCTGTGGCGTATCGCTAAATCAAATCCTTCGCTGCTCAGCGAGACGATGCGATCGGTAACATCCAGTTGCAATCGTACTTGCGGAAATTCACGCAAAAAATCCCCAATCAGCGGCACTAAGTGTTGGCGGGCAAATGCAACCGGCGCGGTTACGCGGACTAAACCACGAACGGGTCCGGCGGTATCACGCACGCTGAAAAAACTCTGTTCAATGCGCGCAAAGGGCTCGCGCAAATCCTCAACCAGCTTCTCGCCTGCCGAGGTCAAGCGCACGCTGCGCGTAGTGCGCTGCACCAGCGACACACCCGCCATCGCTTCCAACTCTTTAATCTTTTGGCTCATCGACGCTTTGCTCACGTCCAGCCGTTCAGCCGCGCGGGTAAAACTGCCCTGCTCTGCCAGTATCGTCAGCCAATGAAGATGTTCCCACAGCGCATCCGTCTTCATCTCTTTCATGAGAATTGTTCAATATAGTGAATAATCAATTCAGCGTACGCGCTTTTTCTTTGCAGTGGAAGCAGGCAGCATGAGGTCATCAGCCTTTAGTAAACTTCTCATTAAAAACAGGGGAACCGCCATGCCTTTGCTGCAATTCGATGTTATTCAAGGTCGTTCTGAGTCAGAATTACGCACATTGTTAGACGCTGCTCATCGTGCCGTATTGACCGCTTTTAACGTACCCGAGCGCGATCGTTATCAGATTGTTCAGGAAAATAAGCGCTATCAGATGGTTTTTCAGGATACCGGTTTAGGTTTCAACCGCAGTGACAATCTGGTGATGGTGCGCGTCTATACCAGTCCGCGTAGCCGCGAACAGAAACAGCTGTTTATGGCGGAGCTGGCACGTGAACTGCGTGAAAACTGCGGTGTGCAGGGCAATGATTTAATGATCAGCTTTATCACCAACGACAAAGGCGACTGGAGTTTCGCGGACGGCGAAGCGCAATATCTGACCGGTAAACTGTAACCTCTTCCAGCGCCTCACTGACGGTGTTTTGTGATCGCCGTCAGTGCAAATCACATCAACTTTAAACCGCCGTTAAACCATTTCCTCTTCCACTCCACAATTCTGATCGGATGTGTTGCAGCCGTGTGACAGCCAAGATAGATTGTCGAAAAAACTATTATGAAAATGACCGATTGCGCAAGGCGCTGCGTACTCACCTGAAGAGAGGAATTGACGTTGTCCGAATTAGTGTCAGTCGTGTTGTTTCTGGCCGCTATTGCAATTTATTCCACTAAAGCCGGGCGAAATAAATTTTGGTTCATTGTTGTTCTGTTATTGCTTGTTCTGTTTGTGGTGCTCAACGCCACCCTTTATGCCAGCAACTATTTTACCGGCGACGGCATCAATGATGCGGTGCTCTATACGCTGACCAACAGCCTGACCGGCGCCGGTATCAGCAAATATGTCGTGCCCGCTATCGGGCTGATTATTGTGCTGTTTTCACTCTTTTGCCTGTTGTCGTGGCTACTGCGTCGTCGTGCACGTCCCCACAACTTCGGCTGGAGCCTATTAGCCTTTATCTGCGCTGTGGGTTCTGTGCAAACCACGCCCGCTTTTCGTCAGGTCGCTTCGCTGATCGCTTCCCATACCCAGCAAGCGAATTCAGATTTTGAAAACTTTTATAAAGTGCCTAAAAACCGTATCGACCATCCTAAACTCAACGTGGTCTATATCTACGGTGAAAGTTTGGAGCGCACCTATTTTGATGAGCAGGCTTTTCCGGGGCTGGCACCAGAACTCAGCCGTGAAAAAGAACAGAGCATCGACTTCAGCAATACCGAACAGCTGCCTGGCACCGATTACACCATCGCAGGCATGGTTTCATCGCAATGCGGCATTCCGCTGTTCGCGCCTTTCGACGGTAACGCGTCAGCTTCGCTTTCCAGCTTTTATCCGCAAAACGTTTGCCTGGGCGACATCCTGAAAAATTCCGGCTACGAAAACTGGTTTATTCAGGGCGCAGATTTACGCTTTGCCGGTAAAGATGTTTTCCTGACATCCCACGGTTTTAGCCCTGCCAATATGTATGGTTCGCAAGAACTTAAAAGCCGCGTTGCCGATCCCACTTATCGTAATAACTGGGGATATTACGATGACACGGTGATGGATGAAGTGTTTGAGAAATATGAAGAGCTATCACGTCAACAAAAACGCTTCGCGCTGTTTACGCTGACGGTAGACACACATCATCCCGACGGATTTATTTCGCGTAGCTGCCAACGCAAGAGCTACAGCTTTGACGGGAAACCCAACCAATCTTTCAGTGCCGTTGCCTGTTCACAAGAACATGTAGCGCGCCTGATTGAACGCATCAAAGCGTCACCCTGGTTCAAAAATACGGTGATTGTGGTGACATCTGATCATCTGGCGATGAACAACACCGCGCATCAATATTTGGTAAAACAACCGCGCCGTGACCTCTACATGATTATTCGCGGCGACCAACCGCAAGCTGAAGTGATCGAGACTAAACGCAGCACCATGGATAACGGCGCGACGCTGCTGGATATATTGGGCGGAGATAACGCTATCGGTTTGGGTCGCAGCAACCTTTCTTCTATCTCTCTTTCAACCCAGTTTGATGATTTGAAGAGCAAAGTACTGAGCTGGAAGCCCGATATCATTCAACTGTGGAATTTCCCTAAGAAAATGGACAGTTTCACCATTGATACCGCGAAAAACTCTTTCAGCTTTTCCGGTACCACCTTCAAATTACCGATTCTGTTTCGCGTAAACGATAAGCACGTTGAGCCGATGCCAGAAGGGGAATATTCAGCACCGCTGCGTTATCAGCTGGCCGATTTTGTCTCAACGGATAAATTTGTTTGGGTCGATCGCTGCTTTAAAATGGCGCGTTTATGGAAACCCGAACTGGCACTCTCCACCGATTATTGTCTGGCGATGGGGCAAATGGGCGGTCAACCCACCGTGACGCGGATTGATAAACCGCAGTGGAAGAGCAAAGTGCAATTTCCAGCAAGCACCACCAGCGATGCACAATATCAACGTAATCTCGCGCAGATTCGCGTGCTGGATAATGATATTCGCTATCAGGCCGATCGCTTTTTATTAACCGTACCGGGTGCACCTAACAGCGTAAAAAGCTTTAGCGGTATCTCGCGCCCGGAAAGCTGGGGACGCTGGTCGAACGCCAATCTCGCGCCGGAAGTGAAAATTGAGTATGTCGATCCACTGCCGCAGAAGTTTGATCTGGTGATCACCGCACGCGCCTTTGGTCCGAACGTACATCGTCCTATTCCCGTGCGTGTCGGCGATCAGCAGCAGCTGCTGACCTTAGGTGAAGAGTTCTCCACCACCACACTGCATTTTGATAATCCCAACGGCAGCCATAATTTGATTATTGTGCCACCGGAACCGCAATTGAGTAACATCGGCAATATCACCGGCCAGGATCCACGTAAGTTAGGCATCGGTATGGTGGATATAAAAATAGTGCCGCAGGGTTAACCTTAAACTTCCGCATTTTGGGCACAACGCAAAATTGATGTGCCGCAGCTGAATGTCGATGTCGCTGGGCTGAAAAACGGTAGACGTTGGGTAAAACGGTTACTGATGGTCATGGCCACCACCCTGGTGATGGCCATGACGTACATTTTTACCTGACGGCATGACATTCCGTGAAGATGCTCATTAACGGCGCAGCGCCTCCAGCTTCTCGCGCTGCTCTCCTTGCGGCGTAAAGTTTTCGCTATGCAACCAGCGTTCAAAGCCGCTTTTCACCTGCGGCCATTCGCCGTCAATGATTGAGAACCAGCAGGTGTCACGCGTGCGGCCTTTGTAAACAATCGCCTGACGGAATTCCCCTTCATAGCGGAATCCCAACCGCGCCGCCGCACGGCGTGAAGGGGCGTTGCAGCTGTCGCATTTCCATTCATAACGACGATAACCGAGCTGCTCAAAGGCATAGTGCATCAATAGGTAATGCGCTTCGGTCGCCATTCGCGTCTGCTTTAATAACGGTGAAAACGCGACATGGCCCACTTCAATTACGCCATGCTGAGGCTCGATGCGCATCAGCGCCAGGCTGCCGACTGCCCTTTCCGTTTGCAGGTCAATCACCGCGAAATGCAGCGGATCGCGGCTGCTTTCCATCTGCGCTGCACTCTCCAGCCAAGCCTGCTTATGGGTAAATGGGCCGACAAACATGTATGTCCAGTCGCGGCCATCTTCGGCCAGCGAATAGGCTTCAAACAGCGCATCGGCATGCTTTGCCACGCTAAACGGCTCAAGACGACATGATTGACCGATAAAAATTTCACGCTGCGGATAAGGCCGTTCCTGCCAGTCCAAAGACTGGCCAACGGGTTGACCATATTGATTCGTATGTTGTGACATGCTGCCTCCCGATTGAGATGATGAAAGCAGATTGCCACTTTGCTGGTCGCTTAAAAAGCGCCACAATGGTGGAAAATGATGGATCCACGGAGCGTCTGTTGTCGTCTTATATTTCCTCGTTGCTGTTTGCTCCCCTCACGGCTAAAGATGTCACGCTGCAGCAACAGCTTTATCAGCGGATTAAACAGGCTATTCTCAGTGGTCAGCTTCCTGCTGGCACCCGATTACCGGCCACACGCCAACTGGCCAACGAGCTGCAAGTTTCGCGTAATACGGTGATCAATGTCTGGACACATTTACAGGCAGAAGGTTATGTACTGAGCGATCGGCAAGGCAGCCGCGTTAGCCCCATGGTATC
Organism: Pantoea sp. MQR6; assembly: GCF_022761075.1. Classification (NCBI taxonomy): domain Bacteria; kingdom Pseudomonadati; phylum Pseudomonadota; class Gammaproteobacteria; order Enterobacterales; family Erwiniaceae; genus Pantoea; species Pantoea sp. MQR6. The sequence continues at coordinate 257,915 of NZ_JAKYXB010000002.1, forward strand.
GCCTCACATACTCAACTCCGCTGACCTGCCCGCTTCTTTGCCGCTGGCCAATCGCCTGACATCGTTGCATTCCAGCCATCGCATCAACAGCGAAGAATACCCGCTGCGAGCGGGCGTGCCAGCGTTAAGCCATTTTCCATTTCCTGCATGGCGTCGAGCGTTAAACCGCGTGCTAAGCCAAACGCCGCACCGCCTGCTGGGTTATGGCGATCCGCTTGGAGAAAGCGCGCTGCGTGAGGCTTTAGCGCAGCATCTGAGTATGACGCGTGGCGTGCGCTGCACGGCGGAGCAGATTGTGATCACCGAAGGCGCGCAGCAGGCTTTATCGCTCTGCGTCACGCTACTGACTAATCCCGGTGAAACCGGCTGGGTTGAAGATCCGGGTTATCGCGGTGCCAAAGCCGCGATGCATGCTGGTGACCTTAATGTCATCCCGGTTGCCGTTGATGCACACGGTCTCGCGCCAGAGGAGCGTCACTGGCAAAACGTTCCGCCACGGCTGATTTACACATCGCCAACGCATCAATATCCGCTCGGTGTGGTGATGAGTGCGGCACGACGTTTGGCGCTGATTGCTGCTGCGCAACAGCATCAGGCATGGATTATTGAGGATGATTACGATGGCGATTATCACCATCGCGGCGAGCCGATTGCTGCCATGCAAGGCATGAGAGAGTGCGCCCCGGTAATTTATCTCGGCTCGTTCAGCAAAACATTGTTTCCTGCTTTGCGGCTCGGTTTTATGGTGCTACCCGCACATCTGCTTTCACGCATCCGGCCTGCGTTGCACGAATTACTGCGGGGCGGCAATCGGCTGGAACAGCAGGCGTTAGCGCGCTTTATAACATGTGGCGACTTCAGCCGTCATTTAAGCAAAATGCGCCGGTTGTATCGTCAACGTCAGGCCAAATTGCGCGCCGAATTGCAGCGCGTACTGGGCGAAAACGTTGTTTTGTTGGGTGGCGACAGCGGCATGCATTTAGTACTACAGCTTCAAGAAAATCAAGATGATGTGGCGCTGGCCGCTGCACTCTGGCAGGCAGGTTTTGCCCCGGCTGCGCTCTCGACGTTTTATCTTGCTGACCCCAAACAACAGGGATTGGTATTGGGCTACGGCAATACCAGCGACACGCAGATCGTTGCAGGTGCGCAGCAAGTGGGCCGTTTACTGCGCTGAGTACAGCCAACTGTACTGGCAACGCGGCACGTATCACATTCTTGTACGCCATTGTTTACCCAAAGCGGTCTGGCGCGATGAATTTGAAATAGCTCACATTTCTCCATTAACGAAAACACAACACTGCTCTCCAGATCCTTAGACTGGAGTCCAGTATGTTGGAAGTGACGCCTGTTCCGGCGCTTACGCGCGCCATCGCTATTCTCAACTTTATTGCGCAACACGGGCCATGCAGCGCTGCCGAGATCATTGAGGCATTGGCGCTGCCAAAAAGCAGCGCTTACCTGCTGTTTGCTGAACTCAAAAAACAGCGCTTGATCACGGTTGATCGTAACGATCATTACTGTTTGTGGACGCGGCTGGTGGAGTTTGCGGGTCATGCGCTTGAGCACATGGATATTCGCGATATTGCCCGTCCGCGCCTGACGCGTTTAATGCAGGAAACCAACCTGCTGTGCCATCTCGGCATCATTGATAGCGGTCACGCCTGTTACATCCTCAAACTTGAATCTGCCGCCACCATCAGCGTGCGTTCGCACGAAGGAAAAAGCCTGTCGCTGTATCGCTCCGGTATTGGCAAGTGCCTGCTGGCCTGGCAACCGGCCGAAGAGCAGGCGCGCATCATTGAATCGCTGCGCTTTGTTGCCGTTACGCCCACCTCCTTACGCAGCGCAGATGCCTTGTATACCGAACTGGCTCGCATTCGCCGTCAGGGTTGGAGCTTTGATAATGGTGAAGATTTTCCTGATGTGCGCTGCGTTGCTGCGCCGATTTTTGACGCCCGTCAGCAGTTGGTCGCCGCGATTTCGTTAGTCGGTACGCGTTTAGAGATTGACGACGACAAGCGCGATTACCTCGCGGGCCTGGCTATTGCCTGCGCTCGCGATATTTCTCGTTTGCTGGGCTGGCGCAGCCCAGCGGAAAAACACGCCTCATAACTCGGAGAACATTATGTCCCTACCTAAAATAAAAACGGTTCGCGCTTATTTTGTTGGCGGAGCAACAGCTGAGAAAGCTGCGGCTGGCGGCGATTATCACGATCAGGGTGCTAACCACTGGATTGACGATCATGTCGCCACGCCAATGAGCAAATACAAACAGTATGAGCAGTCACGCCAGTCATTTGGCATCAATGTGCTCGGTACGTTAGTGGTGGAAGTGGAAGCGGAGAATGGTCAAACCGGCTTTGCGATCACCACTGGCGGTGAAATGGGCTGTTTCATTGTCGAAAATCACCTGAATCGCTTCATTGAAGGACGCTGCGTCAGCGACATCAAACTGATCCACGATCAGATGATGAACGCGACGATGTACTACGCCGGTTCCGGCGGTGTGGTGATGAATACGATTTCCTGCGTAGATTTAGCGCTGTGGGATCTGTTTGGCAACGTCACCAATCTGCCGGTTTATCAGTTGCTCGGCGGCGCGGTGCGTGATGAGTTGCAATTTTACGCGACCGGCGCACGTCCCGATCTGGCGCAAAAAATGGGGTTCATCGGCGGGAAAATGGCGGTGCAATGGGGACCGCACGACGGCGACGAAGGTATTCGCAAAGAGGTTGCACGCATCGCCCACTATCGCGAAAGCTGCGGTCCTGATTTCTGGCTAATGCTGGATTGCTGGATGAGTCAGGACGTCAATTTCGCCACCAAACTGGCGCACGCCTGCGCGCCCTACAACGTTAAATGGCTGGAAGAGTGTTTACCGCCGCAGCAGTTTGAAGGCTACGCGCAGCTTAAACGCCAGGCACCGCCAGGCATGCTGATTACCAGCGGTGAACATCACGGCACGCTGCAATCGTTCCGCACGCTAGCGGACACCGGCATCGATATTTTGCAGCCTGATGTTGGCTGGTGTGGTGGCTTGACCACGCTGGTTGAAGTCGCCGCGCTGGCTAAATCGCGTGGACAGCTGGTGGTGCCACACGGATCGTCAGTCTATTCGCATCATGCCGTCATCACGTTTACCAATAGCCCGTTCAGTGAATTCCTGATGACCAGCCCCGATTGCAGCACGCTGCGTCCGCAGTTCGATCCTCTGCTGATCAACGAACCCGTCCCTGAAAACGGTCGGTTGCATAAATCTGCGCTGGATAAACCCGGTTTCGGCGTTGAGCTGAACCGCGATGGCCTGAAGCGCCCTTACCATCATTAATAGCTTCGGCTGCGATCGGCGATCGCAGCCGGGTTCATGAGGATCATTCCGATGAATACACCGGTGCAAAGTGCGTTGAAAAGCGCAGTGAAGAAAAATCGCGCCCGCCTCATTCCGTTCATGTTGATGCTCTACGTGTTGGCGTTTCTCGATCGCGCCAATATCGGCTTTGCTAAAGAGGCGTACCAGCTGGATACCGGCCTGAGCAACGAAGCCTACGCTTTAGGGGCCGGTATTTTCTTTGTGATTTACGCGCTGCTTGGCGTACCCGCTAATTTGCTGATGCGCCGCTTTGGCGCGCGCAGTTGGATTGGCGGCACCACCTTACTGTGGGGCTTTCTCTCTGCGTCGATGGCTTTTGCCGATACCGAAGCAAAATTTCTGCTGGTGCGTACCTTGCTTGGCGCAGCAGAAGCGGGCTTCTTTCCAGGCATGATCTATCTGACGTCACAGTGGTTTCCACAACAACAGCGCGCCAGCGTGATGGGATTATTTTACATGGGGGCGCCGCTGGCTTTAACACTGGGGTCGCCGCTCTCCGGTGCGCTGCTTGAAATGCACGGTTTCCTCGGCCATCCCGGCTGGTTCTGGATGTTTATCATTGAAGGTTTGCTGGCGGTCGCGGCGGGTATTTTCACCTTCGGTTATCTCGACAACACGCCTGCCGAAGCACGCTTTCTAAGCACCGCCGAAAAACAGGCTTTGCAGCAGCAACTCATCACTGAAGAGCAGCAAAAACCCACGGCGCACCTGCGCGATGCGCTGCGTAATGGCCGCGTTTGGCAGCTGGCCATCATCTACATGACCATCCAGATCGCAGTATATGGATTGATCTTCTTTCTGCCTTCTCAGGTCGCCGCCCTGCTTGGCACCAAAGTGGGCTTTACAGCCTCACTGGTTGCGGCAATTCCGTGGATCGCCGCATTGTTCGGAACCTGGCTGATTCCCCGTTATTCCGACCGCAGCGGCGAGCGGCGTCGCGTCGCGGCCTTTACCTTGCTGGCCGCGGCATTGGGCATTGGCATTTCAGGTCTGGTTTCGCCGCTGCTGGCGATGATTGCGCTTAGCGTAGCGGCGGTGGGTTTTATCGCCGTACAGCCGGTGTTCTGGACCATGCCAACCCAATTGTTATCGGGTACCGCACTGGCAGCAGGTATCGGCTTCGTCAACCTGTTTGGTGCCGTGGGCGGCTTCCTAGCCCCGCTGATTCGCGTAAATGCGGAAATAGCGTTCAGCAGCAGCAGCGCCGGATTGCTGGCGTTGGCGCTGATCGCGGCAATAGGTTCAATGCTTATTCTCAGCCTGAAGGTCGGACGCAGCGCGCCGCAACCTCAGCAGGCAAGTCATTAATACAGGAGGCAACATGCAGGATCCATTACACAATCCCTTTAAAGCCGGGCTGGCCAGGGGTGAAACGCAGATTGGTTTATGGCTCAGCAGCACGTCGTCTTATCTGGCTGAGATCGCTGCCACCAGCGGTTATGACTGGTTATTAGTGGATGGTGAGCACGCGCCCAATACCGTGCAGGACCTTTATCATCAGCTCCAGGCAATTGCGCCCTATCGCAGCCAACCGGTGATTCGCCCGGTGGAGTTTCAAACCGCGCTGATCAAACAGGTTTTAGATATTGGGGCGCGCACCTTGCTGGTACCAATGATCGACACCGCCGAGCAGGCGCGCGCGCTGGTCGCGGCTACGCGTTACCCGCCGCTGGGTACGCGCGGCGTAGGAGCCGGCGTTGCACGTGCGGCGCGCTGGGGCCGGGTGGAGAATTACATGGCGCGTGCCAATGATGAGCTCTGCCTGCTGATTCAGGCTGAGAGCAAAACGGCAATTGAGAATCTGGACGCCCTGCTCGAAGTAGAAGGCGTTGATGGCATCTTTATCGGTCCAGCGGATCTGTCGGCGTCACTGGGTCATCCCGATAATGCCGATCATCCCGAGGTGCAAATGCTCATTGAGCAAAGCATCAGGCGCATACGTCGTGCCGGTAAAGCCGCAGGCTTTCTGGCGGTGAATATTGCGATGGCGGAGCGGGCAATCAGCTGGGGTGCGAATTTTGTCGCCGTCGGCGTCGATACCATGCTCTACACCTCGGCGCTGGACAGTCGCTTAGCGCATTTCAAAAGCGGCACCCCGTCAGCGACTAAATCGAGTTATTAAGCTTTGGCGCGGCAATGGATTGCCGCACCATTAATTCTGCCTCAAAGTGTGGCATCGGTCCGGGCGATTCGCCGCGAATCTCAGCAATCAAGCGCCGTGCCGCTTCGCGTCCCATTTCATACACCGGTTGCGCCACCACCGTCAGCGGCGGTGTCACCACTTCGCTCCACGGGAAGTTATCGTACATCATGAAGGAAACATCCTGTGGGATACGCAGCCCGCGCCGCGTGATTTCTCGCAGCAGCCACATCGCTACCACGCTGTCAGACGCAATCAGTGCGCTGGGCGGCTGCGATCGCTGCCATAATGCATCAACGATACGCGCAATCTGCTTTTCATCCTGCGCATTCACCTGCACCAATCCCGGATCAAACGGCAATTCCGCTTCAGCAAACGCCTGCATCATGCCGCCCACACGCTGCGCCACCGGTGTTAAACCGAAATCAGCCGATTCCTGATAGTCCCGATCCAGTTCCATACTGGTGACGTAGGCTATTTGCTGATGTCCAACGCTGATCAACTGCTGTGTTGCTTGTCGAGCAACGCCGGTAAATTCGCAGCAAATCGCTTCCACATCTAAACCAATGACGGCACGATCAAACAATTTAAGCGCCCGGCCTTCTGCCAGAACCTGCATTAAATGACTGTTCTTCTGCTGGTCCGAACAGCTAGGCGCAACAATAATGCCGTCCACCTGCTTTTCCAGCATCACGCGAACCGCTTCCTGCTCGGCCAGCGATTTTTCATCGCTGTTGCTCAACAGCAGATGGAAGCCCGCCAGACGCGCAACATCGGCCATGCCGCGCAGCGCCAGACCAAAATGCGGATTTTCGATATCACCCACAATCACGCCAATGGTGTTGGAGCGCCCGGTATTCATGCTGCGCGCCAATTCATTGGGCCGATACCCTAACTGCGACGCCGCGCTGTTGACACGATCCTGAACCTCATCACTGACCGCGCCATAACCGCCAAGCGCCCGCGCTGCCTGCGCTTTTGAAACATTTGCTGCCCGTGCCACATCAGCCACGGTTGGTGCTTTTGAACGCGATTTCAGGTTGGTCATAATTATTTCGAATCACAAGTTGATGACAGGAAGATTGACGTTGAAAAAAGGCTGTGCTTAAACTCATTCTAACCCCTTGAGACCGGTCTCACAACGACAACGTCATCAAGGTGTCACTTATGTTGAGACCGGTCTCAAAAATAAATTTCCGGCTCAACTGTCTCTGATGTTTAACCTGCAAAACGGATGAGCTATGAAATCGCAAATGACTCTGAGCAAACTGCTCTGCACCTCCATCGCCCTGTGTTCGCTTTCGTTCAGCACGCTGGCGGCGTCAACCGCCAATCCTTACGGCTTGATTGAACCCGGCCATCTGCGTGTTGCCAGCGTGGGGGATTCCAAGCCTTACACCTTCACCGACGCCAGCGGTCAGTTTACCGGCTTCGACGTCGAATTCTTCAAAAACGTGGCCCATCGCATGGGGATCGATAACGTCGATTTTATTGGTCAGGACTTCTCGGCAATCATGCCAGCCGTGGCTAACGGGCAATATGATGCGGCGGTAGCGGCTATCGGCATTACGCCGGCACGGGAAAAAACCGTGGATTTCTCGACCGGATATCTCGCCGGTTATCTTACGGTGCTTACCCGCAGCGACAGCGGCGTAAAGAACGTGGAGACGTTAGCTAAACGCCGTCTGGGTGTGATTCAAGGCACTTTGCAGGAAAACTACGCGGCACAGCATTTCACCCAAAGCGATCTGGTGCGTTTTCCCGATAACAACGCCGCAATCTCTGCGCTGAACAACGGCACGCTTGATGCCGTATTCCTCGATTACGAAGCGGCCAAAAGCTATGCCGAACGCTTCAAACTGGTTTCTGCCGCCGACATTCCCTCGTTTGATGCGCCCGCTGGCGTCGCCATCGCCAAAGGTAAACCTGAATTCAAAGCCGCGCTGGATAAGGCCATCAAAGCCGCGATGCAGGATGGCACCTGGAAACAGCTTTACCAGAAATGGTTCCCTGGCTCGCCAATGCCAAAACAATATCTACCCGACGGCCAGTCTTAACGCAGACGCTTAGCGTTTTGCGCCAACCTCATCCGTACTGACTGGAGAATGGCGATGGATCTTTTCACAATTCTTTCTCGCACCTTTTTCGATTTTCCTTCGATGATGGAGGTGCTGCCGCAACTGCTGGCGACGGGCCTGGTGAACACGTTGATCATCTCGCTTGCCGCTACGCTGCTCGGCACGCTGTTTGGCTTGCTGCTGGCGCTGATGGGCATTTCGCCCTCACGCTGGCTGCGTATACCCGCTCGTCTTTACACCGATCTGTTTCGCGGCCTGCCCTCCATTCTGACCATTCTGCTGATTGGTCAAGGCCTGGCGCGTTTCAGCTATCAGCTGTTTGGCCCTACGCCCTACCCGCTTGGCATTTTTGCGCTCAGCCTGATTGCCAGCGCTTATATGGGTGAAATTTTCCGTTCCGGTATTCAAAGCGTTGAGCGCGGCCAAATGGAAGCCTGTCGTGCACTTGGCATGAGTTATGGACGCGCGATGCGACTGGTCGTGATCCCACAAGGGATTCGCCGCGTGCTGCCCGCTATCGTGAACCAGTTCATTGCCATCATTAAAGATTCGTCACTGGTTTATCTGCTGGGTTTGATGACCAACCAGCGCGAGCTGTTCCGCGTGGGCCAGGATGCAGCAGTACTCACCGGCAACCTTTCACCGCTGATGCTGGCTGGCCTGTTTTATCTGGTGATTACCGTGCCGCTTACCCACATGGTGAACTATGTCGATGTGCGCTATCGCACCGGCCGCCGCCGTCTTAGCGCACCGCAAAGTGGGTTAAAAGAGGTGGACGAAGTGCAAAAGCTGCCCAATAACACACTGGCGACCAATCCATTAATCAGCGATCGGGGGCAATGATGAGCCAAACACGTCTCGCCGAGCAGCCTGCTCAGGCCAACTGGCATGGCGCCAGCCTGGAATTGCGTGACCTCACACTGGCTTACGGGCCGATCGACGTCCTGCGCGGTGTCTCGCTGAAGATCGCGCCTGGCACCACCACCTGCATTATTGGACCATCCGGCTCGGGTAAATCGACGCTGCTGCGTGGGATCAACCGGCTGCATGAACCCAAGTCGGGCGATGTATTTCTGGCGGATCGATCAGTGCTGCGTGACAAGCCCGACGCATTAAGGCTGCGCATCGGCATGGTTTTTCAGCACTTCAATCTGTTCCCGGATCACAGCGCGCTGGAAAACGTGGCGCTGGCACCGTGGAAAGTCAAAGGGCTGCCGAAAGCGCAGGCGTTTGCGATTGCCCGCCAGCGGCTGGAGGAAGTGGGATTAGGCCCGCGCGCCGATCAACACCCCCGCGATCTCTCTGGCGGACAACAGCAGCGTGTAGCGATTGCCCGCGCGTTAGCGATGGATCCTGAAGTCATGCTGTTTGATGAAGCGACCTCGGCGCTTGATCCCGAATTGGTGAAAGGCGTGCTGACATTGATGGCTGATTTATGTCGCCGCGGCATGACGATGGTGGTGGTCACACATGAGATGGGCTTTGCGCGCAAGGTTGCCGATCAGGTGGTGTTTATGGACGAAGGTGAGATTGTCGAAGCCGGTTCGCCCAGCGCTATTTTTGACGCGCCGCAATCGCCGCGTCTGCAACGTTTTCTTTCGGAAGTGCTGTAATCCTTCCCCACTTTTAAACGTAAGGAACTTAACAATGGCGGTAAAAAACGACATGCACGTCTTGGTGCTGGGTGGCGGTGTATTAGGGGTTTCTAGTGCGTTAGAACTGACAAAGCGCGGTGCGAAAGTCACCTTGTTAACAGAAGCTGCGTTGTGTTCTGGGGCTTCGGGACGTTCGCTGTCGTGGCTAAACTCCGCAGGTGAACGATCGAAGCCTTACCACGCCCTGCGTATGGCGGGTATTGATCGCTATCGTACGCTGTTTGCTGCCGATCCTACACGTGACTGGCTGCGTTTTGATGGCGGCCTTTGCTGGTCTGCCAACGATGTGGCGGGAACACAGGCGCGCCACGCTTACGAAAAAGCGCACGGCTACGATTCGCATTTGATTACGCCCGCTACCGTGGCGCAGGTCGATAAAGGTGTCGATCCGCAAGCGATGGCAGAAGAAGCGATTTTTAATCCCGGCGAAGGTTGGGTCAGCTTGCCGCATTTGATCGCGCATCTGTCTGGGCAGTTTCGTGCGCTGGGCGGTGAAATTATTGAGCACGCCGGCAAAGCCAGTGTCATTGTCGAACAAGGTCGCGCGAAAGGAATCCGCTATGATAAAGGCGAAATAGCGGCGGATGCCGTGCTGGTTGCCTGCGGTCCCTGGACGCCAGATGTGGTCGCGCCGCTGGGTGTCACCCTTCCCAACGGATCGCCGGTTTCCATGTTGGTGATTACAGAGGCAAGCGATCAACCGCTAAAAACAGTGCTGAATACCCCGCGCGCGGCGGTGCGGCCCAATCCCGGCAAGCGTTACGCGCTGGATCATGACTGGTATGAAAACGACATCAAACTGCAAGCGGATGGCACTTATCAGATCGAAGAAAGCGTAGTGGCACAACTGGCGCAGGAAGCCAGCAAGCTGCTGCGCGCTGGCACACCACTGAAAGCGGAAAGCTGGAAGCTGGGATTAAAACCGATCCCAGGCGATGGCGATCCCGTGTTGGGTGAGCTGGAGAAAGTGCCGGGCTGTTTTGTGGCGTTTACCCATTCGGGCGCAACGTTGGCATTGATCGTCGGAGAACTACTGGCGGATGAGATTGTTACCGGAGAGAAGCATCCTATGCTGGCCGCTTTCCGCGCCGAGCGCTTTGGCTAACAAAAGAGCCGGTCATCTCGACCGGCTCTTTTATTTATCCACGGAAGAAAATATCGCCTGATTTACCCATAACAATTTTACCGGTGTCATTGGTAATCAAAATGTAGTTGGCGTTGATGTAAGCCCAATGGGTATTTTCTTGTGGCGCAGGCAGATTACGTTTTTGCCATTCAGTGATGGTGTACGTTTTTTCGGTGTACTGCTGCGGCACGGTATCGCCCACTTTGTACTCTTTGTAATCGATAATGATGGTGGTGAGATCGTAGTTTGGCGTGCCGGTTGGCGCATTCGCATCAGGCTGCGCTGGCGTAGTCGGCGTAATGCCATCATTAGATTGTGAAGACGGTGCTTGTGGCTGTGGTGTTGTGGCATCTGGCTGCGCGGCATTAGCATCTGGCTGCGCGTTGGGATCGGCCTGCTGAATTTGCGGCGGCGGCGGCACGGTGTCAGTGCCTTCATTGGCGGCTTGAGCAGCGGTAACAAGGCTCAATGAGCCAAACAGTAATCCTACTGAAAGAAAAGCGATGTGAGTCCTGCGCATAATGATTTCCACGTTGAATTAGTATGAGTAACAGTAGACCAAGAGATAGACATTCTGTACAGCAACTCAGTTCCCTGCACTTTTCAGCTAAGTGTAAGGAAACGCGACGCTATTCTCCGGCTAGCGCTGATTAACTCGCGCTTTAGCGGCCAAATCCACCAGCAAGGCAATGCCCAGATAATTGCTCCAGTTAAACGCATTCTGTAATACCACAATGGCATTCCCGTTACGTTTATCGTAGCCAATAAAACTGGAATAACCGCCAATATAACCCACCTGATAAGTAATTTTTTGGCCGTCCAGCTCATCGGTTACCCAGGCGATATTTTGTGCCTGAGTACCATACTGATACCAAGGGTGATTTACCGCCTCGAAAGCCTGATTTAAGGCGGGATTATCCGTTGCCGCTAAATGCGCCTGCAAATAAGTAATCAGATCGCGTGCGTTGCTATAAAGGCTGGCCGCCGCCACCATGTTACCTTTGAAATGCCAATCCGGCGTCAGCGTACCGCGGGCAATAAATTTGGGCTGATCGCCTGCGTGGCCCAGCGCACGCCAGGGATAAGCAGCAAGTTGTTCTGGCTTGAAGCTGCTTTGGCTCATCTGTAGCGGGGTGAATATCAGGTTTGATGCCAGCGTCTGAATATCCTGGTGAAAACGGTGCTGTAGGATGTAGCCAAGCAGCGCATAACCGAGATTGGAGTAGTGCGGCACCTGCACTGCGGGTGCGGAGAAATCCGCCAGATATTCCAGCAATGCATCGCTATCAAGGCTGCCATAGAAGTTTTCACCGTTCCCTAGATAGCGCATAAACTGGCGCAGCATCGGCAAATCCATATCCTGACGCGGTAAGCCAGACGTGTGTGTTACCAGCTGCAACAACGTAATGCGCTGTGCATCTGCGCTTAGCTTCACATTATCTGGCAACAACGCTTTTAGCGTGTCATTCCAATGTAGCTGGCCCTGATTCACCAGTTGGATAATGACTTCTGCCGTCACGCCTTTACTTAGCGATCCCAGCGCAAACAGCGTATCAGGGGTGATCGGATAACGGTGCAGATCATCCGTAACGCCAAAAGAATAAAATTGCGCCGGCCCGCCGCGATGGATAATCGCAATGCTGATGCCAGAAACCTGTTTCTCCTGCATGTAATGACGCACGATGTCATCAACGTTTTCATGAAAGGTGTCATGCATGAGATAAACCCGATCGCCTACCGGTGCAGAGGTTTGCGACAGCGTGCCGCAGGCAGAAAGCAGGAACGAGCAAAATACCACCGCTAAAAACCGCAGTAACAGGTCGCCCCACAGCGTATTCTGCGCAGTGAGATAGCGGGCAAAAAAGTGCGTCAAACTGTCCATCCTGGTGAAAGCAAAAATGCCCGTTTATCGTTTTTTGGTGAAGAGGTTAGGCGGTCAATAAAACATCGAATGCGGCGCAAGATACCATAAAGCGCAACAGCGCTGTAGCGCGGTTTTGGCGTTAGTTTGCCTGCTGCAGCAAGGCCAACGTTGGCTGCTGCACCCGCTGCAACAAAGTCATCGCCTGCTGTTCTGAACGAATATTGGTGTAACCAATGATCAGGCCATAGCGTTTCTGCGTCTGCGTGTACCATGCCGACAAAGAAAACACCTGCAACTGCTGCGCCTGCCAGAGTTCTGCTAGCGCGACATCCTGCGTGCCGCGCCGCAAAAACGCGACAATGTGCATGCCACCATCACTCAGTTCATAGCTGAACGTCTCAGGAAACAGCCGGTTAAGCGCGTCCAGCATCAGGCGGCGGCGCTGCTGATAAAGCGTTCGCATCTTTTTAATGTGCTTGTAAAAGTGTCCCTCGCTGAGAAATTGCGCCAGGATCTTTTGCGGTAGCAGTGACAAGCCCGTTTCTGTGATTTCGCCCAACTCTTTAAAGCGAGAAACGGTCTCTTTTGGCATCACGATATAGCCGATCCGTAGCGCGGGCATCACCGTTTTACTGAAGGTGCCGATGTAGATCACCCGATCGTCATGATCGAGGCTTTTCAGCGCCGGGATCACCTTTTTGGTGTAGTGAAATTCGCCGTCGTAATCATCCTCAATGATCCATGATTGATTCTCTTGCGCCCATGCCAGCAACTGATGTTTACGTGGCAATGAGAGCGTGACTGCCAGCGGGCTATGATGCGTTGGCGTGGTAATCAGGAAACGCGCATCCGCATGATACCGCAGCAGATAATCAACGTTGATCCCCTGACGATCAACCGGCGCATAATGCAGGTTAGGCGCAATACGCTTCAATAATTTCTGACCAAAAAAATAGCCGGGATCTTCAAATATCACCTTATCGCTCGGCTGCGCCAGCACCTGCAGAATCAGCCGTAAATTGGCGCGATAACCGCTGGTGATAAACACCTGCTCTGGCTGACAATCGAGACCACGTGAGATGTTTAGATAACCGGCGATGGCTTCGCGCAGCGGTGCGTAACCGGTTACTGGCTGGTTCGTCATCTCTTCCGGGCGCAGGCTGCGCGCCACTTTGCCGGAAATCAGTAACCATTTTTTCAGCGGAAACTCATCCAGCGAGGGAATACCCAGCCGCATTTCCCCAGGATTATCACGCAATCCGGTTAGCTGGTTTAGGCTGCTGTCTGCTAACGGCGCGGGTTCTTCGGCTGGCTCTCGTCGCGAGATCACCAGATCGGGATTTACGCGCGTGCCTTTCGCGCCCTGACTGACCAAATAACCTTCACCGATCAACACGGCGTAGGCCGCTTCAACGGTTTTCCTCGCCACCTTTAACTCTTCAGCCAGCACCCGAATGGCGGGCACTTTGTCGCCCGGCTTCAGCGCGCCCGCCATAATCTGTTGGCGATAGCGCGCGTAGATCTCTTTATAGCCCACGCCTATGTCCTACCTGTTTTCATCAGTTTTGACCCTTTTACCTCAGTCATATCTCGCTAAGATGCCTGCATTCGTTGCGCCATTACCAGCACAACCGTACATCTTGAAGAGGAAAAGTAATGAAACTGCTGCATATCAAAGTCAGTCCTGATCTCGCAGGTTCCGCCTCGCGTACCGCTTCATCTTATTTGGTAGACAAACTCAAGCTGCGCCATCCCGCCTTGGTTGAAACCGTGATTGATCTTTCCCGCGATCCGTTACCGCACCTTGATGCATTCACAATCGGCGCATTCTTTACCCCCGCTGACAGCCGGACCGCAGAACAGTGCGAGGCAATCGCGACGTCGGAGCATCTGGTTGATCAACTGCTGGAAACGGATCTGCTGGTGATCGCATCACCGATGTGGAACCTCGGGTTGCCATCGGTCCTTAAAGCCTGGTTTGACCATATCACCCGCGCTGGGCGCACCTTCGCCTTCACGGCCGAAGGCAGCAAGATTGGCTTGGTGAATAACAAACAGGTTTATTGCGTGGTTGCCAGCGGCAGCGTTTTTGCCCAAGGACCTTTCATACAGGACGATCAGTTCACGCCCTATATTCGCACCGCACTGGCTTATATCGGCATTGACGATGTGAAGTTTATTCGAGTCGACGGCACACACGATCCTGTGAGCCGTCAAACCGCCTTACCTCATGCATTGCAATGCATTGATCATCTGTTTAATTAACTGAGGGCACCATCATGACATCACGTGTAAATCACTTTAAAACGATTCCTGGCTTGGTTAAATCGCTTAGCGACGTCACCCTGGCTTCACATAAAAGCGCCATCGACAGCATGATGAAGCATCTGATTGATATCCGTGCTTCACAGTTAAATGGCTGCACCTTTTGTGTCGATATGCACATCAAACAAGCCAAACTGGACGGCGAACGCGAACTGCGTATTTATCATGTTGCCGTATGGCGTGAATCGCCGTTATTTAGTGCGAAAGAGAAAGCCGCCTTGGCATTAACTGAAGCGCTAACGCGTATTAATGCGCATGGGGTTTCGGATGAACTTTATCACGCCGTGAGCGAGCACTTTTCAGAGGTCGAAATCTCAGAATTAGCGATGGCTATTTCCGTCATCAACAGCTGGAACCGCCTGATGGTGCTTTCACAGATGGAGCCTGGCGCGCTGGATAAAGCGTATGGCCTGGATCGCGCTGATTTAAATTAATCGTTTTATACCCGGTATACTTTAAGCTTGGGTGCAGAGGCGACGCGCCTTGCTGCACCCTTAAGTATGGCGGGTATATACCTGACGTTGAGTGGATAGGCGTGTACACTGCTGCGGTTTTTTCTGATTAATGAAATGCCCGGGAGGCAACCGTATGAAAGAAGGCCCACTGTCCGAGAAAGAGCTGGAATGGCTTGAAGAGATGCTGGAAAAACACGGCAGTGAAGCGTCGATACTGGATGTCTCTGAATTGGACGGCCTGTTGACTGCCGTGCTTTCGGGCCCGACAACGGTTGAACCCAGCGAGTGGCTGGTCGCCATGTGGGGCGGCCAAAAGCATATTCCGAAATGGACCAACGAGCGCGAGATGACGCGCTTTATGGAACTCTGCTTTCAGCACATGAACGACATTGCCGATCGCCTTTCCGAGTTCCCGGAGCAGTTTGAACCGGTATTTGGCATCCGCGAGATGGAAGGTCTGGAATTCACCGTCGTGGAAGAGTGGTGCTTTGGCTACATGCGCGGCGTGGCGCTGACTGACTGGTCTGCCCTGCCACAGGAGCTGCAGCCAGCACTGGATGCCATCGCTCTGCATGGATCTGAAGAGAACCTTGAGAAAATTGATGCGCTGTCGCCAGACGAAATGGAAGCCAGCATTGATGCCATCCGCCCTGCTGCACTGGCGCTGCATGATCACTGGATTTCACAGCCAGAAGCGATTCCAATGGTGCAAAAGCCGATCGTGGCAGATAAGTTGCCAGGCAGGAATGATCCCTGCCCATGCGGCAGCGGGAAAAAGTTTAAGCAGTGTTGTTTGCACTGATTGGATTTGAGAAAGGCTGCCGATGGCAGCCTTTTTATTGGGTTACTCGTCTTATCCTTAAAGCCAATTAAATGCGTGAGCCGGCGGTTATTGTTGGCTTGTCATTATGGAATCGTAGTGGTCTCTTACTTCAGCGCTTCATGCTGATATTGATACTCCACCGGATAGCGTTGACCATCGATCTCTAAGTCCCGCCACGGTTTTTCTACGCTATTGAGCTTGCCCTGCTTTACTGCCTGTTCAAATACCGTATTACTGACCGCCGCTGCAATTACCCCTACTTCGTCCCAACGATCTTGATAATGCGCATACACCACAATCTGATGCTTTTCGCGATTAAAAAGCAGCACTTCAGGTTGCCCGTCGCCATTCAGATCCATCGCCCACACGGTGCAATCTGCCTTGCTAAGCAAGCAGGCGCTAACACGATAATTGTTATTATGGTGTTCCGTTTGCCACCAATCTTCGGGTGGCGAAGCGCTATCTGCCCGCTGTTTGATCCGCTCACGCAGCATTTTACTGCCTGCTTCGGATGCTGCTTTGCTGTGCATATTGCCTTGCCATGCGTACAGCAATCTCGGCTCGGTTAACCATTCTGGATGTTGCTGCAACAGTTTCAGCGCCTGCTGCCCACGTCGCCCGGCGCTGCTGAACATAGAGAGATCATCCTCATCAGCTTTCTGCACCCCTTGTTCGAGTCGCGAAAGCTGGTTATTGATGCTGATACGATAAGGATCGATAACCGGGCTGTGCAGCAACAGCCAGCACAGCGCCGACAGCGCTAACATTGTGGCGGTGAGTTGATCAACGCTGATGCTTTTTTGCCAGGCTTTGCGGCGCAATCCTGTGCAAGCGAAAGTCCAGAGCAGCGCCAACGCCACCATGACTGCTGCCGTTACGCGATCCACCGTCCAGCCATATTGCGCCACACGCAACCCTAAGGTGTAACAGGCTAATCCAGCAAAAACCGGCGCCAGCCATTGCGCCAGCACCACGATTTTGTGCAACCACAGCGGAGAATTTAACGTCTCGTCATCACCAGAACAGACCATTGCCGTCATGATCATCATCGCCACCGCCATGCTGGTAAGCAGCACGGTAGATGAGACTTGCTCAGGAATGATCGCCAGTCCAGTTAAAGGCAGCGACGCCAGGAACAGCAGTGAAACCAGCGCGTGCATCACCAGCATGGCGCGCATCAGCAGAGTGATTAAGCGGCGAAACATCTGGCTGATAATGATTTGCTGACGAGAGAGCACAATCCCGGCAGCGATCACCGCGCCTGTTGCAATTGGCGGGAAAAAGTCATTTTTAAAGAACAGCCATTCAAATATTTTAATGCCGATCAGATTAAACAAGCCGCTCCAGAACACCAGCAGCAGCCACAATACGCCGGTGGCTAATGCGGTGACCAGCAGCGCAAAGCTGTTGCCCCACAGCGCCGCAACGATCGCAGCCGCAGGACGCGGCCCTTTTTTAGTCGTCCAGACTTGCAGTAACGGCATCAGCAAATAAAGCCAGAGCACCGCCACCGAGATAATTCGAATATTGCCGATCGTCTCATTATTCCAGCGCAACCAGCCAGTCATCAAAGCCAAAAATGGCAACACGGCTAACGCTGCCAACCAACTCACCCGCGATCGTATTTGAATAGCCGTGCAGGCAACGACGCTGGAAAAACCAAGCGCGAATACTTTCAGATAGATTTGTGTGGAGTCAGAGAAGATGGTTGTTTCAGCGACGGCCCATAACAAGCCTGCCAGCACGCCAAGCAGAATAATCCCCCAGCGGGTTTGAGATGAGATTGCAGTGGTGCAGTTCATAACAGAGTCCTTTGTTGTGAAGAGCGAGATAATAACTTTTTGGGAACTATCGCCGCTTGGCTTTTGTTAAAAAGGCGACATCCCTTTGAAAATGCCTCCTTCACTTTATTTGCCACCCTAAATAGCTCACCGCTTTATGCAGGCTTACCCAAGGTGAATTTTCGCAAACATTATGCAAAGCTGTTACGTGTTGCAGTAATTTGGAAGCCGACTCGCAAATCGGCTACGCCACAGGACACGAAACATGCATTTTTATCAGGCCGATCCTTCGCTGGAAAACTACTGGCGCGGCGTTATTCTGTTTGGCAACAACGTTGCTTCGTATAAGTTTGCCCTCGCCCACGCACTTTATGATCTGCACTCGCAGGAAAAAGAACGTATTACGATGGATGAACTGGCGCCCCCGTTTAGCCAGCATTTATGTCGCCATCTCGAACACGCGCCAAAACAAATAACCGTTAGAAGCAGCCAGTTTATTGATGCGTGCAGCCGATTTAATCGCGGTGAAATGAGTGAAGATGACCTGCTCAATGTGACGGTTAAGCGTGGATTTGCCAATGTGATTGATGCCTTTCATAACGTCAACCGTGCTGAAATCGATGTGCGATTCTTCGTCGATGAACGCAAAAGCCATAAAGGAATTCGCCTGACGGATGCATTTTTCAAACTGACTGAAACCCAACAATTCCAAAACCTGATTCATGAAACCGATGCTCGCTGGCGCTTAGTGGAACGTGCATGGGAAATGGGCGTGTCGAGCCATTTGCTGGCGGTAGAATATGACGATACTCAGCAGATATTGTTCACCCGTAAAAACGATCGCCGCGTCGATATCACCAGCTGCCGTAACAGCCTGAATGGCTATCAGAAAGGTCGCTGCTTTTATTGCTTCCGTCCGGTGAGTCTGGCTAGCGGTGACATCGATTTAACCGATGTCGATCATTTCATTCCTTGGTCAGCACGTGATTACGTGGCAAATATTAATGGTGTGTGGAATCTGGTATTGGCCTGCCAAAACTGTAATCGCGGCAAAGAGGGGAAATTTGCACATGTGCCCTCCCAGCTGTTGTTAGAACGATTACATAAGCGTAACGAGTACTTTATTAACAGCCATTTACCGCTGCGTGAAACGCTTATCAAGCAAACCGGTAAAAGCGACATTGCACGCCGCAGCTTTCTCAATACCGCCTGGCAATCTGCTCGCAATAATAAGCTGTTCCATATCTGGCATCCTCAAGCTTGTGGAGATGAACTTTTTTGACCACGCAAGATTTCTATCAGCGCAATGCGCAGCAATTTTTTGATGATACCGTTGCGGTTGAGATGTCTTCGGTTCGTGATCGCTTCACGGCATTGCTGCCTGCCGGGGCGCGAGTTCTGGATGCAGGTTGCGGATCAGGGCGCGACGCAAAAGCATTTTTTGAGTGCGGTTTTGAGGTTGAAGCTTTTGATGCCTCGGCTGAATTAGTGGCGCTAGCGAGTGCTTATAGCGGATTGGCGATCCGGCAGATGCGATTTCAGGATCTGCATGCTGAAGCACGTTACGATGGAATTTGGTGCTGTGCTTCCTTGTTGCATGTGCCTTTGACTGAGCTGCCATCGGTGATGAGAAAAGTAGCAACGGCCCTGAAACCAGGCGGCGTACTTTATGTGTCGTTTAAATATGGCATGGGCGAGCGGGAAAAGCAGGGACGTCAGTTTACGGATATGAATGAGGCTGGGCTAATCAAGTTAGCGCCTGAATTGCAGGTTATCGACGCGTGGACCAGTGAGGACCAGCGACCTGATCGCGTTGAGACGTGGTTGAATGGCTTGCTGAAATCTAAGCTTTGACGTGATTCGGAGGAGCAAAATTCCCGTAAAGACGTTTTGAACAAGCAGTTCAGCAAATGCCTAAGCTGAATTCCAGATACAAAAAAAACACTGATTTAAAAGAAAAAATAGTGTCACAAACTCACGCCCTCCCCCTTATATGCCCCCGCAAATTTTTTGTCAAAATCTTCATAGCTATCCACTTCCTGAGTTCTTTTTATGCACGTTTCAAAGAGACAATAGGCTGATGACGACGATTTTTTCTACTCGCAGAAGCCCATACACTCATTTTCATTTAAAGAAGGTTTTATGACATATCCTTCACACTGCTCACTTAAAACATTTTTGCATTAAAAACAAAAAGTTAATTAAATTCAATCGATATAGAGTGGAATTTAGTGTTCATCAGGGGTTTGCAATTTTTTGGCTTTCATAATCTGGTTCAACATTTCTGCCTTGAAAGTTGCCCCTCTATTACACTGAAGAGTAATTATTCATTTGAGAGGCCATCAGGGATGGATCAGAGTTCTGGCGGTCGACATCGTGCTTTTGATACGGCCATAGTATGGCAAGACCGTAATGATATGGTCAGGCAGGCGCTATTCGTAAGTATTCCCTGGTTCACGTTTGTGAACGTCAGCTTTGCTCTAATAATTTTTTTTCGCAATGTCCTCATCAGCGGTTTTGACCGTTCAATCAGCGACCAGGCAGAAATACTTCCTCTCATTAATGGCATTGCGGTTGGCATCATTGCTTTCTCCTTTTTACTGGCATTTTTTATCTATCGTCTTCCAGCCAGATTTACACCAGTAAGTATGGGTTTGTTGCTGATTCTCAGTTTGATGTGGAGCTACTGCAGCTATCATTTTATCGTCTGGTGGCACCTGCCATTTGCCTGGCCCCTCAGTGTAATCCTTATGCTCACCGCGCTGGCTGCGCTTTATTATCACCCACCTGCTCTTATGCTATTCCTGACCCCGTTATGGTTGACCGCTTTGCTGGCAAGTATGCAACTGAATCAGGGCATCAGCGTGCGATTCTTACTGGTCTGGCTCATCCTCACAACCATTCTCATTTATGGCCGCTATATCCTACAGCGCTGGTTTGATGAAGCCTGGCGTCGTTATCAGGAGAACCGGATGCTTATTGCAATGCTTGATGTTATGGCGCATCAGGATGCACTCACCGGGACAGCAAACCGGCGGTCAATGGAAAACTATCTGGATGACGCTATCCGCCAAGCTTTACCGTTTGCACTGATCATGCTCGATGTGGACTATTTCAAACGCTACAACGACCATTATGGCCATCAGGCCGGGGATGATTGTCTGGCAAAGGTAGCCGGCGTTTTGAAATCGTCGGTTCGCACGCCGGCAGATCTGGTAGCACGCTACGGAGGGGAAGAGTTTGTGGTCGTGCTGCCAACTGCCTCTCTGGACGAAGCTGCTCTGGTTGCGGAGCGTATCCAGGCGAGTCTGCACGCAACAGCGCTGCCGCATCTCGCATCAGAAGTCAGCAATAGAGTCACCGTCAGCATGGGCATTGCTCTTTCAGGCAGCAGCAGTGAGAGTGCTGCCGGAATTATTAACCGAGCTGATAACGCGCTCTACCGGGCAAAGCAGCAGGGTCGTAACCAGTGGGCAAAGCAAAACCCTGCTTAATCCCTATCGCGAACGGTCAGAAGCATCCTGGTTCGCAGGAGGCGTAAACCATTTTGATTTTGTCACGATCACCGGCTGCTCAGGCTGACTGATGAAGTTAGGAGACATGATCTGCACGCCGAATTCGTTGAACACATCCTGTATATGGCCGTGGAGAATACTTCTTACCCCAGCCAGTGATTCTCCCGCCTGAAGCCGGACCTGGAGTTCATACGCCACATACCAGTCCTGCAGCGCCAACTGGCGCACCAGTGGAGAAATGCTGCGATTAATCCCCGGTGTGCGACTGGCGGCAAGCTCCAGCATCGCTTCAACCTGCCGCCAGGGCGTGTCATAACCAATGGTGACGCTGGTCGTCATGTTAACGCCGTCGCCTTTCAACGTTGCGCTCAGGTTCACAATTCTGCCGCTGACGACAACCGCGTTGGGAACCGTAACCTCGTAGTTCTCGCGGGTCAGAATTTTAGTTGCCAGCATGCCCACCTCGCTGACGACACCCTCATGATCGGCAATCCTGATAACTTCGCCTTTTCGCAGTGCGCGAGAATAGGTCAGCACCAACCCGCTCATAGCATGGTTCATCACGCCTGCCGATCCCAACGTCAGCATCAGCCCGAAGAAAACGCTTATCCCTTTGAAGGCGAGCGAGTTAGCCCCGGGTAAAAACGGATAAGCCGCCGACAAGGCGAATAACCAGATGACTACGCTGATCAGTTTACGGGTGACGCCAACGGTATCTGGATGCAGGCCCGACAGGTGTAACTGCCCGGTCTCGACTCGCCTGAGCACCAGTCTGAGCAATCGCGTCACCAGCGCCGTTATGAGGAAGATGACGACAACAATCAGCATGCCTGGCAGAGCGGAAAGTATGGCCATGCCCAGGCGTTGCAACAGCCCTAGCGCATAACCTCCCAGCTCCATGCCCCAAATTCGCGTCCAGGGAAACAGCCGCAACACCCAGCTGACCCAGATGTAAAATGACACGAGGAAAGCCGAGATAAGAACAATGGCATACAGCCTTACCTCAATGGGACCGAGAAAGGCGCGCAGTGCGCCAGGAATGATACTTTTCCGCTGAGCACGCCTTACGGCATATATCCGCTTCAGCCAGGCGTAGGAGCGCAGGGCAAACAGGATGAAAGCGAGCAGTAACAGAGCACCCAAAAAGCTTTTACCCGCTGAGAGCAGCAGGTAACGCGATGAATACTGCTCAGACAATGATTGTCGAAGTGTGTCCAGACGGAGTCTGACGCGTTCCGCCGCCTGCGCAAGCGTCAGATCATCCCCTTCATCCAGGTCATTCTCAGCGAGCAACATAAAAGGTTTGCCGTTGATAGAAAAAAGCACGACTGGCTGTCGGTAGCGCGTCACATTGTGCATCTCTACCGACTGAGCGAGATCATTATCATTGAGCGAGCGCAATATCGTCACGATTCGCTGGATCCGCTCCTCTGGCGTGGTAAGACCAAATTTTGCCTGCAGCATCACTACTGGCTGATTAAGCAGATATAACGTACGCGCTTTTTCCTGCGCCGAGGGAGCCTGACGCGGCTCCGCGCCAAGCGCATCTTGTAACGTGAAGAACAACAGACAACCGCATATACACATCACCGCTTTAATCATTTTGCCTCCAGAAGCCGTACTTTGCCTGGCGGTAAATCCATCCGTAAGGCAGCCTTCAATGCGTATTATTGAAATTGCCAGGTATACGAAATCAGAAAGCGTGTATCGGGATCGTCCAGATAGGTGTTGTTGTCCATAACGAACGTCAGAAGGTTTACTGAACTGTGCTCATCAAACCGATAACCTGCACCAAGCCCGCCAAAATAACCCTGGTAATTCTCCCCCTTCTCATTTTTTGATCCATAAGAGCCTGCCGCAAAGCCGATCATCGTAATGTCAGGCGTCAGCGGTCGGAGGGTAAAGGCACCAAGATACCCACTGCTGCCGGAGGTGGTGATCGTGCTGAATCCATACTCAGAAGGAATACCATCGGCGAACTGAGGCGCTTTACAGTCAGCTGCATTTCCGGTGCTGCAACCGGTTATCTCACCGGTGTTGTAGGTGTATCCGGCCATTGGGAATATCTGGAAACCGGCAGGTGCGAAGCCGAAATAGCTGAGTGGGACAAAGGTTCCAATGGAATAGTTAGTCTGCGTTGCACCATTGGTATATTCGTTTTTGCCAAAATTAAAGTTAACGATGCCTACCGGAAACAGCCATGAGCCGCCCACACGCCACTCGCTGGCATCACTGTTAACACGTGCGTTCAGTTTTTTTGCCGGGTCCAGCGCGACCGAGCCTGAGAAAGAGAGATTGCTGTCGTCCATGTCATAGGTGTCCGACCACGAGACACCTACTTTGGTCGTCACCTTGGTCGGATCATCATCAAGCTTGTCGCGATTGTCGTTAACTTCTGCGCCAAGCGCCGCCTGGCTTGAAATTAACATCCAGAAAGACCCACTCCATGCATTCCTTACATGACGCAACATAGTTACCCTCCGGCTAGCGTGCATTTATTCGCGTGACAGCATTTTAACCCTGGGCTCTGCTGGTTACTCCGGGCATTTGACCTGGCTCAGGAAGGTCTGATAACGCTTTTGATTATTTTCGGTCAGCGCTTTTACGGCTGACAGCACGGCAGAATTATCATGGGTGCTGTCCAGAAAGCGTCTCTGCAATTGTTCATCGGTTACCGTCGACGGTATCTGGCACTTGTGGCGCAGGTCATCGGTGATTTTTTGCTGCCTCAGCGCAAAGGCCAGGTTTTCATAGGCGGAGTTAGCCAGTGCGGGCGTTTGTGACAACAGCATCAATACGATCGGTATCAAGTATTTCATTCTTATCTCCCGGCCCGTTTCGGCCCTCTTAAACCCGAATAAATCATTTATTCACTGCTTTGATCCGCGGCGCATTGCGAAGGGTCAAACACCGTTTTCCAATCTTTCTTCATATCGACAATGACCCAACCCTTTTGGGGCGCCAGTCTTAGCCCGCTGATAAGCTTTCCACTGGCGGGCGGATGCGCGTCGTAAGCATACTCACGCGCAGCATCGGTGTGATGAACCAGTAAACCAAAGGTTTTGTAGGTCGGATTGGCGGAGGCGTACTGGAGCATCGGCACATCGCCGTCGCTGTTACCGAACGCACCGACCGGACGCCGCCCCATAAAGAGATGGATGGCGACCGGCTTCATCGCTTCATCATCATAAAAGGCGCCGTTCATGGTTTTACGCAGCTGCGTACCGTTATCTGTCAGAGAGAACTCACTCAGCGAAAAGGAGCCGACAACCTGTTCGGGCGGGATGCCATACATTTTTTCGGCGAGTACGCGCATAAAATCGATGCCTCCTCCAGACACAATCCAGGTTTTGAAACCGTTATCCCGCAGATAATCCAGCAGCTGGCGCATCGGCTGATAGCCCAGCTGGTCATAACGGCAGCCGAAACGCGCATGTCGATGATTATCGACCCAGTTGCTAACGCGTTGGCTAAATTCTTCCGTCGTCATGCCGCTATGCGTGAGAGCCATCAACTGCATCAACCCCTTTTTGCCCGACTGCATCACCACTTTCATATCGTTGTTTATTACCGCCTGCACTAAGGCATCGTTATTCCATTCCGGGTGTTGTGGGGCGAGGCGTTTGATTTCATCAATCACGAACTGCAACTGAAACGTCAGCGGCGCTTCCGGCCACAATGTGCCGTCATTATCAAACACCACATAACGCTGACTGACAGGAATGAAGTCTTTGCTATTCGATGAGGTGGTTTCCTTCACCCACGTTTCAATAGCCTGTTTTGCATGACCGCTATTCCAGGCACTGAGCGGATCGTCTGCCGCAAACGCCGAACCAAGATGAGCCGTAATCAGCAATGCCAGCAGGGGTTTTAATTTCATCATTTTTTCCTTTTGGTCGGAATGAGGTCAGGTAGCGGGACAATCCGCCAGTATTCACGCGTGCGCTGAACCAGCCGTTGCAGGCTCTGGCTAAGGAGGCGTCGGAAAAAGAAGCCCAGCAGCAGCAGCGCCAGCACGATCATCGATCCCACCAGCAACGACTTCCAGTTGGTCGGGGCGCGGGCTTTCAACGCCTGTTCGCTGCCAGCCGGACGCGCAGCGGCGATGGCGTAATGCGCACCGGGTAATTCAGCCAGTTGCCACTGATGCTGGCGTGTATCCCACCAACGTAAACGCAACGGTGAGATCACCAGTTCGCCGGACTGAGAGGGCAGATAACGCAGCCGTTCTTCACGCTGTGCGCCGACGATCTCATCTCGCCCTTGCGTCAGGTTGCTGTTTACCGGCGGCAAGCGTTGCGCACCGGAACCGGGAATGGCATACAGCAGTTGCGGGATTTGCACGGCAATCACATCGGTCGCGCGCACTATTACAACGCGCTCAATGACGTCACCGACATGTAACTGCTTATCCTCTGAGGCGCGGTAAAGTCGCCATTGCTGCGAGAGTTCAAGCCTGCTGGCTGGCAAGAAACGGTCTGGCTGACGCACATCGGCGGGCCAGCTGACCGACTTCTGCAGCACCGGCAGCGACACCGTTTTCGGCGGCTGATTCGCGGAACGTATCACTACGTCTGTAGCAGGAAAACGCAGC
Organism: Pantoea sp. MQR6; assembly: GCF_022761075.1. NCBI lineage: Bacteria > Pseudomonadati > Pseudomonadota > Gammaproteobacteria > Enterobacterales > Erwiniaceae > Pantoea > Pantoea sp. MQR6. The sequence continues at coordinate 283,644 of NZ_JAKYXB010000002.1, forward strand.
TCGCCCTGATCCCACGCCATCACCTGACGTTCCATGCGGATGCCGCTCCAGCTGATACCGCCGCGATTACGTGTTACCAGTTGGTTGGGCAGCGGCGTGTTAAGCAAGTTACCGTTTTCAATGACCATTTCCGGCCATTGCGGCGGCGGATTAAACCAGCTGTCCGTCCAGAAGGTCACAGCAATCGTTACTGGCTGGCCCGGCACCAGTTGATCAGGAGCAACCAGTTCACGCGTCATGGCCATTTCAGCCCGTACCGGCAGGCTTAGCAGCAACAGCAGACAAACGATAAGTCGCTTCATGGTGCCTCCGCCGGTGTGGAGCGGTAGAGATTTTCCAGCAAACCGCCGGGCGAAAGGGTGAGATTGCTGTACCACTGTTCAGCCGAGGGCGCAGCGCCCGCGATGGGCTTCATATCCAGCTGGTTCACGCCCTGATCGGGTTTGAGATCGTGTTTAATGGCGTCAGGATCTTCATCTTTCTGCTCATGCTGATCGGCCTGGCGGTCGCGTTCTTTTTGCCGCAGCTGCATGATGATATGCGCAATTTTCGCCCGGTTTTGCTGAGCCATTGCCCATTCGGGTCGTAAACTCAGCGCCTGATCGTAGCTGTTCAGCGCCTGCTGCCAGGATTTCTGTTGTGCGTAGCAGTTGCCTATCCACAACAGGCTTTCAGGGGTGGCAGGAACCTGACGAAAAGCCCCCAGCGCCGAGACGTAATCCTGCGCGTAATAGAAGGCAATCCCCCGCCGCAACGGATCCTGAAAGCGTTGGGCGGCTGCTGCATAGTTACCGTGATTAAAGGCAAATTGTCCCTGCACGTCGGGGCGTATCCAGGCGTCCAGAAGTGCCGCTGAACTGGCGGGAGACCAGATCAGTAAGGGCAACATCACGACAGCCAGGCAGAGCAGCTGCTGTCGCCAGAGCAGTAATAGCATCAGCATTGGGACGACCAACAGATAGCCGCTGTTCTTCCACTGCAAATCTTGCCGGCTGTTCTGCTGCGCCGTCACGCTTTGCTGAATATGTCCGCTGACCGCGCGTAGGTCATCATCTTCGGCAGAGACCAGCGTCACCGGAATGCCGCCATCACGGATTTGCTCAAAGCGCGCGACATTGAGACGCGTATCGATGCCCTGCGACGCCTGCGCTTCCGGCAGTCTGCCGCCGTTTGCCGTGCCTACTACCCAAATCTGGAGAGGCAGATTTTGCTGCCGCAGCCACTCAACGTCCTGCTGCCCTACGTTATCAGCGACCAGTATCAGCGCGCGTGGAGCTTCAGGTGTTGCGGGCAGATTTTTAAGCGCAAGGGCGACCGCCTGACGCAGCCCTGAACCCTCACCCTGCGGCACCAGTGTCGGCTGTTGAGCCGTCAGGAACAGGTTATAAAAATCGGCATCATTGGTCAGCGGCGTGGTAAGCCAGGCATCAGCGCTGTAAACCACTAAACCAAAGTGGCTACCGGGCATTTGCGTCATCAGTGCGGTGATTTTCTGCTGCATGCGCTGATGGCGGTCAGGCGGCACATCCTGCGCCAGCATGCTGAGATCCTGCTGCATGATCACCATCACGTTGTTTTCGGGCGTGAATGCGGCGGGCAAGTCTCGTTGCCAGCTCGGACCGGCTAAAGCCAATACACCCAGGCAAAAGAGCCACGGCAGCACCTGTCGCGCCCGTACACGCTGACCTTTAATCAACGCGGCCGCAAAAGGCTTTTCCATGACACGATGCCAGGCACTTCCTGAATGCTGAGCCAAAAAATAGAGCAGCGGACAGAGCAGCAAACCCAGTAATCGCCAGGGATAGAGGAAATGGAAATCACTCATGCACGTCGCCTCATCATTGTGCTGCTGATGGCAAACAGCAGTAACACGAGTAGCGCAAGGGCTAACGGCCAGACGAACAGCGGACGATGCCAGGATAAGCCCACTGTTTTAACCTGTTCCGGCGTTTGCGCATCAATTTGCTGCCAGACCTGCGCGAGTGCGTCGCGGTTGGTAGCGGCGCGCCAGGCGTTACCGCCGGTTATATGGGCAATGTTATCCAGCAGCGCCGTATCGACTTTATCCTCGCCGCTGCTGTTTACATCGCCAAAGGCGATGGTGTGCACCATAACGTGATGCGCGGCTGCGAGCTGCGCGGCGAGCGTGGGTTGCAGTTGAGAGGCGGTGTCATTGCCATCTGTCAGCAGAATCGCCATTTTTGACGCGTCGGCTTCGAGGCTGTGATCTAGCAGTTTCACCGCCACGCCCAGCGCATCCCCCACCGCAGTTTGCTGACCAATCATGCCCGGTGCCAGCTGGCTGATGCGCGCTTGAAGCGCCTGTTTGTCCTCACTGATCGGCGCAAATGGCCACGCCTGGCTGGCAAAAATCACCAGACCGATGCGATCATTTTTGCGCTGGCTGATAAAAGTGCGCACCGTTTGCTGCACCGCCTGTAAGCGCGTCTGACCATTCTGCCCGTCGTTTTTCTCCATTGAACCGGAAACATCCAAAATCAGCACGATGTTGCGCATGGGTTTTATCACCGTTTTCGGCGGCATCAGGTATTCAGGCCGGGCCAGCGCAGCAATCATTAAAATCCATACTGTCCAGAACAGCAGCCGATGACGCCAACTGGCTTGTGGTGCTGGCGCCGAGAGTTGCAGGGCTTCAGCCAGTTCAGGTAAAAAAGGCACCCTCACCTGTTCACTCGTCGGCTGCTTTGCAGGGATCAGATAATGAGTAATCAGCGGTAAAAACAGCAGCACGCCCACCCATGGCCAGACAAAGTCGATCCGTGATAAAAACTCAGACATGAGGCAGCGTCTCCAGCCAGTGGCGTAACTGCTGTGAGATACGCTGATTGATAGCGCTTTCGAGTTGATTATCTGGCTGACAGTAGCGACGACACATCAGCGCGCGCAGTTCTTCATCCAGCGGGGTCTGCGCCAGAAGTTGTTCCGGCGATTGCCACTGGCTGACCTGGGCGCGAGAGTGTTGCACCAGAAGCACCCGCTTAACCCATGTTATCCAGCCATCTACCTGCTGTTGAGCAAGGTGTTTTCGCGCTTCGCGCCGCCAGCGATTACGACGAAAGCGTGCGAGCCATATCAGCAGGGCAATGAACATCGCCAGTAACAGCATCACGCCGAGCACCGCCCAGCCTGCCGGTAACGGGAACCATGAGGCGGCGGCTGGCAGAGCAGGATGCGCCAGTTCCGGTGTGCTAAACCCTTTTGCCAGCATGCGCATCCTCCTGCTGTAGCTGCGGCAGAACTGCATTACCGGTCACGATAGTTTTCACCGTGATCCCCATTCGCTGTAACCGCCGTTGCTGCTGCGACAGACGCTCGGTTACGCTTTGCTGAATGCGATCGCTGAGGTGAGAAGTGAGATTGAGCGCGGTGCTTACGTCATGGTAATACGCCGCAAGTTGACCGTGCGGCGGCAGGCGGCGATGAAGATCATCAAGCGTGACATAGGCGGTAATTTCGCAGCGGCGACGCAGGTGAGCCAACACCGCATCGCAGCGTGTATCCAGATCGTGAAAATCACTGATGATCCCCAGCCAGCTACCGGAGGGCAGCAGGCGGACAATACGTTGCAACGCGTCTGACAGGGAGACGTTTTGTCGATGGTTTTGCGCATAATGCGCGGGAAGCTGAGCATTCATACGCTGAACGTCAGTAAGAATGGGCATCAGGTTGCGTTTCGGCGCACGGCAGGGATGCAGCGCCAGTTCATCATCACCCAATATCGCGCAGCCCAGTCGATCACCGTCATGCCAGCTTCGCCATGCCAGCAATCCGGCAATGTTTCCAGCGGCGACCGATTTCATCTGCAGGCGGGTACCGAAGTACATGTCCAGACGCTGATCCACAAGGATGAATACGGGTCGTTCGCGCTCCTCATTGTAGAGGCGGATCCACGGTGAGCGGAGGCGCGCTGTGGCCTTCCAGTCAATCAGCCTGACATCATCACCCGGCTGATAGCGGCGTAAGCTATCGAAGTTCAGGCCACGTCCCTGCTGGCGGGACACGCGCTCACCGGTTAATGCGCCGGGTGGGATTTGCCCCGGAGGATTATCCAGTCGCTGTGCGTCACCTGCCAGCGCCATCAGGTCAGCCAGTTCAAGCGTCAACGGCTGCGACATTACGCCACCACTGCGCTAAGAAGCATGGCAATCGCCTGATCGGGCGTGCAGTTGTCAGCGTTTGCCTGATAGCTCAGCAGCAGACGATGGCGCAGCACGGCCGGCGCGATGCGTTGAATATCTTCTGGCAATACCGCATCACGGCCATCCAACCACGCGCAGGCGCGACCACAGCGATCCAGGGCAAGCGTGCCGCGCGGGCTGATGCCGAGGCTGATATAACCCGCAAAGGCTTCGCTGACCTGATCGGGATGACGCGTCATTTCCACCAGATTGACGATATACTGCTCTACGGTTGGCGCCACATAAACCGTGGCGATTTCACGCCAGCATTCGGCGATATCCTGTTGGCTTATCAGCAACGGGTCGGTTTCCGGTACAGGGTTTTCATGCTGAGCAGCCTGATATTTTGCCTGCTGCTCAGCGCGCACCAGCTGCATTACCCGCTGTTCATTCTCTTTTGACGGATAATCGACAATCACCTTCATCAGAAAACGGTCAAGCTGGGCTTCAGGTAAGGGCCAGGTACCTTCCTGATCAACCGGGTTTTGTGTCGCCAGCACCATGAATACCCCCGGCAGCGGCCAGGTTTTGCCTGCGACGGTCACGTGACGCTCTTCCATGGCCTCCAGCAGCGCCGACTGCACGCGAGCTGAGGCACGGTTGATCTCATCGGCGAGGATGATATTGCCGAACACCGGGCCGGGGCGGAAACGAAACTGATCTTCTTCCCGTGTGGCATTTTGCTGATAGATTTCGCTGCCGGTAATGTCTGAGGGCAGCAGGTCAGGCGTGAACTGAATACGACGGAATTCGCCTTCGATATGGCGAGCCAGCTCGCGCACCGCACGCGTTTTTGCCAAGCCCGGCAAGCCTTCCAGTAGCACATGACCGTCACACAATAAGGCCACGATCAGCATTCGCACCAGCTCCTGCTGTCCAATCACCTGCTTGTTCATACTGGCTTCCAGCGCCAGCAGCTTTTCACGATTATTCATTATGCAGGTTCCACCGTCTGAGGTTTCAGCAGTGTCGCAATGCCAACCAGAATCGGCTGCGCATAGTTAAAAAAGGCTTTGATACCGGGACAGAGATAATTCATTCCCAGCTCGCCTTCTTCGCTCCTGACGATGCGGTTTTTCGGGCATTCGCCATAACAGAGTTTCAGGTAAGGGCAGCGTTTGCAGGCAGCAGGTAGCGTATCCCGCTTACCTAAACCAAAGGCTTTTTGTCGCTCGGAAAAGGCCATGTGCGCCAACTTGGTGCTCTGCACATTGCCTAATTTGTATTCGGGATAGACGTAGTGATCGCAGGAAAAAATGTCGCCATTTTTCTCAATCGCCAGACCTTTGCCGCAAAACTCTGAGGTGATGCAAATCTGCGCGGGCATACCCATGGTTTGCGCCACAGCGGTTTCAAACAGATTGACCTGCACCCGACCTAAATCGTTGTTCACCCACTCCTCGAACACAGCAATCAGAAAGCGTCCCCAGTCATCGGGATCCACTGACCAGTCGGTGACAATGGAGTCAAGGTCGCCGGGGCGCGCGCGACGTGAACCGATGACCGGAATGGTGTCGTCGTGCCAGAACTGCGGTGCGGTTTGCTTGAAATCGACCGGCTCAACGCAGGGATTAAACTGGATGTAAGTAGCACCCAGTTCGCGCGTCAGAAAGCGGTAGACCTCCAGCGGGAAGCGCGCATTGGTGCGGTTGACGGTGACTAAGGCGTTGAAGGGAACATGATGGCGCTTTAACGCGGCAACGCCCGCCATCACTTTTTCAAAGGTGGGTTTGCCGCTGCGCGTCACGCGGTAGCGATCGTGCAATTCAGCCGGCCCATCAATGGAAATGCCGACCAGGAAATTGTGCTGACGTAGAAAGCGCGCCCAGCTGTCATTAATCAGAATGCCGTTGGTCTGCAGATCGTTTTCAATGCGCTGACCCGGTTTTTGATATTTCTTTTGCAGCACCACGATTTTTTCGAAGTACTCCAGCCCCATTAACGTGGGTTCGCCGCCTTGCCACGAGAACACCACCTGTTCGCCATCCTGGCTGTCGATGTACTGCCGGATGAAGGTTTCCAGCACCTCATCGCTCATGCCGCTGTGTCTGTCCTGTTCCAGAAGCTGTTCTTTGTGCAGATAAAAACAGTAGTTGCAGTCGATGTTGCAACGCGATCCAGTAGGTTTCGCCATCACATGAAAACGACGCGTGTAAGCAGGCCCTTTCCCACTGAACTTTTCCGCCGTAGGAAGGGGTTTAACCGGCAGGGTTGTACTGTATTTCATGAACGCCTCCTGAAAACCGGGTGAAAAATTTCACCCGGTGGTGTGGTCAGAGCATCAGTTGGTAGCCGGACTGCCTTCCTCAATAAGTTTCGACACATCAGAAACGGTGAATGAGCCCGGTTTCTGACGTGGCGGGAACTCTTTAAAGCTCTGTAGCATCTCAGTGGCATATTTCTGCGCACCGCCCAGCAGGAACAGACGATCATAGAACCAGTGGTTGTAATCCATGCCATCGGTGCCTTTTTCCAGCGGGTCGATTTTCAGGTCAAATATCAGCGGTACACGCAGCTTCACGAACGGGTATTTCCATACATCCATGCCTGAACGTTCCTGAATCATGAAGTGCGCTTTCCAGCGACCATAACGCATCGCCAACAGGTCGCCATCATCACTCCAGTAGAAGAATTCTTTGCGCGGATCCTCCTGAGTTTTACCGGTGATGAAATCAAGTTGGTTATAACCATCCAGATGCACTTTGTAGGTCATGGCACTGGTTTTATAGCCTTTTAGTAACTGCTGTTTAATGTCTGGCACGCCCGCTGCAGCCACCAGCGTTGGGAACCAGTCATTACTGCCGATGATGTCGTTGATTAGCGTTCCGGGTTTAATATGTCCCGGCCATTTCACCATCGCAGGTACGCGGAAGCCGCCTTCCCAGCCTGTATTTTTCTCACCCCGGAACGGTGTGATACCGGCATCGGGCCAGGTGGCCGTCATCGGGCCGTTATCGGTGGTGTAAACAACAATGGTGTTGTCTTCTATGCCGAGGTCTTTGATTTTCTTCAGCACTTCACCGACGATTTTGTCGTGCTCCACCATACCGTCGGCATAGTCACCTAAACCGGTCACGCCTTTATCGGACGGTTTAATGTGCGTTTTGTTATGCATACGTGTGGTGTTGTACCAGGTGAAGAACGGCTTGTTGGCTTTGACCTGCCGCTCCATAAAGTCGTTGTTCGCCGCCAGCGTTTCCTCGTCGACGGTTTCCATACGCTTGGTATTCAGCGGACCGGTATCCTCAATTTTCCCGTCTGCGCTGGACTTAATGACGCCACGCGGGCCGAATTGCTTCTTATATTCAGGATCTTTCGGGTAATCCGGATTTTCTGGTTCTTCTTCCGCATTCAGGTGATACAGGTTGCCCATAAACTCGTCGAAGCCATGTGCGGTAGGCAGAAACTCATTGCGATCGCCGAGGTGGTTTTTACCGAACTGACCGGTGGCATAACCCAACTGCTTGAGAACGCTGGCAATGGTCGGGTCTTCCTTTTGCAGCCCTTGCGGCGCACCAGGCATGCCGACCTTACTCATCCCGGTGCGGAATGGCATCTGACCGGTAATGAACGAAGAACGGCCAGCCGTGGAACTCTGTTCCGCGTAATAAGAAGTGAACTTGGCACCTTCGGCCGCAATACTGTCGATATTGGGCGTTTGATAGCCCAGCATTCCCTGATTGTAGGTACTGACGTTCCAGTACCCGATGTCATCACCGAATATCACAACGATATTGGGCTTCTGATTATTTTGCTCCGGCGCCGTCGTGGTATTACTTGCCGGGGCTGCATAAGCGCTGGTCGCACAGCAGGCGACAGATAACATTGAGGCGAGCAGCGATTTGCAAAATGGCACTTTTGACATTTCTGTGCTCCAGATAAGTGGACTCTCGTAGGAAAGGCAAAGGGTTCGCCCGCCCGGTCAGATCGTTCGACATTAAGTTATGTGGTGTGCCTCCTTAGTGAGTCGGGTCAGAATGTCCGGCTGTAATTGATGCCAAAAAAGTAGAGAGCAGGATTGTCATAACGCCCTTTAATCAGCGGAGAGGAGACGTGTGAGGAGTCGATGTGCGCGTATTCGAAGGCGCCGCCGATGCTGCTGGCAGGATCAAGTTGATAACGCGCACCCACGCCCCAGCGCCAGGTATCGCCGGACGGCATCGTCAGAGAGGTATCCTGCTGGCTGCGGTAAAAGCTGCTGTCGAAGGCAACGCCGGTATTCAGTGTCCAGTCAGAAGTGAGTTTGAATTGTGTGCCCAGTGCGAGGTGCCAGGTATCACGTAGACGCCCGTTGTCGCCCACCTGATTGCCTGCCACGGTTATTTCACTGTTGCCGTAATCGCTCCAGTCCTGCCATCCCGCATCACCCATTACAGCCCAACGTTCATTCAGCTGATGGAAAAGGCTGAGCATGATCTGCTGCGGGGTATTGACGGTGGCCGCGATGGGTAATGTCCAGGAAGGGGAATTATTGAGCTGGTCAAGCCGGACAGTGTTGTTAACGTTGAAGTGATAATTTGTCCGGCTGGTATAGGTTAATCCGGCACGCGTCTGCGGGTTAAACTGCCACAGCGCACCCACTTTTCCGTTGAGCGCCCAGTCATGGTCGGACAGTTCATCGCCACGAGCGCGCTTTATTTTTAGCAGGCCATAGTTAATACCCACCCCTGCCCCCAGCGAAAATGCATCGTTGAGTTGCCAGGCCAACGCGGGCATCAGGGTAACCGCCAGGAGCGTGCTGTCCTTGATCAGGTTTTCCCCGGCCCAGTCGCCGAAATGCAGGCCGAGGCCGTAGTTGCCATAAAATCCTAATCCGGCACTCACGGTTGGGCTGATCCGTTGCGTGTAAAAAGCGCTGCCGCCGGGAAACCAGCCAATGACATTGCCGGGGCTGTTGCCGCTGAGTTGTGCATCATCGTCCAAGCGGTAAGGGGCATCGCCATACAGTGCCTGCGCACCAACCGTGAGCATTTTATCAGGCAACATTGTCATGCCCGCAGGATTGGTAAAGAGCGTTGAGGCATCCTGCGCACGCGCCGCCTGACCTGCACCGGCCAGACCTATATCATCAGTACCAATTTCATATAGATAAAGTCCACTTGCGCATGCTGATGAGGTATTAAATAAAATGGCCAAAGCTATTATTTTGCGCATGGGACTTTCTCTTAAACAGGGTTAAGAACAGGCGGTCACACTCGTCCAATAATTTTTCAAAAATTCCCAGATCACTAAAGTTAAGACGGATAGTGGTTAGTAGGGAATTTGAATTATCTCTGGCAGCAAAACAAAAAATCATCCAAGTAGAGAAAGGCCCGTGCAGTTTAAGAATTAAACATAACCCGAGGATAAGATTGTTTTATTTACATTTTGATATTTAACTTAGTCACAATTTGAATTTCAGCAACATCAATGTAAGGAATTAGTAAGGCACTTCACAATTCTTTGAATAAAATCAAACTTATGAGCTGACAAGATTCATGAGTACCAAACATCTCTTATTTTCTTGAATTTACAGCATTTATTAATAGGTAATAATTGTTTCATAAATAAAGAGTAGAAATAAAAAAAACTTAAAATCAATCAGTTATAACAAACCGAGTATTTGCTGTTTTTTTCGGAATTTCGCCATTAGGAACATTCTTACTGATGTTAAGAAAATTTGGAGCTGTAAGGGATTTGTAATAAAGAGACAGATCACCTTTAATCCACCATCTATGTATGGTGACATGCTCAGTTAGACTGAATGAATCTCCTACCCCGCAGTTAAAATGCCAGTTGAGTAATAATATTTATTTATTTGCTTTAAACGAAACCTCGGCTAATCATTTCATAGCATTTCAAGATGTCTTTCCTTTCAAATCATAAGGGTGAAATAATGAGAAAAATTTCGGTTAGCATGATAGCTCTGGCCTTAACAACTCTGATGTGCTCATCTGCTTTTGCTGCAAAAGAGATCACTAAAGAAGAGGCAAAACAGTATGAGAAAGTGGGTGAAGTCAGCACAACCAAAGAATACACTGCGCCATCAGATGCTATGAAAGATATTTCACAGAAAGCTGATGAGTTGGGTGGGAAGTATTTTGTCATTACTTCAGGTAACGAAGGTGACAAAATTCGCGGCACTGCAACCGTTTATAAATAGTATTTTGTGATGCCCTGGAATACAGGGCATTAATTCTATTGTGAATGAATACCCAATAGTCAATTACTGACTATTGGGCCTTTTTCATTCCAATAGACCTTTTTTATTATTTTTTCCTGTAATTTTGCTTTTACCCAAAAACCCATACCTAAGAATAAACCAGTAACGCATCCCTTAGTTAATGAAATGTACAAATCACCCCTCCATTTAAATAACCATTCGCCATCGATAAAATAAAAATACAATGACACTCCTAGTTGACCTATAAAGAGGATTAACGATATTAAAATTGCACAGTAGCCAATCAGAAATAAAAGCCATGAAACACCTACTTTTCTTTAACTGCTGATGTAGCATCCAATTATCTGGTATCGATTTTGTTGTGTTCCATTTGGCTCCGTTAGTTAGCCACTTCTCGCGATATCGTCTAATCCCGCTCAACGTTGCATCCTCATATCCAAACTCAACACCACAACAATCGCATATATCAAAAGTTGCACTTTTACCGTCATCCCCCCAAGGGGGATCTAATTGCTCAAGTCCGCACACTCGACATAAATAAATCTCATTTTTATTGCGCATTGAAATAATCCAAATTTGTATCAAAACCATGATCCGCAGGATTTGGTCTGAACATAGTTCGAGGAAAATCATCCGTTCGTTTTACTGCAAATGTATTAGTCGATGGATTGTAATATACAGTTGTTTACTTTAAAAACATACTTAGCGTACGTTTTCGTACGGTTGGGCTTCAGACCCCGGAATTTACGGTCAACGCCCGGATACATCTGCTGAGAGATATATTCGCCCATCGCCCCGCCGCTTGTGCTATCCATTAGGCTCCTGCCGATCAGCTGGTTGCCGACAATCTACAGTTGTCCACCGATGATAGCGAATACGCCGTTGTCCAGTTGTGCATTATCGGCATCGGCCGCGGCGGTTATTTTACCGCTGCGGCTTTGTTGTCTGCAATAACACCGGGCGCGTTATTAGACGCCAATAAAATAAAATCCTGCCGCAACAGTCGGGACTTATGATGATGTTACTAATGAATATTAATCTACGTGGCGATAACCAAAAATGTCCGGGCAGATATTTTTAATATTCCAGCCATGAATTAACGCCGGTTTTTTATGATGATCATTTATTTTTTCAATGGTTACATCATTAACTCCTTGTTTATCAATCAATTTCACCAATGCATTGGACAATAGAGCATATCTAACACCAGATTCAGGTATAAAACTGCGGTAAACAAACTTACCTGGCTCTTGATATCCAATTACATAATTCTCACCCGCTTTAATGGTATATTCAAATGCATGGGAATCTGAACCTTTAACAAAGAGGTTTCGGGTTAATAAACGTCGTTCTTTTTTCTCATAACATCCTTCATTAGTGAGCGAGAAAGTGTAAATTGAATAGTTACATCCATCATCCTTTACGTAAAGTACGGCGGAGTCAGCTCCATGATAATTTTTAAACTTAGGATACAATGAATTAAGTCCTGTGCAAGATGCAAGCAGTGGGATGGTCGAAACAATACACATTAACTTAATGGTTGACGGTAAATTCTTTTTTAGATAGTAAGTCTTCATTTAAAAACTCCTTTTTTATAAAATACTGATAAAAATGTTATAAAGAGCCCCGCAAAGCCGGCCAGCAGCTCATTGCGATGTGCGTACATTTTGGCCGAACAGGCCTTCGCGCCCAGCCCGGCACAGTTCCGCGCCTTAAGGCTTTGTTCTCGATAATGTTGCTGAGTGCATTATTGCTCTACAGCAAAAACCCCGGTCAACTGGCCGGGGTTTTTTCAACATTATACTGTTAGTAAATTTCTTAATTCACCCATTGAATCAATAAGATAAGATTCATAATAGCTTAATGGTTCATTTCTATCTAAAGCAACAGCATATACTTGCTCTAATGTGAACCAATGGGTATGAAAGTCTGTTTTCCACTCATTATCTGAAAACTGTAAACACTCAAACAAGCCTTCCAGTTTGTTTATCACATCACTTAATGAGATCTTTTCCGCATCATACGCTTTCAAAATACCCCGCATTAATTCAAGTTGTCTTAAGTCATAATCAGTTAACGCTATATTACCTAGTCTACTCATTGCTTTATGATTCCAAAATCAACAGTTACAACTCGCCCGGATTTTTCATCAACAATTACCGTTAAGTTATTGGTCTTATCATGATAGGCCGTAGTACCTGGTACTTTAACGGAGCGGCAGACAGTTGCACGGGCCCTGGCGACTCTGATACAGCAGCGGAGGCTGAAGATACTCCATTCCCCAGAATAAAGAGCGCAGCATACCGCCACGACTGCTTCCTGCATGCGTACATACTCTCATCCTTGATATTGCTTAAAGTAATTTTACGTAGCTAAAAATTATTTAGCGTTGAAAAATGATTTTCGCTCATCCTGCTTGTGAGTGTGAAAAATCAAGCAACATTAATAAGCATAATCATATTGCTCGCAAATGTAGCCCTAAGAAAGTGAGGCCATCTTCGCAGTATTAAAATGACTCCAAAAATTTAGCCATAAATGCAATTTTGTATGAAAACGGCTTTCCCACTTCTAGCGTCATCTATATCCAAATCTACAAATATAATCATGACTGAGAATACTCTCCCATTTCATTCAGGCCACATCTATGAGCCTAGTCTTGATTTTTCCGATTTTCTCGATGTGCCTTTCATCTTTCCGCGCTAAATTAATGGGGGGATTTTAATGATTATTCTGGGAGCCACCTCACTGTTTTAAGGTAATTAAATGCAATAAGAATTTTGGAACCTAACTTTTCATATTGAGCACTGGATAAACGGCCCTTTAAACCTGTCTTAAAAAACGGTGATTCCAGCAGGATAAGCGGAACGGATTTATTGAGATTTTTAACTGGCGCTTTCGCGATGAACGTCATGATAAGTATCGATGCAACGACACGATTACGCCAAGATAGTCATAGTGACTGGATCCAAGGCTATAACGAATACGGGCCAAATTCAGCACTGATTTATCAAATGCCATGCGATTTTGCTGCAAAGTGTAAAATGGTTTCTTTGCAAATAAGGAAAGTGAACATCATTAATTGAAGTTTACATCTACTACGGTGGGCAGAACAACAGCACTTTAAATTGATGTTCACTTTTAGTGGACGATACAATAATAGTTGTATTTTTCACAATTGCTGCCTTTATGGAAACGGCCATATAATTTGAGCACTCTGCTCAACTAAATTTTAATGGGGAAAAGTTTAATACGGATTCTCTAATTGGATGTAAAAAACCGACTTTCGTCGGTTCTTATTAGTTATGCAGCTAAGGCGGCGTCACACTTGACAGATCGTTCTGAACCGCAAAACGCATGATCGCAGTGACGCGCTGTTGTAAACTGTGGGCCACGTCATGCTTACCCGCTGCATCAATCTTTTTAATTGGTGTTAATAAGTGGCTGGTTTTCAGCTAACGAATATCAGCCGTTCCGATATGGGGAAGATGTAAGGCTCGAGATAGCGAAGAACCCGTGTACGGTGATCATCACTCCAGCGTTTATTGCTGCTGTGCCACTCACGAGCGATAGTTTCAAAGGCGTATTATAGGGGCGCATTTTCTATCGAAGAGTAAGTCCCCTCGTTATGCCCCACCATTCCCCGCATTGCAACGGATGTACTCGGACGAATTTAGACCAAAAAAAAAGCCTTTCGGCTTTAATTTTAGGGACTTATGGGCTGTCCCGGACGTTCTCGTATCTCTCGATGGTGCCGAAGGCCGGACTCGAACCGGCACACCTTGCGGCGGTTGATTTTGAATCAACTGCGTCTACCGATTTCGCCACTTCGGCACTGAAGAGGATGCGGAAAACGTTGGGGATTATACCGTTACACGCTCAGCGCGCAAGCCCCTTTAACAGAGATATGCGCTAAGCGGCGAAAAAATCAGCGGAAAGTGCTGTAAATCCACTAAATGCAACAAGGCCAGCCTTCCGGCTGACCTTGTCTGGTGTTGCAAAGCTTAAAACGTAAACCGCTCTAAACCTGCTACTGACGCGAAATCATCTCCGCGACATTTAACTGACTACTTAGTGCGAATGGTCGTAATTACGTTGTTTCAGTTTATCTTCGACCTTGTCTTTCGTTTCGCCAATTTTCTCACCTGCCCTTTCGGTTACGCTGGGCTTGGTATCACGCGTTTGCGCATTCAGTGGTGTATTGCCGGTCGTGTTCACACCATTGGGATTAGACGCAGCCGCAGCGGGTGACACACCTGCACTGCTTGCCGTATTTCCGCTATTCGGTGTTAGCGCACCTTCAACCGCTGCGGGTGTCTTCCTGTCGATGTCCACTTCCTGACGGCGTACGGTATCGTTCACTGTTTCAGTGCGATCGCTGCCATCTGTCCGCACCACCACTTCCTCTTTCACATTGGTAGTTTTGTTGATCACCGGCTGTTCGTGCGACTCGGCGACTTCTACCGTTTTTTCCGACCAGTCCACTTCACCGGTCAGCGCTGGCTCATTCACAGAGCGACGGAAAATATCAGCATGCTGCTCATGCAGCGAAATATCTTTTGCGACTTCATCGGTCACAGTATAACGGCGTACACGGGTTGAACCTTCGCTAACCAGACGTTTACCCACTTCCAGCTGCTCTTCAGCCAGACGTAGAATATCCTCTTCACTTTCATCGCCAGTGAGAGAAGTTCGCAGTGGTTCAACTTTGCTACGGCTGCGATCATTGGTTTCGCCCGCAAACTCACGGCCTGCAGTAGGATTTACTGCACGTTCGCCCGCATTTTGCTGTGTCGAGTCGGTAAGCGAACTCTTCATGCGTGAAGGAACATCAACCGAGTCATGGGAATGAAGGATGGTCATTGCTTTGGCCAGCTTCTCTTCCTCGGTGCGCAACGAAAGGACTACGCCGCCTTTATCCATCGCTTTACTGTAAATGTCCGCCTGATCTTCATCTACTGTATGACCAAACAGACGCTGCCAGATGCTTGGATGTCGAATAGCTTTCCCTTCTGACTGCAAACGTTCACCACTGATTAAACTGATATCTTGATCAGGAAAACCGGCTTTCAGGAGATTTCTTTTCGCGGCATCTGCCTGAATTGCAGAATCGAACAATGTTACGATTTTTTCGTGTGCCATGATTATTCCTCTCTTGTTAGCTATTTATTACCGATCGTCTTCTTTCTCTATGTTTACCTGCTGCTTGCGTCGAGTTACCACTTCCTGAAAAGGCACGGTCTCCTGAACCTTTCGAATGTGGATCTCTTCCTTAAGCACCAGTTTTCTTACTACAACAATTTCTTCCTCAACGACCGGAACGATAAGTACGCCGTTTTCTTCCCTGATTTCTGGCATGGACTCTACGTGTTGCGCTTTAGCCACATGCTCAACCTCAACTTTTTCCTTATTAAGCAACGTATTGATCACTTCGTCATGCTCAGTTGTGGAACGGGTTACACGGACACGACCATCCACAACCTTCTGCTTTGTCAGCTCTATCTGCTCTTCAGCGAGCTTCAGCGTGACGTCAGCTTCTTTATTGTGTTCCGGCTGTCCAGCCATATTCTCTCCCGCATATCTTCTCGATAATTAAATATTCACACAATCTCTATGAGTGAGATGAATATTCGCCGCAACTGCCTGACACAGTGATTAAGCCTAGATGATAAATTTGAGTTTGGAAGAAGAAATAATAATTTTTATTGATCAGCATTAAATTAAACCCAAATGTTAAGGCCGTTAAAATCACTATAAAAGCGAAACATCATAAAATATAAAATCAACCTAACTCACTGATGATTAATGAAAATAAGCAACGCCGACTTTTCACACCCAAAGTTACCCAAACCCGCATCCTGCCTGGATTCTATCCACTAAACGCAGCGCGAAATTTACATTTCCCAGGACTAAGCGCACTTGTTTATATCTAAGTTTTAATAAATATTAATTAATATTTCAGACCGGGCACTTTAATAATAAAAGGCACGTCCAAGCCACTTTTATAAAATACAAACCAATGCTTATATCGACACTGATTAAAACAACAGCAGATTCATGCAGAATATTCTCAAAAGGATAAGCACCCTGTATTTAATTGAACTTTTATCGTTCAGACTTCTCTGAATTGGCCAGAGCCAGTGAAGATAATTAAATGACTGAGGTTGAGATGAAAAAGTTACAAAATTTGGGATGGGGTTTAGCCGCGCTTTTCGTAGCAGGTAGCGCATCGGCAGCAAGTTGGCAGGATCAACTCAGCAGCGCAGCGTCGCAGTTGAATCAGCAGAACAACAGCACTTCCACCAGCAATACACAAAGCACGCAGAACAGTGGCTTATCGCTGTCATCACTCACCGGTTTACTCAATGGCGGTGACAAAGCAGTTAGCGCCAACAGCATGACCAACGCAGCAGGCGTGATGCAATATTGTGTTGAGCACAATGTGGTGAAAAACAATGTGCAGTCGGTGAAAGATCAGGTACTGAGCAAGCTGGGCCTGAATACCACAACCGCACAAGAGCAGAAAACCGATTACCAGCAAGGCGTAGCCGGTTTGCTGAATACCGGTAACGGTCAGCAGTTGAATCTGCAAACCTTGAGCAACTCAACCATGGGCGAGAAGCTGAAAACCAAAGCGTGTGATGTGGTATTGAAGCAAGGCAAAAACTTCATTTCTTAATCGCATGTTGATCGAATAAATTTAAGCGTATGAACAGGATGTCATGCGCTTATTCCCCCTTTCCCCGCCGTTTCTCCGCAAATTTAGCGCTACGTCTTTTACCCCTTTGAATCGTTTCTCATTTCTTTACGACAACACGTAAAAAATCACCACGGCGAGAACGCTAATTGTTCGCGTAACCTGTGCCGCAGCAAACTGCTGATCCCTGTCGTTTCCTAACGCATCATCCAGCGTTATAGTGAGTTTTTAGAATCACACAGGACTGCACGTATGAAAGGCTTCAACATTGCGATTTACTTCGATCCCGATCTCATAAAAGCCTGCGTACACGACCCGGATGGCAGCTATATCAACAAAAAATTCGAGTACGAAGACGGTGTAATTGAAGAGATATACCAATGGCTTGAACAATACGAACCGAGCAAAACGCATATCTGCCTGATTGAGAATGAAACTGCCGAGTTGCTCGCAGATGAGCTGGTCGATAGCGGCTACCATGTGCATCAGGTCACCATGCATCAGTTGCTGAACTGGTTTGCGGCTGAGCCGCCTTCTACGCCAGATGGCACACCGATGCGCGCCATGCTGCGCTACCTTGAGGAAGAACAGCCGCGCGAATATGAGTCGCGTACGCCACAAACCGAAGAGCTCATGGAGATGTTTGACGAGCTGGATGCGCTGGAGATGGCGGACGATACCGATGATGAAGACAGCTTGCCCGACGCCATTTTGCGCATTATGAAGAAGCAAAAAGTGAATGCCACTCACGCTGCTCAGCAGTTAATTCCCGACGTGAATGAGCGCATCCGTGAACATTTGATGCAATATCCTGAATTGATGACGCCTGAAATTTTACAAGACTTCTTCCCGGAACTGTTAGAAGCGCTGGAACGCCCGAAACACTAAAAATGTGCGTCAGCATCCCGCTGACGCTTCATTCATAGAGGGAAACGGCATGCTGGAACTCTTAAAAGCTATCGGATTAGGATTAGTGGTGATCCTACCGCTCGCCAACCCGCTCACTACCGTGGCGCTGTTCTTAGGATTAGCTGGCGACATGAGTTTCAGCGAGCGTAATCATCAGGCCTTTCAGGCTTCAGTTTACGTTTTTGCCATCATGATGGTGGCGTGGTACGCCGGTAACGCGGTGCTGCACACCTTTGGCATCTCGATTCCAGGCTTGCGTATTGCGGGTGGATTGATTGTCGCGTTTATCGGTTTTCGCATGCTGTTTCCGACTAAAGCGGCAGGACAATCGGTTGAAGCTGAACAAAAGCTGGATGAGCTAGAAAAGAAAGAAACGGTGAATATCGCTTTTGTGCCGTTAGCCATGCCGAGTACCGCCGGGCCTGGCACCATTGCGATGATCATCAGTTCAGCCTCTACAGTAAGAAGTGGCGAAGATTTCCCTGACTGGGTCATCACTGTGGCGCCGGTTATTATCTTTTTTTTGGTGAGTCTGATTCTCTGGATTTCGCTGCGCTGTTCAGGCGGCATTATGAAGCTGGTCGGCAAAAGTGGCATTGAAGCCATTTCGCGCTTGATGGGCTTTTTGCTGGTCTGTATGGGCGTGCAGTTTGTCATCAACGGCGTGCTGGAAGTGGTTCACGCGTTTCATTGAGATTCGATCGGTCTTCAACTCACTCGAGCAGCCTTTTCACTCTCATCAACCACTCACTCGATCAGTCTCCTCCCCCACGTGTGGGGGAGGATTAAGGTGGGGGGCATTGCGCAGAGGAATATCCTGCCCGCTGTCCCCCATCCTAACCTTCCCCCCATAAATGGGGGAAGGGACCGATCGGAGAGTAATTAACCTTCTGCCATAACGGTATGGGCGTGCAGTTTGTCATCAACGGCGTGCTGGAATTGGTACACGCGTTTCATTGAGATTCGATCGGTCTTCAACTCACTCGAGCAGCCTTTTCACTCTCATCAACAACTCACTCGATCAGTCTCCTCCCCCATTTATGGGGGAGGATTAAGGTGGGGGGCATTGCGCAGAGGAATATCCTGCCCGCTGTCCCCCATCCTAACCTTCCCCCATAAATGGAGGAAGGAACCGATCGAAGCAGATTAGTGTTGAAGTGACTTACGTACTTCCGCTACCTGATCTTTGCTCACCGCTGGCGCCTGGTTGCTCCAACCCTGGCGAACGAAGGTGGCGAGCTGCGCCACTTCTTCATCACTCAGGCGACTCCCAAAGCCCGGCATCGCCAGCGTCGACGGCGCTTTCTCGGTTGACGGTTGCTGAGCACCCACCAGAATGGTGTGGATCAAACCGGTTGGATCTTTCGCATTCACGATGGTTGCCTGATCCAATTCTGGGAAGATCCCCGGCGCACCTTTACCGGTGACAAAATGACATGCGCCACAGTTGTCGAGATAAAGACGTTCGCCTTCGCTCAGGTTTTTCGCTGCCGTCAGTTTGGCTTCAGTCGCCTGCTGTGCCTGCACATTACTCGCCTGCAACGCTGGATTACCCCCAATGAACTTCAGGTAAGCCGCAATCGCTTTCAGATCGGCATCAGTCATGTGTGAGCTGCTGTGTTCAATAACAGACTTCATCTCACCGCCCACCGCAGCTTTGTCATTACGTCCAGTTTGCAGGTATTCAACAATCTCCTGCTCACTCCAACGCGGCATACCACGCAGCGAAGGCACATCCCAGTTATTCAGGCTGCCACCCGCCAGGAATTGATCATCCCCGCTGTCGAGCGATTTCTCGTTCATGCCTAAACCACGTGGCGTATGACAGCTGCCGCAATGGCCGAGACTTTCTACGATATAAGCACCGCGGTTGATCTCTTCAGATGCGCCGCCAATTGGCTGGAACGGTTTGTCCGTGGTGAACGCCCAGTTCCAGAAACGCATGCCCCAACGCTGGCTGAACGGGAAGCTCAGCTTTGTTTCAGAAGGCTGTTCAGCACTCGGCTTCACACCCTTCATGAAGTAAACGTACAGCGCGTGCATATCGGTGTCGCTGATCTTGGCGTAGTCCGGGTAAGGCATCGCCGGATAAAGGCGTGAGCCGTCCGGCAGAACGCCTTTACGTACCGCGTCAGAGAACTGCTGCTCGGTGTAATTACCGATACCGTGCTCTTTGTCTGGCGTGATGTTAGTGGAGAAGATGGTGCCAAGATTCGACTCAATCGCCAAACCCCCCGCGTAATCGGGCTTACCCGAAACCGAGTGGCACGCCATGCAATCGCCAAGACGAGATAAATACTCGCCCTGCTTGATCAGTTGAGCGTCATCTTCTGCGTGCGCCTGCACCGCAAATCCGCTGGCAAGCAGCAAGGCGTTGGCGAATAAG
Organism: Pantoea sp. MQR6; assembly: GCF_022761075.1. Lineage (NCBI taxonomy): Bacteria > Pseudomonadati > Pseudomonadota > Gammaproteobacteria > Enterobacterales > Erwiniaceae > Pantoea > Pantoea sp. MQR6. The sequence goes on from NZ_JAKYXB010000002.1 coordinate 303,995, forward strand.
AATGATTTTAAATTCAGCTTGTTCATACGCTTACGCCTGTACCAGTGGGCCGGGATTTTTCAAATAGTGATCTTTGATTGCTTGTGCCGCCATCAAGGTAATCGCGCCGATGGTATCGGTCGGGTTAGCCTGGAAGTTCTGCGGGAAAGCGTTACCGCCCGGTACAAAGACGTTATGCACGTCCCAGCTCTGCAAGTACTTGTTCAGTGCTGAAGTTTTCGGGTTGTCGCCCATTACCGCGCCGCCCACGTTGTGGGTGGAAACGTATTTGGTCAGGTCAAAGTCAGCGCCCATTGGCAGGAAGCTCATGCTGGAACTGTCTGGATTCAGCTCTTTCGTGATGTTACCCACGATACCTTTCAGGTGTTGCTGCAACTTCAACTCGTTCTCTTTCCAGTTGAAGGTCATGCGCAGCAGCGGCAAGCCGTGATGATCGTTGTAGTTCGGATCCAAATCCAGATAGATGTCACGGTACGACTGGCACGTCGTGGTGATACTGATCTTCATGGAATGGCCGTACCACTCTTCCAGGCCTTGCTTGTAGCCCATGCCCCAGGTTGGCGTGCCTTTAGGCAGCGCGGTGCTGATTGGCGTACCGGTTGCTTGCGAACTGTGGATCTTCGCGCCGCCAAGGAAGCCAAGTGCAGGACCATCAAAGTTGCCTGGCGAGATATCATTAAACATCTGGCCGGTTGCGCCTGCGGTCGCATACGGGTTGAAGTTTTTGTCTTTGAAGAACAACGTCGCACCGCCGTTCGACAGGAACGCGTAGTTACGTCCTACCACACCCTCTTCAGTGATTGGGTTGTACGGCTTGCCGATACCGGACAGCAGCATCAAACGCACGTTGTAAAGCTGGAAGCTGCTCAGTACCACGATTTTGGCAGGCTGGAAGCATTCGTTGCCCTGCGCATCAATGTAGATCACGCCTTTCGCGGTTTTCTTGTCATCGTTCAGCACCACTTTGATCACTTCGGCGTGCACTTCATAAGAGAAGTTTGGCATGCGCTTCAGTGAATCCATCACAGCAGTTTGCGGTGAGGCTTTGGAGTAGTTCAGGCACGGATATTTACTGCAATAACCGCAGTAGTTACACGGTGCAATCTGGTTGCCGTACGGGTTTTTCCACGCCCGCGATACGCATGCAGACGGGTTCGGGAACGGGTGATAACCCAGTTTGGTCGCCGCTTCTTTGAACATCACGTTGTTAAGCGTGTCATCCAACGCAGGCAGCGGATAAGGTTCTGAACGCGGGCCTTCAAACGGATCACCGCCTTCAAGGATTTGGCCGCGCAGGTTGCCGGTGTTGCCAGACTGGCCGCAAATCAGCTCAAATTTGTAGTAATAAGGCTCGATCTCATCCCAGGTGAACGGGAAATCCATCACGCGCATATCTTCCTGCAGGATGCCTGGCTTGTACGCCTCATCCACGTAGGTTTTCAGTTTGATATCAGTTGGGGTTGGACGGATCAAAACGGCCGTCCAGTGCATACCTGCGCCACCCACACCGGTGCCCGGTGCAAACGCGCCCCATTTACGGGTCGGCAATGCGGTCTGGCTGGTGTTGTAGCGAACCGTTACCGCGACTTCTGCCGGGGTCGCAAACACTTTATTACGCACCGCGTATGCATATTCATCTGCCGGTTTTGGGTAAGCGAATTCGTCGTAATCGCGATCGCCACCGCGCTCCAGCGCGCGCACTTCAAGCCCAGCCAGCGCCAGCTCAATACTCATCAACGAGCCAGCCCAGCCGAGGCCGCAGACAATGACGTCGACTTCTTTTTTAGTAACCTGTGCCATGATAATCCTGTTTCAAATACCTGATGCGGGATGCACGCTTAGGCGCGCTCACCTTTAATACTCACTGGGCCTAGCGGATACGGAACGTTGTGCTGTTTCACCCATTCGGTGAAGCTGGCACGCGCGCCCGGGAAGCCGATAGCAATCCAGGCTTTCATGCCTTTGTTGCCGCCGTACATAGGGTCCGCGAGGTAACCGTGCTTGGTATCGGAAAGCAGCTGGCTAAAGAACTGCGACGCTTTCAGGTTCTCTTCACCCAATGCGGCAAAGTCGATACCGTTTTTGCTGATTTTTGTCAGCACGTCATCTTTCTCTTGCTCAGTAAGCGCATGGAAGGATTTTTGATAAGTGCTCTGCGTCCACTGTTCAACCAACTTAATGCTGGTCTTGTACAGCTGCTGTGGACGGAATGGGATCTGATACCCCATGGTGGCCGGCGCGTTGATATTGAACGGGCCTTGCATGTAGATTTCGCTACCAAACTCTTCGCTGTGCAGTTGCTGATCGATAAAGATCGGCACGTTGGTTTCCAGTGCGCCTGGTGCTTTACCGTTGCCGCCAGCCGGAATCAAACGATCGGTCGCCGCAAGAATAAATTGCCACTCTTCTGCACTAAAAAATATCGGTTTATAGTCAGCTAATTCCGGTGCTGCCAATTCCGCAGCTTGCGCTGCAGTTATTCCTTTAAATACCAGCTCACTTAATGGCAATGCCAATAATGAGCCCAGTAAAAATTTACGCCTGGTGGTGGGTTTTTGAAGAAGCATAGCCGCACGACTCTCATTTGCTCTCTACTAAACATTATTCAAGCTATCGCATGGCGGCACGCTCATTAATTCGCCAAAGACTTACTTAAGTAAGTGATGGGAGAACACGAGCGCAGCCTACACGCGTATAACTTAAACAAGGTGAAGTAGAAGTAATTATTATGTGAATAACGAAACATATCGGTTAATAACCTGGCAATCTTAGGGATATAGATATGTCTAAATGTAAAAATTGAATTTGAAATGTGTTTTAGTGAAAATTTATCATCGTGTTGCTGAGAGGTTGCAGGCAGGTAACAAAATTTGAGGGCGGAAATTTAGGCTAAAACCGCACAATCATCGGGTAATTGAAACAATATGCTGAATCATTAACCACTATTATTTCCGTAATGTCATCATCACGTAAAATAATCGATAAAAATAAATCATACTTCCATACAAGAGAATTATTCTCATTGGCAACATTATATTTACTTTTACCCGGTTGCAAACAGATATAGCCGTAATAAGCAGCAAATCAGAATAGGCCGGTTATTTTCCGGGCGGATAAAAAATACGCAACGCTATTTACCGGCGTCGTTCTGTTTCAAATTGTTCATCTGCCTGAAAGCCTGACGCAATATTTATGCAAAGCTCAGAACAAAGCGGCATTTTGACATTTCTCATTGCCGGATAGAGTAGGTTTATCAATTACTCAGGATAAACCTCATGCGTAAATCGCTACTCGCGTTGCTGGCCACCATGACGCTAGCTACCACCGCTCAGGCGGCAACACCCACAGACACCCTGGTCGTCGCCGTGCCGCTGGATGGCATTATCAGTTTTGATCCCGCCGAAAGTTTTGAGACCGTCAGCAACAGCAGCCTGCGTAACATTTATCAAACACTGCTGGAACCGAATCATCAGGATGCGCAGCAGTTATCGCCGCTCGCCGCCCTAAAATGGCAAGCCGGGAAAACGCCGCACAGCCTGATATTTGATCTTAATCCGCAGGCACGTTTTGCCAGCGGTAATCCGTTAACGGCACAGGATGTCGTGTTCTCGTTAACGCGTGCGGTGAAGCTAAACAAAGCACCCTCTTTTATCCTCGGCGAGTTTGGTTGGACGCCAGAGAACATCGACCAGCAATTTACCGTGATCAACGATCATCAACTTGAACTGCGCTGGCCGGCGCAAATCGGCAACGATCTGGCGCTGCGGTTGTTAACGGCGCCCGTGGCGTCGATTGTTGACAGTAAGCTGGCGCTGCAACACGCCAGCAATGATGATTTCGGCAATGGCTGGCTCAAAGTGCATTCTGCGGGCAGTGGCGCTTATGCTATCAAGCAGTTTATTCCGCTGCAGGCGCTGCTGCTGGACGCCAATGCCAATGCGAGTCCAAAACCGCATCTGAAACGCGTGCTGCTAAAAGGCGTGGCCGATCCCGGTTCGCGGCGTCTTCTGATTCAACAGGGCGATGTTGATGTGGCTTACCAGCTCGGGCCAGATCAAATCGCCGCGTTAAAAACCGACGCGGGTATACGTATTGATGCCTTCCCGTCTAGCCTGGTTTATTACCTCGGCTTTAACACCAAAAGCGCCCAGCAACCCGCCCTGGCGAACCCCGCGCTGTGGCAAGCCGCCCGCTGGTTAGTCGATTACGACAGCGTCGCCAATCAGCTGCTCAAGGGCCAATACCGTATTCATCAGAGCTTTTTGCCTGATGGCTTTGACGGTGCACTGAACAGCACGCCTTTCCATTACGATGTAGATAAAGCCAAAGCGATTCTGCAAAAAGGTGGCATCAAGCCCGGCAGCCATATTGCGTTAACCGTGGTAAATCAGCCGCCTTATATTGACGTCGCGCAGGCTCTGCAAGCCAGCTTTGCCAAGGCGGACGTCAATCTGGATATTCAGCCGGTGGCAGAGTCAGAGTTATGGAGCAAAATGCGCGGTCGCGACTTTGAATCGATCTTTGTTTACTGGGGTGCGGACTATATCGACCCAAACACTAACGCAAGCGCCTTCGCCTATAACGTTCCCAACGGCGGCAAAACGCTGGCATGGCGCGTAGGTTGGGAGATTCCCGATCTCAGCGCAGAAACCCGCACGGCGGCAGGCGAAAGTGATGTCGCGAAGCGCCGCGCGCAATACGCTGATTTACAGACCCGCGTTCAGCAAGATTCACCTTATGTGGTGATGTTACAAGGTGCGACGCAGGTCGCGGTGCGTAACAACCTCAGCCACGTGCGTCAGGGCATTGGCGTCTCGCTGCTCAACTTTGAGGAGGTCCAAAAGTAAGGTTTTACGTCCCGCCGAGTTCGCGCCTGGCGGGACGCGTCCGTTTTTCGGGTAAATCTTCTCCGCTCTGCCGCGCCCCGCTTGCTATTCTTCAGGCATATCCTATCGCCTGAGAGTGGAAAATGATGACTTCCCCGCTGCTGATTGCCCAAACGTCCGACGTCCAACTCCATCTTTTACCGCAGATGGCCAACCGCCACGGTTTAATTACCGGCGCAACCGGCACCGGTAAAACGGTCACGCTGCAAAAGCTGGCAGAATCTTTTTCCACTATCGGCGTGCCGGTCTTTATGGCTGATGTGAAAGGCGATTTAACCGGCGTCGCGGCGGAAGGCCAAAGCAGTGAAAAATTGCAGCAGCGACTGGCGAAAATCGGCGTCAGCGACTGGCAGCCGCAGCGTAATCCGGTGATGGTGTGGGATATTTTTGGCGAGAAAGGCCATCCAGTGCGCGCCACGGTTTCTGACCTTGGCCCATTAATGCTGGCACGTTTGCTGAATCTTAATGAAGTGCAAAGTGGTGTGTTGCAAATCGTCTTCCGGATCGCCGACGATCAAGGCCTGCTGCTGCTGGATTTCAAAGATCTTCGCGCCATGACGCAATACATCGGCGATAACGCCAAATCTTTCCAGACGCAATATGGCAACATTAACAGCGCATCGGTGGGTGCCATTCAGCGCGGCCTGCTGGCGCTGGAAGAGCAAGGCGCGGAACACTTCTTCGGTGAGCCGATGCTGGAGATCGCCGACTGGATGCGTGTCGACAGCGACGGCAAAGGCTATATCAATATCCTTTCCGCCGAGAAGCTCTATCAAATGCCGAAACTCTACGCCACCAGCCTGCTGTGGATGTTGTCAGAGTTATATGAACATCTGCCGGAGGCGGGCGATCTCGATAAACCCAAACTGGTCTTTTTCTTCGATGAAGCGCATCTGCTTTTCAGTGATGCACCGCCGGTTCTGCTGGAAAAAATTCAGCAAGTGATTCGCCTGATTCGCTCTAAAGGCGTTGGCGTGTGGTTTGTCACACAAAATCCTGCTGACATTCCCGACAGCGTGCTGGGCCAGTTAGGTAATCGCGTCCAGCACGCCCTGCGCGCTTTCACCCCCAAAGATCAGAAAGCGGTAAAAATCGCAGCGGAAACGCTGCGCGCCAATCCAAACTTTAATACTGTCGAGGCGATACAGGCGCTCGGCACCGGCGAAGCGCTGATCTCATTTTTAGATGAGAAAGGCAGCCCATCGGTGGTTGAACGTGCAATGGTGATTGCCCCCGGCTCGCGCATGGGCCCGGTCAATGCTGATGAACGTAACGGCCTGATCAACCATTCGCCGCTGGCGGGCAAATATGACACCGAAGTCGATCGCGAATCGGCTTTTGAACGTCTGCAACACGGTGTGCAAGCAGCCAGTGAAAGCGCCAATGCGCCAGAAGCCAAAGGCAACAGCGTGGCGGTGGATGGCGGCATTCTGGGCGGCCTGAAGGATATTCTGTTTGGTAGCACCGGCCCGCGCGGCGGAAAAAAAGATGGCGTAGTACAAACCATGGCGAAAAGCGCCACGCGTCAAATCACTCATCAAATCATTCGCGGCGTATTAGGGAGCCTGCTGGGCGGACGCCGACGTTAACGTTGCACCTCTGCTAAGATCATAATATGGATAAAGAATACGAACTGAAACGGACCAAGCGTCTGGCGTTACTGCTGCTGCTACTGGCTGCTGCCACTTTTATTGTCACCCTTTTTCTGCCGCCCAACTTTTGGGTTAGCGGTGTAAAAGCGATAGCCGAAGCGGCGATGGTCGGGGCGCTGGCGGACTGGTTCGCCGTCGTTGCGCTGTTTCGTCGCGTGCCGGTGCCATTTATCTCACGCCACACGGCCATCATTCCGCGTAACAAAGATCGTATCGGCGATAATCTTGGTCGCTTCGTGCAGGAGAAGTTCCTCGACACAGACTCGCTGCTTAATCTGATCCGTCGCCACGATCCGTCACGCATGTTGGCGGACTGGCTCAATGCGCCCGGTAATGCCGATCGCGTTGGGCGTCACTTGCTGCAGGTGATGCGCGGCTTCCTTGATCTCACTGACGATACGCGAATTCAAAACTTTCTACGCCGAGCGGTGCATCGCGCCATTGATAAAGTCGATCTCAGCCAAACCAGCGCGCTGATGCTTGAGAGCCTGACCAAGAATAATCGCCATCAGGAACTGCTGGACGCCGCAGTGGAACAGCTGTTGCGATTGCTGCACAAGCCCAGCACCCGCGAATTCATCGCGCTACAAATTGTGCGCTGGCTGAAGCGGGAACATCCGATAAAAGCCAAAATGTTGCCCACAGAATGGCTTGGCGAGCACAGCGCGGAGTTGGTCGCCAACGCGGTTGATACGCTGCTTGATGAGGTTGCGCTGGATCAGGGACATGAGCTGCGCCTGGGTTTTAATCGTGCCGTGGATCGCCTGATTGAGAAGCTGAAAAACGATCCTGAGATGGCCGAACGTGCCGAAGTGATTAAAAGCTGGCTGAAAGAAGATGCGTCGCTGAATCGCTATATCGGCGAATTGTGGAACGATCTGCGTTCGTGGCTGAAAGCCGATCTCAGCAGCGACGATTCTCGCGTTCAGGAAAGGGTACGCCTGGCGGCTTTATGGCTGGGTGAAACGCTGGCCGCTGATGAAGCGTTACGCCGCTCCATGAATCAACATCTTGAAGATGCCGCACGCAGCGTGGCGCCTGAGTTTTCCACCTTCCTGACTCACCACATCAGCGATACGGTGAAAAGTTGGGACGCGCGTGAGATGTCGCAACAGATTGAGCTGAACATTGGTAAAGACCTGCAGTTTATTCGTATTAACGGCACGCTGGTTGGCGGTACGATCGGTTTGATCTTGTATCTGCTTTCACAATTGCCCACCTTGTTTATGCTTTTTCCTCCCTAAATCCGCTTATGGGGCCGTTGTGCCCCGCTTTAAAGCAAAAAAAATGGCCGATAAATCGGCCATTTCTCTTCTGTTATCGCCCGGCTTAGCGCCGTTTAATCAACATGAACATACTGATCGCAAAGAAGGCGAAGCTTGGCAGAATCGCCCCCATGACGGGCGGTAATCCATAAACCAGGCTGAGTGGGCCAAAAATCTGATCCAATACATAGAACAGAAAGCCGAAGCTGATGCCGGTAACGACGCGTACGCCCATTGATACGCTACGTAGCGGACCAAAGATAAATGACAGCGCCATCAACATCATTACGGCTACCGAAAGCGGCTGGAAAATCTTGCTCCACATATTGAGCTGATATCGTCCAGATTCCTGACCGCTCTGCTTCAAATACTTGCTGTAATTGTAGAGGCCGCTAATGGATAGCGCATCGGGATCCAGCGCCACCACACCGAGTTTGTCCGGCGTCAGGTTGGTTTTCCATTCGCCACCCAGGCTCTGCGAACCGGTAATTTGCTTGGGATCGTTTAAGTCAGATTCATCAACCTGCGACAGCATCCAACGTTTTTTATTCATATCCCAGGTCGCGCTGGCGGCGTAACGCACGCTAAGCAAACGACGCTGATCGTTGAAGTTGTAAATGCTCACACCATCAATTTCATTGTTGCCTTTGATGCGCTCAATATAGATGAAGCTATTGCCATCCTTCGCCCACAAGCCATTTTGCGTGGAAAGCAGCGCGCCGCCGTACAGCTGCTGCGCACGGTAATTACGTGCCATTTGCTCGCCTTGCGGCGCAACAAACTCACCAATTGCCATTGTCAGCAGCACCAGCGGAATAGCAGTTTTCATTACTGACAGCGCGACTTGCGTACGGGTAAAACCCGCCGCCTGCATGACCACCAGCTCGCTACGCTGGGCTAAAGCACCCAAGCCCAGCAGCGCGCCCAGCAATGCCGCCATCGGGAAGAAGATCTCGATATCTTTTGGCACGCTGAGAATCGTGTAGTAACCCGCGTCCAGGGCGGTATAGGCGCCCTGCCCGGTTTTACGCAGCTGATCAACAAACTTGATGATGCCGGAGAGCGACACCAACATGAACAGCGTCAACATGATGGTGTTAAAGATGGTTTTACCGATATAACGGTCAAGAACGCGAAACATCAGACCGACCCTCCGCGAGTAAAGCGGGCGCGTACGCGACGCATCGGCACCGTATCCCACAAGTTAAGCAGCACCGCCAGCAGCAGATAACTCAGATTCACCACCCACATCCAGAGAGCTGGATCGAGGCGGCCTTTGGCACCACTCGATTTCAACGAACTCTGTAACAGGAAGAAAATCAGGTAAAGCAGCATGGCCGGTAACATTGACAGTACGCGCCCCTGACGTGGGTTCACCACGCTGAGCGGCACCACCATCAACGCCATGATCAGGACCGAGAACACCAGCGTGATGCGCCAATGCAGCTCAGAGCGAAACTCTGGCGTGTCATTGTGGAACAAGCCGACAAAATCGGACTGCTCAGCATCGTTGGGATCGAGCGTGGCTTCTTTATAGCCGACAAACGCCTGATAATTATTGAAGTCGGTGATGCGGAAATCACGCAGCATTGCCGTGCCTTCAAAGCGCGTGCCTTTATCCAGCGTGACTACCTGCGAGCCGTCATTACGCTGTTCCATGTGGCCGCTGTCTGCCAGCACCACAGAGGGACGTGCGTTACCTTTCGGCCGCAGCTGCGCAAGGAACACGTTGCCGAACTGGTTGCCTTTCACGTTTTCAATGAACAACACCGCATTGCCATCGCTGGAGGTCTGGAATTGACCTGCCGCCAGCGCCGCTGCGCCAGGGTTAGCTTTGGCGTTTTGCGTCACTTCATCCTGATAACGTGATGACCACGGTCCCAGCCAGGCGACATTTATCGCCGCCACAATCGACGTGAACAGCATCAGCACCATTGCAGCCTTGACCAAAACAGCTTTGCTCAGGCCGCAGGCGTGCATGACGGTAATTTCACTTTCCGTATAGAGCCGCCCAAGGGTCATCAAAATCGCCAGAAACAGACTCAAGGGCAGAATAAGTTGTGCCATTTCAGGCACACCGAGGCCTAACAGTGTCAGAACAAGGTTTGTCGGGATTTCGCCATCCACCGCGGCTCCTAAAATCCTGACTAACTTCTGACAAAAGAAGATTAATAGCAGGATGAAGAGGATAGCCAGCTGGCTTTTGAGCGTTTCACGAACCAGATATCTAATGATGATCACGCTTAGTACGCCTGTGAAAACTTGTCTTTTTGCAGGAAAATCGCTAGTTTCAACGCTTATCAGCCATTTTTCTTCATCAATGGCCGTTATCGCAGCTAAAATTGTATGACAATCGCGTTTGGGTGGTGAAAAAACAACATCTTGTCACCCTGATTCATTATGACCTCCAGTGGCTAAATGTCATGCCGCCACGATGAATAAATGGGTCACGAGCGCGCTACATTCTAGCGACAGCGACGGCCGTTGTCTTTAAGATTCAGGAGAGTGCATGGAGTTCAGTGTAAAAAGCGGAAGCCCGGAAAAACAGCGCAGTGCTTGCATTGTCGTTGGCGTTTTCGAACCGCGCCGTCTGTCACCGATAGCCGAACAGCTGGATAAAATCAGCGATGGCTACATCAGCGCCCTGCTGCGTCGCGGCGAGCTGGAAGGAAAAGTGGGCCAGACGCTACTGCTCCATCATGTGCCGAACATCCTGTCCGAACGTATTTTGCTGATTGGTTGTGGCAAAGAACGTGAGCTGGACGAGCGTCAGTACAAGCAGGTTATCCAAAAAACCATCAATACGCTGAATGACACCGGCTCGATGGAAGCGGTCTGCTTCCTGACAGAACTGCATGTCAAAGGACGTAACACGTACTGGAAAGTTCGTCAGGCGGTGGAAACCTCCAAAGAGGCGCTGTACAACTTCGATCAGCTGAAAAGCAACAAAGCTGAACCGCGCCGTCCGCTACGTAAACTGGTGTTTAACGTGCCAACACGCCGTGAACTCACCAGCGGCGAACGTGCGATTCAGCATGGATTAGCCGTCTCTGCAGGCGTTAAAGCGGCTAAAGATCTGGGCAATATGCCGCCAAATATTTGTAACGCCGCGTATCTGGCGTCGCAGGCGCGTCAGTTAGCGGATGCCTTCAGCAAAAATGTTACCACCCGCGTGATTGGCGAGCAGCAGATGAAAGAGCTTGGCATGCACGCCTATTTGGCGGTAGGTGCCGGTTCGCAGAACGAATCATTGATGTCGGTGATTGAATACAAAGGTAATCCCGATCCCGAAGCGCGCCCTATCGTGCTGGTGGGCAAAGGGTTAACGTTCGACTCCGGCGGCATCTCGATCAAACCGGCCGACAGCATGGATGAGATGAAGTACGACATGTGCGGCGCAGCGTCAGTGTATGGTGTGATGCGCATGGTAGCGGAACTTAATCTGCCGCTGAACGTAGTGGGTGTGCTGGCGGGCTGTGAAAATATGCCGGATGGCCGTTCAATGCGCCCAGGCGACGTGCTAACCACCATGTCTGGCCAAACCGTCGAGGTGTTAAACACCGATGCAGAAGGCCGCCTGGTGCTGTGTGATGCGCTGACCTACGTTGAACGTTTCGAACCGGAAGTGGTGATTGATGTCGCGACGCTTACCGGGGCTTGCGTGGTTGCGCTGGGTCATCACGTCAGCGGTTTGCTGTCTAACCATAATCCGCTGGCGCATGAATTGATTGGTGCTTCTGAGCAGTCCGGCGATCGCGCGTGGCGTTTGCCGATGGCGGATGAGTATCAAGAGCAGCTGGAGTCCAATTTCGCTGATATGGCGAATATCGGTGGACGTCCCGGTGGTGCGATCACCGCCGCTTGCTTCCTGGCTCGCTTTGCGCGCAAATATAACTGGGCGCACCTCGATATCGCGGGCACCGCCTGGCGTTCAGGCAAAGCCAAAGGCGCAACCGGACGTCCAGTGCCGATGCTGTCGCAGTTCCTGTTGAATCGCGCGGGACTGAACGGCGACGATTAACAGCTTCTTCTACATTGAAAGCAAGGGCGGAGATTCCGCCCTTTTTATCTTCTGACGAGCATGCCGATGAAAAACGCAACCTTCTACGTGATGGAAACCGATGCACCGAGCGACGGCCTGAGCGCCATTGAAGCGCTGGTGTGCGATCTGGCTGAAACGCGCTGGCGGGCGGGCAAACGGGTGCTGATCGCCTGTGAAGATGAGCAGCAAGCCATTCGTCTCGACGAAGCGCTGTGGCAACGACCGGCAAACGCCTTCGTGCCGCATAATCTTGCCGGCGAAGGCCCGCGCTACGGCGCGCCGGTTGAGCTGGCCTGGCCGCAGCGTCGCGGCAGTTCGCCTCGCGATCTGCTCATAAGCCTGCTGCCACAGTTCGCAGATTTTGCCACTGCTTTCCATGAAGTGGTAGACTTCGTCCCTTACGAAGAATCTCTCAAACAGCTGGCGCGTGATCGCTACAAAGCGTATCGCAGCGTTGGTTTCCAATTGAATACGGCAACGCCGCCACAGCCGCAAACGACATAGCAGAACATGGAAAAGACATATAACCCGCAAGATATCGAGCAGCCGCTTTACGAGCATTGGGAAAAGCAGGGCTACTTTAAACCGAATGGCGATACCAGCCAGGAAAGCTTTTGCATCATGATCCCGCCGCCGAACGTCACCGGTAGCTTGCACATGGGTCACGCTTTCCAACAAACCATCATGGATACCATGATTCGCTACCAGCGCATGCAGGGTAAAAATACCTTGTGGCAAGCCGGTACTGACCACGCGGGCATCGCCACGCAGATGGTGGTTGAGCGCAAAATTGCCGCTGAAGAGGGCAAAACACGTCAGGATTACGGACGTGATGCGTTCATCGAAAAAATCTGGCAGTGGAAGGCAGAATCGGGCGGCACCATTACCCGTCAGATGCGCCGTCTGGGCAACTCAGTGGATTGGGAGCGTGAACGTTTCACCATGGATGATGGTTTGTCCAATGCGGTGAAAGAAGTGTTCGTACGTCTCTATAAAGAGAACCTGATTTACCGTGGCAAGCGCCTGGTTAACTGGGATCCGAAATTACGCACCGCTATTTCCGATCTGGAAGTGGAAAACCGCGAGAGCAAAGGCTCGATGTGGCACATCCGCTATCCGCTGGCTGATGGCGCGAAAACCGCAGATGGCAAAGATTATCTGGTGGTAGCCACCACACGTCCAGAAACCCTGTTGGGCGATACGGGCGTGGCGGTCAATCCAGAAGATCCGCGTTATAAAGATTTGATCGGCAAGTTTATTCTGCTGCCGCTGGTAAACCGCCTGATCCCAATCGTTGGCGACGAACACGCCGACATGGAAAAAGGCACCGGCTGCGTGAAAATCACGCCAGCGCATGACTTTAATGACTATGAAGTTGGTCGTCGCCACAAGCTGCCGATGATCAACATTCTGACGTTCGATGGCGATATCCGCGAGCGCGCGGAAGTGTTCGATACCAACGGCGAAGTCAGCGATGCCTGTGCCGATGATATCCCAGCAGAGTTCCAGAAAATGGAGCGTTTTGCTGCACGTAAAGCGATTGTCGCGGCTGTTGATGAACGTGGCCTGCTGGAAGAGATCAAACCCCACGATCTGACCGTTCCTTACGGCGACCGTGGCGGCGTGGTCATCGAACCAATGTTGACCGACCAATGGTACGTGCGTACTGCCCCGCTGGCGAAAGTCGCCGTAGAAGCGGTTGAAAATGGCGACATTGAGTTTGTGCCGAAGCAGTACGAAAACATGTACTTCTCCTGGATGCGCGATATTCAGGATTGGTGTATTTCACGTCAGTTGTGGTGGGGTCATCGCATTCCGGCATGGTACGACAACGACGGCAACGTCTATGTTGGCCGCACCGAAGACGAAGTGCGCAGCGAAAACAACCTGGCCGCCGATGTGGCGCTGCGTCAGGATGATGACGTGCTTGATACCTGGTTCTCCTCCGGCCTGTGGACATTCTCTACGCTGGGCTGGCCGGAAAACACCGAAGCGCTGCGTACCTTCCATCCGACCAGCGTGCTGGTCAGCGGCTTCGACATCATTTTCTTCTGGATTGCCCGCATGATCATGCTGACCATGCACTTCATCAAAGATGAAGACGGCAAGCCGCAGGTTCCGTTCAAAACCGTCTACATGACCGGTTTGATTCGTGACGAAGAAGGCCAGAAGATGTCGAAATCCAAGGGCAACGTGATTGACCCGCTGGATATGGTTGACGGCATTTCACTGGAGTCGCTGCTGGAAAAACGCACCGGCAACATGATGCAGCCGCAGCTGGCTGAGAAGATCCGTAAACGCACCGAGAAACAGTTCCCGAACGGCATTGAGCCGTCAGGTACCGATGCGCTGCGCTTCACCCTGGCAGCTCTGGCTTCAACCGGTCGAGACATTAACTGGGACATGAAGCGCCTGGAAGGCTACCGCAACTTCTGTAACAAGCTGTGGAACGCCAGCCGCTTTGTCTTGATGAACACTGAAGATCAAGATTGCGGCCAAAACGGCGGCGAAATGACGCTGTCGCTGGCGGATCGCTGGATCCTGACCGAGTTCAACAGCACGGTGAAAGCCTACCGTGAAGCGCTGGACAGCTACCGTTTCGACATCGCGGCTAACCTGCTTTACGATTTCACCTGGAACCAGTTCTGCGACTGGTATCTGGAGCTGACTAAGCCGGTGATGACCAGCGGTAGCGAATCTGAGCTGCGCGGCACGCGTCACACGCTGCTGCACGTTCTGGAAGCGTTACTGCGCCTGGCACATCCGATTATTCCGTTCATCACCGAAACCATCTGGCAGCGTGTGAAAGTGCTGAAAAACATCATCGACGACACCATCATGTTGCAGCCTTTCCCGCACTACGACGCGGCGAAAGAAGATGCTGAAGCGAAAGCGGACATCGACTGGATGAAACAGGCGATTGTCGCGGTACGTAATATTCGTGCAGAAATGAACATTGCGCCAAGCAAACCGCTGGATGTGTTGCTGCGTAACGCCTCGCCTGCTGCGCTGCGTCGCGTTGAAGATAACCGCAACTTCCTGTCACGCCTGGCGCGTCTGGCAAGTTTGACCGTGCTGCCTGCGGGCGAGAAAGGTCCCGTTTCCGTCACCAAGATCGTTGAAGGTGCTGAACTGCTGATCCCAATGGCCGATCTGGTTGATAAAACAGCTGAGCTTGAGCGTCTGGCGAAAGAGCTGGTTAAGCTGGATGTCGAAATCGATAAGATCCAGGCCAAACTGGCTAACGAAGGCTTTGTTTCACGCGCCCCGGAAGCGGTGGTAGTGAAAGAACGCGAGCGTGTGGCTGATCTGGAACAATCAAAAACAAAACTGATTGAACAGCAGGCCGTGATTGCGGCATTGTAAGCGTCTTAGTCTGACTGCTTAATTATCAAGCCGGGCTAAGCCCGGCTTTTTTTATTTATTTCGCAATAGATTCGGAAGAGATGATGACTACCACCGCAACGCGACGTGACCTTCAGGTGCGTCCAATCACTGCCGCCGACAATCCGCATATCGCGCAGGTTATTCGAGTTGTTTCTGCGGAGTTCGGCCTGACTGCCGACAAAGGCTATACCGTTTCCGATCCTGACCTTGATCGACTCTCTGAGGTTTACAGCGCCGAACACAGCGCTTATTGGATCGTCGAGTATCAAGGCAAAGTGATGGGCGGCGGCGGCATCGCCGCGCTGGCCTGTAGCGCGCCAGATATCTGTGAGTTGCAAAAGATGTATTTCATGCCCGATGTGCGCGGCTTAGGCCTGGCGCGTGAACTGGCAATCTGTGCCATGGAACATGCGCGCCAGCGCGGTTTTCGTCGCTGCTATCTTGAAACCACCGCCAGCCTGACGCGGGCGATCAAACTCTATGAGTCGCTGGGTTTTGAATTAATTGATCGCGCCATGGGCTGCACCGGCCATGTCGATTGTGAAGTGCGGATGTTGAAAGTGCTGTAATCCTGTCCCTCATCCGCTTGCGGATGAGGGAAAAAAACCGTCAAAACGCGGGCAGACCGCTATGAAAACGCAGTTCGTTATCCGGCTCGCTAATTAACCGCCCTTCAGTTTCACCAATCATCTGCACCCTTGGCGCAATATCCTTGGGTGAAATCTGCGCGGCCAGCGTCAAATAATCTTGATAATGACGCGCTTCTGAACGCAACAGCGAAATATAAAAGGCCTCCAGTTCGCTATCCAGATAGGGCGCTAAACTGGCGAACCGTTCGCAGGAGCGCGCTTCAATATAGGCACCACAAATCAGCTTGTCGATCAGCGTATCCGGCTCGTGCGTGGTGACTTCGCGCAGCAGTGATTTGGCATAACGGCTTGAGGTGATTTTCTGATAAACCAACCCGCGCGACTGCATAATTTCCCAAACCTGATAAAAGTGATGCAGCTCTTCTTTAATCAGCAGCACCATCTTCTCAACCAAATCATCCGCCCACGGTAATTCATTGCGAACAATAATGCTTTTGGTCAGGTTTTTATGCGCGTTAATGAAATCGCTGTCGCCATCTTCGCGAAAGATAAAATCTTCATACGGCTTCAACCAGGCACGAATAGCCTCGCCGCTGGGTTTGTCGGCGACGTATTTACGGATCAACCACACCGCGGTTTGTGCCGCCTTGAGCTCGCAAACCAGATGATCGGTCAGTAACAGTGTAAGGTTTTCCGGCTTGCGCGCTTCGTCTATCCAGGCTTGCGGCGTGCGGCAATGAAGGAATTGATAGATGGGTTCGAGTAACGGTGCGTAGTTCATTAGATTAAAACGTGGGTTAAAAAAAGGAGGCGGAGCATGCTCCGCCCGCTAGAAATTAGTGACGAATACCGTCATCTTCTTCGTCATCCAGGATTTCGTCGTCTTCATCTTCCGCGTCTGGATCTTCGAAATAGGTGCCCCAACCGTCATAATCGACGTTGTATTTACCAATCAGATTCACCAGTTGCTCGACCTGTGCATCAATCAGCTCAGGCTTTAACGCCGCTTCGCTGATGATATCCACGCACATCACCGTGGTGCCATCTTCCAGCTCCAGCTCTTCCGGCTCGGTCACTTCATAGCCCAGCTTGAACGCATCTACAGCGGCTTTTTCAAGTGAGTCAAAGTTGTTGCATGAGAGATGATGCTCAATGGTATAGAGCGCGTCGGGATCGCTGCCATCCTCCAGCAGCTCTTCAATGATCAGGCGCGTCTCTTCACGCTGCTCTTCCAACAATGCTTCATATGCCATGGCGATGTCCTCTCTGAGTTTGGCAATAATCAAGTATTTTCCCACACTGCCCGGCGCGCCACTACACAAAACGAAAAGTTTATTCACGTCGGGGTTGAAAATGCATATTCATACGGTTAGATTGAATTTTAATTCATTTGTATTGGTTACATGGAGCGCTGCATGAGTCAGCTTTATCAACGCCATTTCCTGAGATTACTGGATTTTTCCCCTGCCGAAATCGATTATCTGCTTACCCTTTCAGCTGAATTAAAAAGCACAAAAAAAAGTGCGGCTGAAAAGCAGTATCTGAAAGGCAAAAACATTGCGCTCATCTTCGAAAAAGACTCGACCCGTACCCGATGCTCTTTCGAAGTTGCCGCTTACGATCAAGGCGCTAACGTCACCTATCTCGGCCCAAGCGGTAGCCAGATTGGCCATAAAGAATCGATGAAAGATACCGCACGCGTTTTAGGCCGCATGTATGACGGCATACAATATCGCGGCTATGGCCAGGCGTTGGTTGAAACTCTGGCTGAATATGCCGGTGTGCCGGTGTGGAATGGCTTAACCACAGAGTTTCATCCTACGCAGTTACTCGCCGATCTACTGACCATGCAGGAACAGCTGCCGACTAAAAAACTCAGCGAAATGACGTTGGTCTACGTTGGTGATGCGCGTAACAACATGGGGAATACCATGCTGGAAGCCGCCGCGTTGGTAGGGTTAGATCTGCGTTTAGTGGCGCCAAAAGGCTGCTGGCCGGAAGAAGAGCTGGTGGCACATTGTCGCCAGGCGGCACAGCAAACCGGTGGCAAAATCACGCTGACCGAAAACATTGCTGAAGGCGTACAAGGTGCGGACTTTATCTATACCGACGTTTGGGTATCGATGGGCGAACCTAAAGCGGTGTGGGAAGAGCGTATCGCCTTGCTGCGGGGTTATCAGGTTAACAGCGAGATGCTGGCGCTGACCGGCAACCCAGCGGTGAAATTTTTGCATTGTCTGCCCGCCTTCCATGATGATCAAACCACCCTGGGACGCCAGATGGCGGAACAATATGGTTTGCACAAGGGTATGGAAGTCAGTGATGAGGTGTTCGAATCCGCGCACAGCGTGGTCTTTGATCAGGCGGAAAACCGTATGCATACCATTAAGGCGGTGATGGTGGCGACGCTCGGCCAGCGATAAATAAGCCGGAGCAAACGTTTTCGTTGTGTGCGATTTACCCTTGAAGCAAATTACTGAATGCGTATAATGCGCCACAATTTGCCGGAGGAAACATGCAACAGCGCAACGAAAAATTTGACGCCCAATCTCGCCTGAATGCAGGCGGCGCATCTGTTTCTTTCCGTCATCGACCCGATCTTAAAAAAGCCCCTTAATCAGGGGCTTTTTTTTGTCTGAAATCCGGCAGCGCAGAGGAGAGAGCTATGGCTAACCCGCTATATCGCAAGCACATTATTTCAATTAACGATCTCAGCCGCGACGAGCTGGAGTTGGTGCTGCATACCGCCGCGCAGCTCAAAGCCAACCCGCAGCCGGAGTTATTAAAACACAACGTGATCGCCAGCTGCTTTTTTGAGGCATCGACGCGAACCCGTTTGTCGTTCGAATCCGCCATGCATCGTTTAGGCGCCTCGGTTGTCGGCTTTTCTGACGGCAGCAATACGTCGCTGGGCAAAAAAGGTGAAACGCTGGCGGATACTATTTCAGTGATCAGCACCTACGTTGATGCGATTGTGATGCGTCATCCACAAGAAGGCGCAGCGCGTCTGGCAACGGAGTTTTCCGGCGGTATTCCTGTGCTTAACGCCGGTGATGGCGCGAATCAGCACCCGACACAAACCCTGCTGGATCTGTTTACCATTCGCGAAACGCAAAGTCGCCTCGACAACCTCAATGTCGCCATGGTCGGCGACCTGAAATATGGCCGCACCGTGCATTCACTGACGCAGGCGCTGGCCAAATTTGATGGCAACCGCTTCTTCTTCATTGCACCCGATGCGTTGGCGATGCCGGCTTACATCACTGACATGCTGGATGAGCAGAACATTAAATGGTCGCGTCACGACAGTTTTGAAGAGGTGATGCCAGAGCTGGATATTCTTTATATGACGCGCGTGCAGAAAGAGCGTCTTGATCCGTCCGAATATGCCAACGTGAAAGCCCAGTTCATTCTTCGCGCCGCCGATTTAGCCGATGCGCGTGACAATATGAAGGTGCTGCATCCGCTGCCGCGCATCGATGAAATTACTACCGATGTGGATAAAACGCCTTACGCCTGGTATTTCCAGCAGGCCGGCAATGGCATTTACGCGCGTCAGGCTCTGCTGGCGTTGGTACTTAACAGCGAACTCGCCCTGTAAGGAGCAAACAGCATGACTCACGACAATAAATTGCAGGTCGAAGCGATCAAACGCGGCACAGTAATCGACCACATTCCCGCTCAGGTTGGCTTTAAGCTGCTGTCGCTGTTTCGCCTGACCGAGACCGATCAGCGCATCACTATCGGCTTGAATTTGCCGTCAGGTGAAATGGGCCGCAAAGATTTGATCAAGATTGAAAACACTTTTCTCACTGATGACCAGATCAACCAGCTGGCAGTTTACGCGCCACATGCGACGGTCAACCGTATCGACGAATATGAAGTGGTCGCAAAGATTGCGCCCACCTTGCCGGACCGCATCGACCGTGTGCTGACTTGCCCGAACAGCAACTGCATTAGCCGCAGCGAGCCGGTGTTCTCCAGCTTTGCGGTGAAAAGTCGTGCCGATGATGTGCATTTGAAGTGCAAATATTGCGAGAAAGAGTTCGCTCGTCATGTGGTGTTGGGTCACTGGTAATCCGTTTTCTCCTCCCTATAATGGAACCGTCGGCGGCGCTGTGATGCCGCTATTGCACACAACCCAGGAGCAATAATGTCTCGCGAAATCAGTACGGAAAAAGCCCCGGCAGCAATCGGTCCTTATGTTCAGGGCGTTGATCTTGGCAGCATGATTATCACTTCGGGCCAGATTCCCGTTGATCCGGCAACCGGCACTGTTGCAGACGATGTCTCAGCCCAGGCGCGCCAGTCACTGGAAAATGTGAAGGCGATTGTTGAAGCGGCAGGTTTGAAAGTGGGCGATATCGTGAAAACCACCGTTTTCGTCAAAGACCTGAACGACTTTGCTACCGTGAACGCCACGTATGAAGCGTTTTTCACCGAGCATGACGCCAGTTTCCCAGCCCGTTCATGTGTTGAAGTGGCGCGTTTGCCGAAAGACGTGAAGATTGAGATTGAGGCGATCGCGGTTCGCCGTTGATTTTGTCCTCTGCGCACGTTGGTTAAGCGTGCGCTGTCTCCTACCTCCTCTGCGCGCTGTCCCCCATCCCGGCCTTCCCCCGCGAAGCGGAGGAAGGAGACGCTGCCACATGCAGCCTCATCACTAACATATAGCAGCTTCAATACTCGCAGGTGGCAGCGCCAGCACAATCTAACCTTTACTCGGACGCCATACCCAAAGCACGGCAATTGCCAGCGCAAACAGCATACCGAAGCCAATCCCGGTTGCTACTGCCGGTGCGCCTGCTTTGATCGCCAGCGTGTAAAGTCCTAGCATCAACAGCATCGCGGTGTTTTCGCCAAGGTTCTGCACCGCAATGGCATTGCCCGATCCCACGCTTTGCTTGCCACGCGCTTGCAACAACGCATTCAAAGGAACGACAAAAAAGCCACCCAGCGCGCCAATGACCATCAGCAATAAATAGGCATTCAGCAACGAATGCTGCATTGAGAAGATCACCACCATCACACCAATCAGCACGCCTGCAGGCATACAGCGGCGGACCGTTTCCAGCGTCACCAGCTTCGCCGCAGCCGCCGCACCCAATACAATGCCAATCGCCACCATGGCATTCAGCGTAGTTGGCGTTTTGTTATCAGTGATGCCGAGCGCTACCGGTACCCACAACACCAGCAGAAAGCGCAACGTCACACCCGCGCCCCAAAACAGACTCGTTCCCAGTAAGGAGAAGCGGGTTTCTGCGTCACGCCACAGCACGCGGCACGCCGCGATAAAGCTGCGTAACATTGCCGCGAAATGCCAGCTTTGGCCGGGTCGTGCTGCCTGCAGCTTGGGAATAAACAGGTTCGCCACTACCGCAATGCCATACGTCAGCGCACAAACCGCCAGCGCCACCAGCAAATTCCAGTCAGCCAGAATGCCGCCTGCCACCGAACCCAGCAGAATCGCTGCGATGGTCGATCCTTCCATCAGGCCGTTGGCCTTCACCAGTTTTTCGCCTTGGGTAATTTCCCCCAAAATGCCGTATTTCGCTGGAGAATAAGCCGCTGCGCCAATACCCACCAGCGTATAGCCAATGAAAGGACTCAAGCCGAAGCAGATCACCAGCGCGCCCAGCAGCTTCAGGCTGTTGGCAAACATCATGACCCGACCTTTGGCAAAACTGTCTGCCATTTGCCCCACAAACGGTGCCAGCAGGATGTAAGTCGCGACAAACAGCATCTGCAAAATCGGCTGACTCCAGTCGGGATAAAACTGGTTTTTAAGCACCGCCAGCGTGACAAACAGCAGCGCGTTATCGCCAAATGCGGAGAAAAACTGTGCGACAATCACCGCCAACATGCTGCGCGACATCAGCGGCGCATCGCGTTCAGGTCGCGCACTCATGCCTGCTCCTCTTCCGCCATTTTCTTCAGGGTGACGTAATCGGGCTTGCCGCTACCCAGCAGCGGCAGCTGTTTCACCACGCGAATATCACGCGGCAGCGCCAACTCCGGCGCACCCATCTCACGCGCGGCTTTTTGCAGGCGATCGCGTGCCAGTTCGTTATCGGTGGTAAACAGCACCAAGGCTTCACCACGATTTCCATCCGGGCGCAGCGAAGCCGCATGCTGCTTATCCGGTGAAGCTTTCAGCGCGATCTGCTCAACGATCTCCAGCGAAACCATTTCTCCTGCGATTTTAGCAAAGCGCTTGGCGCGACCCTGGATCTGGCAAAAACCGCCTTCATCAAAGCTGACGATATCGCCGGTATCGTACCAACCCGCTTCCATTTGCCCTTCGCCATTATCCGCCACCGGCAGTTCCAGCACGCCAGGGTTCTCAACGCGCAAATAGCCTTTCATGATATTCGGCCCACGCAGTTGCAATCGCCCGCCCTTCTCAATGCCCGGCACCGACATCAAACGCGAATCCATGCCCGGCAGAATGCGGCCTACGGTATGCGCCTTCGCCGCCATCGGCACGTTAATCGCCACCACTGGCGCGCATTCAGTCACGCCGTAACCTTCAAGGATGCGTATGCCATATTTTTCCATGTAGACCTGACGGGTGTTTTCCTGCAATTTTTCCGCCCCAGCCACCACATAGCGCAAGCGAGCAAAATCGTACGGGGCCGCGAAGCGCGCATAGTTGCCAAGGAAGGTTGACGTGCCAAACAACACGGTGCAGTTTCGGTCGTACACCAGTTCCGGCACGATGCGGTAATGCAGCGGGCTGGGATAAAGGAATACCTGCGCGCCGGTCATCAGCGGCGTAAACAGGCCAACCGTTAAGCCAAAGGCGTGAAACAGCGGCAGCGCCGACATGAAGCGGTCACGCGGGGTAAAATCTGCCACGGTGCGAATCTGCTCAACGTTGGCCAGCAGGCTTTTATGCGAATGCACCACACCTTTGGGATTGCCTTCCGATCCCGAGGTAAACAGCACCATCGCGGCGTCTTCAGGCTGCTGCTTAACCTGCGCCCGGCGCGGCATCAGCAGATGCGCAAGGATCCAGAGCTTGTCCTTGAGCGTTACCGTCTCTTTCAAGTCTTCCAGATAGATCCACTGCACGTCGCTCAAGCCTTGCGGCAGATGCCACAAGTCCCCTTTGTCGAGGAACTGGCGAGACGTAAACACCGTTTTCACCTGCGAAGCCGTTAGTGCAGCGCGCATGCCGTTGACGCCCGCAGTGTAGTTCAGCATCGCCGGAACGCGGCCACGCATGGAGGCACCGAGAATCGCCGCAGCCGTTACGGTGGCATTGGGCAGCAGCAGGCCAACAACCTCTTTTGGCTGGCTATAACGCTCAAGGATGCGTCCCACGCCCAGCGTTTTTTTCAGCAAACCGGTGTAGCTGTCGGGTGTGAAATTGACATCTTCAATGCAGCGTTTGAACGCGCCGTAGCGGATACGCGCATTGAGAAACGCATCAAACAGCGTTTCACGCGGGCGTACCGCCATGCGGGCTTCCATCATGACATGATGCAGATGTTCGCCGGCTAAAATGCGGCGCTCGCGTGCCCGTTTTGCGTCGGGCATGGGAATACGTGTCCCAGGCAAAATGCTCAAGGTAATACGCGGGAAAAGGCGGCGTTTGAATACGCCCGCCAGGCGACCAAACGGCGAAAATTCTGCACCGTCGATACGCATCGGCACCACGCTCGCGCCCGATTTCGCCGCCACAAAACCGGCACCGCTGTAGATCTTCATCAGCGATCCGGTAACGGTAATGCGACCTTCCGGGAAGATCACTACCGGACGACCGCTGTTGACTACCTGAACCAGATGTTTGATCGACATCGGCTTGGTGGGATCCAGCGGCACGAAGTCGATAAACGGTTTGATCACCCGCATGAACCATTTTTCGCTGATCGTCGAATAGACAGCGAAAACCGGTTTGATGGGTAAGAACAGCGCCAACAGCATACCGTCCAGAAACGACATGTGGTTGGGCGTGATGAGCACCTTGTCTCTATGCAGTTCAGCGACATCACCACGCAGCTCGACACGCCATAACAGGCGGAAAACCAGACGTAAGATTTTGAATAACATGCCAGCTCCATAGCATCGTTAAAATTAGCCCCTCACGATGCAGGATCTGGAAGTATTCGACAACTACTTATTTGGCGCCTGCCAGCCACCGCCCAGCGCGGCAATCAACGCTACGCTGCTGACCCACTGAGTGCTTTGCAGCGACAGGAGATTTTGCTGTTCGCTCAAGCTACTGTTTTCAGTGGTGGCGACGTCGAGGTAGTCGATCATCCCGGCATCATATTGATTGCGCGTTACGCGGGCCGACTCTTGCGCGGCGGCGGTAGCACGCTGCTGGGAAGCCATTTCGCCCTGTAAGGTGTTCAGCTCCACCAGCTCATCTTCCACTTCCTGCAACGCTTCCAGCACGCTTTGACGGTAGCTGGCGACGCTGGCGTCATACGACGCTCGGGCCTGTTCGACCTGCGAAGAAGTGGCGCCAAAATCCAACAGCGTACCGCTGAGTTCAGGCCCCAGCGACCAGATGCGATTCGGTAGCGAGAAGAGATTATGCAGCGTAGAAGCGCTCACGCCGCCGCTGGCGCTTAAGGTTAAATCCGGGAAGTAACCGGCAATGGCCACGCCCACCGCCGCATTCGCTGCTGCCACGTTACGTTCGGCGTAGGCGATGTCAGGACGACGCTGTAATAGTTGCGTCGGCAAGGCGGCAGGAACGGTTGGCAGCGTGGCATCCAGCTTCGCCACCGGTAAGGAGAAATCAGCGGGCGCTTTGCCCACCAGCAACGCGATAGCGTGTTCCATCTGCGCGCGTTGCCATTGATAATCCTGCGCCGAGGCGCGGGCGCTCTCCAGCTGCATCTGCGCCTGCGCTAACGTGGCACGCGATTCGCTGCCGGTTTGGTATTTGTTTTCAATCACCGTGAGATAGCGCTGGTAGGCGTCGATGCTCTGCTGATACAGCGCAATTTTCTGATCCATGATGCGCAGCTGGAAGTAATCCTGCGCCAGTTCAGACTGTGCGCTCAGCGTGATGTTCGCCAGCTCTGCCGCGCTCGCCTGCGCACTGGCTTTGTTCTCCTCCAGCGTACGACGCAGCTTGCCCCAGAGATCCAGCTCCCAGCTGGCGCTTAGCTCAGCCTGATGGCTGCTGCTGGTGGTGCGTTGACTGCTGCCGGTGGTGGCATGACTGCCGCTGCGCGTCACGCTGCTGTCATAACCCAACGAGGGAAACAGCTCAGCGCGAGATTGCGACGCCAGCGCCTGCGCCTGACGATACTGCGCAGCGTAGTTGGCAACGTTCTGGTTATTGATGCTTACCTGACTCAGCAGGCTGCTCAGCGTGGCGTCGTGATAAACAGCCCACCATTCGCCTTTGTGCAGATCATCCTGCGGCGTCGCCTGCTGCCAGCCTTTGGCTTCTTTGTAATGTACCGGCACTGACATCTCAGGGCGATGATAATCGGGGCCAAGGGTACAGCCGCTCAGCAGCAGCGCCAGCATAATTGGGGTCAATACTTTCATGAATCAGGATTCCGCATGGCGCAAACGGCGCCATTGACGTTGAGTTGCGCGGCTCAAACGATCGAGCCAGAGGTAAATAACGGGCGTGGTGAACAGCGTCAGCAGCTGGCTCAGCGCCAGACCGCCCGCAATCGCGATGCCCAGCGGGCTGCGCAGATCGGCATCGCCGCCACTGCCCAGCGCCAAAGGCAAGGCACCGAAAAAGGCCGCCAGCGTGGTCATCATGATCGGACGAAAGCGCATCAGGCAGGCTTGAGTAATCGCCTGCTGCGGCGACATGCCCAACCTGCGTTCTGCGTCGATGGCAAAGTCGATCATCATGATGGCGTTCTTCTTCACGATACCAATCAGCAAAATAATGCCGATCAGGGCGATAACCGTGAGTTGCGTACCGGTGAGCAGCAGCAGCAGCAGCGCGCCTACGCCCGCCGAAGGCAACGTAGAAAGAATGGTCAGTGGATGGATATAACTTTCATACAGCACGCCCAACACGATATAGACCGCCGCCAGCGCCGCCAGGATCAACCACGGCATGGTAGCGGTGAGCTGCGCAAACGCCGCGGCGGTACCCGCAAAACCAGCCTGGATCGTCGAAGGCAAACCGAGTTTCGCCATCGCCTGTTTGATCAGCACCTGCGCCTGTTCCAGCGAAACGCCATCATTGAGGTTAAACGCCACGGTGCTGGTCGCTGACTGGCCCTGATGCGTCACTGACAGCGGCGCATTGCCACCCACAAACGTGGCGAAGGCCGACAGCGGAATGCGGTCGCCATTATCGTTAATGACATAAAGCTGCTTGAGAATTTCTGGGTCGCGCGTGTAGCTATCCTGCAAACTCATCACCACGTGATACTGGTTCAGCGTGTGATACAGCGTTGCGATTTGCCGCTGGCTAAAGGCATTATTCAGCAGCGTGTCGAGCATCTGAACGTCAACGCCAAGCCGGGTGGCGCGGTCGCGATCAATGTTCATCACCACTTCCTGACCGCCCGTTTGTGAATCGGAATCGACGCTGTTGAACTGCGGAATTGCCGCCAGCGCCGCCTGTACTTTGGGCGTCCATTCGCGCAGCAGATCGAGATCGTCAGCCTGCAAACTGTACTGATACGTCGCGTTGGCGCTGCGTCCGCCGATATGCAGATCCTGCGCTGCCATCAGGAACATCTGTGCGCCAGCGATATGGCTGGTTTTCATGCTCAGGCGGTTCGCCACTTCGGTGGCCGTGGCATCGCGCTGATCAAAATCTTTGAGGCGCACAAAGAAGTTCGCGCTGTTACGCGAGCCGAACATCCCACTGCCCATCGATGACATCACGCTTTCCACCGCCGGATCGGACTGAATGATCTTGGTAAACGCCAACATCTTCGGCTTCATCGCCTGAAACGAGATGTTTTGATCGGCACGCAGCGCGCCCATTAGCAGGCCGGTGTCCTGATTCGGGAAAAAGCCTTTTTCCACCACCGAGAACAGAAACAGGTTGAGCAGCACCGTCAGCACCAAACTGAACATGGTGAGCTTTTGGTGGCGCATCACCCAATTCAAGCCACGCGAATAGGCGTCCAACAAGCGATTGAGCCGGTTTTCAATAAACTGATAGAGCGGATGCGGCCGTTTAGTGACCTTGGGCTTGGGTTTGAGCAGTCGCGAGCAGAGCATCGGCGTCAGGCTCAACGACACAAACATTGAGATCAGCAGCGACACGGTGAGCGTCACGGCAAATTCGCGGAACAGACGCCCGACGATGCTGCCCATCAGCAAGATGGGAATGAATACCGCAATCAGCGACATGGTCATGGACAGCACGGTGAAACTCACTTCCTGCGCACCGCGCAGCGAGGCCCGCAGTGGACTTAGCCCCTCTTCAATGTGGCGCGTGATGTTTTCCAGCACCACGATCGCATCATCCACCACGAAGCCGGTGGCGATAATTAGCGCCATCAGCGACAGGTTATCGAGGCTGTAGCCGAGCAGATACATCACAGCGCAGGTGCCAATCAGCGAAACCGGCAAGGCCAACGCGGGAATGATCACCGCCTGCAGATTACGCAAAAAGACAAACACCACCGCAATCACCAGCAGTACCGCTACCAGCAAGGTTTCTTCCGTGTCGTAAAGCGAGGCGCGCACCCCAGGCGAACGGTCCACCACCACTTTCAGCGCGGTATCCGCAGGGAGATTTTTTTCCAGCTCCGGCAGTTGCGCTTTGATCGCATCAATGGTGTCGAGCATATTAGCGCCCGCCTGGCGTTTGATACCCACCATCACCGAAGGCGACGCGTTAAGGAACCCCGCCTGATATTGATCTTCAACCGAGTCATAAACGGTTGCGACATCGTGCAGCCGCACCGCTTTTCCCTCTTTATAGCTAACGATCAAATCGCGATAGCTTTTGGCTTTATCCAGCTGCCCGTTGCTGTCCACCACCCAAGATTGCGTGCTGCCTTGTAACATCCCTTTTGGCAGATTAGTGGTGCTGTTGGCGACCGCGCTGCGCACGGTATCGAGTGAAATGCCATATTGCGTCAGCTTCAGCGGTTGCAGATCGATGCGCACCGCAGGCAAGGCGCTGCCCATCAGCGACACTTCGCCGACCCCTTTCACCTGCCCCATCGCCTGCTCGATTTTGCTTTCAGCAAGATCATAGAGTTCGCCTGGCGTGCGAGTTGCAGACGTCAACGCCAGCATCACTATCGGCGCATCGGACGGATTGGCTTTACGGTAGGTTGGCAGCGATTCCATGGCGCTCGGCAGCAGACTACGCGAGGCGTTGATTGCCGCCTGAACGTCACGCGCCGCACCGTTGATGTCGCGATCAAGCTCAAACTGCAAAATGATATTGCTGGAACCCTGCGAGCTGCTTGAGGTCATTTCCGTTACGCCCGCGATTTGCCCCAGCGAGCGTTCCAGCGGGGTGGCCACCGTTGCCGCCATGGTTTCCGGGCTGGCACCCGCCAGGCTGGCGCTGACCATAATGGTCGGGAAATCAACCTGCGGCAGCGGCGCGACCGGCAACAAGCGATAGCCCAAGGCGCCCAGCAGCAGGATCGCCATGGTGAGCAGCAAGGTCGTAACCGGACGGAAGATAAACAGCCGGGTCAAATTCATTGCCCACTCCGCGTCTGCTGCTGACGGCGTTTCACCCACGCGTTGCCGCGCTGTGCAATCGCGTCAAACCACAAGTAAATCACCGGTGTAGAGAACAATGTCAGCGCCTGGCTGACGATCAAACCGCCAACAATCACCAGACCCAGCGGCTGACGCAGCTCTGCGCCCGAACCGGACGCCAGCATCAGCGGCAACGCACCCAGCAGCGCCGCCATGGTGGTCATCAGAATCGGGCGGAAACGCAATAAACAGGCTTGATGGATGGCGTCACGCGGGCTGAGGTGCTGCTTATTCTCCGCTTCTAGCGCAAAGTCGATCATCATAATGGCGTTCTTTTTCACGATGCCGATCAGCAGGATCACGCCAATCAACGCGATCAAGCTGAATTCGGTGCCCGCCAGCATCAGCGTCAACAAGGCGCCCACCGCAGCCGACGGCAGCGTGGAAAGGATGGTCACCGGATGAATAAAGCTTTCATACAGAATGCCGAGCACCACGTACATGGTGATCAGCGCCGCCAAAATCAGCCACAGCGTGTTACCCGTCGCGCTCTGGAACGCTGACGTTTCGCCCTGATAACGCAGCGTCACGCTCGATGGCAGTTGCAGCTGTTCACGCACCTCGGCAATCGCTTTCTGCCCATCTTCCAGTGAATAACCGGCATTCAGGTTGAAGGAGATCATCACTGCCGGGAATTGGTTCAAACGCATATGCATCAGCGAACCGGTGCGCTGGTGAAGGGTGGCAATCGACGTCAGTTTCACCATACCGCTGCTGCTGCTGGTGGAACTGTCGCTACTGCTGGTGGTGGTTGACGTGGTGCTGCTACTGCTCGACGTGCTGCTGCTCGTGCTGCTGTCGCTCTCTTCGTCTGAACTGCTGGAAGGTTGCAGATAAACATCATCAAATGACGCCGGGCCTTGTTGATACGTCGGCGCGACTTCCAGCACCACGCGATACTGATTCGACTGGGTAAAAATAGTCGACACCAAACGCTGACCAAAAGCGTTGTAGAGCGCGGTATCCACATCCGAAGCAGTAATGCCGTAACGCGCCGCTTTATCGCGGTT
Organism: Pantoea sp. MQR6; assembly: GCF_022761075.1. Taxonomy (NCBI): domain Bacteria; kingdom Pseudomonadati; phylum Pseudomonadota; class Gammaproteobacteria; order Enterobacterales; family Erwiniaceae; genus Pantoea; species Pantoea sp. MQR6. The sequence continues at coordinate 333,508 of NZ_JAKYXB010000002.1, forward strand.
CAGCTCGACATACGCCACGCGTCCCTGATCCTGAAGATTGCTTACCACGCCATTAAACTCTGGACGCTGCTGCAGTGCCGCCACCATTTTCGGGGACCACTGCATCAGATTTTCGCTGTCTGCATCGTCAAGCGTGAACTGATACTGGCTTGGCGTAACCTGGTCGTTGACCGTCAAATCCTGGGCCGATTGCATATAGAGCTGGATACCAGCCACCTGCGTCGCCGCCTGTTGCAGCTGTTTGATGACAGCATCGGCTTTGTCATTGCGCTCATCAAACGCCTTGAGGTTGATCTGTATACGCCCGCTGTTCAGACTGGTGTTATTGCCATCAATGCCAATCGTAGAGGACAGACTCTCTACCGCAGGATTCTGCAAAATCACTTTCGCCAGCGCCTGTTGACGCTTTGCCATCTCATTAAAAGAGACATCCTGCGACGCCACGGTCACGCCCTGAATCAGACCGGTATCCTGCGTCGGGAAGAAGCCTTTCGGTACCATGACATAGAGCAGCGCGGTCAGCGCGAAGGTGGCCAGCGCCACCAGCAGCGTCAGCTTTTGGTGATTTAACACGATGGTCAGCAAGCGATCATAGCCGCGAATCAGCTTATCGAATAATTCACCGCCCTTGCGTGAAAAGCGCGACTGCTTTTCGACTGGAATGTGGCGCAGCAGATAGGCGCACAGCATTGGCGTTAAGGTTAGCGACACCACCATTGAGACCAGAATCGACACCGCCAGCGTGATAGCAAACTCGCGGAACAAGCGTCCGACCACGTCGCCCATAAACAGCAGCGGAATCAGTACCGCAATCAGCGAAAAGGTTAGTGAAATGATGGTGAAACCAATCTGCTGCGAGCCTTTTAGCGCCGCTTCCATTGGCGGTTCGCCCTCTTCCAGCCGCCGCGAGATGTTTTCAACCACCACAATGGCATCATCAATAACGAAACCGGTAGCGATGGTCAGCGCCATCAACGAGAGGTTATTCAGGCTGAAGTCAGCGAGGTACATCACACCAAAGGTGCCAATCAACGACAGCGGCACCGCCACGCTGGGGATCAGTGTCGCTGCCACATTGCGCAGGAACAGGAAAGTGACCATCACCACCAGCGCAATCGAGAGCATGAGCTCAAACTGCACGTCACTGATCGAGGCGCGAATGGTTTGCGTGCGATCCGAAAGAACCGTCATTTTCACGCCATCTGGCAGCGCGGCCTGCAAAGTCGGCAGCTGCGCCTTAATTCCATCCACGACCTGAATCACGTTCGCACCCGGCTGGCGCTGCACGCTGATGACAATCGCCGGGCTGTTATTCGCCCACGCCGACTGGAAGCTGTTTTCCGGCCCTTGCTCAATATGCGCAATATCTTTCAGACGCAGCGCAGCACCGTTTTGATAAGTAATGATTAAATTGCCGTACTCGTCTGCGGTACGCAGCTGATCGTTGGCGTCGATAGTGACCGAATGGTATTTACCATCAAAGCCGCCTTTCGAACCGTTAACGTTGCTGTTGCTAATCAGGGTGTTGACGTCTTCCAGCGTCAAATTGTGCGCCGCCAGCGCTTTTGGATCCATCTGCACCCGAATCGCCGGTTGATGTCCGCCCGCCAGCGTCACCATGCCGACACCAGAAATTTGCGATAGCTTGAGCGCCACGCGCGTATTCACCAAGTCCTGCACCTGCGTCAGCGGCAAGTTCTCTGAGCTGGCAGCTAAGGTGATCACCGCGCTGTCCGCCGGATTGACCTTTTTGTAGGTTGGCGGGTTTGGCAGATCGCTGGGCAGCAGATTGTTCGCGGCATTTATCGCCGCCTGCACTTCCTGCTCCGCCACATCCAGCGACAGGTCGAGACTGAACTTCAGAGTGATGATCGATGATCCACCGGAACTGGTGGAGGTCATCTGACTCAAACCCGCCATTTGACCGAGTTGACGCTCCAGCGGCGAAGTCACCGATGAAGCCATCACGTCCGGGCTGGCGCCGGGATAGAGCGTGGTGACCTGAATGGTCGGATAATCGACCTGCGGCAGCGCCGAGGTGGAAAGAAACTTATAGGCAAAAATACCGGCGATCAGCACGCCCACCATCAGCAAGATGGTGGCGACCGGACGCTGGATAAACAGGCGTGACGGATTCATTTGGCCTCGACGGTTGCGGTGGTTTGCGTCTCATCCGCCACCGACACTTTGCTGCCGTTGGTCAGGCGATCAATGCCTTCCGTTACCAGACGATCGCCCGGCTCTACGCCTTTTAAAATCGCTTGCCGATCGTCATCCAATGCCGGCCCGGCGGTCACCGCTTTGCGCGTCACGGTATTGTCTTTGTTGATCACAAAAACAAAGCTGCCGTCGCTGCTCATCTGCAACGCTTGTGTTGGGATCACCGTCGCGCCTTTCAATAGATTGGTCTGCAAACGCAGATTAACGAACTGATTAGCGAACAGCGCTTCGTCTTGGTTGGGGAAGGTGGCCTTTAGCTCAACCGTGCCGGTGGAGGTATCGATCTGGTTACTGATGAACTTCACCTCACCGTTGGCCAACGTGCTGGTATTGTCCTCATCAAACGCCGTAGCGGGCAGACTTTGATTGTTATGCAGCGCTTTGACCAGCGTGGGGATATTGCTCTGCGGCACGCTAAACGTGACGGCGGCGGGCTGCATCTGAGTCAGAGTGACTAAACCGGTGCTGCTGGAGCTTTGCACCATGTTGCCCGGATCAACCTGACGCAATCCAACACGGCCGCTAACCGGCGCAGTGATGCGAGCGTATTCGATACTGAGTTTAGCGCTGTCGATTTGCGCCTGATCGGTGGCAACCGCACCGCGATACTGCCCTACCGTGGCTATCTGCGTATCCAGATCCTGGCGGGAGAGAGAATCTTGCGCCGCCAGCTTGCGATAGCGCGCCAGCGTCAGTTCTGCGCTTTTCAGCAGTGCCTGGTTCTCATTTAACGCACCTTGATATTGATTCAACGTCGCCTGATAGCTACGCGGATCAATCTGCGCCAGCAGCTGTCCTGCTTCAACTTTCTGCCCTTCAGTGAAGTAAACCTTCTCCAGCTGTCCATCGACACGGCTGGTAACGGTAACGCTGGCGCTGGGGATGACGGTGCCAAGTGCATTGAGATAAACCGGCACATCTGCGGTGCTGGCCACGCCGCTGTGTACCAGCGTTGCGCCGCCGCCCATCATCATGCCAGGACCACCGCGACCTGCATGACCGCCTGGCGGCATACCGCCACTCGATCCTTTGCCAAACGGCAACAAACGCCAGGCAACAGCGGCAATAATCAATACCACGATTAAAAGAAGCAGCCATTTAAGCCAGCGGGAACGAGGGGAACGGGATGCGTTAGTAATCATCGAACTCTTCAGGTAAACAAGGAATAAGGAATCCCCCCTTAAAAACAGGGGATTATTTCGTGGCGCGTACTTTAAATACGTTGCGTTGCATGACGGTAGCACGCTGACGAATCCCGATAGGCGTAGTGAACGACAGGATTCGGGTAAGTGAGCATAGCCAACAAAGAGGCAACGTAAAGTATGACGGGCACAATTATCACGGCACGCATTATCGGCTAAATTTGATGCGATTTTCCATCGCCAAACCGTAAGGTTTTCGTTAAGAAGAATCAGGGTTTCGCTCGGTTCAGCGCGATGACTCTGCTTTAGACCTGGTCTGGTTAAGCTGAGATAAACCTTTATTAACCGGCAAGGTGTGTCGAAAAGCGTTGCCGAACAGGGACGCTTAAAATCGCGACTAGCCGCCTCGCTAAATGCGTGACGAGACGGCTCGTCATTATGATTTCCAGCCGCCGCCCAATGCTTCGTACAGCGTAATTTTTTGATTAAGCTGCCCCAAATGTGCCGCAATCAGCGCCTGCTGTGCCGTATACAGCGAACGCTGTGCGACTAACACATTGAGATAGTTATCAACGCCTTGCTTATAACGCAAATCTGAATAGTCGTAATCGCGCTGGTTGGCCGCGACCTCTTTTTGCAGCGCCATGAGCTGGCTCTGCCAGGTATCCTGCCCAGCCAGCGCATCGTTAACATCTTTAAACGCAGTCTGAATCGCTTTCTCATAGTTGGCGATCTCGATACGTTTTTCGATTTTAGCGATATCCAGATTGGCCTGATTCACTCCGCCGTCGAAGATCGGCAGAGAGATCGAGGGTGCAAACGACCAGGCGCCTGTACCGCCTTCCAGCAGATGCCCCAGCGAGCTGCTGGTTGAGCCGCCCGATGCGGTTAGCGTGATATTCGGGAAGAAGGCCGCGCGCGCAGCGCCGATATTGGCATTAGCGGCTTTAAGAGTGTGCTCAGCAGCGATGATATCCGGGCGGCGCGTCAGCAGATCCGACGGCAATCCCGCTGGCGTCTGCGGAAATTGCCAGTTGCTGTCAAGTGTGGCGTTTTTCAGCAGCGTGGCGGGTAAATCAGTGCCAGCCAACAGCCGCAGCGCATCCACATCCTGTCGTACCTGACGCGTATAGCTCGCCACATCCGCTTCGGCGCTGCGCACGGTGCTTTCTGCTTGTGCCAAATCCTGATCGCTGCTGACGCCGCCGTTGTAGCTTATTTTGGTCAGATCATAGGATTTCTGCTGACTCTGCACAGTTTGTTCGGCGAGATGCAGAAGATCGTTATCGGAACAGAGCGTTAGCCACGCCGATGCCACCTGTGAAATCAGCGAAATGCGCGTTGCGCGTTCGGTGGCTTCAGTGGAGAGATAGGTCTCCTTGGCCTGATCGCGCAGGCTACGCAAGCGTCCCCAGAAATCCAGCTCCCATGAAGTCACGCCTAATCCGGCGTTTAACTCGTGATAAGTCACCGCGCCGGTCGATTGCGTATTGTAGAGGTTCGCGGGTTCATGGGCCGACGTCTGGCTGGCGGTGGCGTTAATCGACGGCAGCAGCGCGGCGCGATCGATCTGCACCGAGGCACGCGCCTGTTCAACATTCAATGCTGCGACGCGCAGGTCGCGGTTGTTTTGCAGCGACAGGTCGATCAGCTGGCGCATCGTGGCATCGTTGAAGAAGTTCTGCCACGGCAGATCGGCGACATTGCCGACCGGCGTATTTTGATCGTAATGCGTATCCACCGGCAGCGTTGGGCGCTGATAGTTGGGCTGTAACGTACAACCGGTTAAGCCAAGGGCGGCAACCAATGGCAGCAGCGTCCAGCGCGTTGCTTTAGTTATCATTGTGAACAACCTCAGGCTTTTTCTTACGGGAAAAGAGCTGCGAAACCACCACGTAAAACATCGGTACAAAGAAAATGGCGAGGAATGTCGCGGTAAGCATTCCACCCGCTACCGCCGTACCAATGGAGTGCTGGCTGCCCGCACCCGCCCCGTTTGAGATAGTGAGCGGCAGTACGCCAAGAATAAATGCCATCGACGTCATGATAATGGGTCGAATACGCAAGCGTGCTGCTTCTACCGCAGCGTCCACCAGCGTTCTGCCTTCACGTTCGTGCAGTTCTTTGGCGAACTCCACGATCAAAATGGCATTTTTCGCGGCCAGCCCAACGGTGGTGAGCAATCCGACCTGGAAGAACACATCGTTTTGCAAACCGCGCAGCAGCACCGCACTGATGGTGCCCAGCACGCCAAGCGGCACCACCAATAGCACTGAGAACGGAATCGACCAGCTCTCGTAAAGCGCGGCCAGGCACAGGAACACCACCAGCACGGAAATAGCATAGAGCTGCGCTGTTTGTGAGCCAGACGCCTGCTCTTCATAGGAGATGCCGTACCACTGCACGCGGAAGCCTTTTGGCATTTTCGCGCCAATCTCTTCCACCGCTTTCATCGCTTCACCGCTGCTGTAACCTGATGCTGGCGAGCCGAGAATCTCTTCTGCCGTCATGCCGTTAAAGCGTTCATAGTGCGGTGAACCGCTAACCCATTCGCCGCTGGCAAAGGCCGAGAACGGCACCATGGTTCCGCTACTGTTACGAAAGTACCATTTGTTGAGATCTTCCGGCGTCACGCGCGAATCGGCTTTACCCATCAGGTAAACCTCTTTGACGCGGCCGTTATACATGAACTGATCGATGTAGCTGGATCCCCAAGCGACCGACAGGGTGTTGTTGATATCAGCCATGCTCAAACCCAACGCGCTGGCGCGTTCATCATTGATCTCCAGCTGATATTGCGGTTCATCTTCCATGCCGTTGAGACGAACGGCGCTCAGGCGTGGATCGTTGTTAGCCAGCGCAAGAAACGTGTGCGTGGCATTCATCATTTCCTGATGCGTATGGCCCGCAGTATCTTGTAGATAGAAGTCAAAACCGGTGGCATTCCCCAACTCCATGACCGCCGGTGGCACCATGGCAAAGATTTTCGCGTCTTTATAATTGGCGAAGTGCCCCATGATATTCGCCGCCAGCGTTTTCACGCTCTGGCTCGATTGGGTACGTTCACTCCAGTCTTTGAGACGAACAAACGCCATAGCACTGTTTTGCCCACGTCCGGCAAAGTTAAAACCGTTGGCCGCAAATACTGTAGTGACCACCGACGCTTGCTTGTCATGCAGATAGTCGTTGAGATCGTTAATGACTTTTTGGGTGCGCTGCGATGAGGCATTCACCGGCAGTGTGATCTGCACCATCATCAATCCCTGATCTTCATCCGGCAGAAAGGTGGTCGGTACGCGTGTGAACAGATAGCCGGTGACGCCAACAATCACCAGATACACCACCAGAAACAGGCCGCGACGCGAGATGACTTTGCTGACGCCGCGGGTGTAATGCAGCGTGCCGCTGTCGAACTTGCGGTTAAACCAACCGGCCAGCCCGGTGGTTTTGTGCTCGGCGGAAGAGGATTTAAGCAACGTCGCGCACAGCGCCGGTGTAAAGATCAGCGCCATCAGCACCGACAGCGCCATGGCTGACACAATGGTGATGGAGAACTGACGATAGATAACGCCGGTCGATCCCGAGAAGAACGCCATCGGCAGCAGCACCGCCGACAGCACCAAGGCAATACCAAATAGCGCGCCCTGAATCTGCTGCATCGACTTAATGGTGGCGGTTTTGGGATCGAGCTGCTCTTCGTGCATCACGCGCTCGACGTTTTCCACCACCACGATGGCGTCATCCACCAGCAACCCTATCGCCAATACCATGCCGAACATCGTCAGGGTGTTAATGCTGTAGCCAAAAGCAGAAAGAATGCCGAAGGTTCCCAGCAAGACCACTGGCACCACCAGCGTGGTGATAAAGGTTGCGCGCAGGTTTTGCAGGAAAATCAGCATGACGAAGAACACCAGCACCACCGCTTCGAGCAACGTTTTCACGACTTCTTCGATTGACGCGCTGACCACTGGCGAGGTGTCGTAGGGATATTGCACCTCGACGTTATCCGGCAGCGAATCTTTCAGCGCTTCTACCGTGGCGCGCACCGCTTTGGCGGTATCCAGCTCGTTGGCGCCGGTTGCCAGACGCAACGCAATACCGGCAGAAGGTTTGCCATCCATGGTTGAGTCGATGGTGTAGCTTTGTGGGCCTAATGCCACGTTACCCACATCTTTAAGGCGGATCTGCGAACCGTTACTGTTTACCTTCAGCAGCACGTTTTCAAACTGCTTCACGCTGGTGAAGCGTGATTTACCCAGAATGGTGGCATTCGTTTTAGCGTCAGGAATGGTCGGCAAGCCGCCGAGCGAACCGGAAGAGACCTGCACGTTCTGGTTATCAATAGCGGTGCTGACGTCGCTCGGCATCAGGCTGTACTTATAGAGTTTGGCCGGATCGAGCCAGATGCGCATCGCATACTCAGAACCCAATACCATGAAGTCGCCAACGCCTTTGGTGCGCGAGATGGGATCTTCCAGCTTCGATACCAACATGTCGGCGAGATCACCGTTACTCAGCTTGCCATCTTTCGACACCAGGCTTATCACCATCATGAAGTTTTTTTGGTATTTACGAATACGGATGCCTTGCTGTGTGACATCAGTGGGCAGCTGAGATTCCGCCAGAGAAACGCGATCCTGTACCTGAACCTGAGCGATATCAGGATCAATGCCCTGATTAAAGGTGGCGATGATTTGCGCACTGCCATCGCTGGCGCTGTTCGATTCCAGATAGCGCAATCCATCCAGGCCATTCAGCTGTTGCTCAATGACCTGCACCACGGTGTTTTGCGTGGTTTCGGCGCTGGCCCCCGGATACGTCACCGAAATAGAGACGGCGGGAGGTGAGATGTTGGGATATTGATTAACCGGCAAATTCAGGGTGGCGATGGCGCCTACCAGCATCACAATAATCGCCACAACCCAGGCGAATATTGGACGCTGGATAAAGAACGTAGACATGACGTCTCCTTATTGGGCCGAGGGATCGGTCATTGTCAGGCTGACACTGTCAGCGCTGGGCGTGTCGTTGACGTTAGCCGCCACGGTTTTCACTTTGCTGCCGCTATGCACGCTTTGCAGGCCATTCACCACCACTTTTTCGCCGCTGTTCAGACCACGGGTGATGAGCCACCTTGCCTGGATCATTTCACCGGTGGTTACGCTGCGCTGCTCAACGCTGTCGTCAGCTTTCACTACGTAGACATAGGGCTGACCTTTGCTGTCATGCATGATCGCTTCTTGCGGCACCATAATTCCCTGCTGCTGCACGCCTTGCGGGAAACTGGCGTGCACGTACATTCCCGGCAGCAGTTCATTGTGCGGATTAGGGAACACCGCTCGCAGCACCACGCTGCCGGTCGCCTCATCAACATTCACTTCCGAGAAGGCTAATTTGCCTTGCTGCTCGTAAGTGCTGCCATCTTCCAACGTCAGTTTTACCGCAGCCGCGTTATCGCCCACTTTCTCTAGCTTGCCGTCGGCCAAGGCTTTGCGCAGGCGCAGGAGATCGGTGGAGGATTCGCTGACGTCAACATAGACAGGATTGAGCTGCTGAATAGTGGCGAGATAATCGGTTTGTCCGCTAGTGACCAAAGCACCTTCGGTGACCAGTGACCGGCTAATGTGGCCCGTAATCGGCGCTTTAACCAAGGTGTAATCCAGGTTGACCTTCGCGCTTTCGACATCGGCTTTCGCTTCACGCTCGGCCGCGACGGCATCATCATACGTTTGCTGGCTAATGGCATGTGCAGCCGCTAAAGGCTGATAGCGTTTTGCCACCCCCGCATCGTTTTGCCAGGTTGCATGGGCTTTGTCATAGGCTGCTTGATAAGTGGCCGGATCGATTTGATAAAGAGGCTGGCCCGCTTTTACCTCGCCCCCCTCCGTAAACAGCAGTTTTTGAATCACACCGCTCACCTGCGGACGGACTTCCGCAGTTTTCACTGCAGTCGTGCGGCCCGGCAATTGAGTCAGCAAGGTTACCGGCTCGCTTTTGAGTGTGACGATGCCAACTTCCGGCGTGGTTGCAGCAGCAGGCTGCGTCGCTCCCTGGTCACAAGCAGCCAGTAAAAACACCACGCTGGCTGAAATAACTTTCATGCGCATAGTTTTTCTCAACAAGAAGGTAAAAGTAACGAGAGTGACCACTCTCAAAGGCGTTCATTGTAGGGAGGTCAAAAGAAGTACGCTGTTAAGGAAGCGTAAAATATATTTTCGAATCGAAAATCCTAAACTTTCTGTGCGGACCTTTCGCACGTTATGTTCAGAAAGCGCTGTCTCCAGGCGTGTTGTCGCCAGGCTGTCAGCTTACTGCAGCAGATGTTTTTACGTTTGTTGGTAAGCGTAAAGGGCGGGTTAAGAGGTGTGAGCAGCTAATCACAGCATCAGGTCAGCCTCGTTGTCGCCGACCTCGTGAAATGTTTACAACTCGATGTAGCGGGTTAACCGCCACGCGATTAAGGCAAAAAAAACCCACGCATCTGCGTGGGTCGGTGTAATAACAGGGTTATAACTGCCGGAGCAGCTTTGTTTTCACACCCATCAATACCTCTGGGACTTTTATCCTCGCACCGTTGCGCGCTGAGCGACAGGCGGAAAAAGCAAATGAATACGCGGAAATGAAACGAGGTGTGAAAAACTCACACACCTCACTTACACTTTGATTTTACTAAGATTTATCCGAAGGTTTACTGTAGATAGCATCCGGTGCGACGTTCATATGCTTCAGTACAGGCCCCATGATGTTGCCGAATACCGGCGCAGCCACCGAACCACCGAAGTGGTCGCCTGCGGTTGGATGGTTGATCATTACCACCAGCGCGACTTCAGGATGGCTGGCAGGCGCCAAGCCCGCGGTATAGTTCACATAGCCGCCATCGTATTTGCCGCTGGTGCCCATCTTCTCCGCCGTACCGGTTTTGGTCGCCAGACGATAACCCGGTACCGCCGCTTTTAGCCCGGTACCGCCCGGTAAAACATCGCTTTCTAACATGTGCACCACTTGCTTAACGGTTTCCGGGTTCGCGACTTGCTCGCCGAGCACCGGCGGCGTCACTTTGGTGATCGAGAGCGGACGATAGGTACCGTAAGAACCCAGCGTGGCGTATTCACGGGCGATTTGCAGTGGCGTGACGCGTAAGCCATAACCAAAGGAAAACGTGGCGCGTTCGATATCCGCCCAGCGCGTGCGGTGCAGCGGGAAGTAACCCACGCTTTCACCCGTCAGCCCTAATCCCGTGGGTTTGCCAAGACCAAAAGCGTGATACGTGTTCACCAGCGCTTCAGCTGGCATCGCCAGCGCGATATGCGAAACGCCAATGTCGCTGGATTTCTGCAAGATGCCGGTCATGGTCAAGCGCGGCCAATGGCCAACATCACGGATCAGGTGCCCATTCACACGATACGGCGTGGTGTCGATAACCGAATCAGGCCGCACTAAATGGCGCTCCAGCCCTTCCATCACCACCAGCGGTTTCACGGTAGAACCGGGTTCGTAACTGTCGTTGATCGCGGCGTTACGCATTTGCGCAGGCGTTGCGCCATCGTAATTGTTGGGGTTGAACGATGGATAAGAGGCCATTGCCAGGATCTCGCCGGTGTCGATCTTCACCAATACGGCGGCACCTGAATCGGCTTTATTCAGCAACACACCATCACGCAGCTTGCTGTACAGCGTGTATTGATCGAACTTATCAATGCTGAGCTGCACTGTTGGCGGCTGGGTTGGCGGCTGATAGTTGATCATTGAGATGATGTTACCCATCGCATCTTGCCGATAAACCTCTTTGCCAGGCACGCCCTGCAGAACTTTATCAAAGCCCTTTTCCAGCCCGTTCAGGCCGACATTATCGGCCCCGACAATACCAATCAACGGTGCAGAGGCTTCGCTCATCGGATAAAAGCGGCTGTCGTCATACACTTCGCTGACGCCTTTTAGTCGTAACTGTTTAATGTCTTTGGCGATACCCAGCTCGACTTTACGGCCCAAATAGAGGAAGCGACGTTTAGGGTTGGCAGTGATCTGCGCGGCAATCTGTTCAGGACGCATATTCAATGCGGCAGCAAGATAGGCCCACTTCTCGCTGGTAAAATCGGGGTTGCCCTCCAACACGCGCAGCGGATCGGCAATGATATCGCGCGACGGTACGCTGAGCGCCAGCGCTTCGCCGTTGCGATCCAGCAAGGTGCCGCGGCTGGTTGGCAGCGTAACGGTACGCAGCGAGCGTTGATCGGCTTCGTGCTCCAGCATCGGCTGATTCAGGAACTGCAAATCGGCTACGCGCGCCAATAGCACCACCATGCAGGCCAACACGCCCAGGCAGATCAAACGAAATCGAAAAGGGTTGAAAGAGGCTTTAATCTGGTCTTTTCCCAGTAGTTTTTTAATCCGGGGCATGGCATTCCGCTGCGCTAAATAATGAAAAGAGGCTTAAGTCAGCAGTTATAAAGAAAGCGCTGCCGGGATAACAGGAAAACTGTGTTTCAGTTCGTAATCCTCGTTAAATTTCAGCTTGCAGATGCGTTGACGGCTCTGGTTCATTCGAATCACTGACTCCAGTAAGCGCATTGAGATTGATTTCTTTGCCGCCTTCCTGCAAGCCGAACGCTCTGGAGAATGTTAATCACTGAATTTTGGGCAAAAAAAACCTGCGCATCTGCGCAGGTTGGTGTAATCAAAAAAAATCTATTGATGTTCACCCATCAATACCTCTGGGACCCTGACTGTAGCAAGGTGGATTGATCGGCTGCTATCACTCAAACGCAACAGTTACCCGCAAAATGTAACCAGCCATGAGATCTCTACGCTATTTTGCAAACGGGATGTTTTTTGATTTCTACCAGGCAACTCATGGCATTAGGACCTTGGGTCAGCGACGAGGTCCCGATGTCCAGCGTCAGCACATTTGGGTTGCCCGCGCGATCCCACGGCTGCCATTTGCCGCCGAAGCCGGGATCAAACCAGGCACCGGTAGACACGATCACCACGCCCGGCGTTAATCCGTCGGTCACACGCACGCCTGCCAGCATCGTGCCGCGCGTATTGCTGACTTCGATCTCATCACCCTCCACGATGCCACGCACAGCGGCATCTTGCGGATGCATGTAGAGCGTTTCATGCCCGGCCGTTTTGTTGCCCTGCACGGTTTCCGTGGCATCCAGCTGACTGTGCAGACGATCAGAGGGTTGAATCGAGATCATGTGCAGCGGATAGTCACGGCTCAACGGCGAACCCAACCACTCCTGCGGCTCACGCCATTCAGGGTGTCCGGCAACATCGTCCAGCTGATAATCGGCGATGGTCTGACTAAACAGCTCAATCTTGCCGCTGGCGGTTTGAATCGGATGGGCGACTGGATCGGCGCGGAAATTATCCATAAACACATAAGGCTTGCCGCCTTCGGGAATCTCAACAAAGCCGCGTTGCCAAAATGCGTCAAATTCGGGGAACTCGATGCCTTTATGCGCATGTGCCACCGCACATTGCTGATAAAGGTGCGCGATCCACTCCATCTCATTGCGTCCTTCGGTGAAGGTTTCGCGGTAGCCAAGACGCTCAGCAAGATCAGCAAAAATATCGAAATCATTGCGCGCCTGATGCTGCGGTTTAACCGCCTGATGCATCGCAAACACGAAGCGATCGCGAGATGACCCGCCAATGTCGTTGCGCTCCAGCGTGGTGGTGGCGGGTAATACGATATCCGCCATCTGTGCCGCCGGCGTCCAGACAATATCCTGCACCACTACCGTATCGGGCTTCTGCCACCCTTCCACCAGACGGTTGAGCTGCTGGTGATGATGGAATGGATTGCCGCCCGCCCAGTGCACCAGATGGATATCGGGATAGGTCAGCGTTTCGCCCTGGAATGGATAAGGCTGGCCAGGATTCAGCAGCATGTCGCTGATGCGAGCCACAGGAATCGACAGGCCGCCGGGGTTGGGTCCAGTACTCATTAATGGCGAAGGCCCTTCCTGACGCGGATTGCCGACGCTGTTCATCGAACCGTGCCCGAAGGAGAAGCCCGCACCCGGTAAGCCTGGCTGACCCAGCATTGAAGAGAGCGCAATCATCATCCAATAGGGCTGCTCGCCACGGTGCGCGCGCTGTACCGAATAGGAACAGGTAATAAAGCTGCGTTTACCGATGAGCTGCTGTGCCAACTGCACAATGCGCTCTGCCGGAATCCCGGTGATACGGCTGGCCCAACCGGCGGTTTTGGCCACGCCGTCACTTTCGCCCAGCAGATAAGCACGCAGCTGCGGCCAGCCGGTGCAATGGCTGGCAAGAAAAGCCTCATCTACCGCGCCGCGCTGCTGAATTTCATAGCCCAGCGCCATCATTAATGCGGCATCGGTATTGGGGCGAATCGGGATCCAGTCGGCGTTAACAAAGGCAGGGCAATCGTCACGCATCGGACTGATGTTGATGATCGGCGTACCTTTGGCGACGAGCTGTTCCAGCGCCGGTTTCAACGTGTGCTGACCGGCACCGCCGGAAGCGACCTGCGCATTTTTCAGCGCCAAACCGCCAAAGGCGACAAAAATTTCCGCGTGTTCAACCACTTCTGGCCAATCGGTCACGCGACCGGTAAGCGGCATATACGTGCCAATCACATACGGCAGGAAAAACTGTGCTGCGCCCCAACTGTAATTCCCCTGCTGATCAACACCGCCGCCGCCCTTAAAGTAAAAGCGGCGAACCAGCGTGCGCGCATGGTTAACACGGCCCGCAGAAGACCAGCCATACGAACCGGTGAAAATGCCCGATGCGCCGTAGCGCTCGCGGATACGGCGGTTTTCGTCTGCCACTAAATCCAGCGCGGTATCCCAATCCACCGCGACAAAATCTTCCCGGCCACGCAATGTGCGATCGCTGTTTTCGCGCGATTTTAGCCACGAGCGACGCACCATCGGTTGGCGGATACGTTTATCGGAGTAGACCAGTTCAGGAATAGTATTCAGCATCGGTGACGGATCGGCATCGGCGAAAAACGGTTCGCAGCCAATCAGACGATCATTTTCTGTCACGGCGTTAAAGGCGCCCCAGTGCGCCAGATGTGGCACTCTTGTTTTCATCTTTGTTTTTCACAGCAGGTGTTGGGGAAAAACAGCATAACATGCAACGCGTCGCCCTTGTAAGCCGCTGCACAAGGGCTGATTTTGCGCTCTTTTGCGACGACGCTGGCATTCTGTTGGGTTGATGTGAGCCTGCTTTTCCGTAACACTGATGCCATGTGTAAACGTTTTCCCCGGAAGCAGGTAAACGCATGTCGACCATTAAGGATGTTGCCAGACTGGCGGGCGTTTCTGTCGCCACGGTTTCTCGCGTTATCAATAATTCCCCTAAAGCCAGTGAAAGCTCGCGTCAGGCTGTAGGCCAGGCAATGGAGCAACTGCAATATCATCCAAACGCCAATGCACGCGCTCTGGCGCAGCAATCCACTGAAACCTTGGGTTTAGTCGTGGGTGACGTTTCCGATCCCTTTTTCGGCGCAATGGTTAAAGCTGTTGATGAGGTGGCAGGACAAACCGGTAACTTTTTGCTGATTGGTAACGGTTACCACAATGAGCAAAAAGAGCGGCAGGCGATTGAGCAATTAATGCGTCATCGCTGTGCAGCGTTGGTGGTTCACGCCAAAAAAATTCCTGATGCCGAACTGGAAGTGTTAATGAAGCAAGTACCGGGGATGGTGCTGCTCAATCGGCTGCTCAAAGGCTTTGAAAAACGCTGCATCGCGCTCGATGACCGCTACGGTGCCTGGCTGGCGACGCGCCATCTGATTCAGTTGGGCCATCAAAATATTGCCTTCGTCTGCTCTACTCATACCATTTCCGACGCGGAAGATCGTTTGCAAGGCTATTACGACGCGCTGAAAGAGCACGGTTTGCCGTGTAACGACCGCCTGGTGACGTGGGGCGAACCGGATGAAGTCGGCGGCGAACAGGCAATGACTGAGCTGTTAGGACGCGGCAGAAATTTCACCGCCGTCGCCTGCTATAACGACTCGATGGCTGCCGGTGCACTGGCGGTGCTAAGCGACAACGGCGTACGTGTCCCGGAAGAGATGTCACTGATTGGTTTCGATGATGTGTTGGTGTCGCGCTATGTACGTCCGCGCCTTACCACGGTGCGCTACCCGATTGTCACCATGGCGCAGCAGGCCGCAGAACTGGCGTTAGCATTGGCTAACGACCAGCCGCTGCCTGAAGTGACGAATATGTTTAGTCCGACGCTGGTGCGGCGTCATTCTGTCAGCAGGCCCATTTAATCCCGCTGTCTACTCCGAACGACAGATGCGTTGGCTGCGCATGTTCGCCCCGGCCACTTACCTGCGTAAGCGCCCGGGGACTTACCCGCTTGCCGCCTCAAGCGACGCGCTCTTTTATTTAAAGGCGCGCAACAATTTCTCTAGCGGCCGCACCAGTGCAATCACCGTTTCATCCTGCAATTGCGCCGCTGCATCCAGTTTGGCATGCATGTCGGCCACGTCGTTGGCACCAAATGCCTGATTACGCGTATAGGCATTCACCAATTCAATTCCCATTTGGCTCAGCTCATTGACCTGTTTGGCGCTGTTTTCGAGCGGCTGTAACATATAACTGGCGCTTAGCAGCGGTTTTAACTGATCGTTGTTATCGTGCCAAATGTGCAACTGCGCACGAATCGCTGCCGCTGCGGATGAATTGGCCCGGTTGGCAATCAGCGCATCCACCTGTTTGTCCAGGGCGCGTACCGCAAGACTTTCTGCTGGCAGCACATCCGCCAGACGATTCAAGGGTTCGTGATAATCATAATGTCCCGCCTGAAATTTCAGATGCTGACGCGTGTAATATTGCGCCGGTTCCAGTGCTTGTGCGAACAGCCGTAGCGGTTGAATATCACTACGATTCGCCAATCGCATCATCTGCTGTTCAGCTTGTGCATGTTGCTGCGTGCCGACTGAGATTGTGGTCCAGCGATCCATAGCTTCAAGGCGTTGATACATATTGTCGGGTTGAGTGACGTCTTTTGCCGACCATAAACGTTCAGCAACCGCAAAAGCACGTGGCCATAATTTGGTATCAATGATGCTGCTGTTAACGTTCTCGGCCCAGAGTGCGGCTTCACCGCCCAACAGGTTTTGCTGCATCTGCTGCGGATTCGGCAGCGTTGGGACGATACCTGCTGGCACTTTCGCCATCCGCTTCCCTTGTGTGGCATAACGCACATTGCCAACCAGCATGTAACCGCTAAGCGCATCTGGCGTGAGCGTCAGGGTCGGTTTAAGAGGCCCCATCCAGGTATCAACCTCGAAGCTCACCTGCTGCGATGAAAGCCAGGTAATGCTCTTCACCATGCGACGCGATTTACCAGCGAAATCGATAAAGCCACGCCAACCCTCTTTGCCCTCGATCAGCGTAAAACTGCCGTCGACGGCCTTGCCTTTGAGGCGTGGCAGAGTAAATGACCAGCTCTGCGCCTGTTCGCCGCTGTGGATCTCATCCTGTGCTTCCAGACCTTGCGGGAAGATTTCATTGCGATAGTGATAATCGGCAGGTTGTGGCTGATCGAGATAAAAACCGGTAGAGAGAATGCCGCGATAATTATCTTTGGCCACCGCGCCCAGCGCATCCTGACCTTGCCACGACTGAATTAAAATACTGCGTGGCAGGTCAGGATGATAAATCTCATCCCAACCCACCATTTGACGATGATGCGCTTCAAGAATCTTCTCGACCCGCAGATTGAAGTAAGCCTGTAACGCATGGGCATCTTTCAGGTTATTGTCGCGCATGAACTGCTGAATTTTGCTGGACGCATTCCATTGAGTGGGATCCACCTCATCACCACCAATATGCAGGTAGGGATCGGGGAAGATCGCCGCCATTTCGCCCACCAGCGTATCGATCACGTGATAAACCTGCTCATTGCTGGGATCGAGCAGCGGCTTAAATACGCCCCAGCCACGCTCCATTTTGTAAGGTCCCGGCGCGCTCATCAGTTCAGGCATTGCCACCGCGATAGCAGAAGCGTGTCCCGGTACATCCAGTTCCGGCACCACACGCACGCCGCGCTCGGTAGCATAGCGCACCACTTCGCGCATCTCTTCTTGGCTATAAAACAGGCCATCGCTGGCCTTCTGTTGCAGCTGCGGATAATGGCTGGATGCAAAGCGCCAGCCCTGATCGTCAGTCAAATGCCAGTGAAAAACGTTCATACGCGCAGCAGCAAGACCATCGATCTGCCGTTTGATGGTTTCAATCGGCATGAAATGACGCGCGCCGTCGATCAGCAAACCACGCCATGGAAAGCGCGGTTTGTCGTGAATGGTGACGTAAGGTATTGCCGTCTCTTTGTCCCCATTTTCAATCAGCTGTAACAACGTTTCCATACCGCGCATCGCGCCGAACCGGGTATTTGCACTGAGCAGCACACCGTCACCGTTGACCTGCAACTGGTAGCTTTCATCGCTGTCCGGTTTAGGGAGCGGGTCAACGGCGCGCGCAATCACCACGCGAATGGTTGGATGTTCAACCGGCTGCGCCGCTGGCAGCAATGGCCAGCCCGTTTGCCGGGCAATGCGCGCCAGCCAACGCGACTCAGCGCCAGCCAGATGATCGCCAGAAATATTCAGCGTTAGCTGTGGCGTCAAACGTAATTTCTCTCCGCTGGCAGGCTGCTCAACCTGTTGCGGCCAAGGCATTAAAGACAAGTTTTCGGCAAAAGCGGAGAAGGACAAAGCGCAACAACAGGCAACAAAAGAACGGCGTAACGACATCGGCGGGCATCCTTGTAGAGTCAATGACGAGAAGAGAGCACAAAGGCTTCATTAAAGTTGTTTCGCGGCGTAAATCAAGTGAGTCGCAGAGAAGTGTGAACCTATCCCCGTTTTTAGGCTGCGGACGCCTTTTCAAAACTGGATATCGCTTCTTTGTTTTCGGTCAAATTGAGCAGCATTATTTCAAGGAAATAACTACATGTAGTGCGTATGCTCCTTAAAAACATCTATATATGGATTCAGGAAGATGGCAACGGTGGTAATAAAACGCGACGGGTGTCGCATTGGGTATGATGCGCAGCGCATTCGTGATGCGGTTGCAGCCGCAGCATTAGCAGTAAAAGTTGATGATGCGGCCTGGTGTGCAGCGGTGGCAGATAACGTCAGCGCGCAGCTGGCAGAAAAGCATGAAGTCGATATTCGTGATATTCAGTATGCCGTTGAGGAAACCTTGATGTGTGGGCCTTATCCGCATCTGGCGCGTGCTTATATTGAGTATCGTCATGACCGCGATGTCGCACGTGAACAACGTGGCAAACTGCATCACGCTATTCGCGGTTTGGTCGATCAGACCAATGCGGCCTTGCTCAATGAAAACGCCAATAAAGACAGCAAAGTGATCCCGACGCAGCGCGATTTGCTGGCGGGGATCGTCGCTAAACATTATGCGCAACAGCAAATTCTGCCGCGTGATGTCGTGCTGGCGCACGAACGCGGTGAAATTCATTATCACGATCTCGATTATTCCCCTTTCTTCCCGATGTTTAACTGCATGCTGATCGATTTAACGGGCATGTTGAACAACGGTTTCAAAATGGGCAACGCGGAGATCGCACCGCCGAGATCCATTGCCACTGCAACCGCCGTGACCGCACAAATTATTGCGCAGGTCGCCAGTCATATTTACGGCGGCACCACTATCAACCGCATTGATGAAGTGCTCGCGCCTTTTGTGGCGCTGAGCCTGGCGAAACATCGCGCGGTGGCTGACGAATGGCAGATCGCGGAGCCAGAAGCCTATGCGCGGGCACGCACTGAAAAAGAGTGTTATGACGCTTTTCAGTCGTTGGAATATGAGGTCAACACGTTGCATACCGCCAACGGACAAACGCCGTTTGTGACATTTGGCTTTGGTCTCGGCACCGATTGGGCGTCGCGTTTGATTCAGCAATCCATTTTACGTAACCGACTGGCCGGATTGGGTAAAAATCATAAAACGGCGGTGTTCCCTAAGCTGGTGTTTGCGATTCGTGAAGGCGTTAACCGCCGCGCGGGCGACGTCAATTACGATATCAAGCAGCTGGCGCTTGAATGCGCCAGCAAACGCATGTACCCCGACATTTTGAATTACGATCAGGTGGTTCAGGTCACCGGCTCATTCAAAACGCCCATGGGCTGCCGCAGCTTTCTGGGCGTGTACGAAGAGAACGGCCAGCAGATTCACGAAGGACGCAATAACATTGGCGTAATCAGCCTGAACCTGCCACGCATTGCGCTGGAAGCCCAAGGGGATGATGCGCGTTTTTGGTCGCTGCTGGATACGCGACTGGCGCTGGCGAAACGCGCATTAATGACGCGTGTGGCACGGTTGGAGAAAACCAAAGCGCGCGTCGCGCCGATTCTCTATATGGAAGGCGCATGTGGCGTTCGGCTTAAAGCGGATGATGAGATTGGCCCGATTTTTCGCCATGGTCGCGCATCGCTTTCGCTGGGTTTTATCGGCCTGCATGAAACACTGAATGCACTGAGCGGCGGCGCTCAACATCCTTACGACAGTGCGGCGCTGCGTAACAAAGGCGTTGCCATTATTACGCATATGCGGGCAGCCACAGAAGCCTGGAAAGCCGAAACCGGCTATGGCTTCAGCCTCTACAGCACGCCAAGTGAAAATCTGTGCGACCGTTTTTGCCGCCTTGATGCGGCCGAATTTGGCGTGGTCGCAGGCGTCACCGATAAAGGCTATTACACCAACAGCTTCCACCTTGATGTGGAGAAAAAGGTTAATCCCTACGACAAAATCGACTTCGAAGCGCCCTATCCGGCGTTAGCGAGTGGCGGGTTCATCTGTTACGGCGAATATCCCAACATGCAACACAACCTGAAAGCGCTGGAGGATGTCTGGGATTACAGCTACGACCGCGTGCCTTATTACGGCACCAATACGCCTATCGATGAATGTTACGACTGCGGCTTCAGCGGCGAGTTTAGCTGTACCAGCCGCGGGTTTACTTGTCCGCAATGCGGTAATCACGATCCGGCGCGCGTTTCGGTTACGCGGCGCGTCTGCGGTTATCTCGGCAGCCCGGATGCCCGACCCTTTAACAGCGGCAAGCAGCAGGAAGTACAGCGCCGCGTCAAACATCTCGACAGCGGGCCGCTGGGATGATGCATGTTCATCGCTATTACGACGTCGATGTCGTGAATGGACCCGGCACTCGCTGCACGCTGTTTGTGGCAGGCTGCGAGCATCAGTGTCGCGGCTGTTACAACCAAAGCACCTGGCGGCTCGATTCTGGCGTGCCCTTTAGCCTGGAAATGGAGGAGCGTCTGTTGGCAGATTTAATGGATACGCGCATTCCGCGCCAGGGGTTGTCGCTAAGCGGTGGCGATCCGCTGCATCCGCATAACGTGCCGCACATTCGCCGTCTGGTTAAGCGAGTACGCAAAGAGTGCGCGGGGAAAGATATTTGGCTGTGGACCGGCTATCAAATTGACGAACTGAATGCGTCACAGCGCGAAGTGCTGGATTTTATCGATGTGTTAATTGATGGGCGTTTCATTGAGGCAGAGAAAGATGCCACGCTGCAATGGCGCGGCAGCCGCAATCAACAACTCTGGTATTTACGTTAAGTTGCGCGGAATGTCACCGGATTCAATGACGGTGACGCGCGCTTTTCCCGGTAAAAATGCCTGATCGTGCAGGCATTGCGCGACATCGCGTGCCTGCACCGAACGCCAGTTGCCAGGCAACATATTGAACAGCGGGGCCATCAGACTTTCACCGCCACGTTTCTTCGACCGCTCACCCAGCAGCAGTGAAGGTCGCACCAGCGTAAGGTGCGGCCAGCCTTGATGACGCAGCGCGTTTTCCATCTCACCTTTTACCCGGTTATAGAAAAACGGCGAGCTACGATTAGCGCCGTGTGCGCTGACCACCAGCATCTGTTTTGCTCCGAGCCGTAAGCCGCTTAATCCGCTATCTACCACCAACGTGTAATCAACGTGTACAAACGCTTCTTTACTGCCCGCCTGCTTGCGCGTGGTACCCAGACAGCAAAATACCGTATCCAGCGAGGCTTCTAGCGGGCCCAAAACATCTGTGAGATCCGCTTCAACGGGATTCACCACTTTACGCATCGCGGGTAATGGCCGCCGCGTGGGCGCGATGATTTCGTCGATGCGTGAATCCTCAATCAACAGGCGTAGCAGATATGACCCCACCAACCCGGTTGCACCAGTCAGTAATACGCGATTCATCGCATCCCCTTATACATTATTCTACTTAATGACAAAAAGAGTGCTCATATCCCCGGCTTGGCTTGCATTTTCATCATTGCCGACCAGGCTTAATGGGTATGAATATCCTGAGTTATTCAGATTGCAGCAGTGCTGCTGCAGCGTGAAGCACGATGGGTAGAGAATAGCGTAAGTCGCGCTACACACTATTAAGGAGGAATAAATGAGCAAGAAAGTTGCGGTTTTGATCACCGATGAATTCGAAGACTCAGAATTTACCTCACCTGCAGATGCTTATAAGCAAGCAGGTTTTGACGTTGTAACCATTGAGATGCAGGCCGGGAAAACCGTTAAAGGCAAAAAAGGCGAAGCAGAAGTGACAATCGATCGCAGCATCGATGATGTCAGCCCTGCTGAATTTGATGCGCTGCTGCTACCAGGCGGACACTCCCCAGATTCACTGCGCGGCGATGATCGTTTTGTCACGTTCACGAAAGATTTTGTCGCCACCGGCAAGCCGATCTTTGCTATCTGTCACGGTCCGCAGTTGCTGATTAGCGCTAACGGCGTGCGTGGACGCAAAATGACCTCGGTCAAGGCTATCGCCATCGACCTGATTAATGCCGGGGCGGACTTCCATGACAAAGAAGTCGTTGTGGATAATGACAAGCTTGTCACCAGCCGTACGCCTGATGACTTACCGGCGTTTAATCGCGAGTCAGTGCGGATTCTGCAAGCGCTGTAAGCTTATTTCCCTTTCCCGCCAGGGAAAGGGAATTTTCAGTCCAGATTGGCTCGCTGCCAGATAATCTTCTTACCGAATCCCAAGGCATTATCAGTCATTTTCAATTCGTCTAAACGGATCTCCCAAAGCGGTGCGGAAACTTTGCGCGCAATAGGGAAGCGCTTCTGATAAGCCTGACGCGCTATCGATTCAGTCTCATCTTCACTTTTTAATAACGCGATTCGCCCGCGATACTGTACGCCTTTTATCAATAACACCGTTTTAGGTTGACCATTCACGGTGCCCGCCACTTGCGTATTTTTCATTAACAACAAGCCGTGGCGCGTATCTGTCTCCGTCATGATCCAAAAGGCCATGCGCGTTTCATCAAAAACATAAAAACAGTTGGCGCACCATAATTCACTGTCTGCAGCACAGCAGAGAGAAAGAACGTGTTGCTTTTTCAGGTAACGAACCAGATGAGGACGGTCGGACACAAGGCGCTCCATTCAATGCGCAATTCGCCAGATAGCCGCCACGCCACAAGCGCGCTACACTGCCCGGCAGGCATTATTGAGAGAAATGGGTTATGAATCAGAGCTGGCAGCTCTACATTGTGCGCACTGCCGCAGGCATCCTTTACACAGGAATTACCACTGACGTCATTCGTCGCGTTAATCAGCATCAAAATGGACGCGGTGCTCGCGCCCTGCGCGGCAAAGGTCCTCTTGATTTAGTGTTCCACTGCGAAGCTGGCGATCGTGCCCGAGCATCGCAACTGGAGTATCAGGTTAAGCAGCTGACGCGTCAGCAAAAACTGCTGTTAGTCGCCAGCCAACCTGCCAGCCTTGAGGACTGGTTTAGTCGAAGCGATTAAAGGGTTCGCCGAACTCGACTTGTCCTTCTGCGCCCTCAAAAGCGTCCTCCGCCAGACGGTAGATCTGGAAAGCTGCTTCTGCGCCCTGCCAGCGGCAATGTAGGCCGTGTCGCGCCGCCGGTTCAAAACCAAAGCGATTAAAAAATGCCGGATCGCCTAGCACCACGACCGCGCTGTAGCCGAACTCGTTGAGCGTATCCAGCCCTTCATAAATCAGCTGCTTGGCGATGCCTTGACCGCGCAAGCTTTCATCCACCGCCAACGGGGCTAAGGCTACCCAGCCACGATCTTCACCTTGCAACGTCACTGGACTGAAAGCCGCGTAACCTAAAACTTGACCTTCATCGTCCGTGGCCACTACGCCAAGCGTGAGTAAACCATCTTCGCGTAATGACTGTGTTAATTCCGCTTCGGCGGCGCTCTTGAAGCAGCGTTTCAGTAAACTGTCGATACCTGCTGCATCGACACCAATCTCGGTTCGAATCAACATGTGTCACCTGCGCGTGCCTGAGCGGCTTTTGAGTCCAGTGTCATACCAGCTTCCACAAAAGCAGCAAGCTGCTGCAATCCCGTGCGTAACGGCGTGGGCATGGCGTCAAGTTCAATTGCATCCATTACGTTCTTCACCTCCAGTCCCAATTCTGTATCGCCTTCAATAACCAGTCGGCGTTGAAAAAATAACATATCGGGATCTGCTTTACGTGCTGCCACCAGCAATAAATCGTTGGCATTGCCCCGAAACCAGACATCCGCTTCGGCATCCTGCAATACCGCCAGTTGGCCATTCTGAATCGTGGTGACCCATGTTAAATTCACATCACCAATTTCGATACCCAGAAAGCGCCCTTCCAGAAAGTTTAACTCACCTTCAGCCAAAGAATGACGAAATTGCCAGTTTAAGAGTTGTTGCAGTAACAACTTTTTAACGAAAAATGGGGTGAGCGATGCAGATAACCCTAAGATTTTTGGTCCTTTTTTGACACAATGCGCATGCAGCTGGCTAAACACACTCTTTACTCCCTTAAAAAAATTTTACGTATAGTGCCACATCATGTTGCCCGTGCGTCCGCTCAGATCAATAAAACCCGACTAATAATGCCCAAAAAAACAGCAGCCACGTTGATGATTTAGGGTTTCACTGCCTTAAATCAACATTTTCTCCCGCACGTATGCCTAGACTCAATGCCCATTGTATATCGTGAGGATTGACCATGGAGCTGCTTTGCCCAGCAGGGAATCTGCCGGCAGTACGCACTGCGGTAGAAAATGGGGCTGACGCGGTCTACGTTGGCCTGAAAGATGACACCAATGCACGCCATTTTGCCGGGCTGAATTTCACCGATAAGAAGCTAGCAGAAGCGGCGCGCTATCTTCATCAGCATCGCCGTAAATTGCATGTGGCGATCAACACTTTCGCACATCCCGATGGCGCAGGACGTTGGCAGCGAGCCATTGATGTCGCGGCACAAAACGGCGCAGATGCGTTAATCCTTGCCGACATCGCGACGCTGGAATATGCCACTAAACATTATCCGCAGGTTGAACGTCATCTGTCGGTGCAGGCTTCAGCAACCAATCTTGAAGCGATTCGTTTTTATCATCGCCATTTTAATCTGCATCGTGTGGTGCTACCGCGCGTGCTATCGATTCATCAGGTTAAACAATTGGCACGCAGCACGCCGGTGCCGCTGGAAGTCTTCGCCTTTGGCAGTTTATGCATTATGGCTGAAGGCCGTTGTTATCTTTCATCCTGGTTGACGGGTGAATCTCCCAACAGCGCAGGCGCCTGTTCGCCAGCAAAATTTGTCCGTTGGCAGCAAACTCCTGCAGGCATGGAATCCCGGCTGAATGAAGTGTTGATTGATCGCTATGCGCCTAATGAAAGCGCCGGTTATCCCACGCTGTGTAAAGGCCGCTACCAGGTTGATGAGCAGCTTTATCACGTTCTGGAAGAGCCGACCAGTCTGAACACACTGGAACTGCTACCAGAACTGCTTAAGGCTGGCGTGGCATCGGTGAAGATTGAAGGACGCCAACGCAGCCCCGCGTATGTGGCTGACGTTGCCCGTGTCTGGCGGCAGGCGATTGACCGCTGTATCGCACAACCCGAACAGTTTGTGGTGGCACCACAATGGATGAATTCGCTGGGTGCACTTTCTGAAGGTACGCAAACCACGCTAGGTGCGTATCACCGCGAGTGGCAATAAGGAGTCGTTATGAAATATGCCCTTGGGCCGGTGCTCTGGTATTGGCCCACCGATCAGCTGGAGGCGTTTTATCATCAAGCCGCGAGCAGCAGCGCAGAAATCATTTACCTGGGCGAAGCCGTCTGTAGCAAACGCCGGGCCACCTCTTTTTCGGGTTGGATGACGCTGGCGCGCGAGTTGGCAGCAAGTGGTAAACAGGTGGTTATCAGCACGCTGGCGCTGCTGCAATCCCCTTCTGAATTGAAAGAGTTGCAGCGTTATGTCGAAAATGGCGAATTTCTCATTGAAGCGAATGACTTCGGCACGGTGAATATGGCGGCGGAACGCAATCTTCCCTTTGTTGCCGGGCCAACACTCAATATTTATAACGCCGACACGCTGCAACTGTTGGTGAAAGAGGGAATGACGCGCTGGTGCATGCCGGTTGAGATGTCGCGTGACTGGCTTTTACTGCTGCTTCAGCAGTGTGATGAGCGCGGTATTCGTCAGCAGTTTGAAGTTGAGATTCTTGGCTACGGCAATCTGCCGCTGGCGCTATCGGCGCGCTGCTTTACTGCACGTTCAGAAAATCGCGCCAAAGATGCCTGCGAAACCTGTTGTATCAATTATCCCAATGGCCGTCGCGTGATGTCACAAGAACGCCAGCAGGTGTTTGTGCTTAACGGCATTCAGACCATGAGCGGCTACTGCTATAACCTCGGCAACGATCTGGTTGGCATGCATAATTGGGTTGATATCGTGCGCTTATCGCCGCAAAACGTCGGTACGCTTTCAGAAATTAAGCGCTTTCGCGCTAATGAAGAGGGCCAGAGTCCATTGCTGCTAGCAAAAGGCAATGACTGTAACGGTTACTGGCGCAAGCTCGCCGGTATGGCATTAACGCCGCAACCCTGAAAGGCACATAGAGGCTATATTTCGGTCAGTGTTAACAGTTTTAATATGGGTAATGATGCGTAATACTGGTTGGAGAAGGGTTTAACGCCTGCGCCATACACTTTGGAGTACCCATGTCTGAGAAAAAAAACGTCCGCCTTTCCGTATTGGATCTGGCCCCAATTCCGCAAGACGCCACGGCGCGTGACGCTTTCCATAATTCGCTGGCGCTGGCCCGCCAGGCTGAAACTTTAGGCTTCCAGCGTTACTGGCTGGCTGAGCACCACAATATGACCGGCATTGCCAGCGCAGCAACCGCTGTGCTGATTGGCTATCTTGCCGCGAATACCGAAACACTGCAGTTAGGTTCCGGTGGCATCATGTTACCTAACCATGCGCCATTGGTGATCGCTGAGCAGTTCGGTACGCTCGCTTCACTTTATCCTGGCCGTATAGATTTGGGACTGGGCCGAGCGCCAGGTTCGGATCAGCGGACCATGATGGCGCTGCGTCGCCACCTTTCGGGGATTCATGCTGATACCTTCCCGGAAGATGTACAGGAATTGATCAACTGGTTCGATGCTGAAGAAGGCGAACATCCCGCTGTACAGCCCGTACCCGGTTTAGGGATGAAGATTCCCGTCTGGTTACTCGGTTCCAGCCTGTATAGCGCGCAGCTTTCTGCCAAAATGGGTTTGCCGTTTGCTTTTGCCTCGCATTTTGCGCCCGATCAGTTATTCCAGGCTTTGCATGTTTATCGCGAGAACTTCCAACCTTCTGCGCGACTGGCCAAACCTTACGCGACAGTGTGCATTAACATCGTTGCTGCTGATAGCGACAGCGACGCACGCTTCCTGTTTACGTCACAACAGCAGCAGTTTATAAATCTGCGTCGCGGTAAACCAGGTCCGCTGCCTGCTCCAGTTAAGAACATGGATAATCTGTGGTCGCCTTCTGAACAGTATGGCGTGCAACAAGCACTGAGCATGTCTTTGGTGGGTGACGTTGACAAAATACGTCACGGATTAGCAGCCTTGCAGCGTGAAACGCAGGCAGATGAAATTATGGTTAACGGCCAGATTCATGATCCTCAAGCACGTTTGCGGTCGTTTGCCATTGCCATGGAAGCCGCTCGAACCCTGTAATTATTCTGGTCGTGGCGCTTTTTATCGCCGTTTATTGACGAAAGTTCGGACCGGAATTTTCTCGTTGAAAAGCTTGAAGACTGCTGATGTGCAATACGCTTTGTTTGCTGGGGAATGAAGCGCTGATCAGAATGATGCTGGATTTTAAAAAGGTCCGCGTCGTCAGCAGGCGACCAGCGCTATTCCGGACGGGTTAAATGCATAAAAAAAGGAAGCCACATGGGCTTCCTTTTTTATTGCAACTCAGTGGGCGTTTCCGCCCAGCAAAGTCTTATGCATCACGACGACGTGGTGCTACTGCGGCACCGTCTTCACGACGTGGGCCACGGCTACCTTCACGGTTGAAAGTGCGTCCGCCTGCTTCACGACCGCCAGCTGGGCGCTCGGAAGAGAAACGACGACCGCCTTCACGACCTTCACGGTTTGCACCGGCTGGACCGCCACGACGCTCGCCACCGCCATCACGACCGCCTGGACGACGTTCGCCGCCACGACCTTCGTTTGGCTGTGCATCACCCAGCAACTGCATATTCATCGGCTTGTTCAGAATACGCGTACGAGTGAAGTGCTGAAGCACATCGCCAGGCATGCCTTTCGGCAGCTCGATTGTTGAGTGCGTACCAAACAGCTTGATGTTACCGATGTAACGACTGCTGATATCGCCTTCATTAGCAATAGCACCAACGATGTGACGAACTTCAACACCATCATCACGGCCTACTTCGATACGATACAGCTGCATCTCACCGACATCACGACGCTCGCGACGTGGACGATCGCCACCTTCACGGTTTTCGCGTGGACCACGTGAATCACGGCTGTCACGGCGGCCATCACGCTCATCACGATCGCGGAACTCACGACGTGCTGGACGCGGTGCTTCTGGTGGCAGAATCAGTGGACGTTCACCCTGTGCCATTTTCAGCAGCGCAGCAGCCAACGTTTCTAAATCCATCTCATCTTCCGGCTGCATCTTAGCCAGCAGCGCGCGATACAGATCCAGATCGCTGCTTTCCAGCTGCTGCTGAACTTTAGCAGCAAATTTAGCCAGACGACGTTCACCCAGCAGCTCTGCGTTAGGCAGCTCAACTTCTGGAATAGTCAACTTCATGGTGCGTTCGATGTTGCGCAGCAGACGACGCTCGCGGTTCTCAACGAACAGCAGCGCGCGGCCAGCACGACCCGCACGACCGGTACGGCCGATACGGTGAACGTAAGATTCTGCGTCCATCGGGATGTCATAGTTGACAACCAGGCTGATACGCTCAACATCCAGACCACGTGCAGCAACGTCGGTTGCAATCAGGATATCCAGACGACCATCTTTCAGGCGCTCCAGAGTCTGCTCACGCAGCGCCTGGTTCATGTCACCGTTCAATGCAGCACTGTTGTAACCGCTACGCTCCAGCGCTTCGGCCACTTCCAGTGTTGCGTTTTTGGTGCGCACAAAGATGATAGCCGCATCAAAATCTTCAGACTCAAGGAAACGAACCAGCGCGTCGGTTTTACGACCGTAAGCGGTCCAGTAAGACTGGCTGATGTCCGGGCGCGTGGTCAGGCTTGACTGAATACGCACTTCCTGAGGATCTTTCATGAAGCGTTTAGTAATACGACGAATCGCTTCTGGCATGGTTGCAGAGAACAGAGCGGTCTGATGACCGGCTGGAATCTGAGCCATGATGGTTTCAACGTCTTCGATGAAGCCCATACGCAGCATTTCGTCAGCTTCGTCCAACACCAGACCGCGCAGGTTAGAAAGATCTAACGTGCCGCGTTTCAGATGGTCCAGCAGACGGCCAGGTGTACCCACAACGACTTGTGGTCCCTGACGCAAAGCGCGCAGCTGTACGTCATAACGTTGGCCGCCGTAAAGGGCCACAACGTTCAGTCCACGCATGTGTTTAGCAAAATCAGTTACAGCTTCAGCAACCTGAACCGCCAATTCGCGGGTCGGTGCCAGCACCAGAATTTGTGGTGCTTTGACGGTTGGATCAATGTTGTTTAACAGCGGCAGAGAAAAGGCCGCGGTTTTACCACTCCCGGTCTGCGCCATGCCTAACACGTCACGGCCCGCCAGCAGGTGAGGAATACACTCAGCCTGGATTGGGGATGGCTTAACATAGCCCATACCGTTCAGTGATTCGAGGATGTCGGCGTTCAGGCCAAGGTCAGCAAAAGTGGTTTGAATATCAGTCATGTAGTACACGTGCCTCTTAGATTGCGGCGGCCAGTCTACATAACTCGTCGTGAAAACTTTCAGTTATTTTCATCAAAAAGTGTGAACCGGCTCAAATTAGAAGTTTTGACGAACAGGAAAGCCCTCACCTATCAAGATGATGACTTTACAGGTTTTTAGGCAATAAAAGTTCGTCAGCTATTGCTGGTCAGATTCTGATAAATCGTCTTGTGCCTGGCCGAGTTGCGCCAGTTCCAACAATGCGTATCGGTGTTCAACAAAGTTATTTACATTGTTGGCCACCGCCAGTTTGAACAACGCTTTCGCGTCGTCCTTCTCCCCCAGACTTAGGTAGTACTTACCTAAATAGAAGTTGGTTTCACTGAGATGTTCAGCGAGCGAGGTGTTATCCGTTGCGTCCATCTTGAGACGTTCCATCAGCGTTTTTTCGCTGATATCGCCCAAGTAGAACTCGACAATGTTCCATCCCCATTGATCTCGAACCGCTTTGTCGTAACGCTGTTGCAAAGTTACTTTTGCTTTGTCGACATCCATCTCGCGTTCAACGAGATAAAGCCACAAACTGCGGAAAGGATCGTTAGGATCGTCTTGATAAAACGCCAGCAGATCATCTTGCGCTAACTTGTATCGACCGCCGTAATAGAGGGCGATACCACGGTTTAAATGCGCATAGTTGTAAGTTGGATCAAGCTCAAGTACAGAATCAAACGCTTCATAGGCGGCATCAAAGTTGCCAGCCTGCGTTAAGTATATGCCGAGGTAATTAAATACTTCTGGCATATCCGGTCTTATAGACAGCGCTTGCGAAAAATCGTTTCGCGCTAATGCCCTCAGACCTAAACTATCATACAACACTCCGCGCTCATATAACAGCTGTGCGCGTTCATCATCGGTGAGGGCTCGACTGGCAAGAATTTGTTCCATGCGCGCCAGAATCACTTCTTGCTGCAGTGTGGGCTGTAAAGGTACTGCAAGAACTTCGTTCTTACGCCAATTGGAGTTGCTGCATCCTGCCAGCGTCAAAGCTGTCGCAACAAAACACCAGCGCAAAAAAGGCTTCATTTCCCACTCCCGAATACAAACATTAGGATAACCGTCCTGTCATCCGCCTGCTGCGCACAAGGATTCCCGCCCTCGCGATAACACAAACGCCTCTCCCTGCTAAGCAAGGAGAGGCAAATCAGGAACGTCTTACTCTGCGTCAGGTGTGCTCACAGCTGCAGCTTCTTCAACCTGCGGTTTTGTCTCTGTGGCTTCTTTGATGCTCAGACGTACGCGGCCTTGGCGATCAACTTCCATCACTTTAACGGGCACTTCTTGACCCATCTGCAGATAATCGGTGACTTTCTCAACGCGCTTGTCAGCAATTTGAGAAATATGCACCAGACCTTCTTTACCACCACCGATAGCGACGAAGGCACCAAAATCTACGATGCGGGTGACTTTACCGCTGTAGATACGGCCTACTTCGATTTCAGCTGTAATCTCTTCGATACGGCGAATCGCTTCTTTCGCTTTCAGACCGTCGGTTGCCGCGATTTTCACGGTGCCGTCGTCTTCAATTTCAATGGTAGTGCCGGTTTCTTCAGTCAATGCACGAATTACTGAGCCGCCTTTACCGATGACATCTTTGATCTTGTCTGAACTGATCTTGATGGTGTAAATGCGTGGCGCAAATTCAGAGATTTCAGTACGCGGCGTGCTGATAGCCTGTTCCATCACGCCCAGAATGTGCAGACGCGCACCCTTAGCTTGATTCAAAGCCACTTGCATGATTTCGCGCGTGATACCTTCGATTTTGATATCCATTTGCAGCGCAGTGATACCTTCACGGCTACCCGCTACTTTGAAGTCCATGTCGCCAAGGTGATCTTCGTCACCCAGGATGTCTGACAGCACGACAAATTTTTCGTCTTCTTTAACCAAGCCCATCGCGATACCCGCAACGGCCGCTTTGATCGGTACACCCGCATCCATCAGGGCCAGCGATGCACCACATACAGAAGCCATTGAAGATGAACCGTTAGATTCGGTGATTTCAGACACAACGCGAACGGTGTAAGGGAAATCTTCCGCTTTTGGCATAACTGCCAACACACCGCGTTTTGCCAGACGACCGTGACCAATTTCACGACGCTTAGGCGATCCCACCATACCGGTTTCACCTACGGAGTACGGAGGGAAGTTATAGTGGAACAGGAAGCTGTCGGTACGTTCACCCATCAGCTCATCCAGATTCTGCGCATCACGTGTCGTACCCAGCGTGGCTGTTACCAGCGCCTGAGTTTCACCACGGGTAAACAGAGAGGAGCCATGAGTACGCGGCAGTACGCCAGTGCGCACATCCAGACCACGAATCATATCTTTTTCGCGACCATCGATACGCAATTCACCGTTCAGGATGCGAGTACGTACAACGTTTTTCTCGATAGCGTGCAGCAGATCGCTGATTTCACCTTCATCCAGCGTTTCTTCTTCAGCGAGCAGAGCAGCCGTAGTTTCGCTCTTGATCAGGTTAACCTGCTCATAACGCTGCTGTTTTTCAGTGATGCGATAAGCATCGCTCAGGCGAGTTTCAGCCAGAGCTGCAATGCGTGCATTCAGTGAAACGTTTGGCGCTTCTGGCTGCCAATCCCAACGTGGTTTACCTGCTTCAGCAACCAGTGAGTTAATGTTTTCGATAACGATTTGCTGCTGATCGTGGCCAAATACTACGGCACCCAGCATTTGCTCTTCAGACAGGATCTCTGCTTCAGATTCAACCATCAGTACAGCATTCTGCGTACCTGCAACCACCAGATCCAGACGAGATTCTTTGAGCTCATCTGCAGTTGGGTTCAGCACATACTGATCGTTAATGTAGCCTACGCGTGCAGAACCGATCGGGCCGTTGAAAGGCAGACCAGACAGCGACAGCGCTGCTGACGCACCGATCATCGCAACGATGTCAGGGTGAACTTGTGGGTTTACAGAAACAACAGTCGCGATAACCTGAACTTCGTTAACGAAACCTTCTGGGAACAGCGGGCGAATCGGACGGTCAATCAGACGCGCGATCAGCGTTTCGCCTTCGCTTGGACGGCCTTCACGACGGAAGAAACTGCCCGGGATGCGACCTGCTGCATAGGTACGTTCTTGATAGTTTACAGTCAGCGGGAAGAAATCCTGGCCTGGTTTAGATTTTTTCTGGCCTACAACGGTAACAAATACCGCAGTGTCATCCATGCTTACCATAACAGCTGCAGTGGCCTGGCGTGCCATCATGCCAGTTTCCAGCGTGACGGTATGCTGACCATATTGGAATTTGCGTACGATCGGGTTCAGCAAAATTAAAATCCTTAACTTCGGGGCAAGCCATCTTTAGCCTGCCATTGATTACCGATCTTCTGTTGCATCCTCGCGACTAATGACAACCTTAACCGCCCATGCGGTAAAGCCTCTCATTAGCCGCGCGAACCTCTGCAATCGAAGATCACTCTAAGCAACAATACATGAGTTTGGCCCGGATTGCTGCGGATTGCTCGAAAAAAGGGGCCATAAAGGCCCCCTTTTCGCGAAACTCGCACAAATCTGATCGTATGAGATGTTCTTTGCAAATTACTGCGCAGCACCTTCGATCAGATTCTTCAGACTTAGCGACGCAGACCGAGACTTTCGATCAGGCTGCTGTAGCGTGCAACGTCTTTACGCTTCAGGTAATCCAGCAGCTTACGACGCTGTGATACCATACGCAGCAGACCGCGACGGCTGTGGTGGTCTTTTTTGTGCTCAGAGAAGTGGCCCTGCAGATGGCTGATCTGCGCGGTCAACAGAGCAACCTGAACTTCAGTTGAACCGCTGTCGTTAGCACCACGACCATATTTAGCAACGATCTCTGCTTTAGCTTCTACGCTTAGAGACATAATAAACTCCAGTTAAATGAATGTATGGGTGCCGATCTCTAATTCAGCATCCCGCTTTAAAGCCGCACCATTCTACTCTTCGTCCGATAGCAACGCAAATCCCCTCAGACAAAAACAGGGCGTGGCTTAATCTTGATACTCAACCACCAAACGACGTGGCGCCACGCGCCCGTCATCGGCAATTTCAGCCATGCCGATGAATTTGCGCTCATCACCTTCGTAGACGCGAACCAATCCCGAGGCAGGCGAATTGCTGGCGTGCACAGGCTGGCCCTGCTTGAAGTAGGCCGCAGCAGCCAGGGGCAAATTCACTTCAGGAAAATCAGATGCCGGGCTGTCCATCGGTAACAACAGAGGATCAAGCTGTTCTTCTAAAGAAAGACCGGATTCTGTTGCTGCGGTAGCCAGCGCAGTGAGCTGCTCCAGCGTGACCATTTTCTCAAAGGGATAACGCGCAACCTGTACACGACGCAGCATGATGACATGCGCACCACAGCCAAGCTTTTCACCTAAATCGTCGATAATGGTGCGAATATAAGTGCCTTTAGAACAGTGGATTTCCAGCTCAAGCTCATCATCTTGCCAGCGAATAAACTGCAGTTCGTAAACAGTGATGGGACGTGCTTCACGCTCAATCTCAATGCCTTGACGTGCATATTCATAGAGCGGGCGACCTTGATGCTTCAATGCTGAAAACATTGAAGGTACCTGCAAAGTATCACCGCGGAAACTCTCTAGCGCGCTATCGAGTTCAGACTGACTAAATTCTACTGGGCGCGTTTGCACTACGCTTCCGTCAGCATCCGACGTGTCTGTTCGCTCACCAAGACGAGCAATAACACGATAACGCTTATCGGAATCCAACAGGTATTGAGAAAACTTGGTGGCTTCGCCCAAGCAAATCGGCAGCATACCGGTTGCCAGTGGATCGAGCGCGCCAGTGTGTCCTGCGCGGTTGGCGTTGAAGATACGCTTCACTTTTTGCAAGACATCATTGGAAGAGGCACCTTGCGGCTTGTCCAGTAACAGAACGCCATGGACATCGCGGCCGCGACGACGAGGACGACTCATTACGCTTCCTCGTCCTCATCCTTTGCATCTGTACCACGACGTTCAACGTCGCTTTTCACTACGCTGCTGACGAGATTCGACATGCGCATCCCTTCGATCAACGAGTTGTCGTAGAAGAAAGTCAGTTCAGGCACGATACGCAGACGCATGGCTTTGCCCAGCAGAATACGAATATAGCCAGAGGCTTCTTTTAATGCCTTCAGGCCATTCTTAACCGCTTCTTCATCTTTATCATTGAGGAAGGTAACAAACACTTTGGCATAAGCGAGATCGCGGGAGACCTCAACGCCGGAGACAGTAACCATCATGCCCAGACGTGGATCTTTAATTTCGCGTTGCAAAATCATCGCGATCTCTTTTTGCAGCTCTTGTGACACACGCTGCGGGCGACCAAATTCTTTCGCCATAATTATTTCTCCCAAATAATTCGGGAGGCCAGCGGCCTCCCAAATTGCATCACATCGTCTATTACTCGATGGTGCGTTTAACTTCAATCACTTCAAAGACTTCAATCATGTCGCCGGTACGTACGTCATTGTAGTTCTTAACGCCGATACCACACTCCATGCCGTTACGTACTTCGTTAACGTCATCTTTAAAGCGACGCAGTGATTCGAGCTCACCCTCGTAAATCACCACGTTGTCACGCAGAACGCGAATTGGATTGTGACGTTTAATGTTACCTTCCGTCACCATACAACCTGCGATAGCGCCAAATTTCGGTGATTTGAACACGTCACGTACTTCAGCCAGACCAATAATCTGCTGTTTGTACTCAGGTGCCAACATGCCGCTCATCGCTGCTTTAACTTCATCGATCAAGCTATAGATGACCGAGTAGTAACGCAGATCTACGCTTTCAGCGTCGATGACACGACGTGCTGATGCATCGGCACGTACGTTAAAGCCAAGGATGATTGCGTTAGAAGCTGCAGCCAGCGTTGCGTCGGTTTCGGTGATACCACCCACGCCAGAGCCAACAATCTTCACCTTCACTTCGTCGGTGGAGAGTTTCAGCAAGGAGTCGGAGATCGCTTCCACTGAACCCTGTACATCGGCTTTCAGCACGATGTTCAGTTCGGACACTTCGCCTTCGGTCATGTTGGCGAACATGTTCTCCAACTTCGACTTCTGCTGACGCGCCAGTTTCACTTCGCGGAATTTACCCTGACGATACAGTGCAACTTCACGCGCTTTCTTCTCGTCACGTACAACAGTCGCTTCGTCGCCTGCTGCTGGCACACCAGAAAGGCCCAGGATCTCAACAGGAATCGAAGGACCTGCTTCCATCACTTCGCGGCCCAGTTCGTCACGCATCGCACGAACACGGCCATATTCGAAGCCACACAGTACGATATCGCCTTTGTTCAGCGTACCTTCACGTACCAACACGGTTGCAACCGGACCACGACCTTTGTCGAGGAACGATTCGATAACCACGCCGCTCGCCATACCTTCACGGATAGCGGTTAATTCCAGTACTTCTGCCTGCAACAGAATCGCATTCAACAGATCATCAATGCCGGTACCTGCTTTAGCAGAGACATTAACGAACATGTTTTCGCCGCCCCACTCTTCCGGAATGATTCCGTACTGAGTCAGTTCGTTTTTAACGCGATCTGGATCGGCTTCTGGCTTATCAACCTTGTTCACCGCAACAACAACCGGCACTTTCGCTGCTTTGGCGTGCTGGATTGCTTCGATGGTCTGTGGCATTACGCCATCATCGGCTGCAACAACCAGGATTACGATATCCGTAGCCTGAGCACCACGTGCACGCATTGCGGTAAACGCGGCGTGTCCCGGGGTATCAAGGAAGGTCACCATACCGTTGTCAGTTTCGACGTGATAAGCACCGATATGCTGAGTAATGCCGCCCGCTTCGCCAGAGGCGATTTTGGTAGAGCGGATGTAATCCAGCAAAGAGGTTTTACCGTGGTCAACGTGGCCCATGATGGTCACAACCGGTGCACGAGATTCCTGTGCAGCATCGGTGTCACGATCGTCCATTACCGCTTCTTCCAGCTCGTTCTCACGACGAAGGGTAACTTTATGGCCCATTTCTTCAGCAACCAGCTGAGCGGTTTCCTGATCGATAACCTGGTTGATGGTCGCCATAGCGCCCATTCGCATCATCGCTTTGATGACCAGAGAACCTTTCACCGCCATTTTGTTAGCCAGTTCAGCTACAGTAATGGTTTCACCGATGACAACATCGCGGTTCACGGCCTGAGCTGGCTTATTAAAGCCCTGCTGCAGAGCACTTGGCTTGCGATGTTTTCCGCCTTTACCACCACGAATAGCGGCACGCGCTTCTTCACGGTCAGTTTTGGCTTCAGAATGCTTGTTGCCTTTTTTAGCCGGACGCGTTGCTTTAGCAGTAGTACGCGCACGTGCACGACCCGCTTCAACCTGACGATCATTCTCGTCTTCCGCCTGACGGGCGTGAGTCGAGGTGGTGACGTGATAGTCGCCTTTATCCTCTTCTTCTGGTTTCTCCCATTCGGCCGATTTCTCTTCGGCCAGACGGCGGGCTTCTTCTGCTACGAGGCGGGCAGCCTCTTCGAGTTTACGACGTGCTTCTTCTTCAGCTTTACGCTTAAGTTCGGCAGCTTCTGCTTCGCGACGGGCTTTGTCAGATTGCGCAGCCTTGGTCACGTCATCGGTAGGTTGATTATTCACTTTCTCATTTTCCGCTGCTGCACGTTTGGCCTTGTCAGCGGCTTCGCGCTTGGCTTTTTCTTCGGCTTCACGTTGCGCTTTCTGTTCAGCATCGCGACGGGCTTTTTCTTCAGCCTCGCGTTGCGCCTGCTCTTCCGCTACACGCTGTGCCTCGGCTTCAGCTTCTGCCTGAGCTTGCTCAGCATCTGCATCGCCTTTCACGTATGTACGCTTTTTGCGGACTTCAATTTGCACCGACTTACTTTTACCCCCGGTGCCAGGAATATTCAAGGTGCTACGCGTTTTACGCTGCAACGTCAGCTTGCTTGAACCGGCCTGACCATGCTCACGATTCAAGTGAGACAGTAAGGTTTCTTTCTCGTGCTGGGATACGGCGTCGTTTTCAGACTTAGGGATCCCCGCATCAGCAAATTGCTGTACCAGGCGATCGACCGGAGTCTGAATTTCTGCGGCCAGCGATTTTACGGTTACATCTGTCATGCTGTTCCTTCCTGTTATTACGCGTCATCGCCGAACCAGCAGATATTTCGTGCGGCCATAATTAGCGAGCCTGCTTGCTCATCAGTCATGCCTTCAATATCCGTCAGATCGTCAACACCTTGCTCAGCGAGATCTTCCAGCGTGCAAACGCCTTTTGCTGCCAGGCGATAAGCCAGCGCACGATCCAAGCCCTCAAGATTCAGAAGATCCTCAGCGGGCTCCTGATTACCAAGGCTCTCTTCTTTCGCTAATGCCAGGGTGGTTAACGCATTTTTTGCTCGTTCACGCAGGGCTTCAATGGTCTCTTCGTCGAGGCCGTCAATTTCCAACAGCTCGTCGATAGGCACATAAGCCAATTCTTCCAGCGAAGAGAATCCTTCTTCCACCAGAATGGTAGCGAATTCTTCATCAACGTCGAGATGTTTGGTGAACATATCGATAGCTGCATGTGCTTCAGCCTGATGCTTAGCTTGCAGATCATCGACGGTCATCACGTTCAGTTCCCAACCACTTAATTGGGAAGCTAGACGCACGTTTTGGCCGTTACGGCCGATCGCCTGAGCCAGATTTCCAGCTTCTACAGCGATATCCATGGTGTGATTATCTTCATCAACCACGATTGATGCCACATCAGCCGGAGCCATGGCATTAATAACAAACTGTGCCGGATTGTCATCCCACAGCACGATATCGATACGCTCGCCACCCAGTTCGCTGGATACAGCCTGAACACGCGCACCGCGCATACCCACACAAGCACCTACCGGATCGATACGTTTGTCATTGGTTTTTACAGCAATTTTGGCACGCGAGCCCGGATCACGAGCGGCGGCTTTAATTTCAATCACTTCTTCGCCAATTTCTGGCACTTCGATGCGGAACAGTTCGATCAACATTTCCGGTTTGGAACGCGTCACAAACAGCTGCGCGCCACGCGCTTCAGGTCGTACTGAATAGAGTACGCCACGAATGCGGTCGCCTGGGCGGAAGTTTTCACGCGGCAGCATATCTTCACGCAGAATCACCGCTTCGGCATTGCTGCCTAAGTCTAACGAAATATTGTCGCGGTTAACTTTTTTTACCACGCCAGTAATGATTTCGCCTTCCTGCTCGCGGAATTGATCAACCACCATCGCACGCTCAGCTTCACGTACTTTTTGTACGATAACCTGCTTCGCGGTTTGAGTAGTAATGCGGTCAAAAGTAACCGATTCAATCTGATCTTCAACATATTCGCCCAGATTGAATGCTTCGTCTTCGAAGCGGGCCGCATCCAGTGTGATCTCGCGCGTTGGCTGTGTAACCTCGTTTACGATCTCCCAACGGCGGAAAGTATCGAAATCGCCACTTCTGCGATCAATGCTTACGCGCACCTCAATTTCTTGCTCGTACTTTTTCTTGGTCGCAGTAGCCAGCGCGCTCTCCAGCGCTTCGAAGATTTTCTCACGCGGCAGGGCTTTTTCGTTAGAAACGGCTTCTACAACAGCTAAGATCTCTTTATTCATCCTGGTTAGCCTCAATCCGGACTTTTAAAAGTGGGGGACCAGGTTCGCTTTCTGAATATTACTCAGCGCGAACACTTCATCTTTACCCTCAACGTTTACCGTGATCATCTCGCCTTCTACAGACTTGATGATTCCCTGCCATTTACGGCGGTTTTGAACGGCCATACGCAGCACCAGAGTCACTTCATCACCTGCATAGCGCTCATAATGTTCAGCGGTAAACAGCGGACGATCGAGTCCCGGTGAGGACACCTCAAGGTTGTAAGGCACGGTAATGGGATCTTCAACATCCATTACTGCGCTCACCTGGTGGCTGACATCCGCGCAATCATCGACATTGATGCCATCTTCACTATCAATATAGATGCGCAGGATTGATGTGCGACTCCGAACGAATTCAATTCCCACCAGTTCGTAGCCCAGTGCTTCTACCGGAGCCGATATCAAATCTGTCAATTTTTGCTCTAATGTGGACAAGCCCACCCCCAAGACATAAAAAAAGGGCCTAAAGCCCAGTATTACGATTCGCTAATAACAAAAAACCCCGAAAATTCGGGGCTTTTTATCACTGGACCCTGTATGCCGCGAAGCGGCTCGGACCCAATCCAAAAGAATTTTTTTAAAATTCGCTGCGAATGCGCCCGTGGATGCATACAGTATATTTGAAAAAGAACTCTAAGGGAAAGTGGTTGCGGGGGCCGGATTTGAACCGACGACCTTCGGGTTATGAGCCCGACGAGCTACCAGGCTGCTCCACCCCGCGTCCGAAAACGTGGCGAATATTACGCCGAACATGCATTAAATGCAAGTAATACTAAGATTTGGTACCGAGGACGGGACTTGAACCCGTAAGCCCAATCGGGCACTACCACCTCAAGGTAGCGTGTCTACCAATTCCACCACCTCGGCACTTTTCAGACCGCAACGTGAATCAGTTGCGTCGCAAGCGTTGACGAATTTACTTAGGAATATCGTTACCCGGCGTTGCCGGTTGCGCTGGCTGTTCAGTCTGCTGAGACTGCGCTGGCGCAGAAAGATTTTCCCACTCGCTTCCTTTCGAAGTTTTATTGCTGTTCAAATTACCCAGAACCAAGCTGATGATGAAGAACAATGCCGCTAAGATGCCAGTCATACGAGTCATGAAGTTTCCTGACCCATTTGAACCAAACAACGTACCGGATGCGCCTGCACCGAATGAGGCTCCCATATCAGCGCCTTTGCCTTGCTGCAGCATGATCATACCCACGAGGGCGATAGCTACAATAAGGAAAACAACTAAAAGAGCTTCGTACATATTCAACCTGTTCCTTGCACGGTAATCGTACAGTTAAAGCTTCAACCAGTATTGATGGGATATCTCGTCATCACCCATCAGAAGCGGGTGTGAATACTAACCAAAGGCGCATACCTCTGCAAGTGCAATTTGCAACAGACACGCTGATTGCAGAAAAAAGCGCCATCCCGGTGATTTTACAGGCGGTTCGGCCTATTGCCTACCGCCTTTAAACAGCTTAAACAGCCTTCACTTGATCGGCGATACGATTGGCTAATTCAATTACCTGTGCCTCGTTTTCACCTTCAACCATGACGCGAATCAGAGGTTCAGTTCCTGATTTACGGAGCAATACGCGACCACGTCCAGCCAGGGCTTTTTCCACTTCTACGGTTACCGCTTTTACTGCTTCGCTTTCCAGCGGATCGTGTTCACCCGTAAAGCGTACATTGACTAATACCTGAGGCAGCATTTTCATACCGCTGCACAAATCGTGCAGGCTCATATGGTTACGCACCATTGCAGTGAGTACTTGCAAACTTGCTACGATGCCATCACCCGTCGTGGTTTTATCCAGCAAAATGACATGACCAGAGTTCTCTGCTCCTAAGCGCCAGCCTTTTTCCTGCATTTTTTCCAGCACATAGCGGTCACCGACTTTAGCCCGAACAAAAGGAATGCCTAACTGCTTAAGCGCCAACTCTAAGCCCATATTACTCATCAGCGTGCCGACTACACCGCCGCGCAATTGGCCTTGACGCAAGCCTTCACGCGCGATGATGTAGAGAATCTGGTCGCCATCCACTTTTTCGCCAAGATGATCAACCATCATGATGCGATCGCCGTCGCCGTCATAGGCTAAGCCGATGTCCGCTTTTTCGGCGAGTACACGCTGCTGAAGCATTTTCAGATCGGTCGCGCCGCACTCTTTGTTGATGTTCATCCCATCCGGCTGGGTGGCGATAGCAATAACCGTCGCACCCAATTCGCGCAATACGTTAGGAGCAATGTGATACGTCGCGCCATTCGCGCAATCCACCACAATTTTCAGTCCGTTGAGATTGAGTTCGCTTGGAAAGGTGCCTTTGCAAAATTCAATGTAACGTCCGGCAGCATCGACAATACGGCTAGCGCGCCCTAATGCAGCTGACTCGACACAGGTAATCGGCTTTTCCATTTCTAATTCAATGGCTTCCTCTACTTCGTCAGGCAATTTAGTGCCCTCAGATGAGAAAAATTTAATGCCATTATCGTCAAAAGGATTATGCGACGCGGAGATCACAATGCCAGCTTCGGCACGAAAAGTGCGAGTCAGATAAGCGATGGCGGGCGTAGGCATTGGCCCTGTAAAGGCTGCGGATAATCCTGCCGCGGCTAAACCCGCTTCTAATGCTGATTCCAGCATGTAACCAGAAATACGCGTATCTTTGCCGATAATAATTTTTTTTGAGCCGTGTCGCGCCAGCACTTTACCGGCCGCCCAGCCCAATTTCAGTACAAAATCAGGTGTAATAGGTGCTTCACCCACTTTGCCGCGAATGCCATCTGTACCGAAATATTTACGATTACTCATGCCTAAT
Organism: Pantoea sp. MQR6; assembly: GCF_022761075.1. Classification (NCBI taxonomy): domain Bacteria; kingdom Pseudomonadati; phylum Pseudomonadota; class Gammaproteobacteria; order Enterobacterales; family Erwiniaceae; genus Pantoea; species Pantoea sp. MQR6. Next base: position 375,600 of record NZ_JAKYXB010000002.1, read on the forward strand.
TATCCTTTTGCTCTACGCGTTGCTTCAACTACGCGCATCGCTTCGACAGTTTCTTTGACGTCATGTACGCGAATGATTTGTGCGCCTTGCATAGCAGCAATGACCGCACAGGCGAGGCTGCCAGTTAAACGTTGGCCAGGACCGACATTTAATAATTGGCCAATCATCGATTTACGCGACATACCCACCAATAGCGGTAAACCAAAATGGTGATAATCGCTAAGGTGAGCCAGCAGCTCATAGTTGTGGCTCAGATTTTTACCGAAACCAAAGCCTGGGTCGAGTATCAGATTCTCTTTTTTAATCCCTGCGGCTTCACAGCGTGCGATATGATTAACGAAGTAAGCGTCTACTTCGCTTAAAATGTTTTCATATTCTGGTGCCTGCTGCATAGTACGCGGCTCGCCCTGCATGTGCATCAGACACACAGGTAGTCCCGTTTCAGCCGCTGCTTCAAGTGCACCCGGTTCAGATAATGAACGAATGTCATTGATGATGTGAGCCCCTACACGTGCAGATTCACGAATAACTTCAGGTTTTGAGGTATCGACTGAAATCCAAACTTCAAAACGCTGGGCAATCGCTTCAACAACCGGAATAACACGCTCCAGCTCTTCTTCAACACTGACTTCATCTGCGCCGGGACGTGTCGATTCTCCACCAACATCAATAATGGTGGCACCTGCATTGACCATTTCGTTGGTATGCGTGAGCGCATCAACCAAGACGTTATGTTTACCGCCATCTGAAAAGGAATCCGGCGTGACATTTAAAATACCCATCACATGGGGAAAAGATAAATCGAGATGGGAATCACGAGCGAACAACTTCATGGCGAAAAACTCCTTGAGTAACAATTTCAGGATATAAAAAACCCCGGACCAGCCGGGGTTTTATTTGACGACGTTACAGCTTATTTGTCGAGCTGCTCTGACATAGTATTGCCAGGATTTGGCGTACGCGGTTCATCAACCGGACGTGGCGCCTTTGGCGTACCGTTGCTGTCAGAATTGCTGCTGCCTGGATCTTCCCAGCCCGCTGGTGGACGCACTTCGCGGCGTGCCATCAGGTCGTCGATCTGTGGTGCATCAATGGTTTCATACTTCATCAGCGCGTCTTTCATTGCATGAAGGATGTCCATGTTTTCACCCAGAATGCGGCGAGCACGTTGGTAGTTGCTGTCAATCAGGTGCTTAACTTCCTGATCAATGATGCGCGCGGTTTCATCAGACATGTGTTTCGCTTTGGCAACTGAACGCCCAAGGAACACTTCACCCTCTTCTTCCGCATACAGCAATGGACCGAGTTTCTCCGAGAAGCCCCACTGTGTAACCATGTTGCGTGCCAGATTTGTCGCGACTTTGATGTCATTCGACGCACCGGTAGAAACACGTTCAGCACCGTAGATAATCTCTTCAGCCAAACGACCGCCGTATAGCGTAGAGATCTGACTTTCCAGTTTCTGACGGCTGGCGCTGATTGCATCGCCTTCCGGTAAGAAGAAGGTCACACCCAACGCGCGGCCACGTGGAATAATTGTTACTTTGTGAACCGGATCGTGTTCTGGAACCAGACGACCAATAATTGCATGGCCTGCTTCGTGATATGCGGTTGATTCTTTCTGCGATTCCGTCATCACCATAGAGCGACGTTCCGCACCCATCATGATTTTGTCTTTCGCTTTTTCGAACTCAACCATCGACACAACACGTTTGTTAGAGCGAGCAGCAAACAGCGCAGCTTCGTTCACAAGGTTAGCAAGATCCGCACCGGAGAAGCCTGGCGTACCACGAGCAATGATTGCAGCATCAATATCGGTCGCTAATGGAACGCGACGCATATGTACTTTCAGAATCTGCTCACGTCCACGTACGTCTGGCAAACCAACCACAACCTGACGGTCAAAGCGACCCGGACGCAGCAGCGCTGGGTCAAGCACATCAGGACGGTTAGTTGCTGCGATAACGATAATGCCTTCATTACCTTCGAAACCATCCATCTCAACCAACATCTGGTTAAGCGTCTGCTCACGCTCATCGTGACCGCCGCCTAAACCGGCACCACGTTGACGACCTACAGCATCGATCTCATCGATAAAGATGATGCAAGGTGCAGCTTTCTTCGCTTGCTCAAACATGTCGCGCACACGAGATGCACCCACACCTACGAACATTTCTACGAAGTCAGAACCTGAGATAGTAAAGAAAGGTACTTTAGCTTCACCGGCAATCGCTTTTGCCAACAACGTTTTACCTGTACCTGGCGGGCCAACCATCAAAACGCCTTTCGGAATTTTACCACCCAGTTTTTGGAAGCGGCTTGGTTCGCGCAGGTATTCCACCAGTTCAGCAACTTCTTCCTTCGCTTCATCACAACCAGCGACGTCAGAGAACGTGGTTTTGATCTGATCTTCTGTCAACATGCGGGCTTTGCTTTTGCCAAAGGACATCGCGCCTTTGCCACCGCCGCCCTGCATCTGCCGCATAAAGAAGATCCACACGCCAATCAGTAGCAGCATCGGGAACCACGAAATGAAGATTGAAGCCAACAGGCTCGGTTCTTCCGGCGGTTCGCCAACCACTTTGACGTTTTTGGTCAAGAGGTTATCGAGCAACTTGGGGTCATTGACAGGAATGTAAGTGGTGTATTTATTGCTGTCTTTTTTAACTACGTTAATTTCACGCCCGTTAATACGTGCCTCGCGGACCTGATCCTGGTTCACTTCCGACAGGAAGGTTGAATAATCAACCCTTCGGCCATTCGACTCGCTGGGCCCAAAGCTCTGGAATACAGACATCAGCACGACCGCGATGACTAACCAGAGAATCAGGTTTTTCGCCATGTCACTCAAGGGATTAACCTCATATTACAACGGTGTTAACAGATAGCGTAGGGTACTATATATCCTTCATACATGGAATCGCAGCGATCTAGCCTACTTCTCCAGCAATTTGGTTATAGTTTGCGCCCAGTCGCCACAATGTACACTTCACGCGAACGTGAACGCGAAGCGTCTGGCTTCCGAATTTTCACTTTCGTAAAAAGGGAGCGAATTTCCCGTAGGTATTCATCGAAGCCATCTCCCTGAAACACTTTCACTACAAAGCTGCCGCCGGGTGCCAGGATATCCCGACTCATTTCCAGCGCCAGTTCCACTAAATACATCGACCGGGGAATATCTACGGCAGGTGTACCACTCATGTTAGGTGCCATATCGGACATGACAACCTGGACTTTCTGATCACCAACGCGTTCAAGCAGCGCTTTGATCACCGATTCTTCACGAAAATCACCTTGAAGGAAATCGACACCGACAATCGGATCCATCGGCAGAATATCACAAGCGATGACCCGACCTTTTGCACCTATCTGCTGTACAACGTATTGCGACCAGCCACCGGGTGCTGCACCCAGATCTACCACGGTCATACCGGGTTTGAAAAGCTTGTCACCCTGCTGTATTTCCTCAAGTTTAAACCAGGCGCGCGAGCGCAACCCTTTTTTCTGTGCCTGAAGCACATATTTATCGCTAAAGTGTTCCTGGAGCCAGCGGCTAGAACTGGCTGAACGCTTTTTACCCGTCATAATTTTTCCAACTAAATCGTCATCGTAGCGATAAACCTGCACGCAATGGGTTGCGTCGATTTGGCGATATACCCGAGATGGCGGTAGAATGAACCGTTTTCAATCCCTGAGTAAGTAAAAAATACGATGAATCTAAGTACCAAACAAAAACAGCACCTGAAAGGTCTTGCCCATCCGCTCAAGCCGGTCGTGATGATCGGTGGAAATGGCCTTACCGAAGGCGTGCTGGCCGAAATCGAATACGCATTAGGACATCACGAATTGATCAAGGTGAAAATTGCCTCGGAAGATCGTGAAACCAAACTGCTGATCGTTGAAGCAATCGTGCGTGAAACACGCGCCAACAACGTTCAGGTGATCGGCAAAACGCTGGTGCTGTATCGCCCTGCTAAAGAGAGCAAAATTTCTCTGCCACGATAATCGGGCAGTGAAAGTGCCATGCTCTCACATAGGATAAAAGGCCGCAGTGCGGCCTTTTTCCTTTCTTTACATTGTGCTTCTGTGCTTTTCAAAGCGTAGCAACATCTTAAAGGTATTCCACCTTCAGGATTTCATATTCCACATCGCCGCCAGGCGTTTTGATGATAGCAACATCATCGGCCTCTTTACCCACCAGCCCGCGTGCCATTGGCGAGTTCACCGAAATCAGATTTTGTTTAAAATCCGCTTCGTCATCGCCCACAATGCGATAGGTTGACTCTTCATCGGTATCAAGGTTCAGCACGCTAACCGTTGAACCAAAAATCACGCGACCGGTTTTAGGCATTTGGGTGATGTCGATCACCTGTGCATTGGAGAGTTTTGCTTCGATCTCCTGAATGCGGCCTTCACAAAAGCCCTGCTCTTCACGCGCAGCGTGATATTCAGCATTTTCTTTCAAATCGCCATGCTCGCGAGCATCAGCAATCGAGGCGATGATGCGCGGGCGCTTCACGGTTTTCAGCTCGTTCAGCTCTTCGCGCAATCTTTCAGCGCCTCTTAACGTCATCGGAATCTGATTCATTTAAGCTCCTCGTCATCTTTCCTGTTTAACGGTGTCATCCTGACCGGTGACTGCAGAAAAAAGCGTTCTGCGACACGTTGTGCCGTTTTGAAAACAAAAGAATCCTGACCCAGATAAGTTTCCAGGCCAGAAAAGGTTTTGCAATTTGATACGTATTTTACCCCAGAGTTCCCTGCGGGTCATCGTTTACTTTGCACCGTCCAGGGACGTAGTATTGACGTCCTCACATGCCAGTTACCGCGAGATTATGCGATTTTCACGACTTGTTACCGGATTAACCTGTGCATTTATGCTGCAGGCACAAGCAGCCCCCGTTGATGAATATATGCAATATTTGCCCGACGGCGCTAATTTGGCGTTGATGGTGCAGAAAATCGGCGCATCAACTCCGATCATCGATTACCACGGCAAGCAAATGGCGTTGCCCGCGAGTACCATGAAAGTGATCACTGCGCTGGCGGCCTTGCTGGAATTAGGCGGCGACTACCGTTTTCAAACCACGTTTGAAACCAAAGGTGCCATTGTTGATGGCACGCTGAACGGCGATTTAGTGGCACGTTTTGCGGGCGATCCTACGCTGAGCCGTCAGGATCTGCGCAATATGGTCGCTGCGTTAAAAAAGCAGGGCGTGACGCATATCAAAGGCAATCTGGTGATTGATACTTCGGTGTTTGCCAGCCATGACATGGCGCCCGGCTGGCCGTGGAACGATCTCACACAGTGCTTTAGTGCGCCTCCTGCGGCGGCAATAGTGGATAAAAACTGTTTCTCAGTTTCACTTTATAGCGCCAATACGCCAGGCGAGAACGCCTTTGTACGCATCGCTTCTTATTATCCTGCACACATGTTTAGTCAAGTTCGCACCCTTGGCCGCAACAGCGGTGAAGGTCAATATTGTGAACTGGATGTGGTGCCGGGTGAATTGAACCGCTATACCTTAACCGGTTGTATGCGACAGCGCGCAGAACCCCTGCCCCTGGCGTTTGCAGTACAGGATGGTGCAGCCTGGGCTGGCGAAATCTTAAAATCGGAACTGCGTGCAGCGGATATCGATTACAGCGGCCATCTGGTTCGTCAAGCGCAAGCCACGTCGCCAGGCACCGTATTAGCCTCGACGCAATCCGCGCCGCTGCATACGCTGTTGCGCATGATGTTGAAAAAGTCTGACAACATGATTGCCGATACCGTTTTCCGTACCATCGGCCATCACTATTTCAACGTGCCGGGCACTTTCCGTGCGGGTTCAGATGCGATACGCCGCATTCTGAAACAGAAAGCCAATATTGATCTGGGCAACAGCATTCAGGTCGACGGATCGGGCTTATCACGCCACGATTTGATTTCGCCAGAAACCATGATGCAGGTGCTGCAATACATCGCCAAGAACGACAATACGTTGGATTACATCTCTATGCTGCCGTTAGCGGGCTACGATGGCACATTGCAATATCGCGGCGGATTACATGAAGCGGGACTGGATGGCAAAGTTTCAGCGAAAACCGGTTCACTGCAAGGCGTGTATAACCTGGCAGGCTTTATAACGACCTCAAGCGGTACGCGTGTGGCTTTCGTGCAGTTCCTTTCTGGTTATGCTGTGCCGCCAGAGGATCAACGCCAACGCCGAATTCCGCTGGTGCGTTTCGAGAGCAGGTTATATAGCGATATCAATAAGAACAACTGAGTGAAGTAATACGATCAACGCAGCGGGCTTGCTACCCGCTGCGTTTTTTATTGCGGCTTATTAGAAGTGAGTATTAACACTCACGTAGTACGTACGACCTGACTCGTTATAAGTATTCGCGCCTGCGCCATACATATACGCGCCGGTTGTTTCGTTACCGGTTGTCTGCGCATTCCCTTCGCGGAAATGACGTTTATCGAACAGGTTCTCAATACCCAGCGTCACGCTGGCGTACTTATTGATGTCGTAGGTGCCGCTCATACCAACGATTGAATAAGGACTAACCTGATCCTTCTCACTGCCGGTCACCGCTTCCCCTTTGTAGTTATATTTCTTCGGCGTTTGCGAGCCGTACCACGTTAGGGTTGTTTCCAGCGACAGATCCTGTGTGGCCTGCCAGCTTAGGGAAGAGTTCAAGGTGTATTCAGGAATGATCGACAAGCGATCGCCTGTTTCCTTGTTTTTACTCTGCAGCATATAAGTCAGATTGTTGTTCCACGCCACCGTGTCGGAGAAAGGAATATTCAGCGTGCCCTCTAAACCTTCAACGACCGCTTTCGGTACGTTTTCCCACTTATAGACATCCGTGGTGCCGGAAGTGGACGTTCCGGTCGGCAAATAACCCGCTTCGATTTTGTTGCGATAGTCATTGCGGAACCAAGTCACGCCCGCTTGATAACCGTCATGTTTCCACTCCAGCCCAACTTCTTTATTGATGCTGGTTTCGGCACTAAGGTCATCATTCCCCATCAGATAACAGGCACCCGCGCTGGCCGCACAGCCTTGGCCACGGCTATAAAGCACATAATTCGGGTTGGTCTGATACAGGCTTGGCGCTTTATACGCACGCGCAATCCCTAACTTCAGCGTGAAGTCATCACCCAAACCTTGCGACAGATTCAGCGATGGGCTCCAGTTGTCACCCACAATCGAGTGATGATCAAAGCGCAATGCTGGCGTCAGCATCGTGCTGTCTGTCACTTCGATATTATCTTCGGCAAACAGTGAAAAGATTTCAGCCTGCGAATAAGGACTGCGCGTGCCGGTAGATAAACCGTCAATATTGCCACCCGAAAGCGCCTGGCTGTTAGAGGAACCATCTTTCATGCGCTGCTGGTTCCACTCGGTACCGAAGGTCGCCGTTTGATTAACCAACAGCTCAAACGGCACACTGATCTCACTGTGCAGCATCACGTCATCTAACTGAATGGTTGAGAAGCCGTCATCAGAGAAAATGCCCTCTGTTCCGCCCGCCAAACCTTCGTCCATGCGCGAGTTGCGGGTATTTTCATACCGCGCATAGCTACGGGTGCTGATGCCGTTATCCCACGCGCCGGTCCAGGTCACCGCAAAGTTCTGGCGATATAACCGGTTGGTTTCTTCACCGTATTTGCTCTGCACCAAGGCACTGGTATTGGTGTTTTGCGTATCGCCTGCATACAGGTTGCCCTGACGGCTATAGCCCGCTTCAAATTCAAGCGCCTGCATGGGAGCGAAAGCCCAGCGCAGCAACGCATTGATATCTTTATTTTCTACGCCTTCACGCCCTGCAGGCACGGTATCTGCATAAGAGCCGGTGCGAAGCGACTGATGGCCTTCGTTAATAAACTGGGCATCAGCCTGAGTTTTCGCGAGTCCGCCATAAAGACGAAAGCTAAAGTCATCGCCTAACGGTCCCATCAAACTGAAGTTGGTGCGTTTGGTCGAGCCTTCTTCTTTATGCTCTGGCGCATTGAAGTAGGTATTCCAGGAGCCGTGCCACGCACTGCTCTCTTTCTTGGTGATGATATTCACCACGCCGCCCGCCGCACCGTTGCCGTAACGTGCCGCAGCCGGACCGCGAATCACTTCGATGTGATCGATCATCTCAGGGGGAACCCAGCTGGTATCGCCGCGCGTATCACGTTCGCCACGCCAGCCAAGGCGTACCGAGTTGCGGCTGGAAACCGGCATGCCATCAACCAAAATCAAGGTATTTTCCGGGCCCATACCGCGAATATCTATCTGGCGGTTGTTGCCGCGCTGGCCGCTGGTAGAGTTCCCGGTGAGGTTAACGCCAGGCATGGTACGGATGATCTCAGAGACATCACGTGCCGGCGGGCGTTTTTTGATTTCGTCAGCGGTAATAGTCGAAACACCTGGGGCTTGCAGCGTCTGTTCTGCTGCATTGACCACCAGCGTGCCATTACTACCGTCAGTGGATGCGTTATCGTCGCTGGATGTGTTTGATTCAGAGGTGGTTTCCGCGGCAAGCGCTGCGGGAACAAAAGATGCGGCCAAACCGATTTCAAGCAAAATGGCTAATGAAAGCCGTGATAATTTCTTCATTTTTTATTTCCTGGATTGCCAACAGCATTGCAACTGCTGGCGCGCCGGTGAAAGGTATTTACCTTGCCTGCAACGCATTCCAGATCTAACCGGGCCGTCCTTTGGAGAACATCGTCTCTTCATTAGAGCAGATGCGGTAGACGGAACGCGCGCGCTCCCCGTAGAGCGGAAACACCCTATTGCAAATGCAAATAATTATCAATAGTATTATTCATAACATTCATGAAAGTAACAACGTGCAGTGATCGGCTGATGGTGTATATGACGTGGTTAAATGAAATGACCGGAAGTGAAGGCTGGTGGCAAGAACAACAACAACGTGGTATTCCCTTCGTTGAGGCCAGTGAAACCGGTGATTGCAACGTCACGTTTTTTTGGCGCGACCCGCAAGGTAATGAATCACAGTCATCAACTCAGCGGGTCTGGATCAATATTACCGGCGTGACCGATCACCATCAGCAAGCTGCTCCCCCCTCTTTAGCGCGCATTCCTGAGACCGATGTCTGGTTCTGGCAAACCACCTTGCCTGCAACCTGGCGCGGCAGCTATTGCCTGATGCCCGATGATCAGGCTGATGCCTTTCAGGGGCAGCCCGACATGCATACGCTACGCAACTGGTGGCGCGATAAATTCCCTACGGCACAAATCGATTCGCTCAATCCTTTGCGCGGTTGGTCAGGTGGACGCGGCATGGGCGTTTCTCCGCTGCATCTGCCGCACTCACCGAATCAGGATGTCTGGCGCGCCGTTGATGAAGGCCTTGCGCCCATACTGCCGTTGCAGCATCACATCTGGCGCAGTGAACGGCTGGGCAATGAACGCTCAATTTGGCTATACACCACAGGCGATACGTCTGTTGAACACCGTCCGTTGGCGCTGCTTTTAGATGGCCAGTTTTGGGCACATACCATGCCTGTTGCGGGGCCGTTACAGCAGCTTACCGATGCGGGCGAGTTGCCTGCTGCGGTCTATGTGATGATTGATATCATTGATCGCGAGCACCGCACCCAGGAACTCCCTTGTAACGCCGACTTTTGGCTGGCGATTCAAGAGGAGCTGCTGCCCCAAATACAGCAATGGGCCGCCTGTTCTCATGAAGCGGCTGACACGGTTATTGTCGGACAAAGCTTCGGCGGCCTCTCATCGGTTTACGCCACGTTGAGCTGGCCAGAAACCTTTGGTGCCGCCGTCAGCTTATCGGGTTCCTTTTGGTGGCCAGAACGCGGTAAGGCCAACGGCTGGCTGCCACAGCAATTGCAGCAAGGTTTATTGGCTGCGCCACCGCGCCGTTTTTACCTGGAAGCGGGCAAGCGCGAGCGCCTGATATTGGCAGCAAACCAACAACTTCAAAGTGACCTGACTCAATGTGGACATCAGGTCGACTATCACCCGGTCGAAGGCGGTCACGATGCGCTGTGTTGGCGCGGTGGCCTGCTGAATGGACTGAAAGCAATGTGGCAACACCGGTAATCCGCTTATCTCGCTCGCCTTTTATGAGCAGGAGACAGACATGCAACATCTCAACCCATTTGACGATCCCCAGCAGGATTGTCATGTGCTAAAAAATGCGCAGCAACAATACAGTTTATGGCCCGCCTTCAATGCGATTCCCGCAGGATGGCAAACCGTATTCGGCCCGCAACCGCAAGCAGCCTGCCTGCATTGGTTAAACGAAAACTGGCACGACATCCGTCCGGTTACCGAAAACCCAAACCGGAGCGACGATGTCTGAAACCTTGATGAGCCGAAATCCTACTGAACATATCACTCTGCCGCTGGTCGCTGCGCAGCCTGGCATCTGGATTGCCGATCAGCTGTCGAAACACCACAACGCTTACGCGGTCGCACACTTTGTTGAGCTGCGCGGCGAGCTAAACAGTGCCATGCTGGCCAAGGCCATTGTCGCTGGCATGAAAGAAGCGGATACGCTGAATATGGCGTTTGGCGAGCAAGATGGCGAGCCACAGCAGTGGTCTTCTCCGCAGACCTTTAGTGAACCCAATGTCATCGATTTACGTCACGAAACCGATCCCGCAGCAGCGGCTCGCGCCTTGATGCATCAGGATATGTCTGGCGATTTGCGGGTGTTAAGCGGTGCACCCTTGTGGCATCACAGCCTGATGCGTCTTGGCGATCAGCATTGGTATTGGTATCAGCGCTATCATCATCTGGTAGTTGATGGTTTTAGCTTTACCGCTTTGACGCGTCGTATCGCCAATCTTTATACCGCTGGGCAACGTAACGAAGCGCCGGAACCCACGCCGTTTGTGCCATTCAGTGACGTGGTTGAGGAGTATCAGCGTTACCAGCAATCGGCGACCTGGCAGCGCGACCGTGAATTCTGGCGGGAAAAAGGGGCTCAGCTTCCGCCACCCGCCTCGCTGGCCGCACAGCCGCTGGCAGGGCAAAGTGCCAGCACCGATCTGCTGCGTCTGGAACTGGCGCTGGATCGCCCTTCTTTCCAGACGTTGTTGTCACATACGCAGCAACATAATCTCAACGCCGCGGATACCGCTTTTGCGCTGGTCGCGCTCTGGCTGGCACGCCTGAGCGGACAAAATGATTTTGCCGCTGGCTTTATTTTTATGCGCCGTATCGGATCGGCCGCGCTGTGCGCCACCGGCCCGGTGATCAATGTGCTGCCGATGGCAGTGCATTACGATCCTACACAACCTTTGATCACACTGGCGACGCAGCTCGCGAAAGAAGTAAAAAAGATGCGCCGTCACCAACGCTTTGATGCTGAGCAGGTGCAGCGCGATCTGGGTCGCCTTGGCGATACCGATCCGCTTTATGGCCCGGTGATCAATCTCAAAATGTTCGATTACCAGCTGGATTTCGCTGGCATTGAAGGCGTCACGCATCAGCTCGCTTCTGGCCCGGTTCGCGATCTTGAGATCGCCATTTACATCAGCGAAAAAGGTGACTTAACCCTTGAACTGTTGGCAAATGCTGAACGCTACAGTGAAAACACGCTGAAACAGCACCTCAATCGCTTCACTTTACTGTTGAACCAACTCGCTACGCAGCCAGATCGCGCCTGCGGTGAACTGAATCTGCTCACACCCGATGAACATCTTCAGTTGGCAGAGATCAATCAAACTACTGTGACGCTGCCCGCTGAAACCTTAAGCAGCCTGCTGATCAAGCAGGCACAGCGTACGCCGCATGCACCCGCGCTGGCCGATAACCTGCACAACCTAAATTATCAGGAGATGCAGCAACAGGTTCAGGCGCTGGCCAGTGAACTGATCGCTAAAGGCGTTCAGCGCGGTGACATCGTCGCCGTGGCGTTGCCGCGCTCTGTGTTTCTATCACTGGCGCTACAGGCAATTGTTAGCGTTGGCGCCGCGTATTTGCCGCTGGATACCGGCTATCCAGACGATCGTTTGCAGATGATGTTAGAAGATGCCGCACCGAAAACGCTGCTAACCAGCCGCGATCTGGCCCAGCGCCTGGCCGCGATTTCTCCCGTGGAACCGATGTTCTACGATGCACTTTTGGCTCCGGTTGCTGAAATCACCTCTCTCTTGCCGCATCCGCAAGATGGCGCTTACATCATCTATACCTCCGGTTCTACCGGTCGTCCGAAAGGGGTTTTGGTCGGGCATGAAGCGATCGTCAACCGCCTGCTATGGATGCAGGATCACTATCCGCTGACCGCTGACGACGTGGTGTTACAAAAAACCCCGAGCAGCTTTGATGTTTCCGTGTGGGAGTTTTTCTGGCCGCTGCTGGTGGGCGCGCAATTAGTGATGGCCCCACCCGATGCGCATCGCGATCCCGAAGCGCTACAACACCTGTTCGCACGCCACCGCGTTACCACCACGCACTTCGTTCCTTCAATGTTAGCGGCCTTTGTCGCTTCGCTGCAGGATGATAAAGCGGTAGCGCAATGTGCCAGCCTGCGGCGTGTTTTTTGCAGTGGCGAGGCGCTGCCTGCGGAGCTGTCGCGCCAATGGCAAGCGCTTACTCAGGTTGAGCTGCATAACTTATACGGTCCAACCGAAGCCGCCGTTGATGTCAGTTACTATCCTGCTTTTGGCGCAGAACTGGCGGCAGTCCAGGGTGCCAGCGTGCCGATTGGCTTCCCGGTGTGGAACACCGGCTTACGCATTCTCGATGCGCGCTTGCAGCCGGTGCCGCCAGGCGTAGCCGGTGATCTTTACCTGACTGGCGTGCAGTTGGCGCACGGTTATCTTGATCGCCCTGATCTTACTGCCAGCCGTTTTGTCGCCGATCCTTATGGCAACGGCACGCGGATGTATCGCACCGGCGACGTAGCACGCTGGCTGGAAAACGGCGCGGTGGAATATCTGGGCCGCAGCGACGATCAGCTAAAGATTCGTGGTCAACGTATTGAACTGAATGAGATTGATCATGCGATGGCGGCATTACCCGGCGTGGAGCAAGCGGTGACACATGCCGTGGTGCTGGGCAATGCCATTCAGCAAGGCGATGCGCGACAGTTGGTGGGATATGTCGTTGCGGATCACCCGATTGACAGCGAGGCGATGCGCGCCGCCCTCGCCGCTCATCTGCCCGCGCACATGGTGCCGGTGGCAATGGTTCAACTTGACGCTTTCCCGCTGAGTAGCAACGGCAAGCTCGATCGCAAAGCGCTGCCAATGCCGCAAAGCCAGGCTGCAGCCGCAGGTCGTGCGCCGCATCCCGGCCTGGAAACCACGTTGGCCGCTGCATTCTCCGCCTTGCTTGAGCGTGACAATATCAGCGCACAAGATGACTTTTTTGCTCTGGGCGGCCATTCACTGCTGGCGATGCGCCTTGCAGCGCAACTGCGCCGTAGCCTGAACCTGCCGGTTTCGGTTGGGCAAGTGATGGTGGCTTCAACGGTAGAAAAACTCGCTGCGCTGTTAAGCAGTGAGGAAGATGCGGGTCGCGCCGGATTTGAAGCCGTATTACCGTTACGTAAAGGCGATGGCCCAACGCTGTTCTGCTTCCATCCCGCTTCCGGTTTTGCCTGGCAGTTCAGCGTGCTGCAACGCTATCTGGATGCGCGCTGGTCGTTGATGGGCATTCAATCGCCGGATATCGATAGTCCCTTGAATCAGGCTCAGCATCTTGATGCGGTCTGCGATGCACATCTGGCCACGCTTCGTCAGCAGCAACCGCACGGCCCTTACTATTTTATCGGTTATTCGCTAGGTGGCACGCTGGCGCAAGGCATTGCTGCGCGTCTCGAAGCGCTTGGCGAAAAAGTGGCGTTTCTTGGTCTGCTCGATACCTGGCCACCCGAAACGCAGAACTGGGATGAGAAGCGCGGTGAAAATGTCCTGGATCCGGCGGTGCTGGAGGAAGTAAACCGCGAGCGTGAACAGTTTATCGCTGCGCAGCGTCAGCAGGCAGGCGAAGGGATGGAAGCGATGTTTAACACTATCGAAGCCAACTACGCCAGTTCAGTACGTTTGCTGGCGACGGCACGCAGCATCCGTTTCAACGGTCGCGCCACGCTGTTCCTCGCAGAACAAACGCAGCAGCCGGGACAAGATGCCACTCGTGCCTGGTCGCCGTATGTTGCGGAGCTGGAGATCTGGCCGATGGATTGTGCGCACGTTGATATCATCTCGCCACGCATGTTTGAGCAGATTGGGCCGCGCTTGCAGCAGTTACTGGCGGCGCTCTGACAATGACGTACTAAAAACACAGGGCGGCATCACCGCCCTGTGTTGTTTCTGGCATGGTGTTTTTGTTTTTTTCTCTGGGTCATTGCTTCTGGTTTTTTTTGGCCTGAATACGTCAGTGACCAACACGCACACTGTCCGTTGAAATCTGTTTATGTGCGTGACCGACCCAGCGGTACAATCATTGGCGTATGCGCGACCGGATCATCAACAATCATGCAGCGCAGTCCATAAATCGATTCAATCAACGCAGGTGTAATGATTTCGCTGGGTTTGCCTTCCGCGATAATGCGCCCATGGCGCATCGCAATCAGATGGGTGGCGTAACGGCACGCCTGATTAAGATCGTGCAGTACCACCACCAGCGTGCGGCCATGCTGCTGATTCAAATCCTGCATTAACTCTAATAATTCAATCTGATGGGTGATATCCAACCAGGTTGTCGGCTCATCCAGCAGCAGCAGCGGCGTTTGCTGGGCCAGCACCATCGCAATCCACACGCGCTGCCGCTGACCGCCAGAAAGTGTATCAACCTGCTGATTAGCCAAATCTGCGACACCGGTTGCCAGCATCGCTTGCTGCACCGCTGCTTCATCTTCGTCACGCCAGCGACCAAATAAGGCTTGATGTGGATAACGCCCGCGCGCCACCAGCTCATTGACGCTGATCCCGGCGGGTGCATTAGAGCTTTGCGGCAACAAGCCCAACCGTCGCGCGACCTCTTTAGTGGCATAACGCGCAATGGCTTCGCCATCCAGCATGACCTGCCCTTTCAGCGGCGCAGTCAAACGACTTAAAGTACGTAACAGCGTGGATTTACCGCAGGCGTTGGGGCCTATAATCACTGTTAATTCGCCATCAGGAATGGCTACCGAGAGATTTTCGGCCACGATTTTCTTATCGTAGCCCAGCGTGAGTGCATCACCTTGTAACCTGGATGTGCCTGTCATTGGCGTCGCGCCTCCCGTATCAGTAAGGCAATCAGATAAAGTCCGCCAAGGCTGACGGTAATCACGCCAACCGGCAACTGGTAAGGCAAGAAAAAGTGCTGTGCGGCGTAATCTGCTGCCGTCAGCAATAGCGCGCCACACAATGCCGCCAGCGGCAAAGCGCCTTTCACGCCGCCCGACAAACGGCGGGCAATTTGCGGTGCCAACAGGGCGATAAACGAGATAGGTCCCACCAATGCAGTAGACGCGGCCGTTAGCACTACGCCGATCAACATCAGCCAGATGCGGCTGCGTTCGACCGGCACGCCCAGCGCACAAGCGGTATCGTCACCCATTTCCAGCAGGCGCATGCGCCGTGCTAATAAGGCGGTTGCTACCATTGCCAACAGCAATACGAGGATAACAGGCGTCGTTTTGGCCCAGGTAATGCCGTTGAGCGATCCGGCGCTCCATAAACCGGCGCTGAGTGCGGCTTCCAGCGAAGCGCTGATGATCAGCCAGCTGTTCAGCGCCATTAATAGGGCGCGCACGCTGATTCCGACAATGATTAACCGAAAGGTATCAACACCGTTTCGCCAGGCAAACAGATACACCACGCCAGCAGTGAGCAAGCCACCCAGCAGCGCGGCCAACGTCATGCCTTCGATGTTCTGTTGAAACAGCACCAGCGCCACCAATACGCCGCTGTAAGCGCCAGTGTTAAAGCCGAGAATATCGGGACTGCCTAGCGGATTGCGCAGAAGAGACTGGAAAATCGCGCCGCTGACGCCTAGTGCCGCGCCAATCAACAGCGCCATCAACACGCGTGGCATGCGCCATTCGATCACGATTAACTGGATATTGCGTGCTGCGTCGCCATTAATCACTTGCCACAGCTGCTCAGCGGAAATCGGTAAGGTCCCGCGCGTTACGCCTAAAAAGGCCAGCAACAGGCACGCGACCAGCAGGACAATGCTGTTGATCATCATCCGACTCATATTTGCCCTCTTCCCAGTTTGCGTCGTACTAACACAATCAACATGGGTGCGCCAAGAATCGCGGTAACAATCGAAACACGCAGTTCACCCGGTACCGCTATGCGGCCCAGAATATCGGCAGCGAGCAGCAGGCAAGGCGTCATCAATAAAGTAGCCGGCAGCAGCCAGCGGTGATCGTTGCCCACCAGCCAGCGCGCTAAATGAGGCGTCATCAATCCAACGAACGCAATCGGCCCAACGGCAGCGGTTGCTGCCCCGCTGAGCAGCGCAATTGCCAGCAGTCCAAACAGTTGCGTGCGTGCCACGCGCGTGCCCAGCGCGGTCGCCATATCACCGCCCATGCTCAGGCTATTTAAGGATCGTGCCAGAAGCAGCGCCACGGCACAGCCAATCACAACCGCAGGAAAGGTGGTTTTCAGGACAGAGAAGTTGCGGATATCGAGCGAGCCGCTGTGCCAAAAGCGCAGATGATCGTAGATTTCAGGATTCAGCAGCGATAAGCCGGAGGTCAAGCCTTCAAGCACTGCGCCGAGCGCCACGCCCGCCAGCGTCAGGCGAACCGGGTTCACGCGGCCGCCGCCGAGCGCGCCCGTTAAGGCCACCAGCAAAGAGGCGATCAGCGCACCGGCAAAAGCAAAGCCGAGCCAGTCCAGCGGTGAATCTGCGCCAAACAGCGCTATGCCAATCACCACGGCAAAGCCCGCGCCAGCGTTGACCCCCAGAATACCGGGATCGGCGAGCGGATTACGCGTCAGGCTCTGCATCAAAGCGCCAGCAATGCCCAGCGCAATTCCCGCTAATAAGCCCGCCAGGGTTCGCGGCAAGCGCGCATCACGTACTATTACGCAGTCGGCGCTGGTGCAGCTTGAAAACAGCGCGTGCGTGACATCATGTAAAGCAATAGATTTTGCTCCCAGCATTAAACTGAGCGCAAGAAGCAGCAACAGCAGCATCCCTGAACCTGCTATCGCACGGAGTTGGCGCATAACGTTTTAAACCTTCACTGATCAACGACACTGCGGGCAAGCCACTTTGATAATGATACTTATTATCGTTATTACTCGTATTTTTGTATGTTACCATGACTTATTCACTCAATGACGAGGAAAATCGGCGTTTATAGGCGATGAAATGAACAAACCCTCCTACTTTATCGATCTCAGCCTGCTTAAAACACATCCCGCTTTTCGCGCCGTGTTTATTGCTCGCTTTATCTCCATTGTTTCGCTCGGCATGCTAGCCGTTGCCGTTCCGGTACAAATTCAACAACTCACCCATTCGCCGCTGTTGGTCGGGTTATCCGTCACGTTGGCAGGCGCGGGAATGTTTATCGGCCTGCTTACCGGTGGCGTATTAGCCGATCGCTATGAACGTCGTCGTCTTATTCTGTTTGCCCGCTCCACCTGCGGCTTGGGTTTTGTCGCGCTGTGCATTAATGCGCTGCTGCCTGAACCTTCGGTAATCGCGGTCTTTGCGCTGGGATTGTGGGACGGCTTTTTTGGCGCGATTGGCGTAACGGCGCTGCTGGCCGCCACGCCCGCGCTGGTAGGCCGTGAAAACATCATGAAAGCGGGCGCGATTACTATGTTAACAGTGCGCTTTGGCTCGATTCTTTCGCCAGCCATTGCGGGATTGGTGATTGCCCACGGCAGCGTCGCCTGGAATTATGGGTTAGCCGCTTTCGGTACGCTGCTGACGGTGTTAACGCTGTTGAGATTACCGGCGTTATCTCCGCCGCCTCAGCCGCGAGAACATCCGCTTAAAGCCTTAGCCACCGGCGTGCAATTTCTGTTTGCCAGCCCGATTGTCGGCATGGTTGCGCTGATTGGGGCGTTGGTCACGTTAGCCAGCGCGGTACGGGTGCTTTATCCATCGTTGGCACCGCATTGGCAGGTTGACCTTGATCAGCTCGGGCTGATGTATGCCGCCGTGCCGCTCGGCGCTGCCGTAGGCGCGCTAACCAGCGGGCGACTGACCCATTCGTCGCGTCCGGGTCTCTTAGTATTAGCCAGCGCGATTGCAGCCTTTATCGCCCTCGGCTTGTTTAGCCTGATGCCACGCTTTGAATTGGGGTTGGTTTGTTTGGTGGCGTTTGGCTACTTCAGCGCGATCAACAGCCTGGTACAGTACGCGATGATCCAAACCTTGACGCCAGATGCGCTGTTAGGTCGCATTAATAGCTTGTGGACGGCGCAGAACGTCACGGGCGATGCAATAGGCGCTGCCATCATTGGTTCAATGGGTTCTTTGCTGCTGCCGCAACAGGCGGCAAGCCTGTTTGGTTTTGCTGCCGCGCTGTTGGGTGTGCTGATGTGGTTGGTAATGGGACAGTTGCGACGTTATCAACCGCCAGCGCCAAAGCTGGCGGAACAAAGCTTATGATTTAACAAACAGCTGCTCAAGACGCGTCAGCAGGTTGCTGGCGCTGTAATAATCTAGGCGAAACGTGTCCAGACCTAGCGCATAGACCTGCTTTTTTTCTACCGCAGGCGTTTGCTTCAGGAACGGATTATTCATCACCGCATGGGCGGTTTTATCCTCGGCGGCAAACAGCATGTAACTGTTGCCGTTTAGGCCAGCCGCCAGGTTTTCACCCGATAACTGAATAATGTCTTTGCGCTGCCCCATGCTATGCCCTTGCTGAATATTGACCGGCGGCGTCGCCAGCGTGAAACCCAACTGTTGCAGCAACTTGCCCTGCGCAGATTCAGCAGTCCACAGATTTACCGCGCGCCCATCTCCGTTCCACACCATGGCAGAAACAGGTTGTGGTGGCAGCGTTAATTTACTTTTCAGCGCGTTTTCATGATCGTCAAAAGCTTTGACGCGCGCCGCTGCCTGGGCTTCGTGCCCGGTCGCTTCACCCAAAACACCCACCAGCTGCTGCCAGCTTTTATCGTCATAATTCACCACCAACACCGGCGCGATGGCTGAAAGCAGATCAACCAGCTTGATGGCTGAATCATTGCCTGTTGCACTGACGACGATCAGATCAGGCGCTTCAGCGGCGATCGCTTCTGCACTGGGTTCGCCAATGTATAAACGTTTTACCCCGCGCTGTTTTGCGACATCGCCCCACTGACGAAAGAAACCTTGTGCATCAGCGAGTCGACTATTAGGTGCTGTCGCGCCGCTGGCGATCACTGGTGCATCAATCGCCAATAAAGAACCGGTGAGCGTGACGCTGGTGGAAACAATGCGCGTGGGCGCCTGCTGCAAAGTGATACTGTTTTTGGCGCCCTGCACCGTGCGCGGCCAGCCATTTTCAGCGTGAGCAACGCCACTGAGAACCAGCATGCTGGCGAAAAAGAGGGCGATCATCGCCCAAAAATCCCGTTTATACATAAGATCCAATCCACCTTTAGCTGTGACAAAAACCCTGCTCAATATGCTGATTTAGCATGAAAACGCAGTCGAAACCCCGCGAATTTATTGACACTCCAAACTAATCAACGTAGCTTACAGAGCCACAATACAAATGATAATCATTATTAATTATCTTATCATTTATAGGTGAAAATTATGGTGGAAACGTTGACGTTTGAAAATCCCTTGTTGCAGGATTTCTCGGCGCTGTGCCGTGGCTTTCTGTTTACTTCCCCGTGGCGCAGTCTGACAACCCAAGGCTGTTTCACTACCATTACCACGCCGGTAAAAGATGGCGCGGCGTTGGGCGGGGATTTTCAACAACAATTGCAGCAGCACTTTGCATCTGCAAGAAAACAGGGCATTGCGAATCCGATTCTGGTGGGCGCAATCCCGTTTGACGTCAATCAGCCTTCTGCGCTGTTTATTCCTGAGTCTTATCAAACCTTCAATCGTGCAGATTTAAACGTGCCGCAAACGGCGCCCGAAGAGACGTTGCCGCATGTGCGCCGTCGTACTGCGGTGCCGGATCACGACGCTTTTACTTCGATGGTGGCGCAAGCTGTTGCGGCAACGCAGCGCGGCGATCTGGATAAAGTGGTGCTGTCGCGCTTGATGGATATCGCTACCGAACAGCCCGTTGATACGGCGGCGTTGATGCAACGTATTGTCGCGCAAAACCCTAACAGCTATCACTTCCACCTGCCGCTGCCGGAAGGCGGCGCGTTGGTCGGCGCGAGCCCGGAATTGATGCTGCGTAAACAGGGCCGCGATTTCAGCTCTTGTCCGCTGGCGGGTTCTGCCCGCCGTGAGAATGATAGCCAACGCGACCGCGCCGCCGGCGAAACCTTGATGAACTCTGATAAAGATCGTCATGAACACAAATTAGTGACCGATGCGATGCGCGAAACGCTGCAACCGCGTAGCCGTTTGCTTTCAGTGCCCACTGTTCCCTCATTAATCACCACATCGACCTTATGGCACCTTGCCACGCAGATTGATGGCGAAGTGCTGGATGAGCAGGAAAATGCGTTGTCGCTGGCGTGCCTGCTGCATCCAACCCCGGCGTTAAGTGGCTTCCCGCACCAGCGCGCTCAGCGCCTGATTCAGGCATTGGAGCCGTTCGAACGCCAGCTGTTTGGCGGTATCGTCGGTTGGTGTGACGATCAAGGCAACGGTGAGTGGGTTGTCACGATTCGTTGCGGCACGGTTAAAGGTGCACGCGTTCAACTTTTTGCTGGCGCAGGTATTGTTGCCGATTCACAACCTGAATCAGAATGGCGTGAAACTGGCGTTAAACTCGATACCATGCTTCGCGCATTTGGACTGCAATAAAGGGTATTCCATGACAATTTCATACAGCCGCTGGCCTGAAGATCTCGCCGCGCGCTACCGCGAAAAAGGTTACTGGCTTGATGTGCCGATGACCGACATTCTGGCACGACATAAAAACAGCGATGCCGTGGCAGTAATTGATGGCGATCGTCAGTTCAGCTATCGTCAGCTCGCTGAACTCAGCGATAACCTGGCTGCTGCGCTGCAAAGACGCGGCCTAAAAAATGGTGATACTGCGCTGGTTCAACTCGGCAACGTGGCGGAGTTTTACCTGACACTGTTTGCCCTGTTTAAAATTGGCGTTGCGCCCGTGAATGCGCTGTTCAGCCATCAACGCACCGAACTCAGCGCCTACGCCAGCCAGATCGAACCGAAACTGTTGATCGCCGATCGCAGCCACGCGCTGTTCGCTGATGACCGCTTTATTGAACAGCTTTGCCGTGAACACGCTTCACTGCAACAGGTTATTCTGCGCAATGATACTCAACCGGAAAACACCCTGGAATCCTTGCTGGCAGAAGCGGCAGGAGAATTCAACGCGACGCCAACAGCGGGCGATGAAGTGGCCTTTTTCCAGCTCTCCGGCGGCAGCACCGGTACGCCAAAGCTGATTCCGCGTACCCATAACGACTACTATTACAGCATCCGCGACAGCAATGTGATTTGCCACGTTACGGCAGAAACGCGTTATCTGATCGCCCTGCCCGCTGCACATAATTTTCCAATGAGTTCGCCGGGCGCGCTTGGCGTATTTGACGCAGGCGGGCAAGTGATTTTAGCGGCTGACCCCAGCGCGACGCTCTGCTTCCCGTTGATCGAAAAGCATCAAATCACTGACACCGGTTTAGTACCGCCCGCGGTGAGTCTGTGGTTACAGGCCATCCAGGAATGGGGAACCAACAAGCCGTTGGCATCTCTGCAACGCATTCAGGTTGGCGGTGCCAAGCTAGGCGAAACCTTAGCCGCGCGCATTCAGTCTGAGATTGGCTGCAAGCTGCAACAGGTGTTTGGCATGGCCGAAGGCTTAGTCAACTACACCCGACTGGACGATGATGAGAAAACCATTCTCACCACTCAAGGCCGCCCGATCTCTCCTGATGATGAAGTCTGGGTGGCTGATGAGAACGGTAATCCGCTGCCCGTTGGCGCAGTTGGCCGCCTGATGACGCGTGGCCCTTATACCTTCCGCGGCTACTACAACAGCCCGGAACACAATGCCGCCAGCTTTGATGAAAATGGATTTTATTGCTCCGGCGATCTGATCGAAATGACGCCAGACGGCAACATTATTGTGCAGGGGCGTGAAAAAGATCAGATCAACCGTGGCGGCGAAAAAATCGCGGCGGAAGAGATAGAGAACTTGCTGCAACGCCATCCAGATGTGATCCATGCGGCGTTGGTTTCAATGAACGATGAGCTGATGGGCGAGAAAAGCTGTGCCTTTATTGTCGCCAGCCAACCGATCAAACCGGTGGTGCTGCGTCGCCACCTGCGTGAGCTGGGCGTTGCCGAATTTAAACTGCCCGATCGTATTACCTGCGTAGATGCCCTGCCGCTGACCCCCGTCGGCAAGGTGGACAAAAAACGTCTGCGCCAACAATTAGCTGATCAACAAGCGCAAGCCTGATTTGTTCTGGAGATTTTAATGGCTATTCCAAAATTGACCTCATATTCGCTGCCAACTGCCACCGAGTTGCCAAACAACAAAGTGAAATGGACGCTGGAGCCTCAGCGCGCAGCTTTACTGATTCACGATATGCAGGCCTATTTCCTTAACTTCTGGGGCGAAAACAGCCCGCTCGTCAATCAAGTGGTCGAGAACATCGCCCGACTGCGCCGCTACTGTAAAGCGCAGGGTATTCCGGTGTTTTATACCGCGCAGCCCAATGAACAAAGCGATGAAGATCGCGCCCTGCTCAATGATATGTGGGGACCGGGACTGAACAAGCATCCCGATCAGCAGAAAATCGTTGAGGCGCTAGCCCCGGATGCAGATGACCATGTGCTGACGAAGTGGCGTTACAGCGCTTTTCATCGTTCGCCACTGGAAGCAACGCTGAAAGAGATGGGCCGTGATCAGTTGATCATCACGGGTGTCTACGCGCACATTGGCTGCCTGACGACCGCAACGGATGCCTTTATGCGTAATATTCAGCCCTTTATGGTGGCGGATGCGCTGGCAGATTTTACCCGCGACGAACACATGATGGCGCTGACTTATACAGCAGGCCGCAGCGGAAAAGTGGTAATGACCGCCGACCTAATGCCGTTGCCGCTCAGTAAAGATGATCTGCGTGCGCTGATCCTGCCGCTGCTGGAAGATGATGACGTGCCAGAAGATGACGAAAACCTGATCGATTACGGTCTGGATTCAGTGCGCGTAATGTCGCTGGCGGCACGCTGGCGTCAGGTTCATAGCGATATTGATTTCGTCAGCCTGGCAAAAAATCCGAGCATAGATGGCTGGTGGGCGCTGCTTTCACGGGAGCCAGCGTAATGAATAACACGTTTGATTTCAGCGGGAAGATTGTGTGGGTAACCGGTGCCGGACAAGGCATTGGTTATCATACTGCGTTAGCTTTTCATCAGGCTGGGGCGAAGGTAGAAGCATTCGATCTGCGTTTTCACGAGCATGATTATCCGTTTCCTTGCCACACCATGGATGTCGCCAACCCTGACCAGGTGAAAACAGTTTGCCAGCGTGTTCTGACCGAGCAGCCGCGTATTGATGTGTTGGTCAATGCAGCGGGAATTTTACGCGTTGGTGCAACCGATGAACTGACCTTCGCTGACTGGCAAGCGTGCCTGGCGGTGAATGCTGGCGGCGCATTTAACCTGTTCCAGCAAACCTTGCCGGTGTTCCGTGAACAACGTGCGGGCGCTATTGTCACCATTGCCTCTAACGCAGCACATGCGCCGCGCATCGGTATGTCTGCTTACGGCGCATCGAAAGCTGCGCTACGCAGCCTGTGTTTAACCGTTGGGCTAGAAATGGCGCCATACGGTGTGCGTTGTAATATCGTTTCGCCAGGATCGACCGATACCGATATGCAGCGCAGCCTGTGGCACACGCCAACCGGCGAGCAGGAGATGATTGAGGGCTTCCCGGAACAATTCAAGCTGGGTATTCCGTTGCGTAAAATCGCTAAGCCACAAGAAGTTGCGGCTAACGTGCTATTCCTCGCCTCTGATCTGGCCAGCCATGTGGTGCTGCAAGATATTGTGGTCGACGGCGGCGCAACGTTAGGAGCGTAATGCATGGCAGCGATCTGGAAACGATCCATCGGTTTAGACGCATTGAATGCGCTGGGTGAAAATTCACTGGTGGCGCATGTGGGGATCGTTTTCACCGTGATCGGTGATGACTATCTCGAGGCCACCATGCCAGTAGACGCGCGTACTCATCAACCTTTTGGTCTGTTACACGGCGGTGCGTCTGTGGTATTGGCTGAATCAATGGGGTCGATTGCGGGGTACATGTGCGTGGATGAAGGCAGCAGCGTGGTGGGCGTTGAAGTCAATGCCAGCCATCATCGTGCGGTTTCCAGCGGCGAGGTGCGCGGCATTTGTCGTCCACTGCATTTGGGTTCGCGTAGTCAGGTATGGCAGATTGAAATTCGTAACAAGCGGGATCAATTGTGCTGTAGCGCGCGGCTCAGTGTGGCGGTGCTAGGATAAAACGAAACTTGCCCCGATGGGGCAAGTTTTGATGAGACGTAAATGCTTAACGCTGGTAGACAGTTTCGACGCCTTCGTCGTCTTCTTCATCCCAGTCGTCCCACTCTTCGTCATCTTCTTCTTCAACCGTATTCTCAATGGTTTCACGGTGGTAATCATCCCACATGAACTCCACTTTCTCCGGCTGTTTCTCTTCGACATCGGCTTCTTTTGGATTGGCGTTGATGAAGCTCATCACGTCCCAACACAAATCAGTAACGCCATTGCGGCTGGCAGCAGAGATCAGGTAATACTTATCTTCCCACCCCAGCGCTTCAGCAATCGCTTTAGCACGCGACTGCGCCTCTTCTTCGCTCAGCAGGTCAGTTTTGTTGAACACTAACCAGCGTGGCTTGTTGAAGAGCTTCTCGCTGTATTTTTCCAGCTCACCAAGAATAATGCGCGCGTTTTCAACCGGATCGCTTTCATCGATTGGCGCGATATCGATCAGATGCAGTAATACGCGGCAGCGCTCGAGGTGCTTCAGGAAGCGAATGCCTAAGCCTGCGCCTTCCGCTGCGCCTTCGATCAGACCCGGGATATCAGCGACCACGAAACTCTGCTCGCTATCCATACGCACGACGCCAAGGCTTGGTACCAGCGTAGTAAACGGATAATCCGCAACTTTAGGTTTAGCGGCAGAAACAGCACGGATAAATGTCGATTTACCGGCATTCGGTAAGCCAAGCATACCGACGTCTGCCAGCAGCATCAGCTCCAGCTGCAAGTCGCGCTTCTCACCAGGCGTACCCATGGTTTTTTGGCGTGGACTGCGGTTTACCGAGGATTTGAAGCGGGTATTGCCTAAACCGTGCCAGCCACCTTTGCCGACCATCAGCTTCTGCTCATGGCGCGTCATGTCGCCCAGCGTTTCACCGGTGCCTTGGTCAATTACTCGCGTCCCTACAGGGACTTTAATAACGATGTCTTTGCCGCGTTTACCGGTACAGTCACGGCTTTGGCCGTTCTGTCCACGTTCTGCGCGGAAGGATTTTTCGAAGCGATAGTCGATCAGCGTGTTCAGGTTTTCATCAGCGAGCAGATAAACATCACCGCCATCGCCACCATCACCGCCGTCTGGACCCCCTTTCGGGATATATTTTTCGCGGCGGAAGCTGACGCAACCATTACCGCCATCGCCTGCAACAACCAAAATTGTTGCTTCATCAACAAACTTCATTTTCTCTCTCCGTCACACAATCGTCTGCAACACAGTTGCAAACGGGTCCGCCAGGGTCTTCTGCGCTGACCAGCGGCGGATAAATCAGGATTGGCTTTCGCCAGTGCGTACATAAAGTGTACAGCAAACTTTTGTGATGCGTCGCCTTTAAGGCAACCAAGCGCAGAATGTAAAAAGCCCCGCATGAGTTGCGGGGCCTTCAATTCGTGCGTTCAGACGTTAAACGTCTGCGTCACGACAACCTTACTCAGCAACGATGCTGATGTATTTACGGTTGTTCGGACCTTTGATTTCGAATTGTACTTTGCCGTCTGCGGTAGCAAACAGGGTATGGTCACGACCACAACCTACGTTGTTACCTGCGTGGAATTTGGTTCCACGTTGACGAACGATGATGCTACCTGCCAGAACAGATTCACCACCGAAACGCTTAACACCCAGACGTTTTGCATTGGAGTCACGACCATTTCGAGTCGAGCCACCAGCCTTTTTATGTGCCATTTCTCAGATCTCCTGTTAGGCAGTGATGCCAGTGATTTTCACGTCAGTGAACCACTGACGGTGGCCTTGCTGCTTACGGTAGTGCTTACGACGACGAAACTTAACGATCTTAATTTTCTCGCCACGACCATGAGCAACGATTTCAGCCTTGATAACACCGCCTGAAACCAGTGGCGCGCCGATTTTCACGTCTTCGCCATTTGCAATCATCAGAACCTGGTCAAACTCAATGGTTTCACCGGTTGCGATGTCCAGCTTTTCCAGGCGAACGGTCTGACCTTCGCTTACTCGGTGTTGTTTACCACCACTTTGGAAAACCGCGTACATATAAAACTCCGCTTCTGCGCTTGCCTTTTTAGTTGATCAGGCGGCGCGCTAAATATTCACAATAGGGCGCGAATTCTACGCAAAACTCCAGGAGAAGACAAGAGCACTTTGCACTCTCTTGCAGAAAAAAAACACAGGCTGAACGCAAACGTTTATCAACCTGAAAATTCAAGTACAATCAGTAACAGATAACCTGAACGCTGGCTGGGTAAAAGCAATTACCATGGCAGAGAAACGAGTCATAGCTGAAAAGACGAATGAACTTAGAACAGATAAATGAATTAACCGCGCAGGATATGGCTGCCGTTAACCAGACCATCCTCGACCAGCTCGATTCAGATGTCTCGCTCATCAATCAGCTGGGATATTACATCATCAGTGGCGGCGGAAAGCGCATCCGTCCGATGATTGCCGTGCTTTCCGCTCGCGCAATGGGCTATCAGGGTGACCTGCATGTGACCAATGCGGCGCTGATCGAATTTATCCATACCGCCACGCTGTTGCATGATGATGTGGTGGATGAATCCGATATGCGCCGTGGCAAAGCGACAGCGAATGCTGCATTCGGTAATGCAGCAAGCGTGCTGGTAGGCGATTTTATTTACACTCGCGCCTTTCAGATGATGACCAGCATGGGCTCGCTGCGCATACTGGCATTGATGTCTGAAGCGGTGAATGTGATTGCAGAAGGTGAAGTCTTACAGTTGATGAACGTCAACGATCCCGACATCACCGAAGAGAGTTACATGCGCGTGATTTACAGTAAAACCGCGCGCCTGTTCGAAGCTGCATCTCAGGCATCCGCGATTCTTGCTGAAGCCACACCTGCAGAGGAAAAAGCGTTGCAGGATTATGGCCGTTTTCTTGGTACCGCTTTCCAGTTAATTGATGATTTACTGGATTACAGTGCCGACGGTGAAACGCTAGGCAAAAACACAGGCGACGATCTCAGCGAAGGCAAGCCAACTCTGCCACTGCTTCATGCCATGCAGCACGGCACGCCGGAACAGGCGAAGATGATCCGCGAAGCGATTGAGCAAGGCAACGGACGTCATTTGCTGGAGCCGGTGCTAGAAGCAATGCATCAATGCGGTTCATTAGAATGGACGCGCTCGCGCGCAGAGCAAGAAGCGGATAAAGCGATTGCTGCGTTGAAAATCCTGCCGGAAACACCGTGGCGTCGCGCGCTGGAATCGCTCGCGCACATGTCAGTACAACGCGATTTCTAATCCTCACGGAGCCTTAAACGGCTCCGTTTCTTTGATTTCCCCCCTTCTTCTGTCTGGCTTACATCTTTTGCAAGGCTTTTGCGCCAGGCCGCGCAGTTCTATGCGTTCGATCCGAATATTACTGGAACTTAATGGAAATTATTTGCTATAAAGACCCAGAACTTTCCAGTTATGATATTCAAAGAGAATGAGGATCGCCCTCAGGGTGACGCATTAACAAGGACAAGGAGAACAGGTTTATGCAAAAAAGGAATGAAGACTGGCACCCCGCAGACATTATCGCGGCACTACGTAAACGTGGTACGACTTTAGCCGCGCTTTCCCGCGAAGCAGGGTTGAGTTCATCAACGTTGGCAAATGCGTTATCGCGCCCTTGGCCCAAAGGCGAATGGCTGATCGCGGATGCGATCAAGGTCCATCCAGCAGAAATTTGGCCAAGTCGCTATTACGATCCCATCACCCAATGTTTATTGGATCGGAAAAAACGTATCCGGCCCTTGGCCGATAGCGCAGCACTAAAAGCCGAATCGGACTCAGAATAGATTGTTGGGTAGTGCACAAAAAAAACCAGCCGCGGAAACCGAGGCTGGCTTGTTCAACCAAAGCTTTAGGCGTGCTTATTCGCCACTGACGCGCTCAATATCCGCACCCATCGCTTTCAGTTTGTCTTCAATGTGTTCGTAGCCGCGATCGATGTGATAAATACGATCAACAAACGTCGTGCCTTCAGCAATACATCCTGCCAGCACCAGGCTTGCAGAAGCACGCAAATCGGTGGCCATAACCTGCGCACCCGATAACGTCTCTACACCATGACAAATCGCCGTGTTGCTTTCTATCTCGGCATGACCGCCCATACGAATCAATTCTGGGATATGCATAAAGCGGTTTTCAAAAATGGTTTCGGTAATAACACCGGTACCTTCTGCAACCATGTTCAACAACGTGAACTGTGCCTGCATATCGGTTGGGAAACCTGGATGTGGCGCGGTACGCACGTTAACCGCTTTCGGACGGTTGCCATGCATATCGAGACTGATCCAGTCTTCACCGATTTCGATATCGGCACCAGCATCACGCAATTTTGCTAACACCGCATCCAGGGTGTCAGGTTTCGTGTTACGGCACAGTACTTTCCCGCCAGAGATGGCCGCTGCTACCAGGAACGTACCGGTTTCAATACGATCGGGCAGAACACGGTAAACACCGCCACCTAAGCGTTCAACACCTTCGATGGTAATTTTATCACTGCCCGCTCCGCTGATTTTTGCGCCCAGCGTGTTCAGGAAGTTCGCGGTATCGACGATTTCCGGCTCGCGAGCGGCATTTTCAATCACGGTGGTGCCGGTTGCCAATGTTGCAGCACTCATGATTGTCACGGTTGCGCCAACGCTGACTTTATCCATGACAATAAGCGCGCCTTTCAGGCGGCCATTCACGGAGGCTTTAACGTAGCCCTCTTCCAGCTTGATCTCTGCACCCAGTTGCTCAAGACCGGTAATGTGCAAAT
This sequence comes from Pantoea sp. MQR6, assembly GCF_022761075.1. NCBI lineage: Bacteria > Pseudomonadati > Pseudomonadota > Gammaproteobacteria > Enterobacterales > Erwiniaceae > Pantoea > Pantoea sp. MQR6. The sequence goes on from NZ_JAKYXB010000002.1 coordinate 404,931, forward strand.
CAACCGGGCGCGCGCCAATTGCGCAGCCGCCTGGCAGTGAAACCTGTCCTTGACCAAAACGTGCAACCAGTGGGCCAAGCGCCCAGATAGAAGCACGCATGGTTTTAACCAAATCGTAAGGCGCACAGAAAATATCAACTGCACTGGCGTCGACGTGTACGGAACCGTTGCGCTCAACCTTTGCACCCAGCTGGGTCAGCAGCTTCATGGTGGTATCAATGTCCCGCAGCTTTGGCACATTTTGAATTTCAACCGGCTCTTCAGCCAACAACGCGGCAAACAGGATAGGCAGCGCGGCATTCTTCGCCCCAGAGATGGTTACTTCACCACTTAAGCGGGTGGGGCCTTGCACACGAAATTTGTCCATTAACACGGCTCTCAATTAACTAGCTAAAGATTGGGCTCGCCAGTGGCGAGCTCGCCACGCTGACGACTCAGAAACCGTTGAGTTTACGGTCACGTGCCCATTCAGCGGGAGTATAGGTTTTGATGGAGACAGCATGGATGCGATTATCCGCAATATATTCCATCAGCGGCGCGTAGACAGCCTGCTGTTTCTTTACGCGGCTAAGATCGCCAAACAGCTCGCCCACCGCGATAACCTGGAAGTGGCTGCCATCATTGCTCATCACATGGACTTCGTCCAAAGGCAGTGCTTGCATTAGCACAGCCTGAATTTCACTGTTTTCCATTGCTTTTAACTTCACTTGATAATAATAAGGATGACATCTTAGAGGAAAGCGCCTGACTCTTAAATACGCAAAAGCCCCTGTACAAAACAGGGGCTTAGCTTAACAGAAGGAAATCAGGCGTTTTTATCCGCAGAAACAATAATCTGCTGCAGATTGTAAAGGGTAATCAAAGATTGCAGTTTATCGCTGATCCCACTGAAACATGGCGTGATGCCTTGAGCGCGGGCAATTTCTCGTAGATGCACCAACAAAGCTAATCCTGCCGTATCTACGCGCTCCAGCGCGGCAACATTGATGGTTTGAACATCCTTGATCAATGTATCTCGCTGCTGCCACAGGGACAGCAACGTATCGCGATCAAGCTCGCCGCTGAGCAACAGCGTGCTGGCATCACGCTGCCAGCGAAGTGATTCGCCCATTGTTACTGTTTATCCAGCGTGATCGGCTGAGCAGCAGAACGCTTCAGTTGCGCCGTCAGACCGTCAATACCTTTGGTGCGCAGCAGATCGCTCCATTCATTTTGCTTAGTCGTAATCATGCTAACGCCTTCAGCAATCATATCGTAAGCCTGCCAGTTTCCTGTTTGGCTATTTTTACGCCACTGGAAATCCAGGCGAACCGGTGGGCGGCCATTAGGGTCAATTATCGACACACGGATCGCCACGATATTGGTATCGCCAATCGGCTGCTCTGGTTGAATTTGATAGGATTGGCCGTTATACAACGCCAGCGCCTGACCATAAGCCTGCGCCAGATAATCACCAAATGCACTGAAATAGGCTTCACGCTGCGCCGGAGTCGAATCACGATAGTAGCGACCCAGCACTAATGCGCCTGCATATTTAATCTGCACATACGGCAGAAGCTCCTGACGTACGATTTCACGTAAATAATTGGGGTCCTGCTTGATCTTCGGCTGCTCTACTTTCAAGCGCGTAAAGGTTTTCTGCGCCGCCTCATTCATCATTTTATAAGGATTGCTCTGATCGGCGGCATTCGCTGCTAACGGTGTTACCACCAACATGGCAATCATCAGTAAACGTTTAAACATCGTGTGTGACCTCTTTCTTAAGGTTGAACCGGTGCCGCAGCAGCATTGGTACTGCCCTGCGCATCCTTATTATCGTTATTGTCTTTATTATCGCCGCTCTTATACAGGAATTGACCGATCAGGTCCTCCAGCACCAGCGCCGACTTCGTATCGCGTAATGTATCGCCATCTTTCAGCATCGCCGAGCCCAGCTCGGGATCGTCAAACCCTAAATTCAACGACAGAAATTGCTCACCCAACAAGCCTTGCGTACGAATCGCCAGTGAACTGGTATCGGAGATTTTATCCGCGTACTGGTCGCTGATATCCATGGTGACACGCGGCAGCAGCGTTTTCGGTTCAAGAGAAATATCTGTAACGCGACCAATAACCACGCCACCCACTTTGACGGGTGAGCTGACTTTCAAGCCACCAATGTTGTCGAAGGTCGCGAACAGCTTCCATGTGGGATCGGTCCCCATAGATTTAAGATCTGCTACGCGCAGGCAGAGAAATAGCATGGCCAGTAACGCCATGATCATGAATACGCCAACCCAGATTTCGCTTTTTTTGCTTTGCATTGCATCAATTCCCAAACATCAGTGCTGTCAGCACAAAATCCAAACCGAGCACCGCCAGTGAAGCGTGCACTACGGTGCGCGTCGTCGCGCGACTGATTCCTTCAGAAGTCGGAATCGCATCATATCCATTAAATAAGGCAATCCAGGTTACCGTCACGGCAAACACGGCGCTTTTAATGATGCAGTTGACCACGTCGGTACGAAAGTCGACGGCGTTCTGCATCGCAGACCAGAAGAAACCCGGATCGATGCCTTTCCAGCTCACGCCAACCAAGGCACCACCCGCGATTCCCACCGCCGTAAAGATTAGCGCTAACAACGGCATACTGATAAAGCCGGCCCAGAAACGCGGTGAAACCACGCGACGTAACGGGTCTACCGCCATCATTTCCATGCTGGAGAGCTGTTCTGTGGCTTTCATTAACCCGATTTCAGCGGTCAATGCTGAACCCGCACGACCGGCAAAGAGCAACGCGGTAACCACCGGCCCCAGTTCACGCAGCAGCGACAAAGCCACCAGCATGCCGAGGCTGGTTTCTGCACCGTACGTAGTGAGCACCAGATATCCTTGCAGCCCAAGGACCATGCCGATGAATAAACCGGAAACCACGATAATGAGCAATGACAGGACGCCGACGCTATAAAGCTGCTTTATCAGCAGCGGCGCGTGTTTGCGAAACGCTGGCTTACCCACCAGTGCGTGAAACAGCATTAAGCCTGCGCGGCCAAAGCTGGCACAGGTTTCAATTCCCTGACGTCCAAATGACGCCAGTGCCTTCAATAACATCAGCTTAAATTCTCCCTGAGCCGGTTAAATCGGCAAGATAATCGCCGGCCGGAAAACGAAATGGGACAGGTCCATCCGCAATCCCATCAATAAACTGGCGCACGCGTGGGTCGGGATTTGCCCGCAGGTCCGGCGTGCTACCCTGTGCAATAATTTTTTGTCCTGCCACGATATAAGCGTAATCCGCAATACTTAACACTTCTGGCACATCATGCGACACGACGATGCAGGTCAGACCTAAGGCGTGATTCAATTCATCGATCAATTTAACCAGCACGCCCATAGTGATGGGATCCTGGCCGACAAAAGGTTCGTCAAACATGATTAATTCAGGTTCAAGCGCAATTGCACGCGCCAGGGCCACGCGACGTGCCATACCGCCGGAAAGCTCGGCGGGTTTCAGCTGGGCCGCGCCGCTCAAACCCACCGCTTCTAGCTTCATTAGCACCGTGCTGTGTAGCAGAGCCGGCGGCAATTGGGTATGTTCACGCAGCGGCCAGGCCACGTTTTCATAGACGGTAAGATCGGTGAACAACGCGCCAGACTGAAACAACATGCTCATTTTTTTACGCGCTTCGTACAATTTAGCGCGTGAAAGCGTGGGGATATTTTCGCCACGGAACCAGATTTCTCCGCCATCAGGCTGAAGCTGGCCGCCAATCAAGCGTAGCAACGTAGTTTTACCTATCCCCGATGGTCCCATTATCGCCGTCACTTTACCTTTCGGCACCGTGAGCGAAATGTCATCAAAGATTTTGCGATCTCCGCGCGAAAAACTCACGCCACGAACCTCTACCAGATTCGTTTGCTGCTGGATCATTCTTACCTCTTATGCAGATCGGGCGTAAACATGGGGTACGATGGTAGCCTGTTCAACCTTGTTGCACGATAGCTTTACAGAAACTTACCGCTAAGATTTAGCGAAAACGGGCATAAAATTTACTTTTGTCGTTTAGGCGGTCAAAATCAGCGCCTGTTTCAGCACACAGAATCTTAAATCAGTCGGACAAGGCGTGCCGACCCCGATTTACACGCAAGGATTTTTAATGTTCGTAGCTACCGCACTGCTGATTATCGGTCTGCTTTTACTGGCTTATGGTGCCGATCGTCTGGTGTTTAGCGCCTCGATTCTCTGCCGCTCATTTGGCATACCACCGTTGATTATAGGCATGACGGTGGTCGGCATGGGTACGTCGTTGCCAGAAATCATTCTCTCCTTCTCAGCGGCGCAGCATGGTCAAATGGATCTCGCTGTTGGCACCGCGCTGGGCTCGAACATTACTAATATATTGCTGATCTTGGGAGGAGCGGCTTTACTGCACCCGCTGACTGTCCATTCAAATCTGATTCGCCGCGAACTGCCGCTAATGCTGCTGGTCTCATTACTGAGCGGTATTATGCTGTTTGATAATCATCTTAGTCGACTTGATGGTCTGGGATTGATTGCCATTGCCGCCCTCTATTTGATCGTGGTGATCCGCATTGCTCGTAAAGCCGAACTTAATAACAATGACACGTTAACGCGTGAACAATTGGCTGAACTGCCACGCGAAGAGGGCAATAACACGGTAGCCTTTCTCTGGCTGGCCGTTGCGCTGATTATTTTACCGATGTCGACACGTATGGTGATCGATAACGCCACGGTATTTGCAGACTATTTTGGCGTCAGTGAACTCGTCATGGGCTTGACGATAATTGCAGTCGGCACCAGTTTGCCAGAGCTGGCCACTGTCATCGCGGGTGCGCTGAAAGGTGAAGATGATATCGCTATCGGTAATCTGATCGGTGCCAACATTTATAATATTGCCATTGTGCTGGGCCTGCCGGCACTGATGCATCCTGGCAGCGTAGATTATCACGCCTTCGCACGTGATTATTGGGTCATGCTCGGCGTAAGCGCCCTCTTTGCTCTGCTTTGCTTACTGCGCCGCCGCCGTATAGGCCGCACCGCAGGTACACTTTTACTCTGTGGGTTCATCGTCTGGGTTACGCTGCTGTGGTTACAGCCGGCGTTTATAGACGGATAAAAAGGACAGATTTGCCATGTCACATCAGCAATCGATCGGTGATTTTGATTTCCAGCAAGCAGGAAAAGCGGTGCTGCGCATTGAGCGTGAAGGACTGGAACAACTCGACCAATATATCAATGAGGATTTCGCGCGTGCTTGCGCCATGATTTTCGCCTGTAAAGGCAAAGTTGTGGTCATGGGAATGGGCAAATCGGGTCATATCGGTAAAAAGATGGCAGCAACGTTTGCCAGCACCGGCACCCCAGCATTTTTTGTTCATCCTGGCGAAGCCAGTCATGGCGATCTTGGCATGGTGAGCAGTAATGATGTTGTCATTGCCATTTCAAACAGCGGTGAGTCTAACGAAATTCTGGCGTTGATCCCGGTGATCAAGCGTCAAAAAATCAAACTCATTTGCATGACTAGCCGCGCTGAAAGCGCCATGGGACGCGTGGCTGATGTGCATTTATGTATTAAGGTGCCGCAGGAAGCTTGTCCGCTCGGCCTTGCGCCCACCACCAGTACTACCGCCACCCTGGTCATGGGTGATGCATTAGCCGTTGCGCTATTAGAAGCACGCGGTTTCACGCCTGAAGATTTCGCCCTTTCACACCCAGGCGGCGCGTTGGGTCGCAAACTGCTGCTGCACGTCAGTGATATTATGCACAGCGGTGATGAAATGCCGCATGTCACGCACGACGCTTCTCTGCGTGATGCGCTGCTGGAAATTACGCGTAAAAACCTCGGGTTAACCGTTATCGTTAACGATCTGATGAAAATTGAAGGCATCTTTACCGATGGTGATTTACGCCGCATCTTCGACATGGGCATCGATTTCCAGCGGGCAACCATTGCAGAAGTAATGACGCGCGGCGGCATTCGCGTTCGCCCCAATGTCCTGGCGGTGGATGCCTTGAATTTGATGCAAACCAAAAACATCACCGCGCTACTGGTGGCCGATGACGATCGTCTGCTCGGTGTGGTACATATGCATGACATGCTGCGCGCAGGCGTGGTCTGAACAGGAAAAGAGAATGCCGTTAGAAAGTGCCACCGTTGAAACGTGTTACGGACCGGTTAGTGCCGCGGTGATGGCGCGCGCCAGTAAGATTCGTTTGCTGATTTGTGATGTTGATGGCGTGATGTCAGATGGCGTCATTTACATGGGAAATAACGGTGAAGAGCTGAAGGCTTTCAATGTCCGCGACGGTTACGGCATTCGCTGCCTGCTGACCTCCGATGTAGAAGTGGCTATTATAACCGGCCGCAACGCTCGACTGATGGAAGATCGCTGCAAAACCCTCGGCATACGTCATCTTTATCAGGGCCAGTCGGATAAGCTTTTGGCCTATCGTGAACTTCTGGATAAACTGTCTCTTTCTGATGAACAGGTTGCCTACATCGGTGACGATCTCATCGACTGGCCGGTTATGGCCAAAGTAGGTCTGAGTGTTGCTGTTGCAGATGCACATCCTGTTTTACTACCACGCGCCAATTACGTGACGCGTATCGCCGGTGGACGCGGTGCGGTACGTGAATTATGCGATCTGATCTTAATGGCGCAAGATAAATTTGAGGATGCCAAAGGGCAATCGGTATGAGTAAAAGCAGGCGTTGGATAACGCTGATTCTGACTTTGATTGCACTGGTTCTTATCGGCTGGAATCTGACTAATCAGGACGACACTAGCGCGCCCGTTGCTAACGATCAGGCGCCAACTTACACCAGCGCAGACTCCAATACGGTGGTGTATAACCCGCAAGGTGCCCTGACGTACAAGCTGGTTTCAGACAAGGTGACCTACTTTTCAGTCGATGAGTTGAGCTGGTTCGATAATCCAGTGATGACCACTTACGATGAAAACAAAGTGCCAACCTGGTCGGTACGCGCAGATAAAGCAAAGCTGACCAAAGATCGTATGCTTTATCTGTATGGACATGTTGAGCTTACTACGCTGACGCAGGATTCTCAGCTTCAGCGTATCAAAACTGACAACGCTCAAGTGAACCTTGTCAGTCAGGACGTGACGTCTGACGACCAGGTAACGCTCTATGGCCGCAGCTTTAACTCTACCGGCATGAAAATGCGCGGTAATTTACGGACAAAAAACGCCGAGTTAATCGAAAAGGTCAAAACTTCTTATGAAATTCAAAATGAACAAAAACAGCCTTAAGTATTTACTGGCCAGCGTGCTGCTTGCGACCAGTGTTCCAGCGCTGGCCTTGACCGGTGACTCGGATAAACCCGTGAATATCGATTCGCAGAACCAGGCGCTGGATCTGCAAGGCAACGTGGCCACCTTTACCGGCAATGTTATCGTGACGCAAGGCTCGATCAAAATCACTGCGGACAAAGTGGTGGTTACGCGTCCTGGCGGCGACAGCAAGAAAACCATTGTTGATGCTTACGGTAACCCCGCCACTTTCTACCAAATGCAGGACAGCGGCAAACCGGTTCAGGGCCATGCCTCAAAATTGCATTACGAACTGGCCAACGATTTTGTTGAGTTGACTGGCAATGCGTACATCGAACAGCAAGACAGCAACATCAAAGGCGATCGCATAACGTATCTGGTTAAAGAACAAAAAATGCAGGCGTACAGTCAGGGTCAAAGTAAACGAGTGACCACCGTGCTGGTGCCATCGCAGTTGCAAGATAAGCAAGGTTCGTCCAACAGCGGAAAAAAGAGTAACTGATAGCTATGGCCACATTAATCGCAGAAAACCTGGCGAAGGCATATAAAGGCCGTCGCGTGGTAGAAGACGTTAGTCTGCAAGTGAAGTCCGGCGAGATTGTCGGCCTGCTGGGCCCCAATGGTGCGGGCAAGACCACGACTTTTTATATGGTCGTGGGCATTGTGCCGCGCGATGCGGGCCGCATTATCATTGATGATGAAGATATCAGTATCCTGCCGCTGCATGCGCGCGCGCGTCGTGGCATCGGGTATCTTCCTCAGGAAGCGTCCATTTTTCGCCGCCTGAGCGTGTTCGACAATCTCATGGCGGTGTTACAGATCCGTGATGATCTGACTGAAGAGCAACGTCAGGATCGTGCTAACGAGCTGATGGAAGAGTTCCACATCGAACACCTGCGCGACAGCATGGGGCAGGCATTGTCTGGGGGTGAACGTCGTCGCGTCGAAATTGCGCGTGCCCTGGCCGCAAATCCAAAATTTATTCTGTTAGATGAACCGTTTGCCGGTGTTGACCCCATCTCAGTTATCGACATCAAAAAGATCATTGAACACTTGCGTGATAGCGGCCTTGGCGTGCTAATCACCGACCACAACGTTCGTGAAACGCTGGCGGTATGTGAACGCGCCTATATCGTGAGCCAAGGTCACTTGATTGCCCACGGCACGCCTACAGAAATTCTTGCAGATGAGCAAGTTAAGCGGGTTTATTTGGGCGAAGAGTTCAGACTCTGATAAGGTGTCGCTAACACTGACGTTTGCTGAGGAAAATCAATCCTGTCTATGAAGCAAGGTTTACAACTCAGGCTCAGCCAACAGCTGGCGATGACACCACAGCTGCAACAGGCCATTCGTCTGCTGCAGCTTTCAACGCTTGAACTTCAGCAAGAGCTACAACTCGCGCTGGAAAGTAATCCGCTGCTTGAACAAACCGATCTGCACGACGAAGTTGATTCCCGCGAATATCAAGAAGCCGAAGCGCTGGATACACGTGAAGCGTTAGAGCAGAAAGATATGCCGGAAGAGCTGCCGCTTGATGCAACCTGGGACGAGATTTATACCGCAGGCACGCCTTCAGGCACCGGAACCGATTATCAAGATGATGAATTGCCTATTTATCAAGGCGAAACAACACAATCATTGCAAGATTATTTGATGTGGCAGGTGGGATTAACACCTTTTACCGATAACGATCGCGCGATTGCGACCTCCATTGTCGATGCCATCGATGATACCGGTTATCTTACCGTTTCGCTTGAAGAGATCCTCGACAGCATCGGCAATGAAGAGCTTGAGCTTGATGAGGTTGAGGCCGTATTAAAACGTATCCAACGTTTTGATCCCATCGGCGTTGGCGCTCGTGACTTGCGTGATTGCTTACTGGTGCAGCTTTCACAATATGCTCCTGATACGCTGATGCTGGCAGAGGCGCGACTGATCGTTAGCAACCACCTCGACTTATTGGCTAATCACGATTTCCGCAGTCTGATGCGCGTAACGCGTTTAAAAGAAGATGTGTTGAAAGAGGCCATGCAGCTGATCCAATCACTGGATCCGCGTCCTGGCCAATCGGTGAATACCGGCGAACCTGAGTATGTGATTCCCGACGTGCTGGTACGTAAAGTCGGCACACGCTGGACAGTGGATCTCAACGCTGACAGCGTGCCACGTTTAAAGATCAACCAGCAATATGCTGCGATGGGGGGTTCATCGCGCAACGACAGCGATAATCAATTTATTCGTAGTAATTTGCAGGAAGCAAAGTGGCTAATTAAAAGCCTGGAAAGCCGCAACGATACGTTGCTAAAAGTGACTCGTTGTATTGTTGAACAACAACACGCTTTTTTTGAACAAGGCGAAGAGTTTATGCGTCCAATGGTATTGGCAGATATTGCGCAAGCCGTTGAAATGCATGAATCGACAATTTCCCGCGTTACCACGCAAAAATATTTACATAGCCCGCGTGGCATCTTTGAATTGAAGTATTTTTTCTCCAGTCACGTGAATACCGAAGGTGGCGGCGAAGCATCGTCTACTGCGATTCGTGCATTGGTCAAAAAATTAATTTCGGCGGAAAATCCTACCAAGCCCTTGAGCGACAGTAAGCTCACCTCCATGTTATCTGAACAAGGGATCATGGTGGCGCGTCGAACCGTCGCTAAGTACCGCGAGTCTTTATCCATCCCGCCATCGAACCAGCGTAAACAGCTGGTTTGACAGAAATGAGAAGGAAGACCTATGCAGCTGAACCTCACTGGGCAACATGTCGAAATCACCGAACCTCTGCGTGAATTCGTTAACGGTAAGTTTGCCAAACTGGAACACTACTTTGATCGTATCAATCAGGTTTATATTATTCTGAAAGTCGAGAAGGTCAATCAAATTGCCGAGGCGACTTTACACGTCAGCGGTGGCGAACTGCACGCCACGTCGGAAGCGGAAGATATGTATGCGGCTATTGACGGTTTGATTGATAAACTCACCCGTCAACTGACCAAACACAAAGACAAACTGAAAAAACACTAACCTTCACGCTGGTTAAGCGCTTAACGCGCTAGAGCGCACAGGATGGGGCGGATTAACCGCCCCGTTTTGTCATCTAAGCCAGCGCCATCTGACGTCAACATAGCGGTTATATGCGAACGTGAGTGGCTAAGTGAACTCGCAAGTGAAACGATGATGAACAACGATCTGACACTGGAATTGAGCTCCGTACTTTCGCTGGACTGCACCCGCAGCAGCGTACATTGCCAGAGCAAAAAACGGGCGCTGGAAATTATCAGCGAACTGGCCGCCAAGCAGCTCAACCTGCCGCACCAAACGCTTTTCGAAGCAATTCTTACCCGTGAGCGCATGGGAAGCACCGGTATTGGCAATGGAATTGCAATTCCTCACGGCAAGCTGGATGAAGATACATTGCGCGCTGTAGGTGTGTTCATTAGTCTTGAACAGCCCATCGCCTTTGACGCGGTGGATAATCAGCCGGTCGATCTGTTGTTTGCCCTTCTGGTTCCCGCAGATCAATGCAAAACGCACTTGCATACTCTTTCACTGGTGGCGAAAAGACTGGCAGATAAAACCGTCTGTCGTCGCCTGCGAGCGGCGCAAAGTAATGAAGAGCTCTACGCGATTATTACAGAAGGCCAGTCAGAACAGTAAAGCGTCTTTACCGGCCCGGTGCCGGTTTTAAAACGGGAGAGAAGGTCATGGTGCTGATGATCGTTAGCGGTCGGTCAGGCTCAGGAAAATCAGTGGCGTTGCGCGCACTGGAAGACATGGGGTTTTACTGCGTCGATAATCTGCCGGTGGTCTTGCTGCCGGAGTTAGCAAACTCGTTGGCAGAACGCAACATCTCCGCTGCTGTCAGCATTGATGTGCGTAACATGCCAGAATCGCCGGAAATCTTCGAAACCGCTCTGAATAATCTGCCTGATACGTTTTCACCGCAGCTGCTGTTTCTCGACGCTGATCGTAATACGTTGATTCGCCGCTACAGCGATACGCGTCGTTTGCACCCTCTTTCCAGCAAAAACTTGTCGCTGGAAAGTGCCATTGACGAAGAGAGCGATCTGCTGGAGCCGCTACGCTCGCGTGCCGATTTAATTATCGATACGTCAGAAATGTCCGTGCATGAACTGGCTGAAATGCTGCGTACCCGTCTGCTGGGCAAGCGCGAACGCGAACTGACCATGGTATTTGAGTCGTTTGGCTTCAAGCATGGTATTCCGATAGATGCTGATTATGTCTTTGATGTTCGGTTCTTACCGAACCCGCATTGGGATCCCAAATTACGTCCGATGACCGGTCTTGACCGTCCGGTAGCGGCTTTTTTGGATCGCCACACTGAAGTGCACAACTTTATCTATCAGACGCGTAGCTATCTTGAATTGTGGCTACCGATGCTGGAAACCAACAACCGCAGTTACCTAACCGTAGCCATCGGTTGTACCGGGGGAAAACACCGTTCAGTTTATATTGCTGAACAGCTAGCAGATTATTTCCGCTCCCGCGGTAAAAATGTACAGTCTCGTCATCGTACGTTGGAAAAACGCAAATCATGACCGTCAAACAAACTGTAGAAATCAAAAATAAGCTAGGCATGCATGCGCGCCCGGCAATGAAGCTGTTTGAGTTGGTACAAAGTTTTGACGCAGAAGTACTATTACGCAATGAAGCGGGTACTGAAGCCGAAGCCAGTAGCGTTATTGCGTTACTGATGCTGGACTCTGCCAAAGGCGGCCATATCGAAATTGAAGCCAGCGGCCCGGAAGAAATTCAGGCGCTAGCTGCTGTCATTGAGCTGTTTGATGCGGGTTTTGACGAAGACTGATTAATCCAGCTTATTGCGTTGCAGGAATCCCTCGCCGCCCAGCTGGCGCATTTGCCGCATGATCCATTGCTGACGTTGCCGGATATAACCTGAAGGCGCATCGGCACGAAAACGAATAGGATTAGGCAGCACAGCAGCCAGCAGCGCGGCTTCCGACATACTGAGGCGGCTGGCAGGTTTATGAAAGAAACGCTGCGATGCCGCTTCAACGCCAAAGACTCCGTCCCCAAACTCAGCAATATTCAGGTAAACCGTCAGAATGCGGCGTTTGGTCCACACGGTTTCAATTCCCACGGTCAAACCGGCTTCCAGACCTTTACGCACCCAACTGCGTCCATCCCACAGAAACAGATTTTTGGCCGTTTGCTGTGACAGTGTAGATGCACCGCGCATTTTTTCATTGCTGTTATCCAACACAGACTCTATAGCTGCTACATCAAATCCCCAGTGCACCGGAAATTTTTGATCTTCTGATGCAATCACGGCTAATGCCATCCATGGTGAGATTTCGTCGTGCCCTACCCAATCCGAATGCGCCACATAATCGAACCGGCCATTTATCCAGGCGACCAATTGTCGCTCAACCATCACGGCGGAAAAAGGAACCGGCAAAAACGAAAAAAGCACAATGCCTGCTACCCAAATCCCTAACCATGCCAACAGCATGCGGACAACAATGTGCTTAATACGTTGTCCGAGGCTTCCTTTATACTTACTCATGCAATCTTCTCTTACTTGTTTTAGGCATTAATCAATTGCTGTAGAAATCACAGGCTTAAAATGGATTTATCAGGCAATAAAGCCAAACGATACGGGTTATTTTACAGACAGATTACGCAGTAAAATTGCAAATCAGCGTTAACAGATCCAGTTACTTCAAGCACTTCCAGCAAAAAGGAATCGGTTCCATTACCCTGCTTCAGTTAGACTTTTTTCAAAAAAACACTTAACAATTTGTGATATACGCCATCATAAATGTTTCACTACACTTAACTATCGCAAAATGATTAGTTCGTTACTCTTCATTGATTGATCGATAAATTCTAAAGAATGTGCAAATTCCGATCTTTAATCCTTTTACTTTAAACAAAAAAAATTAAAGTTTTCACCTAACGTTAGACGGAAATCAATTGGTAGAACCTTTAACTGGAAATTTCTCTTTAAGGTTTCCAAAACGTTTTGGATAACCCATGCCCGATGAAACATTTAGCTTTATTTTTTATAAACTTAACTAAGAAAATATCCCAATTTGCTGTGTGAGCGTTAAATTGCCGTTTGGCTTTTTCTTTTAAGCTTCTCAAGTGACGCAAAAGCGTGCAAAAAACCACACATCTGGTTAAAAATAAAGCAATGCATCGCAGAAATTAATTCCTTACTTGACTGTGTTGCCAAATTAATGTTTTCTGTATTTAAACGCTGCTCAACATCACACATTTTAATGAATCTTGTCACAAGTTAAGATGAATTTGCTAAGGTGATGACAGTGTTAACCAATACCACGCTGTTGCGCTCAAATACTCTAAGCATAGCAGCAGCGCCTTTTTCCCTGGTGTTGGCGCAGTATTCGCGCACCCCGGCCTCGGCTGGGGTCATTTTTTTCTAGCGATCTGCTTTTCTTTCTCAGCTACCCATTCGCGTAGCACCTGTACATCATGACGCCATTCATGTTTCAGCTCTTCAATCCACTCAGCCACGTTATCCCACCATGCAGGAAGCTCAGGGCTTTGAATCTGCTTCGCCAGCATCTGTAAATGCTGTAAACCCACCGAACCCGCCGCACCTTTAATTTTATGCCCTTCTTCAGCAATACCTTTCTGGTCGCGCGCCATCAAATTGGACTCTAAAATATCTACATATCCCGGCATCATTTTTTCGAACATGTCGAGGCTTTGCGTGATCAAGCTTGGGCCAACCAGCTCGATATATTGCTCAAGCATCGGCACATCAAGCAGCGTAAGCGTTGTCTCTTGCGCGGATTCGGTTTCTTCTTCATCAGTCTCGGCTTGATAATCCCAGAACTTTTTGATGATTGCCGTTAACGCGGGTACGGCCAACGGTTTGCTCAGCACATCATCCATACCGGCATCGAAATATTCTTTCTTGTCTTTGAGCACATTGGCGGTGAGCGCGACCAGCGGCGGCAGGTCGCTATTTTGATAACGCTGATGAATGGCGCGTGAAACGTCCAGGCCGGTCATGTCAGGTAGTTGGATATCCAGCAGGACTAAATCAAATTCCAGTGGATCAAACATGGCCAGCGCCTCGCCGCCCGTCATGGCTACTTCAACGCTACAGCCTAATTTCTCAAGGACCGAACGCGCGACAATTACGTTGAGCTCAATATCCTCAACCAGCAATACGTGTAACGCAGGCAGCGGCATGTTGTCATCAATGCCATCATCTTCCACCTCTTCAGCGACACGCGGCGCTTTGATCTTCACGGTAAAGCAAGAACCTTGGCCTGGTGCGCTGCTAACGGTGATATCCCCGCCCATTGCCTGTGCCAGCCGACGTGAAACGGCCAGACCAATACCGGTACCGGTTGCAGGTTTACCGCCATGCTGATCTTTCACCTGATAATACATCGCAAAAATCTTGTCCTGCTCTTCCTGGCGAATACCTAAGCCAGAATCCTGAACCTCAAAGCGCAACGTTTCATCCTGCTCGTAAGCAACGCGCACGACAATTTCACCTTGTTGGGTAAACTTCACGGCATTACCAATAAGGTTCCAAAGAATTTGGCGCAGACGCGTGCCATCAGTGGCGATTTTATGCGGTAAAGGCAACTGCGGCGCCATGACAAACTTCAGCCCCTTTGGCTGAGCCAGCAAGCCAGAAAGATTTTCTAAATCGGCAAGGAAACTGGTGAAGTCGATCGGCTGATTATCAAGTTGTACTTTGCGCCGCTCAATTTTGTCGACTTCAATAACATCGTTGAAGATATTGCCGAGCGTGATGGCGGAAACATGGATGGTTTTGAGGTATTTGAGCTGTTCTTGATTGAGATCGGTATCCAGCAAAATGCGGCTGAGACCGACAATGCCATTAAGCGGCGTGCGCAGCTCGTGGCTGATCGTAGAGATAAAGGTCGTCTTCTCCCGGCTGGCGTTCTCTAAAGCGTCCTGGTAGCGCTTACGCTCAGTTATATCGCGTCCAAAACCCATTAGCCCACTACGCTTACCCACGCGGTCATAATAAGGCACTTTTCGAATTTCAAAACAGGCCTTGCGACCATCAGGATATTGCAGCCATTGTTCGTAAGTCAGAGAAACATTATGACGGAAGACCTTCTCATCGGTTTCCAGCACTTTTGTCGCCGCATCGTCATCATAAATATCGCGTGGCGTCAGACCAATCAGCTGCTTCTCGCTTTTTCCGGTTAACAATTCCATTGCCCGATTACAGCCAGAAAATTGTTTATCAATATTGCGGTAAAAAACCAAATCGGGAGAGGCATCCAGGAAAGAACGCAGGAAGGAGGATTGTTGCTCAAGCTCAATTTGTGCCTGCTCACGTCGCGCCACTTCTTCACGCAGCTTATCCATGACCTGCTCGCGCGCCAGTTCAGCTTTTTTACGGTCAGCGATCTCTTGATTCAGCTGTGAAATGGTCTCTTTCATCTGCTGATTGAGTTCAAGATCGCGGGTACGCATCTCTTCCAGTTTATCAACCAGCCGTGCCAGTCGCTGCCGGGATTCTTCCAGTTGATCGACCACCACCGATAAGAAATAGACCGCCCAAGGTGTAATGAGCAGGCCAAAAAATACCGATCGCACCATGTCGATACTTTCGACATGCCCACGCAGCACCATCGTGACTGCCATTTGGACAATCATCGCCAATACCACCAGCGCTGAGGCCAAAAGCAGCGAAAAGCGTATCAAGCCAAGCTTAACCATCAAATCAACGTAATATTGCGCCAGCAGGCGAATTTGTTTCATAAAGACTCCCTGGAAGAGAAACAGGCACATGATAGCGTAATTACGCTTCTGGCGGCGTCATGCATCAGCGGGTTAAAGACGTGATTGCTCTATTTTGGTGCATCAGCCGCATCAATCGCCGACGTTTATGACATTAAGCTTAAAACCCTTGACTAATTGTGCTAACTGAATAATCTGTAGGGCCGCCTGAACGATGGCGACCGATTAGCATTCCCCTTTTTCAATATCCTGGCAGCGTTCTGTTGCACAGGCTTACTTATCTATTTGCATACTCATTCATCTTAAGCACTGTTTTAAGCATATTCGGCTTAATTAATTTTACTTATAACATCGCCATATTTCATTCAAATATACCCATATAAGAAAAACAGATACATCCTGTGCATGAAATGGCCGTAACAGCATTTCATGCTGTTAAAGACCCTATCACCAGCATGGTGCAGAGATTTGATCGCTGCACCACAGTGAGACAGTTCACATTTATGGGCCATTAACGTACCGGCTAACAGCGATAAATTTAGCTGTTTAATACTTTAAAATCATGTATTTAATGATGAAAAGACTCAAATAACCCTGACAAGTATCGTTATTTGACCTGTTTCCGCTTTCCCGATAAGTTGGAAATCCGCTGAAAGCTTTCCTGACGGGCCAGTGTCTCGGCATATCTATGCAATCAGAAGACTCCCGCGTGGTGTAAGTCATCTCCTTTAAGAGACCGGAAATCTAAGAGCAGCTCAATCAAGGACGTTTTAAACCTGTCTGGAGTGAACTGCTCGGAGCAATAATGCCCGCTCGACAGCGTGTGGCAATGAAAATGAAACTGCGCTCATTGGCGCTTAGTGTTTGAAATAATGCAGGTAATGTCTAAAGCAGTTTAAGGAGACCCTCAATGTCCAATAAAAAACCTAATCCCTATGGCTTGTATGACCCAGCAGCAGGGAGTGATAGCTGTGGTGTAGGTTTCATTACGCGTAAGGACGGCGAGCAGACCCATGAGATCCTGCAGATGGCGCACAGCGCCCTTTGTACTGTACCTCACCGCGGGGGCATGTCGGCTGAAGGCGTCGGTGACGGTGCTGGGGTAAACGTTGACCTTTCATTGCACTTCTTCCGTAAGATTACGGGCCAGGCGCTGGAAGCGGGCCGTTTTGGCGTCGGTAACTTCTTTGTGCCAAAAGATGCCGAGCTGCGTGCAAATGCTGAACGTCTGGTAGAAGAAGCGTTGAACAGCTTTGGCCTGTCTATCATCATGAAACGTGACATGCCGCTAGACAGCAGCGTGACGCGTCCGGCCGCTGTGCAATTCCAGTTACCGATTGTGCAGTGGATTTTCACTGCACCGCAGGATGTCGTCGATCAAAACGACTTTGAACAACGCATCTATCGCGCCCTGCTGGCTATCGAAGCGCGTGCCTTTACTGAAAGCGAGTTTGGTGGGCTTTATCCCCTTTCGCTCTCATCACGGACGCAGGTATTCAAGGCGCGTCTGAACTCAAACGAAGTGATTCCTTACTTCAAAGACCTGACCGATCCCGATCATCAGGTACGTGGATTATTCTTCCATACCCGTTTCTCTACCAATACCGATCCGCATACCACCATGGCGCAGCCGTTCCGCCTGATGGCGCATAACGGCGAGTTAAACACCGACCGTAAAAACCGCATTGCGGAGTCGGCTCTGGCGCTGGCGCGGGGTAAGAAGATTGTGCGTCCAAAAGGCCAATCCGACAGCTCGCGTCTCGACCAAAGTATTCACAGCCGCTTGATGGAAGACAGCCTCGATCTGATCACCGCCGTTGTTTCCATGATGCCGCCAGCCTGGGAAAACGACACCTCCTTATCCAATGAGGTGCGTGATATGCTGGAGTACTTCTCGCTGTATGAAGAGAAGAACGATGGCCCGGCTGCGTTGATTTTTGGTAATGGTGAAGTCATCGGTGCACGCCTCGACCGTCTTGGCCTGCGTCCCCTGCGTTCTGTTGAAACAGTAGATTATATTGGCGCGATGTCCGAAGCGGGACAAATTGCTTTCCCACCGGAAAGTGTTCTGCGTCGCGGCCGTATCGAAGCAGGCGGTATGCTCTATTTCGATCATCGCGAAAAACGCAGCTACACCACGCATCAGGCGCTGGAAAAACTGGCAGCTGAAAAAGATTATTCTGCCCTGCTGGCTACAGCCCGTGTCGATCTGCAAGATCTGCCGGTGATCCCAGCAGAGCAGCAAGGCTCGCCGCTGCGCTATCGTGGCGACCTGAAAGCCTATCAACGCTTCGTGGCGTACTATTACAACCAGGAAAGCTTCAAATTCATGATGGATCCCATGCTGGCAACCGGCGCAGAGAAAATCTCCGCGATGGGTTACGGCAACGCCATTAACGGCTTATCCGATCATGAAGGTGGGATGGCGCACTACTTCTCTCAACGTTTTGCGCAGGTTACTAACCCGCCGCTGGACTCGATCCGTGAAGTAGATGGCATGACGCTGCGCGTAGCACTGGGTGCGAAACCGCATCTGGGCCGCAGCAAAGGCCGTCAAATCATCGTGCCAACGCCGATTCTTAGCCATCTCGATATGCTGCAGTTGCGTGAGCAAGACGTTGCACCTTACGCACGCTTTGAGATGCTGTACGAGCCAGTCGTTGGCAAAGATCTGCTGAGCCGCACAGCAAATGCCAATGCGCTAGAAAAAGCCATCGACGATTTGGCACAACAGGTCGTTGATTTTGCCCGCACCCAAGGCGGCATCGCGGTGCTTACCGATCGCCACATTTCTTCAACTCAAGCTGCGATTCCAATGCTGCTGCTGGTTTCTGCTATCAATCAGCGTCTGGTGCAGGAAGGTTTGCGTCTTGATGTTTCGCTGGTGGTTGAAAGTGGCCAGAGCATCTCTTCACACCATATCGCGGCAGCCTTGGGCTTTGGTGCTTCCGCTATTTATCCGCTTGGCGTGCAGATGCGTGCCGAAGAGAAATATGGCGAAGGTGAAGAAGGCAATAAAGCGTTTAAACGCTATGCCAAAGCGGCCGAAAAAGCGCTGATGAAAACCATGGGTAAAGTTGGCCTGTGCACCGTAGAAAGTTACAGCTGCGGTGAGTTCTTTGAGCCGAACTTCCTTAATACTGACGATCCAGTACTGAAAAAATATTTTCCAAATATCCGCACCCCGGTCGGTGGCGCAGGTTTTGCCACTATCGCGCAGATGGCGGTTGACTGGCATCAGAGCGCCCTGAAAATTCAGGGCGAGTCCGAAGTGCCGTTGCTTGGCCTGTTTAAAGAGCGTGCTGAAGGTGCCGGTCACTCTTATGGCACCATCGCTGTTCGCACCTTTATCGACATGACTGAAGAGCCTATTCGCTTTGCCGACAAAGCGCGTGAAGAAGATAACTTCATCCGTTTGATGACGCTGGCCAAGCTGGATAACGCGTTTGGAATCAAAGCGGAATCCTTTAAGGACAGCAGCTTTGAGCGTATCCCAAATGAAGTGATCAACAACTTCGCCATCACTTCAGATTATCGTCAGTTCTCTAGTCTGATGTATGAAGAACGTAAGCGTCGTCCAGCTGCACTGCGCGATATTCTGGCCTTTCCGGCGGATTTGACGCACATCGACAGTGAAGCAGAATTCCGTCGTAAGCTGGGACGTTACTCGTTGACCAACAACGGTTTTGCTATACGTGGTTTGGTCTGTGAAGCCGTTGACGGCAGCCTTAACCACTTTACGCTGCGTTTAACGGATGCGATCAACGGCCTGAAGCCGGAAAGCGAACGCCTCGCAGCGCTATCACGTGCGTTGAAATCACGCTTCAATGATGAAATTGAAAGCACCGAAGTGGTGAGCAATGGCTTGAATGTCACCGCTTATGGCAAGGCCGCAGATTATCTGTCACGGATTTTCACCACGCTGCCTTCACTGCCACTGAACGAAATCCAGCCAGCCTGTGAAATCACCCGCACCTTTGCTTCCGGTGCGATGAGCCATGGCGCGCTGGTCGCCCCGGCCCATGAAGCGGTTGCACACGGCACCAATATGGTTGGCGGCATGAGCAACTGCGGTGAAGGTGGTGAACACTATTCACGTCATGGCACCATCCGTGCATCACGTATCAAACAGTTGGCCTCGGGCCGTTTCGGCGTATGGGCGGCTTATTTAGCTGACCCGATGCTGGAAGAGCTGGAGATCAAAATTGGCCAAGGTGCGAAGCCAGGCGAAGGGGGTCAGTTACCTGCGCCTAAAGTCACCGTGGAAATCGCAGCAGCCCGTGGCGGTACGCCGGGTGTCGAGCTGGTTTCACCGCCACCTCACCACGACACCTATTCTATCGAGGATTTAGCGCAGCTGATCCACGACTGTAAAGCCGCTCGCGTTCGCGTCATCGTTAAACTGGTTTCATCGGAAGGCATCGGTACGATTGCGGTTGGCGTAGCGAAAGCAGGCGCAGACGTTATCAACGTTGCAGGGAATACTGGCGGCACCGGCGCAGCTTCCGTTACCAGTCTGAAATACACTGGACGCGTGGCGGAAATCGGCATCGCGGAAGTACATCAGGCGCTCTGTGCTAACGGCCTGCGTGAGAAAGTCTTGCTGCGTTGCTCTGGCGCACAGCAGACCGGCAGCGATGTCGTAAAATCGGCGCTGCTGGGTGGCGACAGCTTTGAATTTGGTACCACCGCACTGATGATGTTGAAATGTGTGATGGCGAAAAACTGTAACGTTAAGTGCCCGGCAGGTTTAACCACTAATGCCGAAGCCTTTGATGGCGATCCCCGTCAGCTGGCACAGTATTTCATGAACGTTGCGCATGAGGTGCGTGAAATCCTGGCGCGCATGGGCCTGCATTCGCTGCGTGAAGCACGTGGACGCTCTGATCTGCTGCACTTAATGGATCACCCACTGGAAGTCGGTAAACTCGATTTCCGCGCCATGTTAACCGTGGTGCCCGAGCTGAAAATCGATCGTCCCGTGTATCTGGAAAAAGATTTCGAACTGGATGATGCCTGGGTTGAGCAGCTGAACACTGAACTGGTCACGCAAGGCAAAAATGACATTTCGCTGGGCAATAACATCACGTTGAACAACCGCAACAAGAGTGTCGGCGGCCAGCTAGCGATTGATATTGAACGCAAGCTCAATCATCAACTAACGGCTGAGCAATTGAGCGCAATGCCAGCGGTGTTGCAGGATGATCGTGGTCGTCGCTATCTGGCACCTGAAACGGTGAAGATCAGCACTTCTGGCTCTGCGGGCCAATCTTTCGGTGCTTTCTGCAATGACGGTATGCAAATAAAGCATTACGGCACCTGTAATGATGGTGTTGGTAAAGGTCAATGTGGTGGCGAGCTGGTGGTAATGTCTCCGGGCGGCGGCGCACAAGACAGCGATGGCAACGTGCTGATCGGTAACTTTGCGCTGTTTGGCGCAACGGGTGGACGCCTGTTTGTTCAAGGTCAGGCGGGTGACCGTTTTGCCGTACGTAATTCAGGGGCAACCGCAGTAGTTGAAGGTGTGGGTGACTTCTGTTGCGAATACATGACTAATGGCGCAATCCTGAACCTGGGTACATTTGGTACAGGCTTCGGCAACGGCATGAGCGGCGGTTTTGCTTACCAGTATGACCCGTATGGATCACTCGCCAGCCATGCCGCAGGTGACTCAGTACTGTTCGGTTCTATCGCCGATCAGGACGAGATGGCGCAAACGCACAAGCAAGCGGTGCTGACGATGCTGAACTGGCATTTGGAAGCGACCCAGTCACCACGCGCTGCCTGGCTGTTAGAGAATTGGGAAACGGAGTGTCACCACTTTGTTTACGTGATGCCGCGCTCACTGCTGCTGTATCAAGATGGTGGCGAAATCCTGAAGGCGAAATCACGTAAAGATTTGCTGGAAGAGTTATCAACTGCGCTGGCTGGACATCAGGTTGCTAAGTTCAAATCAGCCTGGCGTGAAGGCAAAACTATCGCTAATGGCGCGGTGCCGGCTTATGGCGCAACCGATACGCTGGAAATGTTCGTACTGCTGAACAACTACACCGTGTTGAGCTTTGCACAACAGCTGGCGCTGGGTAAATTACCTAAAGGCACTTCTGTGGAAGATCCTGCGGTAGAGAAAGCGGTACGTAACCTGTTGATGACTGAAGACTTCTCGTTGATCAGCAAACTTCAACGCCACGCACGTGCGGCGATTGAGAGCTACACCGACGATGAGCTGGCTAGCCTGATCGGCACTAAACGTATGACGGATTACAAGGCTGCGCTGACGCAACGCAACATTCGCTCAATGGACAGCCTGGCAACCTATGGCTGGATCATGTATCAGGACGCCTGCAACCGTGAGGTGTTAGGTCATCTGCCTGATTTCGAAGAGCTGTTCGCACGCGCTGCTTTGCCAGAAATTGCTGCTGCTGTCGGGAAACTGTCCTAACAGCAACACTGACGAAAACGAATATGAACATTAATAATTGCCTTAAATAGTTTGTGTTACAGGCAGTTGGCTAACGACGAATCCCCAGCAACAGCAATCATGTTGTAACTGGGGAAACGACGCAGCCCACACCTCTGCAACACGAAATAGGATGGGTAAGAACGGGATTGAGTAAAAGTATCCATGAAAATTCCTTACATTCCTGAAGATGCGCCATTTAATGGCGACCAGAAGTATTGGCTGGCGGGCTTTCTCGCCGGTCTCCACTCCCGTCTGTTAGTGTTAGAAGATAAACAGCAGGTCGCAGCGGGTACTGGTGCAGCCGCGACAACTCAGCTGCATGTTCTGTACGGTTCCCAAACCGGTAATGCAGAAGCGCTGGCACAAACTGCAGCTAAATCTGCACGCGCTAAAGGTTTGGTGCCGGTGGTTCAGGCATTGGGTGAAGTCGATCTCGATGTGTTCGCGACAATGCGTCACGTGCTGATTGTTACCTCCACTTATGGTGAAGGTGAGATGCCAGATAACGCACAGCTGTTTTGGAATGCAATTTCTGCCAGCACCGCGCCGCGTCTGGAGCAGATGCATTTTGCCGTGTTGGCCATTGGCGATACTGGCTACGATGGTTTCTGCCAGGCCGGTAAATTTATTGATATGCGTCTTGAGCAGCTGGGTGCGAAGCGTGTCTATGATCGTATTGATTGTGACATCGACTACGAAGAGCCCTCTAACGCGTGGTTAAACAGCTCAATGCCGCAGTTTGCGTCAAGTGCTGGCAGCAGCGGTACCGTGCTGGATAGCGCACCAGAAGCACCGGTCATTCCAGGTAGCAATAAATCCAACCCGTATGCCGCCGCGCTGGTTACCAATAAGCGTCTGTCAGGCGAACAATCCGCTAAGGACATCCGTCACTTCGAGTTTGATTTGACCGACAGCGGCCTGAAATATGAAGCGGGCGATGCGCTGGGTGTGATTCCTGTAAACGAACCTTCACTGGTTAGCCTGCTGTTAACGCAGTTAAATGCGGATTACCAAACGCCTGTTTCCGGCTTCGACAGAAGCTTGGGCGATCTGCTGACTTATCAATTTGAGATTTCAGAGCCGTCGCGCAAACTCATTGAGTGGGTAGGACAAAATACCACTAACCAGGAACTGCGCCACGTACTGCAACATGATGACAAAGATGCGCTGGGCGTTTGGTTGTGGGGCAAGGACACATTGGATCTGCTGCAACTTGAACTGACACGTTCGCTGTCAGTATCAGAATTTGTTGCCTTGCTGCGCCCTTTACAGCATCGCGCCTATTCCATCTCCTCCAGCTCCAAAGCGCATCCGAATCAGGTGCACTTAACGATAGCTTCTGTGCGTTATCACAGCGGTGGACGTAATCGCAGCGGTGTTTGCTCAACCTACCTGGCCGAACGCGTCCGTCGTGGTGAAAAGCCAGCTATCTTCATTTCGCCTAACAAAGCGTTTCGCGTACCGTCGAATACTAATGCGCCGCTGATCATGGTGGGTCCAGGTACCGGTATCGCGCCGTTCCGTGCTTTCCTGCAGGAACGTCAGGTTGCCGGTGCGCAGGGTAAAAACTGGTTATTCTTCGGCGATCAGCATCAGGAACATGACTTTATTTATCGTGAAGAGCTGACGGCATGGCAGGAAAGCGGCTTACTGACTCGTCTTGATCTGGCGTTTTCACGCGATCAAGACAAAAAAGTCTATGTGCAAAGCCGTATGTTAGAGCAAGGTGCAGAGTTATACGCCTGGCTGCAGGAAGGTGCTTACTTCTACGTATGTGGCGATGCTTCGCGCATGGCCAAAGATGTGGACAGTGCGCTGTATGAAATCGTTCGTCAATATGGCGGACTTTCCAGCGAGCGTGCCGCTGATTACATCGATCAGTTGAAGAAAGAGAAGCGCTATCTGCGTGACGTTTATTAATCGTCACCGCGATGACTAGCGAATAAAAAATCCGGGTAACGTGTGCGTTCCCGGATTTTTTTTGCCGTTATTATCTTTAGCGCAAAAAAAAGCCCATCAGCGAGTGACAGGCATTTATCATATTGCTTTGCTTACTTCACTACACGCAGTGAAGGTCTACCACCACGCGGCGGCGGCTCATCATCAGGCGGCGTTTCATTATCGTTGGCATCATCAGGACGATCACCATCAATCACTGACATCACAGTCTCTTCCTGCGCTTCTGACGCTTCCGGTGCGGAATGTTCGTAAGCGGGTTCAGGTTCGAACATGGTGCCTGCGCCGTTTTCACGGGCATAAATTGCCAGAATTGCCACCATTGGCACGTTTACCTGACGTGGAACGCCACCAAAACGTGCATTAAATGACACCTGATCATTGGCCAGATCCAAGTTACCGACTGCACGCGGCGCGATGTTCAAGACAATCTGTCCATCACGCGCATACTCTAACGGAACCTGCACACCGGGCAAATTGATGTCGACCACCAAATGCGGCGTTAACTGGTTATCGAGCAACCAATCATAGAAAGCACGTAACAGATAGGGACGACGTGCAGTGAGTTGCGACATTTCCATAAATTAGCCCCGGACTTGCAGGCGCATTTCACGTTCGGCTTCAGTCAATGAAGCAAGGAAAGAGTCACGCTCAAATACGCGATTCATGTAGCCTTTCAGATCTTTAGAACCTGAACCAATCAGATCGATACCCATTGAAGGTAAACGCCACAGCAAAGGAGCCAGGTAGCAATCAACCAGGCTGAACTCCTCGCTCATGAAGAACGGCGTACGACCAAACAACGGTGCAATGGCCAGCAACTCTTCACGCAACTGCTTACGTGCTGCTTCAGCTTCCTGACCGCTGCTGTTCTCAACCTTTCTCATCAGGCTGTACCAGTCCTGCTCGATGCGATGCATCATCAGGCGGCTTTCACCACGCGCAACCGGATAAACCGGCATCAACGGTGGATGTGGAAAACGCTCATCAAGATATTCCATGATGATACGTGATTCATAAAGCGTCAGTTCACGATCTACCAGCGTCGGCACGGTGCGATACGGGTTGAGGTCAATCAGATCCTGCGGCAGGTTATCCATTTCGACCTGCTCGATCTCTACGCTGACACCCTTCTCCGCCAGGACAATACGTACCTGATGGCTGAAAATGTCAGTAGGACCAGAAAACAGCGTCATTACCGAACGTTTGTTGGCAGCGACAGCCATGAAAACCTCCAAGTTTGTTCACAAAAAGTTACTGCGAATAGCCAACCACTCGGCGACTCACCTGCTTATAGATCTCGCACGCAGCCCGCGTTAGCAGCGTCGACTGACGTCCCGACCGAGGGGAAAGCGCATAACGCGCCGGCTCAGCGGGCGCAAAGTGACACAGAGTTTACCAGATTTTAGGCAGCTTGTGGGCGAGGAATGAATTTTTGAGGGTATTTTGCGAGCAGCGTGGGCGTTTTAGACACTATTTGATGAAAAAAGCCCAAAAATAAAAAACCCGCCGAAGCGGGTTTTTTGAGCCAATTGACGTTGCCGAAGCAACAAACAATTAACGCTTGGAGAACTGTGGACGACGGCGTGCTTTACGCAGACCGACTTTCTTACGTTCAACCTGACGCGCATCACGGGTAACAAAGCCCGCTTTACGCAGTTCAGCACGCAGAGAATCGTCGTATTCCATCAGAGCGCGGGTGATACCATGACGGATCGCACCTGCCTGACCAGAAATACCACCACCTTTAACAGTGATGTACAGATCGAATTTACCAACCATATCAACCAGCTCCAGCGGCTGACGCACAACCATGCGTGCAGTTTCGCGGCCGAAGTATTGCTCCAAAGAGCGTTGGTTAATTACGATGTTACCGCTACCCGGCTTGATGAAGACGCGTGCGGATGAGCTTTTGCGGCGACCAGTGCCGTAGTTTTGAGTTTCAGCCATTGCCTTTAATCCCGATTAAATGTCAAGAACTTGCGGTTGCTGTGCCGCATGGTTGTGCTCGTTGCCTGCGTAAACTTTCAGTTTACGGTACATAGCACGACCCAACGGGCCCTTCGGCAGCATGCCTTTAACCGCGATCTCAATCACACGCTCAGGACGGCGAGCAATCATCTCTTCAAAGGTCGCCTGTTTGATACCACCGATGTGACCAGTGTGGTGATAGTAGATCTTGTCAGAACGCTTGTTGCCGGTTACAGCAACTTTTTCTGCGTTCAGAACAATGATGTAATCACCGGTATCAACGTGCGGAGTGTATTCCGCTTTATGCTTACCACGTAGACGGCTGGCCAGTTCAGTCGCCAGGCGACCCAAAGTTTTGCCAGTTGCGTCAACAACATACCAGTCACGTTGGACGGTTTCTGGTTTAGCTGTAAAAGTTTTCATCGAAAAGCTTACCCAAATTAAGTTACACGTTGGTGAAATCCCAAACGCTTAAGTAAACGATTGAGGCTCACACGACCATTTTGACCAGCAAGCCACCCCTTCGGATAGAGTTACTGGAACACAGAGGATTTGGGAAAAAAATCCTTTGCTGTAACGTGGGGTCGCAAGATTATAGAGAAGTCGATTACAAAAATCGAACCCTATTTCACCATTTCCCCACTTTATTGCTCAAGGCAGATGCTTAAGGCGAAGATATTCCTCGCTCTGCATTTCCTGCAATCGCGACAGGCAACGCTGATACTCAAACTTCAGACGTGAACCTTGGTAGATTTCAAACAGCGAGGCTTCTGCCGCAACCACTAATTTGACATGGCGCTCATAAAATTCATCGACCAGCGCCAGAAAGCGGCGCGCCTGATCTTCGGTTTTATAGATCATCACCGGCACATCATACAGCAACACACTGTGAAAACGGCGCGACAACTCAATGTAGTCATGTTGGCTACGCCCTTCGCCACATAGCGTCAGGAAATCGATAGCTAATACGCCTTCGCTAACGCCCAACGTTGCCATACTGCGATGGTTGATTTCCAAGACCGGCGCCGCTTCCCGTTTGCTGCCCGACAACGCCAGGAACATCTGTTCCATCTCTTTGTGGGTTTGGTCATTCAAGGGGAACTTCCACAAATGCGCAGACGTTAAGGTGCGCAAGCGATAATCGATACCCGCATCCACATTCATCACGTCGCAATGCTTTTTGATCTGCTCAATAGCGGGCAGGAAACGGGCACGTTGCAGGCCATTACGATACAGATTGTCAGGCGGGATGTTAGAGGTGGCAACCAATGCAATGCCGCGCTCAAACAGCGCTTCCATCAACGTACCCAGCAGCATGGCATCGGTAATATCGGAAACAAAAAACTCGTCGAAGCAGAGGATATCGGTTTCAGCTTTGAAACGATCGGCGATGATAAGTAACGGATCGCTCTGACCTTGCAGGGCCGTTAATTCTTCATGTACCCGCAACATAAATCGGTGGAAGTGCAAACGCAGTTTGCGATCGCCAGGAATAGACTGAAAAAACAAATCCATGACCCAGGTTTTACCGCGCCCCACGCCGCCCCACATATACAGACCTCGTACCGGCGGTTGCACTTCACTTTTCTCTTTACCTATCAGTTTTGACAGGCGGCCAAACAGGCCCTGAGCAGATGGCGCAGCGCTATTCTTACGAGCTATTAATCCTTGCTGGAGCACGTCTAATCGGGTGATAGCGTCGCGTTGGACATCATCGGGCTTAAACTCGCCTTGCGATAACGCTTGCTCATAGCGTGCAAGCGGAGATGAAGTTTGCATTGTTCTCTCACAGTCCCTGAAATTTGTCTTATTCACACAGCAGTTGTCGAAAAAAAGGCCACTCTACACTAAGCGATGCCGCTCCAGAGTTCCACATCCATAAGATTAACGGGTATAGTGACTATTATGGAAAGGTGCAATGCCCTACGGAACAACGGAAATTACACGGGAGTCATTATGACCTGGGAATACGGGCTAATTGGTTTAGTGGTAGGCATTATTGTCGGCGCGGTTGCAATGCGTTTTGGCAACAAAAAATTGCGTGAGCAACGCAGCATGCAGTACGAACTGGAAAAGACCAAAGCGGAGCTTTCGGACTACCGCGAAGAGCTAACCAACCACTTCGCTCAAAGCGCGGAGTTACTGGATAATATGGCGCGCGATTACCGCCAGCTGTATCAACATATGGCAAAAGGCTCCAATGACCTGCTGCCAAATCTGCCAGGCGAGAAAAACCCTTTTGCTTATCAGCTGACTGAAGCGGAAGCCGATAATGATCAAGCGCCTGTTCAGATGCCGCGTGATTATTCGGAAGGTGCTTCCGGCCTGTTGCGTGGCGAACGAGCAGCACGCGATTAATCATTTTGGGGCGCAGCGAGTCTGCGCCCTTTGTTTTTACGAACCCTGGCCTCAAACGACTGTCACACTCTTTTATTCCCCCCCCACTTTTTGCAGCGAGAGCGTTGTAGCAATGAAAAAACAAGCACGACTGTTTAGCGCATTAGCCTTGAGTATTGGGATGAGTCTTGCCGCCGCGCCTGGCGCGATGGCGACGCTGCCAGCACAAATCCAAGGTCAGCCGCTTCCAAGCCTGGCCCCAATGCTGGAAAAAGTGTTGCCTGCTGTGGTTAGCGTTCATGTTGAAGGCACTGAATCTGCTGCACAAACGCAGGAGATTCCCGAACCGTTAAAACGTTTCTTTGGCCAGATGCCGGGTGGCAATAATCAGCCGCAGCCGTTTGAAGGACTGGGTTCGGGTGTGATTATTGATGCCGCAAAAGGCTACGTGCTAACGAACAATCACGTGGTGAATGGCGCAGACAAAATCAATGTCCAACTGGGCGATGGCAGCGAATATGACGCCAAGCTGATCGGCCATGATGAGCAGACTGATATTGCACTCATCCAGATCGAAGGCGCAAAAAATCTGACGCAGGTGAAAATTGCCGACTCAGATCAGCTCAAAGTGGGTGATTTTGCCGTGGCCATTGGCAACCCGTTTGGCCTTGGTCAAACCGCAACCTCCGGGATTATTTCTGCGCTGGGCCGTAGCGGCTTAAACCTTGAAGGGCTGGAGAACTTTATCCAAACCGATGCAGCCATTAACCGCGGCAACTCTGGCGGCGCGCTGGTCAATCTCAATGGTGAACTGATCGGTATCAACACCGCTATTTTGGCATCAAGCGGTGGCAATATCGGTATTGGTTTCGCGATTCCAAGCGACATGGCGATGAATCTGGCGCAGCAGCTGATCAAATTCGGTGAAGTGAAGCGCGGCCAGTTAGGCATCAAAGGCACGGAAATGACCGCCGATATGGCGAAAGCATTTAACGTTGATGCACAACGCGGTGCCTTTGTTTCTGAAGTGCTGCCGCAGTCAGCAGCGCAGAAAGCGGGGCTTAAATCTGGGGATATCATCACTTCAGTGAATGATAAACCGATTACCAGCTTCGCTGAATTGCGCGTCAAAATTGGCACCACTGCACCGGGCGAACAGGTGAAGTTAGGACTGCTGCGTGAAGGCAAGCCAATTACGGTTAACGTAACGCTTGAGCAAAGCGCGCAGAGTACCGCCAGCGCACAACTGATGTCGCCAGCCTTACAAGGCGCTACGTTGAGCGACGGCCAGACCAAAACCGGTGATAAAGGCGTTAAAGTCGATACCATCGAAAAAGGTACGCCTGCCGAGCAGGTTGGCCTGCAGAAAGAGGATGTGATTGTTGGCGTTAACCGCAATCGCACGCAATCTATCGCAGAAATGCGCAAGGTACTGGAAGGTAAACCGCCAGTACTGGCTCTGAATGTGGTACGTGGCGATGAAAATATCTATCTGCTTTTAAGATAAGCGGCTTTTAAGGTAAGTCGCTTTTAAGACAAACCGGCCTGTCGAGATAGATAAACCCTCTACTGCGGCGGACACAAGCACGTGTGTGTCCGCCGCACTCATGTTATTCTCCCCAGCGATCTCCCCTGGCGTGATTTAACACCATGTTTCTTAAACTTTTGCGTTCGGTTGTGTTGGGCCTGATTGTTGCGGGTATTTTACTTGCGGCCTTGCCTGCACTGCGCATGGGCAGCGAAGCCCTGCACATCCAAGATAACAGCAATGACGAAACACCCTTTAGTTTCAATCAAGGGGTGCGCCGCGCCGTGCCTGCGGTAGTGAATGTTTATAACCGCAGCGCGCACGGTAATAACAATCGTGGCATTACTACGCTGGGTTCTGGCGTAATCATGAACGCAAAAGGCTACATCCTCACCAATAAACACGTTATCAATAACGCGGATCAAATTATTGTCGCGTTACAGGATGGCCGTTTTTTCGAAGCCACCTTGGTAGGTTCCGATGCAATGACCGATTTAGCGGTGCTAAAAATTACCGCTTCCGGCCTGCCGGTAATTCCAATTAATTCGCAACGTA
This sequence comes from Pantoea sp. MQR6, assembly GCF_022761075.1. NCBI lineage: Bacteria > Pseudomonadati > Pseudomonadota > Gammaproteobacteria > Enterobacterales > Erwiniaceae > Pantoea > Pantoea sp. MQR6. The sequence goes on from NZ_JAKYXB010000002.1 coordinate 435,782, forward strand.
TTGCGCACATTGGCGACGTGGTGATGGCGATTGGTAACCCCTACAATCTCGGTCAAACCGTGACCCAAGGCATTATCAGCGCAACCGGACGCGTGGGCTTGAGTTCATCCGGGCGGCAAAACTTTCTGCAAACGGATGCCTCAATCAACCAAGGTAACTCCGGCGGCGCACTGATTAATTCGCTGGGCGAGTTAATGGGCATCAACACCTTAACGTTCGACAAAAGTAACGATGGTGAAACGCCGGAAGGGATTGGTTTCGCCATTCCCACCGCGTTGGCGTCAAAAATCATGGATAAACTGATCCGCGATGGTCGTGTGATTCGTGGTTATATCGGGATTACAGGCCGTGAATTGCCGCCGCTACATGGTCAGGGCAGTAATCTGGATCGCGTACAAGGCATTATTGTCAGCGTGGTGACGCCAGATGGGCCGGCAGACAAAGGCGGCATTCAGGTCAATGATGTGTTGTTGAGTGTGAATAATAAACCGGCCATTTCCGCACAGGAAACCATGGATCAGGTGGCGGAGATTCGCCCGGGTTCAGTAATAGACGTGCAGGTTTTACGTAACGATCAGAAATTAACGCTGCCGGTGACCATTCAGGAATTCCCAGACAACAGCCAGTAACGTTGTTATCTGTCGCTCCCAATTCAATGATAAGTCAGGGATGACATATCAAATCACCTACATCCTTGTAGGAGCCGCGTTTTTACCTGCCTTTTTCAGTGCGCATCGCATCAGGAACAGCTGCGCACTGCCGCATGAGATAAAGCCTTTAGCAACGATCGACTGGAAAAGCGATCACTTCATTCAGCGACTGCGCTTTCAGAGCCAGCATAATTAATCGATCAACACCCAGTGCAACGCCAGAGCAAGCAGGCATACCATGCGCCAACGCGTCTAACAAATTGGTATCGATAGGATGTTGCGGTAAGCCTCGCGCGGCACGGCGGCGGTTATCTTGTTCGAAGCGCTGACGCTGCTCACGGCTGTCGGTCAGCTCACGGAAACCGTTCGCCAGCTCAATGCCTTTGTAATAAACCTCGAAGCGCTCTGCTACACGGTGATCTTCCGTGCTGATTTCTGCTAATGCTGCCTGGCTGGCAGGGAAGTGATAAACAAAGCAGGGTTTATCCTGTCCGATTTTTGGCTCAACGCCCAGCATAAACAGCAGCATCAGCAGCGTATCGCGATCGTCTTCTGCACGCGCTAATTCGCCCTCGCCCAGCTTCTCTGCAACTTCACGCAGTTGCGCTTTATCGGCTGAAAGCGGATCGATTTCAAGATGACGAATAAACGCCTGCTGATAAGAAAGTGATTCAGCGCTGTCGCACTCCAGCACTTGCTGCATCAGGTCGTCAACTTCATTCATCAGCCGGTACATATCATAGTGTGGGCGATACCACTCCAGCATGGTGAATTCTGGATTGTGATGGCGTCCCGCTTCTTCATTACGAAAGCTGCGGCTCATTTGGTAGATCGGACCGCTTCCCGCTGCCAGCAGGCGTTTCATATGATATTCCGGGCTGGTCATCAACCAAAGATCGCGCCCTTGCGCCGCGCCGGGCCCGACAAATCGTGTCTGGAAAGGCACCAGATGGATATCGGTAATCGTAGCTTGGCTCATGGCAGGCGTATCAACTTCTAATACGCCGCGATCGGCAAAGAAACGCCGTATTTCCGCTAAGATAGCGGCGCGTTTCAACAAATTGGCAATGGATGCGCTAGGTTGCCAGCTTGCCGTTTCGCTCATGGTGATGACTCCTGATACAAATAAGGGAGGGAAGTCTACCCGCATTGCCTGCGGCAAACAATCTCATGCCGAAGCGGGAAAAAATATCGGCAGCTCTTCTATACTTAAGCAGTTAAATCACAAAGGAATCGCACATGTCACCATGGAAAACTCTCGTCGCCAGCCTCAGCGCTTTTCTCTCTGTAGCCTGCAGCACCACGCCGCCGAAGAATGTTACCGTTATCGAAAACTTTGATAGTCAGCGTTATCTCGGTAAATGGTATGAGATCGCCAGATTAGATCATCGGTTCGAGCGTGGGCTTGAGCAGGTCACAGCAAACTACAGCCCGCGAGAAGATGGCGGCTTGAAGGTCGTAAACCGCGGCTTTAACGCCCAGAAACAGCGCTGGCAGGAAAGTGTAGGTAAAGCCTACTTTACTGGCGACAAGCAGCGAGCCGCGCTGAAAGTCTCTTTCTTTGGCCCGTTCTATGGCGGATATAACGTTATCGCGCTTGACCCGGAATACCGTTATGCGCTGATATGCGGCCCGAATCGTCACTATTTATGGATTTTGTCTCGAACGCCTCAGCTTGAGCCAGCCGTTAAACAGAAATTGGTTGAGCAGGCGCGTCAGGCCGGTTTCCCGGTAGAGGAATTGATCTGGGTGAAACAAGGTAGCTAAGAAAATCCGGTACGAAACGCGCTGTTTCGCACCGGTTAGAATTACTTCGTGCTGTTTTGAATAGCCTGGCCGCCTGCTTCTACATCTTCACCAACGCCACGCGTGGTATTGCATGCCGAAAGCAATGAAGAGAGCAGCAATACAGAGAAGATTGTGACAATACTTTTCTTTAACATACTAATTTCCTTTTTTTGGTTGCAGTAAAAGTACAGCGATTTAAGCATAGCCGGAATTCAGCGCGTTGCTGCTGTCAGTACCACAAAAGAAAACAGTCGGGAAATTAGTTTGCTGCGCGCGAAATCGCTCCGCCTAAATGGGAAACGTCTTCACCAAAACCGTGGAAAGTGTTGCAGGCGCTCAGCGCAGAGGAGACCAGCAACGCGAATGCGATAAATTTTGCCAGCTTTTTCATTTTCTCAACTCACACAAGAAAAAGGCGCATCGATGGATGCGCCTGATTATGTACTTATTTAACGCGTGACACGTATTCGCCAGAGCGGGTGTCAACTTTAACCACTTCACCTTCTTGAACGAACAATGGCACTTTCACCACTGCGCCAGTAGAAAGCTTAGCTGGCTTGCCGCCGGTACCTGCGGTGTCACCTTTCAGGCCCGGATCGGTTTCGATAACTTCTGCTTCGATAAAGTTCGGCGGCTGAACAGCGATCGGACGACCGTTCCACAGCGTAACGATACATTCAGCATTGTCTTGCAGCCATTTCGCTGCTTCAGCAACGGTCTTCTCTTCAACCTGGAACTGCTCAAAGCTTTCCGGGTGCATGAAGTGATAAAATTCACCGTCGTTGTACAAATAGTTCAGGTTGGTATCCACTACGTCTGCGCCTTCAGCGGAGTCGGTGGATTTGAAAGTTTTCTCAACGCGAGAACCCGTCAGCAGGCGACGCATTTTAACGCGTGCGAATGCCTGACCTTTACCCGGTTTAACGAACTCACTGGATTCGATGGCATACGGCTCGCCTTCGAACATGATTTTAAGACCGGGACGGAAATCGTTGCTAGAATAAGTCGCCATGAAGGCCCTCTACGAAAATTGATACTGGTACTTAGCCAAAAAAATGGCACACATTGTAACCCTAAATACACCTTCCAGAGAAGATTGGTTGCAGCAACTTGCTGATGTTGTCACTGAACCTAATGAATTACTGCAAATTTTAGCCCTGGATCAGCATGCAGAGCTGGCGCAAGGTGCAGATGCACGTCGCCTCTTCGCCCTGCGCGTGCCCCGCGCGTTCATTGCCCGTATGAAAAAAGGCGATGAACAGGATCCGCTGCTGTTGCAGGTACTGACCAGTCGTCAGGAATTCATTGATGCGCCAGGTTATAGCACCGATCCGCTGGATGAACAAAATAACGTTGTGCCCGGTTTACTGCATAAGTATAAAAACCGCGCACTTTTATTGGTAAAAGGCGGCTGCGCAGTCAACTGTCGCTACTGCTTTCGCCGTCATTTTCCCTATCAGGATAACCAAGGCAACAAGCGCAACTGGCAAGCGGCGCTGGAGTATATCGCGGACCACCCGGAACTGGATGAAATCATTTTCTCCGGCGGCGATCCGTTGATGGCAAAAGATCATGAATTGGCATGGCTCATTGCCGAGCTGGAAAAAATTCCGCATCTCAGACGCTTGCGTATTCACAGCCGCTTGCCGGTGGTGATTCCGGCGCGCATCACTGACGTATTATGCCAGCTGCTGGGCGAAACACGGTTACAGGTGCTGCTGGTAACGCACATCAACCATGCGCAGGAAATTGACGATGCGCTGCGTGATGCGATGCACAAGCTGAAGCGCGCAGGCGTCACGCTGTTGAATCAGAGCGTGTTACTGCGCGGCGTGAATGACAACGCGCAAACGCTGGCAACCTTAAGCAATGCGCTGTTCGACGCCGGTATTCTGCCCTATTACCTGCACGTACTGGACAAAGTACAGGGCGCGGCGCATTTCTTCGTTTCTGATGAAGAAGCGCGTGCGCTGGTGCGCAATCTCTTACCGTTGGTATCGGGGTATTTGGTGCCGAAGCTGGCACGTGAAATCGGTGGCGAGCCGAGCAAAACGCCGCTGGATCTGCAACTCAAGCAGGAATAAAAATGGCCGGAGTCAAATCCGGCCAGTAGAAAAATCTTTTCGCATCAAACGCGGTTTAGCTTTGCGAGCACTTATAGACTTGACCACTCATTTTGCTGTCGAGCGGTGCAAAGGCAGACAAGATATTTTGTGTTGGGCTGGTTGCACCGTAAATAACGTTGCCACCCATTTCTGCTGCGCGATTACGCAAATCATTGGCTGCTCCACGCAGTGCGCTGGTTTCGCCACCCGCACCGGTCAGCCAGTTGCTTTGTGAGCCGGTAAGGTTACCCAGAAGCTGACACTCGTTGCCGGGCTGCTGATCGGTAAATGTTACACGTTGGCCGCCAGAAGAGAGTTGAGTTGAGCTGCTGCAGCCCGCCAGCAGTAACGCGCCAGCCGCCAGTCCGAGCAAGAGGTTAATCCGCATTGTAATCCCCATTTATTATCATCAGAGTCGGGTGGCAGCGTAGCAGAAAAGCGCACTTTTTTTCTGAACATTCATTGCCCTAATCCCGTTAAGCCCAACTATTGCGCCACTACTTATACTATTTTCCATACAAAAAGAAAAACCCCCGACCGTTTCCGATCGGGGGCTTCGTGACTTAAGCAGTCAACGGCAATTACATCATGCCGCCCATACCGCCCATGCCACCCATACCGCCAGCGCCACCACCTAAATCAGGGGTATCGCCTTTAGGCGCATCAGTGATCATACATTCGGTGGTGATCATCAGGCCCGCAACAGAAGCCGCGTACTGCAGAGCAGAACGGGTTACTTTGGTTGGGTCCAGGATACCGAAGTCGATCATGTTGCCATATTCTTCAGTCTGCGCGTTGTAACCGTAGTTACCGTCGCCTGCTTTAACGTTGTTAGCGACAACAGAAGGCTCTTCACCGGCGTTAGAAACGATCTGACGCAGTGGAGATTCCATTGCGCGCAGCGCAACTTTGATACCTACGTTCTGGTCTTCGTTCTGACCACGCAGATCAGCCAGCTGTGCTGCAACGCGAACCAGCGCTACACCACCACCAGCAACCACGCCTTCTTCTACCGCAGCACGGGTTGCATGCAGGGCATCTTCAACGCGCGCTTTCTTCTCTTTCATTTCAACTTCAGTCGCTGCGCCCACTTTCAGTACGGCCACGCCGCCTGCCAGTTTCGCTACGCGCTCCTGCAGTTTTTCTTTGTCGTAGTCAGACGTTGCTTCTTCGATCTGCTGACGAATCTGAGTTACGCGGTTCTGAATGGTCGCTTCTTCACCCACGCCATCGATGATGGTGGTGGTGTCTTTGTTGATCACAACACGTTTTGCCTGACCCAGATCTTCCAGAGCTGTTTTTTCCAGCTCCATGCCGATCTCTTCAGAAATCACGGTGCCGCCGGTCAGGATAGCAATATCCTGCAGCATGGCTTTACGACGATCGCCGAAGCCAGGTGCTTTAACCGCAGCCACTTTAACGATGCCGCGCATGGTGTTCACCACCAGCGTTGCCAATGCTTCACCTTCAACATCTTCAGCGATGATCAGCAGTGGTTTGCCTGCTTTCGCAACGGCTTCCAGCACAGGCAGCATTTCGCGGATGTTAGAGATTTTCTTATCAGCCAACAGGATGAACGGGGTTTCCAGCTCAATGGCGCCTGTTTCTGGCTTGTTGATGAAGTACGGAGAGAGGTAACCGCGGTCAAACTGCATACCTTCAACCACGTCCAGCTCGTCTTGCAGACCGGTGCCTTCTTCAACGGTGATAACGCCTTCTTTACCCACTTTTTCCATCGCCTGAGCGATCAGGGTGCCAACGGTTTCATCAGAGTTAGCAGAAATGGTACCAACCTGTGCGATAGCTTTTGAATCAGAGCAAGGAACAGACAGTTCTTTCAGCTTCTCAACTGCAGCGATAACCGCTTTGTCGATGCCGCGCTTCAGATCCATTGGGTTCATGCCCGCAGCCACAGCTTTCAAGCCTTCGTTAACGATAGACTGAGCCAGAACGGTTGCGGTGGTGGTGCCGTCGCCTGCAGCGTCGTTCGCTTTAGAGGCCACTTCTTTCACCATCTGCGCGCCCATGTTTTCGAACTTGTCTTCCAGTTCGATTTCACGTGCGACAGAAACACCATCTTTAGTGATGGTAGGTGCACCAAAAGATTTATCCAGAACTACGTTACGGCCTTTTGGACCCAAGGTAACTTTTACTGCATCTGCCAGTACGTTTACGCCACGCAGCATTTTTACGCGTGCGTCATTACCGAATTTTACGTCTTTAGCTGCCATTTCAAATATCCCTTAAATTCGTTTCGTTCAGTGAATTACGCGTAAAAAATTACGCTTCAACAATTGCCAGAATGTCGCTTTCAGAAATGATTAGCACTTCTTCATTGTCGATTTTTTCCGTTTTCGCGCCGTAACCTTCGCTGAAGATCACTACATCGCCAACTTTCACGTCCAGCGGCTTAACGTCGCCACTTTCAAGGATGCGGCCGTTGCCGACAGCCAGCACTTCACCACGGGTGGATTTAGCGGCTGCAGAACCGGTCAGCACGATGCCGCCAGCTGATTTGGATTCAACTTCTTTACGCTTGACGATAACGCGATCGTGCAATGGACGAATTTTCATTTGATAGCTCTCCTTTGAGAAGTCCAATCATTCATTTTTGGGTTGAACGCCGGTCTGTTTGGCTTCCGGCCTCGTGACCAGAGAAGTAGGGGCGGGCTCTTGTGCTTTCAAGGGGCTGGACAACAATTTTTTTACTTGAATGTGATAACCGACCACTTTTTGACCGATCAATGCGTCTTTAAAGCAGGAATGTGAACGGATAAATAAAAAACGCGACTTTCGTCGCGTTTTATCAGCTGCTTATATTAACGATCCTTGGGATCGTCTTTATGCTCAATGCGATCGCCCTCTTTGCGTTCGAATTCACCATCCATCGTGTAACCGCTGTCTGGGCCTGCTCCCGGCCCACGCCAGACGCGCAGATGCGGCATCAACTTCAATGTCAGATGTTTTTGCACCGGTGGCAACAGCAGCAGCAAACCGAGGAAGTCGGTGAAAAAACCCGGCAGCAGCAGCAAAAAACCGGCGATAATCAACGAAACGCTTTTGATCATTTCGTTAGCCGGACTTTCATTACGTGCGAGTTTTTCCTGCATCGCCATGAAGTTTTTCATGCCCTGATTTTTCACCAGCGACACACCAATACATGAGGTAAAGATCACCAACAACATGGTGAACAGCACGCCGATGACGTGCGCAACCTGGATGAAGAGGGAAATCTCAATCCAGGCCAATACAAAAAAGATCACTAACGGTAACCAGCGCACCGAATACTCCTGTGAGTTGTGGCTGCCCGGCGTCATGCCAAACAGCAGAAAGCGTTCATCAGAGTGATGATATGAAAAGAGATGGGCTCCCGCCGCCGCGATTTCAACCGATCCTGCCAAATTTTTACTTTGGGGTTAATTTTGTAACCAACTTCACATATCGTTAACCCGGCGACATCGGTAAGGTGATCTGCATTCATGCTTTTTAGATGCATCAGAATATGATCGTGCTCGCCCGTTCGAAGATGGATAAAATGACGGTGCTGGCTCTTCAAGACAAAATAAAACAGATCATCTGTGATGGATAGCGGCATTTCAAAGCGGCAACAACAAGAAGGTTACCATGGCGAACAACATTCGTATCGAAGAAGACCTGTTAGGTATGCGCGAGGTTCCGGCGGATGCCTATTATGGCGTTCATACTCTGCGTGCGATTGAAAATTTTTACATTAGCAGCAGCAAAATCAGCGACATTCCCGAATTCGTTCGCGGCATGGTGATGGTAAAAAAAGCCGCTGCAATGGCAAACAAAGAGCTACAAACCATTCCACGCAATATTGCTAACACCATCATTCAGGCTTGTGATGAAGTCTTAAATAATGGTCGCTGCATGGATCAGTTCCCGGTGGATGTTTACCAAGGCGGCGCAGGCACTTCGGTTAACATGAACACCAACGAAGTGCTGGCGAATATCGGGCTGGAGTTGATGGGGCATCAGAAAGGTGAATACCAGTATCTGAACCCCAACGATCACGTCAATAAATGCCAGTCGACCAATGACGCTTATCCAACCGGTTTTCGCATTGCGGTTTACAGCTCAATCCTGAAACTGCTCGACGGCATTCATCAGCTTAGCGAAGGCTTTCAGCGCAAATCTGACGAATTCCAAACCATCCTGAAAATGGGGCGTACACAGCTGCAAGATGCGGTGCCAATGACGCTGGGCCAGGAATTCCACGCCTTTAGCGTCCTGCTGAATGAAGAAACCAAAAGCATTCTCCGCACGGCGGAATTGCTGCTGGAAGTTAACCTTGGCGCGACGGCCATCGGCACGCGCCTGAACACGCCAGACGGTTATCAACATTTGGCGGTACAGCGCCTGGCGGAAGTCAGCAACCTGCCGGTTATCCCGGCTGAAGATTTGATTGAGGCGACGTCAGACTGCGGCGCCTACGTCATGGTGCACTCTTCATTGAAGCGTCTGGCGGTGAAGCTTTCCAAAATCTGTAACGATTTGCGCCTGCTCTCTTCAGGTCCGCGTGCCGGGCTGAACGAAATCAACCTGCCAGAATTACAGGCCGGCTCTTCAATCATGCCAGCCAAAGTGAACCCGGTGGTGCCTGAAGTGGTGAACCAGGTTTGCTTCAAGGTCATCGGCAATGACATTACCGTGACGATGGCCTCTGAATCGGGTCAGTTGCAGCTGAACGTAATGGAACCGGTGATTGGTCAGGCGATGTTTGAATCGATCAGCATCCTGACCAATGCCTGTTACAACCTGCTGGAAAAATGCGTTAACGGCATTACCGCCAACCGAGCAGTATGTGAAGCCTATGTCTTCAACTCTATCGGCATCGTGACCTATCTCAACCCCTACATTGGTCATCATAATGGTGACATTGTCGGTAAGATCTGTGCCGAAACCGGTAAGAGCGTGCGTGAAGTGGTGCTGGAGCGCGGTCTGCTGACGGAAAGCGAATTGGACGATATTTTCTCGGTGCAGAACCTGATGTATCCGGTATATAAAGCAAAACGCTATACCGATGAAAGCGAGCAGTAAAACTTAAATTAACTCTTTTCTTAAAGGCACGCCGCGATCAACGCGATGTGCCTTTTTTTTTGCCAAGCTACACGCCATTTTTCGCAGGTCAATTTTTGGAGTGGCAGGATGGTATTCGTTGAGCTGGCAATTGTCTTATTGGCGATCTGGTTAGGTGCACGCCTCGGCGGCATTGGTATTGGTTTCGCCGGCGGTTTAGGCGTACTGGTTCTGACGCTGTTCTGCGGCCTGAAGCCCGGCGTGATCCCCTTCGACGTGATTGAAATCATCATGGCGGTGATCGCCGCGATTGCTGCCATGCAGGTGGCAGGTGGCATGGATTATCTGGTCAGCCTGGCCGAACGCCTGCTGCGACGGCATCCACGCTACGTCACCTTTCTCGCCCCGCTGGTCACCTACGTGATGACCTTGCTGGCAGGAACCGGCCACACCGCTTTCTCAACGCTGCCGGTGATTGCCGAAGTTGCCAAAGAGCAAGGCGTGCGCCCTTCTCGTCCACTTTCCATCGCCGTGGTGGCTTCACAAATTGCGATTACTGCTTCACCTATTTCTGCTGCGGTGGTGTTTTTTGCCACACTGCTGGAACCGCGCGGCGTCAGCTATATTACCCTGCTGGCTATCGCCATTCCGGCAACAATGGTCGGGATTTTCCTTGCCGCGCTGGTGACCAATTTCCTTGGCAAAGAGTTAAAAGATGATGAGGTTTACCAAGCGCGATTAGCCAAAGGTGAAGTGGTGCTGCGCGGCGCGACGCATTTTGTGGCTAAACCCGGCGCGAAAAAATCCGTTTGGCTGTTCTTAATCGCCATTGTCGCGGTGGTGCTGTATGCCACCGCAACCAGTGAAAGTGTCGGGCTGATCGCCAATCCGGTGCTGCCACGTAACGAAGCGATTGTGGTGTTTATGCTTACCATCGCGACCTTGATCTGTTTGACCTGCAAGATCGATACCGGGGAAATTCTCAGCGCCAGCACGTTTAAATCGGGCATGAGCGCCTGTATCTGCGTGATGGGTGTTGCCTGGTTGGGCGACACCTTTGTCAAAGCGCACCTTAGCGATATTCAAACGCTGGCGGGCGATACGCTGCAAACTTACCCGTGGATGCTGGCTTTGGTGCTGTTCTTTGCCGCGACGCTGCTTTATTCACAAGCGGCCACCACCAAAGCGCTAATGCCCGCCGCGCTGCTGCTGGGCGTCTCTCCACTGACCGCAATTGCTTCGTTTGCTGCTGTTTCAGCACTGTTTGTTTTGCCTACCTATCCTACTTTGCTGGCGGCGGTTGAAATGGATGACACCGGATCCACCCGCATTGGCAAGTTTGTCTTTAATCACTCGTTTATCATTCCAGGCGTGCTGGCGATTACGCTGTCGGTTTTGTTCGGCTTTGTCTTTGGTGGATTGGTGTTATAGCGCGGTTACAACCTGTAAACGTTGTTGCCCCTGGAGCGTGCTATCATCGGCGCTCTTTTACTCAGGAGCCGCGCGATGAATGCCGCCATTATCCTTTGCACCGCACCCGATCAAGCTTGTGCTCAACAGCTAGCCAAAGTGGCGTTAGAAGCGAAACTGGCTGCCTGCGTGACCTTGCTGCCTGGCGCAACCTCTTATTACGTCTGGCAAGGCAAGCTCGAACAGGCTAACGAGGTGCAGATGCTGTTGAAATGCGACAGCGATCATCAGCAAGCGTTAATGGATCTGCTTAAAGGTGCACATCCTTATGATGTGCCCGAACTGCTGGCGTTGCCGGTTCAACATGGAGACAGTGAATACTTGTCATGGCTGCACGCATCTCTCGCCTAATCACGCTATTTTTTGCGCTGTTTATCTGCCTGCAGGCGCAGGCGTCGCTTTTTTCTCCCAACAACAGCAGCCGCTTTGTGCCGGTCGATCAGGCGTTTACTTTTGATTTCAATCAGCAAGGTTCACAACTCCAGCTCAGCTGGAAGGTGAAATCGGGTTATTACCTTTATCGGCAGCAGATTCATGTCACACCGCAAAATGCGCAGATCGCTCCGCTCAATCTCCCGGCTGGCCAGCCGCATGAAGATGAGTTCTACGGCAAAAGCGAAATCTATCCGCAAGATTTGACGATCCCCGTGACGCTGCAACAGGCCGCGAAAGGGGCGACGATCAGCGTCACTTACCAAGGTTGTGCTGCAGCCGGTTTCTGTTATCCACCTGAAACACGCACCGTTCCTTTAAGTGCGGTTGCGGCTAACAGCACGCCGCCTGTCGCCCATGCGCAACCCGCACCCACCGATTCGCTGCCTTTCTCGCCGCTTTGGGCGCTGTTAATTGGCATTGGCGTCGCGTTTACGCCTTGCGTACTGCCGATGTACCCGCTGATTTCGGGCATTATTCTTGGCGGTCAGCGTAACTATTCGTTGGGTCGATTATTTGCTCTGGCGATGGTTTACGTACAGGGCATGGCGCTGACTTACACGCTGTTAGGCGTGATCGTGGCGGCGGCGGGATTACGTTTTCAGGCCGCGCTCCAGCATCCTTACGTATTAATCGGTTTATCCGCCCTGTTTATTATTCTGGCCTTGTCGATGTTTGGGCTGTTCTCCTTGCAGCTGCCCTCGACGCTACAAACACGCCTGACACTCTGGAGCAATCGCCAACAAAGCGGCTCGTTAATTGGCGTATTCCTGATGGGCGCACTGGCCGGATTGATCTGCTCGCCCTGTACCACCGCGCCACTCAGCGCCATTCTTCTCTATATTGCTCAAAGCGGAAATCTCTGGGCCGGCGCTGGCACATTGTGGCTCTATGCGCTAGGAATGGGGCTACCGCTGGTTGTTGTCACGATGTTTGGCAATAAGCTGCTGCCGAAAAGCGGGCCGTGGATGCAAATGGTCAAAGAAGGCTTTGGCTTTGTCATTCTTGCCTTGCCGGTGTTTTTGCTGGAGCGGATTTTAGGTGACATCTGGGGATTACGGCTTTGGAGTTTGCTTGGCGTGGCCTTCTTCGCGTGGGCGTTCAGCGCTAGCCTGCGTGCCCACAGCGGCAAATGGCGTGTGGCGCAAATCATTATGCTCGCCGCCGCGTTGATCAGTGCGCGCCCATTACAAGACTGGGCCTTCGGTAACAACGTGGCGCAACAAAGCGTGGCTCATCTGCCCTTCTCATCGATTGCGTCTGCCTCACAGCTCGACAATGCTTTACAGCAGGCGCAAGGGCGTATCACTATGGTCGACCTGTATGCCGATTGGTGTGTCGCCTGCAAAGAGTTCGAAAAATATACTTTTAGCGACCCCTTAGTTCGCGATCAGCTGAGTAAAGTGCAGTTACTTCAGGCCAACGTTACCGCCAATAGCGCCAGCGATAATGCACTGTTAAAACGTCTTAATGTACTGGGCTTGCCCACCATTTTGTTCTTTGACGCTACAGGCACAGAAATTCCTGATTCGCGGGTCACCGGCTTCCTCAATGCCGCTGATTTCCGCGCGCATTTGCAGAAACTGGGCCAGTAAACAAAACTGGAGTCAGGACACCGCCCGCGCGTATCAGCGGGTTCGCATACCAGAGGAGAGTCACTTGCAACGTGAACAAATACTCGAGCATGCGTTGAATGTGCTTGAACAGAACGGCCTTGCCGCCACCACATCGCTGCAACAGTTGGCAGGCGAGAGTCAATTTCCGATTGAACAATTGCAGCGTTTTTGGCCCGACCGTGATGCCTTGCTGTACGATGCCCTGCGTTATCATGCTCAGCAAATTGATACCTGGCGCCGACAGATTTTGCTGGATGAGACGCTCAGCCATGAACAGAAGCTGATGGCGCGTTATCAAGTACTCAGCCAACAAGTCAGCATTGGACGCTTTCCTGGTTGCCTGTTTATTGCGGCTTGTAGCTTCTATCCACAACCCGATCAGCCGATACATCAGCTGGCAGAGCAGCAAAAGCGTGCTTCATGGCAATTTACCCACGACATTTTAGTCGCGCTAGCGTTAGATAATCCGTCCATGGTTGCCGATCAGATTGAACTGATACTTGAAGGTTGTCTGAGCAAACTGCTGGTTAAGCGGAATGTGCAGGATGTCACGACAGCGAAAAGCCTGGCCGAAGATGTTCTGGGTATCGCGTTGTGCCGCAAAAATGGCGCATTAGCCTGATATTTCACCGCCTTTGCCTGAAATTCAGGCAATCAGTCACGTTTCCCACGGTTTTTTCATGAAAGCCGTTGACGGGCCGAAGCCTTTACGGTTTAATGCGCCCCGTTGCCCGAATAGCTCAGTCGGTAGAGCAGGGGATTGAAAATCCCCGTGTCCCTGGTTCGATTCCGGGTTCGGGCACCATATTTAAAGAACCCGCCTCTGGCGGGTTTTTGCGTTTTTACGGGTCGAACCCGTTCATCGAACGTTCGATGATCTCGCCACATCCCTGTGGCTCGCCCTACGGGCCATCGCGCAGGCGCGCTGAGCAAAAATGCTCCCGGCATTTTTGTCCGGGTTCGGGCACCCTATTTAAAGAACCCGCCTCTGGCGGGTTTTTGCGTTTCTGCGTTTCTACGTTTTTGTGTTCGAATCTATTTTCGACCATTCTTTATGTCAAAAATCTACCCATACCGCGCCGGCATCTGCTGATTTCACGCACTGCTCCACCCAGCGCACGCCCATCAAACCAGCATGGACATCGGGATACCAAAAATCTTGCAGAAAAGCACTGTCGCCACGGTCGGTGGCATCAATGGCCTGCGCGAAACGATGATAGAGATTTGACCAGGCTTCAAATAACCCTTCAGGATGCCCCCCACCAATGCGGTCGTCAGCAAGCGCACGCTCATTGAGATACCCCATCCCACGCTCCATGATGCGCACCGGCTCACCCTGAATCTCATAGCGCAGCTGGTTAGGTTGCTCATCCCACCACTCCAGGCTGGCTTTTGCGCCCACGACGCGGATTTTCTGGCCATGCATCGAACCGGCATTCACCGCTGAAGCCCACATGGTGCCCACCGCGCCGTTATCGTATTCCATCATCACAAAGGCGTTATCTTCCAGCGGCGCACGCGTAGCAACAAAACTTTGCCGTGAACAGAGCAGCCGCTTCACCTGTAAGTTTGGCACCATGGTTTCGGCAATAAACAGCGGATGCGTCGCCAAATCGCCCAGCACGTAACTCGGCCCGACAAAACGCGGATCCACGCGCCATTTCGTGCTCTCACTCTGCAACTCAACCGCTTCATTGTGGAAACCGTGGGCAAATTGCATGTTGATGATGCGGATCTCACCCAACAACCCAGCGGCGATCATCTCACGCGCCTGATGAATCAGTTGATGCCCGGCATAGCCGTAGGTAACGCCGATGATTTTGTTCTTCTCTGCACACAAGCGCTCCAGCTCATCCGCTTCGGCGGTAGTGAAACAGAGCGGCTTTTCACACACCACATGCAGCCCAGCGTTGATGGCAGCGCAGCAAATTGCAAAGTGCGTATTGTTTGGGGTAGCAATCGAGACCACTTCAATGCCATCTTCACGTGCTGCTTCCGCCGCGAACAGCGTTTCATAATCGGGATAGCAGCGCTCCGCCGCCACGCCGAGCGCAACCCCGAAATCTCGGCCACGCTGCGCATCAAGATCAAATGCGCCCGCTAACAGTGAAAAGTTACCATCACGCAACGCTGCCGAGCGGTGAATATAACCAATTTGGCTGGTTCCGCCGCCGCCTACCATGCCCCAGCGTAGTGAACGGCCAATCGCTTTTTTACCATTGATCATAGTGTTGCCCCTAAAATCCGACCGACTGGAGATAATGCAGACTGGCGGTCACATCACGCAGGCTGGTATCCGCATTACGCGGATCGCGCTCCTGCTCGATGGTGATCCAACCTTGATAGTTGCGCTCCGCCAGAAAGGCGCGCACCGCAGGATAATCAATCGCCCCTTTGCCAATCGGACACATCACGCCTTCGGCACAGGCGGTAAAGAAATCGAGTCCGCGCGCAATGGCATCACGCCACACCGCATCGTTAATATCCTTAAAATGCAGGTAATCGATCCGCTCCCAATAGCGTTGCAGATAGGTAATGGGATCCATGCCGGAGTAGTAAAGATGCCCGGTATCGAGACACAAACCCGCTACCTCGTGAGGAATGTCGTTTACCAGCTGCGCCAGCTCATCTGCATATTCAATGCAGCCACCCGCATGCGGATGAATCACCGGCCTTACGCCATATTCGCGCCAGGCGATGTCACTCAACATGGTGATGTGCTGCATCATACGCTGCCACTCTTCGGTAGAAAGGCGCGGCGCTTTGTCAGATTGTCCGGCATATTTAGCGCGTTCAGGATTACCAAAGTCGATAATCACCAGATAAGGTGCCGGCGCATTCTTGCCATGGACTTTTTCTGCGGTGGGCACGTTGGAGAGATTGCGACAGATATTGTGCGTTAACTCCACTATTGCCGGGAAATGAGCTTCACTGACTAAATCGTCAAATATCGTTCCCGCGACCAACGACAACGAAAAGTTGTTCAACTGTTTAGTGAGTTCGGCGGGTTCAGCAGGCAGATAAGCCCACGGGCCCAGTTCAATACTCTTGTATCCAGCCAGAGCCGCTTCGCTCAGGACCTTCTGCCACGGCGGTAAAAAGGGATTTTTGGGATTATCCACGCCCCAACTACAAGGCGCATTGGCAATATGAATTGTCATGATATCTGTCCATGCTATGAGAGTTGCCGACAGTATCAAACGAAAATTTCATATCAGACAACAATGGAAGTTTCGTTTTTTGATAACGATCGCATTGTTTTATTTCATTTTTTGATAGCTTACTATCATTGATAAGATAACCGATTAAAACTAAAAGTTTTCTCGCGTCACCACGTCAAATGGCAATGTCACCTGGGAAAAATGCCCACTGTTTTCAGCCTGCGCATTCACACAGGTGTTAATGACCACTTTAGCCATCTCTTCAATACGATGCCTTAGCATCAGCGTAATTGTGCCATCAATCAGCGCCAGTTCATCATCCTGAATCGGGCCGTGACACAGCAGCGCAATCCCTTTCCGTTGGCTTTGTCGTAATGCCCGCACCACGCCTTCGATCCCCCCGCAGGGCGCATAGATCATCGCCAAATCATCATGATCTTTTAGCAGTTGCTGAGCGGCCAAATATCCGCCCTCAATCGATTCGTGCGTTTTTAAGGGTTCAAGCACCCGCTGGGTGACGCCCGCTTCACGTAGGTAAGAACGAAAGCTGATTTCGCAACGCTCCTGACAGATGAATCGATGGTCGCCAAGCAACACGCCTACGCAGCCTGGCTTTTTCAGCAAATGCTGTGCCATCCACGCCGCCGTGCGGCCCGCTTTTTGGTTATCAAGGCCAATAAAACCCGCATGACCGCAGGGTGAAAAATCAGAAAACAGCGCATAAACATGTACGCCCTTGCGCGATACATCCTGAATAGCGTGACGGATTAACGGATGATCCAGCGCAACGATACCGATGACATCAACGCGCTGTGCCAAATTGCGCAGCGACGTTGCTACCGCTTCCACTTCGTTGATGTCATGCCAGCAAAATTCAGCTTCGCTACCCGGCGGCTGGAAAGGTTCCGCCTGTTCACGTAACGCATCACTGAGCGGCTGATAAAAGGAGTATCTTGCCGACAGCAGAATAAAGCCCATGCGCAACGCAATGGCAGCGGCAGGCTGGTTCGGATGTAAAATGCGTGACTGCTCCAGCCGGTAGCCCAGCCGATTTGCCGCCGCTAACACTTTCTGTTCGGTTACGCCGCGTACCGGTGCTCGTCGGTTAAGCACGCGATCCACTGTGGCCACGCCAACTCCTGCTTCATGCGCAATCGCGGTCATGGTGACTTTCGACATCACTCTCTCCAGACATTTTATTCACTCTCATCAGCATTTTGATAAACGTCGGCGACGATCTTTCCGCCTGTCACGTTGTATCTCATTTATACCCTGACTTTATTATCCCATTACGGGCCAATTTCCTATCATAATTTTGATAGGAAACACCTCATAAAGTTGATCCTCTTCGCAAAATGAAACATTCATTTCTTTTTGGGTTCATTCCAGAACACGCATTTGCTAAAAAGAGATGAATCTATCGATGTGCGACAGCTAAAGGGTGAAAACGGTGTCGTACGTTCTGAAATGAAAGGCTGTTGAACGTATCGGCCTGCGAGTGACCCAACGCGAACACCTGTAAATGGAGATGTTATGTTCCCTTCAACGCTGCCTGTTCCACGTTTGCCCGATGCCAAACAGATTCCGGTGCTGCGCTGGGGCATTGTCGGCCCCGGCTGGATCGCCGATCACTTTGCCCATGCGCTGCGCAATCATACCGATCAGCAATTGGTTGCCGTTTCATCACGTAGCCGTGACAAAGCGCAGCGCTTTGCCGACAAATGGTCAATTGCCCACGCCTGCGGCGGCATTGATGAATTACTGGCGCGTAACGACGTTGATGCGATCTATATCGCTACGCCGCACAACCATCATTTCCCGGACGGCCTGCGGGTGATTGAAGCGGGCAAAAATGTCTTGATTGAAAAGCCATTGGCGCTGAATGCCGGCCAGGCTAAGCAGCTGAAACAAGCGGCTGCGGCGCGTAACGTCTTGTGTATGGAAGCCATGTGGTGCGATTTTGCGCCTAAATATGATGTCATTCGCCAGTTGCTCGATGATGGTGCCCTCGGCGATGTTCATACCTTGATTGCCGATCATGGCGAATTTTTCACGCCGGATCACCGCATCTTTAACCAAGAGCTGGCAGGCGGCCCAATGCTGGATCTTGGCAGCTATCTGGTGGGCTTCAGCGTATTTGTCGGCGGCGCACCCACCAGCATCGTGGCAAAAGGTCAGGATGCTGGTGGCGGCGTCAATGGACAAACGTCAATGCTCTTTACCCACGCGCAAGGCATGCATTCGGTATTGCATACCACGCTGTTCAGCAATACGCCCGGCACTGCCGTCATTGCGGGTCGCGGTGCCAGCATTGTCATGGATGGCCAGTTTTATGCCCCAGGCCATTTCCGCCTCACGTCCAGTGACGGCAGTCGTACGCTGCATTGGGAAGAACCGAATAACCGTTATGACCAGCTGTGCCATGAAATTAACCATTTTGCCTGGTGCATTGGTCAAAACCGGATTGATTCACCGCGCCACTCTCTCGACACCGCGATTCTCACCTTGAGCGCGATGGACGAAGTCAGAAAGCAGATCGGCATTGTTTTTAACGAAGAGTTGCTTTAACGAAGAACTGCAACCTTAAACGCCCCCGGAGTAGACAGATGAAAATCGCTTTTGATGTGGATGTGATTAGAGATATGGGCATCACCCGCATGGTTAATCAGGTAGCCGATTGGGGATATAAATACATCGAACAGTCGCCGCATCCGCAGATTAACCCGTTTTATAAGCATCCCAAAGCCAGCCGCGAAATCATGACGGAGTACAAGAACGCCTTGCGCTCGACCGGCCTTGAAATCTCCTCTTTTATTGTGGTGTATCGCTGGTCTGGTCCAGATGAACTGCGTCGTCAGGCGGCGGTGAAAAACTGGAAACGCATGATCGAGATCGCAGTCGAAATGGGCGTTCAGGTAATCAACACCGAATTATCAGGGACGCCAAACGAACCGGAAATCTGTGAAGAGATGTTCTATCGCTCAATGGAAGAGTTGCTGCCGATTATCGAACGTGAAGGCATCCGCGTCGAAATCCAGTCACATCCGTGGGATTTTTGCGAAGAGAACAACGAAACCTCCGATATCGTGAAGTCTTTTCGCAGTGAGAACGTCAAATACGTTTACAGCGTGCCGCACACCTTCTTCTACGACAAAGGCAAAGGCGACGTGAAAAGCATGCTGCAATATGCCGGAGACGATCTTTCGCACGTACTCATCGCCGATACAATGAACCACACCAAACATTGCCGCTACATTGTTAACCCGCCTGGTGTGGATGCCACCATTCACCAACACGTGGGCGTGGGCGAAGGTGAAGTCGACTTCCCGACGCTGTTCCAGACGCTGCGCGATATGGACTTTGCTAACCGCAGCTACAAAGTGGGCGGCGAATCGATCATCGCCTCTTCGCTGTTTGGTTATCCGGAAAAAATGAAAGTGCAGGCAGTTGAAACGCGCGAGCTGATTGAGCGCGAACTGCTGGGTTAAAATAGAGAGATAAACACTAAAAAGGCAGCTCATCCGCTGCCTTTTTGCGTTCAGCAATGCGCCTGACATTGCCAACCAGCCCGCACCGGTAATCCATCCCGCAAAGTCGGTAACTCTTTAGCCTGAACAGGCAACACCCCGCAGGCGGGTATAGAGCCTGCTTTTGCAACGGCTGAAAAAGGGAATCCCCTTTTGTTCCTATGTCGAAGGCAGCGTCGACTTTATGCTTTATCCCAGCCATACATCCATCGTTCACCGCCAGCAGGGTTAAACCGGCTTTTAGCCACCTGCTACACTCGAAAGAAAACTCAATCACAACAAGGCGAACCTTTACCATGTCAGAAAATACGTATCAGCCCGCGAAAGTCTGGACCTGGGATCCCGAAGCCAAAGGCAACGGCGCAAAAACTAACCGCCCTTTCGCTGGCCCTACGCACGAAAAAAGTCTGCCGGTTGGCAAACATCCGCTTCAGCTCTATTCACTGGGCACACCAAACGGCCAGAAAGTCACTATTCTGCTGGAAGAGCTGCTGGCGCTGAACGTCAATGACGCTGAATATGACGCGTGGTTGATTCGCATTGGCGAAGGCGATCAGTTCTCCAGCGGCTTTGTTGATGTTAACCCTAACTCAAAAATTCCCGCGCTCAGCGATCACTCGGCAACGCCACCGATCCGTGTGTTTGAATCGGGCAATATCCTGCTCTATTTGGCAGAAAAATTTGGTCACTTCCTGCCGAAAGATATCGCTAAGCGCACTGAAACGCTGAACTGGTTGTTCTGGCTACAAGGTTCTGCGCCCTATCTTGGCGGCGGCTTGGGTCACTTTTACCATTACGCGCCAGAAAAAATTGAATACGCCATCAACCGCTTCACGTTAGAAGCCAAGCGTCAGCTTGACGTGTTGGATCGCCAGCTTGCCGAGAACCGCTATCTTGCCGGTGACGATTACACTATCGCCGACATCGCCACCTGGCCTTGGTACGGCAATCTTGTGCTTAACGATCTGTACGGTGCTGCTGAATATTTGGATCTTCAATCCTATAAAAACGTGCAGCGTTGGGCGAAAGAGATTGCGCAACGTCCTGCGGTGATTCGTGGCCGCAAAGTGAACCGCGTGATGGGTGAACTTGCCGATCAGCTGCATGAGCGTCATGATGCTGCCGATTTTGATACCAACACCGAAGATAAAAAAGCTTAAGGAGAATTCTGTTGAGCGCTTACGTTGTATTTATTCGTGATGAAACCCTGAATGACGCCGAAATGGCAACCTACGCCGAGAAAGCGGGCAAAGCTCGCGGCGATCATCCCATTAATGCCCTCGCCTTTTACGGCGCGCTGGAAACGCTGGAAGGCCCGGAAGCAGAAGGCGTGGTGGTACTGGAGTTTCCCAGTGTGGAAGCGGCTCACGCATGGTATGACAGCCCGGAATATCAGGCGGCTAAAGAGCATCGCCTGAAAGGTGCCCACTATCGTGTGGTGCTGGTTCAGGGCGTAGAAAAATAAAAAAGGACGCCGCAGCGTCCTTGTCATCAGGCGGCAGCGATGCCGCCTTTTTTATTTCAGTGCGATACGCGCCACGCTGTCAGGACCTTTGGTGCTGTGGTCCTTGTTAAACTCTTGCTTCACAGTAACGTAAAGCGTCTGTCCATCCGGCGACACGAACAGGCTGTTTGGATGGCTGTCGAATGACCAGCTGTTTTTCACCGCGTAAGTGGTGGCATCCAGTTGCAGCACTTTCTTCGATTCACGCTGGCTGATGTAGATCTCATTGCGCTTAGCATTGAACTTAATGCCCAACGAATCACCGAGATCCAGGCGCTTGATCACTTTACCGCTGCGCTCATCAAACACCAGTGTGTTCTTCGCTTTAGAGTTGTCCGTCACGAACAGACGGCCGGTAGCCGGATCTTCTGCCATGTTCAGGAACAGATACTCTTTGCCATCGCCTGCGGTCAGACGTTTTTCAATTTTGTGGCTGCGCGGATTGATCACCAGGATTTCGCCGCCGCCGTTCGCTGCGTAAATACGATCAGTAACGGATGAGTAGATGATACCAGTGACCCATTTGCCGGCATTTTTGATGCGGGTTTTCAGCTTCATGGTTTTGGCATCAACCACCCAAATCACACCCGGATCGCCTACCCCGCCGATATAGAGCTGGCCTTCGTGCCAGAAGATTTCACGCGCGCCAAACGGGAAGCCCTTGTCGTTTCTCTCGCTGAACATCAGACGCTTCAGCACTTTGCCGTTTTCTGGATCGATTTTAGAGATGCCACCATCCAGCGAGTTGGTCGCGTACAATGCGCTGCCGTCTGGATCGATCAACATGCCGAAGTTTTTCAGATCGGTATGCGCTTCGCCGGTGGTTTTCAGCGTAGTTGCATCCAGACGATAAATCATGCCGCCGCTGACATCTTTGAAGCCCTGCGCGCTGGCAACGTAAAGCGCGTTTTTCGCTGGCAGATAGGCCATTTCATACAAACCATCGCCCAGCTCGCGCTGTGTCAGGTTGGTATCGGCTGGTGCTTGTGCGGCTGCTGCTACCGGTTCTTCGGCTTTTTTCGCAGGCGTCTGGCAAGCAGTCAGGCTAAAAGTCGCGGCAACGGCCAGCGCGAGCGCGGCTTTATGCGAGCTGAACAAAGATTTCATTCTTAACTCCATCAATGGACGAACGGCTCCCGTCAGGCCGCAGCGCGGCGGGAAATATAAAAAGAATGAGAATCATACGCATTAGTAAAAAATATGTAAACGCAACGCGTTAGCCTTACGTGCCTGATCTACCCGGCTTTTCCACAGCGGAACAGCAAAATCACGCACTTGCGAATCCGCATGCGCAGTAGTCAGCGAGAGTGCACAGCAAGGGTCAATATCACGGATGCAGATAAGCAGAAAAATATCGGCGAGGGTTAAAAGGTGAGGAATGATGCGTGGGATAGATACAGCGGGTCACAGGTTATTATGACCCTGTCCAGTGCGTTGCTTAACGTCGCTTACCGCGATCAACAGAGGCTGACCAACTGAAATCGTTGACTTCACTGGCTGCCATTGAAGAGGGTTTCTTTCTGCGGGCCGGTTTTTTGGCGGTGCGTTCGGCTTTCTCTTTTTCGCGTGCCAACTTAGCGGTCATCACCACTTCGCGTGCTTCTGCGCTGAGCTCTTTCTCTTTTTTGCTGTCCGGCTCTTTGCCTGACTTAGCGCGATATTTTTGCATTAGCGCCTGCAATGCTTCGTCAACTTCAACACGTTCCGCTGTGTTGAACTGATCGATAGAAATCATTTTCTTGTCGTTCATAAGATCCACTCCGTTATGATGCGTGCTCCCAGTGTAGAGGAAAGCGCCACTATTAACGGCTTAATTCGTCGCAGAACACTAAAAAGCTGCAAGCTATGATTACCAACAATTCACTACGTAGAACGTGAGGCGATCGCACCATTGCGCCAGCACCTCATCTAACAGGATGATTCTGCGCCTCCTGCTGTTGTCCCTGAAGATCCGCTGCTAGCCTGAGCTGCATAAAATCCACAAATGCATGAATACGCGCCGGAAGCTGGCGCTGCGCCTGCCAGACAGCAAAAATATCGCCATCGGGCGCGTGCCATTCAGGCAGCACATGCAGCAAGTCTCCGCGATGGATGCTGTGTTGCGCATCCCACCATGAACGCAGCAAAATCCCGTGACCATCCAGCGCCATGCGCATCGCCACTTCGCCATCATTGGTGATCAAGCTTCCGCGTACTTTTTGATTCAGGCTCTGTTCACCCGAGACAAAACGCCACAAGGCAAAATCACTCTCATACTGACGCAGCAAGATGCAGTTGTGTTGGGCGAGTTCGCTAATCGATTGCGGTAAACCCTGTTTTTGGGCGTAAGCGGGTGAGCAGCACAACACGCGCGGATTGGTATGCAGTTTACGCGCTACCAGCCGCGAATCGGGCGGTTCGCCGACGCGAATATCCACATCCACCTGCGCATCCAAAAAGTTAAGCGGCTGGCTACTCAGTTGCAGCGACAGTGACAAATGCGGATGCAGGGCAGCAAATGCCGAGACGCAAGGCGCAACGTAGCGACGTCCAAAGCCGAAAGAGGCGTTGATGTTGAGCGTGCCGCGTAACTGTTCGGTTTCGCCGCTTACTGCTTCTTCCAGCGCCATGAGTTGATCTAACAGCGGACGCGCACCGTCGAAATAACGCCTGCCTTCCACTGTCAGCTCCAGCCGCCTCGTGGTGCGACGCAATAACTGCACGCCTAGCCGTTGTTCAAGCAGGCTAAGACGTTTGCTGACTGCCGCCAGCGATAAACCCAATTCGCGTGCCGCTGCCGTCAAACTGCCCAAACTGGCAATACGAATAAAAAAGGCTAAATCGTCGGTCGATGTACGGGATTCTCTACTTTGATTCAACATTGGCTTAATTTTCAGGCTAATTATTTCCTCAAGATGCACAGTTATACTGTGGCTATAACTCAAACAGCAAATCCAAAGGTACCCTATGTCAGACAAAATCCATCGTATTGCGGTTATTCCCGGAGACGGCATCGGTAAAGAGGTGATGCCAGAAGGCATTCGCGTTATGAACGTGGCGGCAGAGAAATTTAATATTCCGCTGCGCTGGGAGTGGTTTGACTACGCCAGCGCCGAGTATTGGCAGCAGCACGGAAAAATGTTGCCGGATGACTGGTTTCCGCATCTCAAAACCTTTGATGCCATCTACTTTGGCGCAGTGGGTTGGCCGGACGTTGTTCCCGATCACGTGTCGTTGTGGGGTTCGCTGTTGCAGTTCCGCCGGGAATTTGATCAATACGTTAACCTGCGTCCTGTGCGCCTGATGCCCGGAGTGAAAGCGCCGTTGGCGAATCGCGAACCGGGTGATATCGACTTTTATGTAGTACGTGAAAATACCGAAGGCGAATACTCCAGCGTAGGCGGCACCATGTTCCCTGGTACCGATCGCGAAGTGGTGATTCAGGAAACGGTGATGACGCGGGTCGGCGTCGATCGCATTCTGAAATTTGCTTACGAACTGGCACAGCGTCGTCCGAAGAAGCATCTCACTTCCGCCACCAAATCGAACGGTATTGCGATCACCATGCCCTATTGGGACAGCCGCGTTGAAGCAATGAGCGAGCATTACCCTGAAGTCAACGTCGACAAGTATCACATCGATATTTTGACCGCTAACTTTGTGCTGCATCCTGACTGGTTTGATGTGGTGGTTGCCAGCAACCTGTTTGGCGACATCCTGTCAGATCTTGGTCCCGCCTGCACCGGCACCATTGGCATTGCGCCTTCCGCCAATATCAACCCTGAAGGCAAATTTCCCAGCCTGTTCGAGCCGGTTCATGGTTCTGCCCCTGACATTGCCGGCAAAGGCGTTGCCAACCCGATTGGACAGATTTGGTGTGGCGCAATGATGCTGGAACACCTTGGCTATAAAGAGGCGGGCGACGCCGTGCTCAACGCGATTGAGCGTACGCTGGCTGCGGGGAAAAACCTGACACGCGACCTTGGTGGCAGCGCCAGCACCGAAGAACTGGGTGCTGCTATCGCCGCCGCGCTCTAAGCTGCTCTGTCACGGTTATTCCGTTAACACCCGCACGCTATCGGGATGCCAGCCTGGCGGTAACGGTGAAGGCCGTTCAATCGCCAGGTTATGCAACTGAAGATTCTCTACACCACGCGCATACAGTCCTGGTAAACCGCCGGGATAACGCTCTACGCCAAATGCTTCACCGGTCTCTGGGTTGAGCTTGTAGGCGTTATCCAGTCCCATGCCTGTCGGTGAAACGGGGTTACAGGGTGGACGCACGTCATAATAGCCTTGCTCAACCTGCGCCACGGTTTGCCTTAACTGAACCTGGGTAATCAACACATCACGGATCCAACCCGGCTGCGCGGCGTGCAGATTGATCGCGCCTTCAGCGACGCCGCTGACGTTAGCAAATTGCAGTTGCTCAACGATCCCGGGTTGAATCAGGGGATCGCGCGAGCGCACCGAAACAAACAGCGGATCTGCTTTGCCCCAGTGACACGGCGGTGCGTAATGGCAAGCAAAAGTGAGATTGCTGAACAGCAGACGTCGCATCGCGCCGCCGTCACGCGACAAAATACCAATGCCGCGATTCGAGTCAAAAATAGTGCAGCCGGTCACGGTGACATCTTCAATATCATCCCAGGTTTCGGTGCCAATTTTGAAAGCGCAACTGTAGGAGCGCAGCAAACAGTTCGTGATCATGATTTGCCGCGCGGGACGACGCAGCGATGCCGGTTTGTGGGTAGTTTTAATGCAGATTGCGTCATCGGCTGCGCTTAAATAACTGTTGCTGACGAAGACGGCTTCACAGCTGTCGATATCCAGCGCATCAGTATTTGGCATGGTCATGCTGTTATCGATGGTTAAGTGATCGATATGTACGTGGCGGCAGCTGACTAAATGCACGGTCCACATCGGTGCCTGTACAATGCTGAACGCCTCGAGCGTGACCTGCTCACAGGCTTCAAACACGATAATGCGCGGACGATCGGCTAAGGGCAGACGATAGCCCTGATCGTCGCGTTCCGCAGCAAACCAGGCTTCACCATCACCATCAATGCAGCCTTTGCCACTGATAGTGATGTTGCGGCGGTTCAGCGCGTAGAGCAACACGTTATGTGACTTCTCAGCGCTGCTTTGTGCTTGAATGCCTTGATAATCTGCAACGTCGCGGCTGGCGATTAACACCGCGCCCGCCTCTAAATGCAGCTCGAAATTTGAGGGTAAGGTTAGCGTGCCGCTGCGATAGCGACCTGGTGGAATCGTCAGGCATCCACCGCCAGCGGCCATAACGTGATCGATAGCGCGTTGCAGCACTGCGGTGTCGAGGGTTTCACCATCAGCGGCGGGATGAAAATCTGCCAAAGAAAGGGGCATCGTGCGTCTCCCGAAAGGTTAAAGAAGAGGAATTGCAACACGCTTCGGCGCAGCGCACCTTTGTCTGGTCGCCACCGCACCGATTTGGGTGACTTAATGGCTGTTTTGTGCGATGTCTCGCAAATTACTTCACCGCGCCCTCGGTCACGCCACTGATAAATTTGCGCTGGAAGATCAGGAATACCGCCACCAACGGCAAAATCACAATCATCGCGCCCGCCATCAGCACGGGAATATCGATGGTGTTTTTGTTCTGAAAGAACATCATGCCGATCGGCAGCGTACGCAACTCATCTTTGTTGACCAGAATCAGCGGGATGAGGAACTCATTCCACGTCCAGATAAACAGCAGCAGCGCCAGCGTCGACAACGTCGGCCAAATGGCTGGCACCAGAATGCCCCACAGAATTTTCACTCGCGATGCACCATCCATAACCGCAGCTTCAACCAGCTCCTTCGGTACCTGCTGAAAGGCGCTGGCAATCATCAACGTGGTAAAGGGCAGCGACAGCGCGATTTGCGGCAGGATCAGCGCCAGATAGGTATTGGTTAGCCCCATCCAACGCAGCTCATGATAGAGCGGAATAATAAAGGCTTCACTCGGCAGCACCATGCCCAACGCCAGCATTGCAGCGATCAGTTTTTTGCCGGGGATTTTTAGCCAGGCAAAACCAAATCCAGCCAAAATGCCCAGCAGAATGCTGCACAGCACGACCGGGATCACCACCAGCACCGAGTTAAAAAAGTAGATGTTAAAATGGCCTTGCTGCCAGGCGGTGACATAATTTTTGAAGTTGATGGAAGCGGGCAGCGTGAACACGCCCTGAAACAGTTCCATCTGCGTTTTGAATGAGGTCATTAATGCCATGATAAAAGGCAGAATGGTCATCAGCGCCACAATCCAGATCAGCGTGCGGGAGATTACCGGTGTGCTGCGCATCAGTAACGCTCCTTTAAAGCCAGATGAATAAGGTAGTTAATGATCAACACAATCATCATGCTAAACACGGCCACCGATGAGGCGTAACCGAAATAGTGCAGATCGAAACCCTGCTTATACATAAAGATATTGGTGACCATGGTTGACGTTCCCGGCCCGCCTTGCGTCATCACATAAACCAGATCGAAGGCTTTTAGGCTGGCGATCACGGTCAACAGCAGTGCAATACGCAGCTCAGGACGTAGGCCTGGCAAGGTGATGCGCAAGAATTTTTGCCGACGGGATGATCCATCTAAATCGGCCGCTTCCAACAATGAGGGATCCATACGCTGCAAGCCCGCCATAAACAGCACCAGACAAAAACCAAAGAAATACCAGGTAGCGACCATGCCAACGGCGGGCAGTGCCCAGGTAAAATCACCCAACCACGAGAGGGCTAATTGTGGCAAGCCTATGGCGCGTAACACCTGATCGATGGGGCCAAAAGCCGGATTGTAGAGCCAGCGCCACACCACGCCCAACACCGCCATCGGCATGATATAAGGCAGGAAAAACAGGATACGCAGCACGCTGCGCTCTTTGTTATTGCGGGTGTCGTAGAGAAAGCTGCACAGCAACAAGCCAATGCTGATGGGCAGCAGCGTGTAAAACAGCATTAATACCGCATTGTTGCCCAACGCCACCCAAAATATCGGATCGCTGAACATGCGCATATAGTTGCTGATACCGGTAAAAATCGGCAGCGACGTGCCATCCCATTCGGTAAAACTCACACCCAACGACGCCAGCAGCGGTAATAACAAAAACACCGCATAAACCAGCACCGCCGGCAGAAAATAGAGAAAATTACGCCAACCGCTTTGATTCAACATAACCGTACTCGTGGTCAGAACAACGATCTGGCCCGACGCAGAGCCGGGCCGCTCAGCTTACTTTTTCAGAGTTTGCAGGTAACGCTGATAGTTGTTATCGAAATTGTTCACCATCTGATCGGCAGTTTGACGCCCGCCCAGCAGCAGTTGCACATTCTGATTCAACTCGGCGTTCATGGTTGGCGTAGCCCAGTCCACGTAATGCCCTAAACCATCATGGGCGTTAAGCGTTAACCAAACCTGATAAGCTTCAGCCAACAGCGCATTATCCGCTGGCATTTTGGCCTCTTTGTTGGTGCTGGCGGGCAGGAAGCCCACGCTTAACCAGCGGTTTGCCATGGTGTCTGAAACCATGTAATCGATGAATTTCGCGGCCGCATCTTGCTGCTCTTTGCTTTTAGCCGTGCTGGTAACAGAGAAAGCTAAATCGGTGCCGCCCACCATTAAGGCATGCTGCACGCCCTCGCCCGCTGGCATGGCAGCAAAATGAATATCTTTGTTGTCTTTAAACTGGCCGAGATACCAGGTCCCGCTGATCAGAAAAGCTGACTGTCCATTTTGGAACAGCGTAGCGGCATCATCATGACCAATGCCTTGAAAACCCGGGAAAAGATAGCCTTTCTCATTCCAGCTTTTCATCATATTGGCGGCTTTGACCAGCTTGTCATCTTTAAAGGTGCCGCCCACGTCGTAGATCAGATCATCCAGTTTTTTACGATCGCTGCTTTCAATTTGCGCCTGCCAAATCGTGCTGAGCAGCTGCTGACCCATGTTGCCATCCAGCAAGCCCAGCATCATCGGTGGAACGCCCTGCTCTTTAAGCTTCGCCATCGCGCTTTCCAGCTCAGGCAACGTTTTTGGCACTGCAATGCCCGCTTTATCCAGCAGCGCTTTGTTGTAATAGAGGCCGACCATTTCACCGAGGCTCGCCACGCCATACAGTTTGCCGCTGCCGAAGTCGCCGCTGTCGGACCAACGGTTACGTTTGAGAATGGAATCGGGGAAGCGCGTGGTCCAGCCGTCGCTGCTGGCATAGCTGTCGAGTGGCACCAGCAGTTTATCTTTCACCAGCGAACCCATATCGCCACCGCCTTGATTGACCTGCGCGATCTGCGGGCCGTCACCGGCCGTTAATGCCAGCTTGAGCGGGATGCGCGTATCTTCAAACGAGTGAACCGAGCGATTGATCACAATGCCAGGATTCTGCTGCGAAAACGCTTTAATGCCCTGATCCACCGCTTCGGTCTGCTGCGGATAGTTGTAGATATCCCATTCATTCAGGGTGACGGCGGGTGCAGCATATGAAACGCTGCTCACCAGCAGGCCCGCCGCTATCAGGCGCGACAGCGCACGCACATTACGGATTCGGAACGAACGAACTGAGGAACTAGACATAATGCTCGGTTTCTCCATCACAGAACGGGCATCCCTTCATTTCACCGTCTGCCAATCCCGCAGACTGAAGCCGCACAGAAATTGCACTCCCACATACTTACTTTAATAAAAAAATAAAGTAAAACAGACGATACGGAGATACGTTGAGTTGTGAACTTGCGCAAATAAACACCATCACGTCGCCCTTACACGTCGTGTGTACTGGTTAACGGCAACACAACCGATGAAAAAGCAACCATCCGCGTCAATTATCAGCATCTTATCTCGTACTTATCACATCAAAATAACCCCATGATAAAACATATGAAAATCCTATCACGCTCACATTTCCGACGTTTAATCACGCCTTAAATGCGCCACAGACGGCGCAGCATGGGCGTGTCAGCGATCACAGATGTACTCGCCGTTGCGCTATAAACATTGCTTCCGGTCCCACTCCTGTGCGACAAGGTAATTATTCCATCTTGAAAACTAAGTCAGCTTTCATTAACGTAAAAACTGTTCATCTCCTGACCAACGAGAAACGATGATGGCGAATCAACCTGTTATTCGTCCGGCAACCCCAGCGGACTTCCCGGCGCTTTACCGCATCTGCCTGCAAACAGCGAATGCGGGAACCGATGCCAGCGCGCTTTATGCCGATCCTGAATACCCTGGCCAGCGCTTTGCAGTGCCTTATGCACGCTTCGCGCCTGACTTTGCTTTTGTATTAGAGAGTGAAAATGAAGTGATGGGCTATGTGGTGGCTGCGCCAGACACACGCGCTTTTGAAGCGCAGTTAGCGGCTGAATGGTGGCCGGTCTTGCAGCAAAAATACCAGCATCGCCAGCCGGTTGCGGCATTCGATAGCAAAATACTCGACAGCATTAACCATCCCGACGCAGCTGCCGAACAACTGGTAAAACACTGGCCCGCGCATCTGCATATCAACCTGTTACCGCCGGTGCAAAAAGGCGGCTGGGGACGCAAATTAATCGAGCATGAACTGGCGGCGCTGCGCGCTGCGGGCGTCAACGGCGTGCATCTTGGCGTGAGCCTGCAAAATGAGCAGGTTTGCGCTTTCTATCAGCGCCTGGGGTTCAGTCACATCGTGCGCAACAACGCCATTTATATGGGCCAGTTACTCTGAGTGAGGTAGTTCATGACCAGCCTGCGCTTGCAGAATGTTAAAAAGTCGTATGAGCACGTTAACGTCATTCATGGCATCGATCTCACGATCAACAGCGGCGAATTTGTGGTCTTTGTCGGCCCTTCAGGCTGTGGTAAATCTACCTTGCTCCGTATGATCGCCGGGTTAGAAGAGATCAGCAGCGGGCAGTTATTGATTGAAGAAAAAGAGATGACGCACCAGCCTGCAACCGAACGCGGAATTGCGATGGTGTTCCAGTCTTACGCGCTCTACCCGAATATGACAGTGCGCGGTAACCTGGCCTATCCGCTTGAGGTGATGAAAAAGCCGAAAGCGGAGATCGCCAAAGCGATTGAACAGACGGCGGCGCGTCTGCATCTGACCGAATTACTTGATCGTCTGCCGCGCGCCTTATCGGGCGGGCAGCGGCAGCGTGTGGCTATTGGGCGCGCCATCATTCGTCATCCACGCATCTTCCTGTTTGATGAGCCGCTCTCCAATCTGGATGCTGAGCTACGTTTGCAAATGCGTATTGAAATTGCGCGTCTGCATACCTCGCTGGGCAACACCATGATTTACGTGACGCACGATCAGCTGGAAGCGATGACGCTGGCGGATCGCATCGTAGTGCTGCGTCAGGGACGCATTGAGCAAGTCGGCGCACCGCTGACGCTGTACAAAGATCCCGACAACCTGTTTGTCGCCGGGTTTATTGGCTCGCCAAGAATGAACTTTCTGGCGGCTGAAATCAGTGCGGTAGGTGATGGTGAATTGCAGTTACGCGTGCCGGAGCTGAATATCAGCGATTTGGTGCTAAAGATTACGGCGCCGTGTCGTGAAGGGCAGCAGCTCAAGCTGGGTATTCGTCCCGAACACTTTCAGCCCGTTGAACAAACCGCACCAGCATTGCAGTTTGAAAGCGAGTTGTCCTTTAGCGAGCTGCTCGGCCACACCAACTATCTCTACCTCGATATTGGTCGCGAGCAGATGTTAGTGGTGGAAGAGCGAGAAACGCATCAGCGTGAACTGGGTGCACGGGTGCGGCTGGGCATTTCAGCAGTGCATTGCCTGCTGTTTGATGAACAAGGCCAGCGTCTGCGTTAAACCGCAGCCTGAAAACATGACGTAAAAAAGGGCGCCGGGGCGCCCTTTTACCTTCTGAGATTCAGGTGACGGGCTCTTCATCGGCCTCGGCAGCCAGCAGATCAAGCAGCTTATTGATGGCGAAGCCTGCCGCACCCAACGCCCACATGCGATTTGATTCGGTCAGGAACTGCAATGGCGTCATTTGCGGCGTCAACTTTAAGCGATAGGCCTGAAAACTTTGGGTAATGTGATCAAGCAGAATACGTGATGCCATGTGCGGCTCCATCGCCAGATAAACCACGTCGGGATCGTAAGCCACAGAGAGGTTTGCCAGCGAAATGCCCAGTTCACGCCCTGCTTCTTCGAGCGCCGCTAAAACATCAGGCGTAGGCCGTAGATCTAATGCCTGTAACGTCAGCGCCTCGTCCTGCTCGTCGCGGGCCACACGCTGCAAAATGGCTTTAGAAGAGGCAACCTCCTCCAGCAGACGCATCGAGCCATCCCCGAGCAGCGCGTTACCAATCTCACCCGCTTTGCCGTGGCGTCCGCGATAAAGCTGACGATTCAAGACAATCCCCGCACCAATCCCTTTGCCATAAGTCGCGATAATCGCGGATTGTGCCGTGCCCAGCTGACCAAACACCAGCGCCGCCATCGCCATCGCGTTAGCGTCGTTTTCAATGAAAACCGGCAGAGAAAAACGCTCTTCTAAAAGCCGTGCGATGGGAACGTTATCCCAGTCCAACACTTTGGAGCGAATACAGTAGCCGTTTTCGGCATCCACCAGCCCCGATAACGCCAGGCCAATGGCACCAACGCGTTTCCCTTCTACACTGCGCAGGAATTTTGCCAGCGCATCACCGAGTTGGCGTGGCGTCATAGCACCCGACGGCATTTGCTGTTCACCCAGCAGATTGCCGTTGAGGTCGGTCGTCACGATCAGGTTGCGTTCGGCGTTGAGCTGAATTCCAATTACGCTGGCGCGATCGGGATTAAGACCCAGCAGAGTTTTAGGACGGCCCATGGAGACGCGGCGTAAACCCAGCTCCTGCACCACTTCCTGAGCCAGTAAGCGATTAGTGGCTTGTGATACCGTTGACATGCTGAGTCCGCTGCGCACTTTCAGATCGGATTGACTAATAGGAGCATTTTCAACAATCAGACGCAGGATGCGTGCGGTAACGTTCGGCGCGGTCATAAATCCCTTATGTTATCGATTAACGCGTTGAGCCAGGCTTATAGCACCTGCTAGCGCATCGCATTGCGGGGCCACCAACAGCGCCTGAATGTCTTCAGCAAGCCAGGTTTGAATCGGCTCGGCGAGTCCGCCCATCAGCGCTAAGCGCCCGGCGCTCAAGGTGGTTAGGCGGCGCACCATCAAGCCGATATCGTCAGCGGTCTGTTGCAATAACGAACGCGCATGCGCATCACCCGCGTCAGCCGCTGCGAAGACAGGCGGCACAACGCGAGCCCAGTCAGCGGGAACAGCATTACGCGTCCACAGCAGCATGGTTTCCGGGCTGCGATCAAACTGCGCCATCAGGCTGTCGGTAAAATCGGTTTTTGGAATAATGTCTTCGTGGGCCAGCAGCGCCAGTCGCAACGCACGGCGTCCTAACTCGGCACCAGAACCTTGATCGGAAAGCGCAAAACCCCAGCCGCCAAGCAGTGTGAAGTGTTCACCATCCCAGGCGGCACCCTGGCTGCCGGTGCCGATGATAAATACCGCACCCGGCTCTCCCGCGTGTGCACCCGCACAGGCAATTTCTACATCACTTACTACCTGCAACGCGGCACACGGCGGTTGCCAACTCGCTAGCCGTGCTTTAACCGACGCGACATTCGCACCCGCCAAGCCTGCGACAACGGTGGTTTGTGTCAGCGCCTGCGAAGGTAATCCAGCTTGAGCAATAACCTGGGCAATAAGCTGTTCGGCGCTTTTCAACGCCGCATCATAATCTGACCAAACGTTGGCGGGGCCGCCAATGGCTTCTGCTAACACCGTGCCGTTCGAGGTGAGTCGTGCACGGCATCGTGTACCGCCGCCATCAATGCCAAGGAGATAGTGTGATTGCACGCGCTTCCTCCCGCCTCCACCGTTTTTAGGGTTGTTTCATTAATGACCGAACGATAGGGGAAAAAAACTTAAATCGCAATAACAAATAAATATGGCAAAGAAAAAATACAGATTAATCATTATAAAACAGTATATTATCAAAAATCACTCTTGTAACGCTCGCAGCAAGTTATTGACATTAGTTTTTCTATCGTAATAAGTTGATGGTCAGATTATCAGCAGCTGCGATGATTCAGCGGCGAGCTTCCACTCTTCAATGTTCAAGAATTTTCCGTCAGGGGTTTAACATGAAAGTAGGCATTATCGGTCTTGGCTTTCGCTTGTCCCATGTAGTGAAAGAGTTCAATAAAGCCGATTCATCATTTTCGGTTGTCGGCTACTGCGATCCAGCCCCCGCCGGGCTACCCAATCTGCACAGTTTTGGCATCGATCCTGGTAAAGCATTTGATTCTATTGAAGCGCTATTGCAGCACGGCGGTTTTGATCTGCTGTTGGTGGGTTCGCCCAATTTCCTCCACCTTGAGCATGTCGGCAAAGCGCTGGCTGCCGGTTTTACCGTGTTTACCGAAAAGCCTGTGGTAATCAATGAAGAACAGACCATGGCGATGGCGAAGCTGGTTAATCAGTATGGCGAGAATAAAATTTTGGTCGGTTTGGTGCTGCGCTATTCGCCGCTGTATCACGATTTGCTGGCGGCGCGCGATGACCGTCGATTAGGTGAAATTACCTCCATTGAAGCGACCGAGCATATCAAGCCTTATCACGGTGCGTTCTTCCAGCGCGACTGGCGTCGTCTGGAGAAATACGCCGGCCCGTATATCCTGGAAAAGTGCTGTCACGATATCGATCTCTACCAAGGCCTCATGGGTGAACGCCCGGTACGCGTAGCCAGCTTTGGTGGACGCAAATCGTTTACGCCGCAACACGCCCCACAAGGTGCGGTGACTGCAGATTCAGAGGTTTATCACGTGAAACCCAGCGGTTGGTCCAGCACCGATGCCGTGTTTGATAGCGATGCCGATATCGTCGATTACCAAACGGCGATCATTGAGTATGCCAGCGGCGCAACGCTGGCTTTTCACGCCAACCTCAACGTACCGGACGAGTTTCGTCGGTTCTGTGTAATGGGAACGGATGGCATGGCGGAAGGCGACTTTGTACGTAACTATTTCCGCGTACACAATGCCCGAACCGGCGAAAAGGAAGTGGAAACCGCTTACAGCGGCAATGCCTACGACGGACACTACGGTGCCGACGCCTTAATGGCTGAAGAGATTGTGAAACACATTAAACAGGGAACGCCACTGAAAGTTTCGGTGGTGGACGCGCTGGAAGCGGGACTCACCGCCATTAAAATCGATGAGGCTCGCAAAACCCGCAGCGTAGTGGATATGACAACAAGCTGGAATACTTTTGACGCCAACCTGGGAAAATAGGCGGCATGTTTTGCCTCCCCTGACGCACGCTTTTCTCCGCGCACGTCAGGCTGCAGTTACTGGACTCTCACTCAACCGGCCTTAAGGCCGGTTTTTCATGGCACCGTTTCATTTTCCAGCTTTTGTCGTTTACGCAAATGTGGGAATAACTTCATCCACAATGCCACCACAATCAGCGTACCGATGCCGCCAATCGCAGCGGCGGGCGCAGCACCCAACCAGGCGGCCAATAAGCCCGACTCAAACTCACCCAGCTGGTTAGAGGTGTTAATAAAGATAGCGTTGACGGCGTTGACTCGGCCGCGCATATCGTCTGGTGTATCAAGTTGCACCAGCGATCCGCGAATCACCATGCTGACCATATCGAAGCCGCCGAGCGCCGCTAATGCAATCAACGACAACCAGAGCTGGCTCGAGAGCGCAAATACCAACGTCGCCACGCCGAAACCCGCCACCGATCCAAACATAATCATGCCGACGTTCTTTTCCAGCTTGTTACGGCTCAGCCATAAACCGACTAATAGTGCACCGATGGAAGGCGCACCGCGCAACATGCCTAATCCCCAAGGTCCGGTATGCAGGATATCTTTGGCAAAAATCGGCAGTAGCGCAGTGGCACCGCCCAACAGCACGGCAAACAGATCGAGCGAAATCACACCCAATACATCTTTGCGCTCACGGATAAAGTGAATACCAGCAAACAGGTTTTTCATGTTCATCGGCAGCCGAACTTGCGGTGGACGCTCGTAGCGCAAACGGCTCACCAGAATCAATGAGATCAGATAAAACAAGCCTGAGACGCCATACACCACATCGGGACCCGCAACGTAAAGCAAGCCGCCCAAAGTCGGCCCGACGATGACCGCTGCCTGGCCGCCAACCGCATTAGAAGCCATGGCACGCGCTAACATCGACGGTGGCACCAGCGCTGGCAGCATGGATGACATAGCCGGCCACTCCAGAGCTTTCGCTACCGAAATCATAAAGACCAATCCCCACAATGCGGTTTTATCCGCCCAGTGGAACAGCGTTAGCATCACCAGCGCCGCTAATGCCGCGAACTCAATCAGCTGACCACAGAGCACAATTCGGCGGCGATCAAACTGATCGGCTAAATGTCCGGCAGGCAAGGCCAATAATACCGAGGGCAAAAACTGCATGAGTCCAATCATACCCAACGCTAACGCGCTGTTGGTGAGCGCGTAAATCTGCCAGCTGATCGCCACCGAAAACATCTGAAAACCAAACGACGAGCAGGTTCGAGCCAGCCAGAAAGCCACAAACGCGCGATGTCGCAGCAGCGAATCTTCCGCTGCCGATGCCATAAATCCCATTTTTCCATCCCATTTTTAAGTGGCCTAAAACGGCCTGTCCCGCGTCGTTGCACGGTGTTCTGTGTGGCGCAGCCGCACCTTGTCATGCTTTTACTCAGCTTTAGGGTGCGTGAAAATAGCCTGCCAGGCAACGGCATCCCGTGCGAACGATCGTTGACGTTCATTCACTTACGCGATGTTATTTTGATAATTCAATTAACGTTCTACTTGTTCCGCTTGTTGAATATATTTGTCGTAATTATTGGAAGCCAAGCGGTAATTTCCCGGTTTAATACCAGATATAAATTAAATAACACAATAAAAAGGGTGATTTGACTTACAAAATTGTTTTATATTTAGCCGCGTTTTTAACGTAAAAATGTTTATATCAATAATTAATATCCAATTAATTTTTATAATTTTTTAATAGAGATAATGGAAAACAGTTTATACAATCCTTATGTTACTGAACAAATTCATCACGTGAATAGTAATGTCGCTGGCATTTGCTATAGCGTGCCTTATCTCCATTCAACCCGTTCAACCCAGGACAATCCAAACATACTTAATACGCGCAACATAATTTCATTACATAACCAACTCGCTAATGAAGCAACATTAATGATTATCCCGTTTGAAGAAATTAGATTACAGGGAATGATTAAGGTGCCTCAGGCTTATTCTCATTTGAAAAACAGCCGCGTTAGGCTTGGTATCAATTATTCCAGTTTAAAAGCGCATTACGCGGCACTGCTTGAATTATCAAACGATTTTAGTTTCTGGCTCTATGACTTTGCACCGCCTGGCGCAGACTGGCGCGTGATGGATTCTTTTCCCCTCTCTGGCATTGTGCTGAATGAAAGTTTCTTTAATGAAAATTATCAAAAATTCACCTTTCCTTTTTTTATGGCGTCATTTCGTGAAAGAGACGCTGAGGTGATTGTCCGCAGTCATGAACCGCGATTATCGACTGAACAATTGGCGGCGTTGAATATTACTGGTTGGCAGCAACAGCGCTCTGAAGGTGAACTGCTGGAGATATAACGCTAAATATGGCTTCGTTGTCTTAAGGGCGCATACTCGCGCCCTTACCTCGCATATAACCCCATAAAATGTCGCATTATTCATTACGTTAAGAGCATTAAGCTAAAAAAATCAAACCTCTTAACGATTTTGCTATAACATTTACTTCACAGGGATCTAAAGACTTATTGGAAGAGTCAGATAAGAACACCTTTTCCATCAGTATCTTATAACTGAAAACAGCTTATACGGTTGTTTTCTCATGTTTATGGCAACGAAACGAGGTCGATATTATGGGGAAAAACTCCTCATCTTTTGGCGTAATTCGTCTCCTGACAGTGCTGTTCGCAGTGCTGACGGGTGCGTTTATGTTGATTGGCGGTATTTGGTTAGCCGCCATTGGTGGTTCCTGGTATTACATCATCGGCGGTGCAGCGATGCTGCTTACCGCTTTCCTGATTTGGCGTCGCAACAGTGCCGCGCTGATCGTTTACGCTTTGCTGCTGCTCGCCACATTGGTGTGGGGTGTCTGGGAAGTCGGCACTGACTTCTGGGCGCTGGCACCGCGTACCGACGTACTGGTGATCTTCGGCATTTGGCTGATTCTGCCGTTTGTTTATCGCGGCTTTAACAGCGTCGGCAAAGGTGCGTTAGGCGCAATGGGCGTGGCGTTGGTTGCCAGCGTTCTGGTTCTCGCCTATGCCGTCTTCAACGATCCGCAGGTTATTGAGGGTTCAGTGCCGGCGACTGCCGACAATGCTCCTCAAGCCCAGCCGCTAAGCAACATCGCTGACGCTGACTGGCCAGCTTATGCCCGCGACCAGCAGGGTACGCGTTTTTCTCCGCTGAAGCAGATCAACAATCAGAACGTCAAAGAGCTGCAGGTTGCCTGGCAGTTCCAGACCGGCGATTTGAAAACCGCGAACGATCCGGGTGAAATCACCGATGAAGTCACGCCGATTAAAATCCGCGACACGCTTTATCTCTGTTCCCCGCATCAGATTCTGTTTGCGCTGGATGCAACAACCGGTAAGCAAAAATGGAAATTTGATCCCGGCTTGAAGCCGAACCCAACATTCCAGCATATTACCTGTCGTGGCGTCTCTTACCATGAAGTTCCGGCCGCAGCGGATGCAGCAAACAGCCAGCCTGCGCTGTGCTCGCGTCGTGTCTATCTGCCAGTGAACGATGGTCGTCTGTTTGCGTTGGATGCAGAAACCGGTGAGCGTTGCCCAGCATTCGGCAATAACGGCGAGCTGGATCTGCAGCACAAGCAGCCGGTTACTACGCCGGGCCAGTATGAGCCTACTTCTCCGCCAATCATCACCGATACCACTATCGTGATGGCAGGTGCCGTAACAGATAACTACTCTACCCGTGAACCTTCAGGTGCTATTCGTGGCTTTGATGTGAACACCGGTAAACTGTTGTGGGTGTTTGATCCAGGCGCGAAAGATCCTAACGCGATTCCGGCTGATGAACACACCTTCACCATGAACTCGCCGAACTCGTGGGCCCCTGCGGTTTACGATCCAAAACTGGATACCGTTTACCTGCCGATGGGCGTTACCACGCCAGATATCTGGGGCGGTAATCGCACGCCAGAGCAGGAGCGTTACGCGAGCAGCGTGCTGGCTCTGAACGCCACTACCGGTAAACTGGTATGGTCGTATCAGACTGTTCACCACGATTTGTGGGATATGGACTTGCCTTCACAGCCAACGCTGGCTGATATCACCGACAAAGATGGCAACACCGTTCCGGTGATTTATGCTCCGGCTAAAACCGGTAACATCTTCGTGTTGGATCGTCGTACGGGTAAGCCAGTGGTTCCTGCGCCAGAAACGCCGGTTCCACAGGGTGCCGCCAAAGGCGATCATGTCTCTGCCACGCAACCGTACTCTGAACTGACCTTCCGTCCTAAACAGAATCTGACAGACAAGGACATGTGGGGCGCGACGATGTATGACCAGCTGGTGTGCCGCGTGATCTTCAAGCGTCTGCGCTATGAAGGTCCGTTCACGCCGCCGTCAGAGCAAGGTACGTTGGTGTTCCCAGGTAACCTCGGCATGTTCGAATGGGGCGGTATTGCGGTCGATCCACATCGTCAGATCGCGATTGCTAACCCAATGGCGCTGCCGTTTGTGTCGAAGCTGATCCCGCGTGGTCCCGGCAACCCAATTGAGCCACCGAAAGGTGCTGAAGGCGGTTCCGGTACAGAAACCGGTATTCAGCCACAGTACGGCGTGCCTTACGGCGTTGAGCTGAATCCGTTCCTTTCTCCGTTCGGTCTGCCGTGTAAGCAACCAGCATGGGGTTACGTTTCTGCTGTTGACCTGAAAACCAACGACGTAGTGTGGAAAAAACGTATCGGTACCGTCCGCGACAGCGCACCGGTTCCAGTACCGTTCAAAATGGGCATGCCAATGTTGGGCGGCCCAATCACTACCGCCGGTAAAGTCTTCTTCATTGGTGCAACCGCAGATAACTATCTGCGCGCTTTCAGCACCGATACCGGTGAAATGTTGTGGCAGGCACGTCTGCCAGCAGGCGGCCAGGCAACGCCGATGACCTATGAAGTAAATGGCAAGCAGTATGTTGTCATTGCTGCTGGCGGCCACGGTTCGTTTGGTACCAAGCTGGGTGATTATGTGATTGCCTATGCATTGCCAGACAGCAAGTAATACGCGTTAAGCGAATGACACAAGGCGGACTTCGGTCCGCCTTTTTTTATGGCTAATGCTTTCCGCATGCGGCAGCGTCTCCTTCTTCAAATACGGCAGCGTCTCCTTCCCCAAATATGGCAGCGCCTCCTCCCCCCGCTTCGCGGGGGAAGGCCGGGATGGGGGACAGCGAGCTCTGAGCGAACGCCAACCCCATTAACCTCGGCTACGCCGCCAGTTCAGCCAGCTACACATTGCCATCACTACGCAGGTGGCTAAAAATACCGGCCTCATTCCAAAAGCGCCGCCGACAAATCCACCAAACAGTGGCCCGCTGACCTGACCGATATACTGCGCCGAAGTCGAATAGCCCAGCATCCGTCCGACCTGCGTTTCCGGCGCGTTGTGGCGGATAATCGCGGTGATGCAGGGCATTAATCCGCCCAGCGCCATTCCCATCAGGAATCGCAAAACCACTAATTGCCATGCCGCCGTGATAAATGCCTGCGGGATTAATAACAGCGCACACACCAGCAAACCTGCGGTTAACACACGCCAGTGGCCAATACGATCCGCCAGCTTACCCAGCCTCGGTGCAGAGAGAATGCTGCCCAACGCGGCGGCAGACATTACCAAGCCCGCCATGAATGTCACTGCCTGATCACCCTGCACAAACTGACCGATATAAAGAGTAATAATCGGTTCAATCGACATATTGGCGAAAATCAGCAGCATGCCCGAAAGCCACATTAACCGCACCAGTGAACGATTCACAGGCTGTTCCGCTTCGTGCTCTGTCGTGCTGGTTTTTTCTCTCGTTTTTGGTTTAGGGACTTCTTTTAATAAAAAGGTCGTCGCCAGGAAAGCGAGGAAAATCACCGCACCGGTCAGCCAGAAAGTTTGTCGAATGCCAATCAACGGCGGCAACGCACCGCCCAGCAACGGACCCACGACGTTACCGGCCATAATCCCTGAGGCCAATATTCCCAGTGCCCAGCCGGTCTGCGATTTGGGTGTTTGCGAGGCCACTAAGATGGTCGAGCCAGAGGCATAACCGCCTAATAATCCCGCCAGTAAACGTAGCGCAACCAGTTGCCACGGCGCGGTTGCCATACCAATCAGCGACATCGCCACCGCCATGCCGAGGCTGGCGCGGATCAGCATCAGTTTTCGTCCGTAGCGATCGGCCAGTTTTCCCCAGAGCGGCGCGGTCAGGGCAGCTGTAAAAAACGTGGCGCCATAAGCGATGCCTGACCAACGAGCAATTGCAGCCGGTTCACTTACGCCTAATTGCTGAACATAAAGCGGCAAGAACGGCAACAGCAGTGTCATCGCTACAATGGTGCTGAACGATCCCAATACGCAAACCCATAAGTTGCGCCGCCAGTGTTGAAACTCCACAACTGCACTCTGTTCCATAGCAAATTCCCGATAATGATCAGGGAGTCAGGCTACCAATGGTGCATATCAAACAACAGTCGCGGCGTGATATTTACTCTGTAGCCCTTTCTGTTGCTACTTAACAACAATCACGCCGATGCTAATGCGTTAATTAGCGTGTCGCAGAGTAAGCTGATGGGCGAAGTCGGCTGTTCTGCATCGTGTAATAGCAGATAGCTTTGCAGGCGATCCATTTGCCATTCCGGCAATAGCTGCTGAATTTCTCCCCGCGCCACTGCTTCCTGCGCCATATAGGAAGGCAGATAAGCAATACCGCTACCGGCGAGTGCGGCGTTTAATAGCGCCATGCTGTTGTTAGCACGAAAACGGCTGCGAACTTCCACCACCAGTCGCTGCTTATCTCGGCGAAACGGCAGTGCCGCCGTGTGCGCAGGGCCATGAAACATCAGCAAATCATGGCGTGGCAACATATCAGGATGGCTAATAGCAGGATGCTGCATCAGATAACCTGGCGCGGCGTACAATCCCCAATCGATATCGCTGAGGACGCGAAAATTGCCCTGCTGAGGTGCACGGGCGCGGATAACAATCGCCACATCAACCTGATCGCTGATTTCATCACTGTTGCGATCG
Organism: Pantoea sp. MQR6; assembly: GCF_022761075.1. NCBI lineage: Bacteria > Pseudomonadati > Pseudomonadota > Gammaproteobacteria > Enterobacterales > Erwiniaceae > Pantoea > Pantoea sp. MQR6. The sequence continues at coordinate 478,407 of NZ_JAKYXB010000002.1, forward strand.
GTTAAATCAAGATCAATATTGATATGCAGGTGGCGGCGAAGAAAGCGATTAAGCAGCGGCACAATACATTGGCAGCCATACGTTACCGGTGCTTGCAACCGCACATTGCCTGTAAGTTCCTGATGCATCTGCTGCACGAAGGCATCCGCACGATGCATCTCAGCTAGCATCCGCATGCAGAAAGGATAATAGGCCTGCCCCAGTTCAGTGAGCGCCATTTTGCGGGTGGTGCGTTGTAAAAGTTTGATACCAAGCCGCACTTCCAGCCGGGCAATTTCGCGACTGACGTGAGATTTAGATAATCCCAGTGCGCGTGCCGCCTCGGTGAAACTTTTTAACTCTACGACACGCGCAAACAACAGCATGGCGGTCAGGTTATCACTGTTATCCATTACTCATCCCTGGCTGATCTCTTTCGCATCATTTGAAATAAAAATATCATACGTTACGCTCAGGGCGTTAATTCGCGTTTATCGTGAGTTTATATTTAAATCAATGTCGTTTCACACGCTGAACTAACCAAGAAGGAAAATAAGAGAGTGGAGTTTTAAAGCGGTATTTTTTTGATCTGCTATCGGTAATTATGTCGATAAACCTGCCCAGAAACTAATAACGGACATTAGCGTATAAGGTTTAATTGAAGGCGATAAAAATGGCATTATCAATGCGGCAACAGGCGACGAAACCAGCAGAACCTCACCCGGTTAAAAATGCCAAAAAGTAGGCACAGCGGTGCTTAGGATGGTGCTATCTTCAGTGAAGCCTTCAACAGTGACTTCAACAGCAATGCCAATGCAGGAGGTCATTCAGAGGGAAACTGCAACCGAGCGAAAATATCCTCATCGCGGAAAAAAACAATAAAACTAACCAATGAGAAACAGCCTTTACTTTATTTTTTCATGCTCGCCGTTCTGTTATTTTCTCTTGCTCTGTCTAATACAAACGAATTTCATCTTGGCTGATATGTCTTACTCTCGTCAGTATCCCGCCTGTTTATTATTATTCGGGTACATGCCGAATTCGTACACCTGCCAATACCATCATTTGGCCAAAGGCGATCATTCCGACGTTCTCGATCAACAGCGTTTGCAACGCATGCCATGGCAAGAACGTCGGAATTTTCAGCTTGCCATAGCCAGCGGGAATAAAAGACGATCGGGTTCGACGCGTCTTTGACGACGCAGTTGCCCTGGCGTCACCATAAAATAGTTTTTAAAGGTACGCGTATACGCCTGCTGCGTATCGAAACCATAACTCATCGCCACCTGTAAAATGGCTTCATTGCTACTGAGCAAGGTCAACGCAGACTCGGTTAAACGCCGCTGACGAATATATTCAGCCAGTGAGAAACCGGTGTGCTGCCGGAATAATCGTTGCAGGTGCCAACGGGAATAGCCGGAGCGACGTGCTACCTCGTCCAGATGCAAATCGTGTCCTAAATTGCCTTCAATCCACTCCAGCAAACTACGAATAAACTCGCGCTGATTCATGGGTTCCTCCTGATATCGCCTGATGTGCAGTGAACCCACTTTAACGCGTTAAATTTATCCCTTAATTAGCAGAAAATTAGCGCAGAATTAGCATCTGCGCTTTTCGGGTCTTAAACCTGACCTAAAACGTGCTGCGGCCACCTGTCTACCGCGTGAAGGTTAACGGATATAATTCTGCGCTAACTATCCAGCGCTAAACTGCTGCCAGCGCTACACTGCCAGCAACTTTTTAGAGGACATCATCCATGCGTGTGTTGTTAGTCGAAGATGATGAAATGATTGGCGCAAATTTACAGCAGGCGCTGGAAGCAGCGGGCTGGTCAGTTGACTGGGTTCGTGACGGTGTTTTTGCCCATAATGCCTGGGCTGAGGGCGGCTACAGCTGCGTATTGCTCGATCTCGGTTTACCGCGTGATGACGGTTTGCAGGTGTTACGCCGGGCGCGCAGCCGTGGCGATGCGACGCCAGTGCTGATTCTCACCGCACGCGATACCGTGGCACAGCGCGTACAAGGGCTGGACACCGGCGCAGATGATTACCTGCTTAAACCTTTTGATCTGCAAGAAGTGCTGGCAAGAATGCGTGCCATTACCCGACGTCGTCACGGCGCGGCAGATTCGGTGTTAGGCAGCGGCGATGTGCAGCTAGACATGTTGACGCGTGAAGTGATGTACAAAGGCCAGCGCGAGCAGCTTACCGCGCGTGAATATGCGCTTTTGTATGCCTTGCTGGAGCGTCCGGGCGCCATTTTGTCTCGTGAGCAGTTGGAAAATCGCATTTACGGTTGGGGCGAAGAGGTCACCAGCAACGCGGTGGATGTGTTGATTCACGGTATGCGCCGCAAATTAGACAACGATGCAATCCGCAATGTGCGCGGGTTAGGCTGGCGAGTACCGGCAATATGAAACCTTTCACTTTTATGCGATCCCTGCGTAATAAATTATTGAGCACGCTACTGATTATCCATTTATTGATGATTGGCGGCGTGAGCTGGTATTTCTTCAGCTGCTATGGCGACATGATTGGCACTATGAAGGATGATCAGCTCTCTAAAATCGCCGATGCCTGGGCAACCAACAAACAAATTCCTGCGTTAATGCCCCTTATGGTGCCAGCCGACAAGCTGAAAAGCGCGTTTGTGGTTCAGCTCTGGGATGCCGATGGTCAACTGCGCGCCAGCTCCTGGCCAGAACTGCACGCCCCGCTGCAAGCGAAAAAAGGCTATCACGATGCCGATGTCGGCGGTTGCCATGATTGCGAATGGCGTATTTATACGCGACCCGGCCAACCCGGCAGCGATATCAAAACCATTCAGGTGATGCATAACCTGAGCTATATGAAAGAGTTGATGGTGAAGCGGGCACTCTCAGCGATCGTACCATTGATCCTAATGATGCCGCTTTCGCTGCTGGTGATCTGGTTGGTAGTGCGTAAGATCACCCGCGATCTCCGCGTCGCATCGCGCCAGATCGCCGCCCAGGAAACTCATCATCCCCACAATGTTTCGCCCGATGGCTTACCGGATGAGATCCTGCCGCTGGTTGCGGCTTACAACTCGCTGCTCGATAAACTGCGCGCAGCCTGGTCGGCCCAGCGTCAATTTTTGGAAGATGCTGCTCATGAACTGCGAACGCCTGTCACCGCTGTTACCTTACAGCTAGAAAATTTACGCCAACATATTCAACAAGGTGAAGCCAGCCGCCAGTTTGATCAGCTTGAAGCGGGCGTGACGCGCACACGTCATTTGGTCACACAGTTACTGAATATTTCACGTCAGGAAGATCAAACCGTGGTCGCCAGCATCGAGAATATTGAACTGGACGATCTGCTGAAAGAGAGCATTGAGCAGCTCATGGTTGTGGCAGATAAGCGTGGTATCGACATCGGTTTCAACGGCTCTACCCATTATCGTTTGCAAGCGAGCCGCTCCGAACTACGTAGCCTGTTCGACAACCTGATTGGTAACGCCATGTTACATACGCCAGAAGGCAGTTTGGTGGATGTTTTACTGCATCGCGTTGCGGGACAAACAGTGGTTGATATTGTTGATAACGGGCCGGGTATACCGGAATCGTTTATTGAGCGTGCTTTTGATCGCTTTGCCCGTTCGCCAGATGTGAAAGCCCAAGGCAGCGGTCTGGGTTTATCGATTGTGCGTAGCGTGGCGGAGAAGAACAGCATTCACGTCGCACTTTCCAACTGTTTCAATCCACAAGGCGCCATTTGCGGCTTGCAGGTTCGCGTTACCCTTCCCTGATCTCACCTGTTCAAAACGGAACCCGACAACGTAAACGGTTGCCTGGTTCCGTTCGCTACCCGCTATTAATGTGATCATCATCACATTTCAGCTGAATTATCATGCAACACATTTTGACAAACGTGAGCAAAATCTATTTTCTATCCCCTTGTTGCAGGCACGCTACGCGAGCTTAAAAACGCCTTTGGCTGATTAAAACAATTCACTGCCCATCAAGGGATCGATTTCACTCTGATCGCGCCAGTCGTGCAGCGGTCAAAAGCATGTGGTTAATGATAATGAAATTTAAAACGTTGGTAGCAGGTGCCTTGCTGGCATGTTCCATGAGCGGCGCTGCGCAAGCGGCTGAAAGCGATCCGCAGTATGTTTCTGACTGGTGGCACCAGAGCGTCAACGTGGTGGGCAGCTACCACACGCGTTTCGGACCCCAGTTCAACAACGATGTTTATCTGGAATATGAAGCTTTCGCCAAGAAAGATTGGTTCGATTTTTATGGCTACCTCGACCTGACAAACTTCTTCGGCGTGGGCAACAGCAATGCCAACGGCATTTTTGACCACGGCTCACCCATGTTCATGGAGATCGAACCGCGCTTCTCTATCGACAAACTGACCGGCACCAGCCTGGCGTTCGGTCCATTCAAAGAGTGGTATTTCGCCAATAACTACATCTACGACATGGGTCGTAACAGCGATAATCGCCAAAATACCTGGTACATGGGTTTAGGAACCGACATCGATACGCACAGCGACGTTGGCCTTTCATTGAACGTTTATGCGAAATACCAGTGGGAAAACTACGGCGCGGCGAACGAAAATAGCTGGGATGGCTATCGCTTCAAAGTGAAATACTTTGTACCGATCACCACGCTGTGGGGGGGGAATCTGGGTTACGTGGGCTTCACTAACTTCGATTGGGGTTCAGACCTGGCCGAAAAAGGCGGCTCTTCACGTACCAGCAACTCTATCGCCTCTAGCCACATCCTCTCTTTGGGTTACGATCACTGGCATTTCTCTGCCGTGGCGCGTTATTTCCACAATGGCGGACAGTGGGCTGATGGCCGTGAGCTGAACTTTGGTAACGGTGATTTTGAAGTGAAATCTACCGGTTGGGGTTATTACCTGGTTGCAGGTTATAACTTCTAATGCCACAGGCGGCATTCGCCGCCTGCCTCGCTCTTCCCCACTTGGGGAAGAGCGCTTTGCCTTTATTCATGCGGCTTCAAGACATTGATGCGCCATGGAATTCCGAACTTATCGATGAACATACCAAACCCTTTGGCCCAGAATGTTTCCTGCCAAGGCGTTGTGATTTTCCCCCCGGCTGATAACTTTTCAAACCAGGCTTCACCTTGCGCCGTATCGGTTGTCGCCAGGCTGACCGCGTAACCTGCGTGCTCAGAAGCGGGCGGCTGATTAGGGTTGCCGTCACTTAACATCAGCTCCCCTTGCCCGATACGCAAATGCGCATGCATGATTTTTTCAGGGGGTAGTGGCGGCGCTGATTTATCGCCGACCTGCTCGCCCTGCTCCGGCATATCGCCAAAAGTCACCTTATAGAGCAGCTCGCCACCCGTCGCATTCAAGTAAAACTCGATCGCCTCTTCACAACGGCCGTAGAGAAACAGGTAAGGACTCACTTGCATCGTAACCTCCATTGGTGGGTTGGATGGATTAATTCACCACACTCCAAAGTGTAGACGATGAGAGCCGGTCACTTGTCACTGCTGGCAATTTCTACGGAATAACTGCGCCATGTAGCTGCTCATCGGCGTTAGCGCAGCGTCTTTTCGTTGAATCAAATAAAAGGTCGCTTTCGGCAGCGGTTCATCCAGCTCTAACGCCACCAACTGTCGGCCTAAAATAGGATCATCAATCACATCCACCGACAAGATAGAGACGAAATCGCTCTGCGCCACCAGGCTGGTGCAGGCCATAAAGGTTTCGCAGGTAACGACAATTTTCGGTGCCATGCCGCGATCGCCAAACAGATCATGCAGCAAGCGATAATAGCTGCCTTTGGGCGTTGGCATGGTCCAGTCACATTGCTGCAACTCTGCCAGTGAGCGCGCTTTCTCTAGCGGATGCCCTTTCCGCACGACCACTTTGTATTCGCGCTCCATCATGCGCTCGTACATCAACTCCTGATCGAGATGGCTTTGATCATAGGTATTGATGGTGAAATCCAGCGCGCCCTGGCGCAATTCATGCACCATCGACACCAACTGGCCTTCAACAATGCGTACTTTGACCAGCGGATATTCACGGTGAAACTGATTAATTACCTGCGGCATGATGGTGCGCGCAACGCTGCCGCCTACACCAATATTCACTTGCCCACCGCCCAACCCCAGGCGCTGCTGAATATCTTCTTGCGCTACCCGCAACTCCTCTAACACCAGACTGGCGTGACGAAAAAAGTTATCACCGATGTCGGTCAACACCACACCTTGCTGGCGGCGAACAAACAGCCGTGCGCCAAGAACCGACTCCAGTTCCTGAATCGCTTTCGTCAACGCGGGCTGTGAAAGGCCCGATAAACGGCTAGCCGCGCGAATACTGCCCTGACGCGCTACGTCAACAAACGCGCGTAATTGATGAAGTTTGAGATTAGCAGGCATGATTTTTGTGATAACCGCTGTTTATCAGACACAAGATATTCGCATCTTATGTGGGTGTTTACCATTGTGTAGATTCAGAACAATGCATAAAAAACCAACACCAGGAGATTGCCGATGAACACCCTTTCCGACCACGTCAGCGCATTGATTCCGCAGATGAAAAGCTGGCGCCGCGACTTCCATCAATTTGCAGAGTCAGGCTGGCTAGAGTTCCGCACCGCTACATTGGTCGCCGAAGCGCTACACAATCTCGGTTATCAACTGCAACTGGGTCGTGAAGTGATTAATGCGGATGCACGCATGGGCTTGCCCTCTGCTGAAGTGCTACAGCTTCAGGAAGCCCGTGCGTTGCAACAAGGTGCGCTCCCGCAGTGGTTATCTTACTTCTCGGGCGGATTTTGCGGCATCGTTGCCACGTTGGAGACCGGTCGTCCCGGCCCGGTAATGGGTTTTCGCGTTGACATGGATGCGCTGGATTTGAACGAAAGTCAGGCCGCGGATCACCTGCCGCAGCGCGAAGGCTTTGCATCCTGCAATCCAGGCATGATGCACGCCTGCGGACATGATGGTCACACCACCATCGGCCTTGGCGTTGCCTCACTGTTAATGGCGATGAAAGCGCAGTTGAGCGGCACCATCAAACTTATCTTTCAGCCTGCTGAAGAAGGCGTGCGGGGTGCCAAAGCGATGGTTGAAGCGGGCGTGGTCGATGATGTTGATCTGTTCACTGCCATTCACCTCGGCACTGGCGTACCGGCAGGCGAACTGGTGTGTGGCAGCGACAGTTTCCTCGCCACCACCAAGCTGGACGTGAGCTTTACCGGAGTGGGCGCGCATGCAGGTGGCCGCCCCGAGGAAGGCCGCAATGCGCTGTTAGCGGCGGCGCAGGCCACCTTAGCGCTGCACGGTTTAACCCAGCACAGTGGCGGCGTGGCGCGCGTCAATGTTGGCGTGTTGCAGGCGGGAACGGGGCGTAATGTAGTCGCCGATTGTGCGCTGATGAAGGTGGAAACACGCGGCGTCAGCAATGAGGTTAACGACGACATTTATCAGCAGGCGCTGCGCGTCATCGCCGGTGCAGCCGCTATGTATGGCGTTGAATATGAGGTGAAGCTGATGGGCGCTGCACGCAGCTCTACGCCAACGCAACCTTGGGTAGATTTCATCCACCAGCAGGCTGAAGCGCTCGGTGTGTTCAACTCGGTTGTCGATCGCAAACAGCAAGCCGCTGGTTCGGAAGATGCCACCTACATGATGGAGCGCGTTAAGCAGCGCGGCGGACAAGCCTCCTACGCCATTTTTGGCTGCGAGCTGGCCGCGGGCCATCACAACGCGAAATTCGATTTCGACGAGAAGGTGATGGCAACCGCCGTCACATTGCTCTCTACGCTGGCGCTGAATCAGGCGCAGTTTGGCGGTGCACGATGATTGAATCGTTTATTGCGGATTATATCGAGCAGCATCAGGCCCGCTTTAGCGCACTTAGCGATGCTATATGGGACGTGCCGGAAACCCGCTTCGCCGAAACCCGCTCCTCCGCGCTGCTGGCTGATGCGCTGGCAGAAGAGGGTTTTGACGTTGAGCGCGGTGTCGGCGGCATGGATACCGCGTTTATCGCCAGTTTTGGCAGTGGCAAACCCGTTATCGGCATCCTGGGGGAATTCGATGCGCTGGCGGGCCTGAGCCAGCAGGCTGGCTGTGCACAACCGAAACCGCTGGTGGAAAACGGTAATGGTCACGGCTGCGGCCACAACCTGCTGGGTACCGCCGGGCTGGCTGCGGCGTTTGCGGTGAAAGCCTGGATGCAGCAACACAACACCGGCGGCACGCTGCGCTTTTATGGTTGCCCAGGCGAAGAAGGCGGCTCCGGCAAAACGTTTATGGTGCGTGAAGGTCTCTTCAACAATGTGGATGCCGCAGTGACCTGGCATCCTGAAGGTTTCAGCGGCATGTTCAACCTCAGCACGTTAGCCAATATTCAGGCGGCGTTTCACTTCAAAGGCGTCGCGGCACATGCCGCTAACTCACCGCATTTGGGGCGTAGCGCACTGGATGCGGTGACGCTGATGAATACCGGCGCCAATTTCTTGCGTGAACACATTGTGCAGGAAGCGCGTCTGCATTATGCGGTGACCAACAGCGGTGGCGTCTCGCCTAATGTCGTGCAGGCCGATGCCGAAGTGCTGTTCCTGATTCGCGCCCCTGAATTGCAACAGGCGCAGGATATCTATCAACGGGTGATCAATATCGCCAAAGGCGCGGCGCTGATGACAGATACCCAGATGTCAGTGCGTTTTGACAAAGCCTGTTCCAATTATGTGCCAAATCGCGCACTGGAAGCTGTGATGGAGCGTTATTTGCATCAGTTTGGCTTACCCGATTACAGCGATGAGGAGAGCGCGTTCGCGGCAGAGATCCGCGCCACGTTAACGAAAGATGACTTACGCAATGCGCAGCTGAATGCGGCACGCACGGGTGGCGAAGCGGGTCAGGCGTGGGTTGAGACGCTGGGTGACAAGCTTTTCATGGATGAGGTCGCCCCGTATGCGATCACGCGTGAAATGCTGTATGGCTCAACCGATGTCGGCGATGTGAGCTGGGTTACGCCCACTGCGCAGTGCTTTGCGCCCTGCTTTACCTTCGGTACACCGCTGCATACGTGGCAACTGGTGGCGCAAGGCCGCACCAGCATCGCGCATAAAGGCATGTTTTTGGCGGGAAAGGTGATGGCGGCAACGGCATTAACCCTGCTCAACGATGACGATGCGCTGGCGCGCTGTCGCGACGAATTCAGCAAGGCACGTCAGGCGCAGCCTTACGCATGCCCAATACCGGACGGCATCACGCCGTCAAAATTGGCCGATTGAGCCACCGGCCGCGCCTCATGGCGCGGACCGAGATAAAAACAAGCAAACACAAGACGAGGAAGGACGGATGGAAGTCGCATCGGAGAACCGCAGCCCGGGTAAGGTATTCAGCTGGATTGAACGCGTTGGCAACAAAGTACCCAATCCCTTTTTACTGTTTGTTTATTTGATTGTGGCGTTGATGGTGGCAACCGCCGTGATCAGCGCACTGGATTTAGCCGTTAAAAACCCCAGTAACGGCGAGATGGTACGGGTCAATAATTTGCTTAGCGTGGCGGGCTTACAGTGGATCCTGCCGAATATCATCAAGAACTTCAGTAGTTTTACGCCGTTGGGATCGATTCTGGCGCTGGTGATTGGCGCTGGTCTGGCGGAAAAAGTCGGGTTGCTGCAATCCCTGATGGTGAAAATGGCCTCACGCGTTAGCCGCCGTTACGCCAGCTATATGGTGCTGTTCATCGCTTTCTTTAGCCACATCTCTTCTGATGCAGCTTTAGTGGTGATGCCGCCGCTCGGCGCGCTGATTTTCCTTGCGGTCGGGCGTCATCCGGTTGCCGGGTTATTGGCCGCGATCGCGGGCGTTGCATCCGGTTTTACCGCCAACTTACTGATTGTGACCACCGACGTGTTGTTGTCGGGCATTAGTACCGAAGCGGCAAAAGCAGTGAGCGATACCGTGCACGTCAGCGTGATCGATAACTGGTTTTTCATGGCGTCGTCGGTGATTGTGCTGACCATTGCCGGCGCGCTGCTGACCGATAAATTCGTCGAGCCGCGCTTGCCGCAGTGGAAAGATGGCAGCGGCGAAAAACTTGCTGCATTGACACCGCTGGAGAATCGGGGCCTGCGTACAGCGGGCATTGCCGCGCTGCTGTTTATTGGCTTAATGGCGCTGCTGGTGGTGCCCGAACATGCGCCGCTGCGCGATCCCAAAACCGGTTCGATCATTCCCTCGCCTTTCATTCAAGGCATCGTACCGATCATCATCCTGTTCTTTTTCGTGGTGGCGATTGCTTACGGCGTGGTCACGAAGCAGATCCGTCGCCCGGATGATATTCCGCAGCTGCTGGTCGATCCGATGAAGAATATGGCGGGCTTTATCGTGATGGTGTTTCCGCTGTCGCAGTTCGTGGCGTTCTTTAACTGGAGCAACATGGGCAAATTCATGGCACTCGGTCTGACCGACGTGCTGGAAAGCGCAGGAATCAGCGGTGCACCTGCGTTTCTGGGCCTGATGTTCCTTTCAGCATTTCTTTGTATGTTTATCGCCAGCGGTTCGGCCATCTGGTCGATTCTCGCGCCGGTCTTTGTGCCGATGTTTATGCTGCTCGGCTTCCATCCCGCGTTTGCCCAGATGATTTTCCGTATTGCCGATTCCTCCGTGCTACCGCTGGCACCCATGTCGCCGTTCCTGCCGCTGTTTCTGGCCTTTCTACAGCGCTACCAAAAAGATGCACAGCTTGGCACTTACTACATGCTGATTTTCCCCTATCCGCTGGTGTTCTTTATCAGCTGGATTGCACTGCTTCTGGTCTGGTACGCGTTAGGTTTACCGATTGGTCCAGGCGTCTATCCACAACTGCATTAATCCCGATTCGCCATGGACGGCGAAAACTGCAACGTACGTTGCTAAATACTCACCAACTTGCCTCTCGGCAACGATCCTCGAATTTATTATCCTGCTATCTCTTCGCTTGCTAACGGTTAATTATTTTTAAATCTAATCAAGACCGCTAGCGAGATTTGCAAACACTGCCACACCGAGGTTTACGTAAAAATGACAACAGCCTGCCCAACAGGGATGGCGCCGACGCACGCTTCGTCGGCACCCAACAACAGCTTAGCGGGACGCATTGATGCGCTGCCTTCCTCCGCCGGTTTGTGGCGTTTCATTTCTTTGCTGGCGCTAGGCGGCTTCTTCGAACTCTACGACCTGTTTGAAACCGGCTACATCAGTTCTGGCTTGCTGGCCACCGGCGTTTTTCATACGGGCAGCGCAGGCGTGTTTGGCTTTTCCGATCAGGCCGCTTTTGCTTCTGCAACGTTTCTGGGTCTGTTTTTTGGCGCAAGCCTGCTGGCGCCCTACGCCGATCGCTTTGGTCGCCGCCTGACGTTTATGTGCGCACTCATGTGGTATGGCCTGTTTTCGCTGCTGATGGCTTTTCAGCAAAGCGCCGAAATGATCATCCTGTTCCGCTTTTTAGTCGGTATTGGCTTGGGCATTGAGCTTGTCACCATCGATACCTACTTGTCGGAATGGGTGCCTACGCATCTGCGTAGCCGCGCCTTCGCGTTTTCATTTTTCATTCAGTTTCTCTCAGTGCCTGCGGTGGCTTTGATGTCGTGGTGGCTGGTGCCGCAAACCATCCTCAGCCTGGAAGGCTGGCGCTGGGTGGTGATTGCAGGCGCGCTCTGTTCACTGGTGATTTGGTTTATTCGCAAAAACCTGCCGGAATCGGCACGCTGGCTGGCGCAACAAGGCCGTCATCAAGAGGCGCATCAGGTGCTCTCGGCAATGGAAAAGCGTTGTGGCATGACGCCGGGCGCAGATTTTCCACCCGATGATGCCGCGGCACAACTGCCGAAAAAAGGGCGTTTCAGCGAGATTTGGGCACCCGCTTATCGCAAGCGCACCCTGATGCTGGTGGTGATGAATTTCTTCCAGGCAATTGGTTTCTTCGGCTTCGGTAACTGGCTGCCCGCGCTGCTGTCGGGCAAAGGCACCACGGTCACACACAGTTTGCTTTATGCCTTTTTTATCACGCTGGCCTACCCGCTCGGTTCATTGATTTGCAGCCGTTACGCCGATAAGTTTGAAAATAAATGGCAGATTGTGATGTCGTCGCTGATGACGGTGATATTCGGCACGCTGTTCGCCTTCCAGACCAATCCGGTGCTGCTGATTATTTGCGGCTTTTTGATCACCTATTCCAACGCCTGGCTGACATTTAGCTATCACGCTTATCAAACTGAGATCTTCCCGACGCATATTCGCGCCCGTGCGGTTGGCTTTTGCTACTCGTTCAGCCGCTTATCGACAGTGTTCAGCAGCATTTTGATTGGCTTGATTTTGCAGTACGCCGGCACGCAAGGCGTGATCGCCTTTATTGTGCTGAGTATGCTGATGGTGATGTTGTCGGTGGGAATTTATGGCCCGAAAACGCGCGGCATTGATTTAGAGAATATTTAACATCTGCGCTTGTTTTTCTTAAGTGCGAGGTCGTTTGGCCCCCACCTCGGTCCTCTTGAGTGCGAGGTCGTTTGGCCCCCACCTCGGTCCTCCCCCATACATGGGGGAGGAAGATGCTGCAATATGCGAGTAGTAAAGCTGCATGTGGCAGCGTCTCCTTCCCCCGCTTCGCGGGGGAAGGCCGGGATGAGGGACAGCGTACTCCGTATAAAAAACGCGTACGCCGCCAAAAATCACTTGCCTTCCAGCACCTTGATATCTGCGCTACCAGTGCGATCCTTCACATCTTTACGCTGTTCGGCAACGTCTTTGGCGCTGACCTGTTTGTCGGACTTATTTCCCCAGCTGGTGCGGATAAAGTTCACCACATCCGCGACCTGCTGATCATTCATGCGCCAGCCAAATGCAGGCATGGTGATGGTTGATGGCGCACCTTTCACACCCGGCAATTCGCCGCCCACCAGCACGATATGAATCAGCGAGGTTGGATCGTCAGCCAACACCACCGGATTGCCGCGCATCGCAGGATAAAAACGTTGATAGCCGCTGCCATCGGTTTTATGACACGCTGCACAACTGTCGACATACAGCGAGGCACCCGCCTGATGATCATCCCCTTTCCACAGCGCTTTCGCCGTTGCCTCATCAACGCTGAACACCGTTTGATGCGGATCTTTCGCACCCAATGATTTCAGATAACGCGCAATCGCCGTGATGTCGTTGTCGCTCAAGTGCTGCAAGCTATGCTCAACCACTTCGGTCATGCCGCCAAAGGCTGCGGTGTGATCGTTACGACCGTAACGCAGGAACTGGCTCAAATCGTCTTCACTCCAGCGGCCTAAACCATCACGGTTGTCGCCGCGCAGGTTGCTGGCGGTCCAGCCGTCAACCGGTGCGCTGCTGCCAGACAAATAATCATTCCCTTCGTTATTGGTCAGGGCTTTCTCTTGCATAGTGATGCTACGTGGCGTGTGGCATGCGCCGCAGTGGCCTAAGCCTTCAACCAGATAACGTCCTCGTGCCAGCGTGGGATCTTCCTGCTCAGCCGGCTTGAAAGCCTTCACTTCCGGTGCAAACACAGTACGCCAAATCGCCAGCGGCCAACGCATCGAAAGCGGCCAGGGAATATCGCTGTCTTGATTAGCTTGATTAACTGGCGCAACGCCATGCATGAAGTAGGCATACAACGCCTTCATGTCGTCATCATTGACCACTGCATAAGAGGGAAATGGCATCGCCGGATAGAGCGTATCGCCATTTTTCGCCACGCCGTGACGCACCGCTTTTTGGAAGTCGTCGTAGCTGTAATCACCGATCCCAGTCGATTTATCCGGCGTGATATTGGTCGAATAAATAGTGCCGATCGGAGTGACCATCGGTAAGCCACCCGCAAAGGGTTTTCCGTCTTTGCTGGTGTGACACGCCACGCAGTCACCGGCACGCGCCAGATACTCGCCGCGCTTTACCAAATCGCTGTTGCTGTCGTCCGCCAGTGCAGAGAACGTCAACGTGCCCAGAATCAGGGCCAAAATGCCTTTTTTCATCGCCATGTTCCTTATGCCTGCACCAGTGGACCTGGATTTTTCAGGTACTGCTCGCGGATGGCTTTCGCGGACCAATACGTTAGCGCCGCCACCATGCCTGTTGGGTTGTAACCCAGCCCTTGCGGGAAGGCTGACGCGCCAGGTACAAACACATTCGGCACATCCCAGCTTTGCAGATAGCGGTTAACCGCGCTGGTGTTGGGATCTTCACCCATGATCGCCCCGCCATTCATGTGCGTGGTTTGATAAACGGTGGAATCGAAATGGCTGTCAGCGGTTTTCGCGGCGCCCATGATCAGTTTAGGGTTCATCGCTTCCGCAATTTTGTGCATTTTGCTGACCATGAACTGCGCCATCTTGATGTCGTTTTCCTGCCAGTCAAAGGTCATGCGCAGCAGCGGCTGGCCGTGGGCATCTTTGTAGTTAGGATCGAGATCAAGGTAATTGGCACGATAAGATTGGTGCGCGCCGTGGGCATCCATCGATACGTGATGGGTGTAAGTGTCCGCGACGGCGGCTTTCCACTTACTGCCCCAGTTTGGCGTGCCGGTCGGCGTCGGCAGACCCGAAATCGGTTTGGTACCCGCCTGGTTAACCCAGAACGGCGAACCACCGACAAAGCCGTGCGGGCCGTGATCAAAGTTGTCGGCATTAAAGTCATCCACACCTACGCCTGCGCCACCCGCACCAATAAACGGATTGGTGGTGGTGTTTTTGTCGAACAGCGCTTTAAGCGTGGAGATGTTTTGGTACGCGAAGTTGCGACCAACGGTGCCTTCATTGGTAATCGGGTTATAGGGCTTGCCAATGCCCGACAGCAGCATCAGATGCACGTTGTGGAACTGGAACGCAGAAAGAATCACCAAATCCGCCAGCTGCTCAACTTCACGGCCTTGACCATCAACGTACGTCACGCCGGTGGCGCGCTTTTTGTCATCGGTCAGATTAACGCGCAGCACGTAAGCGTTGTTGCGTAATTCAAACTTCGGCTCCTGACGCAGCGCGGGCAGGATGTTGACGTTTGGCGATGCCTTGGAATACATGTAGCACGCATAACCACTGCAGTAGCCGCAGAAATTACACGGGCCCATTTGCGCGCCGTAGGTGTTGGTATAGGGGCCAGAGGTGTTCGCTGAAGGCAAGTCATAAGGATGATAGCCAACCGATTCTGCCGCCTGGGAAAAGAGCTGCGCCGAGTAGGTGCGCTTTTGCGCTGGCAGTGGAAACTTATCTGAGCGATCGGGTGCAAACGGGTTGCCACCGATCTCTTTGCCCACCACTTTACCGTTGATGCTCCACGGCGTACCGGAGGTGCCAAACACTTTCTCAGCCTTGTCAAAAAAGGGTTCCAGCTCGTCGTAGTTCACGCCGAAATCTTGAATCGTCATGCCTTCAGGAATGAAGTTTTTGCCGTAACGCTCTTCGTAATGACTGCGCATACGCAATTCAGTCGGATCAACACGGAAGTGCACGCCAGACCAGTGCAGGCCCGCGCCGCCGGTGCCGGTGCCGGGTAAAAAGGCAGCCAGCTGACGATAAGGCACGGCGGTTTGCGACGCGTTATGGCGAATCGTTACGGTGCTTTTTGACAGATCCTGGAACAGCTTTTTGCGGATGTTGTAGGTCAGTTCATCAATGGATTGCGGATACGATCCATCAGGATACGTATCGCGATGCGGACCGCGCTCCAGCGCCAGCACGGTTAACCCGGCTTCGGTCAGCTCTTTCGCCATGATTGCGCCAGCCCAGCCGAACCCAACAATCACCGCGTCTACTTTTTTATTTTCGTTAGCCATGCTTACGTTCTCTCTCCGCGAATCGACACTGACGGGAACGGATATTGTTCGCCGCGCTCTACCCAATCCATAAAGTCGGCGCGGGCGCCTGGGAAGCCAATCAGCTTCCAGCCCACCATGCCTTGATTGCCGCCGTGGATCGGATCGCTGAAGAAGCCTTCACGGGTGTTTTGAATCAGGAACGCAAAGAAGGTTTTACTTGGCAGTTGTTTGAACTCGGCTTTGCCGCTTTCCATTGCCTGTAACAAGGCGTCTTGCTGGTCGCCAGTCAGCTCAGCGAACACTTTTCCATGCTGCTGTTTGCTATAGTCATCCGCATCGGCGAGGCCCAGCCGATAGATTTGCTGTGGCACCAGCGGCAGCTGATAACCCAGCTCTTTCGGCAAGTCAGGATTGAACGGTCCCTGCATGTACCAGGTTGCACCGGTCGCATAAGGGGTGTTCATCTGACGATCGATAAATTCTGGTACGCCCGCTTCCAGTGCGCCGGGACCCCGATCATCGTTGGGGATCAGGCGCGCGACCGCCGCCTTAATAAAAGCGAACTCTTCGGCAGTAAACCAGTTGGGTTGATAATCACGCGCCTGTTGCGGGCCGGTTGAATTTACTTCTGCAGCCTGCGCTGCCATTGGTGTTGTGAATGCACCCATAGTAGCGCCACCCACCGCCATTGCTGGCGCCAGGGTGATGGTCTTCAGCAAAAAATCCCTGCGTGAATGACCCTTTTTTTGTTCTGACATGACATTGCCTCAGTACCGCATACAATGCGGCATGAAAGAGTAATTGATTGCGTTGTAATGGTTTTTATAAGCGGTTTTAGGGTTACAGCTTCATTGTTACCGGTAACAATTGCCGTTAGTGTAACACCGTTAGCCACAAAGATTGAGGGGATGGAAACAAAATCGCACAAATTCATTAACATCCATCGCCACGCATTCATTGTCTGATACATCACATCACTTACAGAGAGCAGCCAAAAACGTTATAACAGTCTGCACACAACAGCGGAGAACCTATGTTTAAGTCCTTTTTCCCCCGGCCAGCGCTGTTTTTTAGCTCAGCAGCGATTTGGAGCTTGCTGGCTATTTTTGCGTGGTTCGGTTTTGCCGATCGTATACCTGCGTTATGGCCAGCTTTTGATGCCGCAATGAAACAGCCTTTACCGACCACGGCAGCACGCTTTATCGCTGCCAGTCAGCTATGGTTTTATGCCTATTACTGGATCATGGTGACCGTTTTCGCGCTGGCCTGGCGGGTGATTGATAATCATCCCTGGCAGCGTTGGTCAGTGTGGGGTTCAGCCCTGATTATCTTTGTGACCTGGTTTGGCGTGCAGGTTGGCGTGGCGATTAACGCCTGGTATGGGCCTTTCTATGACCTGATCCAGAAAGCGCTGACTAAAGCCGGTTCGGTACAAATC
Source organism: Pantoea sp. MQR6 (assembly GCF_022761075.1). NCBI lineage: Bacteria > Pseudomonadati > Pseudomonadota > Gammaproteobacteria > Enterobacterales > Erwiniaceae > Pantoea > Pantoea sp. MQR6. Next base: position 495,591 of record NZ_JAKYXB010000002.1, read on the forward strand.
AGTGAATTTTATGGTGAAGTCAGAGCATTTTTAGGCATCGCACTGATTGCCGTAGTGATTGGCGTGATGAACTCATTCTTCATTAGTCATTGGGTGTTCCGCTGGCGTACCGCGATGAACAATTACTACATGCACAACTGGCAACGCCTGCGTCATGTCGAAGGCGCCGCTCAGCGTGTACAAGAAGACACCATGCGCTTTGCCACCACGCTGGAAGATTGGGGCGTGAGCTTTATTCAGGCAATTATGACGCTGGTGGCCTTTTTACCGGTGCTGGTCACGCTGTCACATCACGTTAAAGATGTGCCGTTTCTGGGTAACATTCCCTATGCGCTGGTGATCGCCGCGGTGCTGTGGTCAGTGTTTGGTACCGGGCTGTTAGCATTGGTGGGAATTAAACTGCCGGGGCTGGAGTTCCGCAATCAGCGAGTAGAAGCAGCATATCGTAAAGAGCTGGTTTACGGCGAAGATGATGCTTCACGCGCCTCGCCACCCACCGTGCAGGAGCTGTTCAGCCGGGTACGGACTAACTATTTCCGCCTTTACTTTCACTATCTCTATTTCAACATCACCCGCATTCTTTATTTGCAGGTGGATAACGTCTTTGGCTTGTTCCTGCTGTTTCCGTCGATTGTGGCAGGCACCATTACGCTGGGATTGTTAAACCAGATTACCAACGTATTTGATCAGGTGCGTAGCTCGTTCCAGTATCTGATTACGTCGTGGTCAACGCTGGTGGAGTTGATGTCGATCTACAAACGTCTGCGCAGTTTCGAGCAGATTTTGCAGGACATTCCGCATGAAGAGATGATGCGTGAGGCATCCGAAGAGGTGTAGTTTTGGCTTGGACTGTGCTGGCTGTCGTTTAGTGCGAGGTCGTTTGACCCCCACCTCAGTCCTCTTGAGTGCGAGGTCGTTTGTCCCCCACCTCAGTCCTCCCCCATACATGGGGGAGGAAGATGCTGCAATATGCGAGTAGTAAAGCTGCATGTGGCAGCATCTCCTTCCCCCGCTTCGCGGGGGAAGGCCGGGATGGGGGACAGCGTACTCCGTCTCAATCTTCTTAAGTGCGAGGTCGTTTGCCCCCCACCTCAGTCCTCTTGAGTGCCAGGTCGTTTGTCCCCCACCTCAGTCCTCCCCCATACATGGGGGAGGAAGATGCTGCAATATGCGAGTAGTAAAACTGCATGTGGCAGCGTCTCCTTCCCCCGCTTCGCGGGGGAAGGCCGGGATGGGGGACAGCGCGCAGAGGACAGAGGACGCGCGCAGAGATCAGACTTAAAGCGCTATACGCATCACGCTGTCTGGATTTTTCGGTGGCTCTTTACGCGAACCCGGCTGCTTGACGCTAACAAACAGCGCTTTGCCATCGGCTGACAGCGCCAGGCTGTTCGGCAGACCCGGCGTTTTCACCGTACGCTTCACCTTGTAGCTGCTGGCATCAATGATGCTCACTTCGCCCGCTTTACGGTGTGTTACATACAGCTCATCGCGATCGGCATTGAACAGCACCGCCAGCGATTCCGGCACGTCAATCTTATGAATGACTTTTTGATCGCGTAAATCAACGACCAGCACCTGCGACTGCTTTGAATCGCTGAGGAACGCACGCTGACCCTTTGTATCCAGAGCAATATTCAGGAAGAAATGCTCTTTTTCCGCCTCAATCTTCTGCTTTTTCTCAATGGCATTGGTACGCGTATTGATAGTGACCAACTCGCCGTCGCTATTGGTGACATAGATTTTTTGCGCGTCAGAATCGACGGCTAAACCGGTGCCCATCTTGCCGGTGTTCGTTACGGTGCTGATCAGTTGCAGCGTTTTACCGTCAACGACCCACACCACGCTTTCAGGGCCTAACCCCGTGACGTAGACGCGATCGGTTTTCGCATCAACGGCCACCTGACGCGGCTGCAGTGGACGCACGTTTTCACCACGCTTGCGGCTGTCCAGCACCAGCGTGTTCAGCACTTTACCGCTGCTGGCGTCAACAGAGGTTAACGAGCCATTCACGGTATTGCCGAAGTAAAGAATATTGGTTTGCGGATTAATCGCAGCGCCAAAGGTTTTCAGCTCAGTGTTGATTGATTGCTTCACCGCTAAATCCTGCGGATCAAGACGGAAAACGGTGCCGCCTTTGCCGTCAGCGTTTTGCGCAGTCGCCAGGAATAGTGCGTTATCTTTCTGGCTTACTGCCAGCTCGTAAGCACCTTTACCAATCGGTTGATTCAGATCTTCAGCTTGTGCAGCCAGTAGACCCGAAACAGAAAACAGTGCTGTTGCCAGCAGCAGAGGACGCAGCGCCCACTGCTTAGTCGTTAAAGCTTTCATAACTTCTCCATAGTAAATCCACCGCGAAAAGCAGCGGAAAGAAAGCCCATCATTGCAACCTGATAAATAAAGCAAAAATTCCCGTCATACTTCTCATAGCAGGCACGTTGGCTGCTCTCATTCACGCGAATCACTGACTTCAATATGCTCATCAGGATTTACGGATTTGCCGCCTTCCTACAACGCGAATTATTTAGGGTATAAAAAATGAGAATGGATATTATTTGAGAATAATAATTATTTCGGTGGGAAAGTGACAGGATTATTATTGCCAGGTACTGGCAGAAACGCCGACAGGACGCCCAAAGGCGTCCTGTCGGCGCAAGAGATAACTTATTTAGTCAATTCAGCGGTCATGTGTACGCCGTTATTGAAGTAAGCTTCAGTCACTTTATAGGAAGCACCAGTTTCCTGAGCCTGTGCAGCGATTTTCGCTTCTGCACCATCCAGCGTAGTGCCGGTAGCGGTCACGGTTTGTGCAAAACCAGCAAAAGGCAGGAGTGAAAGAGTCATTACAGCAGCAAAAGTTTTGATGGTATTCATGGTCAATTCCTTGGTCGATTTTTAAGAAGTTAGGCGTTGTTGCCTTGTTGATAGATATATTAGGTGAGAAGTTGATCAAGAAAAAGCGGAGAGATTTGCTGAACTCATTCAAAATAACTGATTATAAAAAGCACAATTAGCGCAGTAAAGACGCAAAAGGTTAATTCACTATGCCAAATAAAAAAGGCAGCATATATCGCTGCCATAGAAGAAAGTTATCCGTGGTGTCTCACGCGAGTAAAGATGGTGATGGCTGCCAGTAACATCAGCGCGCCGCTGGCGAGGAACACACCGCCTGCGCCTTGTAAATCGAACATCCAGCCGCCAGCCGCAGCACCAAAGGTAATTGCCAGCTGAATGGTTGCCACCAGCAAACCGCCGCCCGATTCTGCATCATCCGGTACTGCACGAGAAATCCAGGTTGACCAGCCGGTCGGCATCGATCCAAACGCCATGCCCCACAACGCTACGCCTGCGCCGACCATCCAGCTTACATCGCCAAACGTCACTAACAGAAACGCCGTTGCGCTCATCAACAACGCCATGCCGCTTAAGGTTAACGACACGCTGCGCGTCACCAGATAACCCGCCAGCGAAGTACCGAAAAAGTTCGCGACGCCAAAGGCCAACAGCACCAGCGACAGCTGATTCAGATTCAGTAACGCCACACCTTCAAGGAACGGGCGCAGATAGGTAAAGAAGGCAAAGTGACCGGTGAACATCATGATCACTGCCAGCATTCCCCAGCGCATCACTTTGATTCGCAGCAGATCTAACACGCCGCCGTTGCGCGCTTTGTTCTCTGCAGGCATCGCAGGCAGGGTAAAGAATTGCCACAACAGCGCCACCGCGCCCAACATCGCTGTCAGCAGGAAGATGTTACGCCAGCCAATTAGGCCACCAAGATAGCTGCCTGCCGGCGTGGCGATAATCGTTGCCAGCGAAATCCCGCTGAACACAATCGACAACGCGCGCGGCACCTGATCGCTGGGCACTAGCCGCATAGTAATGGCGGTCGAGAGCGTCCAGAATCCCCCGATCGCCATGCCCAGCAGCACGCGGGCCAGCAGGATCACAGTCAGGTTTTCCGCAAACGCCACCAGCAACGCTGAGGCGATCATTAACAGTGAAAATGTCAGCATCACGACGCGGCGATCAAGGCGGCGCGTGACGCTGGCCGTGATCAAACTGGTAAACAGCGCGACCAGCGCGGTAACTGTCACCGTTTGCCCCGCCTGTCCTTCTGAGACGTTCAAACTCGCTGCCATCGGCGTCAACAAGCTGACCGGTAAAAATTCGGCGGTAATTAAGCTAAAAACGCCAAACGCCATAGCAAATACCGCGCCCCACGCGGGACGGGCGGGTGAGGAAACCTCATCAGCCACTTCTGTGCTCAGACTCATGCTGCTTCTCCAGAGGATAAAAAAAGTAAGTGTGAGCATAGAGGGCAGACAAAAGACGATCTATGATGCGTACACCGTGTTTATTGATAATTCGTCTGGAATCGCATGAGCCACTATGAAGATCTGACCAGTGAACTGCTGATGGGAATGCGCCTGTATGGTGTGAATTACCAGCGTATCGAAGTCTCTGCGCCGTTTGGACTGCGCTTTGATAACGCGCCAGGCCGCGCGCAGTTTCACTTTGTCGGGCGCGGTTCGCTGCTGGTGCGCAGCGCTTCCGGCAACATTTTTCAGCTCAACAGCGGCGATGCTCTCCTGGTGCCGCACGGCAAGCCGCACAGTTTGATCTCCAGCGAAGAAGCGTTATGCGAGTCGATTAACAAGCTGGAAAGCAAGCCGATCTGCGACAGCGTTTGTGCGATTGCCGCGCCCGCCGATGCGTGTAAAGACGAACACAGCGTGATTCTGTTTAGCGCCTGTATGGCGTTTGAATTGGGCGGCATGCAGCCGCTGATCAACACCATGCCAGACGTAATGCTGGTCAGCACCCTATTGTCACAGTACCCTGAAATCAGCCCAATTTTGGCGGCGATGGAGCGAGAATCACGTACTCGACAGGCGGGTTTCGCCGGTATTTTGTCGCGCCTTGCCGATGTGGTCGCCGCCCTGATTGTGCGTGGCTGGGTAGAGAACGGCTGCGGTCAAAGCAGCGGGTTAGTGCAGGCGATGCGCGATCCGCGGTTGAGTCAGGCGATTGCCGCGATGCACCGTGAACCCGGCGAAAACTGGACAGTAGAACGTTTAGCCCGCGAAGCGGGTTGTTCACGTTCGGTGTTTGCGGAGCGCTTTTTGAATGCAACTAACATGACGCCGCTGCGTTATCTGACTGAACTGCGCATGCGGCTGGCGGTACAGCGTATCGTGAATAATGGCGAAGCCGTGGAAGCCGTCGCCTATCATCTTGGCTACGGCTCGCTGGCGGCGTTTAGCCGCGCATTTAAACGCATTGTGGGACAATCGCCCGGCGCACTGCGTGCGGGTCGAGACAGCACGCAGGCGGTGGCTTCTTAGCGGAACACGCTGATCGCTTCGACCAAACGGTTGGCCTGATGCGTCATGCGGCCCGATGCTTCAGCGCTTTCCTGTACGCGAGCAGCGTTCTGATGCGTAATATCATCAAGATCTTCAACCGCCGTGCTGACTTCGCTGAGGGCGATGGATTGTTCGGCGGTTGCCGCACTGATCTGTGCAATCAGCGACGTCACGTTTTGCACCTGCGAGACGATATCCTGCATGGTTCGACCCGCAGCATCCGCATGATCACTCCCCGACTTCACACGGCTGGCGCTGGTTTCCACCAGCGTTTTGATCTCGCTGGCGGCTTTGGCGCTGCGCTGCGCCAGACTGCGGACTTCACCCGCCACCACAGCAAAACCTTTGCCCTGTTCGCCGGCACGCGCCGCTTCTACAGCTGCGTTCAGTGCCAGGATATTGGTCTGGAAGGCGATGCCATCGATCACGCTGGTAATGTTGGCGATACGCTTAGAACTGTCGGCGATCTCCCCCATCATCCCCATCATCTCTTTCATCACTTCACCGCCTTTGATCGCGGCGCCGCTGGTGTTAGCGGAGAGCGAATTCACTTCGCTGGCGGTTTCGGTGTTGCTCTTCACCGTGGCGGTCATTTCGTTCATGGTGGCGGCGGTTTGCTGCACATTGGCCGCAGCCTGTTCAGTACGTCGACTCAGTTCGTTGTTGCTGCGCGCAATCGCATCGCTGGCGCTCAAGACGTTTATCGCCTGGCCGCTAACGTCATCTACCAGCCAGCGGAACATGAGGCCGAGCTGCCCAATAGCGCGCAGCGTCATGCCCACTTCATCAACGCGATCCATCTGTTCAACTTTATGGCTGGATCCGGTTGCCACGCTTAACGCTTGTTTGCACATGCGTTCGATTGGGCGCGAAATTTGTTGTTCCAGCCATGCACTGGCCAGCAATAGCAGCATCGCCATGCCGCCCGCAAAGCAGCTGAGCTGCAGAGATGTCACGCCGAGTAGCCAGACACTGGCGACGGAAAGCGGCAGCAATGCAAATAAGGTGCTGCGGATGCGCCAGCGCAGCGGCAAAGTTTTCAGGATGGAGCTAAAACCACGCCAGCCACTCCGCACGATCAATCCCTTATGAAAACGGCGTCCTTTGGCCTGACCTTCACGAAATTCGCGGTAGAGCTTTTCGGTCTGGCGCACTTCTTCTGTGCTGGGTTTGGTTCGCACAGACATATAGCCTTGCACTTTGCCTTCGCGTACCACAGGAATGGCGTTGGCGCGCACCCAATAGTGGTCACCGTTTTTACGACGGTTTTTTACCAGCGCGGTCCAGGGTTCCCCCTGTTTCAGCGTTGCCCACATATCCGCAAACGCCTCAGACGGCATATCCGGGTGGCGCACCATGTTGTGCGGCTGACCGTCCACTTCTTCTGGCGAGAATCCACTGGCCTCGATAAACGCGTCGTTGGCGTATGTGATGTGGCTATTGAGATCGGTGGTCGACATCAATGTCGCATGATCATCAAACACATACTCACGCTGAGATACGGGTTGGTTATTACGCATGGGAAATTCCTTGAGGCAAGCCAGCCAGGTAAAAAGAAAACGATTACGAATTGTTATCTTTTCGGCAAGTCGCCGCAGACTCTTTAGCGTTTCTGATTAATTTTCCCCATGAAAAAAGCCGCTTTGAGGCGGCTTTCACATTTTTTAGGCGTTTGAATCGATTAGAAGGGTTTGAGAGTAAATGAAATCCTTCTTTAAAACGCAGCAACCGCGAGAATGACAAAACTGCACGGCTCTACCCGAATAATTCGCGTTGCAGGAAGGCTCGCCGGCTTACTAAAGTAAGCGACGGGTGTGAAACTGCGTAGCCAACGCATCTGCAACGCGAAGAATGAAGGGTAGATTAGAATTGCCAGCGCACGCCAACGTTATACCGCCACCCTTTGGCGCCGTTGCTATCAATCTCTTTGCGGTAATCCGCTTCTGCATACAACGACAGATCTTTTTTCACTGTTGCGGTTCCGCCTGCGCCTAACTCCCACATTTGCCCGACGTGGCCGCTATCGAAACTCCCGCTGAATGAGGGATTATCGACGGCTGAAACCGTGCTTTTTACCGTGCCGCCCCAGCCTTTGTAGTAGTTCGCGCGTAGATAAGGTGTGTATTGGCGATGACTCTCGTCCGTCCAGGTGCGATCCAGGCGTGCACCGAGACGACCCAGAATCTGGTTATCATTGTCGTAACGCACCTTGTTGCCATCTGCATCAACAAAATCACTCATGTTGAGCTTCATGTACATCAGCTGTGCCTGCGGCTCTAACTTGATATCGTGTGCCAGCTCAAAGGGATAACCGCTCTCTAATGACGCGGTCCAGCCATTCGCTTTTAACGTCGCCACATCTTTCTTACTTGCGACATCGGTTTCACCGCGATGGCGATCAAACGACAACACGCCATCAAGATAGAACCCATTTTGGCGCTGCCAGGTGCCGTAAAAGGCCAGGCTGTCGCTGTCAAAACTGGTGCTGCTGTAACCGTCTGCAGCGTCAGGCCGAATACGCGTGTTACCGCGCGTGTAGGCTAAGCCGCCGCGCAGGCTATCTTTTTCACCATCAAGGCGCAGCAGATTACCGCCCACCTGAACCGCGCTGTAGTCAAGGTCAAAATCGTAGCCGTAATCGCGGAAACGCTGGTCACTTTTGTATTTCAGGTTAGAACCGATGTAGCGCAAAAACATCTCGCCGCCATCTCCTTCTGAGCGCGTTTGCTCGTGGCGTAGTTCACCCAAACGCTTATGCAGATCGTCAATAATCGCGGCGGTGTAATAAGCCAATCCAACGGGTGCGGAGATATAGGATGGCACCTGCGGCACGACCGCTGGGCGTGATTCCGCTCGGCTACTGCTGATATTTTGGTTAGTTGTGGTATCAAACGGCGTGGTCACTAATGTTGAACAGCTGCTTTCTCCCTCGCAGACGTAGTAATTTGCCAGACGATAATCCCAGTAATTATTGCCCGTTCCACTGACCAGGCGCTGATTCGGATCGCTGCTGCCTGGTGCAAAGCTGTAGAGACGATATTGCCACGGCCCTGCCGCAATGTACCCGCCCGCCAGCGCCAGGCTGTTGCCGCTGGCATTGCCTGCGACCTGCGCCAATGAAATCCCTTCACCGGCATCAATGCCGCCGTTACGGTTGAGATCGGTCAGCATACCGGTGCTTGCCGCATCGAGCTGTACATTCATTAGCGTGGTGCCGCTGGCGTTCCCCTCAACATTGAGATGGTCAGTGAACTGATTGCTCAGCGCCCCGCCTTGGTTGAGACGGGTGAGCAAATTGAGCTGTCCGCCGTTGGAGGCCAGAGAACCCTCGATATCCAACGTATTTCCCGGTGAACCGCCGCCGTTGGTTAAATCGATAACGCCTGCGTTATTCACCACCAGCGAGTTATCACTGCCGCCCGCCAGCGTCGGATGCACATTGTTGCCTGCATACAGTATGGAATCGCTACCGATGTTGATGGTGCTGTGCGCCAGTTGCAGGTTATCGGTCAGAGTCCATTGCGAGCCATAGAAGTTTAGGGTGCTCCAGCCGCTGCCAAGGTTTACCCCTTTGCTGAGATCGTCGGCGCTGAATGAGCCGCCTCGTGCAGCGATATCATTAAAGGTCAGCGTATTACCGGTGCCGTTTCCGCTGGTGAGATGGTAAGTCGTGCTGAGATCAACACCGCTGACTTCAGCCAGATTGTTGTTATCGCCGCCCATCGTCAGGCTGCCGTTGAGCGTACCGCCGGTCCAGCGGAACGTATCGCTGCCGCCGCCAGGATTGATGTCGCCGATTACGCCGCCTTCGGTCAACAGGATCTCATCGTTGGCGTTGCTGCCCGCCACCGCGACGGTAGAAGGGTTGGCGGTGATGATCGTGCCAAGGTTTTCAAACAGAGTTTGTCCACCGCGCAAATCAACCACCGGTGAAGTCAGGCTATTTGATGTAAAAGTGCCGGTGTTCAGGATACTGCCTGCGGTGCTGGAAACCAGAGCTGAGCCGCCGGCGGTATCATTGATATTAACGTTGGCTGCGGTCATCACTCTGCCCGTGGTATTGGCGCGAATCCCAGTGCCGCCCGCGCCGTTGACGTTAAAGACGTAACCCGAACCCAACGTGAGATCGCCCTGCGTGGTTGAGCCGTCGGCATTGACGATATTTAAACCGGTCCCGCTGCCGTTGACGTTGGTGGTCACGGTTGAAGCGGGATCGAACGGCACGGCGGTTCGTATGCCGTTGCCATCACCCACGTTCACGGTGAGATTACTCAGACTCACGTTACCCAGCTCCGCACGGTTTTCGATGCCGTTGCCGGAGCCGTTAACATTGATGGTGGCGTCGCTGGCGCTGAGTGAAGACGCGCCGCTGTCCAGCAAAATGCCGTGCGCATTGCCATTCGTGGTAATCGCCGTGTCGCTGCCGGTTAAAGCCAGCTGTGCGCCATCACTAATGCGTACCCCCGCCACACCGTTGGCGACAGTGATCACTCCCCCTTTCGCCAGCGTCGATCCCGATCCGCTGACATCCAGCCCGGTTCCGTTTGTCACATTGACCACACCGTTATTGCTGATGGTGCTGCCGCTGCGCGAACGGATGCCGATATTGCTGCTGCCGGTAAGATCAACGTTGCCGTTGTTAACCAGCTCTGCGCCGTTGGTGACGTCGATACCTACCGCATTGCTGCCTGTGCCGTTAACTGAACCGTTGGTCGTGATGAGCGTCGGTGCGGAATCGCCGTTTAACGTGTTGCTGAGATCGGTACGCAGATTGTTAACCAGTACGCCGACGCTGCTGTCGCCGCTTAGCGTGATGGCGCTGCCCGCGTCGAGCGTGGCCTGTGCACCGCCTTCCGCGCGTATTGCGGTGCTGCCATTACCGCTGGCGTTTAACTGGCTGCTGCCGCTGTTCAGTGTGCTGTCGCTGCCAGAAACGATCACGCCGGTGCTGTTGGCGGCGCTGCTGGTTAATGCGCTGCCGTTGCTCAGTGCCAGCGTCGCACCATCATCAATACGATAACCGGTTGAGCCGCTGCTATTGACGTCAAGCACGGTTGCGGCGCTGTTGATGAGAGAACCTGAGCCGGCTGCGTGATAGGCAATTTGCTCGCTGTTGTTAAACACCGGCGTGGAGGCTGATGAGACGTTAACCCGCGCGCCACTTACTGCTTCTGCGCCTATCGCGCCAACGCCGTTGAGGTTTACCGCGCCGCTATTGAGATTAGCCACTGCACCGCTGCCGCTGGCACTCACGCCTCGAGTACGGCTGCGGGTGCTGCCACCGTTGACGTTAATCACGCCGCTGTTATTGGCGGTGGTGGTGGTGCCGCTGCTGTTCACCGCGATGCCCGTGCCGCCATCATTGATAGCGATATTGCCGCTGTTGGTGCCGGTTGCGCCGCTTTCAACGCGGATGCCGGTCGAGTTTGCCCCGCTGAAGTTGATATCCCCCGTGTTGGTTAACTGTGCACGGTTACGGGCCAGATAGCCGGTTAGGCCATTTTGTGAGGCGTTCAGGGTTGCCGCTGAATTCAGGCTGGTGCTGGCGACTGGCGATCCACTGTTGCTGCCCGCGAGTGTGTGTTTTTGCCCATCAACAATCGCGCCAATCGCATTGCTGCCTGTCAGATTCATTCGGGTAGCGGCATCTATTGTGCCCAGTGCACCGCCTTCAATGGTGACGCCGTTCGCGCCGGTGCCGCTGACGTTGATCACCGCATTTTGGGTATTCACGCGGGTGCCGCCGGTTCCACTGCCCATCACGGCGGTTGAACCTGCGCCTGATGCGGTAAGCAACAGATTGCTGCCGTCGAAATCGGCGCCCTGCTCAACGCGGAACAGCGTGGAGTTTTGCGTGGTGACATCAAACGGATTATTGCCCGCCACGTTGATGCGTGCGTTGGGTCCGTAAGCAAAAAAGGCAATTTGATTGCTGCCGTTGGAGAAAGTCGGTACCGCTTGCTGCGCAACTTGTACCGTGGCGTTGCCGCGGGCATGCACCCCAATTGCGCCAATGCCGCTGAGGTTGATCGGGCCATCAACGGTAGACTGCGCCGTGCCAGTGCCTTGCCCTTCTACCCATACGCCGTAATTGCGTGTTCCGCTGGCAGGATCGGCGCCGCCCGCCACGTTAATGGTTCCGGTAGAGCTGGCGCTGGCGGTGTTGCCGTTGGTTGCCAACACTTTCAGGCCGGTGCCGTTAACACCATTCAGGTTGATGGTGCCATCGTTAACAATATTGCCACTGCTGTTGATAGCCGCTATGCCGATGTTTTCACGCGGAACCGTTGCTGCTGCGCCGTTCACGTTAATCGTGCCGGTATTCATCAAGGTGGCGTTGTTGGCATTGGTTGCAGACATGCCCGCGCCGTTCTGTACCCGTGAACCGAGAGTGATATTGCCTGCGTTAATCGCGGTGCCGTTCGCCACCAGCGCGATACCGCTGGTCAGGCCGCTCTGGTTCATTGCGGTGTCGGCCACCGCTTCACCGGTGCTGTTTTGTGGCCCACGACCAATATAGATATTACCGCTAGCGGAATTGGTAAACGTGGCGCTGGGATCGGTCAGTAACACGCCAGACGTGGTACCGCGCGCGCTGGAACCGTTAACGCCAACATTAATATTGCCGCTGTTATTGGCCGTGGCGTTATCTGCCAGCGTGATGCCCGCTACGCCATATTGAGAATTGCTGCCGGTGGTCGCCAGATTAAGTATTCCATTGTTATCAAAAGTGCTGCCGCTCTGCACCGCTACCCCGTTTGCGCCATAACCGGTCGAGCCAATACCGGTGCCATCTTGCCGATTGAGAAAACCGCCGTTAATAACACCATTATTGGTGCCTTTGCTGTTATCGGTTAACACCAGCGCCGTACCGTTGTTAGTCACGGCTCCCCGGCTGGCGAGCTTGCCATCGATCACCGCTTCTGCGCCGTTGGCCGCTCTTATTGCTCCACCTGTTGCGCCCACCACTTCCAGCGTTTTTCCTGCCGCCAGATTTACTCGCGCGTTAGCCCCATCAGCATTGATCACAATGCGTTGCCCAATACTCTGCGTAACTTCATCCGGTGGCGTGGCGCTGACGTTGTAAACGATATTGGCGTTAGTGAATGTCACCGCCTTGTTGAATTCAGCCTGATAGCGTGTTTTATCAAGGTTGCCCGCTTTGAGTTGGTCAATCAGCCAGTTGTTGTAGGCTCGCAATTGGCTGGCATTGGTGACGGTGAAGTTGGTGCTGCTGCCATTCAGGGTGGTAACACTGAATGCGCCGTTGTATGTGGCTAAATTCTGTACCTGATAGCTGCTGGTTGCACTCGCGCCATTCGGCGTGGCGGCGCTACCAAAAAAGCTGATGCGGTTATTACTGTTCCAGTTCACCGTGCTGTTGGCACCCACATCAAACAGTTGCGTCTGTTTAGCTGCCATTGACCAGCTATTCGTGCCGGCGCTGCTGGCAGCGTTTGCCTGGCCGATATTCACATTTAGCGTACCGCCAGTAACATCCGCGATGCGTGCATTGATATATTGCTCGCCCAAGACATTTTGTACATCGGGAACAGGGGTGGTGCCAGTAACCGGCGCTAAAGCCGTTAGGCTGGCAGGGTTATAGACCTGGAAAGTCGTATTTGAACCGGTGGCTGCATCGGGGATCGTAATCGCGAAATTTTGCGGGCCGGGATCAAGACGATCTTGATTGAGATATTGCGATCCCTGCGTGATGACAACCTGCCCTAGCGCGGTAGTAACAGCACCGTCTGTTCCCGCCGTGAAAGCTTGATTGCCGCTCAACGTTTCTGTGCCGCTGTTCACCACCAGCTTGCCAACCTGATTATCATTTACCTGCGGCGTATAAGTGCCCAGCGTAGCCGCCTGAACAGACATAACTGGCGTAAACAGCAGTTGTGCTGTCATCATCCCTAAAGCAATCGGGTTTAATTTCAACCTCATTTTTATCTCCAAAAAAGGCGTGCAGGAATCACCTTACCAGGCAAGGTTTAAAAAGGATGGATATGATAAAATTGCAGGAATTAACGCTTCCCAGATTGCTGAAAAAAAGTCGGGATCAGTGACTGATTATTATTTTATACAGCCGAGCATTACTGAATAAAATTAATCACTCAAGGCTGAAAATATTATGAATTGATATATAGACGTAATTGCTACGTATTACAAAAGCGTAGCGGCAGGATATTCAGTGATTAGTTGTGAAGTAACCAGAAAAAAAGTGCTGAATCAAAACAGCCTATAACCCTTCTCTTTATATTGACATGAGACTTTAGTGCTTATAATACCTTAATGTTTTTTTTACAGCTTACTTACGATTGGCTCTGATTTACCACTGCGCTTCCCGGTAAATTTATTTTAACCAGACGGCGTAAGTGGAACTTAGATCACTTTACGCCGTCTGGGTTACAGTATGATTTGGCCCGGTTAGCTGAGATCAACATCACGTGTGCCAAACCACCAGGTCAGTAAAAATCCGCCGATCCAGGCCACGATTAAACCCACCAAATACACCGCCATGCCCGCAAAAATACCCTGACTGGAGGTCATTAACGGCAAAGTGACTAAACCTGAAGGCCCAAATACCGTGTTCATCCCCACCGGTAAGCCCAGCCATGCCACCAAACCAATGAAAAAACCGCCCAATGCTCCACCTCCACATGCGGTGATAAAGGGTTTCAAACGTGGCAGAGTTACCCCATAAATTAGCGGTTCACCAACGCCCAACAGGCCCGGCACAATTGCCCCTTTGATTTGAGCTCGCAGCAGTGCACCCTTTTCCGCTTTACACCAGAGTGCCAACGAAGCACCAACCTGTCCTGCACCCGCCATCGCTAATATAGGGAACAGCGAATTGAAGCCTTGCGTTTCCATCAGGGCAAAATAGACCGGAATAAAGCCCTGATGAATACCGAACATTACCGCAATCAAAAATAGCCCAGCGAGCAGCGCACAACCGAACGGATTGTTATTTAAATGGATGAATAACCACGACATGCCTTTAAATAATTCACCCCCGATCGGCATAATTAACAGATAGGTGATGGCGCCGGTAATGATCAAGGTGAAAAGTGACGTGAGAATCATATCCAGATTATCGGGAATGATTTTTCGCAACTGTTTTTCAACCCACGCACCGAATATTGTCGCCAGTAAAACGCCAATAATATTGCCGCGGGGATCAATGCTCAGCCCATAGAATGTTTCCATTCCACTGAAATAACCCACCTTGGCGTCAGGGTGATAACCCAGAATAAACAGCGAGGCGATAATCGCACCATTGACGCCCGTGCCGCCGAAAGCCTTCTGCGCGTTGTACCCAATCAGGATGCTAAGAAAAGTAAACAGCCCTTTGCCGAACACTTTCATGTACGCCACGGTATGCAGCAACCCAGGGGCGTGATCGCCAGGCGCGGTAAGATGAAAGCTTTGCTCAATCAGCGTGGCGAAACCCAATAATAAGCCTGCACCGATAAACCCTGGAATCAACGGCGTAAAGATAGTGGCGAAACGTGATAAAAACTGGTGCAACCCGCTGGTTTGTTTCGTCTTGTATTGCTGTTTATGCTGCGCTGCCACGGCTTTTAGATCGGATCCAGCGTCACTGTTTATCAACAGTGCTTGCATCATTTCAGCCGCGGTCTGCGCTTTTCCCGGACCCAGGACAATCTGCAACTGCGCATCGCTGTCAATCACACCCAGCACGCCCGGCAGCGTTTTTAATTTACCGATGTCGGCCAGTTCGGCGTGGTTGAGTGTCAAACGCAGACGCGTCATGCAGTTGCCGCACACCGCGACGTTTTCTGCACCGCCCACGGCCTGCAAGATGTCACGTAACAGCGCGTCGGTGATTTTCGCCATCAGCGTGCTCCTGCGTCATACAGCGCCTGGCGAATAAAGCCCTGATGTTTAGCGAGCAAGGACTTTGCCTCATCAGCGTTTAATCCACCCAACACCATCACAATGGCGGTTTTACAATGGCCCGCACACGCCTTCAGCGCTGCGCTGGCGGTGGCTTCATCGCAATCGGTCGCCTGCATCACGATATTGACCTGACGCTGTACCAGCTTCTGGTTAGTCGCTTCAACATCGACCATCAAGTTGCCATACACTTTGCCACTGCGGATCATCGCGCCCGTGGTGAGCATATTCAGCACTAACTTTTGCGCTGTACCTGCTTTCATTCTTGACGATCCCGTGACCACTTCCGGCCCCACCACCGGCGTTAAGGCGATGCGGGCAATCTGCGCCATTGCGCTGTTGGGATTACAGGTGAGCGCAGCGGTGGTCGCGCCCAAACCGTTGGCATAGTCAAGCGCGCCGATCACGTAAGGCGTGCGCCCGCTGGCGGCGATGCCGACTAAGACATCATCACGGCTAAAGTTGATATCGACTAAATCCTGTGCGCCCTGCTCACGATTATCTTCTGCGTTTTCGACCGCCTGTAAAATTGCAGTGTGCCCACCCGCAATTAACCCCATAACCTGGCTGCGCGGCGTGCCGAAGGTAGGTGGACATTCGCTGGCATCCAATATGCCTAAACGTCCAGAGGTGCCCGCGCCACAATAGATCAAGCGTCCACCCGCCTTAAACGCCGCGCAAATTGCATCAACCACCTCAGCAATTTGCGGCACAATCGCTTCAACCGCCAGCGCGACTTTTTTGTCTTCGTCATTAATGACACGCAGCATCGCTTCAGTAGAGAGTTCATCAATATTGTGACTGGCTGGATTACGGCCTTCGGTAATCATCTGGCTAAGATCGAGGTTCATGACAGGCTCCGTTTAGGAATAATTTATTCGATTAATGTTTTATCATAACGAATGATTAATTCATCGAGTGAGATCAATTTTTTATTGATGCTGTGGCAAGGGTAAAAAAAGGAGGTGAAGTCTGGGGTTCGGCAACCTTTAGATCGGCCCGCCGTAACGGGGAAGGTTTTTACTGTGCAGTTTCGAAGTGAACGTGCGGCGACTTAGCGCTGAAGGCGACACACCTAAATTTCTGGCCAGCGAGCGAAGACTCACCTTAACGTCTTCGGGGTATTTCGTAATCAGGCTTCCCGGTAAAAAACAGCTTACCCGCGTGTTTCTTACCGGGAAACATCCAAATAAAAAGGGGCTCAATTTCCGTTGAGCCCCTTTCATAGAGAAAGCAGTGATTAGCTTGCGGTCTGTGTCCGCAGCTTTAATTCATATTCTGCTGCCTGTTTCGCATCGAACTGGTCTTCCCAGCGCGCGATAACCAGCACCGCCAGCGCATTACCGATCACGTTCAAGGCGGTACGTGCCATGTCCATGATGCGGTCAACACCCGCAATAAAGGCCAAGCCTTCCAGCGGGATACCGACGCTGCCCAGCGTAGCCAGCAGCACCACAAACGACACGCCCGGTACGCCCGCAATGCCTTTTGAGGTCACCATCAGCGTCAGCACCAGGATAATCTCGTCGGTCAGCGACAGATCGATACCGTAAAGCTGGGCGATAAAGATGGCAGCAATACTCTGATAAAGCGTTGAACCATCCAGGTTAAACGAGTAACCGGTAGGCACAACAAAGCTGGTGATAGCTTTCGGCGCGCCGTAGGCTTCCATCTTTTGCATGATACGCGGCAGCACGGTTTCAGAGCTTGACGTCGAATAAGCAAGAATCAGCTCATCCTTCAGAATGCGCATCAGCGTGGTAATACGCAGCTTGCAGAAACGCGCAACCGACCCCAGCACCACAAAGGCAAAGAACAGAATCGCGGCGTAAACCAGCAACACCAGTTTTGCCAGCGGCCAGAGTGAAGCAAAGCCGAAGTTAGCAATAGTGACCGCGATCAACGCAAACACGCCAACCGGCGCATAACGCATGATCATGTGCGTCACTTTGAACATGGTTTCAGAGATACCACGGAACACATTCACCAACGGATCGCGTTGTTCTGACGGCAGCGCAGATAAGCCCATGCCGAATAACACTGAGAAGAAGATGATAGGCAGCATGTCGCCTTTCACCAACGAGGCAAAAATGTTCTGAGGGATCAGCGACAGAATAGTGGCAACCAGGCTGTGTGGGCCGTTCTGCACCGCTTCGGTGGTGGCTTCGTATTTGGAAATATCTACTGTGACCAACGTTGACATATCAATGCCGCTGCCGGGCTGGAATACGTTAGCCAGCGTGATACCGACCACAATCGCAAGGGTGGTAATCACTTCAAAATAGAGGATAGTTTTGACGCCAATGCGTCCCAATTTTTTCGCATCACCGACGCCAGCAATGCCGACCACCAGCGATGAAATCACAATGGGCACCACAATCATCTTGATCAGATGAATGAAGATATCGCCCGCCGGGCTGAGAATATTGGTGATTAACCATTCACGATCTTCTGGCTGATTATGCAACACGGTGCCAACCACGATGCCAAGCACAAGCGCAATCAGAATCTGCCAGGCAAGGGTGATTTTAAAACCTTTCATAACGCGTAATTTCCTCAGTCAAAACCCGTTTTTTTCTAACTGCGAAGGTGCAGAAGACAATACACACAGGGAAGTGAGCAAAAAGCCCGGTAAATTAGAGGGTGTTTGTAGACAGCGCCTCGCACAGAAATGCGATGATTCCCATACCCATTTTCAGACGCGGTCTGAGTTGATACCTGTAGAACAGGGGCGAGATAAGTACCATTTTCACTGAGGTAAATGCAACCCTTGGCGACTTCGTTTAAATCTTCACCACCAAAGCAGCATAATGTGCTGATTGCACACTAAAACCCTAACCTGCTGTTATGAAAAGTATTAGTTAGATGAATTTACGCATAGCTATGCAGGAATGGCTAAAAAGGCGTCGGGTTCGTTTGCTGTATTTTTAAACAGAGAAAGACACAAACATTTGCAACTTTATTCCCTATTTTGCGCAAGGACTTAGGCTTAACAGAAAGGGGAAATGCGTTAGCAGTCGCTTAAAGATTAACGCGTGATCTATGGCGCAAAAAAGAAACAAAGCTTCAGGCTGGGCTTCACTTAACCTTTGATTGACATATCATTAACATCTTCAAGGAGATCCGCCATGAGCCAAATACATAAACATCCTGTTCCTGAAAATATTGCAGCAAACGCGCTGATCACAGCCGAACAGTATCAAACGATGTATCAGCAATCTGTTGACGATCCTGACGCTTTTTGGGGCGAGCAAGGCAAAATCCTCGATTGGATCAAGCCCTACAGCCAGGTGAAAAATACCTCCTTTGCGCCAGGCAATATTTCTATTCGCTGGTACGAAGATGGCACGCTCAATCTGGCGGCAAATTGCCTTGATCGACATTTAGAAACGCGCGGCGATCATCCCGCGATTATTTGGGAAGGCGACGACGCCAGCGAGAGTAAAACCATCACCTTTCGTCAGCTTCATGCCGACGTTTGTCGCTTTGCCAATGTACTGGAATTGCTTGGCGTACAAAAAGGCGATGTGGTGGCAATTTACATGCCGATGGTGCCGGAAGCCGCAGTTGCGATGCTCGCCTGCGCGCGTATTGGCGCGGTGCATTCGGTTATTTTTGGCGGCTTCTCTCCCGAGGCTGTAGCGGGTCGCGTGGTGGATTCAAACGCCAAACTGGTCATCACTGCCGATGAAGGTATTCGTGCCGGACGCAGCATTCCACTGAAAAAGAACGTTGATGATGCGCTGAAAAATCCCAATGTGACCAGCATCAACAATGTGGTGGTGTTTCAACGCACCGGTAAAGTGATTGATTGGCAAGAAGGCCGCGATGTGTGGTGGCACGACCTGATGAAGGATGCCAGTCACAACCATTCCGCCGCCGAGATGCAGGCCGAAGATCCGCTGTTTATCCTTTATACCTCCGGTTCAACCGGGAAACCCAAAGGCGTGCTGCACACCACCGGCGGTTATCTGGTGTATGCCGCTACCACCTTTAAATTTGTCTTCGATTACCATCTGGACGACGTCTACTGGTGTACTGCTGACGTCGGCTGGATCACCGGTCACAGCTATTTGCTCTACGGCCCGCTGGCATGTGGTGCCACCACGCTGATGTTTGAAGGCGTACCGAACTGGCCAACGCCAAGCCGTATGGCGGAAGTGGTCGATAAGCACAAAGTCACGCTGCTTTATACCGCGCCGACGGCGATCCGTGCGCTGATGGCAGAAGGCGATAAAGCGATTGAAGGCACCGATCGCAGCAGCCTGCGTATCATGGGATCGGTCGGTGAACCGATCAATCCCGAAGCCTGGGAATGGTATTACAAGAAAATTGGCGACAGCCGCTGTCCGATTGTTGATACCTGGTGGCAGACCGAAACCGGCGGATTTATGATTACTCCGCTGCCGGGCGCCACCGAACTGAAAGCCGGTTCGGCGACCAAGCCGTTTTTCGGCGTTCAGCCTGCGCTGGTCGATAACGAGGGCAATCCACAGCAAGGTGCAAGTGAAGGCAATTTGGTGATTACGGATTCTTGGCCTGGCCAGGCGCGCACGCTGTTTGGCGATCACGAGCGCTTCGAACAAACTTACTTCTCGACCTTTAAAAACGTCTATTTCAGCGGTGACGGCGCACGACGTGATGAAGATGGCTATTACTGGATCACTGGCCGCGTGGACGACGTGCTCAACGTTTCGGGCCACCGTTTGGGGACAGCGGAGATTGAATCGGCGCTGGTTTCTCATCCTAAAATTGCCGAAGCCGCGGTGGTGGGCATTGCGCACAGCATCAAAGGCCAGGCGATTTATGCCTATATTACGCTGAACCACGGCGAAGAGCCCTCGCCAGAACTCTACACCGAAGTACGAAACTGGGTGCGGAAAGAGATTGGCCCTATCGCTACACCAGACGTGTTGCACTGGACTGACTCTCTACCAAAAACCCGCTCCGGCAAAATCATGCGTCGCATTCTGCGTAAGATCGCGGCGGGCGATACCAGCAATCTTGGGGATACCTCAACGCTGGCCGATCCGGGCGTAGTGGAAAAATTACTCGAGGAAAAACAGTCCATAAAAATGCCGTAAGTTATCCGGCGGGAAGCCTCATGCTTCCTGCCCTTCCATCCCTACGTAGTGTGTTTCTGTAGTCACATAACAATATGCCCTATTAGCACGATTGTGTGAGGTTCACGCCTGCAAATCCTCTGGAGAAACTGTGATGAATGACGCCCTTTCAAGTCAGGATGCAATCTATCAACAGATCGAACGTAATCCTCGCTTTCATGAGCTGGTTCGCAAGCGCCAGGCTTTCGCTACGCTGCTTTCGCTGATCATGCTGGTGCTTTACGTCGGCTTTATCTTGCTGATCGCTTTTGCCCCCGCCTGGCTCGGTACACCGCTTCATGAAGGCACCAATGTGACACGCGGTATTCCGATTGGCGTGGGTTTGATTGTGGTGTCGTTCGTGCTGACCGGCATTTATGTCTGGCGCGCCAATGGCGAATTTGATCGTCTAACTAAGCAGATCCTCAGTGAGGTAAAATCATGACGCGTTTCTCTCTGTGGATAGTGGCGCTGCTGTTGCCCTTCTCTGCGCTGGCTGCTGACGCGATTACCGGCGCGGTACAAAAGCAGTCGACGAATTATCAGGCGATTATCATGTTTGTGGTGTTCGTCGCCTTTACGCTCGGTATCACATATTGGGCGTCGAAACGTACCCGCTCTCGCAGCGATTATTACACGGCGGGCGGTAATATTACCGGCTTCCAAAACGGCCTGGCGATGGCGGGTGACTTTATGTCTGCAGCCTCGTTTTTGGGCATTTCTGCACTGGTTTATACCTCTGGTTATGACGGGTTGATTTATTCACTCGGTTTCCTGGTGGGATGGCCGATGATCCTGTTCCTGATTGCGGAGCGCTTGCGTAATTTAGGCCGCTATACCTTCGCGGATGTCGCCTCATATCGCTTGAAGCAGAAACCCATTCGTACCCTATCAGCCTGCGGATCGCTGGTGGTGGTCGCGCTCTATTTGATTGCGCAGATGGTGGGTGCTGGCAAACTGATTCAGCTGCTGTTTGGGTTGGATTACCACGTTGCCGTGGTGCTGGTAGGTATTTTGATGGTGATGTATGTGCTGTTTGGCGGCATGCTCGCCACCACATGGGTACAGATTATCAAAGCGGTGCTGCTGCTGTTTGGCGCCTCGTTCATGGCCATCATGGTGATGAAAACGGTGGGTTTCAGCTTCAATGCGCTGTTTACCGAAGCGATGGCGGTGCACCCGAAAGGCATTGCGATCATGCAGCCTGGCGGGTTGGTCAAAGATCCTATTTCTGCGCTGTCGCTGGGGCTTGGGCTGATGTTTGGTACGGCTGGATTACCGCATATCCTGATGCGTTTCTTCACCGTGGCAGACGCCAAAGAGGCGCGTAAAAGCGTGTTTTGGGCCACCGGTTTCATGGGCTATTTCTACTTCCTGACCTTTATTATCGGCTTCGGTGCCATTTTACTGGTCGGCGCAAACCCTGCCTTTAAAGATGCCAGCGGCGCGCTGATTGGCGGCACCAATATGGCGGCGGTTCATCTTGCGAATGCCGTTGGCGGCAGCACTTTCCTTGGTTTTATCTCTGCCGTGGCTTTCGCGACCATCTTAGCGGTGGTGGCGGGCCTGACACTGGCGGGCGCTTCTGCGGTATCGCACGATCTTTACGCCAGCGTGTACCGTAAAGGCCAGGCGAGCGAGCGGGATGAACTGCGGGTGTCAAAAATTACCGTGCTGGTGCTTGGCGTCGTGGCGATTGGGTTAGGGATTCTGTTTGAGAATCAGAACATCGCGTTCATGGTTGGCCTGGCATTCTCGATTGCCGCCAGCTGTAATTTCCCGATTATTTTGCTTTCAATGTACTGGTCTAAGCTAACCACACGGGGTGCGATGGTCGGTGGCTGGCTGGGTTTGATTACTGCAGTGGTGCTAATGATCCTTGGGCCAACAGTTTGGGTCACCGTTTTGGGCCACGCGAAACCGATTTATCCGTATGAATATCCGGCGCTGTTTTCGATGCTGATCGCCTTTGTCGGGACATGGTTGTTCTCAATTACCGATCACTCCGCACAGGGTGCAGAAGAACGCAGCCGCTTCCGGGCGCAGTTCATTCGTTCGCAAACGGGCGCAGGGATTGAGCAAGGTAAAGCGCACTAAAAAAAAGCGGCTACCCAAGGTAGCCGCTTTCTCATTTCAGCAGGATCAGAAACGCAGTGATGCGCCCACATAGGGGCCGTCGACCAGCACGTTATCTTTACGTCCGCCTTTGTTGTTCAGCTCAATGTACTGATAGCCGACACGCAGATTCAACAGTGAAATTGGCGTGAAGCTCAGGCCGCCCGCGGCTTCCTGATAGCTGTCGAGGTGATCGGTGAAGCCTTCTGGCGCGTAATAATATTCGCCATATAAGCCCCACATGGTGTTGAAGTTGTAAGCTGCACCCGCACCCAGCGCCAGCGCAAAACCGTCTTTTCCATCTTCAGGATGGGTGAAGATCGCCTTTGCGGTCGGCGCTAAACGCAGCGGGCCCACATCTACGTTGTAACCCAAGCCTGCACCGTAAGTGCTGCCATCGTGATCGCTACGTAGCCAGTTACCTTTTAAAAACAGGCCTGGCGACGTTGTGCCCAGACCCACGTTCAGGTTGGTGTTGTGTTCGCCGACATCAACGCTGCCTTCGATTGCCTGTGCCGCACCGCTCAGTAAAACGAGGCCCAGTGCGCTCCCAGTAACAAGTTGCTTAAACATGATTCCACTCCATGAAAGGACAATTAATTCGGCGCAAAGGTTAACAGCCTGAAATGTGGAGACAACTAAATTTGGAAAGCTTTACGTAAACAGACATGTCGTTAGGTTGACGGCAGCGGATTTCTCGCTGCCGCCCTTTGCTCAGAAACGCCACGCGGTGCCGATGAACGCGCCACCAATGAAACGACGATCTGGCTGCCCAACATTGGCGTCGGTCGAAAGAGAGCGATAACCCGCAGAGAGGCTTAATGAGGGTAGCGCATAATAATGGATACCGGCTTCAAACGGGTACGCAGTGTGATCGCTTTCAAGATTCACACCTATCCAGCTATTGCTACCGCTCACACTGAGTTCGGCTGCATCCACATCGCATGCTGCCAAAAGCAGGCCGGCGACGACTATAAATTTCATCATTGTGTTCTTCCTTGTGTGTTTAAAAACAGCACGCACTTTAAGGAAAGAACAAGAGGTGGAATATAAGCACCGGCTTGAAAAAGTCTTAACTCAGATCGCCCACATTACATGGCCGATCAATGGCGCGGCTATCACGGTTAGCACACCTGAAAGCATCATCACCAGGCTGGAAACCACGCCTTCTTGCTGGCCTAACTGATAGGCGCGAGCCGTGCCAGCACCATGTGAAGCCGCACCGAAACCGGCCCCTTTTGCCACGCCCTGTTTGATGGCAATTCGCAAGAATAAAACGTCGCCTACCGCCATGCCAAAAACGCCGGTGATCACCACAAACAGCGCCACTAAATCGGGTTGACCCCCAATGGGCCCAGCAGCGGCTAAAGCAAATGGCGTGGTGATAGAACGCACCGCCAGGCTGCGCTGAATAGATTCCGGCAGCGTCAACAGACGCGCCAGCCAGACTGAGCTGCACACCGCGACCAGGGTTGCGGTGAAGACGCCAGCACTTAATGACATCCAATGCCGTTTGATGATCGCCATGTTTTCATATACCGGCACGGCAAACGCCAGCGTGGCGGGCCCCAGCAACCACAGCAACCAGTGACTTTCGGCAATGTAATCCTGCCAGCTAATGTGCGTCACCATCAGCAAGGCCACCAGCACCAGCGGTGTCATCACCAGCGGCATTAACAACAAGGTGCGCCAGCGGCGGTAGAGATGTTTATTGAGGTAATAGATCAACAAGGTAATGACCACACACAGCAGGCTGAGCAATAAATCACGCATTATTGCCCTGCTTACGCGCTGCGCGCGCCACTTCAAAGCGATAAACGCGATCCACCACTAAGGCTGTCGAGGCCAGGACCAACAGCGTACTGATAGCAATCACCAGAAAAATGCGCCAGCCTTCAATACGTAGCAAATCGCCGTAGTTCACCACTGCGACCACCGCAGGAATAAAGAACAACAGCATTTCCGCCAACAGCCAGTTTGAACCCGCCTTCACCCAACCCAGCGGCACGATGCGTGTCACGATTAAAACCAACATCAGCAGCATGCCGACGATATTGGCAGGCAACGGCAAATGCAGCCAATTGACCAGACGATCGCAGCCTACAAACACGCTGATATAGAGCACCAGCTGCAGTGGCAATCCAAGTCGTTGCAGCATGCCCATTCTTCGCGGACTGATTGCTAACGCCATTTTTTTCTTCTCCCCGTCAATTCAAGGTGCTCAGTATAAATCCCAGACAGAAGGTGAAAAAAATGAATTAATATTATTAAAATCATGCCAAAAAGGAATAGCTCATGGATGTCCGCGCGTTGCGTTACTTTACCGAAGTGGTTCGCCAGCAAAGTTTTACGCGCGCCGCGCAGAAACTGTATGTGACGCAGCCAACTATCAGCAAAATGTTGCGTCAACTTGAGGAAGAGCTGGGCTGTACGTTGATATTACGCGATGGTCGCCGCTTGCATCTCACCGACAGTGGGCAGGCGGTTTATCAGCGTGGCCTGGCGATTTTGCAGGAGTTTCATCAGCTAGAGGCGGAAATCGGCGACATTAATCAGTTGAAAACCGGCGAGCTACGATTGGGCATTCCTCCCATGGTGGGTATGCAGATAGCCGGTTCAATTTCCGCTTTTCGCCGTCGTTATCCTGGCGTAGCACTAAAAATTTCTGAGTTTGGTGGCTTAACCGTTCAGCAGGCCGTGCTGGCGGGCAGTTTAGATATCGCGCTTACCGCGCTACCCGTGGAGGCAGATTTACCTCTTAATACGCTGCCGCTGATGCATCATCCCCTTTGCGTGCTCCTGCCGCGCCGCGCCGAGTGGCTCAATCGCAGCCATATTGGTTTGTCCGAATTGGCAGAACATCCTTTACTGATTTTTAATGAAGAGTTTTCGCTTAATCGCCAGTTAATGCAGGCGTTTCAACGTCTCGGCATTACGCCAACGATCGCAGTGAGAAGCGGGCAATGGGATTTTCTGGCTGCAATGGTACAGGCCGAAATGGGAGTAGCAATTTTGCCGGAGCCGATCTGCCAAAGGCTGGATAAACAGTCGCTGCTGTGGCTACCACTGGAATCAGAACTGAAGTGGAGTTTAGGGCTGATTTGGCGTGAGGGCAGCTATTTGTCTCGCAGTGCGCAAGCATGGATTGATTGCTGTCATGAACATTGGCCCGATGACGCTCCACGTCTTTCAGTGTGACCCGCCATCATTCACGCTACTGTTGCGTTGGCTTCACTTTTTTCCCCGGTCACTTACCTGAGTAAGCTTCCGAGGATAAACACGCTTGCCGCCTTCCTGCAGCATGAATGATGCGGGTTATTTCATTCTCGTAAAAAACTTATTCTTCTTTCTCAATCAGTAACGCTTCCAGCAAATCGAGATCGTGCAGCAGTTTCTGCATGGTTTCGTTGGAAATCTGTTGAGTAGCACGCAAATGATAGACCTCGGCGCGTTCAGCACGCAGCGCTGTCAGACGGAATCGACGCTCCAGATTCTCGGCGAACAGCGCGTGATCGATATCATTTTTACCTTCTGCACGACGACGCAAGTTGCCAATCACGCGCAAGCTGACCTCTTTCAGCAGTTCAGGATCGATGTTCTCGGTGGTCTCATTTTCCAAACGAGACTCCATCTTCTGTAGGCTCTCAATGGCCACGCTGGCCATGACCGCGCGGGCATTTTGCAACTCACGGCGATGACTGGATTTATCGATACCATCATAGCCACGCAGCAGAATAGGCAGAATGACCACGCCAATCAGCAGCGAGAACAGAATCACACCGGTGGCGATAAACACCAGTTCATAACGGGCTGGGAACGGGTCGCCATTGCTGAGAAACAGCGGAATAGATAACACACCCGCCAGCGTAATGGCTCCACGTACACCCGCGAATGAAGCAATCAGCAGCTCTTTAAACGAGTAGTTGGAGAACTCCAGCGGCTTTTTCTTCAACAGGCGCTTACTGAAGCGCTGCATGATCCATAACCAGCCGAAGCGCACCACCATCAACGAGACATAGACCAACCCGATATCTGCAAACAGCATCCACAGCTCGACATTAGGATCGGCGTTAGCCTGGTCGATGGAGGTTTGCAGAATGTCGGGCAACTGCAGGCCAAGCATCAGGAATACCATGCCGTTAAAGACGAATTCCAGCATCTGCCAGACGCTGTTAGCACGTAAGCGCATCGCCAAAGGAGCCTGACGGATGATGCCAGAGCGCGTAATGGTCATACCCGCAGCAACCGCAGCCAGGATACCAGACACACCCAAATGTTCAGCAATCAGGTAAGAGGCGAACGGCAGCAGCAGCAGCAGAACCGTCTGTGTAGCCGGATCATCACCACTCCAGCGGCTCAGCAGGCGCAGCGATTTTCCGTAAAGCCAGCAGATTGCAACACCGGCAACCAAACCGCCTACCGCAACCTTGAGGAACTCAACGCTGGCGCCGCCCCAGGTAAAGACCATTGTGCCCATGGCGACGGCAACAGCAAACTTGAGCGACACCAGGCCGGATGCGTCGTTCATCAACGCTTCGCCCTGCACAATCGACATGATTTTTTTCGGGATACGCCCTTCACCGACAATGCCTGAAAGTGCGACGGCATCGGTTGGTGACAGCACCGCCGCCAACGCGAAGGCGGGAATCAGTGGAATGCCGGGCACCAGCCAATAAATCAGGTAGCCAATTCCCACCACGGTAATCAGAACCAGCACCAACGCTAATCCAATAATTTCTCGACCGTGATGCAGGAACTCGCTAATCGGTGTTTTCCATCCATCAGCAAACAGCAGCGGCGGAATGAACAGCACTAAAAACAGTTCTGGATCGAAGTCAACATGCAGGCCAAACGTTGGCCAGGCAAGCAGCGCACCGGCCGCGATCTGCACTAATGGCAGCGGTATTTGAAAAGGGAGAATGCGAGCAGCAACGCCAGAAAGCGAGACCACCAGCGTCATAATGAGAATAGTAAAAAAGATTTCCATGCTTTCCTTAAGCGCCTTAAAGTCTCTCAAGCAATGTCGTAAGCGCTAAAGTGTAAAACAAACCCAAGGTTGCTGGGATTACTACACGTGCGACAAGGGGTAAAAAAAGAGAATAATCCTGGACGCGCCTCTGCGCGCCCACTTCTACAGTCAGATCGCCCAGCCACCAGCGTAAAAAGCCACCAAGGCTACCGCAATCACCACGGTTCCTGTATTCAATTTACGCCATTCGCCAGCAAAAATGCGTCCAACTACCAGCGCAGCAAAACCGAGCATGATGCCGGTGACGATGTTGCAGGTCAGCACAATAATGACCGCCGTCAGCAGGCCAGACATCGCATCGACAAAATCAGTAAAGTCGATTTTGGCGACGTTACTCAGCATCAGCAGGCCAACGTACATCAGCGCAGGCGCTGTGGCATACGCCGGGACTAAGTATGCCAGCGGCGACATAAACAAAATCACCATGAACAGCAAACCTACCACAATTGCCGTCAGACCGGTTTTACCGCCTGCAGCCGTGCCCGCCGCAGACTCAATATAAACCGCCGCTGGCGATGCGCCGACTAAGCCAGCAAACAGACTGCTGACCGAGTCGGTGGTTAAAGCGCGACCGCCGTTGATGATCTGCCCGTCTTTATCGAGCAGATTCGCCTGGCCAGCCACTGCGCGGATGGTGCCGGTGGCATCAAATACCGCTGTCATCACCAACGCTAACACGCTAGGTAACACGACTGGCTGCAAGGCGCCCATGATATCGAGGCTAAACACCAGCGATTGACCGTTGGCATCAGCCAGGCTCGGCAGCGCAAACAAACCTTGATAACTTACCGCGGGATCGAAAATGAGCCCTAATACCGAAATGGCAATAATGGTCAGCAAAATGCCGCCCGGCACCTTACGCTTTTCAAGACCAATAATCGCACCCAATCCCAACAGTGACATCATGACCGGGAAAGAGTTGAAATGACCCAGCGCTACCGGCAAACCCGGAGCCGGGTTTTTTACCACTAAACCTACGCCATCCGCCGCGATCAGCAGCAAAAACAGCCCGATGCCGACGCCTGTGCCGTGCGCAACGCCCATCGGGAGATTGCGCAAAATCCATGAACGGATACCGGTCACGGAAATCAGCGTAAACAATACGCCCATCAGGAATACCGCACCGAGCGCGACCGGCACGCTGATCTGCTGCCCCAACACCAGACTAAAGGCGGTAAAGGCGGTTAACGAAATGGCGCAGCCAATCGCCATCGGCAGGTTAGCCCACAAGCCCATAATGATGGAGCCAAAGCTGGCAACCAGACAGGTCGCGACGAACACAGCGGTTGGCGAGAAGCCCGCTTTGCCCAGCATACCTGGCACGACAATCACCGAATAAACCATGGCTAAAAACGTGGTTAGCCCCGCCAGAATTTCCTGGCGAACGCTGCTGCCACGAGCAGAAATTGAGAACCAGGCGTCCAGTTTTCCACTGGCCGGTCGTGATTCGTTTGACATAATTGAGCCTCAAAGAGTTTTTGTTGTGTAGATCGCTCTGCGACCGCCGCCCTGAAATCCCTGGGTAAGTTGTTTGCGCCAAACGGCGTCAAACAGAAGGCAAACGTTTACCTTGCCGCAGATAAGTGACCCTTCAAAGATGGGCAAATAAAAAGGCAAACGATTATCCGGCGTTTGCTGGCACATTTTCAACTGCTTGATGGTCATTAATCAGGATAAAGATTTCACTGGATCGCGTATGACGTAGACTTGCTCTGTTGCGTAACACGCGTTTCGCTTTGAAGTTGCAGGATTTTATGAAGAGGAGAAGAGGTTGCGCAACGGCAAGCATTACGCAACAAAAAAGGGATTCAGCCTTGCAGGTTAATGTCGCCGCCCTGCTGAATGGCGCGTTGCCAGGCGGCGCGCTGTTTCACCGTTTCCAGCCACTTTTGCGTCGCGGGCATCTGCTGCAAACCGGCACGCTGATTCAGTGCCAAAAGCGGGAAACTCATTTGAATATCCGCGATGCTGAAACGCTTGCCCGCAAACCACGGATGCGCGACAAGATGGTTTTCAATCATTTGCATGTGCAGCTTCAGCTGTTTATCAAGAAAGGCTTTTTGTACGCCTTTACCAAACATGCCGCCAATCGGCCGCAATAGCCAAGGCACCGGCGCTTGCCCGAGTCGAGCAAAAATCAATTTCATTACCAGCAATGGCATTAATGAACCTTCGGCATAGTGCAGCCAGTAACGAGATTGCAGCGCCTCTTCCTCATCAGTAAGTTTCAGTCGATATTCGGCATCATATTTATTTTCGAGATATTCGAGGATGGCACCCGATTCGGCAACCACGCGGTTTTCGTCAGTAATGATTGGCGATTTACCCAAAGGGTGAATTTTTTTCAGCGCCTCAGGTGCCAGCATGGTGGATTCGCGCTGATAGCGTTTGATCTGATAAGGCACTTCCAGCTCTTCGAGCAGCCATAACACGCGATGCGAGCGCGAATGCTCAAGATGGTGAACGGTGATCATCGTGATTCCCTGTTAGGTGATTATCAGCCAAGTATAGACATCACTCCCGCCCTGACAGTTTGTCATCCTGCTCGGGATCAAGCAGTACCGCACCTGAACCTTGCTCTCCCAACCGATCGCCTGGATTGCGTAGTGGGCAGTCACGCATCGAAAGACAACCGCAGCCGATGCAGCCATCCAGATCGTTGCGTAAGCGGGTCAATGTTTCGATACGTTTATCCAGTTCCTCACGCCAGTGCTGCGTCAGTGCATCCCATTCGTGGGTCGACATACGTTTATTAGCAGGGATATGTTCGAGACTGTCGCTCACCGTCGCCAGAGGAATACCAATGCGCTGGGCAATCTTGATTATCGCCACACGTCGCAGCACGTCTCGGCTATAACGGCGCTGGTTGCCGCCGTTGCGTGTGCTGAAGATAAGCCCTTTGTTTTCATAAAAATGCAGCGCAGAAACAGCAACGCCGCTGCGTCGTGCGACTTCGCCCGGCGTCAAAACCGGTTTTGGGTAGTTGCGATCTTTTTTCATTTGGACCTTTACCTCAAGTTAACTTGAGGAATTATACTCGCTTCCCATCAGAACAACGAATTCCTATACCGCATTGAATTATCACCAGAAGGATGAGGCTATGATGCAAGAAGAGATCATTCACTCCCTGACACACTGGATTGACCAAAATCTGGACAAGAGTTTGTCTATTGATGAAGTCGCAGCAAAATCAGGTTATTCGAAATGGCATCTGCAGCGTATGTTCCGTACCGTGACGAAACAAACGCTGGGTGGATATATTCGTGAACGTCGCCTGACCTTAGCGGCTGAAGCGTTGAGCCTGACGCAACGTCCCGTATTTGATATTGCGATGCAATATGGCTACGACTCGCAGCAAACTTTTTCACGCGTATTCCGTCGCCAATTTTCACAAACGCCAACCGCTTATCGCCACACCATGCGTCGTCAGGCCATTCAGCGCCCTCGCCTGCTGAGCTTTGATTGCAGCGAAAGCATGGCCAGCTTTACCCAACGAACCACGGGCGAATGCTGTCCCGTTAGCTAAATTTGATTTCGCCTTCAGTGCGCCCCAAGCGGGCGCGCCTTCTTAATTGTTTTTCCTCACCTTTTCTTCCCCGCCACTTTCTGCTCAAACTTCAATCAAATTTTTTGTACCATACCAGTTGCAAATTTTGTTCAAAATATAAAATCGAGTGATATAATGTGAGCCAAGTCACATTATGACCTTGGGTTGACGACGGAAAAGCACGACCTGACACGCTTTTTCGCCGCCGGTGATGTCCGCAGATTGTCAGGAATAATCACTGATCTATTGAGGTTGAGTCGATGGCTACGTTAACCACCAGTCTTATCGTTATGCGTTGGGAATTACTTAGCGCCGTTATGATGTTTTTTGCCAGCACCTTGAAAACCAAACTTCGTCAGGATAGCCATCACGTTATGGCATTCATGTGTGGTGGCATCGGTTTGGGCATGACCTGCTGGTTTGTCACCGGTTTAATGGGCATTACACTCACTATGGAGAGTGTGCACAATTTCATGTCCATCTCTAAGGATGTGTTTATCCAGGTGATGAGCCAAGCGCCTGCTGAATGGCCAATGCCTTAAAATTTTCCAATAAAAAACCCCGCTACGCGGGGTTTTTTATATTGCTGTGTATTCTTAAATTTTCTTCAACATGGCAGGGATATTAACATCCTGCACTGTGACGCCCGGTCTCTGCGTTCCGCGACGATCTTGAATCCACATGTCTCCCATCATTTGATTGAGTCCACGATCTAACCCTGTCACCAAACCTGCGCCTGGTGTAAACGTCAATTCACCAAAATAAATACGCTCTTCATGGATATACCAGTCAACACGCACATAGTCGAAATCACTGGCCAGCTTTTTGCTCATATCGAGCGCATGTTGCAGTGACGGCATGATGTTAGTGACATCCAGCCCGGTATCACGGATCTTGTGAAACGCCTCATTAAGGTTATTCACATAGAAATTCATGGATAACAGCGGCTGACATCGGTTGTAGATGACTTGCAGCACATATTCAAACTTGCCATCACGCTTGTTGAACATATGAAACTTGTAATCAATCGGCGCACTTTTTCCATCACCGATGTATTGCTCCACCAAAATACGGGGCTTGATGTAGCGATAATGGATTTCACGCGCTTCATTAGCAAAATCCGTTTTCAGCCAGCGATAGCAATCATGGATGATTTGCTGCTTACGCAACGCGTCCGGTTCTTCCAACAGAATTTCTACCATGTTAGACGCGTGGTTCGGTTTAATCACCGTTCCTTTCCAACAAGGCAAACTATTCAGCGTGGTCGGATCGGTGGTTTCGTGTACCAACGGGATCAGGTATTCGTTGCCAATCTTCTCGGCAATGAATTCGCGCACGCTAAACTTATCTGACAAGCGACCATAATTTTGGTAATCGCCGTAGATAAATTTGCGGTACAGCACCTTTTCGTTAAACACTTTAGGCTGACGAAGATTGGGCAGTTTTCTGAACTTATGGAAGTAGTAGATGCGATCCTGATAGGACCAAGGCATCTTCTTGATGAAATACTGCACACTTCTTCTGAGTTCTTCTTTCAACTTGAGCATATCGGACCTCATTTGTAGGTTTTGTAGTTGAGTGAGGAAACTTGAATCTTTTGAATGACGCCGTTTTTGAAGAAGTAATTCATTACGGTAAGGGACAACAGTTCTGAAAGGAAAACGCTCCACGCGGCCCCCATGACGCCGTAGTCCTGGATTAGCCACCAGGAAAGCGGCACACTGATGACCATCAAACAAATGATTTTCCTCAGCAAATAGTTAAACCCACCTTCTTTTACCATGTAGCGATACGCTACAGTCCCCATTGCCGAAAAGCTGGTTGCAATCGACAGCAACGTAATGAGGCTTCCTGATTGTGTGTATTCTTTACCGTATAAAGCGATGATGATCTGCTCACCGAACAACGCAATGATCAGCAACATCAACAATGAAACACCCACGACATACCCGTGTAGCCGTGCAGCTAATTTTATCGCTGCATCGCCGCGCTCCCTGAAGATCTCGCTAAAGCAGGAAGTAATCAGCGCGACGGGGATAAAAATCCACGAAGCGGCAATTGTGTTGGCGGCAGCGAACAAGCCAAGATCACGTGCTGAAACAATCCCTGCCAGAAACATCTGCGCCGTTCTAACCTGCACAGAAATAAAGATGCTGGAGATGGCTAACGGCAAGCCGGCGTACATTAAGTAACGCAAATAAGCAGCGCGCTTTTCACGCGGCGGCATGAGATCCTGGTGTTCGCGATAAAAGTTGTAGCGTTTGATGAAATACGGCACCAACGTCACCGCCACAATAGAAAGCGTGAGCCACAGTGGATTCAGACGCTGCCAGGCAATGATGAAACTGATAGTAAAACTCAGCAGCATGCCAATGGCGTTAGCGATGGTATTTAACCGTGAGGCAAGCCGCGCATTGTTATAAACGCTGAACGTGTCTTGAGTGACAAAAACCGATGCCACGAATGAGGCCAGTGCAAATGCCAGGAAATTTTCCTGCATGTTGTACCAGACCCAAATCAGCACAGGTATTGAGGTGAGCAACAATAAAACCATTCGCATGGTGCGCGCGATCGTCATCAGGCGTAAGCCTTTTGACGCATTTTTACTCACACGTTTAAAAAGAATGGTTTCGGTGCCAAATATTGCAATGGTTTGCACCATGGCAAATAAAGAGGTTGAGAAGGCCATTTGACCAAACACCGTTGGGCCAAACGATTTAGCCACGTAAGAAGTCACAAATATGACGCCAAACACAGAGATGAGCTTCTCAGACATCATCCAGGCGGCATTAGACATTACGCTCAATTTCATCGACTCTTCCTTAATATTACTGACCTACAACCTCTTCGGTACAACATCCCTGTAACGAATTAATAAGCGCTCAGTGGGCCTGGCGAAAATTAAAGGCTTCAAACCAAACTGGTCCGAAAAAATGAGAATCAAAGCACGATTCAGAGAATGAATTCAGGATTATTCTTATTATATTTGGCGCGAATAACTTGAGATGGAAACGATTTCAAGCTGAAATGAGCGCAGTTTTGTAGAGTCATAACCTGCGTATTAATCAAGGCGGTTATGCTAAATATCCAATGTACGTAGAATTTTTTCGTATTTAGGATGTGAAGAATCTATATCAAAAACCCTTCTCCAGGAAGGCGTCCTAACCCGATCAGAATAAAATAAGATTTATCCCATGATGATATTTATTCTAAATATCTTAATTTAACCTTCGCAATTCAATTCGAGCACTTTAATACTGCATTAATAGAAAACTTACAGTGCCAGGATTTATTAAAGTCATTCTCATCCATTAATCGATAAGAAAGGTAAGCGCATTTATGAGAAAGTCACGATATAGCGAAGATCAAATCACAAATGCCATTAAAGCTTCTGAATCAGGTGTAAAAGTCAGGGAGATTTGTGAGGAGCTTGGCATCTCCGAAG
This sequence comes from Pantoea sp. MQR6, assembly GCF_022761075.1. Classification (NCBI taxonomy): domain Bacteria; kingdom Pseudomonadati; phylum Pseudomonadota; class Gammaproteobacteria; order Enterobacterales; family Erwiniaceae; genus Pantoea; species Pantoea sp. MQR6. Next base: position 530,119 of record NZ_JAKYXB010000002.1, read on the forward strand.
CAACCTTTTATAGCTGGAAGAAGAAGTTTTCTGGGCTATCTTCGGAAGAAGGTAGAAAAATCAAAGAGCTGGAAGAGAAATTGCAAAATCTTTCCCGCGAACTGCAAACGCTGAATTCAGATAAGGAGATGCTCCAGAGCGTATTGAAGAACTTCTTTACGACCAATGAAAAACGTCAAGCAGTCAACTTCTTACAAGATACCTTTGACATCGGGACGCGCCGTAGCTGCCGCTTACTGGATATTAGCCGCAGTGTTTATCATTACCCGTCAGGGACTGAAAACCGTTAATTCCAATGCTACCGCTTTTCCTGGACTTAAAGCTGAGATTTGTTCTTACCAGAAGAGATGAAGATCATTTAACAGGACATTTGTAGCTACTCTTTCCGCACCATTGATTCCTAATGAATGGATTTGCGGCTAAGCTTCTTTTTTTGCGGTAAAATTGATTCGCAACAGCAAAAAGTCTCGCTTTCTACGCTACTTCCCCCTAGCCCAGTCTCATTTCGGTGAGATTGGTGCTTCTTAATTATTAGGTTAATCCTGCTAACCAACGGAACTGAATACAGACAATTCTGTTAAGCCAGTTTAAACAAGTTTAATAAAATCGATTCTTACCTCTCAATTTAGAGTGGATCTAAGCCTTTTTCTATTGAATGAATTTCAACCATCACTAGTGGATAAACCAAAAACTTTCTCCAGGAATAATCCAGGATAAATAGTTTATAGATACTTACCACTTTAATGATCAGCATAGGGTTTGTCTGTTTAAAATAGTGTTCAAAGGTACTAAATATTAATCTTTTAAAATAAGCGAAACGGTAACTGAACCCGACGTTTTTCCAATTCACTGAAGTAAAAACTGGTTTATCTCGCTGTTTTATCAGGGCCAATAGCCAATAAAAACGCAGAGGCTGGCCATAAATATGCACAAACAGGGCTAATTCACTGACTTAAATGGCTAGTTTTTCCACAACCAATGATTTAAAGAATAGCCGGAATGGACTTTAAAAGTCTGAAACCGGTTAACAGAGCGTTTTTCTTCCCTCTCAAACAGGCTTATTTTGGCTATTGAAGGTTGAACGGAGACGATAGAAACAGAGAAAGAAACGGTAATTAAGGAAGAAAGCGGATAATAGGGGCTAAAAAGCAGTACGGCAAATTCTTAAAATGCTTCAAAATCAGTGAGTCGCGCTGACCCTCAACACTGTCAGCGCGAGTACGTTAGACATCGACTTTAGACACCTGCGATTCAGGCTTAATTCGCATTGCCCAAATTACACCGGCAATCAAACAAGCAATACCGACTGTGGTTAAGAGTGGCGGCCAGCTTTGATGCCAAAGAAATGTCCACAACAAGCCAAACAGGATTTCGAAAACGATCAAGGGGCCCATGAGCACGGTTGGAAGGCGCTGGCTTGCAGCGTTCCAGCATAAGGTGCCCAACCAAGAGCACAACAGGCCAATCGTCAGCATTAATGGAACGAAAACCTCAGGGTGCGGGCCCAATGGCAGTTCAAACTCTGGGCGTTGCCAGGCAAGCTGAACACTCACCAACGCATACATGATCAACGCCAACGGCAAGGTGACTAAGCCTTGCGCGGTTGCCCAAGTCGATGGTCTCAGCTGGGGATGCGTACGCATCCAACGGGCATTGCGCAGCGGATACCATGTCCAGCATCCCACCGCCATTATTGCCAAGGCGATGCCAGTCAGATAGCGGCTTAATTCAAAATCTACGCTCTTTGTCCGCAGTTCCGCCACGTTCACACAGAGCAATCCCACTGCAATGATAATGAGTGCGGGGATCAGTCGACGCCAGGAGAGCCGTCCTTCAAGGTGCCCGTAACGCCAGTTTGCTGTCACCGCGATGACGACCGGCAACGTGCCGATAATCATGGTTGAAACGGGCGCGCCGGTGCGTTGGATCGCATTGGCGAGAAACGCATAATAAAGAAGGTTTCCTATCAGCGAGAGTTTCAGCGCTTCTCGCCAGTCGGCAGGTAGCAGTTTGCGCAGGCGCTGACGATCGTGCCATGCCAACGGAAGCGCAATCAGGCCAAAGGCGACATAGCGCCCGGCTGACTGAAGCGTGCCAGGATAATCGGGCACCAGCAGCGGACCAACAAAGATTAACCCCCACATCAACCCTGCCGCGAGGGCAAACAATACGCCAGCAAACATCTTTTTCTTCCTTTATAGAGAAACCGGCGCAGTGTGGCGAAATGGCGGAAAGATTGCTTGTAGCAGATTGCGGTGATGCTAGCGACGCATCACCTGTTTTTGATAACGACCTGGCGTAATGCCATAACGTTGAGCAAAAGCACGCGTCAGATGTGCCTGATCGGTAAGTCCCACCGTTGCCGCCACGCTGGCCGCTGATTCACCGCGCGCAAGCAATTGCTTGGCCTCATATAAACGATACGCCATCAACATTTGCTGTGGCGTGACATGAAAGTGGTCACGAAAAGCACGCAAAAAATGCCACGGCGACAGTGATGCCAGCGCGGCTAACGATTCAAGCCGTACCGGCTCTGCAAGATTTGCGCGTAAATAGTCACGGACATGATCAAAGCGGTGCTGCGCCTCTGGTTTTTGCTGAGCAGACATGCGGGCCAGCGGCCGCATCAGGCGAAATAATTCCGACAACAAGCTTTGCCGCGCCAATGCTGAATCCGCTTGCCATAGCGCAGTCAGGATTTGCGACAGCGGCTGCGCCAGGCGCAGGTCTGTAAGCATGGCCTCATTAAACCACCAGCCGCGATCGCCGGTTAATTCATCCATCAGTTGCGGCTGAATGTAGATCATCTGATAGCGCCAGCCTTCATCACAAGCTGATTCGCCAGTGTGAAGTTCGTCAGGGTTCATCATCACCAACGAGTTTTCCGGCGCCGTGTATTGTGTTCCGCGATAGCGAAAGCGCTGTGCACCCGACTCAATAGTACCGATACCGAAGGCTTCATGGGTATGCGGTTCAAATGCATAGCGAGAGATGTGTGCCTGATAAAGTTCTACGCCCGGCAGCTCAGACAACTGCTGAAACTGCGCGCAATCTTTTTCACAGGGAAAAATGGCTGGAACGCCTTCCACGACACACCTCTTGGTTACATTGAGTTTGTTTTACTAGCATGCATGTGAACGATGCTGAAATGCAAAAGTTTGCCAATGTCATCTCGCCAGGTAACACTGCTTCGCTGATGCATAAACGGAGTTTTAACATGGCACAGCGTGTTGTAATGGTAGTCGATATGCAAAACGGCGTTTTTGAAACGCCCCGCTTTGATCAGGACGGTCGCGTCGCACGCATTAACCGCCTTATTCAACAATCCGACCTAACAATTTTTATCCAACACCGCGAAGGCAGCATGAAAGAAGGCGCGGCTTCTTTTGATTTGCTGCCAGAACTGCATCAGCCTGCTCACGCACATTTCGTGACCAAAACGGCCTGCGACAGCTTTTGGCAAACGTCTCTAACCCAACGGTTAAATGAACTGTCTGTGAAAGAGTTTGTTATTTGTGGTTGCGCGACCGATTACTGCGTCGATACCACGATTAAAGTCGGTGCCAGCCTTGGCTATCGCATTACCGTGGCGGCTGATGCGCATACCACGGCCGATCGTACTTTTGTCAGCGCAGAACAACTGATTAATCAACACAACGAGGTGTGGGCAGCGCTTTCACTGCCTGGCAATGTGCCGCGTGTGCTGAGCTGTGATGCCATTTTGACAGAATGGTCATAGTTGAAAAAAGTTTATAAAAGAAAAGGCCCAGCGAGCTGGGCCTTTTCTTTTGGTTTAACGCAAGTCCGCAAAAATCAGAACGGGATGTCGTCGTCAAAATCCATTGGAGGTTCATTATTGTTGCTTGCAGGTGCGCTCTGCTGCTGCGGACGAGATTGCGCGCCGCCGCTGAACTGATTACCGCCGCCCTGTGGCTGCTGCGGTTGGCCCCAACCGTTGTTGTTGTTGCTTTGTCCGCCGCCAGCAGGTGCTGCTCCGCCAGCGCTGCCGCCTTGACGTCCACCCAACATTTGCATGGTGCCGCCTACGTTAACCACAACTTCAGTAGTGTAACGTTCCTGGCCGCCCTGATCCTGCCATTTACGCGTACGCAGTTGGCCTTCGATATAGACCTGAGAACCCTTACGCAGGTATTCACCGGCTACTTCGGCCAACTTGCCAAATAGCACGACGCGGTGCCATTCGGTGATCTCTTTATTTTCACCGGTTTGTTTGTCGCGCCAGCTTTCCGACGTGGCCAGCGTAATGTTGGCGACAGCGCCACCATTTGGCATGTAACGCACTTCCGGATCCTGACCCAGATTCCCGACAAGAATCACTTTGTTAACGCCACGACTGGCCATGTTGCTGTCTCCCGATGAGTTAATGCTAAAAGTCTAAACGATCAATTCTAACACGTCCTGAATAGTGTTCCCACTTTAGAGCGGGGTTCCAATTTTGAACACTTAGCCACCAAAAGGCAAAGACTACTGGATATTTATTCAGTCTATTTTTTGTGCCATAATAATGCGTTTATTCTGGTCGTGTCGGCATGGCACGGCGAGTGCTGCTAATCCGGGAAAGGTGAATGGATAAGATCGAAGTTCGTGGTGCTCGCACCCATAATTTGAAAAACATCAACCTGACCATTCCGCGTGACAAGCTCATTGTGGTAACCGGCCTTTCGGGTTCCGGTAAATCCTCTTTGGCTTTTGACACGCTGTATGCGGAAGGTCAACGCCGCTATGTAGAGTCGCTCTCTGCCTATGCGCGCCAGTTTCTTTCTTTAATGGAGAAGCCAGACGTCGATCATATCGAAGGTCTGTCGCCCGCTATCTCCATCGAGCAGAAATCGACTTCACACAACCCGCGCTCGACGGTCGGCACCATCACCGAAATACATGATTACCTGCGCTTGCTGTTTGCACGCGTGGGTGAACCGCGCTGCCCAGATCATGACGTCACGCTCGCGGCGCAAACTGTGAGCCAAATGGTCGATCAAGTCTTAGCGCAACCTGAAGGTCGCCGCTTGATGCTGTTGGCTCCGGTCGTGAAAGATCGTAAAGGTGAACATACCAAGACGCTGGAAAGCCTGGCGACACAGGGTTATATCCGCGCGCGTATTGACGGCGAAGTCTGCGATCTTTCCGATCCGCCTAAGCTTGAGCTTCAGAAAAAACACACCATTGAAGTGGTCATTGATCGCTTCAAAGTGCGTGAGGATCTTTCAACTCGCCTGGCAGAATCGTTTGAAACCGCGTTAGGAATGTCTGGCGGCACGGCGATTGTTGCCGACATGGACGACAACGCAGCGGAAGAACTGCTGTTCTCAGCGAACTTTGCCTGCCCGATTTGCGGTTACAGCATGAGTGAGCTGGAACCACGCTTGTTCTCTTTTAATAACCCAGCCGGTGCCTGTCCAACATGTGATGGCTTGGGCGTACAGCAATATTTTGATCCCGATCGTGTGGTGCAAAACAATGAGCTGTCGCTGGCTGGCGGTGCAATTCGTGGCTGGGATCGTCGCAACTTTTACTATTTCCAGATGCTGCGCTCACTGGCTGAGCACCTCGATTTCGACATCGAAGCGCCATTTGGCAGCCTGAAAGAGAACGTGCAGCAAGTGATTCTGTACGGCTCAGGTAAAGAGAGTATCGAATTCAAGTACATCAACGATCGCGGTGACACGTCTGTACGTCGCCATCCGTTTGAAGGTGTACTGAACAATATGGAACGTCGTTATAAAGAGACCGAATCTTCAGCGGTACGTGAAGAGTTGGCGAAGTTTATCAGCAACCGCGCCTGCGCCAGTTGCGAAGGCACGCGTCTGCGCCGTGAAGCGCGTCACGTCTATCTTGAAAACACCACATTACCTACGATCTCTGATATGAGCATCGGTCATGCGATGTCGTTTTTTGAGAACCTTAAGCTAAGCGGGCAACGCGCTCAAATTGCTGAAAAAGTGTTGAAAGAGATCGGCGATCGCCTGAGCTTCCTGGTGAATGTCGGGCTCAATTATCTCTCTATGTCGCGTTCCGCAGAGACGTTATCCGGCGGTGAAGCACAGCGTATTCGTCTGGCTAGCCAGATCGGTGCGGGCCTGGTTGGCGTTATGTATGTGTTGGATGAGCCGTCAATTGGTTTGCATCAGCGCGATAACGAACGTCTGCTCGGCACCTTGATTCATCTGCGCGATCTGGGTAATACCGTGATTGTGGTTGAGCATGATGAAGATGCTATTCGCGCCGCTGACCATGTGATCGACATCGGTCCAGGCGCAGGTGTGCATGGCGGTGAGATTGTTGCCGAAGGCACCGTTGATGAAATCATGGCAGAAGAAGCGTCATTAACCGGTCAGTTCCTGAGCGGAAAACGTGAAATTGCTGTGCCGCAAGAACGGGTGAAAGGCGATCCAACCAAAGTATTGAAAGTCACTGGCGCACGCGGTAACAACCTGAAGGATGTGACGCTAACGCTACCGGTTGGCCTGTTTACGTGTATCACCGGCGTGTCCGGTTCCGGTAAATCAACGCTGATCAACGATACGCTGTTTCCGATTGCTCAGCGCGCGCTTAACGGTGCGACCATTGCCGAACCCGCAGCGTATCGCGAGGTTCACGGGCTAGAGCATTTCGATAAAGTTATCGATATCGATCAAAGCCCAATTGGTCGTACACCGCGTTCTAACCCGGCGACTTATACCGGCATCTTTACGCCGGTACGTGAATTGTTTGCCGGCGTTCCCGAATCGCGTTCGCGCGGCTATAACCCGGGACGTTTTAGCTTCAACGTGCGGGGCGGCCGCTGTGAAGCCTGTCAGGGCGATGGCGTTATCAAGGTAGAAATGCACTTTCTGCCCGACATTTACGTGCCCTGCGACCAGTGCAAAGGTAAACGCTATAACCGCGAAACGCTGGAAGTTAAGTACAAAGGCAAAAGCATCCATGAAGTGCTGGAGATGACCATTGAAGAAGCGCGTGAGTTCTTTGATGCCGTTCCGGCGCTGGCGCGTAAGCTACAAACGCTGATGGATGTTGGCCTGTCGTACATCCGTCTTGGGCAGTCCGCAACGACGCTTTCAGGCGGTGAAGCACAGCGTGTGAAACTGGCGCGTGAGTTGTCAAAACGCGGCACCGGCCAAACGCTCTATATTCTGGATGAGCCAACCACCGGCCTGCACTTTGCCGATATTCAGCAGTTGCTGGAAGTGCTGCATCAGCTGCGTGACCAGGGCAATACCATTGTGGTGATTGAACACAATCTTGACGTGGTCAAAACCGCTGACTGGATTGTCGATCTGGGGCCAGAAGGCGGCAGCGGCGGCGGTGAAATATTGGTTGCTGGCACACCGGAGACAGTGGCGGAGTGCGAGAAATCGCATACCGCCCGCTTCCTCAAGCCATTATTGAAGAAGTAAATCTTTCAGGCCCGCCTCGTGCGGGCCTTGTTTTTAGTCCTGCACAATTGCCCCGAGAAATGCAGAATCAGGCAAGATTCAAACATGTATAGGCATATACGCTTTCGGCATCCCTGACTATCCTTAAGCGTTCCTCTTTGGCACGCCTTTCGCGTCGCCCTATTTGCAGCTGTTCTGCCCTGCTGCACTTATCTAAAAATCATCACGACACATCGACGAAACTGGAGACACCATGAATATCACGCATGCGTATGCTGCTCAGGATGCTAAATCCAAACTCGCACCGTTCGATTTCAAACCACGCGAACTCCGCGCACATGATGTGCAACTTGACGTTTTGTACTGTGGCGTTTGCCACTCAGATCTTCATCAGGCTCGTAACGAATGGCGAAACACTATTTTCCCTGTGGTGCCAGGTCATGAAATTGTGGGTCGCGTCACCGCTGTGGGTGCAGATACTCAGAAATACAAAGTGGGTGATTTGGTTGGCGTGGGTTGTATGGTTGATTCCTGCCGCAGCTGTCCAAGCTGTCAGGAAGGCCTGGAACAATATTGTGAAAACGGTTTTGTTGGCACCTATAACGGTGAAGACCGCGAAACCGGCGCGATCACTTACGGTGGCTACTCAACCTCAATGGTCGTAGATGAAGGCTTTGTGCTGCGTATTCCAGAAAACCTGGAACTGGCGGGCGTTGCGCCGCTGCTGTGCGCGGGCATCACCACCTATTCGCCGTTGCGCCACTGGAATGTTGGCCCAGGTAAAAAAGTAGGTATCGTGGGTTTGGGTGGTTTAGGCCACATGGGCGTGAAAATTGCGCACGCGATGGGCGCACATGTTGTGCTGTTCACCACTTCGCCGTCAAAAATCGAAGATGGTAAACGTCTGGGCGCTGACGAAGTCGTGGTCTCAAAAGACGCGGATCAAATGGCGCAGCACACCAACAGCTTCGACTTTATTCTCAATACCGTTGCGGCTCAGCACGATCTGAACCCTTTCATCGCTTTACTGAAGCGCGACGGCAACATGACGCTGGTTGGCGCACCGGAACACGATCACCCTGCTCCACAAGTATTTAACCTGATTTTTAAACGCCGCAGCATTGCAGGCTCACTGATTGGTGGTATCGCTGAAACGCAAGAGATGCTGGATTTCTGTGGCAAGCATGGCATTACCTCAGACATTGAACTGATTGCCATTAATCAGATTAATGAAGCCTATGAGCGCATGTTAAAGAGTGATGTGAAGTATCGTTTTGTTATCGATATCAAAACATTACGTGAAGAAACCGCTGCTTAAGCCTTACGCCGCTGAACCATCAGGTCCTCGTCTGTATTACTGGCGAGGACCGCTGTTTTACTTTTACTTTGCTGTTCCCGCCTGCTGATAAGAAGCATCAACCAGATAGTAGATCTGCGAGTCCTTCAACGAGCCATCCAGAAAGAGTGTATTCCAGTGCGACTTATTAAGATGTTCGCTGGGGAAAACATCTTTGTGTTCTTCACGCATTAAGTCTGCCAGGGCAGGTGTCGATTTCAGTGACACCGCAGGACGCCCTTCGACATCGTGAACCATGGCAAATAGCATGCCATCGCATTTAATTTGCGTTGCTTTCCAGTCGCTGTGTACGCTTTGTTCCGCGCCAGGTTTGCTCATGCAATAGGTCAATAACTCCGAAGTATTCATCCTCATTCCCCTTGTAAGGTGGCGACGATTCGCCTCGCACCGCCATGTATGCGGTGTTCTCCCAGCCAAATACCTTGCCAGGTTCCCAGTACTAGCTTTCCTCGCTGAACTGGCAACAGCAACGAAACACCTAACGTCGATGATTTAATATGCGCAGGCATGTCATCGCGACCTTCATAATCATGCTGATAAGGCGCATCTTCTGGGACGTGGCGCATGAAATGTTGTTCCATATCGCTACGCACCGTGGGATCGCAATTTTCATTTAGCGTTAACGATGCCGAGGTATGCTGCAACAGCAAATGCAGTAGTCCGGTTTTGATTTCAGCCAGCGCAGGCAGCTGATCGACAATCTCTTCAGTGACTAAATGAAACCCGCGTTGTCTGGCGTTCAGCGTTAAGGTTTGTTGATACCACATGCTTTTTCCCTAAATCGGTTACACCTTTTAAGTGTGCAGCATGTCGCGAAAAGGTAAACCCTGCAGGGAAATTAAATAAAAGGTCCGGGACGTGAGAGAACAGTCGAAGGTGCGGGCATTGTTTCGAGATGGGTACGCGGATCGCGCAAACAGCGGCCGTTGAAAACGCTAAACCTGATATTAACACGCACTCAGGTCCCCACAAGAGCCGTCTCCTTTATCGTGACGGCTAAAAAAACGGTAAAAAAAACCGCCGAACGACGCCGACGGTTTGTTTCTTTTCGTAAGATTTACATCACCGCAGCAAACGCTTCAGCCACCTGATGTACGTTTTTACTGTTCAGGCCAGCAACACACATACGGCCACTTCCTACCAGATAAATGCCAAACTCTTCACGTAAACGATCAACCTGCTCGGCGCTTAAACCGGTATAGCTAAACATGCCGCGTTGCTTCAGCAAATAATCGAAGTTTTGACCCGGCAAAGCGGTACTTAATACCTGCACCAGTGCTTTACGCATGTCCAGAATACGCAAACGCATCGCTTCCACTTCTGCTAACCAGCTGGCTTTTAAGGCAGCGTCATTCAGCACGCGCGCAACAATCTGTGCGCCGAAGTTCGGTGGGCTTGAGTAGTTACGACGCACAGTCGCTTTCAGCTGACCCAGTACGCGGCTTGATTCTTCAGCACTTTCGCAGACGATAGACAATCCGCCTACACGCTCGCCATACAGAGAGAAGATTTTAGAGAACGAGTTGCTGACTAACGCTGGCAAACCTGCCGCCGCAATTTTGCGGATAGCGTAAGCATCTTCTTCCATGCCTGCGCCGAAGCCCTGATAAGCAATATCAAGGAATGGAATCAGCTCCTGCGCCTTCAACACTTCAGTGGTTTGATCCCACTGTGCGTTGGTCAGATCAGCGCCGGTTGGGTTATGACAGCATGGATGCAGTAACACGATACTTTGCTTAGGCAGCGTTTTCAGTTTTTCAATAAAGGCTTCAAAACGTACGCCGTTAGTTTCAGCGTCGTACCATGGATAAGTATTTACCTCAAAACCTGCACCATTGAAGATAGCAACATGGTTTTCCCAGGTTGGATCGCTCACCCAGACATTGGATTGCGGAAAATAGCGCTTGAGGAAATCAGCACCGACTTTCAGTGCGCCCGATCCGCCCAGCGTTTGGATGGAGGTTACACGGCCTGCTTTTAGCATTGGGTGTTCAGCACCAAACAGCAGCGGTGCAATCGCGTTACGGTAAGGATTCAAGCCTTCCATCGGCAGGTAGAGCGAAGCCTGCTGCGGCTCGGCATGCAGCTGTTCTTCCGCTGCGGCTACGGCCTGCAACTGAGGAATAATGCCGTGCTCGTCGTAATAGAGCCCAATGCTGAGGTTAACTTTATGTTCGCGAGGATCCTGTTTAAAGGCTTCCATCAGCGACAGAATCGGGTCGCCGGCATAGGCATCAACGTTTTGAAACACGGTGCAGATCTCCATGATTGGTCTTGTTAAGCAGGGAATGTAAGCAGATCACTTGTCTCATTAAACCATGTAGCGTCCAGGACGATGGTTCATAGCGATAATCAGATTAAGAATTACCGCGCCTGCTATCGAGGCGAGCAATATTGGCATGCTGACCACGAACAGCGACGCCAGCACCACACAGGTGTCGACTGCCATTTGCAGTTTACCGGCACGGATACCAAAACGATCCTGCAGCCAGAGCGCCAGAATATTGATGCCGCCGAGGCTGGCTTTATGACGAAACAACACTATAAACCCAATCCCCATGATTACGTTACCGAACAATGTCGCATAAAACGGATCGAGGTTGGAAAAGTGAACGAACAGCGGATGAAGGTGAGTGAAGAGTGAAACTAACCCCACAGCGCAAAACGTTTTAAGCGTAAATTCCCAGCCCATGCGGCGCACAGCCAACCAGTAAAATGGCAGGTTGATCAGAAAAAATGCGCTACCAAATGACAGCGGGGAGATATAGCTGATCAGGAAAGCGATGCCGGCGGTGCTGCCGGTTAAGGCGCCCGCTTGCTTCAGCATAATGACGCCAAACGACACCATTAATGTGCCCATCACTATCGCCAGCGCATCTTCTATACGGGAATGGGGAATACGGGAAGGTTGAACAACGTTATCCATGGGTGTTTTCTCATTGCAAATGATGCGGTTCAAATGCAAAAAACGCACCATACCGACAACGTTTTTCTGCTGTCGGCAGGTGCCAGCGATTATCCCATTGATATCTAAGGCGCTTTATTGCAGGTTTTTGTGCATGAATATCAATTAAACCGTCAAATCATGCACAAATTCTTTTTCGGTGCGCGTTTTTTGCATTAATTACCAACATTCTGCACCAAAACCGCACATCACGCACTGTTTTAGCGCGCGGTATGCTCAGGAATCATCATTAATCCATTCTCTTTTAACCGGCCCAGTACTACCGATGTTTTAACGTGTGAAACGCTTTGATGTCCGGCGACTAACTGGCTGATTAGTGCCCCCAGCGAGGGCAGATCAGAGACGGCTACTTTCAACAGATAATCGGCATCGCCCGTGGTTTTATACGCATCAACAATTGCATCTTCCTGCTCCACCATACGGTGAAAGCTCTCTACATATTCTGCCGTATGGTTAATCAGGCGAACTTCTATCAATCCCACCATACCTAGACCAATCGCGTCGGGCGAAAGCCGCGCATGATAGCCAAGAATCAAATTGGCCTGTTCGAGATTAATACGGCGGCGGGAACATTGAGACGCAGAAAGACCCACCAAGTCACTCAATTCCTGATTAGTCAGTCGGCCATTAGCTTGCAATAAAGTCAGTATTTTAAGGTCGTAATCGTCTACATGCGTCATTCTGATTCCAGAGCGTTATAAGCGTCGCTTTGTTACAGATAACCCGATCACTGGTGAGGTTGTCCAACACTATTTTCTGATGACAGGCCTGACATGCACAGAACGTGCATGTCAGCACAAAGAAAGGCTTATTCGTCGTCGTATTGCGGGCCTGCGTAGTTATCGAAACGCGACCATTGTCCATTAAAGGTCAAACGGACCGTGCCGATTGGGCCGTTACGCTGTTTACCCAAAATGATCTCAGCAATCCCTTTGAGGTCGCTGTTTTCGTGATAAACCTCATCGCGGTAGATAAACATAATTAAGTCCGCATCCTGCTCGATCGATCCTGACTCACGCAAATCCGAGTTGACCGGACGTTTATCGGCACGCTGCTCCAGCGAGCGGTTAAGCTGCGAAAGCGCCACCACCGGCACGTTTAACTCTTTGGCCAACGCCTTAAGGGAGCGCGAAATCTCAGCAATTTCCAGCGTACGGTTGTCAGACAGCGACGGCACGCGCATCAGCTGAAGATAGTCGATCATGATCATGCTCAACCCGCCGTTTTCACGAAAGATACGGCGCGCGCGTGAACGGACTTCTGTTGGCGTTAGCCCGGAAGAATCATCGATATACATGTTCTTCTTCTCCAGCAAAATGCCCATGGTGCCGGAGATACGCGCCCAATCCTCATCGTCGAGTTGGCCGGTACGAATACGGGTTTGGTCCACGCGTGAAAGCGACGCCAGCATACGCATCATGATCTGCTCGCTGGGCATCTCCAGACTGAAAATCAGCACTGGTTTATCATGCAGCATCGCGGCGTTTTCACACAGGTTCATGGCGAACGTGGTTTTACCCATCGATGGACGGGCCGCGACAATAATCAGATCCGATCCCTGCAAGCCTGCGGTCTTTTTGTTGAGATCCTGATAACCGGTATCGACACCGGTAACGCCGTCGTGTGGTGTTTGATATAGCGATTCGATACGCGAGACGGTCGATTCAAGGATTTGCTCGATGTTTTTCGGGCCATCATCCTTGTTGGCGCGCGCTTCAGCAATTTTGAAGACGTTGGATTCCGCAAAATCCAGCAGCTCTTCGCTGTTTCTGCCTTGCGGATCGTAACCCGCATCCGCAATTTGATTGGCGACCGAAATCATTTCGCGAACAATGGCACGTTCACGCACGATATCGGCGTAAGCACCAATGTTTGCTGCACTTGGCGTGTTTTTCGCTAATTCGGCTAAATAAGCAAAGCCGCCTGCCATTTCCAGTTCGCCACGGGTTTCCAGCGATTCTGAAAGGGTGATCAGGTCAATGGGTTGGCTCTCTTCCAGCAAACGCTGCATTTCTGAAAAAATCAGACGATGCGAACGGTTGAAGAAATCGTTGGCGACGACACGCTCTGAAACGTTATCCCAGCGTTCGTTGTCCAGCATTAACCCACCGAGCACCGATTGCTCCGCTTCCAGCGAATGCGGGGGCATTTTCACGCCAGCCAGCTGACGATCATGCGTTTCGTTCGATTTGTTGGTGGGTTTATTTCCTGCCATAGTGAATGCAATACCGATCTTCTGTGGGGACGCGCCAGTATACCTTGTTGTCGCGCGCGCCTCACCCTCATGATGAAACAATCACAGGAGTAAGAATGGCAAAGCGTATTCAATTCAATGCACACGGCGGCCCTGACGTTCTGCAGTGGATCGACTTTGAACCTGCCGATCCCGCTGAGAATGAAATACAGGTTGAGAACAAAGCCATCGGCATTAACTACATTGATACCTACGTGCGCAGTGGACTCTATCCAGTAGGCAGTTTCCCGTCAGGTTTAGGTACCGAAGCGGCCGGCGTAGTAAAGCGCATCGGTAAAAATGTGACTCGCTTTACGCCTGGCGATCGCGTGGTTTATTGTCAGGCGGCATTAGGCGCATACAGCGAACTGCATAACGTTGCGGAAGATCGATTGATGTTGCTTCCCGATGCAATCAGCTTTGAGCAAGGCGCAGCCAGCTTTTTAAAGGGCTTAACCGTGCAATATCTCCTTCGTCAAACCTACAAAGTTAAACCTGACGAAATTTTCCTGTTTCACGCCGCCGCAGGCGGTGTTGGCCTGATTGCCTGCCAGTGGGCAAAAGCGTTAGGTGCCCATTTGATTGGCACTGTGGGTTCAGCAGATAAAGCGCAGTTGGCTAAAAATTCCGGTGCATGGGCCACAATTAATTATCGCGAAGAAAATATTGCACAACGCGTAAGTGAGTTAACCGAGGGTAAAAAAGTTGCCGTGGCTTATGACTCGGTAGGTAAAGATACCTGGGAAGCCTCTTTAGATTCACTGCGTCGACAGGGTTTATTAGTGAGTTTTGGTAATTCGTCTGGTCCAGTGACCGGAATCGACTTGGGTATTTTGAACAAGAAAGGGTCGCTGTTTGTTACCCGACCTTCGCTGTTTGGCTACATCACTAATCGTGAAGAGCTGGAAATTGCCAGTGCTGAGCTGTTCTCGCTCTTAGCCAGCGGGGCCATAAAAGTTGATGTGCCGGAGCAGCAAAAATTTGCGCTTAAAGATGCCAGCCAGGCACATAAAACCCTGGAAAGTCGAGCGACTCACGGTTCAAGCCTTTTGATTCCTTAAATGCAAAAAGGGCTTCTCTTAGGAAGCCCTTTTTGTCTTTTTTATCGTTCGCGCTGGTGTAGGGACAGCGGCGATGAATGCGTTTTGACTCAACGAGAGTAATCCTGACAGAAAACATAAGTAAAAAATATGTTTAATTGCCGAATTGTTCTAAGCAATTTCTGAGTCTGTGATCGCACCCGCATTTAGCGCCAACTATTACGATCTAACCGATTGATTTTGCGTTTAAGCCTGGCAAGAGAATGCGACTCTTTGTTAGCAAAAAAGGTACGGTATAGCCATACCGACGCCACCGCTAACACTAGCCATGGCAACAGTTTGATAACAAGAGCAAACAACCCACCGACAAACATCACCATGGTTGCAACCACCAATGCGGCAATAACGCCAAGCAATGAAACACCGGTTACTAGCAGCATCAGGAAGAACCCTAATACAAATAAAATTTCCATGTTAGCGCCTCTTTAATAAGCTAATACTGAGCTATTACAAGAAATGTGCCAACGTGTAATTGCCTGAATTATAAGAAAAGAGCGGCATAACTGAATTTCAGCATTAGCGAGAATCCTCATTTTTTGGCGTAAAAAAAACCAGCCTTTGCAGGCTGGCTTCGCTAATTTAGGCTTCCTGAGGAATTTTGTCTGCCACCAACGTTAATGCGGCTTCCAGCACGCGTACATCCGCGCCAGGTTTATGCGCATTTTCACTTAAATAACGACGCCACTGACGCGCGCCCGGGATCCCCTGAAACAGGCCCAGCATATGACGCGTCACATGGCCGAGGTAAGTGCCTTTGCTCAACTCCGCTTCAATATAAGGATACATCGAGCGCACAACCGCCACTGGATCGACAACAGACGTTTCACGATTAAATAATTCACGATCAACCTGCGTCAGAATACCCGGGTTTTGATAAGCCTCGCGGCCCATCATCACACCATCCAGATGTTGTAGATGCAGTTTCGCCTCTTCCAACGTTTTAACGCCACCATTAACTGCCAACGTTAGATGCGGAAAGTCACGTTTGAGCTGATAAACACGTGGATAATCCAGCGGTGGAATTTCGCGGTTTTCTTTTGGGCTTAAGCCGGAAAGCCAAGCTTTACGCGCATGGATAATAAAGGTATCGCATCCACCACGCTCTGCTACTGTGCCAACAAAATGGGTCAGGAATTCATAGCTATCCTGCTCATCAATCCCGATTCGGGTTTTTACCGTTACCGGGATGCTGACGACATCCCGCATGGCTTTGATGGCGTCCGCCACTAAATCGGCTTCTGCCATCAGGCATGCACCGAAGCGACCATTTTGTACGCGGTCAGATGGACAGCCTACGTTCAGGTTAATTTCATCGTAACCGCGCTCTTCTGCCAGCTTTGCGCACTGCGCCAATGCCGTGGGGTCGCTACCGCCAAGCTGTAGCGCAACCGGATGCTCCTCTTCACTATACGCAAGGTAATCACCTTTACCGTGAATGATTGCGCCCGTGGTAACCATTTCGGTATAGAGCAGCGTGTCGCCGGTGAGCTGGCGATGAAAATAGCGACAGTGACGATCGGTCCAGTCGAGCATAGGTGCAATGGAAAAACGTTGCGAAGAGAAGGTATCGGTCATGAAGCGCAGAGAATCCGGTGGTTATGAGTGATGATATTCTGTGCAAGAATACCACAAGGGTGGGCGACATTGCATCGCCCACCCTTTTCTATCCGTGCAGATCGTTAGAAATTGAACCCGAGCTGCATCATTGCGCCCCAGGTATTATTGGCACCTGCTGTACCTGCAAGATCTACATGCACCGCGTTATTAAATGGCGATAAGCCGAAACCGGCGGTAATAACGTTTTCATCATTAGAACGCATATCTGCTCGATAGCCGGCACGCAACTGCAACCAGTCTAACACCCGATATTCACCACCGACCGCAGCATATTGATTACTGCCCTCTGATTTGAAGCGCTTGGTTTCAGTTAAATCTACATCGCCGGTTAAGGTAAATGGACCTTTATCCCAGGCAAGACCTGTGGTTACCAGCGGGCGAATTTGGTAAGTATCGCGGTAGCCGTTGACCTCTTTTGTATCAAGATCGCGTGAAATCAGGTTTTGTCCAGTCAAGCCAAAGGTCCAGTTTTCA
This sequence comes from Pantoea sp. MQR6, assembly GCF_022761075.1. Classification (NCBI taxonomy): domain Bacteria; kingdom Pseudomonadati; phylum Pseudomonadota; class Gammaproteobacteria; order Enterobacterales; family Erwiniaceae; genus Pantoea; species Pantoea sp. MQR6. The sequence continues at coordinate 547,259 of NZ_JAKYXB010000002.1, forward strand.
GCAAAGGTTGTGGCTAAGCCTGCATCAACGTTGAAGCCGGTATCAGAGCTCCGATAACGTGAACTGTTGATATCGCTTTTGTCGTAGTTGTAGAGACTATCGGTGTAGTTATAAAGCCAGGTTTTCTGAATCTTAGGCGTAACCCCGATTGAAACGGCTTGGCCGGCAATCGTGAACTCATGCGCCACGGAAATACCGTAATCGGTAATCAGCGCCGCCAGGCCATTGGCGCTGGAACGCAAATTGTCCTCATCGCCAGGCACTGGGATGACGGAACCATTGGCAACACCTTGTAAGTAATCAATATCACTCTGCGCTACGTTAGCCTGCACATGGACAGTTCCGTAGGCTTTGGTTATGAAAGCGAAAGGCAGGGTTTCATTAGGAATGGTCACGGCGACAGCCACACCCGCACGGCCATCCGCTTTGTTGCCCTTTAAATCGCTCAGTTGATTTGCTACATCACCCGTTGCCGCCCGTAATTCAGGGTAGCCACGTAAATAGTCGGCAAAAGTCAGATTATTAATAACGTCCTGATAGCGATCAACGGTATCGGAAATATCATCTACTTTGTCAATTAGCTTGTCGTTATCAGTGATTTGCACACCCGCTGAAGGGAAAATAATACTGACTTTATCTTCAGGTTTGGCGCGAGTCATCAACGCCGGGTTTGCCAACACGGCAGAGCCATAGGTTGATGAAGCGACGCCGGTACCACCCATGGCATCATTGCGTGCGTCATACCATGTCCCTGCCGCCATGGCGGAAGAAGAAATAAACAGTGCACTTAACATCGCCGGGTAAGCCAGCGCTGAGCGCTGAACGAATTTTTTCACCATCTGCCTGTCATCACCTGTAAAAAGTGCCGTCGAATCATTCAACGACTGAATAGGTTGTTAGCGCTATTGTGAACGTCAGCTAACACGTTATTGCTGTGAATTCGAAGGAAACAGTGTCTCAATTCAACGGATTGGATGTTTTTGTATCAGATTAGCGTTGTTATTGTTCAAGTTGGTGCAAAAAGAACGGTGCAAGACCAGCCATTCCTTAAATACTTTTGAACATTAATACTTAACTCAGTGAGATGCAAAGCGAAATGGCGGAAAAATCCTCAACCTGTTGAAATAGGTTGGATCTGTTTAAGCGAGGCTTCAGCACTTAACTGAAATTTTAACGCGTAGAAAGTGACGTAAATGCCTGTTTTTCACGCCCGGTGCAACGCCTGCGTGAACAAAATTTGTGTGATAAAATAACATCACTTATTTAGCGGAGAATTTTCATGTCGACGATGACGTCAGAGCAAATTATGTCCCAGGCGGAAAAACTGTGCCTGCAGCGCGGTGTTCGTCTGACTACGCAGCGTGCAGAAGTATTACGTTTGATGGCTGAGCTGCCAGGTTCAATCAGCGCCTACGATTTGCTGGATCAGTTACGCGTAAGTGAACCGCAGGCTAAACCTCCTACCGTATATCGCGCGTTGGATTTTTTGCTTGAGCAGGGTTTTATTCATCGTGTTGAATCCAACAACAGCTACGTGATGTGCCACCATTTTGATGCACCTGCGCATACGTCTGTGATGCTGGTATGCGATCGCTGTGCAGCGGTTATTGAAAAACATGCACAGGGCGTAGAAAACATCATTGGTTCGCTGGCCACGGATGCACATTTCGCTCTACGTCATAGCGTCATTGAGGCGCACGGTTTATGTGAGAAATGCGTTGCTGTTGAAGCTTGTACACACCATGAAAGCTGTGAACACGATCATCACGTTGACGTGAAAAAGCGTGGGAAGAAGGGATAGTTGGCACATCCTTGTGCCTGTCCGGTATGAGCGTACCGGTGGGTAGGAGCATCGTCCTTAAACTGTCTTAATTACCAGCGATAATCTTTGTTATGGCCTTCCCAGTCTGTGACTTCTTTCTCCGCCTCATCCTTAGCGTAGCCATAACGTTCCTGGATTTTACCAACAAGCTGATCGCGTTTACCTTCAACGACTTGCATATCGTCGTCTGTCAGCTTGCCCCATTTTTCTTTGATTTTGCCTTTGAACTGCTTCCAGTTACCACTCGCTTCGTCGTGATTCATAGCAGACCTCCGGTCATCCTTCAGGTTTCAACTTATATCTCGCCATGCAAGATAATATCGATATAAAGCGCTACTCATGTGCGCTATTGAAAGTTAATTATAGTAGAGGATTTTAGATCTGCTGGAACATTACAGAATATTCTGTAGAGCGCGGTTCTGTACCACACCCTATTTTAAGCGGTAAACCAGCTGTTGTTTTGCCAGTGACGCCGCCATATCCACCATAACGACAGGCCGCGCAAGGCAAGAAACACCATGACTGCCAGCCATAAAGCGTGGTTACCCAACCACGGTAAAGTCAGTAAGGTAATGAAGTAGCCTAACGCCGCAATCGCCATACTGTTACGCATTTCACGACCACGCGTTGCACCAATGAACATTCCGTCTAGCAGGTAACACCAAACACCGACTATCGGCATAATGATTTGCCAGATTAAATAGCGATCTGCCATTTGCCGTAGCGCGTCGATTGAAGTGAGCATAGAAACGATATGCGTGCCAAACAGGATGTAAATCAAGGAGAAGAAAAGTGCGACCAGGAAAGCTTGCCGACAGGCGGCGCGCCAGACGCGCAGCAATTTAGCGCCATCTTTAGCACCATGCGCTTCGCCTGCAAAGGCTTCTACGGCGTAGGCGAATCCGTCAAGCGCATAAGCGGTGAATGTGATGAACATCAGCAATACCGCATTGACTGCGACTACATTGGGCCCGATACGGGCACCTAACAGGGTCAGCGAGGCAAAACAGAGTTGCAGCATGAGCGAACGCAGCATGATATCGCGGTTAAGTCGTAACAGTCGGCGCATATCCCCGCGCCAACTCTGTTTGAGCAACGCCATATTGATACCCCGCAGTTTCAACACGCGCCATACCATGGCTAATCCCACCGCCAGGGTGACATATTCTGCCAATGCGGTTGCGGTTGCCGCCCCAGCGACACCCCAATGCAAATCAAGCACCAGCCACAGGTCGAGCAAAATATTGACCAGATTGCCCACTACCAGCAGGATCACCGGCGCTCGCGCATATTGCACACCCAGCAACCAGCCCAGGATCACCAGATTCGCCAGCATCGCGGGGGCGCTAAGCCAGCGAATATGGATAAACAGCGTTGCCTGCTCCAGCACTTGCGGATTACCGCCAATCATATGCGTGGCAAGCTGGCTGACAGGGTCGCGTAAAAAAATGAAAATTACGCCAGCGACAAGCGCCATCATCAATGGCTGAGTCAGGGCACGTGCCAGCGCAGCTTTATCATTCGCACCGAATGCTTGTGCCGTTAAACCGGTGGTGCTCATACGCAGGAAAAGCAGCAGCATAAACAGGAAGCTAGTGATAGTGGTGCCTACAGCGACGCCGCCGAGGTAAACAGGACTATCAAGGTGGCCAATAACAGCGGTATCGACCAATCCCAGCAGCGGGACGGTGATATTAGAAAGGATCATCGGCAGCGCAAGCCGCCAAAGATTTTTATCAGTTGCAGTCAAAAAACGCATTCGCAAATCCGTGCTCAGCGCCGCTGCATCAGCAGGTAAGACAGCAGCGGCTAAATTTGGGCAGACAGAATAGCATCAGACTGGCGAACAAAAGCGACTATAGGAAGATTACAGCCACTCGCCGTTGCGAACGACGCCAACAGCCAGACCCTCAATGGTCAGCGACTGGGCACGCGTATCGACCACAATCGGTTCAAAGTCGTTATTTTCTGGCAGAAGATGGACAATTGAACCCTGTTTTTTCCAGCGTTTAACGGTCACTTCATCATCAATACGCGCGACAACCACTTGTCCGTTACGCACATCTTGCGTTTTGTGCACCGCCAACAAATCACCGTCCATGATGCCGATATCTTTCATCGACATACCGCTTACGCGCAGCAGGAAATCAGCTGAAGGCTTAAACAGACCGGGATCAACTTTGTAATGCGTTTCAATGTGTTCTTGCGCCAGCAGCGGTTCACCTGCGGCCACGCGGCCAATCAGCGGTAAACCTTCCGAGGCTTCTTCTTCCATTAACAGACGAATACCACGAGAAGCGCCAGAAACAATCTCAATAACGCCTTTACGCGCTAATGCTTTGAGATGCTCTTCTGCCGCATTGGGTGAACGGAATCCCAGCTGTGCGGCAATTTCTGCACGCGTTGGCGGCATGCCTGTTTGATTGATGTGATCGCGAATCAGGTCATAGACCTGCTGCTGCCTGCTGGTTAACGCTTTCATCCCGCCCCCTGGTTGTTTATACAGTCGCTGTGAGTATATACAGGTATTGGTGAAATGGAAACCAAAAGTCAGGCAATAATCAGCCGTTTGACGGGTTCTGGAAAGCCTATCGCAAATGCGACCAAAGCAAAGCGATCCAGACGAAAACGGCCAGTAAGATACTCAGCAAGACGGCGGCTGAACCCATATCTTTTGCACGCCCGGCAAGGGGATGGTGCTCCTGCCCGATGCGGTCAACGACAGATTCAATCGCACTATTGAGGATTTCAACGATGACCACGAGCACGACGGCCCCAATCATTAATACGCGAGAAACGGTGTCCACATCCAGCCAACACGCTACCGCAATGGCGATTAACGCGGCGATAGCTTCCTGGCGGAACGCCGCTTCGTATTGCCATGCAGCACGAAGACCTTGCCACGAATAACCGGCAGCTTTCACAATTCTAATAAGACCGGTGGCATTATTTGCCATATTATGGGAACCCTTTCAACGGATTGACGTCAATGTCTGGGCTGCCGGCTAATGGCACCACCACAGATCTTCGCTGCGCTTTCTGGTATGCTTGCGGCGCTTTGCTAACAAGAGGCTTCATGTTGTCTATGTCAGGTTGGCGTAAACTTTATTATAAATTACTGAATTTACCACTCTCGTTTTTGGTAAAGAGTAAGGCTATTCCGGCCGATCCCGTTTCTGAACATGGTCTGGATCCTACCCGGCCCATTATGTATGTTCTGCCGTACGATTCGAAGGCCGACTTACTGACATTACGCGCGCAGTGCATTAAGCACGATCTGCCCGATCCCCTCTCTCCACTCGAGATTGATGGATCGCTGCTTCCACGCCACGTTTTTATCCACGATGGCCCGCGCGTATTTCCCTATTTTGTGCCCAGCGTTGAGTCGGTGAAAATCTTCCATGATTACCTCGACCTGCATCGCAACAACCCGGCACTCGACATTCAAATGCTGCCGGTAACGGTGATGTTTGGTCGCGCACCGGGGCGCGAAGTTCAGGGTGAAGATACGCCGCATCTGCGCGTATTAAATGGCGTACAGAAATTTTTTGCGGTGATTTGGCACGGGCGCGACAGCTTTGTGCGTTTCTCACCCACCGTTTCGCTGCGCCGCATGGCGACTGAACACGGTACAGATCAATCCATCGCTCAGAAGTTAGCGCGTGTTGCGCGTATTCACTTTGCACGTCAGCGTCTGGCCGCTATCGGTCCCCGTTTGCCGGCTCGTCAGGATCTGTTTAATCGGTTACTGCAATCGAAAGCGATTGAGAAAGCCGTTGAAGATGAGGCACGCAGCAAAAAAATCTCTCATGAAAAAGCGCAGCAAAATGCGGTTGAGATGATGGAAGAAATTGCAGCCAACTTCTCTTATGAGGCGATTCGCGTTACCGACCGCGTAATGGGCTGGTTGTGGAGCCGTCTTTATCAGGGCATTAACGTCAACGGCGGCGAGCGCGTACGTCAGTTAGCACAAGATGGTCACGAAATTGTTTATGTGCCTTGCCATCGCAGCCACATGGATTATTTGCTGCTCTCTTATGTGCTTTACCATCAAGGATTAGTACCGCCTCACATCGCAGCGGGTATTAACCTCAACTTCTGGCCTGCTGGACCGATTTTCCGTCGTCTGGGCGCCTTCTTTATTCGTCGTACTTTCAAAGGCAATAAGCTTTACTCCACCGTATTCCGCGAATATCTGGGTGAGCTGTTTACCCGCGGATATTCCGTTGAGTACTTTGTTGAAGGCGGACGCTCTCGCACCGGTCGCTTACTTGATCCCAAAACCGGTACGCTGGCAATGACGCTTCAGGCGATGCTGCGTGGGGGTAATCGTCCGATTACGTTAGTGCCCATTTACATCGGTTATGAACACGTGATGGAAGTCGGCACCTACGCTAAAGAGTTACGTGGCGCAGCCAAAGAGAAAGAAGGCTTTATGCAGATGGTGCGCGGCTTGCGTAAGCTGCGCAACCTGGGCCAGGGCTACGTCAACTTTGGCGAACCGCTGCCGCTGGTCAATTATCTCAACAAGCGAGTGCCAGAATGGCGTGATGCAATCGATCCTATTGAGCCACAACGCCCAAGCTGGCTAACGCCAACGGTGAATGACATTGCCGCGCGGTTGATGGTGAGGATTAATGAAGCAGGCGCTGCCAATGCCATGAACCTGTGCGTGACAGCCCTGCTCGCTTCGCGTCAGCGCTCACTAACGCGTGAACAGTTGATTGAGCAGCTCGAATGCTATACCCAGCTACTGCGTAACGTGCCTTACTCACCCAACTCAACCGTGCCGGATCTTACCGCCGAAGCGCTGCTTGATCATGCAATGGGCATGAACAAGTTTGAAAGTGAGAAAGACAGCATTGGCGATATCATCATTCTGCCGCGTGAGCAGGCGGTTTTGATGACGTACTATCGCAACAATATTCATCACATGCTGGTGATGCCGTCGCTGATTGCCGCTATCGTGCAGCAGCATCCGAATTTGAGCGAAGCTGAGTTGTTGCGTCAGGTTAGCCTGATTTACCCCATGCTGAAGAGTGAGCTTTTCCTGCGCTGGCAAACCGATGAGTTGCCGCAGCTGCTGTCCAATTTCTGTGAAGAACTGGCGCGTCAGGGTCTGATCACTATCGAAAATGGGCAATTACGCTTTACTGCCGCACGCTATCGTACCCTGCAACTGCTGGCGGCCGGTATTCGCGAAACGTTGCAACGTTATGCCATTACTTTCTCGATTCTAAGCGCTAAGCCTGCAATTAACCGCGGCACGCTGGAAAAAGAGAGCCGCACGTTAGCGCAGCGCCTTTCAGTTCTGCACGGCATCAATGCGCCGGAGTTCTTCGACAAAGCGGTCTTTACCTCACTGGTGCTGACGCTACGCCACGAAGGCTATATCAGCGACAGCGGTGATGCAGACGTGTTACAGACGCAGGCAACCTGGCTTATTTTGGCCGACCTGGTTACCAGCGATGTACGCCTGACGATTGAGAGCGCAGTGGCGCACGAGTAAGCGTTTGGTCATATTGATGTCAAAAAAAGGCGACCTCTTTAAACAGGTCGCCTTTTTATTGAGTGCCAAGAATGCGTTAGAAAATATGGCTGAACGGCGCCGTATTCATCAGCACACCGATAAACAGCACCAACCCAACATAGTTATTGTTGAGGAAGGCCTGAAAACAGAGCTGACGCTCGCGCTGGGCAATCAGTCGCTGTTGATGCACAAACAGCGCAGCAGCCAATAATAAAGACCAGTAAAACGCGCCATTTAACTGCAGTAATAAACCTACCCACGCCATCAGTATTAGCGTTGCCAGCTGCAGTAACCCAATGATCAGTTTGTCAAAACGACCAAACAGAATCGCTGTCGACTTCACGCCAATCTTCAGATCATCATCGCGATCAACCATGGCATATTGCGTGTCATAAGCCACCGTCCAGCAAATATTAGCGATGAATACCAGCCAGCAAACAAAAGGTAAGGACTCACTAACTGCGGCCCACGCCATTGGAATAGCCCAGCCGAATGCCGCCCCCAGTACCACTTGCGGCAAATGGGTATAACGCTTCATAAAAGGATAAACCCAAGCCAGCGCCAGCCCCACGACGGAGAGCAGAATAGTCATCAGGTTCATGGTCAGCACCAGTACGAATGCCACTAATGCCAACCCAACAAACAAATATTTTGCCTCTTTTGAACTCACCGCACCGCTGGGTAACGGACGATTTTGCGTGCGCTGGACGTGACCATCCACCTTGCGATCGGCATAGTCGTTAATGACGCATCCTGCCGCACGCATCACGATAACGCCCAAAACAAACACCACCAGCACGGAAATGGGTGGCACCGCCATGTTAGCCAGCCACAATGCCCACAGCGTAGGCCACATTAACAACAAGGTGCCAATCGGTTTATCGATACGCATCAGGCGGCTGTATGCCTGCAACTTACTCACTTTTAATGTCTTTTGCACAATGCAATTCCTTAACCCCGATCGCGATAGAGCGGCGAAGCGGGCAAAAACAGTTCAGTCAGCAGCAGCGGTTTACCTGACAAGCGCAGGCGAGAGCGACGGCCCCATAAATCATCGACCTTTCCCGGCTCGATAAAATCACGGCTCAACGTTGAAGAGGAGAAAAGATAGCGGCCAAGCGGGCGTGTGCCTAACTGCTGCAACATTGCCTCCGGGCCATTCAAGGTACTTTCCGGCACCAGCGTTCGCCCGGCCAGCCAGGGTTCGTCGTCACCGAAAAGAATAATTTCACGCAACCAATAGCGTTCATCGTTTGGTAGCAATGTCAGTTCGTCCGTAAGTTCGCTGGCGTTAATGAAACCTTCGCGCACCGGCTGCACCGTTACTCGCTGACAATGTTGCTCAAAGCGCCGCGTCATGGAATCTTCTTCCATCAACCAATCCAATAGCACAGGCGAAAGCGTCGGTTGCGTGGGCGAAAGCCAGTTGAGCGCACGTAATAGGCTGAGCGCATCTTGCGACATAGCACCACTCCCAAAAATTTGCAGGGCGCTAGTTTAACGCAGAGCGGCCCAGTGAACACCTGTCGTCGTGCAGAACCCTTAGCTGGTTTATTCGCGTTTTAGTCGCTGACTGTTTGCCAGCCATAACGTTACAACCAGCACCAAAATGGCGGCTGAATAGCACAACGTATCGAACGGATTTTTGTGGTCAACGATAATCAGACGAATAATCGCCGTAATACCGATATACACGAAATAGCGTAATGGGAAGTGATAACCCGATTGAAAATACTTAACAATCAAGGCAATAAACTCAAAGTAGAGGAAATAGATCACGATTCCATCAATCAGCAAATAGGACGAAGCCTGTTCGCTGCTGTTGAGTAAAACATTGGCTAAATGGATGGTTTCTTTACCAAGGAATACCACCAATATAATGGCCAGGCTCAGCAGACCTAAATTCAGCACCCATTGCAATACGGTTGCAAAGTGCTGCGCCATAGGATTTTTTTCACTCATGTTGTGTCTCTGAAAAGTCGATTATTCGCTGGCGCTATCATGCGTTAGCGTGACGCAAATCACAATCATGCTTCCACCTCAACACAGAGCGCGTCGTAACGCCAGTATTCACAATCGCAGTCAATGACCTGCTTCTGCTGGTTGCGATTGATTCGCGTGATAAGCAAACCTGGGCTGCCGGCTGCGACATTTAGCGCCGGGGCGGCAACGTCGGGTAAGGGGCCAGGGAGAATGGTGAAACGTGCGCCGCCGTAGCGAATGCCGTAACGCTGATCGTAGAGATCGGTCAGAGAGCGCGTAAGATCTTCGGAAAGCAGGCCGGGAAAAAAGTGTGGATTGAGGTAATGCTCAACATACAACACGGCCCGGCCATCAATGCGACGCAGACGACGAATACAGAAAACCGTTTCCCCTTCTTCCAGCATCAGCGCGGCGGCTACAGCGCCCTGCGCAGACACTTTCTGTGCGGCTATGACTTCGGTGGTGGCATGACGTCCTTGCTCGGCTGCCATGGCATGAAAATGACTGTGATACAGAGGATTATAGATAAGTCGCGGAGGCGCAATAAACCAGCCACGGCGCAGTTCACGATAAATTACGCCTTGCGCTTCCAGCTTCCCCAGTGCTTCGCGCAGCGTGATACGCGTAGTGGAAAACGCTTCACTTAACGCCCGTTCTGCAGGCAGTCGGCCACCACTGAACTCACCCGCTTTGATGCGCGCCAGCAAGGCGCTGGCAATCACATCTGCCGTTTTAGGTGCTATCGACTCCACAACAATAGCCTCATTTTGGTGCGCTTTCGCACTGCGTCAGTTCGATGACAACCTTTCCGTACCCAATCATTCCGAATGGATTTTATGGGAAATATTACGCATCCCCTCGCCCTGCACGTCTTTGTCATAAATCATTCATATACACCCGCTACATTGGCTCGGTTCTTGCTGGACTAGACCAGACAGGCCACTCAACTTACACCGGGAGCAACTGAGATGAAAGCGTTTATCGCCTCTGTAGTAGCCAGTGCTGTATTCCTTGCCTTGCCTGCTGCGCAGGCTGCCGATAATGACCTTGCCGCCTTAGAAAAAGCCGCCCGCAGTGAAGGTCAGGTCAATAGCGTCGGTATGCCGGACAGCTGGGCAAACTGGAAAGATACCTGGAATGACATCAACAGCAAATACGGTTTGAAGCACAGCGATACCGATATGTCCTCGGCGCAGGAGCTGGCTAAATTCGATGCAGAAAAAGAGAACGCCAGTGCAGATATCGGTGATGTGGGTGCGGCATTTGGTCCCATCGCTGTGGCTAAAGGTGTTGCACAACCCTACAAACCCACACATTGGGATCAGATTCCAGCCTGGGCGAAAGACAAAGAAGGCAACTGGGCGCTGGCCTACACCGGTACTATCGCGTTTCTGGTGGATAAACAGCAGGTGAAAGATGTCCCGCACAGCTGGGCCGATCTGAAGAAAGGTAAGTATGTAATCACTATCGGCGATGTCGGCGTGGCGGCTCAGGCGGCTAACGGTGTACTGGCAGCAAACTACGCGTTAGGTGGCGATGAAAAGAACCTGAAACCCGCGCTTAATTTCTTTGCTGAGTTGGCGAAGCAAGGTCGTCTCGGCGTAACCGATCCGGTGATTGCTAACATTGAGAAAGGCGAAGTTCAGATGGCGGTGTTGTGGGACTTCAATGGCCTCAACTATCGCGATCAAATCGATAAAAACCGCTATGAAATCGTGATTCCTTCCGATGGTTCAGTGACCTCCGGTTACACCACCATCATCAACAAATATGCCAAACACCCGAGCGCGGCCAAACTGGCGCGTGAATATATCTTCTCTGACGCTGGCCAAATTAATCTGGCAAAAGGCTATGCACGCCCGATCCGCGCTGAACATCTGACTTTACCTGCTGATGTACAAGCCAAGCTGCTGCCGCAATCTGAGTACAAAAATGCGCGCCCTATCAAGGATCAGGCTGCGTGGGATAAATCCTCCAAAATGCTGCCGCGCCTGTGGCAAGAAAACGTCATCATCAATATGCAACAGTAGCGCGTGGCAAGGAGAACGGAATGAAAACGATCCTCGTGGTGCTGGACGGCTTAAGCAATCAGGTCGCGCAACATGCAATGGGCTACTTGTATGCCGAATGTGCGCAAGGTCATGGTCACTATTACACCCTTACCTGCGAATTGCCGTCCCTGTCGCGTCCGCTGTATGAGTGCATCCTGACCGGCATTCCGCCGGTTAAGAGCGGAATAATTCATAACGGCGTGAGTCGATTGAGTCGTGAGCGCAGCATTTTTCACTATGCGCGTGCAGCTGGGCTGACCACGGCGGCAGCGGCCTACCATTGGGTGAGTGAGCTTTATAATCAAACACCGTTCGTTCCGGCGCGCGATCGTCATACCGACGCGCCGGACTTGCCCATTCAGTATGGGCATTTTTACTCTGACGACAGCTACCCCGATTCTCATCTGTTTGAAGACGCTGAAAGTTTGCGCCTGCGCCACAACCCAGACTTTATGTTCATTCATCCGATGAACATTGACGATGCAGGCCATAAACACGGGTTGTCTTCACCGCAATACCGTAATCGAGCGCGCATGGCAGATGGTTATTTGTCGCACTGGATGCCGACCTGGCTGGCAGAAGGATATCAGGTGATTGTTACCGCCGATCACGGCATGAATGACGATCGCTCGCACGGGGGTATTTTGCCGGAAGAAACTCAGGTTCCGCTGTTTGTGTTTGGCCGCGCTTTCTCACTTCAAGCCGAGATTGCGCCACAGCAAACTGAACTGTGCGGCACGGTCTGCGAACTGCTGGGTGTTACGCATGACAAGCCCATCTGTCGTGGCTTACTGGCGGAGCCGAACGCATGAGGGGAAAGAGGTTAGCGCTGCTGCTTCTGCTCCCCTTCGCGCTGTTTTGGGTTGCTTTTCAGCTCGCCCCGTTGGTATGGATTGCTATCAACAGCTTTTGGAGCGAGATGAATGAAGCCTGGGGCTGGGATAACTATCACGACATCCTGACGTCACCCTTTTATTTACAGGCCTTCCGTTTCTCGTTAGACATCTCGTTTTGGTCGAGTGTGTATGGTCTGCTGATTTCCCTGATTGCCGGTTATTCACTGCATCAGGTCGGCAGCGGGCGTTTACAACGCTTCATGATGTCGTTCACTAACATGACCAGCAACTTTGCTGGCGTGCCGCTAGCGTTTGCTTTCGTGATTCTACTCGGCCTGAATGGCTGCCTGACGTTACTGCTGCGCCATTATGAATTGATTGAAAGCTTCAAGCTGTTCTCGCGTAACGGCATGGTGCTGGTTTACACCTGGTTCCAGATCCCCCTTGGCGTACTGCTGCTTTATCCGGCATTTGATGGATTAAAACGTGACTGGCAGGAATCTGCCGCGCTGCTGGGTGCCAGCCGCTGGCGCTACTGGTGGCATATCGGCCTGCCGATTTTGTTTCCGGCACTGCTTGGCACCTTTGTCATTTTACTGGCGAATGCGTTGGGCGCTTACGCCACCATTTATGCCCTGACCACCGGCAATTTCAACGTCGTTCCGGTACGGATTGCGGCATTGGTTTCGGGTGATATCTCGCTGGATCCCAACACTGGCAGCGCGCTGGCCATGCTGCTGGTGCTGATCATGGCGCTGATTACCGTGGTGCAGCAGTATTTGGTGCGCCGCAGCTATCTCAACGCGAAATAGGGAGCAATGATGTCGCGTGCGGAACAGATTTATCATCGTTTGATCGTGTGGTTGCTGTTTCTCATACTGGCATTGCCGCTGGTAGCGACCTTGCTCTATGCCGTCTCATCAGACTGGAGCAACACGATCCTTCCTGAAGGTTACTCGCTGAAGTGGTTTATTCAGCTGTGGAGCGATGGCCGATTTTTAACAGCACTCGGCCATTCTTTGCTGATTTGCTTTGGCGCGCTGATCTTTTCGCTGGTGCTGGTGCTGCCTGCAATGTTTGTAATCGCTTACTACTATCCACGACTCGATGCCGTAATGAATGTGCTGATTTTAATGCCGTTTGCCGTGCCGCCCGTTGTCTCTTCGGTTGGCTTATTACAGCTCTATTCGTCTTCGCCGCTGATGCTGACCGGCACACCGTGGATTCTTATCGGCTGTTATTTCACTATCGCTCTGCCCTTTATTTACCGCGCTATCGCGAACAATATGCAGGCAATTAATTTGAGAGAATTGATCGACGCCGCGCATCTGTTAGGTGCCAGCACCTGGCAAGCGGCTTTGTTCGTGGTGCTGCCGAACCTGCGTAAAGGCGTGTTAATTGCGGTACTGCTTTCATTCTCGTTTTTGATCGGTGAGTTTGTATTCGCTAACCTGCTGGTCGGCAACCGCTATGAAACGTTGCAGGTTTATCTCTTCAATATGCGCAACGGCAGCGGCCACTTCACCAGCGCACTGGTTATCTCCTATTTCTTCGTGGTGCTGCTGGTGACCTGGCTGGCCAACGTCCTGAATCCTGAGCGAGGCTGATCATGAGCTACCTTGATGTCAAACAACTGAATAAAAGCTACGGCCCAACGCAGATTTTCCAGCAGATTGATTTCAGTGCCGAAGAGGGTGAGTTCGTGACGTTACTCGGCCCCAGCGGCTGCGGAAAATCTACGCTGTTGCGCTGTCTGGCAGGATTGACCTCGGTGGATAGCGGGCAGATTTTATTGCAGAGCAAAGACATCGTGCCGCTGTCGCCACAAAATCGCCACATCGGCATGGTGTTTCAGAGCTATGCGCTGTTCCCCAATATGACCGTAGAAAAAAACGTCGCCTTTGGTTTGAAAATGCAAAAGCTGCCGGGCCATGAAGTGCAGCAGCGTGTAACCGAAGTACTGGCGTTGGTAGAGTTAACCGAGTTTGCCCGCCGCTATCCACATCAGCTCTCCGGTGGGCAATGTCAGCGTGTGGCGCTGGCGCGATCGCTGGTGACGCGCCCACGTTTACTGCTGCTGGATGAGCCGCTCTCGGCGTTGGATGCGCGCATTCGTCGCCATCTGCGCGATCAGATTCGCCGTATCCAGAAAGAGCTCAAACTCACCACCCTTTTCGTGACGCACGATCAGGAAGAAGCGTTAACGCTCTCTGATCGTATCGTGCTGATGAACAGAGGGAAAATTGTGCAAAACGGTGATGCCGAGTCGCTGTATACCCAGCCGGTTGATCACTTTGCCGCCGGTTTTATTGGTCACTACAACCTGCTAAGCGCAGAGCAAGCTACGCAACTCACCGGGCAAACATTCCATTCACAGGTCGCGATCCGCCCAGAGACAATACGTTTCACCCCGTCAGGTAGTGGCATCCCGGCTGAGATCATTAGCCACACTCTGCTTGGCAACGTAATCCGTTATCGTGTCAGCGCGCACGGTATAGAACTTTCTATCGACGTTTTGAACCGCACGGCGGCGGATTTACACCCTGTTGGCATGCAGATTGGTCTACAGTTAGAGATGTCGACGTTGCGCCAGGTGGCTTAAAACACAGGAAAAAATCGCGCTTCGCTCGGCAATATCCTTCACAGATTGCTCTCTCCGTCAGGCTGGCAATCTGTGCTGTTTAAAGCCTGATGGTCGAGGAGCATCTATACGTGTTAACCCTGCTTAATCTCCTTTCCGCGGTCGCACTGTTGGTATGGGGCACGCATATCGTGCGTACTGGCATTATGCGCGTTTATGGTGCTGATTTACGGCGCGTGTTAAGTCGCAGTATTGAACAAAAACCCATGGCATTCCTTGCCGGAATCGGCGTTACCACGCTGGTGCAAAGCAGTAATGCCACCACGCTTTTAGTCACTTCCTTTGTTGCGCAAAACCTGGTCAGCCTGACGCCCGCCTTAGTGGTGGTACTGGGCGCAGATGTCGGCACGGCGATCATGGCGCGTATTCTGACGTTTGATCTCTCCTGGCTTTCACCGCTGTTTATCTTTTTTGGCGTGGTGTTTTTCCTCGGGCGTAAACAGACGCGAGCCGGTCAACTCGGTCGGGCCAGCATTGGGTTGGGATTGATTCTTTTAGCGCTACAGCTGATTGTCGAGGCCGCACGACCGATTACGCAAGCTTCCGGTGTACAAGTGCTGTTTTCCAGCCTGACCGGCGACATCATGCTGGATGCGCTGATTGGCGCGGTCTTCGCCATTATTAGTTACTCAAGCCTGGCGGCGGTGTTAATCACTGCAACCTTAACCGCCACCGGGGTGATCTCATTCAAAGTCGCGCTTTGCCTGGTGATTGGTGCCAATCTCGGCAGCGGATTGCTGGCAATGATCAACGCCAGCGGTTCCAACGCTGCGGGCAAACGCGTCGCATTGGGCAGCTTGTTATTCAAGCTGATTGGCTGCGTCATCATCTTGCCGTTCGTCAATCCGGTCGCGATATGGCTCGATAAACTGCCGGTCAGCGATGAAGAGTTAGTGATCTTCTTCCACGTCTTTTACAACCTGATTCGCTGTGTGGTGCTGGTGCCTTTTGCTGATCCTATGGCGCGTTTGTGCCGTCGCCTGATCAGTGATGACACCGAAAGCGCACTTATTCTTAAACCCAAACATTTGGATCGAAGCGCATTGGATACACCAGCGCTGGCGCTGGTCAATGCTGCTCGTGAGGCATTACGCATGGGCGACGTGCTGGAGCAGATGCTTGATGCCTTCAGCAAGGTCGTGCATGGTGAAGAGCGAACGGTTCGCAGGTTAGATGACGATGTGGATGTGCTTTATACCGCCATCAAACTTTACCTGGCGCGTATGCCAAAAGAGGATTTAGGCGAAGAAGATTCGCGGCGCTGGAGCGAAATTATCGAGATGTCGCTGAATCTCGAGCAGGCCGGCGACATTATTGAGCGCATGAGCAGCGATGTTGCCGACAAGTCCCTTGCCGCACGGCGTGCTTTTTCCGCTGAAGGATTAAAAGAGTTGGAAGCATTACACGAACAGTTGATTGCTAACCTACGGCTTAGCTTGTCCGTATTTCTTTCACATGATGTCACCAGCGCCAAACGACTGCGCCGCGCCAAGCATCGCTTCCGCCTGATGATTCGCCGCTATTCGCATGCGCATGTGGATCGCTTGCATCAGAAGAATGTGCAAAGTATTGAAACCAGCTCGCTACATCTGGGTTTATTAGGGGATATGAAACGTCTGAATTCTCTGTTCTGTGCCACCGCTTACACGGTGTTAGAACAGCCCGATGATGAGCGAGATTATGAATGACTTGTTTGCGTCATGTCATTGCGCATTTAAGGAGAAAGGATGTTTAACGTTTATATCATATTAGCGATCGCCATCTGCGCCGAAACCTTAGCAACGACCATGATGAAATCATCGGAGGGTTTTACTCGCCTGCTGCCCAGCGTTGTGGTGGTGGTTGGGTACGCCATCTCGTTTTATGGCCTGTCTCAGGTAGTCAAAACCATGAATATCGGCGTCGCCTATGCGATTTGGGCAGGAATGGGCATTACGCTGGTGTCCATTTTGTCGTGGGCTATTTATAAACAGAAACTGGATCTACCGGCGCTGCTGGGAATGGGATTAATTATTGCCGGCGTGGTGGTGATTCAGCTGTTTTCAAAATCGGTCACTCACGGATAACACCGCGCAGCGTAAAAACCCGCTACAGTTCCAGGAAATGTAGCGGGCAGTATCAACTTACTTCTTCTTGATCGGTTTGCCTGACCAGTAGCCTGCCAGCAGCGAACCCGAAAGATTGTGCCATACCGAGAACAGTGCGCCAGGCAACGCGGCCAGCGGTGAGAAGTAGAGCTTGCCCAGCGTCGCCGCCAGACCTGAGTTCTGCATGCCGACCTCCAGCGCCAGCGTGCGGCAGGTAGATTCGTCGAATCCAAAAAGTTTGCCACCCCAATAGCCGCCAAGCAGGCCAATGGCGTTATGCAGAATCACCGCGACGATCACCACCAAGCCCACCGAACCAATAAAGCTCTGGCTGCCCGCGACCACTGCACTGATGATTAACAGAATGCAGATCATCGAAAACGCAGGTAAATAAGGTTCTACGCGACGTACCACGCTGTTCATGCTGTGGTGAATGATCAAACCCAAACTGATTGGAATGACGACGATTTTTACAATGCTCAACAGCATGCCGACCACATCGACTTGAATATGCGTATCAACATAGAAACGTGTTAGCAGCGGCGTGGCAAACACGCCCACCAGCGCGGAAACCGATGAGATAGTGACAGACAGCGCGACATCCCCTTTCGCCAGATAGATCATCACGTTAGATGCGGTACCACTGGCAACGCTTCCCACCAGAATCATGCCCGCTGCGAGATCCGGCGGCATATGAAACAGTTTGGCCAATCCCCAGGCTGCCAATGGCATGACCAGATAATGCAAAAACGTACCGGCGATGACCGGTGCCGGGCGCACCAGCACCCGTTTGAAATCATCAATATTGAGCGTTACACCCATACCAAACATAATCAGCATCAGCAGGTAAGTAACCCAGGGACCAATACCAAGAAATGTCGTTGGTGAATAGTAAGCGGCGACAGATAACAGCACGGCCCACAGTGGGAACAGGCGGGTTAAAGTGGCGAGCATGGCCAGACTTCCTTATAAGAATGTTGTGTTTTTACGCAGGTTTGCCATAGAAATACGCGACGCAGGAACGGCTGCGAAAGCGGAAGCAGGATCATAACATTTCGTTATCACGACGTAAGGCGGAGATGAGGTCTGAAGGGAAAATGCGGATCGACTGCTGCCAATCCGCCTGAAAATGTCAAAATTACTCTGCTTTTTCCAGTATAAAGCGGTAGATCACACCACCAATTGCCGCACCAATGACGGGCATCAGCCAGAAGACCCACAGTTGTGAAATCGCCCAATCGCCCTGAAACAAGGCAACGCCGGTGCTGCGCGCTGGGTTAACGGAGGTGTTGGTGACAGGAATACTGATCAAGTGAATTAAGGTTAAGGCCAGGCCAATTGCGATAGGGGCGAAGCCTGCCGGTGCACGCTTATCTGTCGCACCCATGATGACAATCAGGAAAATGGCCGTCAGCACCACTTCAATGATCATCGCTGACATCAAGTTGTAGCCGCCCGGTGATTGTTCGCCGTAACCATTTGATGCAAAACCGCTGGCAGCAACATCGAAATCCGCTTTACCGCTGGCAATCAAATACAACACGGCACCTGCACCTACCGCACCAATAAGCTGCGCAATAATATAGGGTAAAACGTGTGATGACGGGATGCGGCCACCGACCAGCAAGCCAATAGTGACCGCTGGATTAAAGTGACCACCCGAAATATGACCCACCGCGTAGGCCATCACTAATACGGTCAAGCCAAACGCCAGCGCGACGCCAGTAAAGCCAATACCTAACTCTGGAAACGCTGCAGCCAACACTGCGCTGCCACAACCGCCTAACACCAGCACGAATGTGCCGAGGATCTCTGCCACGAACTTTTGCATAACTTTCCCTTAGAATACTGAAATAATTCAGCGGCGCTGATTATCGATTAGCACGCATTAAGCGCAACCGGAGAGAGGGATTTCAGTCCAATTATTGAGCAAAAGGAGGTGATTCAAGACGCATCTTGCTGGTGTAGCGCGGTTTGTCAGAAATAGCCGGGACGACTTTCAAGACGGGTGTGAGATATTTACTTACTTAAACAAAGATAATAAATAAAAAAGCCGGACCCTGTCCGGCTTGGCTTATTAACGAAATATTTAGTCGTAAAATATCCGCGTTTATTCAAAAAGGTTGTGATGCAGAGTACGTACTACGCTCTCCGCATCGGTGCCTGGCACCAGAAAACAGAGGTTATAGCTGCTGGCGCCATAGCAAATCATACGCAAGTTGAAAGGTTCGAGTACCCCGAAGACCTCTTTGCCCACACCGCAAGCTTTCGACAGGTTGTTGCCGATAATGGCCACCAACGCCAGATTCTCTTCCACTTCTACCCGGCACAGCGACGAAAGTTCAGTCAGCAAAGCCTGTGTCAGCAGGCTGTCACCGGTGGAGGTTGAACCGGTGGTGTCGAGCGTCAACGCCACGCTCACTTCGGAAGTGGTAATCAAATCAACCGACATACTGTGGCGCGCCAGGATGTTAAAGACTTCGGCAAGGAAGCCACGTGCATGCAGCATGTTCAGGCTGTGTAAGGTCAGCAAGGTTTGCTTGCGACGCAGCGCCAGCGCACGGAACAGCGGTGGGTTCTGGCTTTCATTACAAACGCGTGTGCCACCCGCAGACGGGTTTTTGCTTGAACCTACAAATACCGGAATATCGCTGCGAACCGCAGGCAACAGCGTAGCGGGATGCAGTACCTTGGCACCAAAGGTTGCCATTTCGGCCGCTTCTTCGAAGGTAATTTCATCAATGCGCTTCGCTGTTGGCACGACGCGAGGATCGGTAGTGTAAATACCGGGCACATCGGTCCAGATATCAATGCGTGCAGCATGCAGCGCTTCGCCTAACAGCGCTGCGGTGTAATCACTGCCGCCACGGCCTAACGTGGTGGTGCGACCTTTGCTTTCACTGCCGATAAAGCCCTGCGTTACCACCAGCGCTTGCTCGATACGCGGCTTAAGTTGCGCGATCGTCTGTTCTGCCAACACGTTGACTTCCGGTTCAGCGCGGCCAAAACGGTCGTTGGTCCGCATCACTTTACGCACATCAAACCATTCAGCGTTTACCTGACGTTCGCGGAGAATCTCCACAAACAGCAGCGTCGACATCAACTCACCGTGGCTCACCAGTTCGTCGGTTAACGCGGTAGAGGTTGCTAGCGCGGCAGCTTCAGACAACATGGCAATGTTTTCGATCATGCGGTCGATTTCGTCACGAATGACGTCGGGACGTTGCAGATGATCAATGATGTTGTATTGAATACGGCGGATCTCTTCCAGCAGCAGGACGCGTTGCGACGGTTCCTGACCTTCAGCGAGAGAAACAAGGAGATTGGTAATGCCCGCAGAGGCGGAAAGCACCACCAGACGCGTATTGGCATTGGCCAGCACCACATCGGCGCTGCGGTTCATGGCTTCAAAATCGGCAACGCTGGTGCCACCAAATTTCGCCACAATCAGAGTTTGAGACATGTTACGACCTCGTGTCAGGTTATCTTGCTCCCGCACGTTTAACTGCGGACGAGAGACATTCTATCAGCCTTGGCACAAGGAAAGAGCAGAAATGGGCAGACCAGATCGGGTAGACGAGTCACCCAGAAGCGCCCCACCTTGCAAAACGTCCGACTGGGAACGTTTCTGGTGACAACCCAAGGGATTCAGCCCCTGTAGCCGACAATCAATCCACCGCGAATTGACCACCTCGGCGTCGCTCCCCCTGATGTGTTTTCACTGGATTACGGTTCCTCCAACACACTGCCTGGGCGACGCGCCTCTTCTGGCTTGCGCTTAGTGGCGCAAGTAGGCGCATAGAAATATCGGTTTCTGGCCCCGCTGTCAACGCTGTTGCCTGAAGGATTTTTCATTTTCAGAGCACCCCGTGGCAAATTTGCCCGCGCCGCAGCAATTAGAGTGCTAAATGGGTTCAGCCAGCAGGCTATTTCCTGATGCGGCACAAGGAAGGTAAAGCAGATTTTTGCCACACTACGCCCTGTTTTTGCATCGAACTAACCCGAAAATTGAGGCCAGAAAAATCTGGCGAAACGCCGCGCCAGGCCGCACCTGCCCGCGAATGGTTCGATACCAACACAATCACTGCGGTGACAAATTTTTTCCTTTCAGTTGCATCTGTGGTCATACTGAAACGCTAACCGGGTACGCTGTGACCCCGATGGAATGACGGTTCTTAATATCAACAAGAGTGTTGCCATGAAAAATATCAATCCGACACAAACCGCAGCCTGGAAAGCGCTGCAACAGCATTTTGAACAGATGAAAACGGTAGAAATCGCCGACTTGTTTGCCCAGGATGCCGATCGTTTTGCCAAATTCTCTGCCACCTTTGATGATCAGATGCTGGTGGATTTCTCGAAAAACCGCATCACTCAGGAAACCCTCGATAAATTACAGGCGCTGGCGAAAGAGACCGATCTGAGCGGTGCCATCAAATCCATGTTCTCTGGCGAGAAGATTAACCGCACCGAAGATCGCGCGGTTCTGCACGTTGCGCTGCGCAACCGCAGCAACACGCCAATCGTGGTTGATGGCAAAGATGTGATGCCGGAAGTGAACGCAGTGCTGGATAAGATGAAAGGCTTCTCTGAGCGCATCATCAGCGGCGAATGGAAAGGCTATACCGGCAAACCGATCACCGATGTCGTCAATATCGGTATTGGCGGCTCGGACCTCGGCCCTTTCATGGTGACCGAAGCGCTGCGCCCCTATAAAAATCATCTGAACATGCATTTTGTCTCCAACGTTGATGGCACCCATATCGCCGAAACGTTGAAAGATCTCAGCCCGGAAACCACGCTGTTCCTGGTGGCTTCTAAAACCTTCACCACGCAAGAAACCATGACAAACGCCCACAGCGCGCGTGACTGGTTCCTGAAGACGGCGGGCGATCAGCAGCATGTGGCGAAGCACTTTGCCGCGCTGTCGACCAACGCGAAAGCGGTGGGTGAGTTCGGTATCGATACCAATAACATGTTCGAATTTTGGGACTGGGTTGGCGGACGCTATTCACTCTGGTCAGCGATTGGCTTGTCGATCATTCTTTCCATCGGTTTCGATAACTTCGAGCAGCTGCTAAGCGGCGCGCATGCAATGGACAAGCATTATTCCAACACGCCGGCTGAACAAAACTTGCCGGTGCTGCTGGCGCTGATTGGTATTTGGTACAACAACTTTTTTGGTGCTGAAACCGAAGCTATTCTACCGTATGACCAATATATGCACCGTTTTGCGGCCTATTTCCAGCAAGGCAATATGGAATCCAACGGTAAATATGTCGATCGCGAAGGCAATCCGGTGGATTACCAAACCGGCCCAATCATTTGGGGCGAGCCTGGCACCAATGGTCAGCACGCGTTCTATCAGCTGATTCACCAAGGCACCAAATTGGTTCCGTGTGACTTCATCGCCCCTGCGATTACGCACAATGCCTTAACCGATCATCATCCAAAACTGCTGTCGAACTTCTTTGCTCAAACCGAAGCGCTGGCATTTGGTAAGTCGCGTGAAGTGGTTGAAAAAGAGTTTACTGACGCCGGTAAAACAGCGGAATCCGTTGCGCACATCGTGCCATTCAAAGTGTTTGAAGGTAACCGCCCAACCAACTCGATTCTGCTGCGTGAAATTACGCCGTTCAGCCTGGGCGCACTGATTGCACTGTATGAGCACAAAATTTTCACTCAAGGTGCCATTCTGAATATCTTCACGTTCGATCAGTGGGGCGTGGAATTAGGTAAGCAACTGGCAAACCGTATTCTGCCTGAACTCGAAAATGACGACAAAATTGAGAGCCATGACAGTTCCACCAATGCCTTAATTAACCGCTATAAATCCTGGCGTTAATTTATTGCTGATTTCAATGGGCGGCATTATTGCCGCCCTTTTTTTGCCATAAAAGCTGAAACTGCGCGCTAATTAACCCCTTTCCCCCTGCTCAACCGTTAGATAATTCTTAAAATAACCTCAGTAAATTCTGAACTTGCTGTTTTTTTCCTGGGTTTAACCCTATTAAAACTGGCCCTAAAACGCAGCCGAAAAATAATTACCCATTGATTATTAACGTAATTATTATTTGTCTGTAATCAGGAAAATCTGATTATTCCTATTCCGTACCAATATTTAATAAAATGGCACAAAACACTTTGAAATATTCATAGCGCCAGCCAAATATCTGGCCAGATGGCGTAAACCTCCGATTTAAAAAGTGATTAACGCCAAATTGGCTTAATTATGACCGTCTTGCGCCCTCTTTTTCGCTGGCTTTTACATACGCTGAACTCTGGTAATTTGTTGCCCTATACTGAACGCGCCCGCAATGGGCAACCCCGTAGTCTTTACGTTGTTGGTGCGCAAATATCGCCTGCCTGCAGCGTTAATGACGAAGGGGAAAGATCCTTCATTCACTCAATGCAGGAAATGTTGTTATGAAAAAATACATGGTTGCCGGTGCAGCCCTACTTTACGTTGCTGTCTCTTCCAGTGCTTTTGCAGCGCCAGAAGAAGCAGGTGCCGCAGCAGGCGCGCAGGCGGGAGCAATCTCTGCCGGTGCGTCTACCGCTGTCGGTATCGGCGCACTCGGCGCGTTAGTGGGACTCGGCGTTGCCGCTTCTGGCGGTGGTGACGGGGCAAATACCGGTACAACAACCACGACCACAACGAGCACCACTCGTTGATGTAGCACCTTTAAACATAACCACACTTTCGTGTGGTTATTTTTACTTTGGCATGACTTATCAGGGACACACAGTGCGCCAACTTCCTCTGCTGCTCGCTTGCCTGTTGCTGCAGGCTTGTACACAAACGCAAAAAGGGCTGGAACAAACCGTGATGCTAGCCATCAGCGGCCCCGATGATGTAACCGTTACTGACCAACAGGTAGACGCTCTGCCTTACGCCAGCATTTACGCCCGAATCAATGAAGGCCCGCGTATTTTTGTTGTGCTGGGTTACAACGAAAACAATCAACAAAAATGGGTAACGCAAGACAAAGCCATGCTGGTGACCGCAAAGGGTCGTTTGATTAAAACGCTGGGCCTGCCAGACGATTTACAGCAGGTTAGCAATCTGCAGCAGGATCCACTCGCAGACAGCCTGCACATTCAAGAGGGTGCAAGCTGGACACGCATTGTGCAGTGGACCGAACAAGGTAAAGTGCGCGCTGGCACGGTCAGTTCCACTTTCCAGCGCGGCGACGATGAAGTGATAGAGATTGCGGGTAATCGCATCGCCTGTCGGGTTTGGCATGAGCAGGCGCGTATCGACAGCTTGGGTCGCGAATGGGAAAACACGTTCTGGATTGATAACCGCAGCGGCGAAGTGGTGCAAGCCCATCAGATGCTGGCGGCGGATGCCTTCCCTGTTGAAATCACCATCCTGAAGCCGGCAAAATCATGAAAAAAATAACGCTAATGCTGACCGGTCTCAGCCTGTTCAGCGCAACAGTTTTGGCTGAAGGCCAGATAACAGTCCATGCGCCGCACAATCAGAACAGCGTGCAAATTGATGCCGTGCAAAACCTGGCACAGCTGATGACACAACCTGCACTGCTGCCCTTTAGCCAGGGCGCGGTTATCGCTGAACGCGGTGCCACCGCCGTGGCACAGCAACAATACCAACAAACCCTGGCCCAGTTGCGGGCATGGCGTGCCGACAGCAGCGGCGATCGTGCTGTTGCTATCGATGAAGTACTTCGTCAGTTAGGTGAAATCAACGTTACCGGACGCCAGTTTACCCCGCTGGATCCCGACTGGATTCGTCTGCACCCCGCTGATAATCGCCGCCTCGAAGGGCAATACGATCTTTATCTGGCTGCGCCGACAAATACCGTACTCGTGCTGGGCGCACTCTCCGGTGCCGGGAAAGTCACCTGGCAGCCAGGCCAATCGGTCCGTCAGTATCTGGCAAATCATGAGCTTCTCTCCGGTGCTGAGCATAATTTTGCCACGGTGATCTCCCCTTCCGGTACGACCCAGCAAGTGCCTGTCGCTTACTGGAACCACCGTCATGCTGAAGTTGAACCCGGCAGCATTATTTGGCTCGGTTTCTCTTCATGGAGCTTGCCTGGCGCTTATGACGACCTGAACAGTCGCATGCTTACCGTTCTGACTCACCGGATACCAGACTGATGAAAAAACGTTATCTCTTCAGCCTGTTGGCTGTTTCTGTGGCGACCGCGTGTCAGGTACAAGCTGACACCTGGCAGGAACCGGTTGGCCCTTCTCAATCGGACTTTGGTGGTGTTGGCCTGCTGCAAGTGCCTACGGCGCGCATGGCAAAAGAGGGTGAATTTAGCCTGAACTTCCGCGATAACGATCAATATCGCTATTACTCTGCGTCATTGCAGCTATTTCCCTGGCTGGAAACCACCGTGCGCTATACCGATGTGCGCACCCGTGAGTACAGCGCCGTTTCATCATTCAGCGGCAATCAAAGTTACAAAGATAAAGCGTTCGACCTGAAGTTACGCTTGTGGCAGGAAGGTTACTATTTGCCGGAAGTCTCATTGGGTACACGCGATCTCGGCGGCACCGGTTTGTTCGACAGCGAATATCTGGTCGCCAGCAAAGCCTGGGGTCCGTTTGATTTCACGCTCGGCCTTGGCTGGGGCTACCTTGGTAACAGCGGTACGGTCAAAAACCCCTTCTGCTCTTATAGCGACAGCTATTGCCAGCGCCCGGGCGTAGGCCAGGCGGGTTCGATCAACGGCTCACAAATGTTCCATGGCCCAAGCGCCCTGTTTGGCGGCGTGGAGTATCAAACGCCGTGGCAGCCGCTGCGCCTGAAGATGGAATATGAAGGCAACGATTATCAAGATGATTTTGCCGGTCGTTTAGAGCAGCGCAGCAAGCTGAACGTCGGCGCTATTTATCGAGTTACCGATTGGGCTGATATCAACGCCAGCTACGAACGCGGCAATACGTTTATGTTTGGTGTGACCATTCGCACTAACTTCAACGACCTGCGTCAGGAACATCTCGACAGCGCTAAACCTGCTTATGATCCGCATCCGCAGCCGACGCTGTTAGAACCGACAGTGGTTGCCAACCAGTTAACTGACCTGAAGTACAACGCCGGGCTGAATGGCCCGCGTATCCAGACTAAAGGCCATACGCTGTTTGTCTCTGGCGAGCAGACTAAATATCGTGATACGCGTGAAGGTGTTGATCGCGCAAACCGTATAATGATGAATAACCTGCCGGCTGGCATCGACACCATTAACGTCACAGAATCGCGCTTTAACATGCCGCAGGTCACCACCGAAACCAAGGTTTCCAGCCTGCACAATGAACTGGCCGGTTATCCGTTGGGCCATGAACAACCTTTGCAGCAAACGCGTAAAAATCCGGTTGATGCCGGACAAACTGAACAAGGGATGTTTATCCGTAAGGATCGCCTGAATTACAGTTTGTCGCCGGTGCTAAACCAATCGGTGGGCGGCCCAGAAAGTTTTTATATGTATCAGGTTGGCGTAATGGGTAACGTTGATTTCTGGCTTACCGATCACCTGTTGGTTGGCGGGAGCCTGTTTGGCAACCTTGCTAATAACTACGACAAGTTTAACTACAACGGCGCGCCTGCCGATTCAACCTTGCCCCGCGTACGTACTCACATTCGTGATTACGTCGAGAACAATGTGTACGTCAATGACCTGCAAGCCAATTACATGGGACATCTCGGTAATGGCTTCTACGGTCAGATATACGGTGGCTACCTTGAAACGATGTACGGTGGCGTCGGTGGCGAACTGCTTTATCGCCCGGTCGACAGCAACTGGGCAGTGGGCGTGGATGCAAACTATGTCCGCCAGCGTGACTGGGACAACATGATGCAGTTCACCAACTACAAGGCGCCAACGGGTAATGTCACCGCTTACTGGCGTCCGTGGTTTATGCAGGATGTGTTGGTGAAAGCCAGCGTCGGGCAGTATCTGGCGAAAGACAAAGGCGTCACGGTAGATCTCTCCAAACGCTTCGACAGCGGCGTGATGGTTGGTGTCTACGCCACCAAAACCAACGTCTCGTCAGAAGAGTATGGCGAAGGTGACTTCACCAAAGGCTTCTATATCTCTATTCCGATGGATCTCTTCACTGTGACGCCAACGCGTGGCCGTGCGCAGGTTAACTGGGTGCCGCTGACGCGTGATGGCGGTCAGATGCTGGGACGTAAATACCAGCTGTATGATTTGACCTCCGATCGTGACGCACGATTCAACTGATACCTGAGAGAATAAAACAAGGGCGACCACCGGGTCGCCCTTGTTGTTTACGCTGTTCTGCTGCTAATCCGCATCGTAACCCAGGTTCGGTGCCAGCCAGCGTTCGACTTCCGTTACCGACATCCCTTTACGTGCCGCATAATCCTCAACCTGATCGCGCTGAATCTGCGCCACTGCAAAGTAGCGGCTGTCAGGATGGCTGAAGTACCAACCTGAAACTGACGCGCCAGGCCACATGGCAAAAGATTCCGTCAGCTTCATACCGGTCATGGTTTCAACGTCCAGCAGTTGCCAAATCGCGGCTTTCTCGGTGTGCTCCGGGCAGGCCGGATAACCTGGCGCAGGGCGAATTCCCTGATAATTTTCGCGAATCAACTCTTCATTGCTGAGGTTTTCATTCGGCGAAAAGCCCCAAATCACTTTACGCACCCGCTCATGCAGATACTCGGCAAATGCTTCTGCCAGACGATCGGCGAGCGCCTTAACCATGATTTTGTTGTAGTCGTCATGCTGACGGTCGTAAGCCTCTGCCAGCTCATCTTCTTCGAGTCCGCCTGTAACGGCAAACGCGCCAAAGTAGTCCGCTTTTCCGCTGCTTTTAGGGGCGACGAAATCGGCCAGACAGTAGTTGGCGAAGTCGGTTTTCTCTGTCTGCTGACGTAAGTGATGACTCACACTTATTACGTCGTCACGCTGCTCATCTTTGTAGATATGAATGTCATCACCAACGCTATTGGCCGGGAAAATACCGACGACACCGCGTGGCTTCAGTGCGCCTTTTTCACTCAGCTTATCCAGCATATCGTTGGCGTCGGCAAACAGGCGTTTCGCCTCTTCACCTACCACCTCATCTTCAAGGATGCGCGGATATTTGCCCGCCAGCGACCAGGTCATAAAAAACGGCGTCCAGTCGATGTAGTTACGCAACGTATCAATGCTCGCCTCTACCGCGCTAACACCAAGACGATGCGCCACCGGCGGCGTGTAACTTTCCCAGTCAAGGCTGGTGGCGTTATCACGCGCAACCTGCAATGAAACCGGCGGCGTACGCGGTTTCTTGCGGGCGTGCTGAATACGCACAGTTTCGTACTCTTTGCGGGTGCGCGCCACGAAGTCATCTTTCAGCGTAGCGGATAACAGTGAGGAAACCACGCCAACCGTGCGCGAGGCATTTTGCACATACACCGTCGGGCCGCTGTAGTTCTGCTCAATTTTCACCGCGGTATGCGCTTTTGATGTGGTCGCGCCGCCAATCAGCAGCGGCAGCGTGAAGCCTTGACGCTCCATCTCTTTGGCCATATTGACCATTTCATCCAGCGACGGCGTGATCAAGCCCGATAAGCCAATGATATCAGCGTTCACTTCGCGGGCGGTTTTCAGGATTTTTTCGCCCGGTACCATCACGCCAAGATCGATGATTTCGTAGTTATTACACTGCAACACCACGCCAACGATATTTTTACCGATGTCGTGCACATCGCCTTTTACCGTCGCCAGCACGATTTTGCCGTTGCTGCGCCCCGCTTCTTTGCTCGCCTCAATAAAGGGTTGCAGGTAAGCCACCGCTTGCTTCATCACCCGCGCTGATTTTACTACCTGCGGCAGGAACATTTTGCCCTCGCCAAACAGATCGCCCACCACGTTCATACCTGACATCAGCGGACCTTCGATCACTTCAATTGGACGCGGAGCCTGCTGACGCGCCTCTTCAGTATCCTGTTCAATAAATTCGGTAATGCCTTTAACCAGCGAATATTCCAGGCGCTTCACCACGTCCCAACTGCGCCATTCAGCCAGCTGTTTTTCTTGTGAGCCATCGCTTTTGCCGCCGCGATATTTCTCGGCTAAATCCAACAGCCGTTCGGTGCCATCATCGCGGCGGTTGAGAATAACGTCTTCGACCGCGTTTCGCAGTTCGTCAGCCAAATCGTCATAAATCGCCAGCTGACCGGCGTTGACGATCCCCATATCCATGCCTTTTTGGATGGCGTAATAGAGGAACACGGCGTGAATCGCCTCACGCACCGGGTCGTTGCCGCGGAATGAGAACGAGACGTTGGACACGCCGCCAGAAATCATCGCATGTGGTAATTCGCGTTTGATGTCTTCACAGGCGCCGATGAAATCCATTGCGTAGTTGTTGTGTTCTTCAATGCCGGTCGCCACCGCAAAGATATTGGGGTCAAAAATGATGTCTTCCGGCGGGAAGCCCACTTGCTCAGTCAGGATTTTGTAGGCGCGGCGACAGATTTCAATTTTTCGCGCGCGCGTATCTGCCTGACCGACTTCGTCAAACGCCATTACTACCATCGCGGCGCCGTAACGACGTACCTGACGCGCATGATGAATAAAGACCTCTTCGCCCTCTTTCATTGAGATGGAGTTCACGATGCCTTTGCCCTGAATACATTGCAGGCCTTTTTCGATCACTTCCCATTTCGAGGAGTCGATCATGATCGGCACGCGTGAAATGTCAGGTTCACCGGCGATCAGATTCAGGAAACGCACCATCGCCGCTTCGGCGTCAAGCATGCCTTCATCCATGTTGATGTCGATGATCTGCGCGCCGCTTTCAACCTGCTGCAACGCCACTTCCAGCGCTTCGTTGTACTTATCTTCTTTAATCAGGCGTTTGAACTTGGCTGAACCGGTGACGTTGGTACGTTCACCCACGTTCACGAACAGCGACTCAGCGGTGATATTCAGCGGTTCAAGACCGGAAAGCCGGCAAGCGACGGGGATTTCTGGCAGCTTACGTGGCGCAACACCTTCAACCGCACGCACCATTGCGGCAATGTGCTCCGGCGTAGTCCCACAGCAGCCGCCGATAATATTGAGAAAGCCTGACGTCGCCCATTCACCAATCTGCTGCGCCATAATGTCGGCGTCGAGGTCATATTCACCAAAGGCGTTGGGTAAACCCGCGTTTGGATGGGCGGTAACGTAACCTTCCGCAATGCGCGACAGCTCCGCCACATACTGACGCAGCTCATCGGGACCCAGCGCACAGTTAAGGCCAAACGACAGCGGTTCGGCGTGACGCAGCGAGTTATAAAAGGCTTCAGTGGTTTGCCCAGAAAGCGTACGCCCAGAAGCGTCGGTGATAGTGCCCGAGATCATCAGCGGCAGGTCCACGCCCAGCGCTTCCATCTCAGTTTTAACCGCGTAAACCGCCGCTTTGGCGTTCAGAGTATCAAACACCGTTTCAATCATGATGATGTCAGAGCCACCTTCCACCAGCGCCCGTGTGGATTCACGATAAGCATCCACCAACTGATTGAAGGTCACGTTACGATAAGCGGGATCGTTAACATCCGGCGAGATCGAGCACGTGCGGTTAGTTGGGCCTAATACGCCCGCGACATAGCGTGGACGATCCGGCGTTTTCGCCGTCCATTCATCTGCGCTGGCGCGCGCAAGCCTGGCGGCTTCGAAGTTGATCTCTGCCGACAGCGATTCCATCTGGTAATCCGCCATCGCGATGGTGGTAGAGTTAAAGGTATTGGTTTCGAGAATATCGGCACCCGCGGCAAGGTAGGCGTTGTGGATCTCGCGGATCACTTCCGGCTTGCTCAATACCAGCAGATCGTTGTTACCTTTGAGATCGCAGGGCCAGTCAGCGAAACGGCTGCCGCGAAAATCCTGCTCATCCAGCTTGTAGCTCTGGATCATGGTGCCCATGCCGCCGTCCAACACCATAATGCGTTGCGCGAGCTGCTGATGCAGCGCTTCGATTTTGTTGCTCACTGTTGCCTCATTAACGTCAATCTGCTGGCAGAAATACCCGCCCGACATACTGTCATAACTTCGTGAAGGGTCAAAGCAACCTTGGATGAGACATTTTCAGGCAAAACGACTAACAGATCCGACCAGAAAAGCGTTGATTGCAAATCAGCCAATTAAAACGAAAATGATTTCCATATTGCAGAAGGAGAAACAGCAATGGTTACACCTGTGGCCGCCAAACGCGGTAAGAAACCTCGCGGCACGATCGCTGCTACACCTGCAGTCGGGCAGGTTCAATCCTTAACCCGTGGCCTGACATTACTGGAACTGATCGCGGATTCTCACGGCAGCGTCGCGCTCACCGAACTCGCTCAGCAAGCGGGTTTACCTAATTCCACCACGCATCGTTTACTGACTACCATGCAGCAGCAAGGCTTTGTGCGTCAGGTCGGCGATCTCGGCTTTTGGACTATTGGCGCCCATGCTTTTGTGGTCGGCAGCAGCTTTTTGCAGAGCCGCAATCTGCTGGCCTTGGTGCATCCGGTGTTGCGCTCGTTAATGGAGACGTCGGGTGAAACCGTTAATCTGGCGGTGCTGGATCTCAGCGATCATCAGGCGGTGATTATCGATCAAGTGCAGTGTACGCAGTTGATGCGTATGTCTGCGCCCATTGGGGGAAAATTACCGATGCACGCCTCTGGCGCGGGCAAAGTTTTTCTGGCGCATCTGACCGACGAACAAGTCACCGCGCTGCTGCATCAAAAGGGATTGCATCACTACACACCCAAGACGCTGATGTCGCCGCAAAGCCTCAAAGCAAACCTGGCTCAGGTGCGTAAAGCGGGATTCTCATTTGATGATGAAGAACATGCGCTGGGCCTGCGCTGTGTGGCAGCACCGATTTATGACGAACACGGTGAAGCCTTCGCCGCGATCTCTATTTCAGGGCCGATTGCACGCATGACTGACGATCGCATCACCGAGTTAGGCGCGCTGGTCATTCGTGAAGCACGTCAGGTAACGCTGGCGTACAGCGGACGTTAGCATAACGCTCGCTGAAGCGCTGCGCCTGCTGCCAGGCGATGACCTCCTCGACGTGACCTTGCGTGATGCGCTGCTGCTGGGCACGCCACCAGCTCGCGTCGAAAAGCTCAGGGTGCAGCTGCTGTAACAGCGCGCCTGTTGTCGCTTCACTGCACAATGCGTAGCGAAAGGTTTCGGGAAAAACATCATCCACTCCCACGCTGTACCAAGGCTCAGCGCTTAACTCATCCTCTTCATAACGCGCTGCCGGCACGTCACGAAAATGGAGTTCACTCATTGGGCGGATTTCATCGTAGTCATAAAACACCACGCGACCATGGCGCGTCATACCAAAATTTTTAAACAACATATCACCAGGAAAGATATTGGCCGCCGCCAACTGTTTGATGGCATTACCGTATTCCGTGATGGCATGCTTTCGCTGTGCGGCATTCGCCTGAGTAAGATAAAGGTTGAGCGGCTGCATACGTCGCTCCAGCCAAAGATGGCGGATGATGAGGCGATCGCCTTCAATATGCATTTTTTCAGCAATCGTCGCGTTAAGTTCCGCCATTAGTGCAGGAGAAATTTGCTTCAACGGCAGCGCGAACTGCTCAAATTCCTGAGTATCCGCCATGCGTCCTACGCGATCGTGTTCTTTAACCAATTGATAACAGGCGCGCACCTGCGCTTCTGTAACCTCTTTTTGTGGGGCAAAGCGGTCTTTGATCACTTTGAATACCCGATCAAATCCTGGCAGCGTGAACACCATCATCACCATGCCACGCACGCCAGGCGCGACTTCACAAGGGTGTTGCGTGTTAGCCAACGCCTGGAGGTACTCGCGATAGCTTTCAGTTTTACCGTGTTTCTGGCAGCCGATTGCCATATAGCGTTCAGCGAGCGTTTTGCCCGGTAGAATCGGCTGTAGCCACGCCACCAGCGCGGCGGGGATCGGCGCATAAACCATGAAATAAGCGCGCGCGAAACCAAACACAATGCTGGCATCGTCCCTCGCCGTTAGGCAAGTATCGATCCACAATTCGCCCTTTTCGCTGCGCTGAATCGGGAGCAGAAAAGGATAAATTCCCTGCGGCAAATGCAACCGCGCCACAATCCAGGCGGTTTTATTACGGAAAAAAAGTTCACAGCTTACGTCCAGCCAACCCTGTTCTAATTCCACGGCCGTAAAGTGTTCATTGAGATGCTGCACAATCCACTTTTCATCCCGCGCACTATCCTGCCACTGAAGTGTTAAAGGCAGATCGCGCAGCAGCTGATGAATCAGCGCCAGCCAGCCTTGCTGCGGTTGATAGCAGCGAGAGAGCGGACGCGAAGGCGCAATATTTGTCGCACCAGGTTGCGAGCTCACGATAAACAAACGCTGGGGTTGTAAATGTTCGTGTCCATGCAGTCGGCAATAAACCGAGTTGAAAAAGCTTTCAGCAATTTCATAGCGTGGGTAGCCCGGCAGCAAGGTTTCGTAATGACTTTTTACCCGCAACCAAAACGCATCATCCCAGCTGGCGGCGCCGTTCAGAATGCGCAGCTGATCGGCGACTAACCCAACATGATGATCATAAAGATGAATACGTGCTTTCATCGCCTGCTGCACCGCATGCCATTCGGCCTGCTCGAAGCGCTGCTGCGCGCCAGCGGTGATATCCAGAAAGCGACCATACTGGGCGTCGAAACCTTGCAGAATGGTATGGGCAATCAACGATTCGCGTGGCGGCATGGCGCGTCCCCCATAAAAAGCCCGCCTGTGAAGTGGCAGGCGGGAAACAGAGACAGAGAATTAAAACTGATGTTCTTCCGTCGAGCCGGTTAGCGCCGTCACCGACGATTTTCCGCCCTGAATAAGGGTGGTGACCTGATCGAAATAGCCGGTGCCGACTTCCTGTTGATGCGAAGCGAAGCTGTAACCGCGTTCACGGGCTGCGAATTCTGGCTGCTGCACTTTTTCCACGTAGTGTCGCATCCCTTCGCCTTGCGCATAGGCCTGGGCAAGGTCGAACATGTTGAACCACATACTGTGAATGCCCGCCAGCGTGATGAACTGAAAGCGATACCCCATCTCGCTTAGCGCCTGCTGAAAGCTGGCGATGGTGCTGTCGTCGAGATTTTTTTTCCAGTTGAATGAGGGCGAACAGTTGTAGGCCAGCAGCTTGCCAGGAAACTGAGCGTGGATTGCCTCGGCAAAACGGGCTGCCATCGCCAGATCGGGCGTGGATGTTTCACACCACAGTACGTCGGCATAGGGTGCGTAAGCCAGGCCACGACTGATCGCCTGTTCAATACCAGCGTTGGTACGGAAGAATCCTTCGGCGGTACGATCGCCACGAATAAACGGACGGTCATATTCATCGCAATCGGACGTGATCAAATCTGCAGCGTCAGCGTCAGTGCGCGCCAGCAAGATCGTTGACACGCCCATCACATCTGCAGCTAAACGCGCCGCAACCAGTTTTTGCACGGCTTCCTGCGTGGGCACCAACACCTTGCCCCCCATGTGACCACACTTTTTCACCGCAGCCAGCTGATCTTCAAAATGCACCGCCGATGCCCCCGCGCTGATCATCGATTTCATTAACTCAAAGGCATTCAGTACCCCGCCAAAACCCGCTTCTGCATCAGCGACAATCGGCAAGAAATAGTCGATGTAGCGGCTGTCGCCAGGCTCAATGCCGCTGGACCATTGAATCTGATCGGCGCGCTGAAAGGTTCGGTTGATACGTTCGATCACCTCGGGCACGGAGTTCACTGGATACAACGATTGATCCGGGTACATCTGCCCAGCGACGTTGGCGTCTGCCGCGACTTGCCAACCGGAAAGGTAAATGGCTTCAATGCCAGCTTTGGCCTGCTGCAAAGCCTGGCCGCCCGTTAACGCGCCAAGACTGTTGATATAGCCTTTCTTCGCCTCGCCATTAAGCAATGACCATAATTTCTCCGCGCCACGTTCCGCCAGCGTGCAGGCTGGATTAACGGAACCGCGCAGGTTAACTACCTCTGCCGCGCTGTAAGGGCGAGTGATGCCTTTCCAGCGACTATTTTGCCAACCCTGTTCGAGTTGTTGAATTTGTTGGGTACGTATCATAGCAACGGCTCCTTCATTCATGGGATCAGGCGGTAGCCCGGCAGAGTGAGAAACGAAACCAATTTATCTTCTGTGGTGATTTGCACCATTAGCTGCGCAGCTTCACCATAGCGACCGGCGTTGAAACGCGCATCGCCCAGCGAGGTTTGTAGGTTAATGAGCTCTTCGGTAAGCCATTTCTGGAACAGCTCGGTGGTTACGCGTTGTCCATCGTTGAGCTTTTGCTGATGGCGTATCCATTGCCAGATTGAGGTACGTGAGATTTCAGCGGTGGCGGCATCTTCCATCAATCCTTCAATCGGGACGCAGCCGTTACCGCCAATCCACGCTTCGAGATAGTGCAGCGCAACGCGAATATTCGCACGCATTCCCGCTTCGGTACGCTCGCCTTCACAAGGTGCCAATAATTGCTCGGCAACGATTGCGGCGTCATCATTTCGCATCACATCAAGCTGGTTCAGTCTGTTGCCCAACACGTCATCGAATACCGCTTTTGCCGTGTCTGCCAGTCCCGGATGCGCAATCCATGTGCCGTCATGCCCATTGTTTGCTTCGCGCTGCTTATCTTCTTTTACCCGTTGTAACACCCATTCGTTACGCGCAGCCTCTTTACTCGGAATCAGCGCCGACATGCCGCCCATCGCGAACGCGCCACGACGATGGCAGGTTTTGATCAGCAAGCGGGAATAACAGTCCAGAAACGGCTGCGCCATGCTAATGGATTGACGATCGGGAAGAATACGATCGGGATGTTGACGCAACGTTTTGATGTAGCTGAAGATGTAATCCCAGCGACCGCAGTTCAGTCCCACAATGTGATCGCGCAGATTCCAGAGGATCTCATCCATCTGAAACACTGCTGGTAAGGTTTCGATTAAAACGGTGGCTTTAATTGTGCCGCGCGGTAGATCAAAACGATCCTCGGTAAAAGTGAAGATCTCACGCCACCAGCCGATCTCTTGTCCGCTCTCAGTTTTTGGCAAATAAAAATAGGGGCCGCTGCCCTTTGCCAGTAGCGCTTCGACGTTATGAAAAAAGTAGAGCGCGAAATCAAACAAGCCGCCGGATATTGGCTTCCCTTGCCACTGAACGTGCTTTTCTGACAGATGTAAGCCGCGCACCCGACACATCAACACTGCAGGATTGGCGCACAGCTGATAGATTTTGCCGTTATCGCCAGTAAAGCGCAGCGTTCCCTTTACGGCTTCACGTAGGGTTTGTTGTCCTTCGATCAGTTTCTGCCATTCAGGCGTGAGTGAATCCTCAAAATCTGCCATGAAAACATTAACGTTGGCATTCAGGGCGTTAATCACCATTTTGCGATCGGGCGGCCCGGTAATTTCCACCCGACGATCCCTCAAATCTTGTGGGATAGCTCGGATCCGCCACTCGCCTTCTCTTATGGAATCCGTTTCCATATCGAATCCTGGAAGTTCTCCCTCGTCGTAACGTTGCTGCCGCTGCTGACGTATCGCTAATAAAGCCTCACGTTGCGCAGTAAAACGTTCGACCAATGCATGCAAAAACGCAATCGCTTCTGGGGTAAGAAGCTGCTGTTCGGCATGATTAAAGGGCTGAGTGAAATCTAAAGCACTACTGATAACCGAGTCTGTCATGGTGGCTTACTCCTGTTATTAGCGAGATCGACGTGGGTGGATCCGAATGTAGGGTAATTTTTAAGCTACAGGATCAAAGCATATGCATTTTAATTTTAAAATCAAAAACTATTTCCATTTTAATCTTATTAACGATTTATCTTATTGATAAATAATTAATTAAAACATGTTTAATAGAAGGAATGGTTTTCACTACTGAAATACAGACACAAAAAAACCGTGACAGCGAGTGGCTATCACGGTCTGATTTGATGAAGTCGGGAATTACTCTAAGGTTGGATTCATATGGCGCAGATCGTATGGTGTGATCTGGTAGACGTAATAGTTAAGCCAGTTAGAAAACAACAGATTACCGTGGCTGCGCCATGTCGCACGCGGCGGCAACTCAGGATTATCCTGAGGAAAATAATTGTGCGGAATAGCAGGGTTTAAGCCAGCCTCATAATCACGATGGTATTCACCCGATAATGTCAGCGCATCATATTCCGGGTGCCCGGTGACAAACGCCAGACGTTTATCTTTACTGGCCATCAGATACGCGCCGGTTTGTTCCGATTCAGCAAACAGCTCAAGATCGGTGTAATCAGTGATGAGTTGAGTGGGAAAATCGGCATAACGTGAATGCGGAGCCAGGAAATTATCGTCAAATCCTCGGGTCAGCAAGGCGTGTGGATGCAGGGTTTGATGCTCAAAGACGCCAGATAATTTGTGCTGACGCGTTTGCTTGGGAATACCGTACAGGATATTTAGCGCGGCCTGAACTGCCCAACAGACAAACAGCGTTGAGGTGACGTGTTCCTTAGCCCAATGCAATATGCGCTGAATCTGCGGCCAGTAAGCAACATCATTGAAATCAACCAGCCCCAGCGGCGCACCTGTAACGATTAAGCCATCATAGTTATCATGCTTAATATCTTCGAAATTACAGTAGAAGTTATTGAGATGCTCTGTAGGCGTATTGCGAGATTCGCGGCTATCGATGCGTAACAGCTGAATATCGATCTGCAAGGGCGAGTAAGAAAGCAGGCGCAGAAACTGGTTCTCAGTCTCAATCTTTTTAGGCATGAGATTCAGTACCAGTACTTTAAGCGGGCGGATCTCCTGAATACTGGCGCGCGATGACGTCATCACAAAAACATTTTCATTGCGCAAAAAATTCGCAGCCGGTAATTCGTCGGGAACCCTGATTGGCATAGCCTGCTTACCTCTTATAACCGTATAAACGTTTAGACATCCAGATGCCCAACCTTAGCCTGGTGACTCTGTAATGTCGAGACTTCATGCAAATGATGAAAATGTTTCAACTTAGATCGGTGAACATCTCGACAAAGGGCAAAATCACTGACGCATCGCTGCTGGCATGACGATAGAGTAACCAGGTTCGGCTTTTAAGTGCTGTACCAGCCACTTGCAAAGGTTGGCACCAAAGCCGATCTGAAAGCGGCTGATAGCTTGAAACAATGGCATATCCTAACCCACGCTCAACCATCGCCAGGCACACTTCCAATTTATCGACTTGCATCGCTATGCGCGGTGCTAGCGTGAAATTGGCATTCCACCATCGCTCAATCAGATGCGTAATATGCCCGCCATGGTTGATACGAATTTGTGGTAACTGCGGTAGCAGCTTTAAATCGAGTGGCTGCTGACTAACCAGCCAATAATCATCAATGTCGACCAGTCGTTTGCCATCGCGCCAGTGGTAATCATCTTTAACCAGCGCAACATGGATCTCCTCACGTTGCAGCTTTTGGTACATCTCCTCACTTAATCCGCTAACCAAATTTACCCGGATGCCACTGTGCTGCTGGCTAAAGCGCGCCAATATTTCTGGCAGACAATAGGCGGCATAATTGCTGGTTACGCCAATACGTAATTCACCCTGTCGCGGCAGATTCAAACTCTGTAGGGTTTGTCGCAATTGCTGTGACTCGTTAAGCATTTTCTCAGCATGTTGTGCCAGATAGCGCCCTTGAGCACTGAAAACTATTTGACGTCCACTCTCTTCGAATAATAAAACGCCTAGCTTGCGTTCAATCTGTTTCAGCCGATAACTCAGTGCGGGTTGCGACGTAAACAGTTGTTCTGCTGCGCGGGTAATGTTGTGGTATTGCCACACCGTATAAATAATCTGCCAATCTTTTTCGTTCACCGTCACGCTCCTGATAATGCCCCTTCCATAAAATAATTTTTGCTTTAAAGCCGCAAGCAATAAAAAAGCTCAATTGGGAATTAATGTTCAACGGGTTTATATCTGAGTAATACATTTTAATTCAATGCATTACTCGCACCTTTATGGTGAGAGAAAAGCCTTAGGTGCACCATGAAAGAGCAGAAGAATAAAATTATTTATGCTGTTGAGCAGTTACGAGACGCTATGACAGCACTGTCCCGCGATATACATAGCCATCCTGAGTTGAGCTTCAACGAGCATCGTTCCTCTGCTGCGTTGCAGCAGCCGCTTCGTGACGCTGGATTTATTCTTACCCAGCCGCTAGCAGAACTGGAAACCGCCTTTATTGCCCGTTATGACAGCGGCAAACCCGGGCCACGTATAGCGTTACTGGCAGAATATGATGCGCTGCCTGAATTAGGGCATGCTTGTGGACATAACTTGATTGGTACCGCCTCGGTAACAGCGGCTTTAGCGTTAGTGCAGAGTGGCGCGCTGAATTCAGGTTGTCTGGAAGTCATTGGCACGCCTGCAGAAGAGGAAGGCGGCGGAAAAATCATTATGGCCGAGCAAGGGATCTTTACCGATGTCGATGCTGTGATGATGTTTCATCCCAGAGAGAAAAACATGGTGACGCGCGGCGCGTTAGCTTGTGTTGATGCGGTATTCAAATTTTACGGCAAAGCAGCCCATGCTGCTTCCGCTCCCCATCTTGGTATCAGCGCGCTTGACGCCGTGATCCAGACATTTGTGGGTATCAATGGATTACGGCAGTTTTTTACAGATGATGTGCGCGTACACGGCATTATTACGCACGGTGGTGATGCCACAAATATTGTACCAGCCTATGCGGAAGCCAAATTCCTGATGCGTGCGGCAACAGTAACTGGCTTGCAAACGGTGCGACATAAAGTGTTCGCTGCCGTTGAAGCCGCGGCCGCAATGAGTGGCGCGCGCGTTGAGATTGAAGAAGGGCTAACTTATGCAGAGCGCAATAATAATCTGGCGCTAGCCGATTTGTTCCAGCACAACCTTTTGCAACTGGGTCTAACAACAGAAGCGCCACCGGAACGCGGTGGCGTTGGCTCCTCTGATATCGGTAATGTCAGCCAACTTACCGCAGCTATTCACCCTTATTTACGTATCGGCGACGTGGTGCCACATACCCCAGAATTCGCCATAGCGGCGGCTTCTGATGCAGGTATCGACGCCATGCTTAATGCAGCAAAAGCGTTAGCAATGACTGCGTTTGATCTGCAAAACCCTGAACACTTTCAATCTGTACGTCAGGAATTTTGTGCCTGGCAAGCGGCTCATTCTGTTGGAGATTCAAAATGAAATCAGCATTAACGTTACTGGCTACATTGGCCTTGGGGATGGCAGGCACAAGTTATGCCGCCGGAGAGACATTACGTGTAGGCGCAGATTTGAGTTACCCACCTTTTCAGTATCGTGATCAAAACGGTACGCCAACCGGCTTTGAAATCGATATCACTAACGCGGTTTGCAAAGCAGTACAGGTTAAATGTGATTATGTCGTCAGCAGTTTCGACGCTGAGATTCCCTCATTGATGGCCAAAAAAGTCGATTTCATCTCCCCGTTAGGCGCAACAGCAAAACGGCGTAAATCCATTGATTTCAGCGATTTTATCTACCATATCCCTACAAAGTTAGTTGTGCATAAAGGGAGCAACTTACAACCTGACGTCGCGTCTTTGCTCGGCAAACGTATTGCAGTGCAGCAGGGTTCTATACAGGAAATGTATGCCAATAAATATTGGGCTCCTAAGGGTGTTGATATCGTGATGTATCCTGACCAGGACGTTATTTATCAAGATCTGGCTTCTGGCCGATTGGATGGCGCACTGAGCCCTGGCGTGGCGGTGACTTACGGCTTCCTGAATAAACCGGAAGGAAAAGATTTTGCTTTAACCGGCCCAGAAGTACGTGACGATTTGCTGTTCAGCATTGGTTCTGCCTATGGCGTGCGTAAAGACGATACAAAAACACAGAAGTTGCTGAACGAAGGTCTGGCTAAAATCATGGCTGATGGCACTTGGGAAAAAGTGAAACAACACTATTTTGGCGATTTAGAAATGAAAGTTACTCGTGCAGAAAGTACCCATGCTGCCAAATGATTTGCAGCAGGCAATGCAAGCGCTGTTGCAATCGTTTCAGCATTTGCATCGCCTTTCGGGAAGCGCGGATGCTGAACGCAGCGTTGACTGGCTTTGCGCGCAACTGAGGACACATCAAATTCCTTTTAAGCGCGAGCGTTGTCGGCTCTGGCTTAGTGATCCTTTGGAAGGTTCGTTAATAGTGCAAGGCAGCGTGCCTTTAACAATCCCAGCAAAAACGCGCTCATTTTCAGCGCATTGCCCCGAAGGTATTGAGGCTGAGTTGTATTATGATCAACGCTCGCTGGTTTTTGTGCCTGAATATGAATATGAAAGTTGGGCCAACGCAGTTCGCGGAAAACTCGTAGTGGCTGATCAAGGTTATGAAGATTATGTTCAGCGTCTTATGCAGGCGGGTGCGGCTGGATTAATTCATATTTGGGGTTCGGTGGAGCCGGCCTTGCATGAGGAAACGGTGGGCCCGATTTGGGGTACACCTGTACCCGATGACGTGCTGCGCTATCCAACTTTGCCCGTAATAAGTATCAATCATCAGGAGGGTAAAACCCTTTTGCAGCATATGCTGCATTCACCGTTACAAGCATGCATTTTTACCCGGTTACATGAGCATGTCGCGGAGTGTTCGTTACCGATAGTGGAATTGACGGGGGAAAGCGAAGAGTTTGTCCTGCTCTCTTCTCACTACGATTCCTGGCATGAAGGCGTGACCGATAATGCAACGGGGAATGCACTTTGTCTGGCGATGGCGCTACATTTTGCTCATAACAGCGGACCGTTAAAACGAGGATTACGCATCGCGTTTTGGCCTGGTCACTCAAATGCGCGTTATGGTGGCTCAACATGGTATGCCGATAACTATCGTGCCGAACTTATGCAGCATTGCGTGGCACATATCAACGTTGACTCACCAGGCTGCGTGGGAGGTAGTGAAGTTGTCGTCAATGCCAGCGGTGCAGAATCCACGTTCTGGTTGAATCAAGCGATAACATCGGTAACGGGAACCACTGCATCACGCATCACACCTATGGGCAAAGGCGGCGATCAGTCCTTTTGGGGATTAGGAATTCCATTGCATTTTGCATTGCGAGAAGAGCCAGCCTTACGCACTTCTCTTTCTCCGGGAAGCGGTGGCGGTTGGTGGTGGCATACTGAGGAAGATACGCTTGATAAAGTCGATGAGGCGCATTTATGGCGCGATGTACAAATTCATCAACGCTGGCTAGAGACATTACTGTTATCTGACACACTTCCTGTTGATCCAACAAGTTATGTCTGTGCATTACGCGGTGCCTTGGCTCAGCTGCAGAGCGAACTCGATCCGATGTTTTCTGTTAAGCCTATCGATCAAATGCTGCAAGCATTGGAAAAAGCATTATTGCTTGGGCATCAACCTTCTGATTTAAAAAGAGTAATTGGGATCTTGCATCGTGTGAGATATCGCGCGAGTGATGATTATCACCCTGATTTGAGTTATCACGGAGGTGCTTTTCCCGGCTTGCAAATACTCCGTGGCCATAGATCAGAGCAGTGTAGTGAGCGCT
This sequence comes from Pantoea sp. MQR6, assembly GCF_022761075.1. Taxonomy (NCBI): domain Bacteria; kingdom Pseudomonadati; phylum Pseudomonadota; class Gammaproteobacteria; order Enterobacterales; family Erwiniaceae; genus Pantoea; species Pantoea sp. MQR6. The sequence continues at coordinate 589,743 of NZ_JAKYXB010000002.1, forward strand.
TCTGGCTGATGCTTGAAACTCAATTTATACGGCAGCGTGATCGTGCATGTGAGTTATTTGCAGCGAGTTTAGACATTCTAAAAAGATAATGTGGGATTATTGGCGGGTTTTATTAGCTTAGTTTTAATAAAATTTA
>NZ_JAKYXB010000020.1:0-538 GCF_022761075.1 Pantoea sp. MQR6
TTCCATTACTTCTGCCAGCGTACCAACGGTAACAAACTTGCCGTCACGAATGGCAACGGCTTCAGCAACCGGGTTTTCCCGATCGACCGTGTGAAATTTGCCGTTAGTTAAAATCAGCTCTGCTTTACCAAGCGAAACCATAGATCCTCCTGAACTGGTATGTCCGAATAGGGCGGCTGTGCCGCAGGACGGGAAATGCGCTGCCGCAGGGAAAGCAGAGCACGAACAGAACAGGATTATGGTGAGACTGAAGTGGCAGCGTCTAGTTATACGAAAGGATACCTATACCTTCGTATAGTTATACACAGAGATAATAGTGCGTATAAAGAAAGCCTCCTACACTGCGGCCTGACAGTGACCACCGGTTTAGCATGATGATGTTTGACGGCCTTGCCGTCATGCGCATGCCTGAGCCCTAAAGCGGCCTCGCATCTGGCTACTGTCACCTTTGATCCGTACTGATATTCACGGAAATCCAGTTACATTAACCTCAATGGGTAAATTCATGTCTAATTCAAAGCTTGAAGTCCTGACGCCA
>NZ_JAKYXB010000021.1:0-505 GCF_022761075.1 Pantoea sp. MQR6
CGGCGTCAGTACTTCAAGTTTGCTAATAGTCATGTTTATGCCCATTGAGGTGAGTGTTGATAAATTCTGTAAAAGGATAATCAGCGTTAAGAGACATACATCCCCAGTATCCGAATAGCGTTATGTTGCTCTGCCGCTGCCCTTCTGGTTGGGTAACTGTCTGAGCGCAGTGTAGGAACCTTTCATTCTTCAAACTATTATCTATAGGTATAACTATACGAAGGTATAGGTATCCTTTCGTATAACTAGACGCTCTTCGTGCCGCCTGAACATAATCTCGCTACTCATTTATCCTGCGTGTGTAGCAGGAGATATCTTTGTCCGCAGCTATCGCTGCCGTTGCGGATCCTCATTAGGAGTTTCAATGGTTACTCTCGGTAAAGCAGACGTCATTTTGACTAACGGCAAATTTCATACGGTCGATCGCGCGAATCCCATCGCAGATGCCGTTGCCATTCGTGACGGTAAATTTCTTGAAGTTGGTAGCCTGGCCGACGTTATGCAG
>NZ_JAKYXB010000022.1:0-338 GCF_022761075.1 Pantoea sp. MQR6
TGCGGCGCGCGTCGTTTCAATTTTCAGCTTGTTCCGGATTGTTAAAGAGCAGTAAAACTTCGCAATGCACTCGAAAATGCATTCTGAAGTTTTGTTTGGGTATCAACGGGGGAGTTGATGGTGGAGCTAAGCGGGATCGAACCGCTGACCTCCTGCGTGCAAGGCAGGCGCTCTCCCAGCTGAGCTATAGCCCCAAAAGTCTGGTAAAACCCGTCGACCAGTGATCCTGACGAACAGGATTTGGTAGGCCTGAGTGGACTTGAACCACCGACCTCACCCTTATCAGGGGTGCGCTCTAACCACCTGAGCTACAAGCCTGCCGGGGTTTTACTGCTTCT
>NZ_JAKYXB010000023.1:0-328 GCF_022761075.1 Pantoea sp. MQR6
GTTCAGCGGCCTGCACTGGTTCTTTGACCACGCCGAGACCGTGACGCAGCGCAACATCGACCGCATTAAAGAGCTGGGCGGCGGCATCGCGGTGCAGCACCGCATGGCGTTCCAGGGCGAATACTTTGCTGAACGCTACGGCATTGAGGCCACCCGCCACACGCCGCCGGTGGCGCGCATGCTGGAAACCGGCGTGCCGGTTGGCCTGGGAACGGACGCCACGCGCGTCGCCAGCTACAACCCGTGGACCGCGCTGTACTGGCTGGTCTCCGGGCGCACGGTGGGCGGCATGCAGATGTATGACGTCAACGCCCGCCTCGACCGCGAG
>NZ_JAKYXB010000024.1:0-328 GCF_022761075.1 Pantoea sp. MQR6
TTCGCGGTCGAGGCGGGCGTTGACGTCATACATCTGCATGCCGCCCACCGTGCGCCCGGAGACCAGCCAGTACAGCGCGGTCCACGGGTTGTAGCTGGCAACGCGCGTGGCGTCCGTTCCCAGGCCCACCGGCACGCCGGTTTCCAGCATGCGCGCCACCGGCGGCGTGTGGCGGGTGGCCTCAATGCCGTAGCGTTCAGCAAAGTATTCTCCCTGGAACGCCATGCGGTGCTGCACCGCGATGCCGCCGCCCAGCTCTTTAATGCGGTCGATGTTGCGCTGCGTCACGGTCTCGGCGTGGTCAAAGAACCAGTGCAGGCCGTTGAAG
>NZ_JAKYXB010000025.1:0-266 GCF_022761075.1 Pantoea sp. MQR6
ACCGCGCTGATGCTGTGGACGCAGGGCAGCGCCTGGTTCTCCAGCGAGCAGGGAAAAAAGGGCCAGATCAAGGCCGGCCAGCTGGCGGATATGGCGGTGCTGAGCAAAGACTTTTTCAGCGTGCCGGAGGAGGAGATCAAGGGCATCGAGTCGGTGCTGACGGTGGTGGACGGCAACGTGGTGTATGCCGCCGGCTCGTTCAGTGCAGAAGCGCCGCCTGCGATCCCGGTACTGCCCGACTGGTCGCCGGTGGTGACGGTGCCGGG
>NZ_JAKYXB010000026.1:0-236 GCF_022761075.1 Pantoea sp. MQR6
TGAGCAAGACGGCTGCGAAGTCGTGACACACCTTTGTGTCCCCTTCGTCTAGCGGTTAGGACACTGCCCTTTCACGGCGGTAACAGGGGTTCGAATCCCCTAGGGGACGCCACTTGCTTGGTGACAGGTGAAAGGTGTCTCCACAAAATATCTCAAAGCCGGCTTTTCAGCCGTGTTTGAGATATTGCTCTTTAACAATCCGGAACAAGCTGAAAATTGAAACGACGCGCGCCGCA
>NZ_JAKYXB010000003.1:0-520875 GCF_022761075.1 Pantoea sp. MQR6
ATAAGAAAAAGCCCTTTGCATCTGCAAAGGGCTTTTTTCGTTTTGTACGTTAATAAAAACAACATTTTTAATCCTTTCCTGTCCTTGCGTCTATAAATTCTACGGTAAAATAACGTCTATTTAATCAATGGGATGGAAAGATTGACGTGACCGAGACACCGCAAAAATACCCATAAAAAACCCGGCGTGTAGCCGGGTGTGAACGGCATAATTGTCATCCTGTTAATGGATAACCTGCGACAGGAAAGCGCGCGTGCGTTCCGATTTAGGGTTCGCAAAGAACTCCTGCGGTGGAGCAACCTCAACGATTTCACCACGATCCATAAAGATCACTCGATCAGCCACGGTACGAGCAAACCCCATCTCATGCGTGACGCATAGCATTGTCATACCATCTTCAGCCAAACCGATCATGGTATCGAGAACCTCTTTTACCATTTCGGGATCGAGTGCTGAGGTAGGTTCATCAAAAAGCATAATTTTCGGTTTCATACACAGAGAGCGAGCAATGGCCACACGCTGTTGCTGGCCACCTGAAAGCTGACCCGGAAATTTGTGGGCATGCTCAGCAATACGGACTCGCTCTAGATAATGCATAGCCAGCTCGTCAGCTTCCTTCTTTGGCATTTTACGTACCCATGAAGGAGCCAACGTACAGTTCTGCAAAACTGTCAGATGGGGAAATAAATTGAAGTGCTGAAATACCATACCTACTTCTGTTCGAACTTTCTCAATATTGCGGACATCATCGTTGAGATGGATGCCATCTACCACAATTCGACCTTGCTGATGTTCTTCCAAATGATTGATACAACGAATAGTCGTCGACTTACCTGAACCGGAAGGGCCGCACAATACAATGCGCTCACGCGGTTTTACATGAAGATTAATATCTTTGAGAACATGGAATTGTCCGTACCATTTATTCACATTTTCGAGCGTAATCATCATAGCATTGGCAGATGGAGTGATAATTTGTGTCATTTAAAAAACCTCAGTGCGATTTACGCCCGGTGTGAAAGCGCTTTTCCAGATACTGGCTATAACGCGACATGCTGAAACAAAAAATCCAATAAACAAGCGCGGCAAATACGTAGCCTTCAGTGGACATGCCTAGCCATGCTGGATCGACAGTTGCCTGCTGAACGCTGCTGAAGAGATCGAAAAGGCCAATAATGATTACCAGGCTAGTGTCTTTAAATAGCGCAATGATAGTATTCACCAGGCCGGGAATAGTTAGCTTCAATGCTTGAGGTAATATAACCAGCATCTGAGTCTTCCAGTATCCTAACGCTAGCGACTCCGCAGCTTCATATTGGCCTTTCGGCAGCGCTTGTAACCCGCCTCTTACCACTTCTGCGACATACGCCGATTGGAAAAGTATGACGCCAACCAATGCGCGCACTAACTTATCGATCGTGGTGCCCTCGGCCATGAACAGCGGCAACATCACCGAAGACATAAACAGCACAGTAATTAGCGGAACACCACGCCAGAATTCAATAAATATTACTGAAAGCGAGCGTACAACTGGCATGTGTGAACGGCGTCCTAGCGCTAACAAAATACCCAATGGCAATGCACCGGCGATCCCAACAGCAGCGATAATTAACGTGAGCGTTAAACCACCCCATTGACGCGTTTCCACGCGCTCAAGACCAAAATATCCACCATACAACATGAACCAGACGATAATGGGATAAGTAACCGCCCAGGCAGCGATATAGCGCCCTCTGTATGGCAAATTCTTGATGAACATCGGAACAATTGAAAGCAGGCCAATAATCAGCGTCAGGTTAATACGCCAGCGCTGCTCATGTGGGTAAAGCCCATACATAAACTGACCAAAGCGCGAATGGATAAATACCCAACATGCGCCTTCTTTCGTGCAGTCAGCACGGGTTGTGCCAAACCAGTTAGCCTGAAAGATTAACCAATTCAATGCCGGTGGAATCACACTCCACATCACCCAGATGCAAAAGAGGGTAAGCAGGGAGTTCACCCAACCTGAAAACAGATTCTTACGTGCCCAACTCCAGGCGCGACTTATTGGCGTGGTAGGTACGGGCGGTGTTTCATGTGTAGTAACAGACATAGTTATCCCGTTCTCTTAACGCTCAACCAGCGCAATTTTGCGGTTGTAGAGGTTCATCAATAATGAAATCAACAAGCTGATAATCAGGTAAACGCCCATAGTTATCGCAATGGTCTCGATCGCCTGGCCAGTTTGGTTGAGCACGGTCCCGGCAAACAACGACACCATATCGGGATAACCGATAGCTGCGGCCAGAGAGGAGTTTTTCACTATGTTGAGGTATTGGCTGGTCAGCGGTGGAATGATGACGCGCATCGCCTGTGGAATAATGACCTGACGTAACGTGACTGGATGCGGTAAGCCCAGCGAACGCGCAGCCTCATGCTGTCCATACGGTACTGACTGAATACCAGAGCGTATAACTTCAGCGATAAATGACGATGTATAAATCGACAATGCCAGCGTTAACGCGGCCAGTTCAGGAATCATCACGAAGCCACCGCGGAAGTTAAATCCACGCAGTTGTGGTAAATCCCAATGGGTAGCGGCCCCAAATCCCAAATGTGCAATGAATGGAAAAATGACTAGCATAGCGATCGCTACGGGCCAGGTACGACGCAATTGGCCGGTTTTGCGCTGATGCGTCCGATTAAAACGAAACATCCCATAGCTAGCGGCAACGGCTAGCAGCAATGCGATAACAAAAGGCCAGGTTCCCGCTGCGTACGTAGGCCAGGGAACGTATAAACCTCGATTACTAACAAAAGCCATATCAAATGCACTTAACGCCTGGCGCGGTCCCGGCAAATTACGCAACACAGCAAAATACCAAAAGAAAATTTGCAGCAGTGGCGGAATATTACGGAAGGTCTCGATATAGATATTAGAGATTTTACGCAGCAGCCAGTTTTCAGACAGGCGAGCAAGGCCAATAAAAAAACCTAAAAAAGAGGCAAACACGATGCAAAGGGCGGAGACCAGCAGAGTGTTAGTTAAACCAACCAGAAAGACACGCGCATAGGTATCTGCTTCTGTATAAGCAATAAGATGTTGGACGATACCGAAGCCAGCATTACGTTCCAGAAAACCAAAACCGGATGTTATCCCACGATTAGACAGGTTGATCACTGTGTTGTGGATGAGATACCCCACCACCGCAATGACCGCTACTATCGCGATTGTTTGGTAAAGCCAGGCGCGAACTTTGGGATTACCGAATGAAAAATCCCTTTTCACGATTGGGCGTTGCGACATGTTGAAACCTCAATGACAAAAGCTTTGGTGGGGCACCGAAGAATACGGTGCCCGATTGGCGAGGTGTAATTAACGTACCGGTGGCGCGTATTGAATACCGCCGTTGTTCCAAAGCGCATTCTGACCACGTGCGATTTTCAGCGCACTGTCTTTACCAACGTTACGGTCAAAACTTTCCTGATAGTTACCAACCTGCTTAATGATGTTGTAAGCCCATTTGTTATCAAGCTTCAAATCCTTGCCAAAGTCGCCTTCAGCACCCAGCAAGTGCGCCATATCCGGCGTGGTAGGTTTGGCCGTCATCTGATCAACGTTTTTAGAAGTGATGCCCATCTCTTCAGCATTTAGCATTGCGTAAAGCGACCATTTCACGATGGTGAACCAGTCATCATCACCACGGCGTACCACCGGTCCCAACGGCTCTTTTGAAATGACTTCAGGAAGCACGATGAATTCGTCTGGTTTACCCAGCTTAATGCGCAATGCATAGAGTTGAGACTGATCAGAAGCCAGCGTATCGCAGCGGCCGCTGTCGAGCGCTTTAGCTGATTCGTCAGAACGATCAAAGGTGACAGGTGTGTACTGCATTTTATTGGCTTTAAAGAAGTCCGCCACGTTCAGCTCGGTATCGGTGCCTGCCTGAATACATACGGTAGCGCCATCCAGCTCTTTAGCGCTTTTGAGACCCGCTTTCTGATGTGTCAGGAAGCCGATGCCATCATAATAATTCACACCAGCAAACAAAAAGCCCATGCCGCCATCACGCGCGGAGGTCCAGGTCGTATTACGTGAAAGGATATCCACTTCACCTGATTGCAGCGCTGTGAAGCGCTCTTTAGCCGTCAGCGGGGTATATTTCACTTTAGTGGAATCCCCAAAGACTGCCGCCGCCGCTGCACGGCAGACGTCGACATCAATTCCCGTGAATTTGCCGTTGGAATCAGCGTAGGAAAAGCCCGGCAGGCCGTCACTGATACCGCACTGAACAAACCCTTTCTTTTTAATCGCATCCAATGTGGTTCCTGCATGCGCTTGCTGAGCAACGGCAAAGAGAGAAGCAGCAGCGACCAAAGTGGAGAGCATCATCTTTTTCATAAAGCATCCTGTGTGGCGGAATCGTGTTGTTATGTATTGCGCACTTTTTTGTGCGTTTTTTCCTGTCTGCGGCAGTCAGCCATTCACGACTTTGCAAAGCTGATGCCAGGTTTGCAGAATCATGAATTCCTTAGAAAGATCTGTTAATACTCCGAAGCACTTAGAAAGTTCCGCTAATATCGCGCACCAAAAGGAAGCATAGCGAGCCGACTCGATCACATTTAGTGCAATTAGTTTCACTATATGGAAGCAGTGTGAGAAGAGCCTCAGGATAAAATGTACAGACAGGACTTGTTGCTAATAAGGTCGGGAGGGATCACAAAAGCTCATAGACCGCGCAATAAGCGGCAACATAGGGGAAGAAACAGAAAGGGGAGGCAAGCAAGGCGATGAGAAAATATTACGTTTGCGATTGCAACACTCGTTACCATTAGGCGCTTGATCGTTTCACGCGTTTTTATTTGGCTTTGTTGCATAAAGCACAAATAAAAACGCCAACCCGAAGGTTGGCGTGATTAGCAGGTTGAACTAAAAATCAGTTCATACCGTATTTTTTCAATTTCTTACGCAGCGTACCGCGGTTGATACCCATCATCAAGGCAGCGCGAGTCTGGTTGCCACGGGTATACTGCATCACCATGTCCAACAGAGGCTGCTCGACTTCAGCCAAAACCAGCTCATACAGGTCACTAACGTCTTGACCATTCAGTTGAGCAAAATAGTTCTTCAGTGCTTGTTTTACCGAATCACGTAACGGCTTTTGCGTTACCTGATCTTGTGAGTTAACGGTAGAAACAGTCAGTACGTCAGAATTTACGCGTTGTTCGAACATAGTTCTTTCAGCTCTTTATTTCGTTACGCAAGATTTTCGAAGTATGCCTCCAACGCCTCCAGCTGTTCGCTGGCATCCTCAATGGCGTTGAATGTGCGCCGAAACTGGTCATTCGGGGCATGCTCCTGGAGATACCAAGAGACGTGCTTTCGCGCTATACGGTATCCCTTGCCTGAACCGTAAAAGTCGTGCAGCTCACGTATATGCGAAACAAGCAAGCGCTTCACCTCTGCCAAGGGCAGCGGAGCAAGCAGCTCCCCAGTGTCCAGATAATGCTGGATTTCCCGGAAGATCCACGGTCTTCCCTGAGCAGCACGTCCTATCATCAGAGCATCGGCTCCGGTGTAGTCGAGCACCGCTCGGGCTTTATGCGGGTCAGTTATGTCTCCATTCGCGATAATCGGAATAGAGACACTCTGCTTAACTGTCCGAATGCTGTCGTATTCAGCTTCCCCGTTGAACAGGCAGGCACGAGTGCGGCCATGTATCGTCAGGGCTTGAATGCCACAGCGTTCAGCCAATTGGGCAATCGCGACACAGTTCCTGTTTTCAGGATCCCAACCAGTACGAATTTTAAGCGTTACCGGCACATCCACTGCATTAACCACCGCGGAGAGGATAGATTCCACTGTCTCGGGGTATTGCAGTAAGGCCGAACCCGCCATTTTACGGTTAACTTTCTTTGCAGGGCAGCCCATATTAATGTCAATGACCTGTGCACCGGCATTAACGTTAACACGTGCAGCTTGGGCCATTTCGCTGGGATCGCAACCGGCAATTTGTACGGCACGAATGCCTGGCTCATCGCTGTGCACCATACGTAACCGAGATTTGTCACTCGCCCAAACTTCAGGGTTTGATGACAGCATCTCAGAAACCGCCATGCCTGCACCCATCTCATGACAGAGCGTCCTGAAAGGCCTGTCGGTAATACCGGCCATAGGCGCTGCAATCAATCGATTTCTCAGCTGAAGGTTTCCAATACGCATGAAGTCGGGATGCCATACTGTGTCTGCAAGGCGGCGTATATTACGCATTTTTTCAGGAAGATGAAAGGCCAAACTTTGAACAATAAGCATGGAAAGATCAAGCGAATCGGGATGTTGTAAGCTTACATTAACTTTTATTATTTAAATTCAACCAGTTACTGATTTATGCTGGAATTGTGAACAAACGTTTTTCCGATAAAGTTCAACAAAATGCCAGATATTAAACGTCACTTAGCGTGATTAACGATACATGTGGCGGAAGAAAAGGGTTTAGAAGAGGGTTCGGTCATCTCGCATGTCAGGATGCAGTCAAGCGACGTCAACGATTTACTCAACTATAAGGCGACCGTCCAGTGGCTGAACCAGACGGTTATTGCCGTGATCGCCTAATAAGCGGACAAAGGGCGGTAATTGCGCAGGCGAAGCGCTTACTGAATTTTTCATTATTATCCAGCGTACGCCTTCTGAACAAGGAAATGTGGTCAGTGAGCCATTGAAGCGATAGTAATATTTATTATCTGGAATCAGTTCAGCGAGACTCAATGGTTTATTAAGCATTTTCTCTTGATTCACTTTAGAAGGAACATGCTTTTAAACCGCCTCAACAGCAGGTTTTGCTTGACCTGCTTCGAACATGACACTGATAACGGGCAATTGACCTTGCTCGCTTGCATAAAAAAATGCACTTCTAACGGGAGAGATTTACTCTGGATGCGCTTTTCACTTGCCGCATGGAAATGGAATGGGCGTAATGTAAAAGTCTCTCTATCTCATTTAATTGTGCCGCCACCTTTAATACAAACCTGAATAGTATGACCATTATTAACAATGTTTTTTTGGCATAATAGTCCAAATTCAGAGGATTCAGCGTGCCGTTAACCACGCTGATAATATCAACAGGCAACTGATTTACCGTGGTTTTACAGGTTCAATAAGCAGCACCTAAATCACCCTAATGCTCAGGGGAGTGAATATTATGGGCATAGGTTAACGGTGCCAGAACCAGTAATAGCGCAGCCATGCTCAATTTAAATTTCTTATTTTAATTGAATAAAAAACTGAGATTGCGGTGCCGGTTGATGGCCCTATAAATAGTGATGGCGCTGTACCTGTGCGGGGAGTTTAATGGAGAAATTGTAAGGAAACGCCCTGGAATTTATTACCAAGGCGTTTTGAAAAGGGTCTTATTATCACTGCTAACTGACTTGATAATGAGCCTAAATTATTAAGCGTTGCGTTTTACGCCGGTAATTCGACACCACTCTTCTTTAACGGCAACCGGATCCAAATCGAACTGCTCTATATAAGCTTCACACACACCTTCAGCTTGGCTTTCCAAAACACCCGATAAGCCCAAATGGCCTCCTTGTTTTGGCAGCACACTGATCAGCGGCGCTAATTCACGCAGCGGACCCGCAAGGATATTCGCGACCACAACGTCAGCCTGAAGATTCTCTGGCTGTTGATGCGGCAGATAAAGAGAAAGTCGTTCAGAAACGCCATTACGCTCCGCATTATCGCGGCTGGCTTGAATCGCTTGCGGATCGATATCAACACCAATCGCCTGCGCTGCACCTAATTTCAAGGCAGCAATCGCCAGGATCCCTGAACCACAACCGAAATCGATCACAGTTTTACCGGTTAGATCCAATCCATCCAGCCAAGCCAAGCATAGCGCGGTTGTTGGGTGTGTTCCGGTGCCAAAAGCCAAACCGGGGTCAAGCATCACATTGACTGCGTTGGGATCCGGCACATCGCGCCAGCTTGGGCAAATCCACAAACGCTCGCCAAAACGCATTGGGTGGAAGTTCTCCATCCATTCACGTTCCCAGTCTTTATCTTCAATCTGTTCGATCTTGTGGCGGAAATCAGCTGCTAATACCGGATGTTGTGACAGCTCAGCGACGACCGCTTTCATATCCGTTTCTGCGTCAAACAAACCAATCACGTCGGTATCGCCCCACAGGCGCGTTTCGCCCGGTAACGGTTCGTAGACGGGTGTGTCATTGGTGTCCTGAAAAGTCACTGACACCGCGCCTGTTTCTATTAACGCATCGCTCAGCGTCTCCGCATGTTCACCTGCGCTATTAATTTTAATTTGAATCCACGGCATAATGTCTCTCTTAAATTCAGTGTTGTGGCGCATCAACCGGTTGCGGGACACGTCCAAATAGATTGCCGACTAAAAATGCCAGCAGACTTAAAAGCAGGGCAGGTACGATGGGATGAAATCCCCCTATTTGCCAGTTCAGGCTCGCCAGAAAAGCGTAGCAGCTGCCACCAACCACCATACCGCTGATCGCACCTGCGGCATTTGCGCGTTCCCAATACAGACCCAAAACCAGAGGCCACAAGAACACCGCTTCCAGGCCACCAAAGGCCAGCAGATTGAGCCAGATGATCATATCGGGCGGATTCCAGGCGGCGACCAGCAGCAGAATACCGAGCACAAAAGTGATGGTGCCAGACAAGGCGCGCAGTCGCGCTTCATTTTCCATTTGGTGCGGCGCAACGCGCAAATAAAGATCTTTTACCAGCGTCGCTGAAGCTTGTAACAGCTGTGCATTAATCGTCGACATGATGGCCGCCATGGGCGCTGCCAGAAAAAGTCCAGCGGCTAACGGTGGAAGCACAGTAATCATCAATGTTGGAATAACGCTATCGGGTACCGTGAGATTGGGCAAAACGGCTCGACCAAAGGCACCCGCCAGATGCATGCCAAGCATCAAGATCACCACTACGATGGTGCCAAGAATAATCGCACGATGTACTGCTTTGCTGTCTTTATAGGAGATACAGCGTACCGCGGTGTGCGGCAGGCCAATAACGCCAAAGCAGACCAGCACGGTAAACGACGTAAGAAAGGTGGGGTTAATAATATCGCCCGGCCCTTCCGGCGACAGCAGTTTAGGATCGATGGCATGAAGTTTTTCTACCGCTGCGTGTAAGCCACCCGCCTGATGAATAACGGCAAACAGCAGCAGAAAGGTACCAATTAGCATCACTACGCCTTGCATAGCGTCGTTGAGTACACTGGCGCGAAAACCACCAAAAGCGGTATAGAGCGCAACGGTGCCGCCAAAAATGAGCAATCCAGTGTCATAAGGAATGCCGGCCGCTGTTTCGAGCAGGCGTGCACCACCAATAAACTGGACTGTCATCGCCCCAATAAAAGCAATAAGAAGGCTCAGGCTGGCTAACCAAATAAGCAGTGTGCTGCCATAACGCGCATAGAGCATGTCATTCAGGGTTACTGCGTTGTATCGTCGCGCCAGGATAGCGAATTTTTTGCCTAATACGCCTAACGAAAGCCATACCGCTGGAACTTGCACCATCGCCAGCAGCACCCAGCCTAAACCATATTTATAGGCTGCGCCGGGGCCACCGATAAATGAGCTGGCACTGATATACGTAGTCGTAATGGTCATCGCCAAGACAAAGCCGCCCATCGAGCGGTTACCGAGGAAATATTCAGTAAGGAAATTGCCTTGGCGCTGTTTACGCGCGGCAAACACCGACAGAGCGGCGATCCCCACCAGGTAGGCTAATAAAGGAAGGACAATTTCAGTTTCCATTTTCATCCTCCAGCGACATATTGCGGAATATCAGCCGCACCATCAACCAGCATAAAAAAATGAACAGCAGCGGCGCAAAAACGCAGGAAAGTTCGAACCAGCGAGGCAAGCCAATAATGCCGATTTGATTACCGCCCAGCCAGGCAGATAAGCCCCAAACGACTAGCCAGGCCAACGTCAAATACAGCGACCAGCGCGCTTCTTTATGTGCCTGTAAAAAGCGAGGATCCATCATTCACCCCAATCCCAGCGGCAAAAGAAAAAGGCCGGATTAACCGGCCTCTCATTGTCTCAGCGTTGCGTTTATTTATCGTGCAGGCCGAGTTTTTTCTCCAGATAGTGGATGTTGGTACCACCGTGCTGGAAGTTTTCGTCGGACATGATCTTCATCTGCAGCTCGACGTTAGTCTTGATGCCGTCAATGATCAGTTCCGCCAGCGCGTTTTTCATGCGCGCAATGGCCACGTCACGGGTTTCACCGTAAGTGATCAGTTTACCGATCATAGAATCGTAGTACGGCGGCACACTATAGCCAGCGTAGATGTGCGATTCCCAACGTACGCCAAAACCGCCCGGCGCGTGGAAGCGGGTAATTTTACCCGGACTCGGCAGGAAGGTATTGGGATCTTCGGCGTTGATTCGGCACTCAACTGCGTGACCGCGAATCTCTACGTCAGACTGCTTGATCGACAGCGGTTGACCGGCAGCGATACGCAGCTGCTCTTTGATCAGATCGACGCCAGTGATCATCTCGGTAACCGGATGCTCAACCTGAATACGGGTATTCATTTCAATGAAGTAGAATTCACCGTTTTCATACAGGAACTCGAAAGTACCTGCGCCACGATAGCCAATTTCGATACAGGCTTTAGAGCAGCGTTCGCCGATAAAGCTGCGCATTTCAGGCGTGATGCCCGGCGCTGGCGCTTCTTCAACGACTTTCTGGTGACGGCGCTGCATAGAGCAGTCGCGCTCGCCGAGATAGATGGCGTTGCCCTGACCATCGGCCAGTACCTGAATCTCGATGTGGCGCGGATTCTCCAGAAACTTCTCCATATAAACCATGTCATTGTTGAAAGCCGCTTTGGCTTCCGCTTTTGTCATGTTAATGGACTCTTCCAGATCTTTGTCACTGCGCACGACGCGCATGCCGCGACCGCCGCCGCCGCCGGAGGCTTTGATGATCACCGGATAGCCGATGCGCTTCGCGAAGGCACGGTTCTTTTCCATGTCGTCGGTCAGCGAACCGTCAGAGCCTGGTACGGTTGGCACGCCAGCTTTCTTCATCGCGTTGATAGCGGAGACTTTGTCTCCCATCAGGCGGATAGTGTCCGCTTTCGGGCCTATGAAGATAAAGCCTGAGCGTTCAACCTGCTCGGCAAAATCGGCGTTCTCAGAGAGGAAGCCGTAGCCGGGATGGATCGCCACGGCGCCGGTGATTTCCGCTGCGGAGATCAGGGCCGGGATGTTCAGGTAACTTTTGACCGACTGAGCCGGGCCGATACAGACGGTTTCGTCCGCCAGCAGCACGTGCTTGAGGTCACGATCCGCGCTAGAGTGCACCGCTACGGTCTTGATGCCCAGTTCTTTACAGGCACGCAGAATACGCAGCGCGATCTCACCACGGTTAGCAATTACAATTTTATCCAGCATGGTTCGCCTCGTTATTCGATGACGACCAGCGGCTCGTCGAATTCAACCGGTTGACCGCTTTCCACCAGGATCGCTTTCACCACACCAGACTTATCGGCTTCGATCTGGTTCATCATTTTCATGGCTTCAACGATGCACAGCGTATCGCCGGCATTCACTTTCTGACCCACTTCGATGAAGGCTTTGGCATCTGGGCTCGGGGTGCGGTAGAAAGTACCGACCATAGGAGAACGCACGATGTGGCCGCTGATTTCCGCTGGTGCGGCTTCCGCCACGGTAGCAACCGGTGCAATAGCGTTAGCCAGGGCAGGTTGCGGAGCAGGAACAGCATAAGCCTGCTGCATCATCGGATAACCAACATTTGCAGGTGCACGACTGATGCGAACGGACTCTTCGCCCTCGGAGATTTCCAGCTCGGAGATGCCAGACTCTTCAACCAGTTCGATCAGTTTTTTAATTTTACGAATATCCATGAGTGGGGTTCCGTACTCAGTTTGATTAATTTGTTTGAGACAGGCGTTTTACTGCCGTTTGTAAAGCCCATGCGTAGCCGTCAGCGCCAAGTCCACAAATCACGCCAGCAGAAACATCAGAAAGATAGGAATGATGACGGAAGGGCTCGCGAGCATGCACGTTTGAGAGATGCACTTCGATGAACGGAATATCTACCGCCAACAGTGCATCACGCAGTGCTACGCTGGTATGCGTAAACGCGGCAGGATTAATAATGATGTAATCCACATTGCCTTTGGCCTCATGAATGCGATCAATAAGCTGGAATTCAGCATTGGATTGCAAGTGGCTTAACGTCACATTCAATTGGTTTGCTTGCTGCGTCAGATCGGTGACAATCTGATTTAGCGTGGTGTGACCGTATTTCTCAGGCTCGCGCGTTCCCAGCAAATTAAGGTTGGGACCGTTTAAGAGCAGAATGTGTAATTTATGCGCCATCTTGCTGCCATCTCCCGCAATCATTGAGGCATCGCGTAAAATACCTTGCCTCTCTTCGTTTGTCACCCGTCAGGGTAAAAAAGAAGACATGGCTTGCAATAAAGCCGGGCATTATATCCGTTTCGTAGCATTTCGCAGCAAAATACTGGTCTTATCTGCGAAGATGATTGGACGTGGCCCAAGGGCCACATCTTTTATCAGAGAGTAGAGGCAGAAAACAACGCAGGAAGGGTTAAAAAGGCCACCATTTAATGAATTTTTTGTAACGCCACGCTAATAGCAGTGCAGCAATACCGGCATAAATCAACGGTTGCGGCGACACAGTTTTCACTGACCAAATGTAGTGAATAGGTGCCAGTATGGCCACGATATAGATGCAGTTATGCAAAGTTTGCCAGCGTTTGCCGAGCTTGCGCTGCATACGTTGAAATGATGTAACAGTAAGTGCCAGCAGTATCAACCAACAAATAATTCCCAGCGTAAGATAAGGACGGGAAATTAATTCGCTCCCCAACAAACGGAGATTATCAACGCCAAGTTCCAGCAGGTAGTAGCTCAGTAAGTGAAGGCAGGCCCACACAAAGGTCCAGACGCCAAGCAGGCGGCGTGTGCGGATCAACAGCGGCTGTTTAGCGTAGCGAGTCAAGGGTGAGACCAACAGCGTTGCCAGCAGCAATTTAAGCGCCATACGGCCAGTAAAATGTTGGATATCCTTGGCTGGGTCAGCGCTCAATCCTCCCTGGCTGGCTGCCAGGAAAAGATAAACCAGCGGTAAAAATGCCACTAAATGCAGCATTACCTTTAGCCAGATAATCTGCTTAATAGAAAGGCGCACTCAATAATTCTCCCGCAGATCGAGTCCACGATAGAGCGAGGCGACTTGATCCGCATAACCATTAAACAGCAGTGTTGGCTGACGCTCGACTTTCAAGGATCCGCCGGGACCAATAAAACGCTCGGTGGCCTGCGACCAGCGTGGATGATTTACATGCGGGTTCACATTGGCATAAAAGCCATATTCGTTGTTGGCGATCTGGTTCCAGGTTGTCGGTGGCTGCTCACGCGTTAACGTAATTTTGACGATCGATTTAATCCCTTTGAATCCATATTTCCACGGCACGGTCAGGCGAATTGGCGCACCGTTTTGAGGGGGCAACGCCTTGCCATAGACGCCAGTACTGAGAAGGGTCAGCGGATGCATGGCTTCATCTAAGCGTAATCCTTCAACATAGGGATAGTTCAGCCCGCCGCCAATAAACCGATCTTTTTGGCCCGGCATCTGGTCTGGTGCATAAAGTGTTTGAAAAGCGACAAAACGCGCATTGCTGGTGGGCTCCGCAAGACTAATGAGTTTGTTTAACTCAAAACCAACCCATGGAACGACCATCGACCAGGCTTCGACACAGCGCATGCGATAGATACGCTGCTCCATAGCAAAGCGTTTAAAAATCTCATCCATGTCTAACGTAATGGGTTTAGCCACTTCACCGTCTATCGTCAGTTTCCAGGGATCGGTTTTCAGCGTGCCAGCGTTAGCGGCAGGATCAGTCTTATCCAGACCAAATTCATAGAAATTGTTATAACCCGACACTTTATCTTCTGGCGTTAATGTCAGATTATTTTGATATTGCTCGGGTTTACTGAAATCCAGAGGGCGGCCAGCCGGTGCTGCAGGACGATCGTTGCCTTTAAACCAACTGAGGATATCTGCATTCGCCATACTGGGTACGCTCATGGCCGCAGCACTCAATCCTAAAGTTTTCAAGACCTGACGGCGCTGCATATTAAAAATACTTTCAGGGGTAACGTCGTTTTCAGTCAGGCTTTTGGTTGTTTTCATGCTCTATTCTCCAGACTCGATTTTGTCTTCCAGCATGGCTAAAAACCCTGATGCTGGCGAATTTCGCCGCGAAAATGTGAAATTTCCTGGCAAGCCTTGCCAATCAGAATACACCGAAAAGTTTCGCGATAAAGTTCAGCGGTCATCTGCCGGCGGTATACTGATCGCTCACACATTGCAACGCTGCCGCCTGACGCAAATTATGCTATTTTGCTCGCGTTTTCATCGGCTCGGCGATGCCATACAGGAACGTGATCTGGTTATCACCGCAGTAATACAGGCACAGGGATGCGATTAACCACCAAACTATCCGCGTTTAT
Organism: Pantoea sp. MQR6; assembly: GCF_022761075.1. Taxonomy (NCBI): domain Bacteria; kingdom Pseudomonadati; phylum Pseudomonadota; class Gammaproteobacteria; order Enterobacterales; family Erwiniaceae; genus Pantoea; species Pantoea sp. MQR6. The sequence goes on from NZ_JAKYXB010000003.1 coordinate 14,545, forward strand.
TACATTTCTCAGCGTACTGGCGATGTTACTTATGCTGGTAGGCTGTGCTTTCAGCGTTTTTTGGCTGAGCCATCAGCGGGTTGAAAACAGAGTACAAGTGCTGGCGACCGAAGTGGATAAATCACTTTTTAACCAAACACCCGATCAACTCAACGGCTGGCTATCTCGCTTGATGCCGGTCATGAATGCCGAGCAACTCACCTTGCACAGCGGTAGTCACACGCTGCTCACACTCTCTCGCCACGAACATCAAATGATTGAAGATCAACCCAATCGTTTTATTCAATTTGATGTGCCATTAATGCACCAAACAGGCGTGAGTTTACGTGTCCTGATGCTCGATCCGGCGAAAACCTGGCTGCGTTCTATTACCGCGGCTTATACGCTTGGTGCCTTACTCTCCGTTGTGCTGGTGATGAGTCTACTGTTGTTCATTATGCATCGCTGGTTAACCCGACAATGGCGAGGCATGGAACATTTAGAAGTACGTGCAGATGCAATTATTGAAGGTGAGCGCCAGATAATGCGCAACAGCCATATCGACGAGTGGCCACCCAAAGCCAGTCGTGCGCTGGACGTGCTGCTGACAGATTTACAGGAAGCGGGTGAGCAGCGGCTTCGCATCGATACCCTGATTCGCACATTTGCCGCTCAGGATGGCCGCACAGGTTTGAATAATCGTCTGTTTTTCGATAACCAGCTGGCTACGCTGCTTGAAGATCAGGAGGCTGTCGGCACGCACGGGGTGGTTATGATGGTGCGCCTGCCCGATTTCGATATCCTGAATGAAACACTGGGTCCCTCCTTAGTCGAAGAATATCTTTTCGATCTGGTCAACATGTTGTCGACTTTTGTGTTGCGCTATCCAGGCGCGCTGCTGGCCCGTTATTTCCGCAGTGATTTTGCCGTATTACTGCCGCATCGTAGCTTAAAAGAGGCGAATGGCATTGCCGATAAATTGATTAATGCTGTCGATTCGCTGCCACCCATGCGCATGGTGAATCGTGACGATCTGATACATATCGGTATCAGCGCCTGGCACAGCGGACAAAGCGTGCCGCAGGTAATGGAAAATGTCGAAATGGCGACACGGCGGGCAACGCTACTTGGCGGGAATAACTGGTCGAATGGCGAAGGCAATCCTCTTGATGCCGGGCGAGGTAGCGTGCGCTGGCGCACTTTATTGGAAAATACGCTGAGCCGCGGTGGGCCACGCTTATATCAAAAACCTGCAGTGAACAGAGAAGGCAAAGTGCAGCACCGGACAATGCTGACGCGCATCTTTGATGGCGATAAAGAGGTGCAAGCGGCAGAGTATATGCCGCTGGTACAGCAGCTCGGCATGGCAGAGGTTTGGGACCGCCAATTAGTGACGCGAATCGCGGCTTTATCAGAATGGTGGCCGGAAGAAACGCTGGTCATGCCCGTGAATATAGACTCTTTGTTACAGCGTTCTTTTGTGCTCTGGCTGCAGAATATGCTGCTGCAATGTCCAAAAGGACAAAGAAAACGATTTTTATTTGAACTTGCCGAGGCAGATGTATGTCAACACATCAACCGTTTAACGCCAGTTTTTCGTGCGTTAAAAGCTTTTGGTTGCCGGATTGCGGTAAGCCAGGCTGGATTGACGGTGGTAAGCAGCGCCTATATCAAGCAATTACCGGTGGAATTGATCAAGCTTGATCCCGGCTTAGTTCGCAACATTGAGCACCGAACTGAAAACCAGCTTTTTGTGCAGAATTTGATGGAAGTGTGTAAATCGACGCAGACCCAAGTTTTTGCCACAGGCGTACGAACGCGCGCCGAATGGCAAACGCTGGTGGGCTTAGGTGTAGCAGGGGGGCAAGGCGACCTATTTGCGCCATCTCAACCGGTAAACAGTAACGTTAAAAAGTATTCTCAACGTTATCGTATTTAGCCCATTGCGCCGCTTTATAGGCTTTACACTCGCTTTTTTGCCAATGAACCTAACGCAGAGTCCAGAATATCTGGCCGGAAATGTTAAAGTTTATGTCGAAGCTCTTCTGAAACATTGCAGCTAAAAGCGGCTAACAGGGCGTCATTTCGCCATTCCGCTGGTGCAGAAGCCTCGTACAGATAACTTAAACGCAATTTGGCGTGTTTTTTCACCGAAGCAGAACGTTTTTGCGCCTTGTGGCAGCTTCGTGTGGTTGGTAAAGTAAGCGGATTTTATTTTCCGCCCCCAGCTTGCAGGATTATCCCTTAGTATGTTTAAAAAATTTCGTGGCATGTTTTCCAATGACTTGTCCATTGACCTGGGTACCGCGAATACCCTGATTTATGTGAAAGGACAAGGCATCGTGCTGAACGAGCCCTCCGTGGTTGCTATCCGCCAGGATCGAGCCGGTTCACCGAAAAGTGTTGCGGCCGTCGGTCATGACGCAAAACAGATGCTTGGCCGTACGCCAGGTAATATTGCAGCCATTCGCCCGATGAAAGACGGCGTTATCGCTGATTTCTTCGTCACCGAAAAAATGCTGCAACACTTTATTAAACAAGTGCATAGCAACAGCTTTATGCGTCCCAGCCCACGCGTGCTGGTCTGCGTGCCGGTGGGGGCGACGCAGGTAGAACGTCGTGCCATCCGTGAATCTGCTCAAGGTGCTGGTGCGCGTGAAGTGTTCCTGATTGAAGAGCCAATGGCTGCGGCAATCGGTGCTGGCCTGCCTGTCTCTGAAGCAACCGGTTCAATGGTGGTTGATATCGGTGGCGGTACGACAGAAGTGGCTGTGATCTCCCTGAACGGTGTGGTTTATTCCTCTTCCGTGCGCATCGGTGGTGACCGCTTCGATGAAGCTATTATTAATTATGTGCGTCGTAACTACGGTTCATTGATTGGTGAAGCGACCGCAGAACGTATCAAGCATGAGATCGGTTCAGCCTATCCGGGCGATGAAGTGCGTGAAATTGAAGTGCGTGGTCGTAACCTTGCTGAAGGTGTACCGCGCGGCTTTACGCTGAACTCCAATGAAATTCTTGAAGCGTTGCAAGAGCCACTGACCGGTATCGTTAGTGCGGTAATGGTTGCGTTGGAACAATGTCCGCCAGAACTGGCTTCTGATATTTCCGAACGCGGCATGGTATTGACCGGCGGTGGTGCGTTGCTGCGTAATTTGGATCGTCTGCTGATGGAAGAAACCGGTATTCCGGTGGTTGTCGCAGAAGATCCATTAACTTGCGTAGCACGCGGCGGCGGTAAAGCACTGGAAATGATCGACATGCATGGCGGCGATCTGTTCAGCGAAGAATAATCGCCTCAACCGGCTGAGACCGTGAATTATCATGCGCAGGGAATAGCGTGTAAACCGGCGCGGCACGCGTCGGTTAGATACGTCCAGCCCAAGGGAGTACGGTCATTACCGTGCTTCCTTACCTGTTGTCGAGGAACACGCAGATTATATGAAGCCGATTTTTAGCAGGGGGCCTTCCCTGCAGTTGCGTCTTTTTTTGGCGGTGATTGTGGCAATAGCTATCATTATTGCCGACAGCCGTGTGAGTTCATTCAATCAAATACGCAACTATCTGGATACGTCGGTCAGTCCGTTTTACTTTCTGGCTAACGGGCCACGCCAGCTTTTAGACGGCGTGTCAGAAACGCTGGCATCGCGTCAGCAGCTTGAGCTGGAAAACAAAGCCTTACGTCGCGAACTCTTCCTGAAAAATAGTGACCTGTTAATGCTGGGGCAATATAAGCAGGAAAACGCACGTCTGCGTGAACTGTTGGGTTCACCGCTACGTCAGGATGAGCAAAAAATGGTGACGCAGGTGATCTCCACCGGCACCGATCCTTATACCGATCAAGTGGTCATCGATAAAGGCAGTGTTAACGGTGTTTATGAAGGTCAGCCCGTTATCAGTGATAAAGGCGTAGTAGGGCAAGTGATTGCCGTAGGGCAAGTCTCCAGCCGCGTGTTGCTGATTTGTGATGCATCGCATGCGTTACCTATCCAGGTGTTGCGTAACGATATTCGTGTTATTGCGGCCGGAAATGGCTGCACCGAAGATCTGCAACTTGAGCATCTGCCAGGTAATACTGATATCCGTGTAGGTGATGTGTTAGTCACATCAGGATTAGGCGGGCGCTTCCCGGAAGGTTATCCGGTTGGTGTGGTCTCTTCCGTGAAAGTGGATACGCAACGTGCTTACACTGTGATTCAGGCGCGTCCAGCCGCAGGTTTGCAGCGTCTGCGCTATTTGCTGCTGCTGTGGGGAGCCGATCGCAATGGGGATATGCCTATGGCGCCGGCAGATGTCCATCGTGTTGCTAACGAACGATTGATGCAGATGATGCCGCAAGTTTTACCGCCTGCGGGAGAAATGGGTCCACCGGCACCTGCTGTGCAGATGGGACCTCCAGCACCAACGCGTAACGAAGGCAACACACAAGGTACGCCAGCCCGCTCACGCGGAGGTCAGCCTTGAGTCGATATCGCAGCCAGGGACGTTGGGTTATCTGGCTGTCTTTTCTGGTTGCTCTCATCTTGCAAATCATGCCATGGCCGGACCAGCTCTATATGTTCCGGCCTTCATGGCTTTTGTTAATTCTCATCTATTGGGTTTTAGCACTACCGCATCGGGTAAACGTAGGTAGTGGATTTTTGATGGGTGCAATCATGGATTTGATTGCCGGTTCGACACTCGGTGTACGCGCGTTAGCGCTAAGCATCATCGCCTACCTTGTAGCCTTTAAATTCCAGCTTTTCCGTAACTTAGCGTTGTGGCAGCAGGCGTTAATGGTTATGGTGCTGTCGCTGGCGATGGATGTGATTGTATTCTGGGCGGAATTCTTAGTGATCAACGTCTCATTTCGACCCGAGATTTTCTGGAGCAGTGTCGTCGACGGTATTCTCTGGCCTTGGCTATTCTTATTAATGAGAAAGATTCGTCGTCAGTTCGCTGTTCAATAAGGAAATTTATGGTATCCCTTTATTTGGCTTCCGGTTCACCGCGTCGGCGTGAGCTGTTGACTCAGCTTGGCCTCACATTTGAACGTCTCATTACCGATGTAGAAGAGCAGCGTCAGCCGAATGAAGCGGCTGACGCCTATGTTCGCCGTCTGGCAAATGACAAAGCTCGCGCGGGCGTTATGTTGGCTGAGCATGATTTACCCGTGCTGGGCGCGGACACGATCGTGGTGTTAAACGGCGAAGTGCTCGAAAAACCGCGCAACGCAGAACATGCGGCAGAAATGCTGGGCAAACTTTCAGGGCAAACGCATCAAGTGATGACCGCCGTCGCGCTGGTTGATCGTCAGCAAGCGCTGGATTGTCTGGTTACAACTGATGTCACGTTTCGAAACTTAACCGCATCAGATATTCGCGAGTACATTACGACCGGCGAGCCGATGGATAAAGCCGGGGCATACGGCATTCAGGGCATAGGTGGAAACTTTGTCCGTAAAATCAATGGAAGCTATCACGCGGTTGTCGGATTACCTTTGGTTGAGACAGGAGAGTTATTCAGCCATTTTCAGTCACTGCGTGCCTTAAGGGGACAACAATGACGGCTGAACTGCTGGTAAACGTCACGCCATCCGAAACGCGCGTCGCTTATATTGACGGCGGCATTCTGCAGGAAATCCATATCGAGCGCGAAGCGCGCCGCGGTATCGTTGGTAATATCTATAAAGGACGCGTTAGTCGCGTATTGCCTGGCATGCAGGCCGCTTTTGTCGATATTGGATTGGAAAAAGCAGCCTTCTTACATGCTTCCGATATCATGCCGCACACCGAATGCGTAGCCGGCGATGAGAAAAAGAATTTTATCGTACGCGATATTGCTGAACTGGTACGTCCTGGCCAGGATCTGATGGTGCAAGTGGTGAAAGATCCGCTGGGCACCAAAGGTGCACGTCTGACTACTGATATCACACTGCCGTCGCGTTATCTGGTGTTCATGCCTGGTGCGTCGCATGTAGGTGTCTCACAACGCATTGAAAGCGAAAGCGAGCGCGAACGGCTGAAAGCTGTAGTGGCTGATTATTGTGACGATCTCGGTGGCTTCATTATTCGTACTGCTGCAGAAGGCATCGGCAACGAAGAGCTGGCGCAAGACGCCGCCTTTTTAAAACGTTTGTGGACCAAAGTCAGCGAGCGTAAAAAGCGCAACCAAACACGCTGCCTGCTTTACGGTGAGCTGGCGCTGGCGCAGCGTATTTTGCGTGATTTCACGGATGCCGCGTTGGATCGCATTCGTGTTGATTCACGTCTGACTTGCGATTTGCTGTTGGAATTTACCAGCGAATATATTCCAGAAATGGCCCGTAAGTTGGAGCTCTACAACGGCAAACAGCCAATCTTCGATCTGTTTGACGTAGAGAATGAGATTCAGCGTTCACTGGATCGCAAGGTCGAGTTGAAGTCTGGCGGTTATCTGATCATCGATCAAACCGAAGCGATGACCACCATTGACATTAATACCGGTGCCTTTGTCGGCCATCGTAATCTCGACGAAACCATTTTTAATACCAATGTAGAGGCAACGCAGGCTATTGCTCGCCAGCTGCGGCTGCGTAATCTCGGCGGCATCATCATCATCGACTTTATTGATATGAGTAATGAAGATCATCGCCGCCGCGTTCTACATTCGCTGGAAAGTGCGCTAAATAAAGACCGGGTGAAGACCGGCATCAGCGGTTTCTCCGCGTTGGGGCTGGTGGAGATGACGCGTAAGCGCACGCGCGAAAGCATTGAACACGTACTCTGTGAAGATTGCCCGGTGTGCAAAGGGCGCGGCACCTTGAAAACCGTCGAAACCGTCTGCTACGAAGTCATGCGTGAGATAGTCCGCGTTCACCATGCTTACGACGCCGATCGTTTCCTGGTCTACGTCTCGCCAACCGTCGGTGAAGCTTTAAAAACCGATGAGTCACATGCATTGGCCGAGGTGGAAATTTTCGTCGGGAAACAGGTTAAGGTGCATGTCGAAGCGCTTTACACCCAAGAGCAGTTTGATGTTGTGATGATGTAGCGTCTTGCTAACGCTGGCCCGACCAAGTTGGTCGGGCTAAAAAAGCGCCCATGTTTGGGTTAAAATGCACATTCATACCGCTTATTTTTGTCTGATGACGGTTGGGTATGAGAATGAATCCTCCGTCATTCGCGGAAGGCAAGGAGAAGTGTGAGTGAGGCAGTTGCCGAGGATCTTGTTACTGCTGGTCGCGACAGTCATCGTGATTGTCGCGCTGCTTGTCAGTGGGCTGCGTCTGGCGATGCCGCATCTCGACAGCTATCGCAGTAACATTTTGCAGTTTGCTTCCAATACCAGCGGCATGCCGATAAAGGCGAGCAAGCTGCAGGGCAAATGGGAGAACTTCGGCCCAACGCTGGAAATTCACGACCTCAACGTAGAAATGAAGGACAGCGACAAGCTGACCATTGCCCGGGTTAATCTGGCGCTGGATGTGTGGCAATCTTTGCTGCATTGGCGCTGGCAGTTCCGCGATCTGACCTTCTGGCAGCTGCATCTCGACAGCAACCGCCCGCTGCTGGCGAGTGATGAACAGAAAAATAGCTTCAAGCCAGCCCAAATCAACGAACTCTTTTTGCGCCAGTTTGATCACTTCGATCTGCGCGACAGCTCAATACGCTTTCTCACCCCTTCAGGCCAACACGCCGAACTGGCGATCCCTAAGCTCACCTGGGTAAACGAAAAAACGCGTCACCGCGCCGAAGGTGAAGTCAGTCTTTCCAGTTTTACCGGCCAACATGGCGTGGTGCAGGTGCGCCTCAATCTCAACGATAGCGAAGGTTTACTTAACGACGGGCGCATCTGGATGCAGGCGGACGACGTAGATGTACGGCCATGGTTAGGACGCTGGATGCGCGATAACACGCGTCTCGACAGCGCGCGCTTTAGCCTTGCGGCATGGGTTAATTTGCGTGAAGGCGAAATCTATGCAGGTGATTTATTGTTGCGCAAAGGCGGCGCGCGCTGGCAGGGCGAGGGGGGGCCGCATCAGCTGCAGGTTGATGGCCTGACTGCACATCTTTCACGTTATCAAAATGGCTGGGCGGTGAATGTGCCGCAAACCAAACTCAGCACCGATGGTATAGCCTGGCCCGCGGGACATTTCGCGTTGCTGTGGCGACCTGAAGACAAACAATTGCTGGGAGCGAATCAGCAGGCTGAAGTGCGCGTCCGTGCGACGCAGTTAAATTTAGAGCACATTGCGCCGCTGGTGCCGCTTTTTGCGCCGTTATCGCCAGCCTTGTTCGATAACTGGCGCGCCGTGCGACCGCAAGGCACCATTGAAGGGCTGGCACTGGATATCCCGTTACAGCAGCCAGAAAATACCCGCATGCAGGTAAAATGGCGCGATTTTAGCTGGCAACACTGGAAGCTGTTGCCAGGGATCAGCAAGCTGAACGGTGAAGCACGCGGCAGCCTGGTGAATGGTCAAGTGAAAGTGGATATGGGCCGTGCCGATGTGCCGTATGGCGACATGTTCCAGGCTCCGCTGGAAATTGATCAAATCACGGGGTCAATGAGCTGGCTACGTGATGATCATGGATTGACCCTGGATGGCAAAGATCTCGACGTACAGGCACGTTCGCTCTGGGCGCGCGGCGGTTTCCGTTATCAACAGAACAGGGGCAGCGAGCCACGCCTGGATATCCTTGCTGGCATTAACCTGACCAATGCCGGAGATGCATGGCGCTATTTCCCGGTTCCGCTGATGGGGCATAACTTAACCCATTATCTCAGCGGTGCGATTAAAGGCGGCAAGGTGGACAATGCCACGCTGCTGTTTGCCGGTAATCCCAAACTGTTCCCGTTCAAACATAACGATGGCATGTTCCAGGTTTGGGTGCCGCTGCGTCAGGCAACGTATGCTTTCCAGCCTAAATGGCCAGCTATCAATAATCTCGACATCGATCTCAACTTCATCAATGACGGTTTGTGGATGAATGCGCCAGCCGCAAAGCTGGGCGACGTTAATGTTCGCAATATCAGCGCTATTATTCCTGATTATCTCAAAGAGAAGCTGATTATTGATGGCGACGTAAGCGGCGAGGGCAGCCAAATTGCTGACTACTTCCAGCAAACGCCGTTGAAAAGCTCTTTGGGCGCGGCATTAGAGCAGTTACAGATTGGCGGCAATACACGCGGCCACCTTAATCTGGATATCCCGCTGAATGGCAAACTGGTGCATGCCAGCGGTAACGTGGTAATGAATAATAACTCGCTACATATCAAGCCGCTCAACACGACATTGACCAACCTGACGGGCCGATTCCGTTACAACAACGGTAATTTAGACAGTGAGGAAATGCAGGCGAACTGGTTTGGTCAGCCGCTGGGCGTCACTTTCAGCACCAAAGAAAATCCAGACGATTTTGGTGTGAACGTCAAACTGTTGGGCGACTGGCAGCCGGGCAAAATCACGCAAATCCCACAGCAATTTCGCAGCCAGCTTGGCGGTCATTTGCCATGGCAAGGCAATGTTGATATTACGCTGCCGCATAAAGGCGGCGCACGTTATGAGATTGGGATTAAAGGCGAAGCGAAAGAAGTAAGTAGTCGCTTACCTGCGCCGCTGGATAAAAAAGGCGGCGAAGCGATGCCGATCACTATCAAAGCCAGCGGTGATCTGAAGCGTTTTGAACTCAGTGGCAGCATTGATGAGCGCCATCGCTTTAACAGCCGGTGGTTGCTGGAACCGCAGTTGCGCGTTGATCGCGGCATCTGGCTGAATGATGCGAAACGTACACCCGCGCTGCCTGAAAACACCGGCATGGTGTTGAACTTACCGGCGCTGGATGGCGAAGCCTGGACGGCGTTGATGGCCGGTAGCAGCGACGGTAATGGCGGCACTAAAACGACGCAAAGTGCGCGACAAGTTGGCGGTGCGACTATTCCTGGCAACATCATTCTACGTAGCCCAGCGGTCAAGCTGGCGGGACAGCAGTGGCACGATATTGATGCGACGCTGGCAGAAAATGCCAACGGTAATACGCAGGTTTCAGTAAAAGGTAAAGAAATCCAAGGGCAACTGGCCATATCACCTTCTGCGCCATGGCAGATTGCACTCGATTACCTTTATTACAATCCACAGTGGGGTGATAGTCAGGCGAAAAGCGCGTCACCGTTGTCGCAGCAATCCAGCCAAATTAATTTCAGTGGCTGGCCGGCGTTACAACTTCGCTGCAGCGAGTGCTGGTTAATGGGGCAAAAATATGGCCGCATGCAGGCCACGTTGCAACCTAAAGGTGATACGTTAGCGCTTACTAACGGTTCAGTGGACACGGGTAGCTCAAAACTCAACATTCAGGGTGAATGGGTAAACCGACCTAACGACCAGCGCACTTCACTAAAAGGCACCCTGAAAGGCCAAAACATCAATAATGCGACCAACTGGTTTGGGATGAACACGCCGCTGCGCGACGCACCGTTTAACATCGATTACGATCTGCACTGGCGTTCAGCGCCGTGGCAGCCTTCAGAGAAAACGCTGAGCGGCACGTTAAAAACGCATTTCGGCAAAGGCCAAATCGCTGATGTGAATACCGGTACCGCCGGTCAAATTCTGCGGCTGTTCAGCTTTGACGCGCTGCTACGCAAGCTCCGCTTTGATTTCAATGACACCTTCAATCAGGGATTCTATTTCGATTCAATTAATGGCACCGCATGGATTGAAAATGGCGTGATGAGAACGGATAACCTGCTGGTGGACGGGCTTGAAGCGGACATTGCCATGCAAGGCAAGATGGATTTAGTGCAGCGTCGCATTGATATGGAAGCGGTGGTTGCGCCGGAAATTTCCGCCTCGGTCGGCGTTGCGGCGGCATTTGTCGTGAATCCGGTGGTGGGTGCCGCGGTATTTGCCGCCAGTAAGGTATTGGGACCACTGTGGAACAAAATATCGCTGCTGCGTTATCACATCAGCGGACCGCTGGATAAACCGGAAATCAATGAAGTGCTGCGCAAACCGCGTGAAAACGGCACCAAGTGAATTTGACGCCGTACCGGAATTGCCGCAGGCTATGATTATCCGAGCACATAATGAGTGAGAAACGATGACTCTGAACCTGGTAAGTGAGCAGTTGCTAACTGCTAACAGCATTAATCAGCAGGACCTTTTTTCCCTGTTAGGGCAGCTTTCAGAACGTCGTCTGGATTATGCCGATCTCTATTTTCAGTCCAGTTTCCACGAATCCTGGGTGCTGGAAGACAAAATCATTAAAGATGGCTCCTACCATATTGATCAAGGTGTTGGCGTGCGCGCGGTTAGCGGTGAGAAAACCGGTTTCGCCTATGCTGATCAAATCACTTTGAATGCGCTGCGTCTGTCGTCTGAAGCAGCACGCAGTATCGTGCGTGAGCAAGGTGATGGCAAAGCGCATACGCTGTCAGCGGTGATAAACCGCTCGCTCTATGCACCGACTAATCCGTTGGATAGTCTGACGCGTGAAGACAAAATTGCACTGCTGCACCGTGTTGACCAGGTTGCGCGTGCTGCCGATGCGCGCGTGCAGGAAGTCAGCGCCAGCCTGAGTGGTGTTTACGAGCAAGTGTTGGTGGCCGCAACCGACGGCACGCTGGCGGCGGATGTCCGTCCGCTGGTCCGTCTTTCTATCAGTGTTCAGGTGGAAGACAACGGCAAGCGCGAGCGTGGCTCAAGCGGTGGCGGTGGTCGCACAGGTTATGAATTTTTCCTCGCCGATGAAAACGGTGACGTACGTGCTGATGCCTGGGCACGTGAAGCGGTACGCATGGCGTTAGTTAATCTTTCTGCCGTCGCCGCACCTGCTGGCACCTTGCCGGTGGTGTTGGGCGCAGGCTGGCCGGGCGTGCTGTTACACGAAGCTGTTGGACATGGTCTGGAAGGTGATTTCAACCGCCGCGGTACGTCTGTGTTCAGCGGTAAAATGGGGCAACTGGTCGCCTCCGATCTCTGTACCGTGGTTGATGACGGCACGATTGATGGCCTGCGCGGTTCGCTGGCAATTGACGATGAAGGTGTGCCTGGCCAATACAATGTGCTGATCGAAAACGGCGTGCTGAAAGGTTACATGCAGGACAAGCTCAATGCGCGCTTAATGGGTGTGAAGCCAACCGGCAATGGTCGACGTGAATCCTATGCGCATCTGCCTATGCCGCGTATGACAAACACCTACATGCTGGCGGGTAAATCGACCCCGCAAGAGATCATTGAAAGCGTTGAGTACGGCTTGTATGCGCCAAACTTCGGTGGTGGTCAGGTCGATATCACGTCCGGGAAATTTGTGTTCTCAACGTCGGAAGCCTATCTGATTGAAAAGGGTAAAGTGACTAAACCGGTGAAAGGCGCGACGCTGATCGGTTCTGGCATTGAAGCTATGCAGCAGATTTCCATGGTCGGTAATGATCTGGCACTGGATAAAGGTGTTGGCGTTTGCGGTAAAGAAGGCCAAAGCCTGCCTGTTGGCGTAGGTCAGCCCACGTTGAAACTCGACAAGCTCACCATCGGCGGCACCGCCTGATGTGTTAAAAACAACCCGCCACCCGGCGGGTTGTTAGCTTTTACGGTGCTGCTGATACTGCTCGGCGACCTGTTCAAAATACTCTGTCAGATAATCGATACAGACCTGTACCTTAAGCGGCAGTTTATCTTTTTCGGTATATAACGCATAAACCGGACGCGGATCGGATTGATACTGCGGAAATAAAATATCGATCTCGCCTGCTTTAATCTCTTCAATTACCCACATCATTGGCACGTAAGCGATGCCATTGCCCGCTTTTAACCAGCGAATCAACGTCAGTGAATCATTAGTGACGAAACGTCCCTGCGGTGATAACCGCGTAACCAAACCTTCCGGGGCGATTAACTCGAAATTGTTGTCAGGCCGCACGCTGTATTCCAGCCAGGCAAAGTTATCGATATCGCTGGGTTTTTCCGGCGTTCCCTGCTGCGCCAGATAACTTTTTGCTGCACAGACCACCATTGGCATAGCGCCAAGGCGGCGGGAGAACAGGCTGGAATCTTTCAATGCACCGACACGAATCACTAAGTCCAGCCCATCCGCTATTAAGTCTGGCGCGGGAATACCGGTGACCAAATTAACGCTAAGCCCGGGATATTCACGCAGCATATCGCTGGTCATGCCGGCGAGAACGTTCTGCGCCATGGTGGATGAACTGCCGATGCGCAGTACACCAATGGGCGTATTATTGAAGGCATAAAGCTGCTCATGAACCTGCATCGCTTCTGCCAGCATACGGCGACAGCCTTGATAATAAATTTTTCCTGCTTCAGTCAGTCCAATACTGCGCGTGCTGCGATTAAGAAGTTTAACCTGCAGCTCATCTTCCAGTTTCGCAACAATTTGACTGATAGACGAAACGCTAAGATGAAGTTGACGTGCAGCGGCGGTAAAAGAACCCATTTCAACCACTTTGGCGAAAATGGACATGCCTTTTAGTCGTTCCATTGTTTACTCTGGCTAAAAAGTGATTTAGATCACATTCGGTAGAAAACGTATAGTCAAGCGCGTTACTATATGCGCGCCGGGGTATTACCCGGTGATTCTTCATTGCCTGATATCACCCGATGATACGCTATTATTAAGCCATCCGTGGTTCGGATGTGGTGTTCAGCTGTTTGTTATCTTCGATAACATTAATGGGTTCAATTAGGCAACGGATTATCCCGGCAAGGTCGAACTAAGGATTTCTGATGAGTGTGCTTCCGGTATTTGTCATGTTTGGGCTCTCTTTTCCGCCCGTTTTCATTGAACTGATTATTTCACTGATGCTGTTCTGGTTGGTGAAGCGTGTGCTGACGCCCAGCGGTATTTACGATCTTGTCTGGCATCCGGCACTTTTTAATACAGCACTTTACTGCTGTGTGTTTTACCTTGTATCCCGTCTATTTGTCTGAGGTTTAAGTGAAAACGCTCATAAGAAAAATCGCGCGTTACGCGATTACCATTCTGTTAGTCATCATCGCAGTCATCATCATTTTTCGCGCTTGGGTGTTTTACACCGAATCGCCGTGGACGCGTGATGCCAAATTCTCAGCCGATATCGTAGCGATCTCACCCGATGTCACTGGTTTGATCACAGATGTCCCGATTCACGACAACCAGTTAGTGAAGAAGGGTGACACGCTGTTTGTGGTGGATCGCCCGCGCTATCAAAAGGCGTTGGATCAATCCCAGGCGGATGTTGAGTATTATCAGGCGTTGGTCAGCGAAAAACGCCGTGAAGCTGGACGACGTAATCAGCTGGGCACTTCTGCGATGTCGCGTGAAGCGATTGATCAAGCCAACAACGATCTGCAAACCAGCGAGCATCAGTTAGCGAAATCCATTGCTACGCGCGATCTGGCGAAAATTGATCTCGACCGCACCACGATCAAGGCACCGTCTGACGGTTGGGTAACCAACCTTAACGTTTTTGAAGGTGAATACATCACGCGCGGCTCAGTCGCGGTGGCGCTGGTGCAGCAACATTCGTTCTATGTGCTGGCATATCTGGAAGAGACCAAGCTGCACGGCGTTCAGCAAGGTTTCCGCGCAGAAGTCACACCTTTAGGCAGTAACGTGGTGTTACGCGGCACGGTAGACAGCGTTGCCGCGGGTGTGACAAACAGCAGCAGTTCGGTAGATACCAAAGGTATGGCAACCGTGGATTCAAATCTTGAATGGGTACGTTTGGCACAACGTGTGCCGGTACGTATTCGTCTCGATCAGCAGCCCGGTAATCGTTTCCCGGCGGGCACCACCGCAACAGTGGTTATCACCGGAAAAGAGGATCGCCAACATACCAATGCCTCGCCGATGAGCAAGCTGTTCAATCGCCTGCGTGAGTTCGGTTAAGGGTTATGATTGAGTTTCTGCGTTTCCCGGTAAAGCTCAGTTTCGCGCTGGTCGCAGCGTTGATGATCGGCTTTCACCTCAATCTTGAAACGCCACGCTGGGCGGTGATGACCGCAGGGATTGTCGCTGGCGGCACCGCCTTTGCTGCAGGTGGCGATCCCTATTCTGGCGCGCTGCGCTATCGCGGCATCCTCCGTATTATCGGTACTTTCATTGGTTGTATCGCTGCGCTAACCATCATGATTGCGACCGTGCGTGCGCCGGTGGTGATGCTACTACTGTGCTGCATCTGGGCCGGTTTATGCGTTTGGCTCTCCTCGCTGATTAAAGTTGAAAATTCTTATGCGCTGGGATTAGCCGGGTATACCGCGTTGATTATCGTGGTTACTGCGGATGCCAGCGGCGGCCTGACGTTAGCACCGCAATATGCCGTAGAGCGTTGCAGCGAAATCGTTTTAGGGATCTTGTGTGCGATCCTCGCCGACATGATCTTCTCACCGCGATCGATTAAAAAAGTGATCGATCAGGAAGTTGATTCACTGCTGGTGGCGCACTACAAATTGCTGCAACTCTGCGTTGCACATGGTGATAAAGAAGAAGTGGATAAAGCGTGGGCCGCCTTGGTGCGTCGTACCACTGCACTTAACAGCATGCGCAGCCAGCTGATGATGGAATCTTCGCGCTGGCAGAACGCTAATCGCCGCCTGCAAATGCTGAATACCTTATCGCTGACGCTGATTACCCAAGCGGCGGAAACGTTTTTGATACAAAACGCCCGACCAGATTACATCGCGCCGCAGTATCGTTTGCTGATTGAAAAAGAGGTTGAAAGCGTCGAAGACGTGCACCAGCGTATGAAGATTATGCGTCGGGTGCTGGGCGTCAGCAGTAAAACCTCGCCGCTCACGCTGGCGAGCTGGGTCGGCGCAGCCACAGAATATTTGCTGTTGATCAACGGCATCAGAAGTAATAGTCGTATCACCGCGCTGGAAGAGGAGATTTTACAGCGTGAGGTAGTGATTCAGGCACGATCAGCAGAAACGCATCATGCAATGATCAACGGTATCCGTACCTTTGTAGCAACGGCGCTGGGCTCGTTGTTTTGGCTCTATACCGGATGGACTTCTGGTAGCGGCTGCATGGTGATGCTGGCAGTCATTACCGCGCTGGCGATGCGTATGCCAAATCCGTTGATGATGGCCAAAGACTTTCTGTATGGCATGACGGTGGCGGTGCCATTGGGTGCACTCTACTTTATGTATGTGTTGCCGGGCACCCAGCAAAGCGCGCTCCTGTTGTGTATTGCCATTGGATTGCTGGGTTTCATCGGCGGTATCTTTGTTCAGCGACGCCAGTTGGGTACGCTGGGTGCGCTGATCGGCACCATCAACGTGCTGGTGCTGGATAATCCGATGCAGTTCGAGTTCAACGTTTTCCTCGATAACGTGCTGGGCCAGGTCATTGGTTGTTTTGTGGCGATGATGGTAATTCTGCTGATTCGCGATAAATCAAAAGAGCGCACCGGTCGCAAATTGTTGAACCGCTTCATGTATGCAGCCGTATCAGCGATGACCACCAATCAGGCACGACGTCGTGAAAACCACCTGCCTGCGCTCTATCAGCAACTCTTTCTACTGTTGAATCTGTTTCCTGGCGATATAGATAAGTACCGCATCGCGCTCACGTTGATTATCGGTCATCAGCGTCTACGTAATGCAGAAGTGCCGGTTAATGCTGACTTATCGGCCTATCATCGCCAGCTTCGCTATACCGCTGATCGGGTGATCTCTGCCAGCAGCGATGACAAGCGGCGTTATTACTTTGAGCGTTTGCTGCAAGAACTGGATGTATATCAAGAAAAATTGCAGCAGTACGAAGCGCCAGCTAGCGTCACTGAGCCGGTAAAACGGCTGGCGCTGATGTTAAGTAAATACCAGAATACGCTCATCCAAATCTGAAACTGGCCGCTGCGTACCGCAGCGGCCTGCGCAATGCCATTCCTTCATAAAACCTGTCGCTTTTGCCAACTATACTTTCTTAACGGAAAGTGAAACTGACAGGAGCGAATCAATGAGTACTTCACTACAAGACAGCGAACTGTTTCAGACCGGCTACCTGGCTGATGGCAAATGGCATCACGCTGCCGCCACCTTTGACGTGACCAATCCCGCTACAGGCGAGGTAATAGCGCAGGTCGCAAAAGCAGGGAAAAGCGAAACCGAACAGGCGATTGCTGCGGCTGAACGCGCCTTTCCTGCCTGGCGAGCGCAAACGGCTAAAGCCCGCGCAGACATTCTTAATCGCTGGTATCAGCTGATGATTGAGAACAAACACTGGCTTGGTCAGCTAATGACGGCTGAACAAGGTAAGCCTGTAAAAGAAGCCGAAGGCGAAGTGGAATATGCCGCCAGTTTTATTCAGTGGTTTGCTGAGCAGGCCAAGCGTGCAAATGGTGAAATTATTCCTCCGGCCAAAGCGGGATCGCGCATTCTTGCTACACGTGAACCGATTGGTGTGGTGGCCGCTATCACGCCATGGAATTTCCCCATGGCAATGCTGACGCGCAAGCTGGGACCCGCACTGGCAGCGGGCTGTACCGGTATTATTAAACCCGCAAATAACACGCCGTTGAGTGCGTTTGCCTTGCTGGCGTTGGCAAAAAAAGCGGGCGTGCCGGATGGCGTATTGAATGCTGTCGCTGGCGACACACATGCTATCAGCGACGCGATCATGGCCAGCAAAGTGGTGCGCAAGATCTCTTTCACCGGCTCCACGGAAGTCGGCAAGCTGCTGATGCGTAACGCCGCCGAAACCATGAAAAAAGTGTCGATGGAGCTGGGCGGCAACGCGCCTTACATCGTGTTTGATGATGCAGATATTGATGCAGCGGTACAGGGCGCGATTGCCAATAAGTTTCGCAATGCCGGGCAGGTCTGCGTCAGCGTCAATCGCTTTTATATCCATAATGCCGTTTACGACCGCTTTGTTAACCAACTCGCCGACGAAGTGAAAAAACTTAAAGTAGGCAATGGTATGGAAGAGGGTGTGATTGTTGGACCGTTGATTGAGTCTTCAGCAGTAGAAAAAGTAGAACAGCATGTTAAAGACGCGATAGCTAAAGGCGGCAAAGTACTGGTGGGAGGAGAACGTCACGCATTGGGTGGCAATTTCTGGCAACCCACGGTCATTACTGAGGCGCATGAAGGGATGAAACTGGCACAGGAAGAGACGTTTGGTCCTGTGGCAGCATGCTTCCGCTTTGATGATGAAGATGACGTTATTCGCCGCGCTAATGACACAGAGTTTGGCCTGGCTGCCTACTTCTATACGCAGAATTTGCAGCGCGTTTTCCGCGTTTCAGCCGCGCTGGAAAGCGGCATGATTGGTATTAATGAATGCGCGGTATCAACTGAACTGGCGCCGTTTGGCGGCGTTAAAGAGTCTGGATTAGGGCGCGAAGGATCGGTGCTTGGCATGGAAGAATACCTGGAAATCAAAGCGCTGCATCTGGGCGGTCTGAACTAGTTTCATCACTACGGACGACGAAAGCGGTCGTCCGTAGTGGGAGGATGGGAGATGTCCGCATGAAAAACGAGTGTTTTGACTTTAATGAGATCGTTGATCAAGCCCATTTCTTTCGCCAGTTCAGCGAACGTTTTGCTTTGGAAGATCGGCGTATCTGTGATCTGGATGGATTATGGGAAGTTGTCACGGGTGAAATATTGCCTATGCCGCTACACATCGAATTTGTAAACTTAGGCAAGGGACAGAAAAGACGCTACGGCGCGCTAATTTTATTATTTGATGAAGCAGAAGAGGAGCTGGAAGGTCAACTCCATTTCAATGTCAAATAACAACGAAAAAGGGCCCCGACGAGCGGGGCCAAAGGGTTCGTCAAGAAACTGACGAGGAATTATTTATAGAGCTCAGCGGTGAGGTGATAATTATCACCGGTACGTGCTTCAATCACTTTATAAGCGCTGGCACCTTGCTCATCGGCTTTCTGAGAAAGCTGCGCACGATAATCCATTGGTGCGCCAGCCGTACCACTAATGGTGATGGTTCCCGCAGGCTGCATATTTTGTGCTTGCTGTTCAGTCACTAGCTGGGCAGCAGATGCGCCAAAAGCGATAACTGAAAGCAGGCTCACTGTAGCGATGGTTGCTTTGATTTTCATAATTCGTCTCCTCATTACAATCAACAACCTGCGGAATTCAAAGATGAAGCGGGTCGTTGATATGTGTCAGGTGTCGTTTAAACACCGGTTCGGTTAATTATTTATACAGCTCAGCTGTCACGTGATAGGTGTTGTCTTGATTGTTCTCGATAACACGATAGTGGCTGGCACCTTGCGCATCGGCTTTCTCAGAAAGCACTTCACGGATATTCGTCTGATCACCATCACGACCACTTACGGTAATGGTTTGATTCATAGGCTGTAGAGTCTGCGCCTGTTGATTTGAAACCAAGCTGGCAGCGCTAGCGCCAAATGACAGAACAGAAGCCAGACTTAATACGGCAAGGGTTAATTTGGTTTTCATGATTCACTCTCCTGAAATTTGAGGTGGCAACCCGAAGTGCATATGCGCGCTTCAAAAAGGCCGCCCGTTATCTGTTGTCTTGTCGCCTGAACTTAGTTGTAAAGTTCAGCCGTCGCGTGGTAGTTGCCGTTGTTGTAAGCCTCAATCACACGATAGGCTTTTGCGCCTTGCTGATCGGCTTTATCACTCAGCTTCTGGTTGATATCCATTGGCGAGCCAGCGACACCGCTAACACTTATGGTGCCAACGGACTGCAAATTTTGCGCTTGCGAAGTATTGATAGAATCAGCTGCAACAGCACCAAATGACAGGGCAGATAGAATACTCAGGGTGGCGATAGTGGTTTTAACGTTCATATATATTTCCTCGTCGTCTGTTTTTATCTTTTTGTTTGTGTGATTCGCATCACGAAAACAAGTATAGAACTAATAACGGAAGAAATTAATACTCTGCTAATAATGTTTTTTTGCGATTCTTTATCCTTATGACATATTTTAATAACCTTAAGTTATAAAAAGTGGTTATAAAATGAGCTTGGGTGGTTAATTTCATGTTAAAACAGTGACATGCATCACTTTATCTTTTTGTGCGAAAAGTAGTGGTCGATATGGCTGCAGGTTGATTTAGATCTGGGTAATGACGCTAAGTCTGTGATGTAAAGCAGTGTAAAATAGCGCAAAAGGGTAAGTTGGCGCAAAGGTTTAACCATTTTCGCGCAGCGCTAAATATGAAGCGCTTTAATGTCAATATATTGAATTTTAATAAAAAATTTGAGTTTCTTGTGTAACAGAGAGAAAAGAACGCGTAACCGGCAGGTTAACTGCCGGCAGCCAAAGCGGGGTTTAAAGCTCTTGTTCGAATAAAACCAGAATAGCGTCGTGCAGTTGTTTAACTGTGAAGGCGCGGGCAGGGGTGATAAAGATGGTGTCATCACCTGCAATAGTGCCAAGAATACCTTCTGATTTTCCTAAGGAGTCCAGCAAGCGTGCAATCAACTGAGCCGCGCCGGGACTGGTATGAATCACCACCAGCGCATCGTTGTAATCGATATCCAGCACCAAATTTTTCAGTGGACTGGTGGTGGTGGGCACGCCTAATTCTGCAGGTAAACAGTAAACCATCTCCATTTTGGCGTTGCGAGTACGCACTGCGCCAAACTTGGTGAGCATACGAGAAACCTTTGACTGGTTAATATTCTCGAAGCCTTCATCCTGCAGCGCCTGAACAATCTCGCCTTGGGAACTGAACTTTTCTTCTTTTAATAAGGCTTTAAAGGCCTTAATCAGATCGTCTTGTTTGGATGGGTTTCGCATAGGTTACCAATAAAAAAGGGGAATAACCGGGATTCAGCCCACGGCAGAGCGATGATTATGCATTTAAATGAATTTTTATTCAATTGGTTGGCAAGTGAGCTATCTGAAGCGGCCAGCGGGCGTGGATAATAGCAAAGATTTTTGTTCAGACCAAAACCGCGCTTTATGACGCATCAGGGCAAAGGTTGCAAAGTTGTTATACTATTGGAGATGTAGCAACAGATAACGAACACAGCCGTTCTCTGTCTGCAGACGGCGAAGTTGTCGGTCATTCAGGTAATGAGATGATAAGTAATTATTGAATCCGGAGATTAAGCGCGTTAGCACGTAGAATGAGCGCGGATAATCGTCATCGCCTGAGCTGTTGATTAAGGTCTGACTCAGATGGAATTTCGGCTCTTCTCTGCCCCACCTTAATAAGGAGTCACGAATGAAAGTTGCCGTCCTCGGTGCTGCAGGTGGCATTGGCCAAGCGCTCGCACTCTTACTCAAAACGCAGCTTCCTGCGGGTTCAGAACTCACCCTTTATGATATCGCCGCGGTTACGCCTGGCGTCGCTGTCGATCTCAGCCATATTCCTACTGCGGTAAAAATTCAAGGTTTCAGTGGAGAAGATGCCACGCCAGCCCTGACAGGCGCTGACGTAGTATTAATTTCTGCAGGTGTGGCACGTAAGCCTGGCATGGATCGCGCTGACCTGTTTAACGTCAACGCGGGCATTGTCCGTAACCTGATTGATCAGGTTGCTCAAACTGCACCTAAAGCGTTAATTGGCGTCATCACTAATCCCGTCAACACTACGGTAGCCATTGCCGCTGAAGTGCTTAAAAAACATGGCGTGTATGATAAAAACCGCCTGTTTGGTGTCACTACGCTCGATATCATTCGCGCCAATACTTTTGTTGCTGAACTAAAAGGCAAATCGCCGGGCGATATCGAAGTTCCGGTCATCGGTGGGCATTCGGGCGTGACTATTCTGCCGCTGCTGTCACAGGTTAAAGGCGTCAGCTTTAGCGATCAGGAAGTCAGGGACTTAACCAAACGCATTCAGAATGCAGGTACTGAAGTGGTAGAAGCCAAAGCGGGTGGTGGTTCAGCAACGTTATCAATGGGACAAGCGGCAGCGCGCCTTGGCTTGTCACTGGTACGCGCCTTACAAGGCGAAGAGAACGTGGTGGAATGTGCCTATGTCGAAGGCGATGGGGAATATGCGCGCTTTTTCTCACAACCGCTGCTGCTGGGGAAAAATGGCGTCGCTGAACGCAAGCCATTGGGTAACTTAAGCAGTTTTGAACAGCAGGCACTGGATGGCATGTTAGAAACCCTGAAGAAAGATATCGCGCAGGGTGAAGAGTTTGTGAAGCAGTAAGCGTAAGCGTGAGATAAACAGGAAAACGCCCGGCTTAACCGGGCGTTTTTTTTATACTTTGTCGCTACAAATCTTTTTCTACAAACCACCTGATTTGAAATTACGTGACGCGGGCGCGCCATTGGTCGCTGGCGCTTTCTTGCCCAACGTTTCCATTCGCATCTGGAATGGAGGGAAGGGCATTTCAATGCCGTGCTGGTCAAAGCCTTGCAGGATGAGCTGATGCAATTCATGGCGCAGCGGCATGCGATGCCCCATCTCAGCGGCATGAACACGCAATTCAAACAGTTGAATTCCCTGTTGTAAATCAACCAGGAATGCTTCTGGTGGCGGAGTATCCAGAACATAACTGCAGCGCTCGGCGGCCTGTTTCAAAATGGTCGTAACCTCTTCACTGCTCACTTTCGCAGGCGCTGGAATGGTTAACACCACACGTGTTACTGAATCTGACAAGGACCAGTTAACAAACTGCTCGGTAATGAACGCTTTGTTAGGCACGATAATCTCTTTGCGGTCCCAATCGGTAATGGTGGTCGCGCGGGTATTGATTCGGGTGATGCTGCCGGTGAGATCGCGAATTGTCACGGTATCACCGATGCGAATAGGTTTTTCAAACAGAATAATCAGGCCAGAAATAAAGTTGGCGAAAATCTCCTGCAAACCAAAGCCCAATCCAACACCGAGTGCGGCGACCAGCCACTGCAGTTTCGACCACTCAATACCAATCAATGAGAAACCCAGCAGGCCACCAATTAACAGCAACACATATTTGGTTAGCGTGGTAATGGCGTAACCGGTGCCAGGCGTAAGATCAAGGTGTTGTAGCAGAGCCAACTCCAACAGTGCGGGCATATTACGTACCAGCTGCGTGGTGATAATAAACACCAGGATCGCAATCAATACTGAGCCAAGCGTGATCGGTTGAATGCTCTCGACGCCTTGTATAGACGTGTTCACATCCCACAGACGGATATTCTCAAGGAAGCCGAAGGCCGAATGAATTTCTGACCACAGGACAATCACCGAAACCAAAGCAATCAAGGTGAGAATAGAACGCACCAGCCGCAACGATTGCGCACTAATGGCATCAAGATCAATGACCGGTTCTTCTATCTCAATCGCATCCACATTTTGCGCGCCTTGCTCTTTCTCTTCTTCGCTGCGCGCGCGGTTTGCCAGTATATCGGCACGGCGTGCGCGGGCACGATCAAAGCCGAGGCGACGGCGCTGAATCAACATCCAGCGACGAATAATGTGGTAAATGATCAGCAACAGGAACCAGATCGCTACTGAGGTTTCCAGACGTGCCAACAGCGCCTGCGCGGTCGCCAGATAACCAATCGCCGAGGCGAGGGCAGCGAGCAGGGGGATCGCAATCATCAAATTCCACAACACGCGGTTAATGATGTTTTCGCCGTTGCCTTCTTTATCCAGATGTAACGGAATACCGGCGCGTTTCAGGCTAACGGTAACCAGGCTGATTGCACCACAGATCAGGATAAAACAGAGGCGGCCTAGCGAGGAGGAGAACTGGCGATCCTCGAGGTTGCTAAAGGCGATCAGCAGCATAATCAGCGGCACAATCAGGCCGATACTCAGCGAGTAATAACGCATTGCGCGCGCCACGCGGCTCTGGGGCCAGCGGAAGTGCACAATAAACAAACCGTTTTTACGTGCAAACGCAGCGCTGATCATAAACGCCCACAGCAGCGGCAGTGTGGCGGTAATGCCATCGCCAATCGCAACTGCGATCGGATAAGGCCAGGCATTTTGCAAACCATATCCCAGCGCGCCCCATAATACCGGCAGCGGTAACGCCACCAGAATCGACCAAAACACGGTGCGAATCGTCAGGCGAAAACGATCCTGCGTTACCTTGCCGACTTTGCTGGCAGAGCGATCAAGGAAGCCGTTGAAATGACGGCGTGAACTAATACTGAAACCCACCAATAAAAACGCGCCGATAATAGGCAGCACCGTGGCACGGCTGGTAAACATCATCGCCAGCGCTTTGCCGAGCTGGCCTAAGGTGTCGAGCGACAGCAGACGCGACAGATCCTTAGCCAGCTCCAGCGGATAACTCAAACTAATGGGGCTGACGTCGGCAGTCCAGAAAAGGTAGCGATGTGTCGCGTCTTTGACTTCTGTTAACGCATCCTGAAGCTGCGTGTTAGCGACCTTCAGCTTGGTGATTTCAAGGATCAAGGTATCGCAGCCGGAGATCAGCGAATTCAGCAGTTCGCGCTGGGTTTTCAGCTGCGCATCAAGAATACGTTTTTGATCATTGGTGAAAGGCTGTCCATCGGCCTGATGCGCTTTACGCAACGCATCCTGACGTTCCAGCAAATCTTCATAATAGAGGCGCTGCACCCGCAGCTGCGCCATCTCGTTATCAATCTGTTGAGACTTCGGCATCTCCGGTAAGCGGGCAACCTGAGCCCGCAACGCTTCGCCCAGTAAGCTCGATGCACCCAGCCATTGCGACTGCTCGCGTAACGTGGTGAGCGCCTGACGCACCTGAATAATTTGATTGGTAGCCAGTCGCTGTTGCGAAGCCACCAAATCCATACGCTGCGCCTGCTGATTCAGCGCACCGGAAAGATCGCGGTTAACCCGGAACTGATCGCTGATTGATGGCGGGAGATCGCCACTGTTTTCCGCCAACTGCTCTGTCCGCGCTAACGCCAGTTCAGCTTCGCGCTGGCGCTGGTCGTTGAGCTGATTACGCAGTAACTGAAGATAGTTATCTAACTGCGCGGCTTTGCGTTGATGCGCATCCGCGCGCATGCGTGCCAGCTCCTGGCGATTATTGGCTGACAGCTGTGCCAGCTCTATCTCATCAACGCGCGCTTTGTTCGCGGCATTTTCTGCCTGACGTGCGGCCAATTGCGTCTGTGATTGCGGCGTGGTGCCGCCGTTGCCTGCGCTTTGCAAACGACGCTCACTTTCAGTCATGGCGCGACGCGCTTCTGTCTGATCCTGCGGCAGTTGAGAGAGGGAGTCACTGATTTCACGCGCGCGATCTTGCTCCTGCTGAGCTTGCCGTCCCTCTTCCAGCAACTGGCTGCTGACCTGCAGGATCTCTTGATCCAATTCAGCGCTGCTCATCGTCGTTCGAAGAGTTTTAGGACTGTCGTTTAGCGAGGCAATTTGCTGGCGTATTTCACGGGAAAGGCGCGGGAAGTCATCAATAACTTGCTGATACTGCCGGGCCCGTTCCAGTGATTCATCACGTTCAGAAAGGGAATTTAGCGCAGCTTCAAGCGACTGAATCTGTTCCGCCTGTGCCGGAGAGCTTTTAGCGGCTTTCGCCTCTTCCAGCTGCTGTTTTAAAGAACTGGCTTCCGGAACGCTGGCCGCCAAGGCTGAGGTGCTGAGCCACAGGCTCAGCAGCAAGAAGAGGATCGAACGCAAAGGGAACACTCAATTTAGTCGACGATAACGTCAGAAACGTGGGGCGCCATCGGTAGCGTCATCGCCAGCGGTTGGCCCAAACGTGTTTTACTTTCAGCTTCCAGGCTTTCTGCCAGTTTTATGCGGCCTGGTGCGAACAAGTTAATGACCGTCGAGCCCAGCTTGAAGCGGCCCATTTCCTGACCTTTCAATAACACCACTGCGCCTTCATCATCAGCCGCAGGATAGTGCCAACGTTTAATCACACCTTCACGCGGCGGCGTAATGGTACCTGCCCACACAGTTTCAATGCTGCCGACAATGGTGGCACCCACCAGGATCTGCACCATTGGGCCAATATCCGTCTCGAAATAGCAGATGACGCGCTCGTTGCGAGCAAAAAGATTGGTAATGTTGCGCGCGGTAAGCGGGTTTACTGAATAGAGATCGCCTGGCACGTAAATCATTTCGCGCAGGATGCCATTGCACGGCATATGTACACGGTGATAATCACGCGGTGCCAGATAAGTCGTTACAAACTCGCCATCGCGGAACTTCGCCGCCATCTGCTCATTACCGGCCAGCAGTGCTTCGAGGGTGTAATGATGGCCTTTAGCCTGAAAAATCTGATTGCCATCAATATGGCCAAGCTGGCTAATTGCGCCATCGGCGGGCAGGGCGATCAGGTTTGCATCAAGGTCAATCGGGCGCGCGTCATCTTTCAACGGGCGAACAAAGAAATCGTTGAAAGTGCGGTAGCTAGCGGTATCAGTTTTGCGCGCTTCCGCCATGTCAACTTTGTAGAACCAGACGAAGATGTCGATGACCAGTTTGGTCAACCAACCACCGCGGCGACTGGCGCCCCAACCGGCAAGTTCAGTCAGCCATTTTTTCGGGAGAACATGATTCAAGCCGAGTTTTAAACGATCAAACACCTTAGCCTCCTGGCTATTTATCGTGACGTTAAGAAAAATGGGGGCGGATTGTAGCAGCGCCCCGGTCAGATGGCGAATACCGGCCGTTATTCTTCGCTGGCGAAGTTTTTACGCGTCTTTACCTGCGCCATGCTTTCCAAAATGCGGTGATAGTTCTCGAAACGGGAAATGTTAATTTTACCTGCTTCTACCGCTTCGCGGATAGCGCAACCCGGATCGGTGTCATGCTTGCAATCACGGAATTTGCAATCGCCAAGAAACTCACGGAATTCGACAAACCCACGGGTGATTTGTTCCGGCTCAAGATGCCATAAACCAAACTCGCGCACGCCCGGTGAATCGATCACATCGCCGCCATTGGGAAAGTGATACATACGTGAAGCGGTGGTGGTGTGCTGGCCGAGGCCGGAGGCATCTGAAACATCTTTGGTCAGAATGGCCGTTTGCTCTTCGCGATCAAGGCCGAGCAGCGCATTCAGCAGGCTGGATTTACCCACACCCGATTGGCCGGCAAAAATGCTGACGCGATCGTTCAGCGCTTCCTGCAGTTCATCAAGGCCGTTTTTTGCCCGACTGGACACCATCAACACGCGGTAGCCAATCTGGCGATAGATATCCATCTGCTCATCAACAAAGGCGCGTGCCTTTTCGTCCAGCAGGTCGGTTTTGTTCAGCACCAACAGCGGCTCAATATCCAGCGTTTCACTGGCGACCAGATAACGATCGATAATGTTAAGCGACAGCTCTGGCAGAATCGCCGAAACAATAATGATTTGATCGATATTGGCAGCGATGGGTTTTACGCCATCGTAAAAATCGGGACGGGTCAATACGCTGGTGCGTTCATGCACCGCTTCGACGATCCCTTTGCCACCGCTGTGGGCAGGACGCCATAAAACGCGATCGCCGGTCACTAATGAACGGATGGTGCGGCGAATGTTACAACGATGGGCGATGCCCGCACTGTCTTCGACGTCGGCATGCATCCCGAAACGGCTGACCACCACGCCATCAGCAGCTTCACCAAACAGATTGTCGTCAGCTTCCGGGCGATCTTTCCGCTGATTAAGACGACGATCGTGGTTAGCACTTACGCGACGTTGTTGACCTTTCGACAGTTTATTTTTGCTCACTAACCCTCACACGGCTTTCGCCTGGTTTCGCCCCGCTGGGCAAAACGTCTATGATACACCCTAATCACAGTTAATGACGACTACAGCAACGGCAGGTAACAGCATGGCTACTGGAAATGAAAACAATCTGATCTGGATTGATCTTGAGATGACCGGCCTCGATCCGGAACGCGATCGTATTATTGAAATCGCGACCATCGTGACCGATGCCGATTTGAACATCCTGGCAGAAGGCCCGGTGATGGCGGTGCGTCAGTCTGATGCACAACTGGCGCTGATGGATGAGTGGAACGTGCGTACCCATACCAACAGCGGTTTGGTTGAGCGCGTAAAAGCCAGCGAATTTGACGATCGGTCGGCAGAGTTGGCGACCATTGAGTTTTTGAAAAAATGGGTGCCAGCCAATACTTCGCCTATTTGTGGTAACAGCATTGGGCAGGATCGTCGCTTCCTGTTCAAATACATGCCGGAACTGGAAGCCTACTTCCATTACCGCTATCTGGATGTCAGCACCCTGAAAGAGTTAGCGCGTCGCTGGAAGCCGGGTATTTTGCCAGGCTTCAAAAAAACCGGAACGCATCAGGCGCTGGATGATATTCGTGAATCCATTGCCGAGCTGGTTTATTACCGCGAGCACTTTTTGCAGCTTTAAGCGTCAGGCGGTGCGCAGGAAATCGCCAGTTTGTTGATTTAATCAGCAAACGCATCGAAAGCGAAAAATTTTGCTTTCAGGCACTTGCAGCAGCAACGATTTCTCGTATAATGCGCACCCCGTACCGGTGAAGAATTTATTAACGGTACAAGGCGCGGGAATAGCTCAGTTGGTAGAGCACGACCTTGCCAAGGTCGGGGTCGCGAGTTCGAGTCTCGTTTCCCGCTCCAAATTTTTTTAGCAGTAGCAGTATCCTCTTTGCGGGAATAGCTCAGTTGGTAGAGCACGACCTTGCCAAGGTCGGGGTCGCGAGTTCGAGTCTCGTTTCCCGCTCCAAAATGTGTTTAGCAGTTGCAGTACCCTTCTATGCGGGAATAGCTCAGTTGGTAGAGCACGACCTTGCCAAGGTCGGGGTCGCGAGTTCGAGTCTCGTTTCCCGCTCCAAATTTTTTTTGATGACATAAAATCAGCCAGTTATATAACACGTTGATTGTTATTGCTGTCGATGCTTTTCTAAAGGTTATCCACAGCGCTACACGCCGTCATCTATGCCATTCACAGCGATCTACAAAACTCTTTTAAACAGAGTTATCCACAGCTTTGATTAGCAAGCCAAGCGATAGCTCAATTCTTAAATAAACACAATTTCAGCGTAACCTATTGAATAATAAGTTAATGAAAATATTTCAATTTGTTATTTAAGCGACTTGATAATGTTATGTCGTTTGAATGACAACAGCTTTTTATTTTTATTCACAAGGTGTGGAAAAACTTTTTTGACTAGCATGTTGCTCAATCATGCATCACGCGGTAATCCTTTCTCCACTGCACGAACCAGCCGTTTTTGTTGAGCCGGCTGCACTTCAATAGCCAGCTGCTCACGTTTCTGCTGCTGCTGTAGTAATGCCCATTCAATATGCTCATCTAACAAAGCCTGTTCTCCCCGACGCTGTTGTAACGCTGCTACCACTTCCGTTGACCAGGGTGCATTGCCTAACGCGACAGCAATATTACGCAGCCAGCGGGAATGCCCAATCCGGCGAATGGCAGAACCTTCGGTAATACGCAGAAATTTTGCTTCATCCCAGCCAAAAAGATCGATCAACTCAGGCGCATGCAGCGCTGCTCGCGGTGAAAAATCGGGTTCATCACTTAATTGCCCGTAGCGATTCCATGGGCAGATCAGCTGGCAATCGTCACAGCCATAAATTCTGTTGCCCATTAACGGACGGAACTCTTCCGGGATCGCCCCTTCCAACTCAATGGTGAGATAGGAAATACAGCGGCGTGCATCCACTACGTAGGGTTCGACAATCGCATTGGTTGGGCAAATGGTCATGCAGGCTACGCAGCGTCCGCAGTTTTCTTCCTGTGGCGCATCAATCGGCAACGGCAGATCAATTAATAATTCGCCAAGGAAAAACCATGAGCCCGCTTCCCGGTTGAGAATCAGTGAATGTTTGCCGGTCCAGCCCAAGCCCGCTTTGGCGGCGAGCGGGCGTTCAAGCAGCGGCGCAGAATCAACAAACGGGCGGAAGTTAAGCTCGCCGCAGTGTGCCTGGATCATTTCTCCGAGCTTTTTCAGTCGATTGCGCAATACTTTGTGGTAATCACGTCCCAAAGCATAACGACTGACGTAGCCCAGTTGGGGATTTTTCAGCGTACTGGCAAAGGCGGCTTTTGCCGGAAGATAATTCATGCGAACACTGATGACGCGCAGTGTCCCGGGCAACAGCTCGTGCGGCCGGGCACGCATCATACCGTGGCGCGCCATCCAATCCATTTCGCCATGATATTGCTTATCCAGCCACTCTTGCAGACGCGGCTCTTCCGCGCTGAGATCGGTATCGGTAATGCCGACCTGCTGAAAGCCGAGATCTAATCCCCACTGTTTAATGTGTTGAGCGAGTTGATGAAGATCGAGAGGGTATGACATGAGTAACCAGGATTCGAAGAAAAACAGGGGCAGTTTACCATATTCTGTCTGGCCTGCGCAGGCACTGGCGCAGCTAGAGCGTGAAGGCGCCGATACGCTCGGGATTACCTTATATGAACTGATGCTGCGCGCCGGTCAGGCTGCCTATGAGCACAGTCAAACCCATTGGCCTGAGGCGCAGAGCTGGTTAATTTTGTGCGGTCACGGTAACAATGGTGGTGATGGTTATGTGGTGGCGCGGCTGGCACAAGCGGCGGGAAAACAGGTTACGCTGCTGGCCTGTGAAGGGAAAAAGCCGCTTCCTGAAGAAGCACAATCCGCGCGTGACGCCTGGCTTGAGGCGGGGGGAGAAATCCATGCGGCCGATGCGAGCTGGCCCGAAAAAGTTGATCTCATTATTGATGCGCTATTGGGCACTGGAATCAATCGGGCGCCAGCGGAACCTTATGCCACTTTGATTCAGCAGGCAAACAGGCATGCTGCGCCGGTTTTATCCATTGATATGCCGTCCGGTCTGTCTGCCGCCACCGGCAGTGCGCCTGGCGATGTCATTGATGCAACCCATACGTTGAGCTTTATTGCGCTGAAACCGGGTCAAATCACCGGTAAAGCCCGCGATTACATTGGCGAGCTGAATTATGCAGATTTAGGCTTGAGCGCCTATTTGTCCGGTGAAACAGCACCTATGGCACGTTTTGACGCCTGCTTTTTGTCACACTGGTTGAAACCACGTAAACCTACCTCACATAAAGGCAATCAGGGACGTTTGCTGGTCGTGGGTGGCGATGCAGGAACCGCAGGCGCTATTCGCATGACTTCAGAAGCTGCACTGCGCACCGGCAGTGGTTTAGTGCGAGTACTCACTCACAAAGATAACATCGCGCCGATTCTGACTGCACGGCCAGAAATTATGGTAGATGAATTAACCGATGAACGGTTGAGCGAGGCGCTGGAATGGGCAGATGTGATTGCCATTGGCCCAGGTTTAGGACAGCGAGATTGGGGTAAGAAGGCACTGAAAAGCGTCGCTGAAAGCGAAAAGCCGATGCTTTGGGATGCTGATGCTCTTAACCTGCTGGCAATCAGTGCGGAGAAACGTCAGAATCGCATCATTACGCCACATCCAGGTGAAGCGGCTCGCCTGCTGGGAATAAAGACCAGCGAAATTGAGAGTGACCGCTTACATGCCGCGCAAGCTTTAGCAAATCGCTATGGTGGTGTTGTGGTATTAAAAGGCGCGGGAACGATTATCGCCAGCGAAGCGGGTGAAATGGCTTTTGCCGATGTAGGAAACGCAGGGATGGCTTCAGGCGGAATGGGCGATGTGCTGAGCGGTATTATCGCCTCGCTGATGGGGCAAAAATTGGCGCTGTTCGATGCGGCATGTGCGGGTTGTGTGGCGCATGGCGCTGCAGCCGATGCGGTGGCAGCGAAACGCGGCACCCGCGGCATGTTAGCGACAGACTTATTCGATCTGCTGTGGCAGTTTGTTAATCCAGAGATGAATCAATAATAAAGCATGAAAACCTGTGTTATTTCTCTGCCTGACGAAGCGGCAACGCTGGAATTGGGTGCACAACTCGCTCGCGCATGTCACCGCGCGGCGGTTATCTATTTGTATGGCGATCTCGGGGCGGGTAAAACCACCTTTAGCCGTGGTTTTCTGCAGGCGTTAGGCCATCAAGGCAATGTAAAAAGTCCAACCTATACGCTGGTTGAGCCTTACATCTTGGGCGATCGCTCACTTTACCATTTCGACCTTTATCGTCTTGCCGATCCCGAGGAACTTGAGTTCATGGGAATTCGTGATTATTTCACGGGAGACGCAATTTGCCTGGTGGAATGGCCGCAGCAGGGCGCAGGCGTTTTGCCGCCGCCCGATTTGGCACTGACGCTGCGCTACGTTGACACTGCACGTGAAGCTGAGCTGGTGGCGCAATCGCCATTGGGTCAAACATGGATTGATGAGATTGAGCAAGGCAGGAATCAAGCATGATGTCACGGATGAAAATCGCGCTGGTAACACTGTTGTTATTGGTTGCCACACCGCTGTTTGCCGCGAATCTTTCTGATATTAAAGTGGCGAATGGCGACAGTCAGGCAACGGTGACACTTAGCTTTGCCGGCCAACCGGTTTACGGTTTCTTCCCGCTGCGTAATCCCGATCGCGTGGTGTTGGATATTCGTCAAAGCGGCGTTATTCAAGGTTTACCGCTGAATTTCAGTGGCGAAAACATCGTTAAACGCATCCGCACCAGCACGCCGAAAGATAAGCAAAGCGTTCGGTTGGTGCTTGAGCTAACGCAGCCAGGCAAAACGCGTGCAGTGACGCAGCGCAATGGCAACAATTACAACGTGGTGTTTACCATCAACGGTACGCGGCCTGCAACACGAAGCACACCTTCCCGCACGCTAACACCTTCTCGCGTTCCGACACAAAGCACCTCAACCCGCAATCCTTTCGATGCGAGTCCGGTGACCGCTGTAACCAGTACTGCAAGCACGGTTCGGCCTGGCTCCGCATCCAGTCTTAACGATACGGTAATTGTGGCGATTGATGCCGGGCATGGCGGTCAGGATCCCGGCGCGATGGGGCAGAATGGCTTAAAAGAGAAGAATGTCACCATTGCGATCGCTCGCAAGCTGAAAGTGTTATTGAACAATGACCCGATGTTCAAAGGTGTGCTGACACGTGACGGTGACTATTTTATTTCGGTCATGGGGCGCTCGGATGTAGCGCGTAAAGCCAATGCTAACGTGCTGGTTTCGATTCACGCCGATGCGGCACCAAGCCATGCGGCGACCGGTGCGTCAGTTTGGGTGTTGTCGAATCGGCGTGCTAACAGCGAAATGGCGAACTGGCTGGAACAGAAAGAGAAGCAATCTGAACTGCTCGGCGGCGCGGGCGATTTGCTGGCAAACAGTCAGGCCGATCCTTATCTCAGCCAGGCGGTGCTTGATCTGCAATTTGGTCATTCGCAACGCGTGGGATATGACATCGCGGTAAAAGTATTGCAACAGATGCGGGGTGTCGCAACCCTTCACAAGCGTCTACCTGAGCATGCCAGCCTTGGCGTGCTGCGTTCGCCGGATATTCCCTCACTGTTAGTGGAAACCGGTTTTATCAGTAATACCTCGGAGGAGCGACTGCTTGGCAGTAGCGCACACCAGGAAAAAATTGCGCAGTCGATCTATAAAGGTCTGCGCACTTATTTCCTGGCGCACCCGCTACAATCGGTCCCAAAGGAGGAAAACCGCCCAGTCGGCTCGCAGCCGACGATTAGTGTTGCCAGTAATCCGGCCACGGGCGTAACGCAGTACACGGGCGTTACCCAGCGTCATACGGTGACACGCGGTGAAACGCTTTCCGGGATTGCGGAAAAATATGGCGTTAGCATGGCGACGTTGCGTGAGATGAATACCCTGAAGCGTGATGTAGTTTGGGTTGGCCAACGTTTAAAAGTGCCCGCCAGCGCCGCAGCCAGCCGCACGACGGCCGCACAAAAACCGGTACGTCATAAAGTGGTTCGAGGTGATTCATTAACGGGCATTGCTGCGCATTACGGTGTTAGCCCGAAAGCGATTATGCAGGCGAATAATTTGAAATCGACCAATGTGATGCTAGGTCAAAATCTGAAGATTCCAACGTCCTGATTGTTTGCCCGGCCACTGCGCCGGGCTACCCGCTAAAAGGATATCCATCATGCCGATTCAAATTTTACCGCCGCAGCTGGCTAATCAAATTGCCGCAGGCGAAGTGGTTGAGCGTCCCGCATCGGTTGTAAAAGAGCTGGTGGAAAACAGCCTCGACGCTGGTGCGACACGCATTGATGTGGATATTGAAAAGGGGGGTGCCAAGCTGATCCGCATCCGCGATAATGGCTGCGGCATTAACAAGGCAGAACTGGCGATGGCGCTGGCACGTCATGCCACCAGTAAAATCGCCTCACTTGACGATCTTGAAGCCATTATGAGCCTGGGCTTTCGTGGCGAAGCGCTGGCGAGTATCAGTTCCGTTTCGCGTCTGACATTGACTTCACGTACTGCTGAGCAAAATGAAGCCTGGCAGGCCTATGCAGAAGGGCGCGATATGGCGGTCACAGTCAAACCGGCGGCACATCCTTGCGGCACCACGCTTGAGGTGCTCGACCTGTTCTACAACACGCCTGCACGCCGCAAGTTTATGCGTACCGAAAAAACCGAATTTACGCATATCGATGAAGTTGTCCGTCGCATTGCGCTGGCGCGTTTTGACGTGGCTATTTCACTTAGCCACAACGGCAAATTGATGCGCCAATATCGTGCTGTCACTGATGAAGGGCAGCGCGAACGCCGTCTGGGCGCGATTTGCGGCACCACCTTTATGCAACATGCGATGCGTATTGACTGGCAACATGATGATCTCTCTTTACGCGGATGGGTCGCCGATCCCGCCGGTTCACGTCAGGTTAGCGAGCTGCAATATTGCTATGTTAATGGCCGCATGATGCGTGACAAGTTGATCAATCATGCCATTCGCCAGGCTTTTCAAACGCAGCTGCAGGACGACCAACAACCCGCTTATGTGCTTTATCTGGAGATCGACCCACATCAGGTCGATGTGAACGTTCATCCGGCAAAACATGAAGTGCGCTTTCATCAGTCGCGACTGGTGCATGATTTTATTTATCAAGGCGTAATCAGCGCTTTACAGGCGAGTGCCGCGCCAACGTTGCCTACGTTGCAAGCTGAAGAACCGGCTCCGCGCTGGCAGCCCGAAAACCGCCAGGCGGCGGGAGGCAACCATTTTGCCCAGCCCGCGCCGCGCCGCAGTGAAAGTGTCTCAGCTCCAGCTCCAGCTCCAGCTCCAGCTCCAGCTCAGGTTCCCGCGTGGCAAACGAAAGAGAACAGTTACAGTAAGCGTGAAGGCTCGGTGTATCAGCAATTGCTGAAAACGCCGCAGGTTAGCGCGCCAGAAACCACGCTTCGTCCAGCGGTAAAAGAAGCTCCGCTGGCAGCGCATGCACAAAGTTTTGGTCGCGTATTAACGGTAATACAGGGCCAATATGCGCTGCTGGAACAAAATGAAACCCTGATGCTTATGGCGCTACCGGTTGCATCTCGCTGGTTGAAACAGGCCCAGCTTCAGCCTGGCGAAGCGGGATTGAAACCGCAACCATTGTTGATTCCGGTCCGGCTGAAAATTGCACAGGTTGAGCGCAAGGCGGCGCAAGAAAATGCCAGCTTACTCAATCAGATGGCAATTGATTTGCAGCCACAAGGCGACCATGTGACCTTACGCGCAGTGCCTTTACCGTTACGAACACAAAATTTACAAATCTTGATTCCTGAGCTGTTAGGCTATTTGGCCCGACAGCAAGAGAATTCTGCCGCGCAGCTGGCTCAATGGCTGGCACGACGCGAAGATGCAGAGTCTCAAAACTGGAATCACTCGCAGGCGATTACATTGTTGGCTGAGCTGGAACGGCTTTGCCCACAGCTATTAAAATCGCCGCCTTCAGGCTTATTACAAGCCCTTGAAACTGAGAGCGCGATCAACGCGTTGAAGCATGAGTGAACTAAACCAGGCTGGCCGGCCCAAGGCTATTTTTTTGATGGGACCCACCGCTTCGGGCAAAACCGCCTTAGCGATTGAGCTGCGCAAGCAGTTGCCTGTGGAACTTATCAGCGTGGATTCTGCCTTAATCTATCGTCAGATGGATATTGGCACGGCGAAACCGTCGGCTGAAGAGTTAGCGTTGGCACCCCATCGTTTGTTAGACATACGCGATCCCGCAGAGGCCTATTCGGCTGCGGAATTTCGTCGCGATGCTTTAGCAGAAATGGCGGATATTGTCCGAAGCGGACGTATTCCGTTGCTTGTTGGTGGAACTATGCTCTACTTCAAGGCGTTACTTGAAGGATTGTCGCCGCTGCCCTCGGCCGATCCGGAGGTTCGTCAGCGTATAGAGCAAATGGCGCGTGATGATGGATGGGAAGCCTTACACCGCCAACTGTGTGAAATCGATCCGGTTGCCGGCAGTCGTATTCATCCGAATGATCCGCAGAGAATTTCGCGAGCACTGGAAGTTTTTTTTATTTCGGGTAAAACTTTAACGGAACTGACAAAAACGTCCGGCGAAGCGTTACCCTACGACGTGTACCAGTTTGCCATCGCCCCCGCGAGCCGCGAGCTGATACACCAGCGCATCGCTTTACGTTTCGAACAGATGTTAGCGTCAGGATTTGAAGCGGAGTCTCGGGCCCTGTTTGCACGAGGTGATTTGCATACGGACATGCCTTCCATTCGTTGTGTGGGATATCGTCAGATGTGGTCTTACTTATCTGGCGAAATTGATTACAACGAGATGGTTTATCGGGGAATTTGCGCGACCCGGCAGCTCGCTAAGCGCCAAATGACATGGCTACGTGGTTGGGAAAACGTTCACTGGTTAGACAGCGACGAACCCCAATTAGCCCGCGAAACGGTGTTACAGGTTCTTAGTGCGAAGCATGGGTGATTGTGTACAATTGGCTGGTTATCGTGCGCAAATTTTTACGCAGTTTTTTCAGAACTCTAGGTTCTAAAAGCAACAAACAACAAGCATATAAGGAAAAGATAGAATGGCTAAGGGGCAATCATTACAAGACCCGTTTTTGAACGCATTGCGTCGTGAACGTGTTCCGGTTTCGATTTATTTGGTTAACGGTATTAAGCTGCAAGGTCAGATTGAGTCATTTGATCAGTTTGTGATTTTGTTGAAGAACACGGTCAGTCAGATGGTGTACAAGCATGCCATTTCTACCGTAGTGCCTTCACGTCCGGTTTCTCACCATAGCAATAATACCGGCGGCAGCACGAATAATTACCATCATAGCGGCAGCACGCCATCAGCGCAGCCGCAGCCACAACAAGACGGTGATAGCGCAGAATAAGGCGCCGCCGTTCAGCCAGGACTGGAGAACGTTAATCGTTTTCCGTCCTGGTCTTTTATTTTTAGCGAGGTTATAGCTTGTTTGACCGTTATGATGCCGGTGAGCAGGCCGTACTGGTACACATCTGGTTCTCCCAAGACAAAGAGGTAGAAGATCTACAGGAATTTGAAACCCTGGTTTCTTCTGCTGGCGTCGAAGCGCTGCAAGTCATTACCGGCAGTCGTAAAGCGCCACACCCGAAGTATTTTGTCGGTGAAGGAAAGGCCGTTGAAATTGCCGATGCGGTAAAATCAAGTGGAGCATCGGTCGTATTATTCGATCATGCCTTAACGCCCGCTCAGGAAAGAAACCTGGAGCGGTTATGCGAATGCCGTGTGATTGATCGCACAGGCTTAATCCTTGATATCTTTGCCCAGCGCGCCCGCACCCACGAAGGTAAATTGCAGGTCGAGTTGGCTCAGCTACGTCATCTTGCTACGCGTCTTGTGCGTGGTTGGACGCACCTTGAACGCCAAAAAGGCGGTATTGGCCTGCGTGGCCCGGGTGAAACGCAGCTAGAGACTGACCGCCGTTTATTACGTGGCCGCATAAGCCAGATTCTTTCCCGTCTTGAGCGTGTTGAAAAACAGCGCGAGCAGGGACGTCAGGCGCGCGCTAAAGCCGATGTACCCACCGTTTCTCTGGTAGGCTACACCAACGCCGGAAAATCCACTCTGTTTAACGCCATTACCTCTGCCAATGTGTACGCTGCGGATCAACTCTTTGCGACCCTTGATCCTACTTTACGTCGCTTGAATGTGGCTGATGTTGGCGAGGTGGTATTAGCGGATACTGTTGGGTTTATTCGCCATCTCCCGCATGACCTTGTCGCTGCGTTTAAAGCTACACTGCAAGAAACGCGTCAGGCAGCATTGCTGCTTCACGTCATTGACGGTGCAGACGTGCGACTGAATGAGAATATCGAAGCCGTAGATACGGTTCTTGAAGAGATTGAAGCGGACGAAATACCGAAGCTTCTGATCATGAATAAAATCGATATGCTCGATAATTTTGAACCGCGTATTGATCGCAACGAAGAAAACCTGCCGATTCGTGTCTGGCTTTCAGCCCAGACTGGCGTGGGTATCCCTTTGTTGTGGCAAGCGTTGTCAGAGCGCCTGTCGGGTGAAATTGCCCAATATGATTTGCGTCTGCCACCAGATGCGGGGCGCTTGCGCAGCCGTTTCTATCAGTTGCAGGCGATTGAAAAAGAGTGGAATGAAGAAGACGGCAGTGTCGGTTTACAGATCAGGATGCCAATTGTTGACTGGCGTCGTTTATGTAAACAAGAGCCGTCACTAACCAGTTACATTGTTTGACATGTTGCCCAATCGAACTTACCCAATAGATTTCAGGTTGTAGCAAGGCAGTCATTGAGCGAATCCCATAAAGCATACTGCGGTAAGTCATTGGGGTAAGCGAGAGCAGCTAACGTCGCGCCAGCATGAAAGATGAAGGTAAGCCGCAAATACAATAAATGGAGTAGAGACATGGCGTGGAATCAGCCCGGAAATAACGGACAGGACCGCGACCCGTGGGGAAGCAGCAATAATCAAGGCGGCAACTCTGGGGGAAATAAAGGAGGTCGAGATAAAGGGCCACCTGATCTGGATGATATCTTCCGTAAGCTGAGCAAGAAGCTCGGTGGACTGGGCGGTGGCAAACAGAGTGACAACGGTCAGCGCGGCTCCGGCAGCGGTGGAAAAATTGTTGGCATTGTAGCTGTTGCTGCTGTGGTCATCTGGGCCGCCAGCGGATTCTACACCATCAAAGAAGCGGAACGCGGCGTGGTTACACGCTTCGGTAAATTCAGCCATCTGGTTGAGCCGGGCCTTAACTGGAAGCCGACATTTATCGATCAGGTCCGCGCGGTTAACGTTGAAGCGGTACGTGAACTGGCGGCTTCTGGCGTGATGTTAACGTCTGATGAGAACGTGGTGCGCGTAGAAATGAACGTGCAGTACCGCGTGACCGATCCAGAGCGCTATCTCTATGCAGTGACCAGCGCCGATGACAGCCTGCGTCAGGCAACTGACAGTGCGCTGCGTGGCGTTATTGGTCGTTCAACCATGGACCGCATTCTGACTGAAGGCCGTACCGTGGTGCGTAGCGATACCCAACGTGAAATCGATGAAACCATTCGTCCATACAACATGGGTATTGCGGTGCTTGACGTCAACTTCCAGGCAGCACGTCCGCCGGAAGAGGTGAAGTCAGCGTTTGATGATGCAATTGCAGCGCGTGAAAACCGCGAGCAATACGTACGTGAAGCGGAAGCTTACGCCAACGAAGTTCAGCCGCGAGCCAATGGCCAGGCGCAACGTCTGCTTGAAGAAGCACGTGCTTATAAAGAGCGTACTGTTCTGGAAGCACAAGGTGAAGTAGCGCGTTTTGCCAAGATTCTGCCGGAGTATAAAGCCGCGCCAGAGATCACCAAAGAGCGTCTGTATATCGAAACCATGGAACGCGTGTTGAGTCACACTCGTAAGGTGCTGGTTAATGATCGTGGTAATAGCCTGATGGTGCTGCCGCTTGATCAACTGATGCGTGGCATGGATTCTTCCGGTCAGAGTGGTAAAAAAGGCACGAGTTCATCAACGCTGCCACCCCTTTCAGACCGTAATACCAGCCGCAGTGAAAGTTCGTCATACAGTCCAGACAGCGTCCTGGATCAGCGTCGAGTGAATGCTCAGCGCAACGATACCCAGCGCGAAGGGAGAGAGTAATCGATGCGTAAGCCCATAATCTTTTTACTTATTGTTGTGCTGGTGGCGCTTTACGCATCGCTGTTTGTTGTGCAAGAAGGCCAGCGGGGCATTGTGCTGCGTTTCGGTAAAGTGTTGCGCGATGATGAAAACAAACCACAGGTGTTTTCACCGGGTCTGCATTTC
This sequence comes from Pantoea sp. MQR6, assembly GCF_022761075.1. Classification (NCBI taxonomy): domain Bacteria; kingdom Pseudomonadati; phylum Pseudomonadota; class Gammaproteobacteria; order Enterobacterales; family Erwiniaceae; genus Pantoea; species Pantoea sp. MQR6. The sequence goes on from NZ_JAKYXB010000003.1 coordinate 54,487, forward strand.
AAGATTCCGTTTATCGAAACGGTTAAATCGTTGGATGCACGTATTCAGACCATGGATAACCAAGCCGATCGCTTTGTAACCAAAGAGAAAAAAGACCTGATCGTTGACTCTTATATCAAATGGCGCATCAGTGATTTTAGCCGTTATTACCTGGCAACCGGCGGCGGTGACGTTTCACAGGCTGAAGTGCTGCTGAAACGTAAGTTCAGTGACCGTTTGCGTTCTGAAATGGGTCGTCTGGATGTGAAAGACATCGTGACGGATTCGCGTGGCCGCTTAACCACTGACGTGCGTGATGCACTGAATACCGGTAGCGCGGGCAACGACGACGAAATTGCGACACCCGCCGCTGATGATGCGATTGCTAACGCGGCAGCGCGCGTTGAGCGTGAAACCAACAGCAGTGAACCTGCGCCAAACCCGAACAGCATGGCGGCGTTAGGTATTCAGGTTGTTGATGTGCGTATTAAGCAAATTAACTTGCCGACCGAAGTGTCTGACGCCATCTTTAACCGTATGCGTGCAGAACGTGAAGCGGTAGCGCGTAGTCAGCGTTCACAAGGTCAGGAAGAGGCGGAGAAATTGCGCGCTCAGGCCGATTATCAGGTAACACGTACCATCGCAGAAGCACAGCGTGAAGCGTTGATTACCCGCGGTGATGGTGATGCTGAAACGGCGAAGTTATTTGCAAATGCGTTTAGTCAGGACCCGGATTTCTATGCTTTCATCCGCAGCCTGCGCGCTTATGAAAATAGCTTCAACGAAAATCAGGACATCATGGTGTTGAGTCCAGACAGCGATTTCTTCCGATATATGAAAGCGCCCTCTAACGCAACGCGATAAGAACTGATATAACCTACGGGCCGACACTTTTGTCGGCCTTTTTTTTGGATTACAGGAATGAACACGAGTATCTGGATGGCATTAGCGTTGGTATTGGTGCTGGAAGGCTTAGGACCGATGTTTATGCCACGTGCCTGGCGGCGGTTAATTCAAACCATGACGCAACTGCCCGATCGCCTGCTGCATCGTTTTGGCGGCGGCTTAGTGGTCGCGGGTGTAGTGATTTATTGCATGTTAAGCATGCACGGCAATATCTGATGCGCGATCGCTCACAGCCTAAATTGTGGTTTTAAGGCGCGTTTCCCCCCACATGTTGTAGTGATCAAAACTCAGGCAAAAAAGCGCGCAATCGTATGCTAAAAGTGCTGAAAGCGACCCGATCAGATGGTAGAATCCATTTTTAAGCAATCGGTGATTTTGAGAAATGGGTAAGAACGTCGTCGTACTGGGCACCCAATGGGGTGACGAAGGTAAAGGTAAGATTGTAGACCTTCTGACTGAACGCGCGAATTACGTTGTGCGTTATCAAGGCGGCCACAATGCGGGCCACACACTTGTCATCAACGGTGAAAAAACCGTTCTCCACTTGATCCCTTCTGGCATTCTGCGCGAAAACGTTACCAGTATTATTGGTAATGGCGTGGTTCTCTCTCCTGAAGCATTGATGAAAGAGATGAAAGGCCTGGAAGCGCGTGGGATTCCGGTACGCGAACGTCTGCTGATTTCTGAAGCTTGTCCGCTGATTCTGCAATATCACGTTGCGATGGACATGGCGCGCGAAAAAGCGCGTGGTGCCAAAGCGATCGGCACCACCGGCCGTGGTATTGGCCCGGCTTATGAAGATAAAGTGGCTCGCCGTGCTCTGCGTGTTAGCGATCTCTTCAACAAAGAAACTTTCGCAGCCAAACTGAAAGAAGTGGTCGATTACTACAACTTCCAGCTGGTGCATTACTACAAAGAAGAAGCTGTCGATTTCGACAAAGTGCTGAGTGATGTGATGGCGGTTGCCGACATCCTGACCAGCATGGTTGTTGATGTGTCTGAACTATTGGACGGCGCGCGTAAGCGTGGCGACCTGATCATGTTCGAAGGCGCACAAGGTACGTTGTTGGACATCGATCACGGTACTTATCCGTATGTAACCTCATCAAACACCACCGCAGGCGGCGTTGCCACCGGTTCAGGTATTGGTCCTCGTTACGTTGATTATGTGCTGGGCATCGTTAAAGCTTACTCTACTCGCGTAGGTGCAGGCCCGTTCCCAACGGAACTGTTTGATGAAACGGGTGAGTTCCTGTGTAAGCAAGGCAACGAATTTGGTGCTACCACGGGTCGTCGTCGTCGTACTGGTTGGCTGGACGCTGTTGCTGTTCGTCGTGCCGTTCAGATCAACTCTTTATCAGGTTTCTGCATGACCAAGCTGGACGTGCTGGATGGCCTGAAAGAAGTGAAAATCTGCGTAGCGTATCGCATGCCAGATGGCAGTGAAGCAACCACCACACCGCTGGCGGCAGAAAACTGGGAAGGCATTGAGCCGATTTACGAATCAATGCCAGGCTGGAGCGAAACGACTTTTGGTGTGAAAACACTGGAAGGCTTGCCACAAGCTGCCCGTAACTACATCAAACGCGTAGAAGAGATCACTGGCGTGCCGGTTGATATCATCTCTACTGGCCCTGATCGTAGTGAAACGATGATTCTGCGCGATCCGTTCGACGCATAATCACATTGAGGCCGGACAATCTCCGGCCTTTGTTTTTCCGCGCTTTGACGCCCCTGAATATCCCTTCGCTTATCAAATCACCCTCTGGCTTAAAAAAACGCACAGCTGCCCAGACTCTGGTTTATCATCTTACTTAATTAAAAAGCGAACCGGTTAACAATTGAAATTAATCGCAAGGCGAACACACGAATCAATGCCACTTTTGATGATTCACCGAGGTTAATGTGCAGCTGACAAGTTTTACTGATTATGGTCTGCGGGCCTTGATATATATGGCTACCTTGCCGGAAGGCAAGTTGACTAACATTACCGAAGTAACCAATACCTATGGCGTATCGCGTAATCATATGGTCAAAATCATCAATCAATTAAGCCGTGCTGGGTTTGTGGCAGCTACGCGCGGTAAAAATGGCGGCATTCGTTTAGGCATGAAAGCCAATCAAATCGTCATTGGTGAAGTCGTTCGTAAGATGGAACCGCTACAATTAGTAGATTGCAGCGCGTGTGCCATTACGCCAGCTTGCCGTTTAAGGAATGCACTCCATGCTGCGGTGCAGGTATTCTTACGGGAACTGGATAGCTATACCCTGGCGGATCTCGTTGAAGGAAATACACCTTTATATGAAATCATATTGTCCGAACCGCCGGTGGCAATGAAAATTAAATGACATCGGAGGAACCGTTATGTCAAAAGATCCTTATCAGGATAGAGAAGCTGAAAAATACGAAAACCCAATTCCAAGCCGGGAATTTATCCTGGCGCTGTTAGAAAAACGCGAAAAACCAGCCAGCCGCGATGAGCTGGCGCAAGAAATGAATTTGCAAGAAGAAGAACACCTTGAAGCATTACGTCGCCGCTTACGTGCAATGGAGCGCGACGGCCAGCTGGTGTTCACTCGCCGTCAATGTTACGCCTTACCTGAACGTCTCGATCTGCTGCGCGGCAAAGTTATCGGCCACCGTGATGGCTACGGTTTCCTGCGCGCAGAAGGGCAGAAAGACGATCTCTACCTCTCTGCAGAACAGATGAAGTTCTGCATGCACGGCGATGTCATTCTCGCTCAGCCTTTGGGCGCGGATCGCAAAGGCCGTCGTGAGGCGCGCGTTGTGCGTGTGCAAGAGCCGCGTAACAATCAAATCGTGGGCCGCTACTTCACTGATGCGGGAGCCGGATTTGTGGTGCCTGACGACAGCCGCCTGAGTTTCGATATTCTCATTCCACCAGAAGAAACCCTGAACGCCCGCATGGGTTCGGTGGTGGTGGTCGAACTGGTACAACGTCCAACACGCCGCACGAAAGCCATTGGTAAAATCGCTGAAATTCTTGGCGATGATATGGGCACTAGCCTTGCCGTCGATATGGCATTACGTACCCATGAGATTCCACACACCTGGCCGCCAGAAGTAGAGAAACAGGTAAGCAAGCTAAGTGAAGTGGTGCCAGAAGAGGCCAAAGTTGGGCGTGTTGATTTGCGACAGCTGCCGCTGGTCACTATTGACGGTGAAGATGCGCGAGACTTTGATGATGCCGTTTACTGTGAGAAAAAGCGTGGCGGTGGGTGGCGTTTGTGGGTTGCGATTGCGGATGTCAGCTATTACGTACGTCCAGGCACGCCGCTTGACGATGAAGCCCATCAGCGTGGCACTTCAGTTTACTTCCCGTCTCAAGTCGTTCCTATGCTGCCGGAAGTGCTTTCCAACGGATTATGTTCGCTGAACCCACAGGTCGATCGCCTGTGTATGGTGTGCGAAATGACCGTCTCATCCAAAGGCAAGCTGACAGGCTTTAAGCATTACGAAGCGGTGATGAATTCGCATGCGCGTCTGACTTACACCAAAGTGTGGAATATTCTGCAGGGCAATGCGGAACTGCGCGAGCAATATGCGCCGCGAGTCAAAGAGCTTGAAGAGCTGCATAATATGTATCAGGCGCTGGAAGCGGCGCGCGAAGAGCGTGGTGGTATATCGTTTGAAACGGAAGAAGCCAAGTTTATCTTCAACGCTGAACGTCGTATCGAACGTGTAGAGCGCACTTCGCGTAATGATGCGCACAAACTCATTGAAGAGTGCATGATTTTGGCGAACATTGCCTCGGCACGCTTTGTTGAAAAAAATGAAGAGCCGGCGCTGTTCCGCGATCATGATCGTCCTACCGATGAAAGTATTAAAAGCTTCCGCACCGTATTAAACGAGCTGGGGCTGACCTTGCCGGGCGGGACTAAGCCGCAACCCATCGATTACGCAGCGCTGCTCACGCAAGTTGCCGATCGTCCTGATGCGGAAATGCTGCAAACCATGCTGCTGCGCTCAATGAAGCAGGCCGTTTACGATCCAGAAAACCGTGGTCACTTCGGTCTGGCATTGACCTCTTACGCGCACTTTACTTCACCGATTCGCCGTTACCCAGACCTGCTCTTGCACCGCGCAATCAAATATCTGCTGGCAAAAGAGCAGGGCGAAGTGAAAGGCATTACTACCGAAACTGGCGGTTATCACTACGAGATGCAGCAAATGCTGCAGTTGGGCCAGCACTGCTCCTTAACTGAACGCCGTGCTGATGAAGCCACCCGCGACGTTGCTGATTGGCTGAAGTGTGACTTCATGCAGGATCAGGTCGGCAATGTCTTCAATGGCGTCATTTCTAGCGTCACCGGTTTTGGCTTCTTCGTTCGCCTCAACGATCTGTTCATTGATGGTCTGGTACACGTATCAACGCTCGACAATGACTATTATCGTTTCGACCCGATTGGTCAGCGTTTGATTGGCGAATCAGGCGGGCGTACTTATCGTCTGGGTGATGCCGTAGAAGTCCGAGTTGAAGCGGTGCACATGGATGAGCGTAAAATCGACTTTGCCCTGATTTCCAGCTCTCGCAAGCCACGCGGCGAAGGTAAAACGGCTCGTGAACGCGATAAACGTGAAGGCAAAGCACCGCCGAAGCGTCGTCGTGAAATCAGTAAGAAGGCTAACTTCGAGCCAGATTCCGCGTTCCGCGGTGAGAAGAAAAAGCCCGCTGGCGAAAAGAAAAAGCCTGCTGCTGCAAACACCGAGAAAAAAAGTAAAAAAGTCTCGGAGAAAACCCGTAAAATCGCCGCCGCCACTAAGGCCAAGCGCGCCGCGAAGAAGGCAAATCCTGTCTGATGCGCATCTCCGCCCTTGCTCCGAAGAGCAAGGGCGGTTCGTAATCCATTCATTCTCCCAATACTGAGCAGATCGATGAGCGAAATAATTTTTGGTATCCATGCCGTGCAGGCGCTGCTGGAAAACGATCCACAACGTTTCCAGGAAGTCTTTATCCTCAAAGGCCGCGACGATCGTCGTCTGCAACCGTTGGTAACCGCGCTGGAAGCTCAAGGTATCGTGATTCAACTGGCTAACCGTCAATGGCTCGATAGCCAGGTTGAAGGTGGCGTGCATCAGGGTATTGTCGCGCGCGTGAAGCCGGGCCGCCAGTATCAGGAAGGCGATCTGCCGGATCTGCTGCAAAGCCTGGAAAAACCGTTTTTACTGGTGCTGGATGGCGTCACCGATCCGCACAATTTGGGTGCTTGCCTGCGTAGCGCCGATGCTGCGGGTGTGCATGCGGTCATCGTCCCAAAAGATCGCTCCGCGACACTCAACGCAACAGCGAAAAAAGTGGCCAGCGGCGCAGCTGAAAACGTGCCGTTAATTCGCGTGACTAACCTGGCGCGTACTTTGCGCTTGCTGCAGGAATACAACATTTGGGTAGTGGGTACCGCCGGCGAAGCCGATCACACTGTGTATCAGAGCAAAATGACCGGTCCAATGGCCTTGGTGATGGGCGCGGAAGGTGAAGGTATGCGTCGCCTCACGCGAGAGCATTGCGATGAGCTGATCAGCATTCCAATGGCGGGCAGCGTTTCCTCGCTGAACGTGTCAGTCGCAACCGGCGTCTGTTTGTTTGAAGCGGTGCGTCAACGCGCGCTGTAATCGCTGATGGCGTGATCGCCACCGCAAAAAAGTTTCTGTACCAGGCATAACTGCGCATCACTCCCATAATTAGGGAGTGAAATCCGTGAGGAGCCGTTATGACCTGGACAACCCACACCGTATTCAATCAGCCGCAACCTCTTAGCAACAGTAATCTCTTTCTGTCGGATACGCCGTTATGTGAAGCGCTACTGCGTGAAGGCGGTGAATGGGATCGCGATTGGCTCGCCTCGGTTGGTATGCAGCTTGGCAGCGCCGAATCACTGGAGCTGGGCCGTTTAGCCAACGCTGAGCCACCCGAACTGCTGCGTTACGATGCGCGTGGCGCGCGTCTTGATGAAGTGCGCTTCCATCCAGCCTGGCATTTACTGATGCAGGGCGTTTGCGCCAGCCGTCTGCATAATCTTACCTGGCAGCCCAATGTGCTTGAACGCGCCAGCGTGGCGCGTGCGGCGCGCTTTATTCTCCATGCGCAAGTGGAAGCCGGCACGCTTTGTCCGGTGACCATGACGCACGCTGCCATTCCTTTGCTACAACGGACGCTTCCCGCCGCGTTTGAAGGTTGGCTCGATCCCCTGTTGAGCGATCGTTACGACACGCATGCACAACCTGGCGAACAGAAGCGTGGGTTGTTGATTGGCATGGGCATGACGGAAAAACAGGGCGGCAGCGACGTCATGACCAATACCACTCGCGCAGAGCCTTTGGAGCAGCGCGGGCCTGGCGAAGCCTATCGTATCGTCGGCCACAAATGGTTCTTTTCTGTGCCTCAAAGCGATGCGCATCTGATTCTGGCGCAAACCCAGCAAGGGTTAAGCTGTTTTTTTCTGCCGCGTCTGCTTCCTGACGGCGAGCGCAACGCGATCGTTATTGAACGACTCAAAGACAAACTCGGTAATCGCTCGAATGCCAGCGCAGAAGTTGAGTTTAAAGATGCCATTGGCTGGCTATTGGGCGAAGAAGGCGAAGGCGTGCGGATGATCCTGAAAATGGGCAGCATGACGCGTTTCGATTGTGCTCTTGGCAGCCACGGTCAAATGCGACGCGCTTTTTCCGTGGCGCTCTATCATGCACATCAGCGTCAGGTGCAGGGAAAAAATTTGGTGGACCAGCCTTTGATGCGACAGATGCTGGCGACGCAAGCGCTGCAGTTAGAAGGGCAAACCGCATTTTTATTACGTCTGGCTCGCGCCTGGTCGCAGCCTGCCCAACCGCATGAAGTCAGTTTTGCTCGCTTGTTCACGCCAGCAGCGAAATATGGCGTCTGCAAAGCGGGCATGCCGTTTGTCGCCGACGCGATGGAAGTATTAGGCGGCATCGGCTATTGCGAAGCGAGCGAACTGCCGCGCCTGTATCGTGACATGCCGGTTAACAGCATTTGGGAAGGATCCGGGAATGTGATGTGCCTGGATGTGCTGCGGGTACTCACCCGGCAATCTGGCATCATCGACATGTTGAACCAGGAATTTGATGCGGTAAAAGGCAGCAATCGCCATTTTGATGCGCGCTGGCGTCAGCTCAAGCTGCGGCTGCATAAAGCGCAGGAAGTGCAGGCGCATGAATTCACGCATCAGCTGCTACAACTGGCAACGGCGGCGCAACTGCTGAAATATGCTGAGCCGCCGATTGCTGATGCATGGTGTCGCCAATGGCTCGATTTGCGCGGATCGCGTCCGTTAGAAAACGCGCTGACCGATCGTTTATTACTGCGCGCGAGCGGCAGTTGAAGCGCCGTATAATGTTGCCGTGGCGTACCATAAGCCTGGCATCACCGTTTCATCAACCATCACAATCTGATAGTAAATCGCACCCGCTTGATTTGCTCGCGCATCGATTTCACGCTCAGCGTCATCTGGCGAACCGCGCACGCTAACGCTAATCGTGCCCAGCTTCGGCAAGCCGTGAGTTTGCGATCGTGAAATTTCTTGTGCATGGCTGGTCGGCGCAGGCGGCGCTTCCGGCGTATCTTTAAAAACTGAACAGCCGCTGAGCAGTAAGGCAAAAAACAACAGGAAAGCGTAACGCATGGCAAATCCTCCTGAGGGACGATGTATTAAGTGTATGTCACACCGTCCCGCAGGCAATTACGATTTGAGGTTAAAAACGCTGACCAACTGCGTCAGATGATGCCCTTTCTGACTCAGGTTCTGTGCAGTGGTTTCTGCCTGCGCCACTAAATCGCTGTTCTGATGCGTCGCCTGGCTGATCTGATTCATGGCCAGATTCACCTGACCAATGCCCGCTGCCTGCTGCTGCGCGGCAACGTTGATTTCACCCATCAATGCCTGAACCTGCTCAATGTGCGTCACAATGTTAGTCATCGCTTCGCGTGTTTGCTCAGACAAGGTATGGCCTTCAGCAACGTTACTGATGGAAGTCGCAATCAGGCCATCAATTTCTTTGGCGGCCTGTGCCGAACGCTGCGCCAGCGCACGCACCTCAGCCGCGACAACAGCAAAGCCGCGGCCATGCTCACCGGCACGCGCGGCTTCAACAGCGGCATTGAGCGCCAGAATATTGGTCTGGAAAGCGATCGATTCAATCACGTGAGTAATGTCGGCAATGCTTTGTGACGAAACTTTAATCGCCGACATAGTGTTGACCGAGCGCACCACTGTTTTGCTGCCGTGATTCACCATGCTGGTGGCTTCCGATACCAACGACATCGCCTGGCGTAAACTGTCTGCCGTGTGTTCCACCGTCGCGCCAAACTGTTCCATGCTGGCCGAGGTTTCTTCAACGCTGCTGGCCTGACGGCTTATCTGGGCGCTGATATCCTGGCTACTGGCGGCGATAGTGTCAGTACCATCGCTGATCTCTTGCGCCGCGCCGCGCACCTGCGCCACAATTTTTTCTAAACCGTCACCAATGCCGTTAATGGCCGTGATCAACTGACCCACTTCATCACGTCGCGACGTATCAAGATGAACCTGCAGATTGCCCGCAGCGTATTGCTCTGCAAGATGGATAACCTGCTGTAATGGGCGAGTAATGGCGCGTCGGCTGTACCAGGCAAAACCAAGCGCGAAGATCACCACCAGAACCAGACCGGTGATCATAAACAGATTGCGGCTATGGGTGATAGGAGCCAGCAGGCTGGCGCGGTTGACTTCACCCACAATCACCCAATTCCAACCAGGCAACTGCTGCCAGGCAAGCATCTTATTCTCGCCCGCAATTTCTGCTTCACGGATACCTTGTGGTTGAGTGACCAGTTGCTGCAGAAGCGCTTTATCCCAAGCGGGCTGCTGGCCTTCACGCTGCTTATCAAACAGGTATTGGCCCTGCAATTTGCCTGACGTTCCATTTAGCACGTAAAAGTGGCCGCTTTCGCCGAGTCGACGCGCCAGTATTTTTTCACGCATTAAGGCGTATTCTTTATCAATCTGTACGCCGACAAACAGAATGGCAACGACCGTACCGCTGCTATCTTTCACCGGCTGATACTGCGTGATATAGCGATGACCAAACAGCGTGGCGAGACCGCGATAAACCTCACTCTGATTCACACTTTTCCACGCGGCGCTGGTGCGATCCAGCTGAGTACCGATTGCGCGACTGCCATCTTCCTTTTTCAGTGAGGTCGAAATACGCACGAAGTCATCGCCATCACGCACAAAGATGGTGGAAACCGCAGCAGTGCGCTCGGTGAAATCATCCACTGCCGTTTGATCAAGGTTAAGCGTCTTCAGTCCGGCTCTCAGCGTCGGGGTCGAGAAGTTACCCACCTGAATACGAGCACTGTCGTCGCGGCTAAAATTTTTAGGCAGGAAACTGGCGAAAAGTTGGGTGTAGCTGCTGACCTCTTCGGTCAGTGTGGCGTTAAACATCGTCGCCATTTCGCTGATGCCTTGTACCTGGTTATGCATATCGTCCATTGCCAGACTTTCCAGCTGACGAGATGCGTTATGACTTTGCGTGAGAGTCAGGACAAATAACAGCAGCGCTACACTAAGAGACGTCAGTACAGACAGCTTTATTCCAAGGCTCAGGCTGCTGAGAGAGAGACGCTTCATAAATTACCTTTGATTATGATAGGAGGGTACAAGATCAACGGCAGGTAAGAAGAAAAGTTTAGGACGCATTGATCTAGATCAAGGGTGGGCTGATTAATATTTTTATTGGCAGAATGTACACGTCAAAGCAGATTTTGCCCCTTACTCAGGAGAGCACATGATTGAACTCACCACGGAAACATTGGCCGGTATTGAATGCCTACACGCAGCACCCGCAGGTCAGCGCCACGCCAGGCTGCCGACCGTGCTGTTTTACCACGGCTTTACGTCGTCTAAAGAGGTCTATGCCTATTTCGCCGTAGCGCTGGCTCAGGCTGGTTTTCGTGCGGTAATGCCAGATGCGGATATGCATGGGGCGCGCTACAACGGTGATGCCGAGTCTCGAATGAGCCACTTCTGGGACATCCTGAAACAGAACATTGATGAAGTCCCTCAACTGGAAGCCGCGCTGCGCGAGAATGACCTGATTAGTCATGATCGCTTTGCGGTCGCAGGGGCATCGATGGGAGGAATGACAGCATTAGGTGCAATGGCGCGTTATCCGCAGATTCACAGCGTCGCCTGTATGATGGGGTCGGGCTATTTTATGCAGCTCAGCAATACGCTGTTCCCGCCGCTGGTGGCGCGCACACCAGAACAAAAGACGCAGTTTGCCGAACGCATGGCACCGCTAGCGGGTTACGATCCTTGCGGACAGTTGGATAAGCTGGCTAATCGGCCGTTGCTGTTGTGGCATGGTGAAGCTGATGAAGTGGTGTCTTTTACTGAAACCACAAGGCTTGATACGGCCCTGCGCGAACAAGGGCTGGACGCTAATTTGACCTCGCTGTCCGAAAAACATATCGGCCACAAAATCACGCCCTCAGGCCTGACCGCGCTAGTGAGTTTCTTTAAACACCGGCTGTAAATGAAATTGGGCTGGTAGCACGCTGCCAGCCCGTTACGTTACAGGGCATTAGTACGAATTCGATAACCGCTCCGCTGCGCTGATGGTGACGTTGGCATTGCTATTGCCTGGCGTATCCAATCGATTAACGTAAACATAGCCTGAAGCCGCTTTGCTACTGTTACTTCTCATCTGCTGCGCACAGTCAGCACTGCTGGCAAGGGCGGGTGGAGACAGGAAGAGACCCAGTAAGGTGGCGATGACGAACGTTTTCATGCTCGACTCCTCACTACAGGGAAAACACTCTGGCAGGACGCCGACAAAAAGGCCGCGACGTCTGAATAAAGTTTAGTGGCTGGTCATTATGTCGCCAGTCGGCCTTTTGATGCTCTTCTTCAGCTAATTTGAACAATTCTTATACAACGCGTTGTATTAGCAGAGATAGCACAAAAGGTAGCGGTATTTGGCACGATCTGTACGATTTGTTGAAATGTGCTCTTGAGTTTAGTGGGGGACATCAGTATGATTACGCGTCAATTTTTCAGCCGCATTCTCAGGCTGTGACCCATGAAAATTGGGGCACGGTCTATAACGTTCCTTGCTTCCACGGGCCGCGGTTGACCCAGACAGGAGGCTGAATAATCCGTAAGGAGCAATTTCGATGCGTCATTACGAAATCGTATTTATGGTCCATCCTGACCAGAGCGAACAGGTTCCAGGCATGATCGAGCGTTACACTGGTGCTATCACTGGTGCAGAAGGCACGATCCACCGTTTGGAAGACTGGGGCCGCCGTCAGCTGGCTTACCCGATCAACAAACTGCACAAAGCACATTACGTTCTGCTGAACGTAGAAGCTCCGCAGGAAGTGATCGACGAGCTGGAAACGAACTTCCGCTTCAACGACGCCGTTATCCGTAGCATGGTTATGCGCGTTAAAAACGCGGTAACTGAAGCATCACCGATGGTTAAAGCGAAAGATGAGCGTCGTGATCGTCGCGAAGATTTTGCTAACGAATCCGCTGATGACTCAGATGCTGGGGATTCTGAAGAGTAATCCATCGTGACGGCTAATCGACTGCGTTTGTCTGGCACCGTGTGCAAGACACCGGTTCGAAAAATAAGTCCGTCAGGAATCCCGCATTGTCAGTTTGTGCTTGAGCACAACTCAGTGCAGGAGGAAGCCGGGTTTCACCGGCAAGCCTGGTGTCGGATGCCGGTGATTATCAGCGGCAGCACCCATCAGGTGATTACTCAACATATAACGGTCGGCACGCAACTCATTCTCGAAGGTTTCATTAGCTGCCATCAGGCGCGAAATGGCCAGAGTAAAATGGTGTTACATGCCGAGCAGATTGAATTGATAGATTCTGGAGACTAGCCAAATGGCACGTTATTTCCGTCGTCGCAAGTTCTGCCGTTTCACCGCGGAAGGCGTTCAAGAGATCGATTATAAAGATATCGCAACGCTGAAAAACTACATCACTGAAAGCGGCAAGATTGTCCCAAGCCGTATCACTGGTACTCGCGCTAAATACCAGCGTCAGCTGGCTCGTGCTATCAAGCGCGCGCGTTACCTGTCCCTGCTGCCGTACACTGATCGTCATCAGTAATCGGCAACTGTCCATTAACGACTTTAAGAGGATAAGGTAATGCAAGTTATTCTGCTTGATAAAGTAGCAAACCTGGGTAACCTGGGTGATCAGGTTAACGTTAAAGCGGGCTACGCTCGTAACTTCCTGGTTCCTAAGGGTAAAGCTGTCCCTGCTACCAAGAAAAACGTTGAATTCTTCGAAGCACGCCGCGCAGAACTGGAAGCGAAACAAGCTGACGTTCTGTCTGCAGCGACTGCACGCGCTGAGAAAATCAACGCACTGGACACCGTTACCATCGCGTCTAAAGCAGGCGACGAAGGTAAACTGTTCGGTTCCATCGGTACCCGCGACGTTGCAGATGCAGTAACTGCAGCTGGCGTTGAAGTGTCTAAGAGCGAAGTTCGTTTACCGAACGGCGTTCTGCGCACCACCGGTGAGCACGAAGTGGACTTCCAGGTTCACAGCGATGTATTCGCGAAACTGATCGTGAAAGTAGTGGCTGCGTAATTTATTACCCAGCAACGCAAAACGCCGGCCTTGTGCCGGCGTTTTTGTTTATTGCGCGCGAAGAAAGCTGCCATCTGGCTGACGCGTAAACAGCACCGGGCCATTTGCACTCTCAACCGTCAATCCTGTCACTGCGCCTTGCGCATCTTGTCTTATCTTCACTTGTTGTCCACTTTGTAAAGCGCTCAGCGGCTGATCGTTGCCCTCGACACGCGCCATGGCAAAGACATCATTCACCGGCAAATTATTATCGCGAAACAGCTGCGCCAGCGTCTGGCCTGATGCCACGGTATAGCTGCGCCACGCACCTTGTGAATCACTTTTCGGTGGAGTTTGCTGCTGTGAAGGTGCTGCCTTGTTTTCGTAAATATCCGCCTGCATCGGCGTCTCTTGCTCAGAGGATGAGGTCACAGGACGTTCCACCGGATATTTTGGCGTACTGCTCGGCCAGAGAAACGCCAGCAGCATCAGCAGCAGGGCAATAACAATGCCACGGCGATGCGGGGCAGGTAGTGGGTCCATCCAGCGAATCGTGTCTGTCAGGTGCCAAATACGATGCAGCCAGTTAGGTAAGCGGGATGACGCGTCTGAAGCCATTCGTGGTTCCTCCTCTCCGGCGGATTGCTGTGGCTTGCGTTGATGCAGCCAGGTTTGCAGCCGGGATAAAATACGCGGTGCGTGCGTCCTGCGGCGTCGTGGGGCGATCTGGCCCATGTTCTCTCTCTTCATTATGTGCCACAGACAAGAGAAGCCTTGTCTGTTGTGATATACCTTTCATCTTTTCAACTTGCATATGCAGTGGATCGAATACGCAGGCTACTTGCTCCCGGATATTCTCTGCTTGCTGCTTTCCTGCAATTCGAACGTTCTGAGATACAGTATGGGCAATGTGGACGCGAAGTGCCCGCCAGCATTGATAAATTTGACCTGCGTATTGTTTCTCTTTCATCGCGAAAAGTCATCCGCGATGCAGGGCATTTTACGCCAGCGGCCTGCGCTGCTATGCTGCCCGCTCGAATTTTTTACCAGAGTGAAAGGAACGAAGATGACAACCCCTTCTTTCGACAGCGTCGAAGCACAAGCAAGTTATGGTATTGGTTTACAGGTTGGCCAGCAGTTGCTGGAATCTGGTCTGCAAGGGTTGCAACCAGAAGCACTGCTCGCGGGCCTGCGCGACGCGCTGGAAGGGAATTCACCGGCGGTCCCGGTAGATGTGGTACATCGCGCGCTGCGTGAAGTGCATGAGCGTGCGGAAGGCGTACGTCGTGAGCGTACAGAAGCAATGGCAGCACAAGGTCAGACGTTCCTGGCTGACTACGCACAGCGTGAAGGCGTGAGCAGCACCGAATCAGGTCTGCAGTTCAGCGTAATCACTCAAGGTGAAGGCCCAATCCCATCTCGTCAGGATCGCGTACGCGTTCACTACACCGGTAAACTGATTGACGGCACCGTGTTTGACAGCTCAGTCGCACGTGGCGAGCCAGCGGAATTCCCGGTTAGCGGCGTGATTGCAGGCTGGATTGAAGCATTGACCCTGATGCCGGTCGGCTCAAAATGGGAACTGGTTATTCCTCACAACCTCGCTTACGGCGAGCGCGGTGCGGGCGCATCCATCCCACCTTTCAGCACGTTAGTGTTTGAAGTCGAGCTGCTCGAAATCCTGTAATACCCAAGGGCGGCAATCATGCCGCCCTCTCTGTTTTACTTCTTCTGCTGCTGCAAGCTCACCTGCCAAATCGCAAAGCCAATCTCATCACTGCCTTTCTGCTGCATCGGATATTGCGCATGCT
This sequence comes from Pantoea sp. MQR6, assembly GCF_022761075.1. Taxonomy (NCBI): domain Bacteria; kingdom Pseudomonadati; phylum Pseudomonadota; class Gammaproteobacteria; order Enterobacterales; family Erwiniaceae; genus Pantoea; species Pantoea sp. MQR6. Next base: position 69,798 of record NZ_JAKYXB010000003.1, read on the forward strand.
GTTTGATAAAGCCGTTGGCTTTTTCTCCCGGCGCAGTCTCAAAACGGATATCGACGGACGCAGTGGAAGCAATCGGTGCCAGATGCCAATTGTTATCGGCCTGTGGCTTAACCTCGCCATGCTTCTTGGTCTCTGCGCTGATATAAGCCGCCACCACTGAACGGTTCTCATCCGGTGAAGCAAAAGCGATGTACTTATCGCCGGTTCCGGCAAATTTGCCGCCATACGCACGGTAATTGTTGGTCGCTACAAGGAAAGTCGCCTTCGGATCAACCGGTTTGCCATGCCAGCTAAGCTGCTTGATACGCGAAGCCTCAGGATGAATCATCTGGCACTCCGCGTCATATCGCGCAGGTTGCGTCACATCAATCTGATATTCCACGCCATCGATCACATCAAAATTGTAGGTGCGGAAATCCCAGTTGATCAGTGATTGTGGCTTGCTGCTGGCGGGATCAATTTGATTGAACTGGCCAGCTGAGCACTCCAGCCACTCTTTTACCTGCGCGCCGCTGACCTTCATCACCACTAACGTGTTGGGATAAAGATACAAATCTGCGGCATTGCGGAAGGTTAGCGCTCCTTTTTCAACTTCAACATAGCTTGCCGGATCGTTTTTACGTCCACCCGCTTTAAACGGTGCAGCAGCAGAAAGCACCGGCAGACGTTCTAAGTCAGGATCGCCCTGAATAAAATGTTCTACATAGGCACGCTGTGCATTGTTAACGATCTGCACGGTGGGATCGTCCTGCACCAACGACAAATAGCTGTACATCACATCTGCTGATTTACCGATCGGCTTGGCAACAAACTCTCGTGTAGCACGGTGCGCATCCGCCAGCACGCTAACCAGCGCCGGATCTTCAGCCACCAGCGATTTTTTCTGCGCGATGTCGTAAATGGGACGCGCCTGCGCTTTACCGCTGCTCACCTGCCAACGCCCATCGTCATTGTTCAGCACCAGATCGACCACACCAAGATGATCGCCCCACATGCCCGGCATCACCGCAGGAATGCCGTTCAGGGTTCCGTTAGCGATATCTGCGCCTTTAATGTTGGCGAAATCTTTGTCTGGGAATACGGCATGTGCGTGCCCAAACAGAATGGCGTCTATGCCTTCGACCTGGCTGAGATAGTAAACCGAGTTTTCCGCCATGGCATGATAAGGCTCGCTGCTCAGGCCAGAATGCGGAATGGCAATAATCACTTCCGCGCCTTGCTTACGCATTTCAGGAATGTAACGACGAGCCGTTTCGGTAATGTCGTCTACCCGCACTTTGCCTTGAAGATTCGCTTTATCCCACACCATGATTTGCGGCGGAACAAAGCCGATATAACCTATTTTCACCGTTTGCCGTTTTCCATCGCGATCGACGACATCAGTGGATTTGATCAGATAAGGCGTAAACAGTGGCTTGCCGCTCTTACTATCGATCACATTGGCGTTAACGTAAGGAAAGCGGGCACCAGCAAGGGCTTTTTTCAAATAGGGCAAACCGTAGTTGAACTCGTGATTACCCAGGTTACCCACGCTGTAGTCCAGCGTATTGAGCGCTTGATAAACGGGATGGATCTCGCCCGCTTTAAGCCCTTTCGCGGCCATGTAATCGCCAAGCGGGCTGCCCTGAATAATATCGCCATTATCAACCAGCACGCTGTTTTTAACTTCCTGACGTGCAGCATGAATCAGCGATGCGGTACGTACCAAGCCAAACTTCTCGGTGGGCGTATCTTTGTAGTAATCGAAGTCCATCATATTACTGTGCAAATCGGTGGTTTCCAGTACGCGCAAATCCACGGTTGCTGCCGATAATGCGCTGGAAATTCCAAGCGCCAGTAACGTTATGCCAGGCTTAAACATGTAGGCTCCTGCTCCCAAAAGATCGAAGCTCTCAAAATAATGTAAAAGCTTGATCAATGGTCATTTTAAAACGTGATGGATGTAACGCTTTCAGGCTTTGGAAGGCGGCTCGCAGAATTCAGATTTTGCCGCCACGTGGCAAGCATAGCGATGCTGTATGAACTATGATATTGATATATCTATGAAATGCTCCGCTGCATGCCGAAAAGTCGGCGCAGATAGCGGAACTGTTGACATGTAATCGGTCTGGCGTTGAGTCATACGCGCAGCAGCCGCATAAAACGAGGTGAAAAATGTTAGAGCAAATCTGCCAACTGGCGCGTGAAGCGGGCGATGCCATCATGCACGTTTATAATGGCGCGGCACCGCTTGACGTTTCTCACAAATCCGATGACTCGCCTGTGACGGCGGCAGACATCGCCGCACACAACGTCATTATTCAGGGTTTAAAACAGCTCTCTCCTGATGTGCCGGTATTATCAGAAGAAGATCCGCAAGGTTGGGATGTTCGCCAGCATTGGCAGCATTACTGGCTGGTCGATCCGCTGGATGGCACCAAAGAGTTTATCAAACGCAACGGCGAGTTCACCGTCAACATTGCACTGATTGAACAAGGTAAGCCGGTGATGGGGGTGGTATATGCGCCCGCGCTGGGCGTGATGTATTCTGCCGCAGAAGGTAAAGCCTGGAAAGAAGAGGGCGGTCAGCATGTGCAAATTCAGGCGCAGGATGCACGTCCGCCGCTGGTGGTGGTCAGTCGCTCACATGGCGATGATGATGAGATGAAACAATACCTGAAACAGTTGGGCGAGCACCAAACAGTTGCTACCGGTTCTTCATTGAAATTCTGTTTGGTCGCAGAAGGTAAAGCTCAGCTTTACCCGCGTTTTGGGCCAACCAATATCTGGGATACCGCAGCGGGTCACGCAGTAGCGATGGCGGCGGGTGCGCATGTTCACGACTGGCAGGGTAAAACACTGGATTACGCGCCACGTGAATCTTTCCTCAACCCGGGTTTCCGTGTGTCCCTGTTCTGATAGGCAAAACGGGAGGTTTTCCTCCCGTTTATTAACACTGCTTATTCTTTTAACAACGTTTTCAGCAATATCATTACCTGCCGCAACTCTTGCTGCGTGAGCGCTCCATCTTTTACAAATCGAACCTGCCCCGTCTTATCTACGACCACAATCGCCGAACTGCTTTCTTCAAGCTGCCAGGCTTTTTGAATATTACCTTTACTATCAATAATAAACTGCGACCACGGATACTGCTGTTTGTTGCTGTGAATGCTGCTGCGCACAAACATGCCGGTGCCCGGAATTGCGTCATCGGTATTGACGATGGTGGTGGTTTGATAACGATCGTGCGGAAATTTCGCGGCTTTGATCGCTTCTACCAGCGCAGCATTCTTTTCCTTTGCTGATGAACGGCCGGCAATATGCTGAATCACGCGTACTTTGCCGATCAGCTGTGCACTGTTCCAACTTTTATAGCTAAACTCATTTTGATGCCAAAGCAGTTCGCCTTTGTCGTTAATGCCTACTGCGGGAACGCGCTCGCCCTGTTTGATATCGTGAGCAAGTGCGCTAACCGGCATTATCAGGGTTAAAAATATCGCCGCCCATGTTGTCCGCATAAACACATCCTTAAGTGATCAGACCAGTTAGTCATTTTATTGCAATAGTAGGCAGTGATGATGCAGCTGTCGCGGCAAAGTGTCAGGTTTGTTATCAACGCCACAATTCCTTAACGACTGAAGGTTTATACTGGGTTGTGTCACGGCAGTAACAGAGTGTTCTGTAATGGTGTGTCAACTCAGTAAATAAATTCAATTTTCGGAACACGAGTAACGCACAGTGTTCTATAGTTTATCCGCAATTTGCGCTTCAAGGGCTCGTACCGATTTTGGCAACGGCGAAGCGTGTTTATAAAAATTTAGGAGTTAGACAGAATGAAGATCTTCCAGCGCTATAATCCGCTGCAAATAGCGAAATACGTAAAAACGCTGTTCCGAGGAAGGTTGTATATCAAGGACGTTGGCGCGTTCGAGTTCGACAAGGGAAAAGTGTTGATTCCCCGCGTCAAAGACAAACAGCATCTGAGCGTAATGTCAGAAATTAACCGTCAGGTTGTTCGTCTGAAGCTTGAGTTCAACTAATCAAAAAAAATAGCAGTAAGCAGTATGCAAAAGAAAGGGCGCCAACGGCGCCCTTAATATTTTTACTCTTCAGTGGTTTTTGTGAGGTTTAAGACCGGCGGACGTTCCTCTATCCGCGTCACTAAGAGCTGGTCGATGCGATAGCTATCGATATCCACCACTTCAAACTTGAAGCCAGCAAATTTCACGAAATCGGTACGTTTCGGGATTTTGCGCAGCATGAACATCATGAAGCCGCCAATGGTTTCGTAGTTACCGGACTGCGGAAAATCGTCGATATGCAGCACACGCATCACATCATCAATTGGCGTACCACCCTCAACCAGCCATGAATTCTCATCACGCGCCACAATTTGCTCTTCCATGCCTTGGCCAACCAAATCGCCCATCAGCGTGGTCATAACGTCGTTTAACGTGATGATACCGACGACTAACGCGTATTCATTCATGATCACGGCAAAATCGTCACCAGCGGTTTTGAAGCTTTCCAGCGCCTCCGAAAGCGTCAGCGTGTCTGGCACAATCAACGCCGAACGAATTTGCAGCCCGCTGTTCAGCGTCATGCTTTGGTTGCCCAACACGCGTAGCAGCAGTTCTTTGGAGTCGACGTAGCCAACGATGTGGTCAATGTCGCCGCTACAGACTAAAAACTTAGAATGTGGATGTTCCGCGATTTTGGTTTTCAGGCTGTTCTCTTCTTCATTCAAATCAAACCAGACGATATTTTCGCGTGAGGTCATTGAAGAAGGAACGGTACGTGATTCCAGTTCAAACACGTTTTCAATCAGTTCGTGTTCTTGCTTACGCAACACGCCCGCCAGCGCACCGGCTTCAACTACCGCATAAATATCATCAGAGGTGATGTCATCTTTGCGCACCATCGGTAGCTTGAAGATGCGAAAGAAGACGTTAGCCAAACCGTTAAATAAAAACACCAGCGGGCGCAGGATCATTAAACAGAAGCGCATGGGGTTGATGATACGCAAGGCAACGGCTTCCGGCGCAATCATGCCGACGCGTTTTGGCGTCAGGTCGGCGAACAAAATAAACAGGCTGGTGACAATGGTGAAGGAGCAGATAAAGCTGAGCTGCTCGGCAAGATCCGGGGCAACAAAACGGCTAAACAAACTGTTGAAAGCGGGAGAAAAAGCCGCGTCACCGACGATACCGCCGAGAATAGCCACCGCATTCAGACCAATTTGCACTACGGTGAAGAACATTCCGGGCGTTTCCTGCATCTTTAACACACGTTGTGCATTAATGTTGCCTTCATCGGCGAGCAGTTTCAGTTTGATCTTACGGGCGGCGGCCAGCGAGATTTCCGAGAGGGAGAAAAAAGCACTGATTACGATCAGCAAAAGAATGACAAGCAAGCTATCTAACATATGAGATCCAAAGGGTTATCCACTTGTCATTTTTGGCCTGGGCAGCGCGAGGTAAGATCGTACTTCATGTACTTACCCATCGATCTGGGCTATCCGTGCCAAAAATGTCTGCGCCAATTCGACAAAGAAAATCACTGTCGGGGCAGAAATGAAAACAGGCGATATGCCTGTGGTGGCTGATTATAGCAGCAGCCACAATGTTGCCGCCAGAGGGCGAATAGCAGCATAAGCGGGAAGTGTCAGGCGAAACCGGGAACAGAACCGTAAGATTAATCTGAGTGAGGCACCTGAACAAGCCGATCGGCCGCACGGTTGTTGTATCGATCCCGGCATTTACCGACAATAGTCGGCGATTTGACTTAGATGTCGCCTTTACGCCACCGTTAGCAAAAAAGTGTGGCTATGATGATGGTGTTGCCTTGCCGTAAGAGCAGGCAAAGAAGATTAATGAGTGCCCTGCGGAAAAGGGGCCGGCATGATTAACAGGAGTACCCGTGCCACGATTTCATATTTATTGTATGGCCAGCCTGCTGCTTGCCGCGCCTTCCCTTGGGGCTGCGACAGTACGATTGCAGGTAGAAGGGTTAACCGGGGATTTGCAAAAAAATGTCAGAGCGCGCTTGTCCACCATTGGCAGCGATGAGGTCTCAAATGATGGCCGTTTCCGCGCGCGCGTTTCGGAAGCGGTAAAAGAAGGGCTGCGTGCACTGGGTTATTATGAACCCGATATCGATTTTGAATCACGTCCGGCACCTGCACAGGGCGGCCGCCCAGTATTGATTGCCCATGTGAAGCCGGGAGAGCCGGTAAGAATCGGCGGCAGCACCATTGTGGTTGAAGGCGATGCCAGAAACGATGCCGATTACAAAGCCTGGGTTGAACAAGGCCGCCCGAAAGTCGGCACCCAGCTGAATCACGGCCAGTATGACAAATTCAAAAGCGGTTTTTCCAACCTTGCTCTTCGTAACGGTTACTTCGACGGTGATTTCAAACAGAGCCAGCTCGGCATATCTGTAGAACGGCGTGAAGCCTTTTGGGATATCGATTACGACAGCGGCCCGCGCTATCGTTTTGGCGACGTGACGTTCGAAAAATCGCAAATCCGTGACGAATACCTGCGCAATCTGGTGCCCTTCAAAAAGGGCGATTACTACAGCTCACGTGATTTAGCCGAACTCAACCGTCGTCTTTCTGCAACCGGTTGGTTTAATTCCGTGGTGGTGGCGCCAGAATTTAATGAAGGCCGAAAAACCAAAGTGCTGCCGCTGAGCGCGGTGGTGTCGCCACGTACCGAAAATACCATTGAAACCGGTGTTGGCTATTCCACTGACGTCGGTCCCCGTCTGAAAGGCACCTGGAGAAAACCCTGGATAAACGATCGGGGTCATAGCCTGGTAGCCAGCGCCTATGTGTCTGCACCGGAGCAGCAGCTCGATCTCAGCTATAAAGTTCCCCTGCTGAAAAGTCCGCTGGAGCAGTATTACACCTTCTCGGGCGGGTTGAAGCGTACCGATCTCAACGACACGCAATCTGATACATCAACGTTAGCCGTTTCGCGTAACTGGGACAGCAGTTCCGGTTGGCAAAGAGCGGTTAACTTGCGCTGGAGCCTCGATCACTTTACCCAAGGCAGCGTCACTAACACCACAATGTTGCTCTATCCGGGCGTTAGCGTGAACCGCACCCGTTCGCGTGGCGGCCTGATGCCAACCTGGGGCGATTCACAGCGCTATTCCGTGGACGTCTCTGACACAACCTGGGGCTCAGACGTAGATTTCCTGATCCTTCAGGCACAAAACGTCTGGATCCGTACCTTGGGCGATAATCACCGCTTTGTCGCACGCGGTAATGTTGGCTGGATTGAAACCAACGATTTCGAAAAAGTGCCGCCCGATCTGCGTTTCTTTGCGGGGGGCGATCGCAGTATTCGCGGTTACAAATACAAAGATATCTCTCCGCGTGATGATGACGGCAAGCTAACGGGCGCATCAAAAATGGCGACAGGATCGCTGGAGTATCAATACAACGTGACAGGAAAATGGTGGGGTGCGGTCTTCGTCGATTCTGGTGAAGCCGTTAACGACATCAAACAGAGTAATTTCAAAACTGGCGCAGGTGTTGGCGTGCGCTGGTCATCGCCGGTAGGGCCGATTAAGTTCGACATTGCCCGACCGATTGGCGATCGCGAGGAACATGGTTTGCAATTTTACGTAGGACTGGGGCCTGAACTATGAAGCTGTGGAAAAAGGTCCTGATAGGTATTCTGATCTTTCTGGTGCTGTTAGTGGGTGGTGTGGCATTTCTGATTGGCACCACACCAGGTTTACATCTGGTGCTAAATGGCGCATCACGCTGGGTGCCGGGCTTGTCGATCAAACAGGTCGAAGGCGGCTGGCGTAATCTGTCGATTAACGGTCTGCGTTATGAAATGCCCGGCGTCAGCGTTGATGCTGGCAATATCCATTTAGCGGTGGATTTAAATTGCCTGCTGCACTCGTCGGTGTGCGTTAATGACGTCACGCTCAAAGATATTAGCGTGGTGGTCGACAGCAAAAAAATGACGCCATCCAGCGCGCCACCGCCAGAAGAAGAGGGCGGTAGCACCAATCTCAGCACGCCTTATCCGATCACCTTGCGCCATCTTGGCCTGCACAACGTCAATGTCAAAGTGGATGATACAGCGATTTCGCTGATGGATTTCACCACCGGCTTGCAGTGGCAGGATCGGGCGTTAACGTTGAGTCCAACCCATATTCAAAGCCTGCTGATCGCCTTACCAAAAGCGGCGAAGGTGGCTAATGAGCAGGTGATTCAGCCCAAAGTTCAGCAACCGCAGCCAGATGAGAAACCGCTGGGTGAAACGCTGCAGGCGATGTTTGCCAAACCGCTACTGCCAGAGCTACCCGATTTTCAGCTGCCGCTGGATATTGATGTGCAGGCGATCCTGGGCGAACAGCTGCGCATTACTGGCGACACCGATATTTCAGTTAAACGCCTGCTGGTAAAAGCGAAAACCACCGATCGCCAGATGCAGCTGCACACGCTGGAGGTTGATTCTAATCTGGGGCAGCTCAACGGCAGCGGTCAGGCTACGTTAGCGGATAACTGGCCGGTGGATTTCTCGCTCAACGGCACGGCAAACGTGGATCCGCTTAAAGGCGAAAACATCGTATTGAAGCTAAACGGGGCGATGCGTGATGAATTGACGTTAGCGCTGAATTTATCCGGCCCGGTGCGTGCGCAACTTGATGCGACCACGCAACCAGCGGTAGCGGGTTTACCCCTTTCGCTGAAACTTACCAGCCCACAGTTGCGTTGGCCGTTAACCGGTCCGGTGTTGTATCAGGCTGACAATCTTGATTATCAATTCAAAGGCAAAGCCACTGATTACGTGATGTCGCTGCGTACCGCAGTGAAAGGCGAAGCGGTGCCACCAGCAACGATCTCGCTCGACGGCAAAGGCAACGTGCAGCAGTTTAGTCTGGATAAATTGCGTGTCGCCGCGCTGCAAGGCAATGTCGATCTCACCGCGCTGGTGGATTGGAGCAAAGCGATCAGCTGGCGCAGCGAATTGACCTTGTCAGGAATTGATACTGCAAAACAGTATCCCGATTGGCCGGCGAAGCTGGATGGTAAGATCGCTACGCGCGGCAGCCTGTATGGCGGAACCTGGCAAGTCAGCGTGCCGCAGTTGCAGTTGAAAGGAAACGTGAAGCAAAACGCAGTAACCGCAGACGGCTCACTGAGCGGTAACAGCTACAATCAATGGACGGTGCCCGGTATCAAGCTGGCATTAGGCCGCAACCATTTAGACGTAAAAGGTGCGCTAGGCGATACGGTAAACCTTGACGCAACCATTGATGCGCCACAGCTCAATAATGCCTTGCCGGGCTTAGGCGGCGTGGTGAAAGGCACCCTTAAAGCACGCGGAACATTGCAGGCACCACAGGTATTGGCTGACCTCAATGCTACCGGTTTGCGTTGGCAACAGTTGCAAATCAACCGCGTTACGCTGAATGGTGACGTGCGTTCCAGCGATCAAATCGCTGGCAAGCTGCAATTACGCGTTGAACAGCTTAAACAGGATGCCTTGAGCATTAACCTGTTGACGCTGAATGCCGACGGTAACGAAAAGCAGCATCAGCTCAAACTCGATGTTCAGGGTAAACCGGTTTCCGGTCAGCTGGCGTTGAGCGGCAGCTTTGATCGCCAGCAGCAGCGTTGGAAAGGCTCACTGAACAACACGCACTTCGACACGCCAGTAGGCGAATGGCGACTGACACGGGCGATGGCGATCGATTATCTCAACGCCAAACAAACCGCCACCATTGGCGCGCATTGCTGGCAGAACCCCAATGCGCAGTTGTGCGTGCCGGAGCCGATTGAAGCGGGCCCGAGCGGAAAAGCGCATGTGGTGCTTAATCGCTTTGATCTGGCCATGATCAAACCGTTTATGCCCGATGCGACCAAACTCAACGGCGTGTTCAGCGGTGATGTGCGCGTAAACTGGAGTGCTGACGGTAGCTTGCCAACCGGCACAGTGGCATTGAAGGGTAATGGCGTCAAAGTTGAGCAGGATGTGCAGGGCAACACGCTGCCCATTGCCTTCGATACGCTTAATCTAAATGCCGCACTGCGCAACGGTCGCGCGCAGCTCGATTGGCTGATTCGCATCGCGAATAACGGTCAGCTCGATGGCAATGTCCAAATCAACGATCCTGAAAATCGCCGTACGCTGGGCGGTAACGTCAACATTCGCAATATTTCGTTGGCGATGATCAATCCGGCCCTGATGCAGGGCGAGCAGATCAAAGGCAAGCTCAACAGCAGTTTACGCCTTGGCGGCAGCGTGCAGCAGCCGCAGGTGTTTGGTCAGCTTGGCCTGCAGGATGTCGATGTTGATGGCAGCTTCATGCCCGTTGATCTCACTGCGGCGAACCTAAACCTGGTGTTCAATGGCATGAGTTCAACGCTCAATGGGTTGATCCAAACCGCGCAGGGTAACATCAACCTGAATGGTAATGCTGACTGGAGCCAGCTGGATAACTGGCGCGCCCGAGTCGCCGCGCAAGGTAGCCGCATACGCGTTACCGTGCCGCCAATGGTGCGCATGGATGTCTCACCGGATCTGGTATTCGAAGCCACACCTGCTGCTTTCAGTCTGGATGGACGTGTTGATATTCCCTGGGCGCGTATCACGGTGCAAGAAGTACCTGAAAGTGCGACCGGCGTTTCATCCGATGCAGTGATGCTGGATGAAAACCTCAAACCTATTCAGCCGAAAACCGCCTCGATTCCGATCAACAGTAATCTGGTTATTAACGTCGGCAACGATGTGCGGCTTTCTGCTTTTGGCTTGAAAGCGAAACTGAACGGCGATCTGAAACTGGTGCAGGATAAGTCAGGATTGGGATTAAACGGACAAATCAATATTCCTTCTGGTCGTTTCCATGCGTATGGTCAGGATCTGATTGTGCGTAAAGGTGAGTTGCAGTTTGCCGGACCACCCGATCAACCTTACGTCAACCTTGAAGCCATTCGTAACCCGGAAGCCACAGAGGATGATGTCACGGCGGGCCTGCGTGTTACTGGTCTGGCGGATGAGCCGAAAGTCGAGGTCTTTGCTGATCCGGCGATGTCCCAGCAGGAAGCGCTTTCTTACCTTTTACGCGGTCAGGGACTCAACAGTGATGGTGACAGTAATGCACTGACTTCAGCATTGGTTGGCTTAGGGGTTGCACAAAGTGGGCAGGTTGTGGGTAAAATCGGCGAGACATTCGGTGTCAGCAACCTTGCCCTTGATACCGCAGGTGTTGGCGACAGCCAGCAGGTGCAGGTCAGCGGTTATGTGCTGCCGGGTCTACAAGTAAAATACGGTGTTGGCATTTTTGATTCACTGGCGACGTTAACCTTGCGTTACCGCCTGATGCCCAAACTCTATCTGGAAGCCGTGTCCGGCGTGGACCAGGCTCTCGATTTGCTCTATCAGTTTGAGTTTTAGCAATGCGAATAATTGTTTACGGCAGTTTAAGGCGCAAACAGGGAAACAGTCATTGGATGACGAACGCGCAATGGCTGGGTGATTACCCGATTGAGGGCTTCGAGCTCTACAGTCTTGGTCATTATCCCGGCGTCATCCAGGGCAATGGAACGGTACACTGCGAAGTGTACCGCATCGATGCTTCCACTCTTGGCGAGCTGGATGCGCTACGTACCAAGGGTGGAGAGTACAAACGTCATCTCATGCAGACGCCGTTTGGCAGTGCATGGCTTTATGTTTATCAACGCTCGGTGGCTGGACGCCAGCGTATCACCAGCGGCGACTGGCTAAAGCGCGATGAGGAACCAGAAGCCTAAACAAAAACACCGTCCAGTTGGACGGTGTTTTTTTATGGCTCGGCAACAGAATTATTTCTTCTGAGCGCGCTCATAAGAGGCAATGATTTCTGCTTTCGCAGCTTCGGCGTTATCCCAGCCGTCAACTTTCACCCATTTGCCTTTCTCCAAATCTTTGTAGTGTTCAAAGAAGTGGGTGATCTGTGCGCGCAGCAGTTCTGGCAGGTCGTTCACATCTTTGATGTGATCGTACTCTTTAGAGAGTTTGGTGTGCGGAACCGCAACCAGTTTGGCATCTTCGCCAGACTCGTCGGTCATTTTCAGCACGCCAACTGGACGGCAGCGGATTACGGAGCCTGGTACCAGTGGATATTGGGTCGGTACCAGCACGTCAACCGGATCACCATCCAAAGATAAGGTGTGGTTGATGTAGCCGTAGTTGCACGGATAGAACATGGCGGTAGACATAAAGCGGTCTACAAACAGGGCACCAGACTCTTTATCAACTTCATATTTGATCGGATCGGCATTGGCCGGGATCTCAATGATTACGTAGATATCTTCTGGCAGGTCTTTACCTGCTGGCACCTGGTTCAAACTCATCGGGCATTCCTTCAGTAGTCGTATGTTGAGTGTCGGCTATTATAGCCAACTGACTCTGAAAGTATGCCCCCTTTTTGGCGTTTCGGAATGCGCCTCAACGCTACTTCTGCGTGACAAACAGCGAGACAATGCCCGCAGCTATCAGTGGTCCGACCGGTACGCCGCGAAAGAAGGCTACGCCAATCACTGTGCCAATGAGCAATCCGCCAATAATGGTAGGGTTCAGACTCATTAAACTCACGCCACGTCCACCGAGCCAGGCAACAAAAATGCCCACCACAATCGCCACAAGTGATTGCCAGTTAGCAAAAGATTTAATCAGGCTTGAGGCGGGCAGTGAACCGCTGGCCAGCGGGGCCATCACAGCAACGGTAAGAATAATAATGCCCAACGTGATGCCCTGTTTTTCCACATAGGGGAAAAATTGTGCCAGGGGCGTAATTTTGATCACCAGTAAAATCAGAATGGAAATCGTCACGGCGCTGTTGTGGACGAAATAACTGAGGACGGCAAGGCAGATTAAAATAAAAGTCGAGGCATAAGCAGCCATGTTTTCTCCCTGAAAATGGATGAGTGCGCCAACCCATGTCAGCACATACGCGATATTACCGCGTCCATTTATCAACAATCATCAGGATTGGCGCAACTCCCTTTATTCATTGATTGCAGCAGCATCGCCTGATTACGCACCACACTGACGCTTTGCGCGCTGAGCGACACCGTGCCCAAGGTGCCCTGATCGCGATAACGGCTGCGACCGGCGTCCAGCCAACTGTCGCGATAAGTTAGCCAATTACGCTGTGCAGCACGTAATTTGGCTTTAGGCTCACCACTCAATTTTTTCATCAGTTTCCCATACTGATTATTCAACTCTTTGTCCCAGGCTTGATTTGCATCGCCGTAGCATTGCGTCATTGCTGAGGTTGTGGATGCGCCTTCCATGCAGTGATCCAGCGTATCGTCAATCGCGGATTTCTGCGCCATCGCGCTGCTGCTAACGAGAGTCAGCGCCAAAGGAAGCCATTTTTTCATTGTCATTCTCTTTCTAAATGATGAGGCAGAGTTCAGCTTGATTGATGTATCCGTGATGGTCAAGCAGCTGACCATCTATCAAGGTTAAAGTTTCGCCACGTAATAGCCGATACCTTTCCCGTTTTAGGGCTTTTGGATTTTTTTGCCTTTACTACACACATGGAATCTATCGAGATGAAACAGTTATCACTACGCACCGGGTTGCTGGCTATGCTGGCGTTTATGACACTGCTGCTGTTGGCGGTGAGTTTTATGGGAATTGTGGCAATCAACAAAGGGAACCGATCGCTGGATGTAATCAATCGCATTCAGGGCATCGAATTGAACAATCTTTACCAGAGCAATGCTGAGCTGATGCGCGCCCGCACTTTAGCGGCGCTGGCCGTGCGAAAAATTGAAATTGGTTTGCTGGACGAGGGCGCAGTCGTGACGAAACAGGCGCAAGCCGATGTCATCGATTCGCAAAAAAGTCTAAAACAGTTTATTGATGCGGGCACTGTTACTGAGCACGGCAAAAAACTGGCTGATGCGGTGGTCTCGAGCTACAAAGCCTATCTGGAGCAGGGCATCACACCGATGATGAGCGCGCTGGATAAACAGTACAACGACGAATATTACCAGCTGCTGGAAGGCGATCTCCCTACGCTGGCGGACAAATACAGCAAAGCGGTGGCAGATTTTGGGCAATACGCCAATGGCGTCACCGCTGCGCAGCTGGAGCAGGCGGCCTATAACGAAACCAAGATGAAAGTGCTGATCGCCGTCGCGGTGGCGCTCTCGCTGCTGCTGTTGGTGTTGGCCTGGCAGCTGTTGCGCCGCATGTTGTTGCAGCCGCTGAACAGCGCCATCTTGCATCTGGAGCAAGTGGCGGTTGGCGATTTGTCGCACACCTTGCCGCTGGCGGGTAACAATGAATTAGGGCGACTGAATAATGCACTGGCCGAGATGCAGCAAGCGTTACGTACCTCTGTAAATCAGGTGCGTGAAGCCAGCATGCAAATTGACGTTGGCAGCCGGGAGCTGGCGGCAGGCAATGTTCATCTCTCGCAGCGTACTGAGGAATCTGCAGCCTCGCTGGAGCAAACCGCCGCCAGTATGGAACAGTTAACCGCCACTGTGCGCCTCAACGCCACCAATGCGCAGCAAGCGAACCAATTGGCCAAGAGCGTTTCTGATACCGCCGATCGCGGCGCGGAAGTGGTGAGTTATGTGATGGAGAAGATGAGTGAAATCACTGAAAGTGCCCATCGCATTGGTGACATTCTTAGCGTGATTGATGGCATCGCCTTCCAGACCAATATCCTGGCGCTGAATGCGGCTGTAGAAGCCGCACGTGCGGGCGAACAAGGACGAGGCTTTGCCGTCGTTGCCAATGAGGTGCGCACGCTAGCACAACGCAGTGCTAATGCGGCGAAAGAAATTCGTACCTTGATCAGTGATTCGCAGACGCGCGTTAAAGAAGGCAGCGATATGGCGACCAAAGCGGGCGAAACCATGGATGAGATTTCGGGCGAAGTGATGCGCGTGACAGCATTGATGAAAGAGATTTCGCTGGCATCTGAAGAGCAGAGTCGCGGTATCGAGCAGGTTAATCAGGCGGTGACGCAAATGGATGAAGTGGCGCAACAGAATGCGGCGCTGGTGGAGCAGGCAACGGCGGCAACGCAATCGCTTGAGGCACAATCTGAACATCTACAGGCAACGATGGCGCAATTTCGATTGCAGGAAGCCTGATACAAAAAAGGGCGCGATCATCGCGCCCTTCATGATTAACCTTGACGGCAATCTGGGAATTCGCGCAGGAAGCGCTCCACATCATTGACCATCGCTTCATTGCCACAGTAGAACGGGCAACGCTGGTGTAGCGTGACAGGAGGAATGTCCAGAATACGGTTTTGACCATCGCTGGCTTTACCGCCTGCTTGCTCCGCGAGAAACGCCATTGGGTTGCATTCGTACAGTAAACGCAGCTTACCTTTGGTATGACTGGCCGTGCTCGGGTAAAGGTAGATGCCACCTTTCAGCAGGTTACGGTGGAAATCCGCCACCAGCGAGCCGATATAGCGTGAGGTATAAGGGCGCTTGGTCTCAATATCTTCTTCCTGACAGAATTTAAGATACTTTTTCACACCCTGTGGGAAACGAATGTAATTCCCTTCGTTGATAGAATAGGTGTAACCCTTTTCTGGGTAGGTCATGCGTTCGTGGCTCAGGCAGAACACGCCGAGCGACGGATCGTAAGTAAACGCATGCACGCCACAACCGGTGGTGTAAACCATCATGGTGGATGAGCCGTAAACCACGTAACCCGCAGCAACCTGCTTGTTTCCTGGCTGCATGAAGTCAGCTTCGACAACGGGCGTGCCGGGCTCGCTCACGCGGCGATAAATCGAGAAGATGGTGCCGACAGAAACGTTAACGTCGATGTTGGAAGAGCCATCCAGTGGATCCATCAACACCACATACTTACCGTTCTCTTCACCTTCAAAAATAACGAATTCGTCTTCTTCTTCAGACGCGATACCAGCAACAATGCCACGTGCTTTCAATGCTGCTTTCAGTTTTTCGTTGGCGAACAGATCCAGTTTCATCTGCTGTTCACCCTGAACATTTTCAACACCACTTGCGCCTAGAATATCCACTAAGCCGGCTTTGTTAATGTCGCGGTGGATGATTTTGGCCCCAAGCTTGATCGCTGAAATCAATGCGGTCAGTTCGCCTGTGGCGTGCGGAAAGTCGTGTTGCTTCTCGACGATAAATTCGCCTAACGTTTTCATAACACATTCCCTGAATCTTCGATGGAGTGGCAGCATGCGTAACAAACCACCAACGTATGCGTACGCAGTTTAGCCGATTGAACTTTAAAAACCATAGTCCTAATCCGTTTCTTCCGTCTGCGACCGGCGTTACACTGTGCGCCGAACTTTTAGGTAATGGACTTTGATATGCGCATTCACATCCTTGGGATTTGTGGCACTTTTATGGGCGGATTGGCGATGCTGGGGCGTTCGTTGGGTCATCAGGTGACGGGATCAGACGCCAACGTTTATCCACCAATGAGCACGCTGCTTGAGCAGCAAGGCATTGAATTAACAGAAGGTTACGATGTCTCCCAGCTCGATCCGGCACCGGACCTGGTGATCATCGGCAATGCGATGACGCGCGGCAATCCTTGTGTGGAAGCGGTACTGGAACGTAACATTCCTTACCTCTCCGGCCCGCAATGGTTGCATGATTTTGTCTTGCGCGATCGTTGGGTGCTGGCTGTCGCCGGAACCCATGGGAAAACCACCACAGCCGGCATGGCAGCGTGGATTCTTGAGTCTTGCGGTCTCGAACCGGGCTTCATTATCGGTGGCGTACCGGGCAACTTCGATGTGTCGGCAAAATTAGGAAAAAGTCCATTCTTCGTGATTGAAGCGGATGAGTACGATTGCGCGTTTTTCGACAAGCGTTCCAAGTTTGTTCATTACTGCCCACGCACCTTGATTCTGAATAACCTCGAATTCGATCACGCCGATATCTTTGACGATCTGAAAGCGATCCAGAAGCAGTTTCATCATCTGATCCGCATCGTGCCGGGCCAGGGCAAGATCCTGCTGCCAGAACACGATAATAACCTGAAGCAGGTGATGGCGATGGGTTGCTGGAGCGAGCAAGAGAGCGTTGGCGATAATGGTCATTGGCAGGCGAAAAAGCTGAAACCTGATGCGTCACACTGGGAAATCTATCTCGATGGCGCAAAAGTGGGTGAGGTGAACTGGGCGCTGGTTGGCGAACACAATATGCATAATGGTTTAATGGCGATCGCTGCCGCCCGTCATGTCGGTGTAAGGCCAGAAGATGCGGGCCAGGCGCTGGACAGCTTTATCAATGCCCGCCGTCGCCTTGAGCTGCGCGGTGATGTTAATGGCATCAAAGTGTACGACGATTTTGCTCACCACCCGACGGCTATTCTGGCAACGCTTGCCGCGCTGCGCAGCAAAGTCGGTGGTACGGCACGCATTCTGGCGGTGCTGGAGCCGCGTTCCAATACCATGAAAATGGGCGTGAATAAAAACGAGTTAGCCCCTTCGCTGGCACGCGCCGATGAAGTCTTCTTGTTCCAGCCGCATCACATTCCGTGGCAAGTCTCAGATGTCGCAGAAGCCTGCATGCAACCGGCACACTGCACGGCAGATATTGATACGCTGGTGGAAATGGTGGCAAAAGCTGCACAACCCGGTGATTCGATTCTGGTGATGAGTAACGGCGGATTTGGTGGGATACATCAGAAACTGCTGGATAGGTTACAAAAATAGCGTCGTAGCTCAATAAAAAGAAAAATGGCGGGTTTATTAACCCGCCATTTTTTTAACCTTCAGCTAACTCACGCAAGTACTGGAAAATCAGTCGTGCGGATTTAGGCGGCTTGTTAGCGGCTTTCTCTTTCTGCGCATTACGGATCATGCTGCGCAGCTGCTGACGATCAGCATGGGGATAGAGCGCAATCACATCTGTCATTGCGTCATCGCCTTGTTCGATCATACGGTCACGCAGCGCTTCCAGCTTATGGAACAGCGCAACCTGCTGGTTGTGGCGGTTCTTCAGCTTATCCAGCGCCTGGCGGATCGGTTCTACGTCCATGCTGCGCATGATCTTACCGATTAACTGCAATTGACGGCGGCGACCTTCTTTCTTAATTCGCCCCGCCAGTTCGATCTCGGCACGCAAACGCTCATCCAACGGAATCTTATCGAGGGCATTTTTGCCCAGATCGACCAGTTCGGCACCCAGGCGTTTTAGCTCTTCAGCATCGCGTTTAATTTCGCTCTTACTGACCCAAATAATCTCTTCATCTTCTTCTTCCTGATTATCTGGCACATCGTCGAGCCACTCATCGGGCTGTTTGGTCATTTCTGGGCTCCCAAAAAAAAGAGGCTAATCCTACCAGTTTATCGGGTGACTGCGAAATTGTTCTCTGACTCTGATAGACTCAAAATATTCAATCATAAGATTAGACGGCAGGTCGATGAACGTATCTACTCAAGTTGCAGAACAGCGTAAAGTGTTGGAACAGGCGATTGCACAGGCGCTCGAACTGGCTAAAGCAAGTACTGACAGCGCAGAAGTGGCGGTAAGTAAAACGACCGGCATCGGTGTCAGCACGCGCTACGGTGAAGTGGAAAATGTCGAATTCAACAGCGACGGCGCGCTTGGCATCACCGTTTATCATCAAAATCGTAAAGGTAGCGCTTCATCGACTGACCTCAGCCCAGACGCTATCAAGCGTACTGTGCAGGCAGCGATTGATATTGCGCGTTACACGTCCCCCGATCCCTTTGCCGGTCCGGCTGATGCCGATCTACTGGCCTATGACGCACCGGATCTCGATCTTTACCATCCGTGGGAGATCGATGCCGATCGCGCTATTGAGCTGGCCGCGCAGGCGGAACAAGCCTCTTTACAAGCGGACAAGCGCATCACCAATACCGAAGGTGGCAGCTTTAACAGCCACGTCGGGATCAAAGTTTTTGGCAACAGCCACGGCATGCTGCAAAGCTATTGCTCAAGCCGCCATTCGCTCTCCAGCTGTGTGATTGCTGAGCAGGATGGCAACATGGAGCGTGATTACGCTTACACCATTGGTCGCGCTTTCGAGGATCTGAAAAGCCCCGAATGGGTCGGTGCAGAGTGCGCACGGCGTACGCTGTCGCGTCTGGCACCGCGTAAACTTTCTACCATGAAAGCGCCGGTGATCTTCGCCCCTGAAGTCGCGACCGGCTTGTTCGGTCATTTGGTTGGCGCTATCAGCGGCAGCAGCGTTTACCGTAAATCCACTTTCCTGTTGGATTCACTGGGTCAGCAAATCCTGCCTGAATGGCTCACCATTCATGAGCAGCCGCATCTGCTGAAAGGGCTGGCTTCTACGCCGTTCGACAGCGAAGGCGTGCGCACCCAGGCGCGTGACATCATCAAAGAGGGTGTGCTGCAAACCTGGCTGATGACCAGCTATTCCGCACGTAAGTTAGGTTTAACCAGCACCGGTCACGCGGGCGGCATTCATAACTGGCGCATCGCCGGACAGGGCCATAGCTTTGACGATTTACTGAAGCAAATGGGTACTGGCTTAGTGGTAACCGAGCTGATGGGGCAAGGCGTTAGCGCCATTACCGGCGATTACTCACGCGGTGCCGCAGGGTTCTGGGTGGAAAATGGTGAGATTCAGTATCCGGTAAGCGAAATCACCATCGCCGGTAATCTCAAGGATATGTGGCGCAACATGGTCACTGTCGGTAACGATATCGAAACCCGCAGCAATATTCAGTGCGGCTCGGTATTACTGCCTGAGATGAAAATTGCCGGGCAATAAAGACATCGATTCCTGAAAGCAGCCAATTGGCTGCTTTTTTTTGACCACAATAAAAAGGAAAAAACGATGCGTAAGCATGTGATTGCAATGTTGTCTCTCTCTCTGCTCTTCTCCAGCGCCAGCCTCTACGCGGCTGAGTTGGAACACGATATGGACACGCTGAATGCCAATCTTAAAATCGTCAAGAAAACTGACGATGCGCAGGAGATGCAAAAAGCGTTAAGTGAAATGCGTTCGGCGGCGCAGGATGCGAAGAAATCAACGCCAGAAAAACTGGAAGGCCAACCGGCTGACAGTGCACAGATCAAAGATTTCCACGCGGGTCTGGATTCGCTAATTGCTCAGATCGACGTGGTGAACGAGCTGGCAAAATCAAACAATATTGATGGCGCCAAAACGGAAGCAAAAAAGCTGGACGATATTCGCACGGCTAACCATAAGAAGTTTCGCTAATTCCTGTGCCGGTCATCTGACCGGCTTTTTTTTGTCATAACTTTTGCTTATTTCCTCACGCTTCAACAGGTTGCCAATCGAATTCACCTGCATGACTTACGCATAATCATCGCTTCCTTTCTGCACATCACGCATAACGCGACCTTTATCACACTAAACACGCACCCTGCGATCTGGCGCACTGTGCTCACGTCGATTTCCACTTCCATCTGGAAAAGATGCGTCTCCAAAGCTTGCCTGCTTCCACGTAATTTATTTTCAACGCGAATTATCCGGTTTCAACAGGAGTAGCAAGGTGAGTAAAAACGGCGTCCAGGTGCAAGACGCACCCCCGGAGGAAGTCCAGCAGCTGGCAGACAAAGTGCTGCAGCAGATCGCTGTGATCTATGCGCAACACGGTATTCAACCCAATGCGGTTCAGCAGCAAATGCTGGTTTCTCACGTACGTGCGATGGCATCGCGCTCGTTAACCGGCGAGCCGCTGCCAGAGGTTGAAGCTGACTTGTTTGAGGATATCTCTCCAGAAACCATGCAACTGTCGCAGCAGGTGGTGGATCTGTTTGGCAATTTGCCGCGCGAAGAGGCGTGGCTACTGTCCGTTCATATCGAAGTGGCACGCACCCATTAATTCACCTGGCTTCACCAAAGACGGTGAAGGCTCGAAGAAAACGTTACGGGCAGAAACATCCGGCCCAGGCAGACATAACCCGAGGAACACAACATGGTAACTGTAGTGATTGGCGATCGTTTAGGTAAAGGTCAGAAAGTGGCGGCAGGCATTGAGAAAGCCGGTGGCCGGGCGGTGGTTGTTCCTGGTGTTGCGGCAGATATGAAGTTAGGCGACGTCATGAAAGCGGAAAACGCTGATTTTGGCATCTCCTTCTGTGGCAGCGGCGGCGCAGGTGCCATCACCGCACAGAACAAATATGGCTACAAAGCGAAGCACGGCATGCGTTCGATTGACGAAGGCGTTACCGCCATTAATGAAGGTGCAACCGTTTTAGGTTTTGGCTTCATGGACAAAGAAGAGTTAGGCGAGCGCTTAGTGCAGGCGTGGAACAAGAAATACGGCAGCTAACCATGAAAGAACAATACGTTACTCAGGTGACGGTGCAGGGTAAAGGCGAGACCAAAGCGAAAGCATTCGCCGATGCGCTGAGTCACGTGCAGAACCAGGTTCTGCGCGCGACGCAAAAGATTCTGTTGCGCATTGAGCCCGAAGATGTGCGGGTTTTACGTGCGCAGGAAAGCGTTAAAAACGAAAAATTCCTGTTTTTCTTTTTGGCGCGCCAACGGCGGAGCTACAGCGTTGAACTGGAGATTACCGTCAGCGTTACCGTGATCGATACCGAACAGGTTGCGTTCACGGCGGCTCCCTAAATTTACCCGTCAAATTCCAGGTTGCAGAGGTGTTAGCTTCGCGTCCCACTCCTTTACTGAGTCAACGCGTGGAGGTTCAGGCTGGCCGCCTTTAAGTAACGCAGAGTATTTGGGTAAGTGACGACAACAAAGGTAAAAAAATATGTTTTTAATCATTTTGTTTAAGTCGTTGATCATTGGTGGATTAGTGGGGGTAGGCGTTGGCGCGGGTGCGGCACGTATGTTCCATGCGCCCACTACGCAGGGCATGGGCGCTTTTCGTACCTTAGGCGAGTTGAACTCGTGTGAGGGCGATCCCGCTTCCCACTTCTCCTTTGGTCTCGGTTTTTTCTTTAACGCCTGGGCTTCTTCCGTTGCGGCGGGTTCC
Organism: Pantoea sp. MQR6; assembly: GCF_022761075.1. Taxonomy (NCBI): domain Bacteria; kingdom Pseudomonadati; phylum Pseudomonadota; class Gammaproteobacteria; order Enterobacterales; family Erwiniaceae; genus Pantoea; species Pantoea sp. MQR6. The sequence continues at coordinate 91,725 of NZ_JAKYXB010000003.1, forward strand.
TTCACGCAAGATGTTGATCATCGCATCATTCCAAACTGGGGCGCGGCAGCGTTGATGGTGAAGAATCGCAACGTGGCAGAAACGCTGCACGATCCGAAAAAAATGGCTATCGCCTGCGGCATTATCGGCATGATCGTGGTGGCCTTTCTTAACTCAACCGCATCGGCGGTGCCCGCGGCATTGCAGGTCACGGCGGTAAAAGTATTAGTACCTGCAGCCAATCTGCTGGTGAACACCGTGATGCCGGTGATCTTCTGGCTGGCAGCCATCGATGCGGGCAAGAAATCGGGCTTTTGGGCCACGATTTTTGGCGGCCTGGCGCAGCTGATCATGGGCAATGCTGTACCGGGGTTGGTGCTGGGTATTCTGATTGGTAAAGGGGTAGAAGAGAGCGGCTGGAACAAAGTTACCAAAGTCATGATGTTTGTCATCGTTCTGCTGTTCGTGCTCAGCGGCTTCTTCCGTGGCTTCGACATGAAGCTGCTGCAATCTTTCCAGTTAGGCATTCCGGGCTGGCTCGATTCCATTCACAACTCCATGAGTGGCAAATAAGATGAACGAAAATAAAAGCTTCTGGTACGCCGATTGGTCCTTCCCGATTTTTGTCGGTCTGCTCTCTTCTGGCGTCTTCGCCGGTACGCACATGTATTACCTTTACGGGATCGGTGCGTTCAACGAAGTGGCGTTTGTCTCGATGCTGCGTGCCGGCATGGAAACCGGCGTCTACGGCGCGGTGGCGGCGTTTGGTGCCAGCTTCTTGTTCGCTCGCATTATTGAAGGTTCGCTGGTGGGCATTCTCGACATCGGTGGTGCGATTCAAACCGGCGTTGGCCTCGGCGTTCCGGCGCTGTTGCTGGGCGCGGGCATTGTGTTTCCAGTGGCGAATTTTGCAGCTTCGCTGGTAACCGGTTTGGTGATTGGCCTGGCGATCGGCTACCTGATCATTCTGGCGCGTAAATTCACCATCAATCAAAGCGACTCTACTTACGGTGCGGACGTGATGATGGGTGCCGGTAACGCTTCTGGCCGCTTTCTCGGCCCTTTAATCATTCTTTCTGCCATGGCGGCGTCGATTCCTATTGGATTGGGTTCGCTGCTGGGCGCGTTGCTGTTCTATCTCTGGAACAAACCGATTACCGGTGGCGCGATTCTCGGCGCGATGATTTTGGGTGCCATTTTCCCGATTGCGCTTTGATGCATCAGGCGGCTCGTCAGCGGGCCGCCGTTAAGGAGTAACCATGTTCGACTTGATTATTCGTGACGCGCGATTAAGCGATGAGCAGCGGGTCGATATCGCCGTGCTGGACGGAAAAATCGCCGCCATTGGTGATGTGCAGGGCAAAGCGAAAAGCGAACGCAATCTGGCGGGACGCTATTACCTCAGCGCAGGGTGGATCGATTCCCACGTTCACTGTTATCCCAAATCACCGATATACCATGATGAAGCCGATGCCATTGGCGTTAACCACGGCGTGACCACGGTGATTGATGCGGGCAGCACCGGCGCACAACACATTGACGACTTCTACCAGTTGACGCGTGCGGCACAAACTCAGGTTTATGCCCTGATTAATATTGCGCGTACCGGTATCGTCACCCAGAACGAACTCGCGGACATGACGCAGATTGATGGCCCCGCGGTTGAGCAAGCCGTGGCGCGCCTGCCCGATTTTATTGTTGGTTTGAAAGCCCGGATGAGCAGCAGCGTGGTGGGTGAAAACGGCATTCAACCGTTGATCAAAGCCAAGGCGATTCAAAAAGCGGTTGGCGATCTGCCGCTAATGGTACACATCGGCAATAACCCGCCCGATCTCGACGAGATTGCCGATCTGCTCACTTCTGGCGACATCATCACCCATTGTTACAACGGCAAGCCCAATCGCATTTTAACGCCGCAGGGTGAACTCAAGGCAGCCGTGAAAAATGCTCTGGCTCGTGGTGTGCGGCTGGATGTGGGGCACGGCAGCGCCAGCTTCAGCTTTGACGTGGCGCGGGTGGCCATTGCGCAGGGCATTTTACCCGACAGCATCAGCTCTGACATTTACTGTCGCAATCGCCTGAACGGCCCCGTGCATAACCTGGCGCACGTGATGTCGAAATTTTTCAGCGTTGGCATGACGCTGCCGCAAGTGATCGACTGCGTAACCTGGAAAGCTGCGGATGGCTTACGCCTGACGCACAAAGGACGCCTTGAGGTCGGTTTTGACGCCGACCTGACCATTTTTACCGTCAAAGAGGAAGCTCACCCGTTCGTCGATTCAGAAGGCGAACGGGTTGAGGGCGAGAAACATCTGATTCCGCTAGCCGCTGTTGTGGCTGGAGAGTGGATCCTGACTGAAGAAGGGAAAGCCAATGTCTCTACTATATGAAAAATATGGCCTTAAGCAGGTCATCAACGCCTCGGGGCGCATGACGATCCTCGGCGTTTCTACGCCATCAGCCGACGTCATTGATACGGTTAAGTATGGCCTCGATCACTACTTCGAAATGAAAGATCTGGTGGACAAGACCGGAGCCTATATTGCCGGTTTGCTGCAGGTTGAAGATGCTGTGGTGGTGTCTTGTGCTTCAGCCGGTATTGCGCAGAGCGTGGCAGCGGTTATTGTCAAAGACAACGACTGGCTGTTGGATAATCTGCATGCCGCGCCGCTTAACGTGCCGCACGACATCGTCGTACCCAAAGGGCATAACGTGAATTATGGCGCGCCGGTGGGCAGTATGGTGGCGTTGGGTGGCGGTAAGCTAGTGGAAGCGGGCTACAGCAATGAGTGCTCGCCTGAACAGCTGGCAGCAGCCATCACGCCGCAAACGGCAGCGATCCTCTATGTTAAATCCCATCACTGCGTGCAAAAAAGCCATCTCAGCGTTGAGCAGGCCGCTGTGGTAGCGCGTAAGCATGGTGTACCGTTAATCGTTGATGCCGCCGCTGAAGAGGATTTGCAGTGCTATTACCAGTTCGGTGCAGATCTGGTGATCTATAGCGGTGCAAAAGCCATTGAAGGCCCTACCAGCGGGCTGGTGATTGGCAAAAAGCATTATGTGGAATGGGTAAAACGCCAGAGCAACGGCATTGGCCGCGCAATGAAAGTCGGCAAAGAGGGCATTCTTGGCCTGACGCAGGCGATTGAAAACTATCTGACACACGAGAAAACCAGCGGTGCGCAGATGGTAGAAAAAATGACGCCCTTCATTGAAAATCTCAACACCCTCAGCGGCGTCACAGCGCGTGTGGTGTGGGACGCCGCTGGACGAGATATTGCGCGCGCTGAAATCAAATTTGATGAGTCAGTGATCAACCAGCGCACCGGCGATCTGGTTCAGGCGCTGAAAACCGGCGACATTGCCATTTACTTCCGCGGCTATAAAGCCAACGAAGGCATCATCGAAGCTGATGTTCGCAGCGTCAGTGCCGAGCAGTTACAGGTTATTTTCACGTCTATTCAGGCACTGTTAAATGAGGCAAAAAAAGCATGACGCTGACACCCAATTTTTATCAGGATCGTTTGTGCCTCAACGTGCTGGCAGGATCGAAAGAGAATGCGCGCGACATTTGGCAAGCGGCAGAAGGGCATGTTTTGGTCGGTGTGCTGTCGAAAAACTACGCCAGCAATGAGGCGGCGATAGCCGATATGCGCGAGTACGCGGCGCTGATTGATAACGCGCTGTCAGTGGGATTAGGGGCGGGCGATCCTCATCAATCCATGATGGTGAGCGAGATTTCCGCAGTGCTGCAACCGCAGCACGTCAACCAGGTTTTCACCGGTGTGGGCACCAGCCGCGCCCTGTTGGGGCAATCACAAACTGTGGTAAATGGCTTGATTTCACCGACCGGAACGCCAGGTAAAGTCAAAATCTCTACCGGGCCGCTCAGCGCGCAAAGCAGTGATGGCATTGTGCCGATTGAAACAGCTATCGCGCTGCTGAAAGACATGGGCGGCAGCTCGGTGAAATATTTCCCGATGGGCGGATTGGAGGCAGTGGATGAGTATCGTGCGGTGGCAGAAGCCTGCGCCAAACACGATTTCTGGCTGGAACCCACTGGCGGCATCGATCTGGAAAACGTAGAAGAGATCCTGCGTATTGCGTTAGACGCAGGCGTCAGCAAAGTGATCCCACACGTCTACAGCGCGATCATTGATAAAGCCAGCGGCGAAACGCGCGTAGAAGATGTGCGCCAGCTTCTGGCGATATGCAAGAAACTGTTGGCCTGACGATCAATCTCGCGCCTTCACACACAATATGAGGGCGTACAGCAACATGGACGTTGGATTTTTCATAACCGTAAGCTAACGTTTTGGAAGCCTTTTTTCCAACTGCTGCAACAGGGACAATATTGTGAGATTTCCCAATCAACGCCTTGCGCAACTGTTTGACGCCTTGAAAAACGAAACGCTGCCGCAGGATGAACTGGCGCGGCGCTTTGCCGTTTCAACGCGTACTGTGCGCACCGACATCACCGCGCTCAATGCGTTACTGGAGCAGCATGGCGCACAGTTTGTCCTGAATCGCGGAGCGGGCTATCAGCTAAAAGTGGACGATGCGCAGCGTTTCCAGCATCTGCAGCAGCAAACCCGTTCGCCGTTGCGGGTGCCGCGAACTTCACCAGACCGGATTCGCTATCTACTGACTCGCTTTCTGACCGCCGCCTATTCACTCAAGCTAGAGGATCTGGCTGAAGAGTGGTTTGTCAGCCGCGCCACGCTTCAGAACGATATGGCTGAAGTCCGTGAATGGCTGGGGCGTTATCACCTCACCATTGAAAGCAAGCCGCATTACGGTATGAAGCTGTTTGGTAGCGAGGTCGCGATTCGTACCTGCTTAACTGACCTGCTGTGGCAAATCGATCAGGAACAACCCGACAGTCCGCTAGTGACAATTGAAGCGTTGAACCGCGGCATTTTGGCGAGCCTACAGCCGATGCTGCAACGCTGTTTTGCCTGTCACAACATTCGCCTCAGCGATGAAGGTGAGCGCTATTTGCGGCTTTACTGCGCGGTAGCGGTACGGCGGATCAGTGAAGGTTATCCGCTCAACGATCCTGGCGCGGAAGATATTGGCGATGAAGTGCGTGAAGCAGCACATGATCTGATTAATCAACTGCGCCCGCTGGTAAGCAAACCTATTTCTCCGGCGGAAGAGAACTGGCTACGGGTGAATATTGCGGCGCGGCGAATTCAGGATGTTGCGCCCAGCGCTATCAATGCCGATGATGCCGACGCGCTGGTGGATTATCTGCTCAGCTACATCAATAACCATTACAACTTCAACCTGCAAAGCGATGAACAACTGCGCGCCGACCTGCTTACGCATATCAAAACCATGATTACGCGGGTGCGCTACCAAATTCATATTCCTAACCCGCTGTTAGATAACATCAAGCAGCATTATCCAATGGCCTATGATGTGACGCTGGCGGCCGTAACCAGCTGGGGGAAATATACGCCTTACGTCATCAGCGAAAATGAAATTGGCTTCCTGGTACTGCATATTGGCGTAGGGCTGGAGCGACATTATGACGTGGGATATCAGCGTCATCCGCAAGTGCTGCTGGTCTGCGATAGCGGCAATTCAACGCTACGAATGATCGAAGCGATGCTGATGCGTAAATACCCGCAGTTGCAGGTGACGGCACGTTTATCACAGCGGGAATATGAGGCGCGCACGCGCATTGACGAAGATTTTGTCATTTCGACCATTCGTCTCAGTGAGAAAGAGAAGCCGGTGGTGGTGATGTCGCCTTTTCCCACCGGTTTTCAACTTGAGCAGATAGGCAAACTGGTGCTGGTGGATCGCACGCGTCCCTATATGTTAGAGAAATTTTTTGATGCCCAGCACTTCTTGATCGTTGATCGTCCGATGACACAGTCGCAGCTCTTCGGTCAACTCTGCAAACAGTTAGAAGCGGAAGGGTTTGTTGATGCTGAATTTTACCCGTCGGTAGAGGAGCGTGAAGCGATTGTCAGTACCATGTTGGGTGAAGGCATTGCGCTGCCACACTCGCTGGGTTTACTGGCGAAGAAAACCGTTGTCTATACCGTATTGGCTCCGCAAGGCATTGCGTGGGGCGATGATACGGCGTATGTGATTTTCCTGCTGGCGATCAGTAAAAGCGAATATGAAGAGGCGATGGCAATTTATGATCTGTTCGTGACCTTCTTGCGTGAGCGTGCGATGACCCGATTACGTGACAGCGCTGATTTTGGCAGTTTTAAAGCGGTAGCGATGGATTGTTTAAGTCGTTTGTAGGTATGCGAGAGCGGGATGCTGAGCGCATCCCTAAAACTATCCGTTCTTTTTTGCCAGCAAGCGTGGGATTTCACGTAAACACCAGGCTTTTGCTTCGCCCATGCTGTCGCGTCGCCACGCCATGATGATATCCACTTCACGGGTATATTCCGGGCTCACTACGCGCAGGCGTCCTTCGGCAATATCTTGCTCTACCAGCGGATAAGGCATAGTCGCAACGCCCAGCCCTGCCAGCAAGGCGCGCCGTTTATCATCCATGCTGCTTACCGTGAGGCGCTGCTGTTTATCCAGCAATTGCACGGTTAAAACCGGGCGCTCACGTGCGGTATCCGCCACCGCAATACCGCGATATTTCACTCGCGTGACTTCTGATTGCGGTTCTGGCTCGTTGTGAATCGGGTGATCTGCGCTGGCGACATAGACACTCATCATGGTGTAGAGCTTGCGGGTGTTGATTTCAGTCGATGCCCGGAAATGGAGATCCGGTGCAATCACGATATCTGCCCGGCCTTGCTCCAGTCTTTCCCACGCGCCTGCTAACACTTCAGTCACTAATGAGATCTGCGTATTGGCTTTATCTGCCAGCTTTGTCACCAGCGGAAACAGCGCTTCTGTCCGCACCAACGCTTCTGTCACGATGGTTAAGTGCGTTTCCCAACCGCGCGCTAACGCTTCAGCATCGGTGGTGAGTTTGTCTGCCGCTTCTAGCAGCACGCGGCCGCGCTCAAGCAGCATGCGTCCGACATTAGTGAATTTGGTACGGTGACCTGAACGGTCAAACAACACCACATCCAACTCTTCTTCCAGCTTCTGCATGGTGTAACTGAGAGCAGAAGGGACACGTCCTAGCTCATCAGCCGCTGCAGCGAAACTTCCACGTCGATCAATCGCATCCATCACACGCAAAGCTTCAAGGGTTAACGCACGTTCTTTGGACATCCCGGTTCTCTTTCAGGAAATTTGAACATGCTGGGCAGATTAACTGGCTAACAATCCGGCGTCCAGCCTTTTACCATAAGTGTATAAAGTCTGCGGCCGCCTTTTGTCGCAGGACGCTGGAGGTAAACATGATTACGACACGCAGTGCATCCGCTTGTGGTCTGGCCGATTTCGGTTGGTTGCAGGCGCGCTACAGTTTCTCTTTTGGACACTATTTTGATCCCAAGTTGATGGGTTATGCCTCGTTACGCGTTTTGAATCAGGAAGTGCTGGCACCCGGCGCTGCTTTTCAACCGCGTACCTATCCGCAAGTCGATGTGCTTAACATTGTGTTGCAGGGCGAAGCGGAATACCGCGACAGTGAAGGCAATCACATCACGGTGCGCGAGGGGGAAGCCTTACTGCTCTCTACGCAGCAAGGCGTCAGCTACAGTGAAATCAATGCCAGCAAAGACCGCCCGTTAACGCGTATGCAGCTGTGGCTGGCAGCCTGCCCGGAGCGTGAAAGTCCACGTATGCAGAAAATAGTGCTGCCGGCAGGACAAAGCACGCATCTGCTGGCCTCGCCAGACGGTGTTGAAGGCAGCTTGCAGCTGCGCCAGCAGGTGTGGATTCATCAGATTGAACTGGCTCCAGGCGAGCAGCATCAATTGCCGCTGCATGGTCCTCGCGCTTATCTGCAATCAATTCATGGCTCGCTGTCTGCTTCAACGGGTGCAGATCATCAGGAAAAACTGAGCTGTGGTGATGGGGCGTTTTTGCAGGAAGAACATCAAATCAGGCTAGAAGCGACCACGCCGACGCGGGCGCTGGTGATTGATATCCCTGTATAAAGAGTGGGTATAAAAAGCCTGCTTAAAGCGTTGGTGTAAGATCTCTGCTATAAAATTCAGGCATAAAAAAGGGCGGCCAGGGGCCGCCCTTGCTGTTTTTTTAATTTACTTCAGCATCGTGAAGGCGGTCGTAACGTGCTTCACGCCACTGACGCGGCTGGCAACATCGGCTGCGGCCTGCGCTTCTTGTGGTGTAACCAGACCTAATAAGAACACTTCACCGTTTTCTGTCGTGACTTTCACGTTTGAGGATTTCACCTGATCGCTGCCTAACAACTGCGAACGGATTTTAGTCGTAATCCAGGTATCAGAAGATGAAGTGCCGAGCGTGACTTTCTGGCCAATGCGAATTTCGTTATAGACCTCAGTCGCGCCATCTACGCCCATGGTGATCTGTTTGGCGCGGTTAGCAATTTCCTGCGTAGGCGATTGGCCGGTCAGCAAGACTTTGCCCTGGTAAGCCGTTGCAATAATGCGTGCATCAGATTTGATCTGTTGATCTTTCGCCAATGCGTTAGTAACGCGTAATTCCAGCGTGCCATCATCAACCTGGGTTCCTACTGAGCGCGGATCAGTAGCGGTTTTGGTTGCAACAGCGGCGCTACCCGCGACGACAGCGACACAGCCCTGCAACATCATGGCGGTTAAAAGAATGGCTACAGCGTTCAATGCTTTCATTATTATTGCTCCTTCAGTCATTCCTGGTGTGGAAACAGTGTGTTGTCGATAAGATCGCACAAACAGTTGAGGGTCAACATATGCATCTCCTGAATACGTGCGCTTCGATGTGACGGAATGCGAATTTCCACATCATGCGGCCCCAACAATCCAGCAAGCTCACCGCCATCATAACCGGTAAGCGCAACGATAGTCATATCACGCGTGACGGCCGCTTCCACCGCTTTAACAATGTCGCGTGTATTGCCACGCGTAGAGATGGCCAAAAGCACATCACCCGCCTGACCCAGCGCGCGTACCTGCTTGGCGTAGATCTCATCGTGAAGACGATCGTTAGCAATGGCCGTTAACATGACGTTATCTGCGCTCAACGCCAACGCGGGCAGGCTTGGGCGCTCGGTTTCGAAGCGATTGATCATGCTGGCCGCGAAATGTTGAGCATTAGCCGCAGAGGCACCATTACCACAACTCAGGATTTTGTTGCCGTTTAACAACGATTGCACCAGAGTCATTGCCGCACGAGAAATCGCATCGGGCAGCGCTTCGGCTGCGGCAATTTGGGTTTGAATACTTTCAGTAAAACACGCTTTAATTCTTTCCTGCACACGACCACCTGGCTCTAAACGTCTGCATTAAAGGCATTCGGCAACCATTCAAGCGCCGTGCCGGTAATAGCAATGATGTCGAAACGGCAATTCACTGTTTCAAAACTGCCGCCACGTTGCGCCAGCCAAAAAGCAGCAGCACGTAGCAGCTTATGTTGTTTCTGGCGGGTAACGCTGGCAAGGGCACCACCAAAACGCGCATCGCGCCGATAGCGCACCTCAACAAATACCCAGCAATGTCCGTCGCGCATTATAAGATCAAGTTCACCACCGCGACTGTGAACATTGCTGGCTACCCATTTTAACCCGGCCCGCTCAAGGTACTGGCGGGCGCGTTGTTCTTGCTCGGCACCAATCTGTCGGCGGTTTAGTTCACCGACCTGATTTCGCCCTGGCGGTACTGGTTCCATGTCAACTTCCTGTTGATCACACAATCCGTGTCGGCGCTGAGTTTGCCTGTATTGCCATCCAGCGCAAATCCAGGCACCTGACGCATCTGGTTAAAGTGATTCGCCAGCTTCCAGGCATCAATGCCCATGGCATACAGGCGCACCAGAGAATAATCATTATTAAACGATTTTGTCGCCTGCTGCATTAAGCCCGGATTAATACCCGAAAGCAGCGGAATATCACTAAACTGCAAACCATCCATCTCCAGACGGAAATCTGGGCCTGCACCCGCCTGGAAGCTGCGTGAGCTGGCGTACAGCGAAACGCTGCTGCGGCTGCCGGTGCGCATGGAGATCATCGGTTTGATCAGTTGCATTTCTTCTTGCGTTGAGACGATATACACCGAATCAACATTGCCGCCACCGCTGGTAGAGGCCACATCCGGCGTGCTCGATTGCGGTGCCGGAATGGTTAATCCCGCAATGGCAATCCCTTGCGGCTGGTCTGGCGTCACGTTAATCGGCGTGCCGCTTAAGGCAATGCCTGCGCCGCTGTTAATGCCCTGTTTCAACTCAGAAACGGAACCAAAGCGCTGCTGCATTGCAGTGCTACCGCCCAGCGTTTGCCACTCTTGCGCAAAGGCTTTAGTCACGCGATCGCCAAAGCTGTTACGCGGCACCAGCAGCAAAGGCTGGCGTTTGCCCTGATCCCAGATATGGTGCGCGGCATCACGCGCTTCGTCTTCAGGAGAAAGCGCAAAATAACAAATATTCGGATGGTTCTGGATCTGCTCGGGTTCGTTAAGCGCCAGCACGTTTAAAGGTGTTTGACTATTGGCGACCGCTTCAACGTTACTTTTAAGCAAGGGGCCGACCACAAGGGTGGCACCATCCTGCTGGGCTTGCTGTAACAGCTGCTGAATCGGCTGGCTGCTGGTGTCATAGACCTTGACCTGAGCGTTGCTGGCGGGATCGCTGGCAACAGCGGGCTGCGCTTGTGGCTGCGTCTCAGCGCTATTCTGCTGGTCTGCTGGCGTGGCTTCTGGCGCTGAAGGGCTGACAACCGCATTCGGATCAGCGTTGGGCTGGGCAGCGGCGTTAGGATCGGTGGATGTAGGTTGGGCTGGAGCCGGCTGCGGTGCAGCAGTCAGGACGCCATTTTTCGCGTCGTTAAAGCCTTTTTGAATCGCATTGGCAAATACCTGTGCCTGACCATTCAGCGGCAGCATCAGGGCAATGGTGCTGGTTGAGGCTTTAGTGAAGTTCTGCGCCTGAGTAAGTTGCGTCGGAAGATTTTTCGCCGCTGGGTTTTGCGGGTAGCGCGTCTGCCAGTCTTTGATACCGGCTTTCAGCATTTCAGCATCTTGCGTATTGGCACGCCAAACCGCCAGTAAATCGAGCCAGCCTTGCAGGACGTTTTCATCAGCGTTGATAACCAGGTTATTTGCCTGTTGCTGAGGCATTTGCGTCAGCGTTTGCCACATCGCATCAATGTTGTTTTGATGATCGGTCCCGGAGAGCAAGGGCTCTTGTGCAATGTAGTTACGCAGCAGCGCCAGAGAAGGTTGGCCTTGTGAGGCGGCAATTTGCAAACCGTAATAGCGCGCCAGCTCATCCTTCGACAGGGCACCGGTTTTTACCTGGCCCAGCAGCTGTAACGCATCGTTCCTATTTTGTTGCGCGATCTGATATTGCGCTTTCAACAGCAGCAACTCTTGTTGTTGGATATCCGAGAGCTGCGAGGGGAGTTGATTCAACTGTTGGTTAGCTTGCGGATACTTTCCTTCCTTCAACAAGGCGCGGATTGCAAGTAATTGCCAGTCGGTCTTGCTATCATCGCTGCTTTGCTGCGCTTGCTGCAGATAGTAAGCGGATGCGCCCGTAGCGGGGCCTTGAATATTAACGGTTGGGGCTTGCGGACCTTGACCACTACACGCGGCTAAAATTAGCGCTGCAAGAAGGACAGGCACAAAGCGTCCTGCTTTATGACGAACGATTTTTGAAGGAAGCATACTGTATCCAGTGATGTTTTTTTCAAGATGCTCAATATTAAATCGGCAATTCGGATGAAACAATGAAACAACACGATCGGGCAGACATTTCTGCCAGCACGCTCTACATCGTTCCAACCCCGATTGGTAATTTGGGTGACATCACCCAGCGGGCGCTGACGGTGCTTTCGAGCGTCGATCTGGTCGCTGCGGAAGATACACGTCATACCGGGCTGTTGCTACAACATTTCGCCATCAATGCGCGGCTCTTCGCACTTCACGACCACAACGAGCAGCAGAAAGCCGAACTGCTGCTGGCGAAGCTGCAGGAAGGTCAAAGCATAGCATTGGTCTCCGATGCCGGTACGCCACTGATCAACGATCCCGGTTACCATCTGGTGCGCCGTTGTCGTGAAGCGGGCATTCGTATTGTGCCGCTGCCTGGCGCCTGCGCGGCGATAGCAGCATTAAGCGCTGCGGGATTACCGTCCGATCGTTTCTGTTACGAAGGATTTCTGCCGGCTAAAACCAAGGGCCGCTGCGATGCGTTGCGCGCCGTGGTAGAGGAGCCGCGCACGCTGATTTTCTACGAATCGACCCATCGCCTGTTAGACAGCTTGCAGGATATGGTCACGGAACTGGGTGCAGATCGTTACGTGGTGCTGGCGCGTGAACTGACAAAAACGTGGGAGTCGATTTATGGTGCACCAGTCGGCGAACTGCTGGCGTGGGTGAAAGAGGATGAAAATCGCCGTAAAGGCGAAATGGTGCTGATCGTCGAAGGCCATAAAGCGGATGAGGAAGCCTTGCCGGCAGATGCACTGCGCACTTTAGCGTTATTGCAAAAAGAGTTGCCGCTCAAAAAAGCGGCGGCGTTAACCGCCGAGATCCACGGTGTGAAGAAAAACGCACTCTATCGCTTCGCGCTAGATCAGCAAGAGGCGTGACAAACGCGGGCGAATGTCCTATCATCCGCCGCCGAAGCTGACTAGACAGTCGCCGCTTTGTCGTCGTCCTCACTTGTGGGGAGACGGGCAAAGGGGAGGAAAGTCCGGGCTCCATAGGGCAGGGTGCCAGGTAACGCCTGGGAGGCGCAAGCCTACGACCAGTGCAACAGAGAGCAAACCGCCGATGGCCCAGTAATGGGATCAGGTAAGGGTGAAAGGGTGCGGTAAGAGCGCACCGCGCGACTGGCAACAGTTCGTGGCACGGTAAACTCCACCCGGAGCAAGGCCAAATAGGGGTTCACAAGGTACGGCCCGTACTGAACCCGGGTAGGCTGCTTGAGCCAGTGAGTGATTGCTGGCCTAGATGAATGACTGTCCACGACAGAACCCGGCTTAACGGTCAGCTTCGACTTTTTACTAAAAACCCCGCTTCGGCGGGGTTTTTGCTTTGTGCAGCCGGCAGATGAATGCCTGCCCACGACGCTTTTTATAAAAGAAGGCGGCTTAACGGTCAGCTTCGGCTTTTTACTTAAAACCCCGCTTCGGCGGGGTTTTTGCTTTGTGCAGCCGGCAGATGAATGACTGTCCACGACGCTTTTTATAAAAGAAGGCGGCTTGACGGTCAGCTTCGGCTTTTTACTTAAAACCCCGCCTCGGCGGGGTTTTTGCTTTGTTACTTAACTGCACTGTTATCCGCGGCCATGCGGCTCATCCCAATCAAAGGCAGGGCCGACAGAAATCACGCCATGCGGATTAATGGTCTTATGGCTGCAGTAATAATGATGGCGAATATGCGGCAGGTTGACCGTTTCGGCTATGCCAGGCATTTGATAAATGTCGCGTAGAAACCCGTTCAGATTAAGAAAATCACTGATCCGGTGGCGATCGCATTTGAAATGGGTGACATAGACAGGGTCGAAACGCACCAATGTCGTCCACAAGCGTAGGTCCGCTTCTGTTAACTGATCGCCCGTCAAATAACGATGCTGACCCAGAATCTGTTCAAGACGCGATAATGAGTGGAACAAAGCCGTGACCGCTTCATCGTAAGCTTGCTGTGAAGTTGAGAAGCCCGCTTTGTAAACACCGTTGTTAACCGTGTCGTAAATCCAGCCATTCAGTTCATCAATCTTTTCACGTAATGCAGGCGGATAATAATCGCCAGCGCGCGCACCAACGCCGTCGAACGCGCTGTTAAACATGCGGATGATATCGGCAGACTCGTTACTGACAATGGTATTCTGCTGTTTATCCCACAGCACTGGCACAGTAACACGCCCGGTGTAGTGTGGATCGGCATGCAGATAGAGCTGATAAAGAAATTCGTTCTGATAAAGGCTGTCACCGGTTGTGTCCGGGAACCCATCATCAAAGGTCCAGCCATTTTCTAGCATCAGCGGATGAACCACCGACACATCAATCATATTTTCCAGCCCTTTTAAGCTACGCATTAACAAAGTGCGATGCGCCCATGGGCAGGCCAGTGAAACATATAAGTGATAACGGTTGCGCTCGGCTGCAAAGCCCGCTTTACCGCTGGGGCCGGCGCTGCCGTCTGCTGTAACCCAGTTACGCCACGCGGATTCTGAACGTTTGAATCGTCCGCCGGTTGACTTGGTGTCGTACCAGGTGTCATGCCAGACACCTTCAATTAATTGGCCCATATCGCCTCCCATGCAAACAGGGCGAGGAAAAGTCCCCGCCCTGCTAAGTATATGTGGCATTTCGCCGTTGGTAATATTAGCGCGCTAATGCAGGCTGCGGCTTTTTGTTAAGGAGACGGTCAATGCTGTAAGCGCCTGGACCGACTAAACCTAATACCAAGAAACCACCGGCAATTGACAGGTTTTTCATGAACATCAACTGGTTAACACCTTCTGCAAAATTACTGTGGAACATAAATGCAGTCAGAATGGTGAAGCCAGCAGTGAACAGCGCAGTAAAGCGAGTCAGGAAACCAAACAGAATCGCCAGGCCACCACCAAATTCAAGCAAAATCACCAGCGGCAGCATAAAGCCCGGGACGCCCATCGCTTCCATATATTGTTGTGTACCGCTGTAACCCACGATTTTGCCCCAACCTGCGGTAATGAACAGAATGGTCATCAGGATGCGAGCCAGCAATAAACCTGTATCTTCGAATTTTTTCATCATCTACTCCAACGCTAAAAAGTGGCAGGGCATACGTGCCTGCATCGATTATTCCCGCTGAAAGCACGTTTGCAGTTCATTGGGCTGATGGAGGGAGATGATAGTCGCGCAGAGAAAAGGTTGTAAGCGAGATATACTGTCGATGTTTTTCAGAAATTCTGATGAAGTGAAGCCAGCCCTAAAAAGGGCCAGCTTTAACATAGGTTAACGCTGTGGAAGAGCCGTTTTAAGCATGCGCCAGGTGCTCCATAAACCGAAGCCCCGTTTGGCCCAACGCAAAATTTTATTCGGACTGCGCACAGACCAGATTGCCAAAGCGCTGCTGCCCACTGCCAAATAACGTCGCAGGCCGAGGAAAGTTTGCCAACCACGATCATAATGCGCCGTACCGTAAAGCCAGTCACGGCGCCCTGCGCTCAGGTCCAAACGCTGTTGCTGCACCTGATTAAGCAGTTCATGGATGCGTTTCTCACGCTCGCGACGACTCATCAGCGATCCTCCTCAAGCAATACCCGGTCAGTTTCCAGCTCTTTGCGCGTATGGTGCAACAGCGTAGATTGACGTGATTTGCGCAAGGTCCAGATTCCGATGATTAGCGCCAGTGCAAACAGCACCGCAGTAGTGATACCAATCGCTATCAAGCGATATTGTGCATCAACCGCCCAGATAATCAGAACCATCAGGCTCATCAAACCAAAAGCGGTGAACAGCATCGTTAAGCCAACCATGATTAATAACTGAATCAGGTTTGCTTTCTCTGCTTCAAGTTCTACCACTGCAAGACGAACGCGCGTCTCAACCATGCTAACCAGCGTAGTAACGATGCGCTGGCCAATGTTGATGACCCCTTTGCCCGGGCCGTGGTTCTGCTGTGATTCAGCCATAATTAACGTCGAGAGATGAGGATGCCCAGCGCGACGCCAATGGCTGCACCGATACCCACACCATGCCAGGGATTTTCACGCACATAGCCTTCGGCTTTCTGTGCTGCTTCGCGCGTAGTGGCTGCCAGACGCTCGCCTGATTCACCAAGACGCTCACGTGAACTGTCTAAAGCGACGCGCGCTTTACTGCGTAGCTTATCCAGTTCACCTTTCGATTTTTCTGTGCTGCTGCTCAGCACTTCTTCCAGGGTGTCAGCTAAATTTTTCAGTTCGGCACGCAAATATTCAGACGTTGTATCTTTTGACATGAAATACTCCTTTAACATCAGTAGATTGAATACGGTTAATAAGGCTCCGCCTGCAACTTTTTCAGTTCATGGCGTGCTTCTTCCAATTTTTCTTCACGTTTAACAATCTTATCCTTGTCGTCGCCGTCCTGGCGCTCTTCCTTGAGTTCACGTTCACGTTCGGCGACTTTCTGTTTCTGCGTATTGATTCTTTCAAGATGCGCAGCTTCAAGTTTTTTGTCGGTACAGTTTGCGCGAACTTCCGTTAACGCGCGCTCCAGACCATTAACGCGGCGCTGATTGTTGTGCTTCTGCGCCACATCGATTTCAAGCTTGATATCCTGCTCTTTTTGCTGACACAGCGACTCCGCAGCCATCAACGATCCTGAAAGAGAAAAGAGTGCGAATCCCAGCAGTAATTTATGTTTCATCAGGCTGATTACCTTCCATTGTGACTTAACCTGCGACCTACCGGACAAGAGGAGACCCAGGCTGTCTTTACACTAGCCATCGGTTAAGCATAGACATCAGCGGGAAAAAGTTCAAAGAACACCGGGAGATACAGAAAATTCCAGACCACAATGCGATCTTGCAGTGCAGTCTGGATTCTTGAAGGGAAGAAAGAGGGCGTGATCAGGCCAGCGACAGGCGCTCGGCCTGATCGTGTTGCGCGACGATGAAACCTTGCGGCAGCAGGCGACGTAATACTTTTTGCGCTGCCAGACTTTGCTCTTCACTGTCGAAATGAATCACCAGCGCATCACCCGAAGGCGTAATGCTTTTGATGCGAATACCTTGCGCAGTCAGCTGCTGGTACAGATAAAAACCATCAGGCAAAGGTGCGCCAGCGTGGGATACGCGAATCTGTACTACCGTTTCATGGCGCATTAGCGTGGGAACCAAACTTAACGCGATCAGCGCGAAAGCACCGCCGACTAGCCAAGGCAGCCAGCGTTTAGGAAAACCTTTCAGCATGTTCATTACTCGGCTTTCCCGTTTTGATTGGCCTGACGTTTACGCCATAAAACGACTAAAGATCCGACTAAACCAATCACCAGCAGCACCAGCGGCAGCATCATCAGGAAGAACATCAGTTCATCTTCATAACGGCGGAAGATTGGCGTTTTACCTAAAGCGAAGCCCAGCACAGTAAGAATCACCACCCACAAAAATGCGCTCACCCAATTGAAAAATTGAAAGCGCGTATTGCTCAGGCCAGAAAGACCCGCGATGGTGGGTAACAAAGTCCGAACGAAAGCGATAAAGCGACCGATAAGCAGCGCCGATAAGCCGTGCCGATGAAACAAACTGTACGCACGTTGATGATATTGCGCGGGAAGGTGCGACAACCATTTTTGTACGGTGGGCGTATTACCGAGCCAGCGGCCCTGAATGTAACTTACCCAACAGCCAAGGCTCGCGCCGGTGGTCAAAACCAGAATGGTCAGCGGAAAACTCATTGTCCCTTTGGCGATCAAGACACCGACTAAAATCAGCAGACTGTCACCGGGCAGAAAAGCGGCAGGCAATAAACCGTTTTCCAAAAACAAAATCATGAACAAAACGCCGTAAATTGCCCAGACCAGCGTGGGATCGGAAAGGGTTTCGTAATCCTGTTGCCACAAGGCATGCAGCAACGCTTGCAAGATATCCATCAATCATTCCTGAACGTCATTGTTAAACATGTCCCCAAGGGACTTAAGCGCAGACCGGCGTTGAGTTATCGATTTTAGGAGCGCAGCCTGAGCAGGATTTTCCGGATCCTTCCGAAATTGATTGTTAAATCAGCGACTTTATAAAGCCCTGTCGCAAAGGGTAAGAAAAGGGCGATAACTGTAACAAAAATCATGCACACGAGACAGGAGAAACTGCCCGACGACCCGGAGTTTTACCCTGTGAGACAGTATGTAAAAAGTAGCTTTACACGACCTGACATTATTGCAGATTAACTGACCGATTTGAGCAGGATTTCAGCGGCTTTAACGCGGGTTATTGGAGCCATCTGGCAGGATCACCGGATTTTCACCAAACATGTAGCGGTCGACGTTAAATTCGAAATCATCAGCGGTGGCGTTAAACAACATTTGTTTAGTATTTTCCAAATGTTGCCACATCGCCAGTTTGCTGGCGGCGGGATCTTTGCGCATTAGTGCTTTCAGAATATGATCGTGATCGTCGCACCAGCTGATGATGCTGCGCTGATCGATGTGTTCATGGAGTTTGAGCCAATAAGGATTATGCAGGCGATGCAGCCACATTTTTTCGACAATCGCGGCGAGCGCGCTGTTTTGCGTGGATTGCGCAATGCGAACATGGAACTGCATGTCCCATTCTGAGTCGCGGAAATGGTCTTCCTGACGGGCTTTTTCCTGAATCGCCATCAATTCGATAATGTCCTGGCGCGTCACCTGTGTGGCCGCAAATTCCGCAACATTACTTTCGATGAGCTGGCGGGCCTGCAACAGTTCAAAAGGGCCAAAAGAGGCAAATTCCAGCTGGCTGGATGTCGCTACCCGATTCTGCTGTTGACTGGCGATAACGTGAATACCTGAACCTTTGCGTACCTCAACATAGCCTTCAACTTCTAGCATGATAATGGCTTCACGCACCACGGTGCGGCTGACTTCCATCTCTTCTGCTATCAGGCGTTCGGCAGGCAATTTATCACCGATGGAGTAACTCCCGCTTTCAATGCGGCTTTTTAATTCGCTGGCCAGCTGTTGATAAAGACGGCGGGATTCGATGATGTCCATGACAAAGTCCAGAATGACAAATGGGTAAGTTGTTATACCACTTAGCGTCGGGCGAGGAAATGGGTGGGTTGGGCTGGCGTTAACCCGCTCAGCCCACCCGAGGGATTAACTGCGAGCGGTTGCAACGGCGGGTGCGCGCACTTTCTGCTCAAGTTCTGAGACCGGTTTATTTTTCAACACCGTCCAGATCACAATTGCACCCAACAAATCAAAGACTGCCAGCGCGGCAAACAGCGGGCTAAAGCCCAGCGTATCTGCCAGCGCACCCACCACCAAGGCAAACATCGTGCTGGCAGTCCAGGCTGCCATACCGGTTAATCCGTTAGCCGTGGCGACTTCATTACGGCCAAATACGTCTGAAGAGAGCGTGATTAACGCGCCTGAAAGAGCCTGGTGTGCAAAACCGCCGACACACAGCAGCGCAATGGCTGCATAAGGACTGGTGAATAAACCAATGGTTCCTGGGCCAATCATCAGGACCGCGCCCATCGTAACCACTAATTTACGTGACACGATCAGATTTACACCAAACCAGCGCTGAAACAGCGGTGGCAAATATCCACCAAGAATGCAGCCAAAATCAGCGAACAACATCGGCATCCAGGCAAAGAGTGCAATCTCTTTCAAATTGAAACCGTAGGCTTTGAACATAAACAGCGGGATCCAGGCATTAAAGGTTCCCCATGCCGGTTCAGCAAGAAAACGCGGCAGCGCGATGCCCCAGAACTGGCGGTTACGCACAATCTGCATCGCAGACATTTTGCGATTATTGCCGGTTTGATGCTGCGCCTCTTGGCCTGAAAGAATGTAATCACGCTCTTCTGCGCTGAGTTTGGTTTGTTGTTTGGGATGTTTATAAAATACCAGCCAGCAGAGCGCCCAAACCATGCTTAAAACGCCGGTGATAATAAACGCCATTTGCCAGCTGTGCGCCATGATCGCCCACACGACCAACGGCGGTGCCAGCATGGCGCCAATCGAAGAACCCACGTTGAAATAGCCTACCGCGACCGAGCGCTCCTTAGCAGGAAACCATTCGCTGCTGGCTTTAAGTCCCGCAGGAATCATGGCGGCCTCCGCCGCGCCTACCGCGCCACGTGCCAGAGCTAATCCGCCCCAGCTGCCCGCCATGGCGGTGGCGGCGCAGAAAATTGCCCACATGACGGCAAATACCGCGTAGCCAATTTTTGTGCCGAGTAAATCCAATACATAGCCAGCGACAGGTTGCATCAGGGTATAACAAGCCGAATAAGCGGCGATGATGTAGGAGTATTGTTGAGTGGTGATATGTAATTCAGTTTGCAGCGTCGGTGCTGCCACTGCGATGGTGTTTCTTGTCAGATAGCCCAGTACCGTGCCCAATGTAACGAGGCCGATCATGTACCAGCGTAGCCCTTTGATCTTACGCATTCTCTACCTCTTCCAGTTATGTATGCGGTCTTGCCGCTGTTGTTATCTGGAGCGGGACAACTCGTGATACAGCTCTGCTCACGCCCGCAGGTCGTATTAGCGACCTTTGTTTACCTTGCCTTTTAAGTGCATTCGCTGAACAACGAATGACGGAGCGAGAGCCTAACTTGTTATACAACTTTAAAAGTTGAGAGCCATCACAAAAACCCTTTCAGGCCTGTGGGATACTTTAAACCCACGTCAAGACAGCCATTTAGCCTGCTGCCGGCGACAGAAGCGTCCATAAGCTCGGCTTTTTACTGTCGTTTATGTGAGCGTGATCGCAAAGAATTCTGCTGTTGGCTAAAATTGGTATGATAACTTTGAGCCATGAAAGGTTCAGCCTAAGAGGAAGTAAGCATGTCGCGTTTTATGACCGAGGATTTTTTGCTGGATACCGAATTCGCTCGTCGGCTTTATCACGATTATGCGAAAGATCAGCCAATTTTCGATTATCACTGCCACTTGCCACCGCAGCAGATTGCTGAAAACTATCGCTTCGCTAATCTGTACGATATCTGGCTGAAAGGGGACCACTACAAATGGCGAGCGATGCGAGCCAACGGTGTGCCAGAGTCATTTTGTACTGGTGAAGCCAGCGATCATGAAAAATTCAATGCTTGGGCGCGTACCGTGCCGCACACCATTGGTAATCCACTCTATCACTGGACTCACCTCGAATTACGTCGCCCCTTCGGTATTACCGGCACGCTACTTTCTGAGAAAACCGCCGACACTATTTGGCATCGCTGTAATGATTTGCTGGCGCAGGATGAATTCACAACACGCGGCATCATGAAGCAGATGAATGTAAAAATGGTTGGCACTACCGACGATCCACTCGACGATCTGTCCCATCATCGCGCACTCGCCGATGACGCCAGTTTTGATGTCAAAGTGCTGCCGAGCTGGCGACCCGATAAAGCGTTCAATATTGAAGCCGAGACATTTTTACCGTGGGTTCAGAAGCTGGAGCGCATTGCTGACGTTAACGTGCAGCGTTTTGATGACTTGCTGCGTGCGTTGAGCAAGCGCCTTGATTACTTTGCCGCACATGGCTGCAAAGTCTCCGATCATGCTTTAGATGTAGTTTGTTACGCCGAGGCAGATGAAGCCACGCTGGATGCCATTTTATCGCGTCGCCTGCAGGGTACAGCTCCAAATCCACAAGAGATCGCACAGTTCAAAACAGCGGTGCTGGTCTGGCTGGGCGGCGAATATGCACGTCGCAACTGGGTGCAGCAATATCATATTGGTGCGCTGCGTAACACCAATCAACGTCAATTTGAATTGCTTGGCCCGGATGTGGGTTTTGACTCTATTAACGACCATCCAGTGGCTGAACCGCTGGCGCGTTTGTTAGGTGCGCAAAATCTCCATAACGCGTTGCCAAAAACCATTCTTTATTGCCTGAATCCACGCGACAACGAAGTGCTGGCCACCATGGCGGGCAATTTCCAGGGTGAAGGCGAAGCAGGAAAAATGCAGTTTGGATCGGCTTGGTGGTTTAACGATCAGCTCGATGGTATGCAGCGTCAAATGACACAACTCGCGCAAATTGGTTTGTTAAGCCGCTTTGTCGGCATGTTGACCGACAGTCGCAGCTTCCTCTCATATACGCGTCATGAATATTTCCGCCGCCTGCTGTGCCAGATGATAGGAAATTGGGTTGAGCGGGGCGAAGCGCCGGAAGATGAAGCGTTGTTAGGCCAAATGGTGCAGAACATCTGCTTCAACAATGCCCGCGACTATTTCGGCATTGAGTTAGGAGCATGATTATGCAGCGGCTGAATCGTAACGATTTTCTCGGCGCCCGCTATAGCGATCGCGTGATTCAATTCGGTGAAGGTAACTTTCTGCGTGCTTTTATCGACTGGCAAATCGACTGGCTGAATGAGCATCACGGCACCGATGCGGGGATTGTAGTGGTGCGGCCGCGCAACCGTGAAGTCAGCGACAGCTTGAATCAGCAGGAGGGTCTTTACACCACGCTGATTCGTGGCCTCAACGAGCAGGGCGAACAGGTCAGTGAAACACGCCTGATTCGTAGCCTGAATCGCGAAATCCAGCCTTACAAGCAGTACGACGATTTTCTGGCATTAGCTGAAAATGCGCAGATGCGTTTCGTGTTCTCCAATACCACCGAAGCGGGTATTGCGTTTGTCGAGTCGGATACGTTAACCGATCAACCCGCCTCAAGCTTTCCTGGCAAGCTCACTCAACTGCTGTGGGCGCGCTTCAACCATTTCAGCGGTGCGAGCGATAAAGGCTGGTTAATCGTGCCGTGCGAATTGATCGACCACAACGGCGACATGCTGCGTGAAACGGTGTTGCGCTATGCCGATCACTGGCAGCTTTCGTCAGAATTTAAAGCGTGGGTCAGCGACCATTGTGCCTTCTACAACACGCTAGTGGATCGCATCGTGACCGGTTTTCCGCAGGAAAGTGCGCAAATTGAAGCTGAGCTAGGTTATGAAGATCGCTATCTGGTTGCGGGTGAAGTCTATTACCAGTTTGTGATTCAAGGCCCCGCCGCGCTGGTTGATGAGCTTAAACTGGATGTGCTCGCCCCGCAGGTGCGCAGAGTTGAAGACATCGCGCCCTACAAAGCACAAAAAGTGGCGATCCTGAATGGCGCTCACACTGCTATGGTGCCGGTGGCGTATCTGGCCGGGTTAGAAAGCGTGGGCGAAGCGATGGACGATGCCGCAATTGCGGGCTTTGTTGATCGCCTGCTGCGTGATGAAGTGATCCCGACACTGGATCTGCCGAGTGACGAGCTGCACACCTTTGCCGATGCGGTACAGCGTCGCTTCCGTAATCCTTTTATCCGCCATGCTTTGCTGTCGATTGCCCTGAATAGCATGACTAAATTCCGTACGCGCCTCCTGACGCCGCTGCTGACATCGCATCAGCAAACCGGCAACTGGCCGCCACGGTTGACCTTCGCATTTGCTGCGTTAATCGCTTTTTATCGCGGCGAGTCAGAAGAGAAAAGCTGGCCGTTGCAAGACGACACGCAATGGCTGCAATGCTTCGCTGAAGGCTGGACCGCATTGAAAGCGGATGAAATTTCTCCGGAACAATTGGTGCGCAACGTTTTAAGCAATGCGCAGCACTGGGGAGAAGATTTAACCCTGCAACCGGGATTGACCGCAGCGGTTACCCAACACCTGCAAAACATCATCGTTCACGGGACGCGTGAGGCGCTGAGCCAACTGAGATAACGCTATGCAAGACGCAATTAAAATTCATTCGCGCGACAATGTTGCCGTGGCGTTGCGCGACTTAGAAGCAGGCAGCACCGTTGAATTGTCTGATGTGGCGGTAACGCTGCAACAAGAGGTTGGACGAGGACACAAGTTTGCGCTGCAACCCATCGCGCAGCGCGATTTAGTGATCAAATATGGTCTGCCGATTGGTCATGCTACCCAGCCAATCGCCGAAGGCGAAGTGATCCATTCACAAAATTCGCGTACCAACCTCAGCGATTTGGATGAGTATGAATATCAACCTGAATTCGTTGATGTGCCGCCTCAGCCGGGCGACCGCGAGGTACAGATTTATCGCCGCGCCAACGGTGACGTTGGCATTCGTAATGAGTTATGGATATTGCCAACCGTCGGCTGCGTCAACGGCATTGCGCGTCAAATCCTGCAACGTTTTCTGAAGGAAACGCAGGACGCTGCGGATATTGATGGTGCGTTCCTGTTCAGCCATACCTTTGGCTGTTCACAGCTGGGGCAGGATCACGACAATACGCGCACCATGCTGCAAAATATGGTGCGGCACCCCAATGCGGGCGCGGTATTAGTGATTGGCCTTGGTTGTGAAAACAATCAGGTTGATGCGTTTCGTGACACGTTGGGCAGTTTTGAAAGCGATCGCGTAGAGTTTATGGTTTGCCAGCAACATGACGATGAAGTGGAGGCCGGCCTTGAGCGTTTGCATGCATTGTATGAAAAAATGCGTCACGACCAACGTGAGCCAGGCAAACTCAGCGAGCTTAAGTTCGGCCTGGAATGTGGCGGCTCTGACGGCTTTTCGGGGATTACTGCCAACCCGCTGCTGGGGCGTTTCTCCGATCAGATGATCGCCAACGGCGGCACGACAGTGTTAACGGAAGTACCGGAAATGTTTGGTGCAGAGCGCATTTTGATGAGCCGCTGCCGCGATGAAAGCACTTTTGATAAAACCGTGGCGATGATCAACGATTTCAAGCAGTACTTTATTGATCACCAACAGCCGATTTATGAGAACCCTTCTCCTGGCAACAAAGCGGGTGGCATCACTACGCTGGAGGAGAAGTCGCTGGGTTGTACGCAAAAGGCGGGGCAAAGCCAGGTTGTTGATGTCTTGAAATATGGCGAGCGACTGAAAACGCCGGGTCTGAATCTGCTGAGCGCGCCGGGTAATGACGCCGTTGCCACCAGCGCGCTGGCCGGAGCAGGATGTCATATGGTGTTGTTCAGCACCGGACGCGGCACGCCTTACGGAGGATTTGTGCCTACCGTCAAACTCGCAACCAATACGCCGTTGGCTGAGAAAAAACCACACTGGATAGATTTTGACGCCGGACGGTTGATCCACGGCATGAGCATGGATGAGATGCTGGCAGATTTTGTCGATACCATCGTAACCATTGCGAATGGTCAGGCGACAAATAATGAGAAGAATGATTTCAGGGAATTGGCGATTTTTAAAAGCGGCGTCACGCTATAAAGCGTATAAAAATGGCGGCCTGAGTAGGCCGCCATCTGTTTTAAGCGCGACTTGGCGCGCGCTCCGCTTCAGACTGACAAACGGCCGCAGTAAATAAAATATCCGTTGAGGAGTTCAACGCCGTTTCGGCAGAATCCTGCAGCACGCCGATAATGAAACCTACGGCAACAACCTGCATGGCCAAATCGTTGGGAATACCAAACATATTGCAGGCAACAGGAATCAGCAGCAGTGAACCACCCGCCACGCCCGACGCACCGCACGCACACAATGATGCCACCAGACTCAACAGAATCGCGGTGGGTACATCCACGCTAATACCTAATGTATGCACCGCCGCCAGCGTTAGCACGGTAATGGTGATTGATGCACCCGCCATGCTGATTGTGGCGCCCAGCGGAATGGATATTGAATAGGTGTCTTCATCCAAACCCAGGCGTTTGGCGATAGCCATGTTGACCGGAATGTTGGCCGCAGAGCTGCGGGTGAAAAAGGCGGTTACGCCACTTTCACGCAGGCAGGTAAACACCAGCGGATAAGGATTACGGCGGATTTTGCTGTAAACCAGCAGGGGATTGACGACTAATGCCATCAGCACCATACAGCCAATCAGCAGCGTCAGCAGATGCGCGTATTGCCACAGCGCACCGAAACCGGTGGATGCAAGAATCGACGCAACCAAACCAAAAATACCGATCGGCGCGCAGCGAATCACACAGCGCACCAGCCAGGTTGCTGCGTTCGATGCATCATTTAAAAACGCACGCGTGCTGGGCTGGCTGTGACGGAAAGCCAGTCCTAAACCGATCGCCCAGACTAAAATGCCAATGTAGTTGGCGTTCATTAATGCCGTAATCGGGTTAGCTACCATGCTCATCAGCAGACCGCGCAGCACTTCAGTAATGCCTGATGGCGGCGTAATTTCGGTGGTGCCTACCGCCAGCGTCAGCGTTTGTGGCATCAAATGACTGAATATCACGGCGACAACAGCGGCAAAAAAGGTGCTGAGCAGATAAAGCATGACGATGGGCCTGATGTTGCTTTTTTGGCCCTGCTTATGGTTCGCAATTGATGAAATGACCAGCACCAATACGAGTAAAGGCGCTACGGCCTTCAATGCGTTAACGAACAGATCGCCCAGTAGACCAACGGCTAAAGCGGCATCATGTGAAAACCAGGCCAGAGCAATACCGGCAATCAGCCCGATCATGATTTGTTTTACCAGGCTTCCTGCGAACAGTGCGGCCAGACGTGCGGAGAGTGTTTTCTGCATAGTTTTTTCTGTATTTGTCGCGGGATGTAGCTTTAGTCGCGATCTATCCTGCGGCCAAAACGGTTTGCCTGGCGGAGTATAAGGAAAAGATCTGTTGAGAAAAGAGATAATTCCGCCAATGTGGGCCATGTCGAATTTTTATTATGCTGAATAAAGGAAGTGTGACAGAGATAAGGAATGTCTGATTTTGCTGATGCAAAATAAAACAGGGGCAGAAGCTGCCCCTGTAGATAATTATTTCGAGATGTTCTTTTGGTCGTTTCTGTGGTTAACCCAGACGTTAACCAGCAGCGTTGAGGCGAGAATAGCGCCAATCACACCTAACGAGATGCCTACTGGGATATGGTAAAGATCAATAATCAACATCTTAATACCGATGAAGACCAGCACGATCGCCAGGCCATATTTCAGCATCGAGAAGCGTTCCGCCACGTTCGCTAACAGGAAGTACATGGCGCGCAGGCCCAAAATCGCAAACAGGTTAGACGTTAAAACAATAAACGGATCGGTGGTAACAGCAAAGATGGCCGGAATACTGTCGACCGCGAAGATGACGTCGCTCAGCTCAACCATGATCAATACCAGCAGCAATGGCGTTGCGAACAGTACCCCATTTTTACGGGTGAAGAATTTTTCACCTTCCAGCGAATCTGTCATACGCAGATGACTACGTAACCAACGCACCACCGGCTTCTCTCCGACGCCACCTTCATCTTCTTTTGCGAACGCCATTTTCAAGCCTGTAAACAGCAGGAACGCACCGAAGACGTAAAGGATCCAGCTGAACTGCGTAACCAGCCAGCTGCCAGCAAAAATCATGATAGTACGCAGAACGATGGCACCTAACACGCCATAAATCAGCACTCGGCGTTGCAGGTTGGCGGGAATAGAGAAGTAGCTAAACAGCATCAGCCAGACGAACACGTTATCGACCGCCAGCGCTTTTTCAAGCACATAACCGGTCAGGAAGGCGAGGGTTTGTGTATTCGCGACTTCGCGACCTGCGCTTCCTTCGAGATACCACCAAAAGGCGGCGCTAAACAGCAGCGAGACGGAAATCCAGATCAACGACCAAATGGCAGCTTGTTTAAATGACATGGTTTGTGCGCCACGACGTCCCTGCAATAAGAGATCGATCGCCAGCATGATGAGCACAACCACTGCAAAACTGCCCCAAAGCAATGGCGTTCCTACAGTTTGCATAATCGTATCCTGTTTAGAAATAAAAAAGGCTGAAGTCAGAAGACATCAGCCGCTTATTTTGATGTAAGCAAACCTCGCCTTCCGGCAAGGTCTCACTTACAACACAGAATGTTATTCCAGGTTGCCTGATTACCGGATGCTTGCGCACCGTAATGACGATCAATCAGCTTACAAGTTACTCCCCTTTGCAAACCGTAAATTACGGACTTCACGGACAGGAAGCAATCGCGGCCAGTCATATTTAGAAATATTTACACTCAACCCTGATCGGCTGGAAATATCACCCCGGTTTGCTGACGAATTTGAGTCAATAGCGCGGCAGTGATGCGTGAAATTTCCAGCGCAGGATGGTCAACCTGACGTTGTTCAACCAGACGCACAAAGGCTTCAGCCTCATAAAGCATCGTATTAATGTGCTGCGGCTGAGTCAGATCTTGTTTATCGCCGCCGCGCGGAATAAAGCTAATTTGCTGACATTCGGAGACTTTCTGAATGACTAACGCGCCCGCTTCACCTTGAATTTCGCTGGGAAGGGCGGAATCGCTGACTTTGGAGTGCAAAATGGTTACGTCAAAATCACCATAATCCAAAACCACGACGCCATGTGCGTCAACGCCGGTATCCAGTAAGGTGGCCTGTGCCTGAACTTTTTTCGGTTCACCCCACAACGTGATGGCGCTGGCTAAGCAGTAATAGCCAATATCCATAATTGAACCGTTGGACCAACGCGGATCAAAGGTATTAGGATTTTCGCCGTTGAGATAGCGTGGGTAGCGCGAGGAATACTGACAATAATTGAGCAGCGCTTTACGCAATTTCCCCAACTGCGGCAGCGCCTGTTGCAGCTGCAAAAAGTTAGGTAAGCTGGCGGTTTTGAAGGCTTCAAACAGGATTACCTGATTCTCACGCGCGCAGGCGATCATCGCTTCAACTTCTTTGAGATTAGAAGCCAACGGTTTTTCGCAAATCACATGTTTGCCGTGCGAGAGAAACAGCAAGGCCTGTTCGCAATGCAGCGCATTAGGGCTGGCGATATAAACGGCGTCAATATCCGCGCAGGCTGCCAGCGCCTCCAGTGAGGTAAACGTCTGGTTGCAGGGATAATCTTCAAGAAACGCGTCTGCCTGCTGCTGGCTACGCGAATAGACCGCGCTGAGTTTCATGCTTCCGCTCTCATGAGCGGCATCAATGAACTGGCGAGTTATCCAGTTGGTTCCCACAATGGCAAAACGAATCACGATGGTTCTCCTGCAGAGGTAAAGCGGCAGAGTAGCATGTCCCACGTGTCACGCAACGCAGTCGACCAATGTGAATTTGATCCTGCGATCCGCATTCCAATATTATGATCAAGCAACGGTTTATGGCAGAAAGAAGAGGCGCAGGTGAAAGGAAGTAAACACGCACTAAACTGGACCACTTTGTTAATTGCCATTCCGGTCGGCTTCGCTGCATCACTGGTTACGCTGGCTTTTCGCGGCATTATTGAGCTGATTAATCATCTGCTTTTTGGTAGCAGTAGTGAAATTACCGAGGCGATGCATGTCTGGCCGTGGATCCTCTGGCCGCTGCTGGTGGGTGCAGGTGGATTGCTGGCAGGGTTTTTCTTGCGTTATGCCGTGAACATTGAGCAGCAGCAAACGCTTAAAACTGATTATCTCGAAGTGATTAACGCACGGCTTGATGCGGTGCCGACGAAAACGTCGCTGTTTCGGGCGTTATCCTCGATTGCCAGTATCGGTAGCGGCGCTTCTATCGGTAAAGAAGGGCCGATGGTGCAGCTTTCAGCGCTGTGCGGCAGCATGATAGGGAAATTTTTGCCCGCCTCGCTGAACCTCAAAAACAGTGATGTAGTGGCAATGGCCGCTGCGGCTGGCCTCTCTTCGGTTTATCACGCCCCGCTGGCATCGGCGATTTTTGTGGCTGAGATCGCCTTTGGTATTTCAGCGCTTCAGCGCCTTATCCCACTCATTATCTCTTCTGCCGTCGCGGTCATGACAATGTGGACGCTGGGTTTTCGCAGCGCGCTTTACCCGCTGGCTGATGTTAACTTCCACATGGACGCCAGTAGTTTATTCATGACGGTGATTATCGGTCTCTGCGCCGGGCTGGCAGGTTGGCTGTTGATCACGTTGATTGCGCGCAGCAAAAAGTTGTTTAGCCGTGTTAGCTCGCTGCCGCTGCGGCTAGGCGCAGGGGGTTTTGCGGTGGGTTTACTGGCGATCGTCTCAACCGATATTTTGGGTAACGGATATGAAGTCATCGTTAAAGTCATGGCGGGAAATTATCTGTTGCCAGGATTGCTGTTGCTGCTGGTATTGAAAACGCTGGCGACCAGTTTGTCGGTGGGATCAAATGCGGTAGGGGGGCTATTTACGCCATCGCTGTTGATTGGCGCGTTGTTAGGTGTGGTGTTGGCGACGTGCGGACTGGCGTTGCATTTGCCCCTTGGTAATAGCTTGTTGTATGCCGCAATTGGTATGGCGGCGGTGCTGGCTGCGGTTAGCCAGGCGCCGCTCATGGCGATATTAATGGTGCTGGAGATGACGCTCAACAGCAGCTTGCTGTTCCCACTGATGATTGCGGCAGTATTGGCATCGATGGTGGTTTATCGCCTGCAATCCGCCAGTACCTATCCGGTCGTGAGCAATCATTTCAACCGTTCAGAAGCCAAATATGACTTTGATAATATGCGAGTGGCTGAGCTGATCATACCTGGCGCGGCCCTGAAACCCCAAGAGTCGGTTGGGCAAGCGCTGGCCGTGAGCTCACTAAAGCGTGAGCGTTATGTCTATGTGATTAATGACGAGGGCGCGTTTCTTGGCGTGGTATCGATTCACGAAATATCGCGCAAAGTGCTGGCACAGGAAATTACGCTGGATTCGCCGGTACAGCAGGTGATGGATGACAACTTCCCCTGCGTTTATCAGAATCAAAGTATGCGAGAAGGTTGGGAAGCCTTCGCGCTGGTGACGCTGGAGCGCTTGCCGGTGCTCAATAATCCACACGAACGCCGCTTCCTGGGGGCGCTAACCAAAACCAGTCTGATTCAGAAAGCGCAGGAGTTTCTTTAAGCGGCGTTACCGCGCATGGCTTGATCGGTCATCCACAGGCGAGCGTCAAATTCGAGCTGGTGGTAATCTGGCTCCATGTGACAACAGAGCTGATAAAAAGCTTTGTCGTGCTCTTTCTCTTTAAGATGCGCCAGCTCGTGAACCACAATCATGCGCAGAAAGGGTTCGGGCGCCATACGAAAGAAGGTGGAAATACGGATTTCCGCCTTGGCTTTAAGGTTGCCGCCCTGCACGCGAGAAATGGCGGTATGTAAACCCAATGCATGCTTCATCACTTTAATTTTGTTATCCCAAATGACTTTACTGATGGGCGGTGCATTTCGCATAAAGCGGTTTTTAAGCGATTGCGTAAAGTCATACAGGGCTTTATCGCTGATAACATTGTGCGTATCGGGATACCGTTCTTGCAGAAATGTCCCTAAACGCTGATGTTCAATCAACGTATGAACCTGCTCAAGAATGGGCTCAGGATAACCCTGAAGGTAGATCAGTGAGGACATTAGGGATTCCCGGTGAAAGACAGTATACTGCGCCCCCTTTTTGGGGCGAAAATCAACCAAAGTGTACCATGCCGGAGAATTCATGAGCCAACTTGAACTGAACGATCGCACACTGATCCTGCATCGTTTCCCGCAGATGCGTGACGAAAGTCCGTTACAAGCCTGGGATGCGGCTGATGAATACCTTTTGCAGCAGGCGCTGCCAGAAGGTCCGATACTGGTATTTAACGACAGCTTCGGTGCGCTGACGTGTGCGCTGAATCCCCGTCCGGTTTGGCATATCAGCGATTCATGGCTAAGCCAACAGGCAACGCGTCAAAACCTGATTCTTAATGAACTTGATGATGGTGAAGTCCATTTCCTTGATAGCCTTGCGACATTGCCTGCCGCGCCCGCGGCGGTACTGATTAAGGTCCCTAAAACGCTGGCCTTGCTAGAGCAGCAACTGCGCGCAATACGTCAGGTGATCACTGCGGAAACGGTGATTCTGGCTGCCGCGCGTGCCAAGGAAATTCACAATTCAACGCTGCAATTGTTTGAGCAGATCATTGGTGAAACCAAAACTTCGCTGGCGTGGAAAAAAGCGCGAGTGATTTACAGCACCTTCACTCAGCCCGCTTTGCGTGAGCAACCGCTCACGACCGTTTGGCCGCTGGATGATACGCCTTACCAGATCCACAACCATGCCAACGTCTTTTCCCGATCCTCTTTGGATATTGGTGCGCGACTGTTTGTGCAGCATCTGCCTGAGAACATTGAAGGTGAAATTGTTGATTTAGGTTGCGGCAACGGTGTGATTGGGTTGATGGCGTTGGAACGCAACCCGCAGGCTGAAGTGCATTTCCTGGATGAGTCCTACATGGCGGTTGAGTCCAGCCGCCTGAACGTAGAGATCAATCGTCCAGACGATCTGGCGCGTTGCCAGTTCCGCGTGAATAACGTGTTGAGCGGATATCCTTCTGACCGTTTACATGCGGTGTTGTGCAATCCGCCGTTTCATCAGCAGCACGCCGTTACCGATCATCTGGCATGGCAAATGTTCCGTGATGCCAAACGTTGCCTGCAATATGGCGGCGAACTGCGCATTGTCGGTAACCGCCACCTCGATTATCACCACAAGTTGAAAAAACTGTTTGGCAACTGCACCCTGGTGGCATCGAATCAAAAGTTCGTTATCTTACGTGCGGTAAAAATGCGTTAAATTTTAGATTGTTAATGCCAGTTGCGTTGCCTGTGCAATGGCGCGTCGCGCATCTAACTCCATTGCTACATCAGCACCGCCAATCAGTCTTACCGTTTTCCCATTTTCACGCAGCGCAGCTTCCAGCTCGCGCTGCGGCTCTTGCCCAGCGCAAATAATCACATTATCAACGGGTAACAGCACCACTTCTCCCTCTCGCCGAATATGCAGACCCTCATCATCAATCAATAGATATTCAACGCCGCCCCACATCTGTACGCCGCGAGATTGCAGGCTGGCACGATGGATCCAACCCGTGGTTTTCGCCAGTGTTGCACCGGGTTTACCCGCTTTACGCTGTAACAGCCAGATTTGACGCGTTGACGGATGCGGATGCGGAGCGGTCAGTCCGCCGCGTTGCGTCAGGCTGCGGTCAATTCCCCACTCGGCAAAAAAGGTACTCAAGGTCTCTTCACCGTTGGGGCTCGACAAATATTCTGCGGTATCAAAACCAATTCCGCCTGCGCCAATAATCGCAACACGTTTTCCGACCCGTTTTTTATCCTGAATGACATCAAGATAAGTGAGTACTTTAGGATGATTAACGCCTGGAATTAGCGGCGTACGCGGCTTGATACCACTCGCTAAAATCACTTCATCAGCATCCTTTAACAGCGCGATATCCGCTCGACAGGCAGTTTTTATTGTCACACCCGCCGCAGCTAATTGGTGGCGGAAATAGCGCAGCGTTTCATTGAATTCTTCTTTACCGGGGATTTGGCGAGCGATATTGAACTGCCCACCGATTTCAGATGCGGCTTCATAAAGGGTGATTTGATGACCACGCTGTGCCGCCTGTAAAGCAAACGCCATGCCTGCGGGACCCGCGCCCACAACGGCGAGGTTTTTCGGCGCTTCGCTGGCAAGCACGGGCATCAGTGTTTCATGACAGGCACGAGGATTCACCAGACAAGAGGTCACTTTCCCGACAAAGATTTGATCGAGACAGGCTTGATTACAGGCAATGCAGCTATTAATGCTGTCTGGTTCGCCGCGCTGTGCTTTGCTGACAAAGGCGGCATCAGCGAGAAAAGGGCGCGCCATCGAGACCATATCCGCGCAGCCATCCTGCAAAAGTTGTTCAGCGACGTCAGGATGATTAATACGGTTGGTGGTGATCACCGGTACAGAAACATGGGCGCGCAGACGCTTGGTCACCCAGGCAAAAGCGGCCCGCGGTACACAAGTAGCAATGGTGGGAATGCGTGCTTCATGCCAGCCGATACCGGTATTGAAGAGTGTCACGCCGCACTGCTCAAGTTCATGGGCCAGTAATAACGTCTCTTCCAGAGAGCTGCCTTGATGAATAAGATCGAGCATCGACAGACGAAAAATAATGATAAATCTGTCGCCGGTTGCCTGGCGGACTGCACGTGTGATAGCGAGTGCGAACTGCATGCGCTGATTGAAATCGCCGCCCCAGCGATCGTCCCGTTGATTGGTGTGTTTAACCAAAAACTGATTTATTAGATAGCCTTCCGAACCCATGATTTCCACACCGTCATAGCCCGCTTGTTGGGCGAGGCGCGCGCACTGGGCAAAATCTGCAATGGTTTGCATAATTTCTGAATCGCTCATCGCTTTGGGGGTAAAGGCATTGATAGGAGCCTGAAGAGCAGAGGGGGCCACCAAATCTTTTTGATAGCTGTAGCGGCCCGTATGCAAGATCTGTAGGGCAATCTTCCCGTCATGTTGATGAACAGCGTCGGTTATTTGCTGATGCCAGGCGCATTGATCTTCATGAGTCAGCAGGGCGCCATGTGCCATGCCAACCCCCTGTGCATTGGGTGAAATGCCGCCGGTGACAATCAGCGCAACACCTTCGCGTGCACGCTCGGCATAAAATGCAGCTAGCCGAGCCGCACCTTCAGCATGTTCTTCCAACCCGGTATGCATTGAACCCATCAGGAAACGGTTTTTTAGCCGGGTAAAGCCTAAATCCAGTGGGGAAAATAATGCGGGATAAGATGCATTGCGCTCAGTCATCATCACTCTCAAATAAGTGGTCGGATGAGTTTACTTTAGCGAGTTCTGCATTAAACAACAGGAGGACGATATGAGGTTGTGAGAGATATCAAAAAAGAGCAGGGTTCTGAGTCGCAGGCGACAGAAGTGGATTTCTGTCGTACAGGCACGGGAAGATACTCAGAACCCTGTAAAAGCATGAAGACCGGCTAATAAGATTAGCTCTGTTTGTAATGAATTCCTGTTTTCAATATAACCTGGCATTTAACACTGAAATAAATCAGTATGATTTATCATAATCTGTGAACTGATAATATTCAGCAAGACCTGTCTCAATTAATGACCTAACAGGTTCCATTCCTGCGAGCCAGCTCGATAATTTCCACCAAGTTTTTAGTTTCAAGTTTTTGGAATATTTTTGTTTTATAGGTACTGACGGTTTTGTTGTGTAAACCCAGTTCACTCGCAATCATTTTATTACTTTTCCCCATGGCCAGTTGGCGAAGAATCAACATTTCCCGTGTGGTTAATTTTGACAGTAAATGTTGTTCACCTAAATAATCTTTTTTACGTTTAACCAGTTCGACCGGTAAGTAGTCTACGCAGTTATAGACACAACTAATGGCTGTAATCAGTGTTTGGATGTGCTCATGTTTTGAGACAAAGCCATTAGTACCGTTGAGAACAGATTGCATAATCAAGTTTTCGTTACTGCTTTGACTTAACAAGATTACTTTAATGTATCGCTTTGATTTTACGATGTCGCGTAAAAAGGCAATGCCATTATTATGTTTAAATTCAGGATCAAGAATCACAATATCAACGTGATGATGGGTTACTTCGTTTATCCCATCGTTAACAGTATTCACAACATCGACATACTTAAAGCCAGACATTAATAATAGGGCCTGGATACCCGATGAAACTAAGCGATGCTCATCGACGATGAGTATTTTTGCATTAAACATAACTTCCCCTTTCCGCTGGCACGATCAGGGGTGCCAGGGATTATATATTTTTAAAATATTATCTCCTTGAGTTTAATTTTATGAATCGAGAAACGTCCCGATAAAAAATTATTATTTTACAACTAACTCAGTTGCATCACCCTTGAGAATTAATCAGTTGTTGATCGATATTTTTAATTTCATTCGTAATGTTTTCAATTAATGGCGCTAACGCAACCTCGTTTGTACGATTGTTTTCCAGCTCACGCCCCAATTGTTCAAGCACGGTAGCATTAAGTATTTGTGCGCCGCCTTTTAGCTTATGGCCTAACTCTGAGAGCGTATCGCGATCGGTGGATTGTTGTATCGCCTTCAGCAACGTTGCATGGCTGGTTTGAATACTTTGCAGCATCATTAGGTATCCGGCAGGATCTTTTTCAGCAAGTTGTGTCAGCAGAGGAGAGAAAAGTGGTGTGTAGTTTGCCTCTCCTGGTGCTTTCACCGGTGGTGAAATTAACTGTTTTGACGCGGGTTCACCTGAACGTTTATGGGTGCACCGAGTAAGATAATTTTGCAGCGCTCCCAAATCCAACGGCTTGAATAAGCAGTCATCCATACCGGCGTCAAGGCAGCGCTGGATGGTTTGACGTTCAGCCGATGCAGTTAACCCATAAAGCGTAGCGGGCATTAAGCCGCGTTCAGCTTCTTCTTTACGTAAGGCGCGGGCAAATTCGAATCCATTCATGCCGGGCATATTGCAATCGGTAATGATCAAGTCAAAGCGCTGCGGATCTTCATTCCACACAGCTAACGCCTGCGAGGCACTTTCAGTCACCATGACTTGATGACCGGCGAATTCCAGTTGCTTACCCAGCAACAGACGATTTGGTGCATGATCGTCAATGATCAAAATCGATAACTGTTCTGGATGAGGCGACGCGTCGACAGGTTGGAAAACAAATTCTGAGGGCTGGCTATGCGAAGCGCGAAAGGCGAAAGAAAAAACGGATCCTTCCCCTGGTTCGCTCTCCACGCGAAGCTCTCCGTTCAGCAGGTCGGCCAGATGGCGACAAATACTTAAGCCTAATCCGGTTCCCAGTTGCTGCTGCTGACGCGATCCAACCTGGACAAAGGGCTCAAAAATCGCCTGTCGCTGCTCTTCGGTTAACCCACAGCCACTGTCACTGACTTCAACGACAAATTCACCGTAGCCGGCTTCTTCGTCAATACCCTGTATTAGCACGATGCTGACCGCGCCTTGATCGGTGAACTTAATCGCATTACTTAATAAATTGGACAGAATTTGATTGAGAATAAGCGGATCGGTTTTGATCCAGCCTGTATTGACATCGATCTCGCACAGAAGCTGTAATTTTTTGTTGCTCGCCTTGGCGTAGAAAAGCGCTGCGATTTTATTGACCACATCGGGCAAATAAACGGTTTCTAATGTCGGCTGATGAAGCCCTGATTCGATTTTAGAAAGATCCAAAATGTTGCCTAACAAGGCCAGCAGCGCGCGTGCGGATCCATAAGCAACTTTTACATTTTCTGATAGGTTTTCAGGATGCTGGCGGTTCTCCATTTCCAGCAGACCGATAATGGCATGGAGTGGGGTGCGAATTTCATGACTCATACTGGCCAGAAAATCACTTTTAGACTGGTTAGCTTTTTCAGCTTCTTCTTTTGCCAGTTGCAGTTCACGAAGTAAAACATTGCGCTCACTAACGTCAACCCAACCTCCAATAACACCCACAACCTCTTCAAGCCGATCGCGAAACGGCAATGTCCAGTGATAAAGCGAGTAAGTTTGTTCCTCAACGTTCACTTCAATATCGCTTATAACCACTTCGCCACTGAGTAAAGTTTGCTGGTAGCTTTGTTCAATGCTGTCGATCATCGCATTATTGCTATCGATAATGTCTGAAAGCTTTTTACCTAGCACATCTTTCTCATCGACATTAAAAAAGTGGAGATAAGCTTTATTGCAGTCAACCAGCCGCATTTGCTTGTCACGAATGCACATGGCAACAGGCGAATCATTAAATAGTGTGTGAGTAAAATTAAGCTGATTTTTCAGGGCATTTTCAGCTTGGGTTCGCTTTTGAATGACCTGACGTAAATGGTAATTCCACAGAATGACCAGCAGCATTAACCCGGCAGAAATAGTGATTACCAGTAAAATGGTTTGCTTATAATTTTGCCATGAGGTGATTAATAAGGGCGTTTCGGCCTGACGCCATCCTGCCAGCAGCTTGAATAACGTTTGGGGTGGTGTGGCCAGTAAAGCTTTATCGAGAATTGACACTAATTCAGGATGCTTTTTATCAACGCTCATGACGAAACGTGCAGCCTCAACATCTAATGCTTTCTCGATAATTAGCACGTTGGAAAAACGGTTGTGCAGATGATAATCCGCAAAGATTTTTGGCAAGATTACGGCATCTATTTTCTGCGCTTTTAAATCATTAAGTGCCTCAAGCGGTTTTTCAATCGGTAAAATCTGTAGTCTAGGATATTGCTCATTTAACCACGCTTGTGTGGTCTCGTTTTTAAGGACGGCAACGCGATTACGGCCTGATAATGCACTCTTTTGCTTTTCTTTTATTGCCTTTCGTGTGACAACAACCCAATGTGAAACCAACCAAGGACGCGTCAATACTGTTGGATCTTTATCCGTTTTCTCCATGATTTTTAACGGATTAATGCGTGGCAGTTGAGCCTGGCGTGAATCATGAACAGTGGGCCCTGAAGTGATAAAGGTTAAATTTCCTTGGTGTGCGAGCATGTTTAATAAGTCTTGTGCCATACCTTGCGACTGCTGATCTTTTTCCTGTTTTATCAGTGGCATTAACTCTGTTGTCATGGTTGCCAAAATAGAGGGGTGCATTTGCAGCCATGTCTCCTCTTCCGGTGTTAATCCCAGCGGATTGCTCTGCATGACATGGCGTGAATTGAGCTGCCAGCGGTTAGCAATTTGCATACGATTTGCTAAGGGAATCATCGACATTGCTTGATTCACTGCTTCTGCCAACTCGGGGAAATGTGGGCTGATACCAAAACTGACATTCAACGGGACCGAGTTTTCATGGCGTGAAAGCGTTAAGGCATCGGAAAAAAAATAGTGATTGAGATGAGTTAAAGTGGCTGCGTTGCCCAATACCTTGTCAGCCTGGTTGTAAATTACGGCTGCTACGGCATCATACTGGCTGGGATAATGTTGAGATTTTAGGGCAGTGAATTTCTGCAGCAACGAAGTATTTAATGTTTCGCTACCTGTCCAGGCCAGCGTCTCTACGTCTTTCGAGGAAGAGTCCATGTTTGCCGTGATTTGGCCAATAACACTGTAATCCAGCAGCCATGGCGGCCCGGCGATGAGCTGTAATGCTTCTGGCGTTTGCTGAGGTTGATACAGGGCCATCAGCTGCATTTCACCGCTCTTAACTGCGCGTAACGCTTCCTCCTGGGTTTCAAAATGATAAAGCTCAAGATCAATTTCCAGCATGGTTTGCAACAGCGAAAGATATTCTGCTGCAATGCCCTCAAAGCGTCGGCTATCTGCATCCATATAAAGAGGCGGTTGTGGCTTCCCGGCGATAGCGACTTTGACCGTTTTATCCTTAATTTCCCTCTGCACAGAAATAGGCATGTGCAGTATCGGTTGAGCATTGTCGTATCCGGGCTGTAATTGCAGCGGACGTAACGCAGCATGCGTGTCCAGCACCGTAAGCATTACGCTAATAAAAACGAACAGCAGCGAGAAAATAACTTGCTTATACACAGCGGTTTCTCTTTATATGAAAGAATAAATTAAGCTATTAAAAGATTTGAATAACTAATGGGGCGTGATTATAAGGAGTTCTAAGGAAATTATGAGCGCTTTCTCATTTGTTAGGCTTTTTTGCGACCATTCTCAAATTACTGTTATAGGATGGGCGTTTCTTGCGTTAAAAATTATAATTGATAGGCTGTGGCAATAAAATTGCTGCTTAAATTGCATGTTTAAGAAATGTCTTGTGTGGTCTTGTCTGTTTTCTGCGTCAGAATTTCTTTCATCAGCTATGCGGCGAATTTAGCATCTGTTTGTTGGGTTTTATAAATAAATCAATCAGTAAAGATTTTCCTAACGGGCGGTTATTATTTGTAAATAAGATGTAGCAGGCTGTTGGGTTATTGCATTGGCGTGTTTGTACATAATGACGCCAATAAGAAATGAAAGCTGAGTTGCTTTTATTTTTTTATTTTTATTTAAGATGTCTGTTTCCTTATTCCAAAGGCCGAAATCCTCCCGGAGAATTTTAGTCTAAGAAGTTTCTACGCTTCAATTGGTGTGGTTATCAAATAGGGTTGAGTGGTTTCACTGTAACAATAGGAATTTAATGATGAACGCCCACAACAAGCCAGTACGTGTTGCTGTACTAGATGACCATCCTATGGTCCGCACTGTATTTGAGATGTGTCTGAAACAAGAAGCAGACATAGAATTAATCGGAACGTGGGGATCCAGCGGCGAAATTTTCAATCAACTTAAGCAATCCACTGTTGATGTACTGGTACTTGATTTCTTACTTGGTGAGAACGAGTTAGACGGTTTAGCGTTAGTGAAACAATTAAGAAATCATTATCCCGATCAAAACATTTTAATTTCATCTTCAATGGAGAGCCCTGCCATTGTCAAAATGGTGCTTAGTGCTGGGGTAAAAGGCTTTATAGGCAAGAGTCACAAAATGCAGGAAATTATTCATGCAATTCGGCAGGTCGCTCAGGGGCGCTTGTATCTTTCCCAGGAAGTCGCTTACGAAGTTGAACATCTCTATGTAGTGAATGAAAAAGCGCTGCAAGAAAATTTCGATCTGGGCACCAAAG
Source organism: Pantoea sp. MQR6 (assembly GCF_022761075.1). Lineage (NCBI taxonomy): Bacteria > Pseudomonadati > Pseudomonadota > Gammaproteobacteria > Enterobacterales > Erwiniaceae > Pantoea > Pantoea sp. MQR6. The sequence goes on from NZ_JAKYXB010000003.1 coordinate 131,661, forward strand.
GCAATATGTATGAGAAGGTCAAACTTCTGAGCCCGCGTGAAGTTGAAGTTGTCCGCTGTTTTTTAGACGGGTTAAGTGTTTCACAAATCGCGGTAAAATTTAAACGGAGTCGCAAAACTGTCAGTGGCCAAAAGCAGTCGGCACTCAAAAAATTGGGATTACGTTCAGACTCAGAATTATTCAAATATAGCCATGACCTAATGTCCGGCAATTAACCCTAACGGCAGCGAGAGGCAAAAGGCGAATCGCTGCCCATAAAGTAGTCGCCTCGTTAAAATTTGGGTAACAGATTTGCCAATTTATTGACAGTGCCTTGGCTCTGTACGCCCTTTTTATTTCCGTCGAATCCACGAGAAGCGTGATTGATAATCACTATTAAAATGCGTGTTATAGCGATAACTTGAACCTGCTTCTGCCATACAGTAAGTGCAAATGTTAACATTCCCGATTTGGCTGTCCGGGATGCCCGCCTGAATCAACATCTGCTTCGCTAACTCAGGAAGATCAAACCAAATTCCGTTTTGTTGGGGAATGGCTTGTTTGCGTTGAGCATGAGAATTTTTCGGCTGTGATTGATGCCACTTTATGTGCTGCGGCACGCCCTCTGTTCGTTCGATTTCTGCCAGCATGCTTTCACCCAATTCATAGCAACAGGGCGCGATAGCGGGTCCGATAGCAACGTAAAGACTTTGTGGCGTCGCACCCAATGCACAGAGCTTTTCTACTGTGCGATAAAGCACGCCCTTGAGCGTACCTTTCAAACCTGCATGTACCGCAGCAACGTTTTGCTGTTTAGCATCTGCAATTAACACCGGTAAGCAGTCTGCGGTATACACCGCTACTGGCCTTTCATCAGTGGCAATTACACCATCGGATTCACAACGCTTGGGGGGGAAGTTCTGACTCGCTAAAACCACGTTCGCACTATGACGCTGATGTCCGTAAGCCGCATCGGCGGGTGGTGGCATTCCTGCAGGTTGAAAAGCGTAATCGACCCAACCGAGTGAATTAAGCAACGGTGAGCGTGGGTTCACGGACATAAGAATCTCCTGTCATAACGGCGCGTGTTCTGCTGCCCACAGCTTACGTTAACTGCTACATTTTTGAAGCTTTACGCAAACTGACCTTTCACACCTTAAGGATGAAACGATGAAAACTTCAGCGATTTTCGCTGTTACCAGCATAACGGCGCTGCTGCTAACTGGCTGCGCGCAACCCGCTCAACGCCAGGCACAACAGCAGCTTAACCAACAAACAGTATCAGCAGTTAACTGGTTCCAGCAATCGGGTGAATATGAAGCGTTGACCTGGCAAGCGTTTAACAGCGCACGACTGGCATTTGATCATGCGCCTTCTCTGACGGGTAAACCTAAAGCAGTGATTGTCGATTTAGATGAAACCATGTTGGATAACAGCGCTTATAGCGCCTGGCAGGCGAAAGGGGATCAACCTTTTACAGCAAAAACCTGGTCAGCATGGACGCAGGCAAAGCAGGCTAAAGCAGTTCCTGGCGCGGTTGAGTTTGCGCGTTACGTTAACAGCCACGGCGGCACAATGTTTTATGTCTCTAACCGCGATCAACAGGATTACGCTGCAACCGTGGCCAACATGCAGCAATTGGGCTTTACGGGCGTGAGCGAGAAAACCGTGCGTTTGAATACCGAAACATCTAATAAGCAGGCGCGCTTTGATGCCATTAAAAATGAAGGCTACAACGTGGCACTTTATATTGGCGATAACCTGAATGATTTTGGCGGCGCAACCTGGCATCAAGGTAATCAACAACGCCGTGAATTTGTGAACCTTAATCATCAACATTTTGGTACGCAGTTTATTGTATTGCCCAATCCGCTTTACGGTGACTGGGAAAGCGGAATGGCTGAAAACTACAATAAGTTAACGCCTGAGCAGCAGCTTTCGACACGCGCATCACGACTAGAAAGTTGGAACGGTAAATAATTCGTCAAGAAAAAGAGCCTGAGCTCTTCAGGCTCTTCTTAAAAGTGGATCTGATTTACTTTTCTGCGTCACTATATCCCTGCAAATTAAAATACCTATCTCTCGCTTTAAATTAAACGCACTTCAAGCATAAAATTTTGGTAAACCGGTTTTTACCCAGTGCATCTCGCTAATGGTAAGTTTTTATAATTAAGAGTATTCCTAACACTAGCGCATCATTATTGCCCGTAATGAATAGCGCTATAGTTAGTACGTGTATTTTTACGTCAACAGTAAAAATACCTTTGCGCTCTTTATCCCTTTCAATATATTGAATTTAAAGTTTTTTTTATTTATTTCTTTTTGCTTGATTCCTGTTTAGCGTTTAATGATTTTTACCTGCCACTGACATTAATTGAATTATTATTTACATTTAGAATTGTATTTTAATTACTTGAATCATTAATGGTGCAATCTGAATCATTAGCGTCTATAACCTTTTTCTGTGATGCAGTGCTTATTTCTATACGGCTCAACATTATTAGGTGAGCTGATTTACTCCGTGTTTTACCTGGAACCGATATTCCCGGCCGTGAAGAGAAGATGAATGTGACGACACTTAAACCCTTATTAGCGAAAAATCGCAGTTGGGCATTACAGCGCCGCCAGCGCAATCCAAATTACTTCGAAAAATATCTTCATCAGCAAAAACCGCATTCATTATGGATAGGATGTTCGGACAGTCGCGTACCGGCGGAAGTATTAACCGGGTCGCATCCAGGTGAGCTTTTTGTTCATCGCAATATTGCCAATATGGTGGTTGCCAACGATGACAACCTGCTGAGCGTCTTGCAGTACGCCATTTTCTATCTTGGCGTAAAGCGCATCGTATTGAGCGGACATTATGGTTGTGGCGGGGTTCAGGCTGCGTTGAATTTGCCCGAAAGCCCATTGGCAGACGAGAACTCTGCATTAGCCAGACGTATTGCAACGTTACGTAATGATTTAAAACATGGGCTAACCGCGCTTAGCGCTTCAAATGAAAATGAAATGGTTAAGCTCAATCGTTTAGTTGAAGCCAATGTTATCGCCCAATTCTCCCATCTGGTGGCAGTAGAACCGGTACGTAAAGCCTGGCAGTCGGGCCAGGAACTGGCTGTGTTTGGTTGCGTTTACGATCTGCAATCAGGCCATTTGAAAGAGTTGATTCAGCAATCAGCAGAGGAGCCTTTACCATGAACCTTGATACCTTGCGCCGGGATATGCCCGCCGGTTTAGTGGTTTTTCTGGTCGCATTGCCGCTCTGTCTTGGCATTGCGCAGGCCAGTGGATTACCCCCTTTTGCTGGCTTACTGACCGGCGTTATTGGCGGTTTGCTGGTAACGTCACTGAGTCCATCGCGCTTTGCCGTAAGTGGACCTGCGGCGGGACTTGTCACTATCGTGGTGGCGTCGATGGCCTCGCTGGGCAGTTTCTCTGCCTTTCTCACCGCATTGATCATCGCAGGCGCGATGCAGTGCCTGCTAGGATTACTGCGAGCCGGGCGCTTTATTTCTTTGGTGCCAGGCAGCGTGATTAAAGGCATGCTCGCCGCCATCGGTATTTTGCTTATCATGCAGCAAATTCCGGTAGCACTTGGCGCCTCAAGCGATGCTGAGCTCATTTCCGTGGTCAATGGCGAGATGACATTCTCGCTACCCGCGATGGCAGTAGCCGCCATTGGCTTGGTTATTCTCTGGTTCTGGACGACATCGGTGGTGAAAAGCGTTAAAGCGCTGGCATGGATTCCCGGACCGCTGATCGCAGTGTTGTTTGGTTGTCTGGCAACTGTGTTCGGTGGACGTTTTTTTCCCGACCTTGCTGGCGCTTTACCGCGTATCTCATTACCCGCTTTCGACAGTGTATCTGCGTTAATGAGTCAACTCGAAACGCCGGACTGGATGGCCTGGCAAAATCCACAGGTATGGATTGTGGCGGTGACTTTAGCGCTGGTCGCGAGTCTTGAAACATTACTCAGTCAGGAAGCGTTGAAAAAGTTGCGTTCGCAAAGCCCTGCGCCTTCGCCGAATAAAGAGATGTTTGCTCAAGGTATTGGTAATCTGACAGCAGGCTTTTTAGGTGCAATGCCAATCACCGCCGTGATCGTGCGTAGCTCGGTCAATGTGAGTGCTGGTGCACAAACTAAGCTGTCGATCTTTATTCATGGCGCTTTGCTGCTGATTTGCGGCTTGTGGTTCAGTGAAATGCTGAATGCGATTCCATTGGCGAGCCTGGCTGCGGTACTGCTCTATACCGGTTATAAGCTGGCTACACCCCGTCTCTTTATTGAACAATTCCGCATGGGGCCGCAACAATATGTGCCATTCCTGGCAACCATTGTCGGCATCATTACGCTGGGAATGCTGGTAGGAATTGGCATCGGTATCGCCACGCAAATTTTGTGCAGCATCTATAAAAGTCATCATAATGCACTGCAACTGACACGTTATGACGATCACTATGTTCTACGCTTTCAGCAAAACCTGACTTTTATGCACAATCCTAAGCTGCAAGGGTTGCTGGATGAGATACCAGAGAACAGTGTGCTTATTGTCGACAACGATAATGCTGAATACATCGATCCGGATGTCAAAGCAGTGCTGAAGGATTTTGGTGATAATGCGGATAAACGAGGCATTCGACTTAGTCAGTGGCCGGTAGCAGTAAAATAGTCATAAACTGCCGCTGAAAAAGGCATTACATAAGAAAAAATCGGATATCTCGGATAGCCGATTTTTTTATTTAAGGCGCATAATTGGCGCCGTTTCTTGCTGCCGTTAGGCTTAACCTGCATCGAATTCTGCTTTTTTTCGAAGTAAGGTCATGAAGTTGCGCTTTTCAAAGGATAACTTCGGTGGCGAATAGCGTTTAATTATTCTGACGCCAATCACCTCTATATTGGCGTGTACAGCAAGTGTTCCTGGTACAAGGTCCAGACGTATGCGCGTTAAGCTGTTTGAAGAGCACAATTTTAAAAAAAATGCCCTTTCGCTATTTCTCATCACACTGCTGTTTTGTTTTGTCGGCAGTCATTTGCGGATCCCAGAAGAACTGTCACTTTTTTGGCCCGTAAACGCCCTGATTGCCGGGTTGATGGTACGCAATCCTTTTTTGCATCAGGCGCGTTATTACCTCGCCTGTTTCTCCGCCATGGTTTTTAACGACACCGTTTTTTCTGGCTGGGCACTTCCTGCTTTTACGCTCAACGTTGCCAATATTCTGTTTGTTCTGGTTGCGGTTTCGATGCTGATAAAACATTTTCAGGAACAATCCGGCAGCGAGCGCATTACCCACGCGCTGCGTATTTTCCCCGCCTGTTTGCTGGCTGCTTTTGCCTGCGCAACCTGGGGCGCACTGGCGCAAGAAGGGAAATTTAATATGCAACTGGCTACCGCGTGGGGGGATTGGTTTAGTGAGCAATTTTCTACTGGCGCGATGTTGCTGCCTTGTTTGTTGATTCGTCACTGGCAATCTACGTCGTTTCGCCATCTTTTACAGATCAACAAAATTTCGCCCGTAATTGCTGTGGTTTTATCATTAGGCCTGGGCGCAATGATGGGTGGGGCAGGTAGCCTGACGTTTCCGGTTCCCGCATTGATATGGTGCGCAATTGCCTTGCCCGTTCCGATGACGAGTCTGGTGATTTTAATCACGGGCATCGCTGAAATCATATTGGTTTCACATGGCGTAATGAACATTGAGGGCAACGAAAATTTGTTGCCACTAAGTCATCTCACCTCGGCACGTTTAGGGGTCGCCACCGTCGCACTCAGCCCATTAATCGTTGCGGTGAGCATGGATGCTATCCGCCAACTCAACCAGCGTTTAGCGTTACGGGCCGATTATGATTTCCTGACTCAACTTCTCTCCCGCTCGGGTCTGTATGAAAGTTTGAAACAAGAGAAATTTAGCGCGGATCGCAATATGGGCGTGATCTTGTTAGATGTCGATTATTTCAAAGCAATTAACGACAATTTTGGCCACGATGCAGGCGATAAAGTATTAGAAGAGATCGCTCGGCGTATGCAGCGCGTAGTCGGTAATGAAGGTCACATTTGTCGCTTTGGTGGCGAAGAGTTTGTCGTTGTGCTCTTTGATCAAAACCAACATCAGCTCTACAAATTAGCCGAGGCGATTCGCCAAACGATGGTGAAAGAGAAGTTCTGGTTACATGGGAATACTGTCACCGTCACCGTTAGCCTTGGACTGGCATTAGACAGACCTGCCGAAGAGCGTGAATGGCAAAGCCTCGCCAATCGTTTAATCTCATCGGCAGATAAAAATCTTTATATATCAAAGCGTAATGGCCGTAATCAGACGTCGCCGGTGAACGCTAAACACGAATTCACCAGCAACGTTGCCTGAAGGGGCTTTTAGCTTACGCTGTTTTTCAACTGGCTGGCTTGTTGATGGCGCTCTAGCGCCAACTCAATCAGCCGGGTGATCAAATCTTGATAGCTAACGCCCGCCGCTTGCCACAATTTTGGATACATGCTGATGTTAGTAAAGCCTGGCAATGTATTGACTTCATTAACGATTATTTCGCTATTCTTTGTTAAGAAAACATCTACGCGCGCCATGCCACAGCATTCCAATGCGCTAAAAGCGCTGATCGCGACGTCACGAATGGCATCGCTGATTTCGGGCGAGATTACCGCTGGCACAACAGTTTGTGCACCGCTCTCGCTGATATATTTGGTGTCGTAAGAATAAAACGCATCATGAACCACAACTTCGCCGCAAGGGCTGGCTTGAGGATGGTCGTTACCCAATACGGCACATTCAATTTCTCGGCCTTTAATCCCTTGTTCAATAAGAACTTTTCTGTCAAAAGAGAAGGCAAGATCCAAAGCCTCGTCGAATTCTTCGGCGCGGTTTACTTTGCTGACACCGACAGACGATCCCTGATTGGCCGGTTTAATAAAGAGGGGCAATCCAAGTTGGGCAATCATGGCTTTTACATCCAACTGCGCGCGTTGTGCTTGTGTGACGCTAATCCAGGGTGCTACCTGCAACCCCGCATCCCGCAACAGGCGCTTGGTGAAATCTTTATCCATGCTGACCGCGGAACCTAACACATCAGAACCAACAAAAGGCAACGACGCCATACGCAGTAAGCCCTGCAAAGAACCATCTTCCCCTAACGTGCCGTGTACGATGGGGAAAATGACATCAACCTGAGACAGCGGATGTGAGTTGTGGCTGATGATCAGCTGCTGCTGAGTTTGACCTGGAATCAGCGCGACGTTATCTGTTGAACGATTCAGTGCAATGCTTGCTGGGTCCTCAGCATTTAACAGAAAGTTCGACGCATCGTTAAGATGCCAGAGTCCCTGTTTATCAATGCCCAGCATCACTACGTCGAAACGCGTTTTATCAATGGCGTCGAGGATATTTTTTGCCGACTGTAACGATACTTCATGCTCAGCTGACTTCCCGCCAAACACAATGCCTACCCGCAATTTAGTCATCAATCTGTGTCCACTAAATAAAGCAAACGAACAAGATAGCATGCGGATTCGTGATGGAAACAGTCCAATGAAAGGATTCTACTGAGGCGCTTCGTCGCCGGTTTTTTCACGGTTTTCTGCAAACGGTTACACCTTCACGCCGAATTTCCAGCTCGGTTTTGAATAGCGCACAAGGTGTTTAGCTCTGATCTACGTAACGCTAATTAAGCTGTTAGATGAGTTTTTTATACTGACAAATCACTCAGTATCTATTTGGTTTGCACGCTGCTCGTTACGCAGTAGCTGAATGGAATTAGAAACTCATGATTTGAAGTTAGTCCTGAAAGGTAGGAATGGCTTAAAGGATACATTATTGATAAGCCTGGACGGCTGATAGGTTTAGAGCGCAGTTCATTAATGGTGTAGGGCACTTGCAGAAACGGTTATCAGAGCAAATGTTATTTCTTACGTCACTCAGCCTCTATTACATCACTCACTACAAAATTTGAATCGCACCCAAAGAAAAAGGAGTCAGACGATTTCTCATCTAACCCCTTGTTTTATTTGGTGGCCCCTGCTGGGTTTGAACCAGCGACCAAGCGATTATGAGTCCCAATTCGAAACGAGTGAAATCAGGAACTTACTGATTTTTAGCTTTTCTTTAGACCGAATAGTGATGAAGAGTGGCACATAGCGTTGCGCTCTGCTGCCACTTTGCTGCCACTTTATAGTAAAGCTTTTGAGATGGTAAAAAGCTAACCTTAATCAGAGTAATAAAGTGTGATAATGCAGTATAAGTCAACCCTCTAATGCTTGGTTCTGATTTGGATTTTTATAGGTTTTAAACGATTACTTTTCAAAAAATACTGCTCAATTCTGGACATTATTGGTACAAACGTTTACATAGCTGACGCATTACACTGGAAGCTAATATTGCTAATATGGCGCTATTGTCAATGTGCGATAGCAAGCCAAGAGAGCTAACCGTTACACTGGAGAATCCATTAAAAACAAGATCTTACCATTGAATGTTGATAGTTTTTAGTTTTACATCTTGGAAAAAAAAAGGATGATTTCTTGTTTTTCTTTATCGAAACTGCATGCTAAAGTAGCACCTAACTGTTTATTTATACATGTAAAATATTAAGATATGAAAAGTTACAAAATAATCGATTTATTTTCAGGCGCAGGTGGCATGAGCTCTGGATTTGAAATGGCCGGTTTCAGGGTTTCGGCATCAATCGAATTAATGCCGAAATATGCTCTAACTCACGCTTTAAATTTCCCTGATTGCCAGACTATTTCTGGGGATATAACAAATATATCTCCACTTGAGTTTGGATTAAAAACCAATATAACTCCTGGAGAACCATTAATTATAATTGGTGGTCCCCCATGTCAAACATTTTCTAATATTGGTCGCTCTAAAATTGAGTCTGTTTCTAAGGCTGATATTAAGCTTGATCCTAGGAATTATTTATTTAAAAACTATTTAGAGTATGTTTCTTACTTTAAGCCAGATGTGTTTGTTATGGAAAACGTCCCGAATTTAAAGACGCGTTATAATGGTGAGATATTCAAAAAAATATTGGAGATCTGCGAGGCGGAGGGATACAAAATTAGTTATTCAATCCTTGATGCTTCTCATTACGGCGTGCCTCAAAAGAGGAAACGACTTTTTATAGTTGGTAACCGTTTAGAGGGCGACTTTAGTTTTGCAGCTGAAACTCATAAAAATAATCCAAGAACAGTCTTTGATGCAATCAGTGACCTGCCAATTATCCATGACGGCATTAGAGCAGATGAACTACCTTACTCTAAGAGTGAATTACTGACGGAATTCCAACTTTCCATGAGAAACAGTACGGGCTTGGTTGGTAATAATATTTGTCGAATGTCGAATGTTCGGGCGAAGCAAATATTTGAATTTATGAAGCCAGGTGATAATTACATGGACCTTCCACCAGAGGTAAGGAAAATTCTTCCTTTTCAAGAAGGTAGATTTCAGGATAGGTTGAAAAGACTAGTGATGGAGCAACCATCATGGACAATATTGGCACATATAGGTATGGATGGTTATAGATATATTCATCCAAGCGAGACAAGAACTTTATCCGTCAGAGAAGCAGCAAGGATTCAAAGCTTTCCTGATCATTTTAAGTTTGTGGGCAATATGAGAGAACAATATATCCAAGTTGGAAACTCTGTACCGCCTTTGTTAGCAAAATCAATTGCAGATCAAGTGATGATTTTATGTCAAAAAAAATAACTTATGTAGATTTGTTTTCGGGATGTGGCGGCTTATCATGGGGTTTTTACAATTCTCCTGATTTTAAAGGGTTATTAGCTTCCGATGTCTGGAAAGAAGCCAAGAAAAATTATGATCTTAATCATAAAGATGTAGACTTTTATGTAAAAGACTTTTCAGATCCGAGTGATACACAGAGTATAATTAACCTAGTTAAGGATAAGTGTGACATTGTTATTGGCGGGCCTCCTTGTCAGGGATTTAGCACCCTTGGAAAAAGAGAGTTGAATTGTGAAAAAAGTATTTTAGTAGACTCTTTTTTAGATGCTGCTATAGCTATCAACCCTCGCTTCATAATAATGGAAAATGTGAAAGCTATCCGTTCAAAAAAACATCCCGACGGTGGTCATTTTATTGATGTTATTAACAATAAATTAACCCAGGCAGGATTTGCATATGAAACAATAATTCTTAACGCTTTGGATTTCGGCTTAGGACAAACAAGAGAAAGGTTCTTTTTATTTGCTTGCAAAGTCGATGAATCAGAGCTGCTAGCAGAATATTTAGATGCTATAGCGGCTCAAAAAGTGGATAGTTTTTCTACCTTGTATGAGCTTATTGGTGATCTTCCAAAAGTTGGCCCAGGTGAAGAATACGTCGATAAAAATGGCGTAATTTTCAATCATAAAGCGATGAAGCATGGTGAAAAGCTTGTCGAACGGTTTGAACATGTACCTAAAAATGGCGGATTACTCGATGTGCCAAGACATTTATTGACAGACCATTTAATTAATATGATAGATGGTAAATATGGTAGTGGTGGACATGCTAAAAATATCTATGGTCGAATGGATTGGAATGCTCCTTCGGGTACTATAGTTGCTGGAATGGATAAGATTACTGCTGGCCGTTTTTTGCATCCAGTAGAACATCGTTTATTAACACCTAGGGAATGTGCAAGAATTCAATCATTTCCCGATAGTTTTGTTTTCGAAGGAAGTTTGGTAACTCAATATTATTTGATTGGTAACGCTGTTCCTCCTGTGTTTTCTGAAGTTCTATCTAAAGCATATAAACAAGTTTTTGGTAATTAATATGAATCTTATAGCTTATTATGAAGGTGATGACTCAGTGAAAACTTGGTTTTCTTCTGTTGTCAGTGCGAATGTTATCTATAAAAAAATGCCTGTGAGAAATGACACCAATGAATATGCAGACTTGCCTGCTTATGTATCAGATATATTATATTTAGATAAGCCTGATTTAATTATATCTATGCAGCATGATGGACATGAGAAACCATTACTCTCTATAGAGTTTGCTTCATGTACTCCTCAGTATCAGCATGCTTTGCAACGATTTTCGAGAATGCTTGCCTCAATTAGTACCGGCTGTCCTAGTGTATTAATTATTCCTGCTATTAAAAGAGAAAATTCTGGCGAGAGAGTTTATAAAAGAAGTGCCGCTATTGAATATGGCGCCGTACGGTTGATGGATATATTCAAAACTTCATGCTTCATTTTGGATTGGCCCACTGATGAAAATTTTTTCTTAATGAATGAGCAAGGAACCCAATATCCAGCCATTAAAAGTGAAGGTATTAAATCTTTAGAAGAATTTATTTCAGAGTGTATTAACTCTCGCGAAGATGTAAATTATATTGAATCTCTTTCAAAGAAGAAGGTAGTTAATAGACTCACTGATTTAATACGTACGCAAGCATATAGAAATGGTGTTCCCTCCATAAGTAATCCAGCGGGAGGTAATAAAAACTCTTCAGTTAAACTCGATTTAGTGAATACAAAAGATATAATGCAGGAGATTTCAGAAAAATCTTCATTACACAAAGCGTTGTGTGATACAGCGCCTACATTCATAACCGATAGAGAGGAATCGTTAGTATTTTATCCCACACGCATAACAGCTCACGCTGGCGACCCATATGTAGGTATGATTGGTTACTATGATATTGCCTTCACAAGATTTGGGAAAAGTACTCGAGAAAGATATTATAACCTAATAGCATATGCAGAAAATGTTTCTATAAGTGAGGTAACTGATGTCATGTCTAAATATGTTGATAATATATGCCCCTTCAAAAAAGGAATAAATGAAAGGAATTCAAAGATATACAATTATCATTTAAAGAGTGGTTGCAAGGAAACAAAGTCAAAACCGGTAAGAATATATGCTGAGTTGGCGGATATAATAATATTTAAGGACGGGGTTTTATTTAATGCCGGTTAATTTTTCTGATGAGATAATTATAGCTAATTTTTTTAGAGAATACTTGCGCTGCCATGAATGGGAAATATGCCAATTGGTTTGCTCCGGCGGGCAGGCTCACATGAGTATTTCGTATACAGTTTATGATCGTAGGAAAACTGTTTTCCCAGATGTTATTGCTATCAAAAATAATACAATTTTAATTGGTGAGATTAAAGGCAGATTTAATGAAAGTGATAAACTGAAGCTTTTGGAAATCTATGTTTCTTCTTTAGCTCAGGATAGATTAAAGAAAAATATTTCGCTAAGGTTTAATTTGATAGCGGAGGAATTAGAAATTAAATATGCATTAATTCACGGGCAGTTAGATTCCATGGCTGATCCTTTCGTATACCAATATAAATTTAATGGTTTAAGCTTTGAAATATGTTTGCCTGACTCAGGAGTAAGATAAATCACCATTTAACTAACCTGTTGGTTTATGGTTATTTTTTTTATTGGATATGATTTGAAAAGGAATAGTAAATGACTTAAAGAGGAGTGCGCAAAGTATAGGGTATGATACTTTTCTGCTTTAAATTAGTTAATGTACAAAAATGTACCTTTGCTTTCTTTATATAAATTCTTGTTGATTCTGTCTGAATGCGCCCAGCCGTGTAAACTCATATTTTATAACGTCACTTTTTTAAAACTAATATTAGATGATAGATTTAAACTTAAGACTTTATATGCGTCTTTTGCTACAAACTATTTTTAAAAATTAGTTCGTGCTGTTTCAGGGTTTTATTAGGGATTATCTGCTAATTTACGAATAGATAATTATGTGGATTAAAATACATCAATATTTTCTTGTGATCATGAATTTTCAGTTTGAATTGTAATTATTATCCCCATTCCATTTTACTAAGCGGATTGAGTCGCAAGGCCTCAGCCAAATGATCCGGCGCAAAGTGTGCATACCTCATAGTCACCTTGATATCTGTGTGTCCCAGTATTCGTTGAAGTACCAAAATATTGCCACCATTCATCATAAAATGTGACGCAAAGGTATGACGTAGCACATGCGTTAGCTGTCCGGCTGGCGTTTCTATACCTGCACGCTGCATAGCCTTTCTGAACGCCGAATAGCATGGCGTGAAAAGGGGTTGCGCTTTGCGGCTAGCAGGTAGTTCTGCCAGTAATTTTTCTGTTATCGGCACCGCCCGGTTTTTCTTGCCTTTAGTTTTCACATAAATGATCTGACCCGCCCGAACTTGATTTCCCTTAAGGCCTTCCGCCTCACTCCAACGTGCGCCTGTAGCCAGGCAGATTTTGACGATTGCCGTCAAATCTTGAGAGCGGCTTTTATCGCACTCAGCCAGTAGCACACCGATTTCATCGGTGGTGAGATATGTCATTTCTGACTCACCGATTTTAAATTCCCTGATGTTCTCCAGCGGGTTCGGGGCTTTCCATTCATCAAGCCGGCGCAGCTCGTTAAACACCGCACGAAAATACGCCAATTCGAGGTTAACTGTTCGCGGAGTGACAGTCTTAACTCTCGTGGAGCGGGTAATCTTTCCGCTTAACCGCTGCTCACGGTAAGCAGAAAAAACCCTGGCGTTAAACTCAGTCGCAAGGGGATTGCCCATTGCCTCGCAGGCAAACGCCATTGTGCTTCGACGCTTTTCACCATCAGCCAGTGTGATGCCATGAGCGTTGAACCAGAGTTCAACTAAGTCGATAAGGCGCCTCTTGTCCGTCTTTTCACCCAACCAGGGTTTATCCTGCGCCTGATCTTTGATGTGCTTCTCAAAAGACAGGGCTTCGCCTTTGGTCACAAACTGGCGGCGGATGCGTTTACCATCGCGCCCGTTTGGGAAAACCTGAGCCTGCCATTTCCCATTGGCTAATTTACTTACAGCCATATCCTGCCTTACAGATATTCGGTGCGAGCAACAACCTTACCCAGCACTTTGATGTCTTCTGCCTTGCACTCAAATGAAGCTTTGCCGTTCTCAACACGGATGCGATTACCAGGTAAACGGTTCAGCTCCCTGATGCTTGCCAGTTTGTCCATTTCAATCAGCCAGAGGCCATCTGTTACCTCGCCTTCGTAGACATCCACAATAAAAACTTTTTTATCGTAATTAACTACGAAAGGTGAAGTCAGCGTCTCAGGTAACAGCTTTGAGTCATAAGTTACAGGCTCAATTGTGGTTTTAATCCCATTTGAGATATTTATTCTTTTCAAAACGGTATTGTCTACGACTTTAACGGTCTCATTCATTTCACCTTGGCCAGTGGCTAGCCATAAAAGTGAGGCTCCAGTATCTAACGAGCAAGTAAGTATCCAGTCAGCAGGGAAGTTATCCCGCATGTAGCGATTAGCCATTGTGCTTTGGGATACGCCCAAATGGTTGCACAGCGCCTGTCTGTTCTTGAATCCGTAAGCTTCCAGGATGCGTTCTATTGCAGCTTTCCCACCACTTTGGGAAGGAAAGTTAAATTTTGTGTTTATCGTCTCGTTCGGTTTTGTTGTTGACATAACCTTTTAGTGATCCTAATATCGATTTTGTGGTGTGTTGAATATCGCTAAATACAGTTAAAACTACACAAACTTAAGGATACTGCCTCATGGGAAACCGTATATCAATGCGTCCAAGCATCAATCTTGTAATCTCTGAACCCTATATCACGGTTGAAGAGTTCTGCCGCCGCACTGGTTACAAGGAGGGCACCGTGCGCCAGATGTACCGCGAGAACCGTTTGCCCATCAGGAAGAAAGAGGGCGTTAACGGTCTCATCGAGATCAACATGGTTGCATTGACGATTGAAGCAGCCGCTGGCTGTGAAATCACAATGCAGGGCTGATGGATTCCATATTGGGATTAATCGAGGTTATTCACCATGTTTGATTTTCAGGTTTCTAAACACCCACACTTTGATAACGCCTGCCGTGAGTTTGCGCTTCGTCATAACCTTACTGAAGTTGCGCAGGCCGCCGGCATGAACGTTCAAATGCTGCGGAACAAACTCAACCCCGAGCAAAAGCATCAATTGACCTGCGTTGACCTGATGCGGATCACCGACGTAACAGAAGACGCCAGCCTTTTAGATGCATTGCTTTCCCAAATGCACTGCCTGCCATCCGTGCCGGTCAACGAGCTGACCACGGAGAAGCTGGATATCTACGCATTGCGAGCAACAGCCGAAGTAGGGCAACTGGCCGCCTTTGCCGCCTCCGGTGAGAAAATGACGCCGGGACGGAGAAATGCGTTAGTGAGCAACATCAACTCCGGCGTGCGGTATCTCTCTCTGGCCGCGTTGGCAGTTCACGCGCGCATTCATAGCAATCCTGCGCTGGCATCCACTCTGGATGCAGTAGGTGGGCTTGGCGCTTCCATGGGGATCAGTTGAGGCAAATGGCTTTCTCTATCGCACCGCTTTTAAAGCGGCAAAACCAGCTACCTGCTTTCGGACATGGCTGGATCATGAGCAAAGACGGTAAACGCTGGCACCCAAGTTACTCACAGCGTGAGCTGTTAAACGAATTAACCGGAAACGGGAGCAAGAAAAAATGGCAATCGAAACTGAAAGCAACGCTGTTCAATTAAATGCAGGCCAGCGTGTTAGCGGCTTAAACCATATCGCCGCGATCCGCGCCCAGCTATGGGGCGACAATTGCGGAAATGAGTTAAAGCGTTTTCTGGCAGATATGAATGACAAGCGTGATGCGCAGTATGAGCAGAACAAAAGAGCGTTAGCGGCGATTTTCTTCCTGGCCAACATTAGCAAAGAGCGTCATGACTTGCAGTTTAATGAACTAACCGGTGCTGAAAAGAATGCGTTGATAGTGGCGATGAATCATTTCCGTGCTGTTGTGAGCTTATTTCCCAAAAGACTGACGCTGCCTAATTAAATAAACCCAAAAAATAAATGGCGTAAACCCGCCGGGCATTCTTTTGCCCAAATTTCGGAGATAGAGAAATGCGAAATATCGAAACACACCGCTTTGAAGCTGACGAGCTGGCTATGCAGAACCTGCTCACCGCGGCACGCAATGAAGAGCGCAAAGACCGTGCGCTTAAGTTTTCTGTTCGCCTTGCTGCTCTGGCAGTGCATATCCACAAAAAAGGGCTGAACGGCGTTGAAGCCGCTGAACTGCTGCGGCAGGAAGCTGAGCGCTTTGAGCATGAATCACGGGAGCTGCATTAATGGCTGATTCAATGGATCTGGTTCAGGCGCGCGTTCAGCAGGAGCTGGAGCGTAATCTGGCAAACGTCACCGGCCGGCCAATTGTGATTAGCGAATTCTTCTGCCTGGACTGTGGTGTGGATATACCTGAAGCGCGTCGCCGCGCTGTGCAAGGGGTTACCCGCTGCGTGAACTGTCAGCAGATTAGCGAACTAAAAAGCATGCATTACAAGGGCAGCGCCGTATGAGCTGCCACCATACGGATGCCGACCAGTGACAGTCAGTGCTGCCATTCCGGCTGAACACAACGGTGATTACCACGCTGCGCTAAAAACGCAGCGTGAAGTGTTTGGCGGTAAAACTCCGCATGACATCTCTTTAGCTGAGCTGCAGCTGTGGTACGTCAATCCCGACGACCACAGCTGGCGCAGCCAGTACCTTCATGACATGCCTGATTATCTGGCCGGCTATTTCAAAGATCGCTACCAGAAATTGCTGTCCGGTAATCAGGGCCGCCGGCGCGCCAATGCATTTTTACGCCAGACAATCGGCCAGAATGTATTGCCACGCCTGCAGCTGGTGAAAAGCCGCTACAAACTGCCCGAGTCAGCGGCAAATGAATTGCCCTTCATTAAACAGCTGGAACGTTTACCCACGTTAGGCCGTCAGGATGTGCGCGATCTGGCTTATAAGGTCGGCATGTTCATGTCCCAAAGCCTCGCTGATTTTACTGATGCCGTAACCCTGCCCGATGACGCCGATGAGGAAGCGATCACCCTGATGGCTTACCGCTACCTGTCCGAGCTTTCATCCCTGACTAGAACAACCCCGCCTTACTGGGCTGAATATCACGCTGGCCGCGGCTCGCTTGCGTTACGCAAAGCGCAGTCCGGCCTGCTGCGCATGATGGCGCCAGAGTGGTGGCGCGGACGCCTGAAGAAGATGCGCGATTTACAGCGTGAGCACATGGCGATTGCGGTTGGCCAGGTACAGAAAGCGGCCTCGCCTTATGTGTCACGCGGCACCATGGCGGAATGGGTTGAGCAGAAGAAACGCAATCGAGAGTTTTTCAAACGCTTTGACCTGATTAACAGTGAAGGCGATCGCATTGCGCTGGAGGATATGGTTAACCGCAGCAATGCCAATCCAGCTATTCGTCGCTGTGAACTGATGGTGCGCATGCGCGGGTTTGAAGATATCGCGCAGGAAACCGGCTGTATTGGAGAGTTTTATACGCTGACCGCGCCATCAAAATACCATGCAATTTACAGCCAGGGCGGCTTTGTCTCTCAATGGAACGGAGCGAGCCCACGCGATACGCAGCGCTATCTCTGCAAAGTCTGGTCAAAGATCCGTGCGGCGCTGTCCCGTGAAGATATTCACGTGTTTGGCTTCCGTGTGGTAGAGCCTCATCACGACGGTACCCCGCACTGGCACATGCTGTTGTTCATGATGCCGGAGCATAAACAACGCGTTCACGACATCATGGCCCGCTATGCCCGTGAAGAAGACGCACACGAAATGAATAGCGATGCCGCTCGCCGCGCCCGTTTCCATGTCGAAAGTATTGATCCCTCTAAAGGCAGCGCTACCGGCTACATCGCCAAATACATTTCCAAGAACATCGATGGTTATGCGCTCGATGGTGAGAAAGATGGCGAAACTGGCGAAAGCCTGCGTGACATGTCCAAAGCAGTTTCTGCCTGGGCATCCCGTTGGTGCATCCGTCAGTTTCAGCAAATTGGTGGTGCGCCGGTAACGGTATGGCGTGAGCTGCGCCGTATGCGTGATCAACAACTGCCAGACCCGCGCATGGACGCGGTGCTGGCTGCGGCAGATGTTGGCTGCTGGGCTTCTTATACGCAGGCGCAGGGCGGCCCGCTCGTTTCACGTGAGGATTTGGTCATCCGTCTTTGCTATGAGATCACCGAGCAGGGAAATGAGTACGCAGAAGATGTTCAGCGTGTCCAGGGCATCTACTCGCCACAGGTTTACGGATCTGAAATCCCGACGCGTCTGGTTAAGTGGGAAAAGGTTTCCAAATTAGCCGAAGCGCCAGCGGAGGCTGGTTTTTCTGGCGGCAGCGCCGCCCCTTGGAGTTCTGTCAATAACTGTACGGGGCCGCAGCGCCGACGATTAGAGCTGGAACTAAAAGCCAGAGGTTTTAATGGCGATGAACAGGAGATAGGGCTTTTACTGGATGGCCGAAGCCTTAATGCAGGTGCCAGAATGCGGCTTTTTCATAGGAACGGCAGATTACAAGAGGAGCCGATTGAATATTAGCCGTTCCAGATCAATCCCATTGAAAGATAAAAAAGAGTTTTAAATTCTATAAGTTTTTCTATACTGTATGTATAACCAGTATTTAAAGGCAGAGGAGGGAACATGCAGGACTATCTTTTGGAGTCAGTAAAACTCCAGCGTATTGATTTCTTTTTAAAACTTGTTGCTGTTAGTGACTGTAGCGATCAGGAAAAACACATGGCTATCGAGTGGGTGTCAGAGCTTACAGATGAGTTAATGGCGCGTCTGCGAAAGCATGAATACAGTCTCTCGATGAACCAAACTGAGTGATGCAGGCTTGGCTAAAAAGAATGTGCCGGTAGTGCATGACTATGCTGCATGAAATCGCATGATCTAAATAGGATCGCTCAT
The DNA here is from genome assembly GCF_022761075.1 of Pantoea sp. MQR6. Classification (NCBI taxonomy): domain Bacteria; kingdom Pseudomonadati; phylum Pseudomonadota; class Gammaproteobacteria; order Enterobacterales; family Erwiniaceae; genus Pantoea; species Pantoea sp. MQR6. The sequence goes on from NZ_JAKYXB010000003.1 coordinate 150,393, forward strand.
GCTGAAGCCCGCCAGAATTGGCGGGCTTTTGCGTATGTCATGCAGGTGCATGAAAACCGCTACATAAAGCGGGCAGGCGTGGCGGGGCTACGAGCGCGCGCTCGCACGTTCAGCCACGGGGGAACGGCTTCGCTGGCGACCCGCTGAGGCGATGAAAGAGTGAAGGTGAAGCGCAGCGGCAAAAAAACAAAGCGCCCCGCAGAATGCTGCTGAGGCGCTTTGATGGGGTAAGGAAGCGTTGAAGTTTAAGCGGGCGGCTGTCGTCGGTCAGGTCAAGCGTATATGGCTCGAAGCGGATCACATCTTCACCGATCCAGTGGTTCAGTTCTTCCAGGCGCTTTTGCAGTGGCATGAGTTCGTTGCGCACAAATACCCGCCTGGCCTTTTCAACGTCACTGAAGCCGCCGGTATTGTTGGTAATACTACCGAACCTCTGCATTCACGCTTCGCAAGGCAAGCAGATATGTTCGCTTGCAATGCATGATGTGACTGTTACTCTTACTTTAAGATTCTGCTTACTAAGCAGGACCAAATAATAAATGAAATACTCATGAGGTTAGCCCACGGTTTACTGTGGGTTTTTTTATATGGCACTTAACTTTCTTTAGTAGTGCTTGGGCCCCGACGGCTTTTAGCACCGCCTTTTCGCCCGGCTTCAGCGGCACGCTCAGGATTGTTACTGAAGTTTCCACCGCTAACGAGTCCTCCCTTTTTGCCTTCAGCTGCAGCCCGCTTCGGATCAGCTGCAAAATTACCTCTACCACCACGCAAGCCAGTCATATAAATACGCTCCGTTTTGTTGAGTGAAGCATAAGCGTAGAACAATTTATTTCTCCCCGCTTACGCTTGTTTAATAACGTTAGGTAACTATCGTTCTGATAACGAGAATGTTTTATAAATAATATTGTCTTTTTCCGGTATTAGCGGGGGAGAATATGAATATGAATGCGGATGACAGTCGGCCTAACGATATGCTCACCAATTTGCAAAATGCCAGAAAGGACGATGCAGCCATCGCAGCTGAACGTCTGAAACTTGAGGAAGAAATCTGGGCATTGTTCAGAACATTTGAAGCTGAGCCGAATGAGGAAGAATAGACAGCCATCCACATAAATATCTTGCGACTGACTGGAAGCCGTGGCGGCAAATGCCGACAGCCGCAAATGCAGCTGTCGGCCATCAGGCTGTTTGATCACCGTTTAAATCATAAGGTGCAAATCGTATAACCTCTTCTCCCAGCCATGCGTTCAGTTCTTCAAGACGCTTCTGAAGAGGCATGAGTTCGTTGCGCACAAATACCCGGCTGGCCTTTTCCACGTCGCCGAACCCGCCGGTATTGTTGGGGATGATGCCCATCATCTGCGGCGGCACGCGGTGTGCGGCCATCATGTCATCCCGGCTTACGTTTTTGATGTTCAGAAACTCATCCTTTGCCGCTACCTCTGACAGCGGGATGATCTGAATCCCGTCCTTCTTTCCGTTCGGCGAGTACATAAACAGGTTGCGGAAATTGCCCGGCCCCTTTGCGCTTTTCATTGCGCTGCGGATGTTGTTCACGTCTTCCTGACTCTGCGCCGCATCAGTCATGTACATGATGAACCCGGCATGACTGCCGTTAATATAATACTTCCGGCGGAACAGGGTTGCCGACTCGTTAAGCAGCGTAGACGGGATGGCCGACAGGTATTCCGGCAGGCCGTAAACCTCCTGATTTAAGTCCGGCTCCATCAGATGAAAGATGCTGCCCTGCGTAAACTCATACGGCTGTGTCGTCAGGCCGTACTGCACGAACAAGTAGGTGTCTAAGTCCGTGCCGCGCCGGGTATACTTCGCCAGTGCTGGCTCAAGTGTCAGTACGCCGCCTAACCGGCTGGTGCGCTTCTCCAGATAGGCATTACCGAATACCAGATAGTCCTGCACAAACCGGCTGAAAGCCTGCTGGCTTAACAGCTTATGCGGAATAAACGTGCTGGTCAGAATGTTGCGCTTCACGTTAATGGGTGAGCTGTGATGCACGGCGGCGCGGAACGTGCGCGCCAGCCCGTCAAAACTTACCGGCGGCTCATACCACCTGTCCATAATCACACATTCCACATAGTCCAGCAGTTCGCGGCGGTCCAGCACCGGGATCGGGTCGCCAAAGCTGAACGCCTCAGCCGCCGAGCCGCTGCTCATCTGTTCTGGCTGCTGCACGGGCTGCGTGCGCGTGCGGTTCCTGCGTTTGCTCATCTAAAAAATCTCCATAATGTTGCCGGTATGCGCCGCTTCGCCCTGCAATGGTTCGTTGGCAAGGGCGTGCATGACCGCCCAGGCTAAATCCGCGTGGCTGGCTTCTTCGCTGCGGCTGGCTTCGTAGGTCGGGCGGTTGCCGCTGGCCGTGGTGGCGCGGCGGATTGCCATGAATGACTGCGCGATGTCGAGGTGTCCGGCATCAAACTCAATGCGCTGATGGCTAAGGATGTCGTAAGCCTTCAGCACCAGGGCATTTTTGACGTTCGGGTTGTAAACGAACTCTTTTACCGCCGGGAAAAACATTTTTACGTTCTCATATACGCCCAGCCCGACGCCGGTGGAGTCAATACCGATATAGGTGACGTTATACTGCTGCGTCAGGGTTTTAATGGCGTCGGCCTGCGCGCGGAAGTCCATGCCGCGCCACTGATGGCGCTCAAGGATGCGGAACTTCCCGCCCGGCACGGCGGGCGGTGCAATGACCACGCACCCGGCGCTGTCGCCGTTCTGCGTCCCTTTTGCCGGGTCATAGCCGATCCAGACTTCCTTCCAGCCGAACGGGCGCAGCGCCAGAGCCTCAAAGTCTTTCCAGATTTCCCAGCTGTCCACCATGCACGCCTGCAGCATGGTGAGCGGGAACACGGACGCGAGGTCGTCAACAAACTCACACATCAGCAGGTTCTGATATTCCGGCGGGCTGTACTCAAGGCGTAGCTGGTCGATGTCAAACAGGTTACAGCCGCCGCGCACCGCGTCCTCAACGGTGACAATCTGGCGAAACTGGCCGTCATCACAGAAGCGGCCCGGCGATAAAGTGCCGTGCGTCAGGTCGATGTCCACGCGGTCCGCCTTGGCGCGGCCCCGGTTGAACAGCGCGCCGGACCAGAACGGATAGGCGCTGTGCGTAAGGCTGGAAGGTGTGGAAAAGTAGGTCTGTCGCCACTTTTTATGCAGCGCCATGCCGGACGCCACCTTGCGGAGTTCCTGAAACTTCGGGATCCAGAAATATTCATCCAGGTACAGGTTGCCGTGATAGCTCTGCGCGGTGCGGGCGTTGGTGCCTAAAAAGTACAGGCACGCGCCGTTGCTGAGCGTCATCGGGTCGCCCTTCAGTTCAACATCTGCCTCTTTGGCGAACTCAATGATGTACTGCTTAAAGACGTGCGCCTGCGCCTTGCTGGCCGACAGGAAAATCTGGTTACGCCCGGTAGTCAGCGCATCAATCAGCGCCTCGCGGGCAAAGTAAAACGTGGCACCAATCTGGCGCGACTTAAGCACGTTGCGGATACGGTGCTTGTTACCCGCTTCCCACCAGTTGCGCTGATAACCGAACATCGAGCCGTGAAAAATCTCCTGCAGCTTTTCGATTTGTTCATCTGAAAACACATTTTTTTCCGGCGGCTTGCGCGGTCCGCTGTTGCGGTTCGCCACCTTCGGGTTCAGGTCCGCTTCATTCCCGCCGCTGCTGAACTTGCCAATGCGGGCGTGGCGCTCGGACTGGCGCGCCAGCAGGTCAATTTCCTTGAAGTCTTTCCCTTCCTTCGTCTCCTTCATGATGAGCTGGCAGTAACGCGCGGCGGTGGTCAGTTGCATCTGGTCCAGCGGGCCATAGTCGCCCCACCTGTCGCGCTTCTTCCAGCTGTGAACGGTTGCGGGTTTCTCTCCCAGCATTTCTGCAATGCGGGCGATGCGGTATCCCTGAAAGTACAGCAGCAAAGCCTGTCTGCGGGGATCGAGGTCGTCGGGGGCCAGTGTCGTGTTCATGCAGCCAAAATACGGCCCCGCCGGTCGCTTTTCTGCCGCCTCTGATTGTGTGGTTTACCGCACAACGTTCCCGCGTTGTTTCGATACCCCCTGCGCCGCAAACATAAGGCCTCACAGAGTTTTCCCAACGGAGCCTGACCTATGGCAGTTGCAGTTAAAGCAAAGCGCTTTCGTATCGGGGTGGAAGGTGCCACCACGGACGGGCGCGAAATCCAGCGTGAATGGCTGGTTGAAATGGCCGCTTCATACAGCCCGGAGGTTTACACCGCGCTGATTAATCTGGAGCACCTCAAATCCTATTCCTCAGAAAGCGAATTCAAACGTTATGGCCGCGTCACCGGTCTGGCTGCCGAAGAAATCACTGAGGGGCCGCTGGCGGGCAAGATGGCGCTTTATGCCGACATTGAGCCAACGCCGGAATTAGTCGCGCTGACAAAGAAGTGGCAGAAAATTTTCACCTCAATGGAAATCAGCCCGAAGTTTGCCGACACCGGCAAAGCCTACCTTATTGGCCTGGCCGCCACGGATGACCCGGCGAGCCTCGGCACGGAAATGCTGCTGTTCAGCGCGTCCGCTGAAAAGAACCCGCTGGCAAACCGTAAAAAGGACGCCACCAACCTGTTCTCTGCAGCAGAAGAAACGCTGATTGAGCTTGAAGAAGTGCCGGAAGAAAAACCGAACCTGTTCAGCCGCGTCACCGCGTTGTTCGCAAAGCAGAAGCATTCCGCCGATGCGAATTTCACCGACGTGCACAAGGCGGTGGAGCTTATTGCAACGGAACACCAGAGCTACAGCATCCGCAATGATAAAGCCGTGGGCGAGCAGGCTGAGCGCGTGAGCCAGCTGGAAGCCTCACTGCAGGAACAGCAGGCCGCGTTTGCCGAGCAACAGGCTGAATTCACCGAACTGAAAGTGCAGCTGGGCCGCGAAGACAGCCGCAAAGACTACCGCCAGCGCGCGCCGGGCGGTGATGCACCGGCTGGCACCCTGACCAACTGCTAAAGGAGCAGCAAACCCCATGAAAAAACATACCCGTTTTGCCTTTAACGCCTACCTGTCCCAGCTGGCGCGCATCTATTCCGTTGAAGTGGCGGAGCTTGCCAGCAAGTTCAGCGTGGAGCCGTCCGTGGCGCAGACCCTTGAGGACCAGATCCAGCAGTCCGCCGCGTTCCTGACGCTGGTGAACGTGATTGGCGTGACGGATCAGTCCGGCCAGCTGCTGGGCCTCGGCGTCGGCAGCACAATCGCAGGCACCACGGACACCGGCGCGAAAGACCGCGAGCCGACCGACCCGACCACGATGTCAGACATCGAATACAAATGTGAGCAGACCAACTTTGACACCGCGATCACCTACGCGAAGCTGGACCTGTGGGCGAAGTTTCAGGACTTTCAGGTGCGCATCCGCGACGCCATCGTGAAGCGTCAGGCACTGGACCGCATCATGATCGGCTTCAACGGCGTGAAGCGCGCCAAAACCTCAAGCCGTGTGGAAAACCCGCTGCTGCAAGACGTGAATAAAGGCTGGCTGCAGAAGCTGCGCGAAGATGCACCGGACAACGTGCTGGGCAGCACCACGAAAGACGGCGTGACTACCGCCGCGCCGGTGAAAGTGGGTAAAGGCGGCGTTTATGCCAACCTCGACGCGCTGGTGATGGATGCCGTTAACGAGCTGATTGACCCGATTTTCCAGGACGATGACGAGCTGGTCGTGGTGTGTGGCCGTGAGCTGCTGTCAGACAAATATTTCCCGCTGGTCAACAGCGATCAGGCCAACACCGAAAAGCTGGCCGCTGACCTGATTATCAGCCAGAAACGCATGGGCGGCCTGCAGGCGGTGCGCGCGCCGTACTTCCCGGCCAATGCCGTGCTGATCACGCGTCTGGATAACCTGTCGATTTACTGGCAGGAAGAGACCCGCCGCCGCTCGGTTATTGACAATCCGAAGCGTGACCGCATCGAAAACTTTGAATCGGTCAACGAGGCTTACGTGGTGGAGGATTACCGCTGCGCCGCTCTGGTTGAAAACATCGAAATCGGTGTGTTCACAGAAGCCGCTGCGGGCGCGGAGGCGTAATCCATGAGCCTGAGTCCCGCACGGCAGCACCGCCAGCGCGTCCAGGCTGAACAGGCCGCCCGTCCGGGCGGCAGTGTTCGCCACGCCAGCGGCTATGAGCTGATGCTGATGCAGCTTAACGAGGACCGCCGCCGCCTTAAAGGTATTCAGTCCACGGTCAAGAAGGCAGAAATCAAGGTGGAAGTGCTGCCTAAATATGCCCCGTGGGTTGACGGAGTGCTGTCCGCCGACGGCGCGCAGCAGGATGACGTGCTGATGTACGTGATGCTGTGGCGCGTTGACGCCGGTGATTTTGCCGGTGCGCTGACCATTGGCCGCCACGCCCTGAAACACGGCTGGGTCATGCCGCAGGGCTTCAGCCGCAACGTGCAGACACTGCTGGCCGAAGAGATGGCCGACGCCGCCAAAGCCGCCATTCTGGCGCAGACCCCGTTTGAACCTGACCTGCTTTTACAGACACTGGACGCCATTGGCTCACTGGACATGCCGGACCAGTCACGCGCACGCCTGCACAAGTCGCTGGGCTGGCTGCTGACTGAAGGCAGTCCCGCGTCAGCGCTGAACCACCTGAAGCACGCCCTGCAGCTGGACGAAAAATGCGGGGTGAAAAAAGACATAGAGCAGCTGGAGCGGAAAATCCGTAACGCCAGCTGATAACCGGACGTGCCCACGCGCGGGGCGGCACGGGATGGCGACAGGCAGCGCCGCATCAAAACCCCGTCCACCGCCCGACTAATTCAGGAGAAACACGGCAATGAAATTTGTAGCGCCGGAGCAGGCACCGGACACGCCGGAACTAATCGAAAACACGCCTTTCTGGCCGGACCTTAATCTGGCGGATTTCCGCAGCGTCATGCGAACGGACGGCACCGTAACCGGCCCCCGTCTGCGTCAGGTGGTGCTGACCGCCATTTCTGAGGTGAACGCGGAGCTGTTCCACTTCCGCACGCGTCAGCAGCAGCGGGGTTTTTCCTCGCTGGCCGACGTCCCGGCGGAGAAGCTGGCCGGACAAAGCCAGATTGTTCACCACTACCGCAACGCGGTGTGGTGCTGGGCGCGGGCGGTGCTGAATGAACGCTATCAGGACTATGACGCCACGGCAGCGGGCGTCAAGCGCGGGGAAGCACTGGAGGACGCCACGGGCGACCTGTGGCGGGATGCGCGCTGGGCCATCAGCCGCGTGCAGGATCTGCCGCACAGCATTGTGGAGCTTATCTGATGAAGGTGCGTGCGCAGCAGTATGACACGGTGGACGACCTGTGCTGGCGTCACTACGGGCGCACGCAGGGGCTGACGGAGCAGGTGCTGCGGGCGAATCCGGGTCTGGCTGAACACGGCCCCTTTTTACCTCACGGGCTGGACGTTGAGCTGCCGGACGTCACGCCCGCAGCGACTGCGCAGACCGTACAGCTTTGGGACTGAATCATGACAACAGAACGCATCAGCACCTTTCTCACCTACTGCATTGCGGTGGTGATGGGCTGGCTGGGGAAATGGGACTTACAGGACGTTGCGACGCTGCTGGGTATGGTGCTTGGCGTGGGCATGTTTCTTGTGAGCTGGTACTACCGGCGCAAAACGTTCCAGCTACTCGCCAGCGGACGCATCAGCCGGGGTGAATATGAATCTGCAAACCGTTAAGCGTTGTGCCGTGGGTGTGGTGCTGGCGATTGCCGCCACGCTACCCGATTTCCCGCAGCTGCATACCTCCGTTGAGGGGTTAAAGCTGATAGCGGATTACGAAGGCTGTCGCCTCAAACCCTATCAGTGCAGCGCCGGGGTCTGGACGGACGGGATCGGAAACACCCACGGCGTGGTGCCGGGAAGAAGTATCACGGAGCGGCAGGCGGCGGGAGCGTTTATTACCAACGTGCTGAAAGTGGAGGCTGCACTGGCGCGCTGCGTGGCGGTCACGATGCCGCAGCAGGTCTACGACGCGCTAGTGTCGCTGGCGTTCAACATCGGGACCGACAACGCGTGCGGCTCAACGATGGTGAAGCTGCTGAAGAAAAAGCGCTGGCTCGATGCGTGCTATCAGCTGCCGCGCTGGGTGTATGTGAAAGGGGTATTTAATCAGGGGCTGGATAACCGGCGCGGACGAGAACTGGCATGGTGCCTTAAGGGAGTATGACGTAATGAAATTATTTAAACAGTGGTGGTTGGTGGCGGTACTGTCGGTGCTGCTTACGGTCGTCAGCATTCACAGCGGCAGCTTTGCGGGCTGTCCGCTGGCCGCCCTGATGTGGGCTGAATTCTTTGCATGGGCCTTGATCAGCTTTGCCGGGCTTTACGCCTGCACCCTGACGGGCACCGATCGTCAGCGGGTATTTTCATGGGTATGCAGGCTGGCAGTTTTTGCCGGTAGCGCACGGCTTAAGTGGTATCACCGGCTTTTGATTGTCACCGTGATGTGCGCGGCGGGCTGGAAGCTGACAGCAGTGGTTTACATCGCGGCTATGGGGATCCGCGTGGTGCTTGGCCCTGAGCTGAAGCGAACAGCCGCGTGAAAAACATAATCGTGACGTGCCTGTTTTTTCTGGCGCTGGTTCTTTGGCAGTCATGGAATCTGCGCAACGCCTACCAGAAAATTCACGCACAGGAGGCCGTCATTGATTCGCAGGATAAAAGGCTGAGCCAGAAAAACAGCCAGCTTATTGCCCTGAATATCCTGACGCAGACCAACAGCCGGGAACAGACCCGGCTCTATGCGGCTGCCGAAGAAACGGATGCGCTGCTGCGAACGCGCCAGCGCCGGATTGAGGAACTGACCCGTGAAAATGAAGAGTTTCGCCGCTGGGCTGCTGCCCCTCTGCCTGATGCTGTTGTCCGGCTGCGCACAAGACCGGTCATCACCGGAGGTCAGGCTTACCGTGAGTGGCTGTCCAAAGATAACGCGCTGCCAGCTGCCGGAGTCAGCCCCGCGCAGTAACGGCGATCTGAACCGGCAGCTGGACGCCACGGAGGCCGCCTGGGCGAATTGCGCCGACAAAGTGGACACCATTGTGAACTGCCAGGAACAAGACGATGAACAAGCCGCAGTCCTTACGAAAAGCCCTGAATAAAGCCGTTGCCTATCTCCGGGACAACCCGGACCGGCTGCACCTGTTTGTGGATAACGGCTCGCTGGTTGCCACCTCTGCCGCGTCGATTTCGTGGGAGTACCGCTACACCCTGAACGTGGTGGTGACGGACTTCACCGGAGACCAGAACCTGCTGATGGCACCCATTCTTTTCTGGCTGCGTGACAACCAGCCCGATGCGCTGCAGAACGCGGCAGAACGCGAACAGCTATTTACCTTTGAGGTCGATATTCTGGGCAACGGGGTGTGTGACTTAAGCCTGAACCTGAAGCTGACGGAACGCATCGTGGCGCAGGAAGTTGACGGCGCAATGCAGGTCAGCGCCGCGCCAGAGCCAGAGCAGCCGGATGAATTCTGGACGGTGAATCGTGGCTGAACTGCAGACGGTTGAGGACTGGCTGGCAGCACTGCTGGGCCAGCTTGAGCCGGGGCAGCGCACGAAGATGCTGCGCGAAGTTGCCCGCGACGTGCGCCGCATTCAGCAGGCAAATATCACCGCGCAGCGTTCGCCGGATGGCAGTGGCTGGGAACCCCGCCGCATGACGGCCCGGACAAAGCAGGGACGCGTTAAGCGAAGAATGTTCACCAAGCTGAAAACGGCAAAGTTTCTGAAATCAAAGGCGAATACTAATGAGGCTGAAATAACGTTTACGGGCCGGGCGCAGCGCATTGCTCGCGTGCATCACTACGGCCTGCGTGACCGGATAAACAGACGCGGTGATGAAGTGAAATATGCGGCCCGTCCGTTGCTGGGCGTGAACGGGGATGTGGAAGCGAGCGTCAGGGAGGCGCTGATGCGCTGGCTTGCTGAATGAGTCAACGCATTTATTTCAACTGTCACTTACTAAGTAGAATTTAAAGTGTGATATTGACTGGGGAAGTCCAGTTTGTGCTTACATCTCCTAAAAGTGGCATCGCGATTTCGCTGATTGTCCAGCTTGGGCTAGTTATGGTCTTAAATAAATCAATGTTGGGCATGTCGATTACCGCTCCAAACTCTGAATGCCCATGCTGGGCCTTTAGCAAAATATAGATTGCTGCAATAGCGTTTATCACAGCTTTAAGTGTTGCCATTGGCATGTTTGCGCCACGATTGTGTTTAACAGAGTTATAAGCTTCGTACCAAGATAATGACTGCGTTGGTTGTTGAGAACTCCATCCATCAAATGGTTTTAAACTGCCAAGCAAAGGGAAATTGATAAGCTGCACCTCATAGCCATCAAGTTTCAAATGAGGGAGGCATTTTATATAGTCAACTGTAGAGTATGACCTCTTAATGGGGTATGAGTTTGCCTGTAAAAATTTAAGCCAAAGATATTCTACCTCAGCACACGCTAAAAAGAGTAGCTCTCGCAATTTATTGCCATAAACATTGAGATTAGCAACGTCTGGTTCAATGTAATCAAATATTTTGATTAGACCTGATGCGATACTTGAAAAGGTTCTAACCTCATTTAGTATTTCACTTTCATTTAATGGTGGAGAAGAGATAGCACCACATAATTGCGCAGCATCTCTTATACTCCTTGGGTAATACTCACCGGGCGAAGTATTTTTATGGGCATCTTCTACCGGTAAAGAATTACACTCTCCATTTATCCAGCAAAGGACATTTATCATTTTAATTATGGGGTCTGTCGATTTTATCCATGATAAATCAACATGAGGTGAATTAATTTGTTGCTGGGCGCTTGATATTTTGGAGGTGTATTTTTTGTATAGATTAAAGTGTCCGCAATTTAACAAAAGAGTACAGTTTTCCTGATCGCTTTCGATTTGAAGATAACCGAAAAATCCATTGTTTGTACGGAATACATAGCTTTCCATTAATTACTCCTTAATAAAAATATATAAAACTTATTGTGTGGTAAGCCATACAACTGAACAGATTATATCTCTCATCTTGCTTCTTGCACTATGAAGCCATGAATGCACAACTGACCGAAATCATGCGCCTCATCACCAACCTGATCCGCACCGGCACCGTGTCCGAAGTGGACCCGGTTAACTGGCTGTGCCGGGTAAAAGTGGGCGAGCTTGAAACCAACTGGATTAACTGGCTGACCCTGCGCGCCGGTAACACCCGCACGTGGTGGAAACCGACAGTCGGGGAACAGGTCGTGCTGCTGAGCCTCGGCGGCAATCTCGAAACCGCCTTTGCGCTGCCCGCCATTTATTCCGACGCCTTCCCGCCGCCTGACTATTCAGAAGACGGCAGCACAACCGTATATAAAGACGGCGGTTTTTTTCAGTACGAACCCGAAACCGGGCAGCTGCTGATTAAGAACATCAAAAGCGTGCGGATAGAAGCGGAGGACGGCATTCAGTTATTAACCAGCCTGTTTGGCGTTGAGGCTGACCAGACCCTGATTAACGGCGACTCCGTGATGAACGGCAACGTTACGCAGGGCGGCGGCGCGATGAGTTCAAACGGCGTCGTGCTGGATGCTCATACGCACAGTGGTGTGGAAAAAGGCAGCGCAAATACCGGGGGGCCGCAATGACAATGTATACCGGCATGAATCAGCAGACCGGCAAAGCCATCACCGACGCGGATCACATCCGACAGTCCGTGCGCGACATTCTGCTGACCCCGGAAGGCAGCCGGATAGCGCGCCGGGAATACGGCTCACTGCTGTTTAAGCTGATTGACGATCCGCAGAACCCCGCCACGAAATTGCAGGTGATGGCCGCGACCTATTCGGCTTTGAGCCGCTGGGAGCCGCGCATCACGCTGGACACCATCAACATCACCAGCGCCTTTGACGGCTCAATGGTTGTTGAGTTAACCGGGCGGCGCAGCGATGGCGCGCCGCTTTCTCTGTTTGTCGCAACGGGGGTGAACAGTGGCAGTAATTGACCTTTCACAGCTGCCCGCGCCGCAGGTGGTTGATGTACCCGACTTTGAGACGCTGCTGGCCGAGCGCAAAGAGTCGTTTATTGCGCTTCATCCGGCAGACGAGCAGGACGCCATGCGCCGCACGCTCACGCTGGAGTCGGAACCCGTCGTGAAGCAGTTACAGGAAAGTACCTACCGGGAAATCCTGCTGCGCCAGCGCATCAATGAGGCGGCGCAGGCCGTCATGGTGGCTTACGCGCTCGGCAGCGATCTGGACCAGATGGCGGCAAATTACAACGTGTCGCGCCTGACCGTCACGCCCGCCGACGCGGACGCCGTGCCGCCGGTGGAGGCGGTACTGGAATCGGACGACGATCTGCGCCTGCGCGTGCCTGCCGCCTTTGAGGGGTTGTCCGTTGCCGGTCCGACAGCGGCCTATGAGTTTCACGCCAAAAGTGCGGACGGGCGCGTGGCGGACGTGTCGGCAACCAGCCCGGCCCCGGCGCAGGTGGTGATCACCGTGCTGAGCCGTGAAGGCAACGGGCTGGCGGCGGATGACCTGCTGAATACAGTGGACAATGCGCTGAACGATGAAAGCGTACGCCCGCTGGCTGACCGGGTGTCGGTGCAGGCGGCTGAAATTGTTCCCTACACAATTGACGCCACGCTCTACCTGTACCCCGGCCCGGAGGCGGAGCCGATTCTGGCCGCGTCAAAGGCGAAGCTGCAAAGCTACATCGCCAGTCAGTCACGGCTGGGGCGTGACATTCGTCAGTCAGCCATTTACGCCGCCCTGCACGTTGAGGGCGTCCAGCGCGTTGAGCTGACGTCACCGGCAGAAGACGTGGTGCTGGATAAAACGCAGGCCGCATGGTGCGAAAACTGGAGCGTGAAGAACGGGGGAACCGATGAATAACAGCCTTCTGCCGCCCGGCTCATCCGCGCTTGAGCGCCGTCTTGCGCAGGCGTGCAGCGGGATTTCCGGGCTGGACGTGCCGCTGCGCGATTTATGGAACCCGGCGAAATGCCCGGTTTCGTTTCTGCCCTATCTCGCCTGGGCATTTTCGGTAGACCGCTGGGACGAAAGCTGGGCGGAAAGCGTGAAACGGCAGGTGGTGCAGGATGCGTTTTATATCCATCAGCACAAGGGAACGATCACCGCCGTGCGCCGGGCCGTGCAGCCGTTCGGCTTCCTGATCCGCGTCATTGAGTGGTGGAAGACCGGGGAAGCGCCCGGCACGTTTCGCCTGGACATCGGCGTGCAGGAACAGGGCATTACAGAGGAAACCTACGCGGAGCTTGAGCGTGTCATCAGTGACGCGAAGCCGTGCAGCAGACACATGCTGGACATGAGTATCAATTTGCAGACCACCGGCGACGTGTTTACCGGCGCGGGGTGCTACGTCGGCGAGGTCCTGACGGTTTACCCGTACACGCCGGAAGTTATTGAAACGGGCGGCACCGCATGGACGGGCGCGGCTATTCACTTTATCGACACTTTGAGGGTTTAACATGGCAGCAAAATTTTATGCCCTGCTGACCGCACGCGGCGAGGCGAAACTGGCGCAGGCCGCCGCGCTGGGCACGCAGCTGAAAATTACGCAGATGGCCGTGGGCGACGGGAACGGCACGCTGCCGACACCAAATGCTTCACAGACGAAGCTGGTAAAAGAAAACCGCCGCGCGGCGATTAACACGCTGTCGGTTGACCCGCTGAATACCAGCCAGATTATTGCTGAGCAGGTTATCCCTGAAAACGAGGGCGGTTGGTGGATCCGGGAAATCGGCCTGTTTGACGAAGCCGGGGACCTGATTGCGGTGGCGAACTGCGCGGAAACCTACAAGCCGCTGCTGGCCGAAGGTTCGGGCCGCACGCAGGTTATCCGCATGATCCTGATTGTCAGCAGCACCGACGCAGTGACGCTGAAAATTGACCCGTCCGTGGTGCTGGCAACGCGCAAGTACGTGGACGACGCGGTGATCGAGGTGAAAGCCTACGCGGATGACCTGATGGCGAAACATCTGTCCGCCGCAGACCCGCACACGCAGTACGCGCCAAAGAAAGACCCGACGCTGACCGGCACGCCAAAAGCGCCCACGGCGGCGAACGGCAACAACACCACGCAGATTGCCACCACGCAGTTTGTGCAGGCAGCGATTGGCCTGCTGAAAGGTGATGCACCTCTGACGCTGGACACGCTGGCAGAGCTGGCGGCGGCGATTAACAACGACCCGAATTTTTATCAAACAATGGCGAGCGCGCTGGCGCTCAAGGCCGCGAGTGACAGCCCGACATTCACCGGCTCACCAAAAGCGCCCACGGCGGCGGCAGGTAGCAACACGACGCAGCTGGCAACCACGCAGTTTGTGCAGACGGCCATTGCGCAGCTGGTTGCCTCCGCACCGGGCGCGCTGGACACGCTGAACGAGCTGGCCGCCGCGCTGGGTGATGACCCGAACTTTGCCACAACCATCGCGAATCAGCTGGCGCTCAAGGCCCCACTGGCAAGCCCGGCCCTGACCGGTACGCCAACCGCGCCAACGCCTTCTGCCAGTACCAGTAACACGCAGATTGCGACCGCCGCCTTTGTGCAGGCGCTGCTGAAAGCGCATCTGGACGCGGCAGACCCGCACACGCAGTATCTGGAAACAGCAAAATATTTATCAGAGTTTGCCGGGCTGAATGACACCACGCGAAAAACCCTGCTGGGCAATCTCGGTGCGGCGGGCAACAAAGCGTTTTCAATGGAAACCAACATTACGCGGCTGGATGACTCGTCCGTTACGTCAAAGACGCAGTTTGTGAGCATTTCCGGCACGATAGAAGATGGTCCGCTGGGTGCGGTGGCTTATACCGCCACGCTGCTGAATATCCGCCGCGTCTGGGATGCCGGTACGTCCCTGACGCAGATTATGTTTCAGAGCGGAGCTATGTATATCCGCACCGCATCCGGCGGTGAAGGCAAGTTTTCTTTCGATGCCACTCCGGTGAATGCAAACGGCTGGCGCAGGATTTACGACGAATCAGCGCCGCCAACGGCAAAAGAAGTGGGCGCGCTGGCAATCATGCCGGTTATTACAACTGACCTTAACAATATTGCAGATCCCGGTATTTATCCGGTTTCTGGTGATGCGCCGAATAATCCTTATCCCGGCGCAATTGGCGTCCTGACGCACCTGAACTACAACGCATCTCGCTTCGTACAGGAGTTCGCCACGGCGCAGGCACCGGCTGCGACAACTAACCGCCGCTGGGTGCGTTACGGTACAAATTCCGGCGGCGTATCCTGGACAGCGTGGACGCAGACCACGATGCGGCCTAATGAAATTTCAGCCGGAACAGACCTGAACAGCCTTACTGAGAGCGGTATTTATTACGGTGGGGGATTCGTAAACGGCCCGCCTGTAATGGTGAATGCCTGGGGCAGCGTGGAGGTCATTGCTACCGGTACGGGCGGCGCAATCACGCAGGCCGTTCATGCCGTGACCGCCAACAGAAAGTTTATTCGTTCTTACAACGCCTCTGTAAATGGCTGGAGTGAATGGGCTGAACAGGCGCGGACTGACCTGATTGCCAGCAATCTGGTGCCGGTAGGCATCATTATGACGTGGCCGACGAGTACCGTCCCGGATGGCTGGATTAAGTGCAACGGGGCCGCATTCAGCGCCACGGCTTACCCGGAGCTGGCAAAAGTGTATACAAATCTGAAAGTGCCTGACCTGCGCGGCGAGTTTATTCGCGGCTTTGATGACGGGCGCGGCGTGGATTCAGGGCGCGTTATCGCAACCGGTCAGGGCGCAACCAGTATCCGAACCGCTGCCGTGGACTACCCCGGTATTGATACGACGACCGAGGGCGCAACGGTGGGCACGCCTTACAGTAAGGCGGATTCAGTTTCTAAAGGGCAGCCAACGGATGCCAGAAACCCTGGCGACGGGGTATTAGGCTCAATCCTGAGTGACAACTCTATTCAGGCGACGCAATTTCAGTCGGGCATTCCCGGCGGCGCAGTCTGGATCACCATGCGCCCGCGCAACGTGGCGTTTAACTTTATCGTGAGGGCTGCATAATGGATGAAGTGATTTTTGATAATGGCATCGCCACGGTGAGCGGATGGGCAATGGCCTACAATGCTGACCCGGTGACGCGCGAATATACCGGCTCAACGCGTGAGTACGTTTCCGCCGGTGTGGGCCTGCCCGCGTATGCATGGCCGGACGCGCCGCCTGACGCGTCCGCCGGGTTTGTGGCACGCCGCACCGAAGACGGCAGCGGATGGGAGCTGACCGAAGATTACCGGGGCGCGAAGGCATACCGCAAGACAACCCGCGATGCGGTGATTATTACGGCTATCGGCCCGCTGGATGATGGCCTGACCCTGACGGAGCCGGAAACCGGCTTTGACGTCTGGCAGGATAATACCTGGGTAACAGACATAGTGGCGCAGAAAGCCGCGCAGGAACAGAGCGCGGAGGCATTGCGTAAAAGCAAAATTCAGGAAGTGAACACCACGACGCAGTTGTGGCAGACGCAGCTGGCGCTCGGCATGATCAGCGATGCCAGCAAGGCGAAGCTGATTAAGTGGATGACCTACGCGGACCAGTTGCAGGCCGTGGACGTCACGCTGGCCCCTTACGTGGTCTGGCCGGACAAACCCGCCGCATAACATCAGGCCCGTTCGCGGGCCTTTTTCATTTGTGCCATTCCCCACACAACGCCCGCAGGATGCGCAATCCGCACGCACCTTTCACCATAGCGAACCCCCCTTAACAGGAGATTTCGCCTTATGGCTGACGATTACCATCACGGCGTGCGCGTTACGGAAATTAACGAAGGCACCCGCACCATCTCAACGGTAAGCACCGCAATCGTGGGCATGGTCTGCACCGCAGACGACGCCGACGCGGCAGCCTTTCCGCTGAACAAACCCGTTTTACTCACCGATGTGCTGACCGCAAGCGGCAAGGCTGGCGAGTCCGGCACGCTGGCCCGCGCACTGGATGCCATCGGCGACCAGGCTAAACCCGTCACCGTGGTGGTGCGCGTCCCACAGGGCGAGACCGAAGCGGAAACCACGTCCAACATCATTGGCGGCGTGACCGACGGAAAACGCACCGGCATGAAAGCTCTGCTGGCCGCGCAGTCACAGCTGGGCGTGAAGCCGCGCATTCTCGGCGTGCCGGGTCACGACACGCAGGCGGTGGCAACAGAGCTTTTATCCGTGGCGCAGAGCCTGCGCGGGTTCGCGTACCTGTCCGCCTATGGCTGCAGGTCCGTTGAGGAGGCGATTGCGTACCGCGCTAATTTCAGCCAGCGCGAAGGGATGCTGATCTGGCCTGACTTTATCAACTTTGACACCGTGCTGAACGCGGATGCGACGGCTTACGCTACCGCCCGCGCGCTCGGCCTGCGCGCCAAAATCGACAACGACACAGGCTGGCATAAATCCCTGTCGAACGTTGGCGTGAACGGCGTCACCGGCATTTCGGCGGACGTGTTCTGGGATTTGCAGAACCCGGCAACGGATGCGGGCCTGCTGAATCAGAACGACATCACCACGCTTATCCGTCAGGACGGTTTCCGCTTCTGGGGTTCCCGCAGCCTGAGCGATGACTCACTGTTTGCGTTTGAGAACTACACCCGCACGGCGCAGGTGCTCATGGACACGATGGCAGAGGCGCACATGTGGGCGGTGGACAAGCCGCTGACCCCGTCACTGGCCCGCGACATCATCGAGGGCGTGCAGGCCAAGCTGCGCAGCCTAGTAGCGCAGGGTTATCTGCTGGGCGGCAGCTGCTGGCTGGACGAAAGCGTGAACGACAAGGACACGCTCAAGGCCGGAAAGCTGACGCTTGATTACGACTACACGCCGGTGCCACCGCTGGAAAACCTCATGCTGCGCCAGCGCATTTCTGACAAGTACCTGATCGACTTCGCCAGCCAGGTCAGCGCATAAGGAGACTGAAAAATGGCGTTACCACGCAAGCTGAAACACCTGAACCTGTTTAACGACGGGGACAACTGGCAGGGGCTGGTTGAGTCCGTGACCCTGCCGAAGTTCACGCGCAAGTTTGAAAAGTATCGCGGCGGCGGGATGCCGGGCGCGGTGGATATTGACATGGGGCTGGACGACGGCGCGCTGGATACGGAATTCTCCATTGGCGGCACGGAGCTGCTGCTGTTCAAGCAGATGGGCACCGCCACCGTGGACGGCGTCATGCTGCGCTACACCGGATCTATTCAGCGCGATGACACTGCCGAAGTGCAGGCGGTTGAGCTGGTTGTGCGTGGGCGTCATAAGGAAATTGACTCCGGCGAATGGAAGACCGGCGACAGCAACAGCACGAAGGTGAGCAGCACCAACAGCTACGCGAAGCTGACCATCAACGGCGAAGTGCTCTATGAGGTCGATATGGTGAACATGATCCACATCGTGGGCGGCACCGACCTGATGGAAGCGCACCGCTCGGCGCTCGGCCTGTAATCAACCCGGCACGGGAAACCGTGCCGTTACCCAAACCTTAATTAGCCTGGAATAAATCATGACTGAGAAAACCACTGAAAAAGCCGTCGAACTGGACACCCCCATTCTGCGCGGCAAAACCGAAATCACCAGCGTGACCGTGCGCAAGCCGCAGTCCGGCGCACTGCGCGGCACCCGTCTGCAGGCGCTGATGGACATGGACGTGAACGCCATGATGACCGTATTACCGCGCGTCACGACCCCGGCGCTGACCGCGCAGGAAATTGTCGAAATGGACCCCGCCGACTTAGTGAGCCTGTCGGTGGAGGTGGTCACTTTTTTGTTGAAGAAGTCGGTGCTGTCAGATTTGCCGACAGCCTGACGGTAGAAGAGTTTATTGCAGACTGCCAGGGCGTTTTCTCATGGCCGCCGCCGGTGTTCTATGACATGCCGCTGACGGAGGTTCTTGAGTGGCGCCACCGGGCACTTCTCAGAAGCGGAGCCGGTGACGATGAGTGATACAAACCTGCGCCTGCAGGTTGTCTTAAACGCGGTTGATAAACTCACCCGCCCCTTCAAAAGCGCGCGGGCCAGCACAAAGGAGCTGGCCGCCGCCGTTCAGGCCAGCCGTTCACAGCTTAAAGAGCTGAACGCGCAGGCCGCCCGCATTGACGGATTCCGCAAAACCAACACGCAGCTGGGCATCACCGCCAACAGCCTCAAGGCGGCAAAGGCCGAAGCGCAGCGGCTGGCCGTGGAGCTTGCGAACACCAACCGCCCCACGGCGCAGCAGGCCCGGCTGCTGGAGCAGGCAAAGAACCGCGCCGGTGAGCTGCAGCAGAAATACAACGGGCTGCGCCTGTCAGTGCAGCGCCAGCGTGAGGCGCTCGGCAGCGCGGGGATCGATACAAAGAAACTCAGCCAGGCACAGCGTGAACTGAAAGCGCAGGCGGACGAGGCGCGCGCCGCGCTGGACCGTCAGCAGCAGTCGCTGAAACGCCTCGGCGAACAGCAGGCAAAGCTGAACGCCGTGCGCGAACGCTATTCCCGCTCGCTTGAGACGCGGGACCGCGTGGCCGGTGCCGGGGTGTCAATGACCGCCGCCGGGCTGGGCATGGGTGCGCCGGTGCTGGGCGCGGTGAAAAGCTACGCCGACATGGAAGACGCCATGAAGGGCGTGGCGAAGCAGGTTAACGGCCTGCGCGA
Source organism: Pantoea sp. MQR6 (assembly GCF_022761075.1). Lineage (NCBI taxonomy): Bacteria > Pseudomonadati > Pseudomonadota > Gammaproteobacteria > Enterobacterales > Erwiniaceae > Pantoea > Pantoea sp. MQR6. The sequence goes on from NZ_JAKYXB010000003.1 coordinate 170,055, forward strand.
CAACGACGGCAACCGCACGAAACAGTTTTACGACATGCAGGCCGCCATCAAGGCCGCCAGTGAGCAGCTGCCGATGGAAAACGGCGCGATTGATTACGCGTCGCTGGTCGAGGGCGGCGCGCGCATGGGGGTGACAAACCCCGATGATTCTTATGAGGACCAGAAGCGCGACCTGTTGGCGTTTGCGTCCACGGCTGCGAAGGCGTCCACGGCGTTCGAGCTGCCCGCCGGTGAGCTGGCCGAAGGGCTGGGCAAGATTGCGCAGCTGTACAAAATTCCGACACGCAACATCGAGCAGCTGGGCGACGCGCTGAACTACCTGGACGACAACGCCATGTCCAAGGGGTCGGACATTATTGACGTGCTGCAGCGCATGGGCGGCGTGGCGGACCGGCTGGACTACCGCAAGGCGGCGGCGCTCGGCTCTACCTTCCTGAGCCTCGGCGCAACGTCTGAAACGGCGGCCAGTGCGGCCAACGCCATGATGCGCGAGCTGTCAGTTGCCACCATGCAGGGCAAGTCGTTTATGGCGGGTATGGACCTGCTGAAGCTGGACCCGAAAGCCATCGAAAAGCAGATGACAAAGGACGCGATGGGCACCATTCAGCGCGTGCTGGAAAAGGTCAACAGCCTGCCGGAAGACAAACGCCTGACGGCCATGACGATGGTTTTCGGCAAGGAGTTCGGCAAGGATGCGGCGAAGCTTGCCAACAACATGCCGGAGCTTAAGCGCCAGCTGCAGCTGACCGCCGGGAATGCGTCCGGCGGGTCGATGCAGAAAGAATCTGACATCAATAAGGATTCGCTGTCGGCGCAGTGGCAGCTGGTCAAAACCGGCGCGGCCAACACGCTGAGCAGCCTGGGCGAAACGCTGCGCGCCCCGCTGATGGAAATTATGGGCGCGGTGAAGAAAGTCACCGGCACGATGCGCCGCTGGGTGGAAGAAAACCCGGAGCTGGCGGGCAGGCTGATGAAAATCGCCGCCGTGGTGGCAACGGTCACGCTGGCGCTGGGCACGCTCGCCGTGGGTCTGGCCGCCGTGCTGGGGCCGATTGCCCTGCTGCGGTTCGGTGCGGGAATGCTGACCACGAAAGGCCTGGCAAAACTCAGTCCGCTGCTGGGCGGGCTGGGCAAGGCGTTTTCCTCGCTTGCGCCGGGGCTGTCGCTGTCCGGCGGCGGGATTAAAAAGCTGTTCAGCCTGTTCTCCGGCGGTGAGGCTGAAAACTCCGTCAGCTGGCTGGAAAAAATCCGTGATGCGCTGGGGTCTGTCGGTCAGGGCGATGACGAAGAAGGCGGGATTCTGGACGCTTTCCGCGAGGGGGCACTGGAGAAAATCAAGGAGCAGGCGCAGCAGGCCGGTGAGGTTGTGGCGTCGTCCTTTCGCAACCCGGTGCAGGCGGTGCGTAATCTGGGCGGGCACGTTCGCGGGCTGGCCGTCACCGCCTTTGCGCCGCTTATGGCCTCCGTTCGCGGCACCGGCAGCGTGCTGAAATGGATTGCGCTGTCACCGTTTGCCCTGCTGCGCACCGCCGTTATGGGTGTTGTCAGCGTGCTCGGCTTTCTGCTGAGTCCTGTCGGGCTTGTCGTGGCGGCGCTGGCCGGTGTGGCGCTGGTCGTGTGGAAATACTGGGAGCCGATAAAGGCATTTTTAGGCGGCGTCGTGGACGGCTTCCGGGCCGCTGCCGGACCCATCAGCGAGGCGTTTTCACCCCTGCAACCCGTTTTCCAGTGGATAGGCGATAAGGTGCAGGCGCTGTTTGGGTGGTTCAGGGATCTGCTGTCCCCGGTGCAATCCACTGGCGCAGAGCTGGACAGCGCCGCCGCCAAAGGGAAAGCGTTCGGGCAGGCGCTGGCCGACGGGCTGAACATGGTGATGCACCCGCTGGAATCGCTGAAAACCGGGGTTTCATGGCTGCTTGAAAAACTCGGCATCGTCACGAAAGAGGCGGCAAACGCGAAGCTGCCGGAGCACGTCACGCGCCAGCAGCCCGCCGCCGTTAACACCGACGGCAAAGTCGTGCTGCCGCCGGGCGGGTTTCCGGGGATGGGCTATGCGGGCATGTATGACACCGGCGGCAACATCCCGGCGGGTCAGTTTGGCGTGGTAGGCGAAAACGGCCCGGAGATTGTGAACGGGCCGGTGAATGTGACAAGCCGCAGGCGCACCGCGCAGCTGGCGGCAATGGCGGCGCTCACGCTCGGCACTGCTGCCGCACCGGCTGAGGCCGCGCCGCTGCATCCGCTGAGCCTGCCCGCGCAGTCGTACCGGCAGGAGGCCCCGGCACGTCAGCAGACAGTGCAGTCCGCTGCGCCGGTCAGCATTCACGCGCCGATTACCATTGTGCAGCAGCCGGGACAGAGCGCGCAGGACGTGGCAGACGAAGTGATGCGCAGGCTTGAGGCAAAACAGCGGCAGGCAGAGGCCCGCGCCCGCAGTACCTACAGTGACAGAGGAGGGTTTGAAGGATGATGATGACGCTGGGGCTGTTCGTGTTCATGCTGCGCACGGTCCCGTATCAGGAGCTGCAGTATCAGCGCAGCTGGCGACACGCCACTAACAGCCGGGTGGGCTACCGTCCGTCCTCGCAGTTTCTCGGCCCGGATAACGACACGGTGACGCTTTCGGGCGTCCTGCTGCCGGAGATTACCGGCGGGCGGCTGTCGCTGTTCGCGCTCGAGCAGATGGCAGAGCTGGGCAAGTCGTGGCCGCTGATTGAGGGCAGCGGCACCATTTACGGGATGTTTGTGGTGGAAAGCCTGAGCCAGACTAAAACAGAGTTTTTCAGCAACGGGGCGTGCAGGCGCATAGAATTTTCAGTCACGCTCAAACGCGTTGATGAGTCGCTGGGTGAAATGTTCGGCAGCCTGAATGAGCAGCTTACCTCGCTGAAAGACAGCGCAACGCAGGCGGCCAGTAAACTTACCAGCACCGTGGGAGGGCTGCTTTCGTGAACGCATCAGACTGGGTAACAGGCAGCGCCACCGCCCCGGCCTTTCGCCTGACGATGGAAGGCGCGGACATCACGCAGAAGATTGAAAAGCGCCTCATCAGCCTGACGCTCACCGATAACCGGGGCTTTGAGGCGGACCAGCTGGAGATTGAGCTGGACGACGCGGACGGCAAGCTGATGCTGCCGCGCCGGGGCGGGATGCTGTCGCTGGCGCTGGGCTGGAAGGGCCAGCCCCTTACCCCGAAAGGCACCTACACCGTGGACGAAATCGAGCACGGCGGCGCGCCAGACCGTCTCACCCTGCGCGCACGCAGCGCCGATTTCAGGGCAACGCTGAACACGCGCCGGGAAAAGTCGTGGCATCAGACAACGACGGGCAACATCGTGAAAGAGATTGCGGGCCGCAATAAACTGGAAATGGCCATCAGCGACGAAATGGCAAAGCTGGCCATAGACCACATTGACCAGACCAACGAATCAGACGCCAGCTTTCTGATGCGGCTGGCCCGCCAGTGCGGCGCGATTGCCTGCGTTAAAAACGGCAGCCTGCTGTTCATCCGGCAGGGTCAGGGAAAGACGGCCAGCGGCAAAGTGCTGCCGGTTATCACCCTGACCCGTTCGGCGGGCGACGGCCACCGGTTTACCCTGGCCGACCGTGACGCCTACACCGGGGTGATTGCCAGCTGGCTGCACACGCGCGAACCGGCGAAAAAGGAAGCGACAAAGGTAAAGCGTAAGCGCAAAACCACAAAGGCAAAGGAGCCGGAGGCGAAACAGGGCGACTACCTGATCGGCACGGATGAAAACGTGCTGGTACTGAGCCGGACCTATGCGAACCGGGCCAACGCAGAGCGGGCGGCAAAAATGCAGTGGGAAAAGCTACAGCGCGGAGCGGCGACGTTTTCCATTCAGCTGGCAAAGGGTCGTGCGGAGCTTTACACGGAAATGCCGGTAAGGGTGAGCGGATTCAAACAGCAGATAGACGGCGGTGAATGGATCATCACGACGCTGACGCACGCGCTGAGCGCCGACAGCGGGTTTACAACCAGCATTGAGCTGGAAGTGAAAATTGACTCGCTCGAAATGGAATGAGAACTATCCCAATATGGTTATTTTATGTATTATCCATCCCAAATGGGATTGAGGGCTTATTATGATGAACTGTCCTTTGTGCGGTAATGCCGCACATACGCGCAGCAGCTTCCAAGTATCAAAGACGACTAAAGAACGTTATAACCAGTGTCAGAACATCAATTGCAGCTGCACATTCAAATCTCATGAAACAGTGTCTGAAATTATTATGAGTCCGGGTAAGGTAAAGCCTGTTCCGCCCCATCCCGATCGTACATTGCAAGGCTCGCTGTGGATGTGATTTCTGCAAAAGACCAACCCGCTACGGCGGGTTTTTTATTGGCAGAGAAAAAAAACTGCTGCCATTTTGCTGCCAATGGGGTTTGCTTCCAACAAAAAATCCACCCTAAGAGGTGGATTAATTATATGATTTTACTACTAAAATTTGGTGGCCCCTGCTGGGTTTGAACCAGCGACCAAGCGATTATGAGTCGCCTGCTCTAACCACTGAGCTAAGGGGCCAGCGGAGCGGGGATTATAAAGTATCTGCTCGGGGCGATCCAGCATTGAACGGTTGGTTGCTGAAATAATCAGCATTTGATGACTGGTTGATTTTTATAGGAAATAATTTGAATAATTACAGAAAAGTCTCGAATCTGGATAAAGGGTTCACTCTTTTACTTCGATATTGATCTGCTCTTGCGGCTTTGCTGTACATAACATTCATAATTTTTTGACGCGCGGACTGCATCTGGCCTGTCACACGCGTTTTATTTAATAACCGGCTTTCGCCATAAAATTCGTTTTCAACTTAGCGTTGACGATAACGCGATGCTGACTGATCACGCGAGAGGAAAGGCAGCATCGCACCGCGAGCACGGTCATATTCGTGCCACAAAGCCAACTCTTCCAAAGCAGGAATAGTCACCGCTTCCCCGCTGTCGAGGCCCGCGAGCGCTGCATCAACCATCTCATCTACATCCATCAGCATCTCTGCTGGGATCTCGCTAATAGACTTACCTGAACGATCAAAAATTTCGGTACGCGTTGCGCCAGGTAAAACGGCTTGCACCTGAACGCCACTTTCAGCCAGTTCATGCTGCATCGCTCGCGTTAATGTCAGGACATAAGATTTCGAAGCGTTATACGCGCCATTGAAATTTTCATGTACCAGCGACAACACGGAGGCAATGTTAATGATTGTCCCATTCCCACGCGCTTTAAACGATTGTGCCGCAGCATGAGCAAGTCGTGTCAGAGCAATAATATTCAGCGTAAGCATGGTATCAATACGCTCGACATCGGCGTTGATGAACTCGCCATCAACGCTCATGCCAGCATTATTCAAAAGCAAGGTAATGTGCGAATGGGTTGTAAGTTCATGTTCTACCCGAGCCAGATCCTCAGAGAGCGTTAAATCGGCTGTTAAGATTTTGACCTGAACGCCGTGCTGCTGAGTCAATGAAGAAGCCAGCGTATCCATGCGTGCCTTATCACGTGCAACCAAAATGAGATCATATCCGCGTGCTGCCAGACGTTTCGCGTAAGTCGCGCCGATACCGCTTGATGCGCCCGTGATCAAAGCAAAACCTAAAGGAGATGCGTTCGACATAATGTATTCCTCGTATGATGGTTGTCATAATTTCATTTAATATGACGGTCATCATATATGGCGTCAAGCTGGAATATGATGATCATAATAATTACTATGATTGTCATAAAGTATGCACAGCAAAATTGAGAATGATGATATGGAGAAACAAACGCACAAAGCGCGCACGCGCCAGCGCATTCTTGAAGAGGCCGCTCGTGTAATGCGCGAGAAGGGAACGGAGAGCATTGGCGTCGCGTCGTTAATGAAACGTGTGGGATTAACGCATGGCGGTTTTTACGCGCACTTCAGCTCGCGAGATGATTTAGTTCAGGAAGTGATGAAGCAAATGTTTGCGGATTCCGCGCAACGGGTTGAGCCTGCGGCGCAAGATGCACCGCCTGCACAGCGCTTGGTGGCTTTTATCAATTATTACCTTTCGGTTGTTCACCGTAATGCGCCCGCAGAAGGGTGTCCATTGCCCGCTTTGGTGAGTGAAGTGGCGCATCTTCCAGAGGAAGCACGGCAAATATTTTCCCAGGGAATGTATTCTGTTCATGAGCGACTGGCGAAGCCGTTGCGGGAAATGGGGCATGATCAGCCCGAAGCATTGGCATCCAGCATGTTAGCGGAGATGGTCGGTGCACTGGCATTAGCGCGAGCCTGTCCCGATGATCTGCTCGCCGATGAAATGCTGGCGCGCAGTCGTTACGCCTTAATGACCCGTGCTGGGCTGGAGTCTTAATGAGCGAGCACACCATCACCGATATTATTGCGCCTGACTTAAACGTACTCTTCTGCGGCATTAATCCAGGCTATTCCACTGCGCATAAAGGGTTCCATTTTGCGCATCCGGGGAATCGATTTTGGAAGGTTATCTATCTGGCGGGCTTCACGCAGCAACAGCTCAAGCCTGAGGAAGAGCAGCGCTTACTTGATACAGGATGTGGTATCACAATGTTAGTTGAGCGCCCGACTGTACAGGCAAGCGAACTAGCAGTTAATGAGCTACAAGAGGGTGGTGAGCGTTTGATGGCAAAAGTTTTGCAATATCAGCCCGCCGCTTTGGCTATTTTGGGGAAAGATGCGTTTAAGCGCGCGTTTGGAAAAAACAAAGTTGAGTGGGGCGCGCAGCCGATATTTATGGGAAAAACCCAAGTGTGGGTGCTGCCTAATCCAAGCGGGTTAAATCGTGCGTCACTGGAAGAAATGGTTGAAGCATATCAACAGCTTCATCATGCGTTAGAGGCAAAACGGATGAAGAGTAACTGAGCAAAGCACAACGCGACTGATCATCAGCGATGTATCGGCAGGGAAGGGATCAGGAGTGAAATAGCAGAGTAAAAACGGCGGAGAAGGTACGCTGAAATAAAAAACCCCGGCGAACCGGGGTTTAGCTGACTTAGTCGTCGAGGAAGCTACGCAGCACTTCCGAGCGGCTCGGATGGCGCAATTTACGCAAGGCTTTTGCTTCAATCTGACGAATACGCTCACGCGTAACGTCGAACTGTTTGCCCACTTCTTCCAACGTATGGTCAGTGTTCATATCAATACCGAAACGCATACGCAGAACTTTGGCTTCACGTGCAGTCAGGCCAGCCAACACATCGTGAGTAGCATTACGCAGGCTTTCTGAGGTAGCAGAATCCAGCGGCAGCTCTAACGTGGTGTCTTCGATAAAATCGCCCAAATGTGAATCTTCATCATCACCAATCGGCGTCTCCATTGAGATCGGCTCTTTAGCGATTTTCAACACTTTGCGAATTTTATCTTCTGGCATCAGCATGCGTTCAGCCAGTTCTTCTGGCGTCGGCTCGCGGCCCATCTCTTGCAGCATCTGACGCGAAATACGGTTGAGCTTGTTGATTGTCTCAATCATATGCACCGGAATACGGATGGTACGCGCCTGGTCAGCGATAGAACGGGTAATTGCCTGACGAATCCACCATGTGGCGTAAGTAGAGAACTTATAACCACGGCGATATTCAAACTTATCAACCGCTTTCATCAGGCCGATGTTACCTTCCTGAATCAAATCAAGGAACTGCAGACCGCGGTTGGTGTATTTTTTGGCGATTGAGATCACCAGACGCAAGTTGGCTTCCACCATTTCTTTCTTCGCGCGACGCGCTTTGGCTTCACCAATCGACATGCGACGGTTGATATCTTTCACTTGCTCAATGGTCAGGCCGGTCTCTTCTTCAATCTGAGCCAGTTTTTGCAGGGAACGCATAACGTCATCCTGCACTTCAAGCAGCTTTTCAGACCACGGCTTGTTCATTGCCAGCGCAGCTTTGAACCAGCTTTCATTGGTTTCGTTGCCGGTGAACAGCGTGATGAAGTTTTTCTTCGGCATTTTGCACAGTTCAATACACAGCTTCATGATCAAACGTTCCTGAGTACGGACACGTTCCATCATTACGCGCATGCTGTTTACCAGGTAATCGAACTGCTTCGGCACCAGGCGGAACTGTTTAAATACGTCAGAGAGATTCTGAATTTCAGCAACGGCATCAGCGTGGCTGCGGCCCTTGCTTTTGATAACGGTACGCGTGGTTTCATACTGCGTACGCAGGTCAGAAAACTTCTCACGTGCCAGCTCTGGATCGATTGAGTTATCGTCATCAGCACTGTCGTCATCTTCTTCGTCATCTTCTTCTTCATCGTTACGATCTGCTTCAGAAAGTTCAGAACCGACATGCGTTGCAGTCGGTGCGATATCTTCTTCAGCATTCGGATCGACGAAACCGGTGATCAGATCAGACAAGCGTGATTCGCCTGCTTCAACTTTATCGTACTGATCCAGCAGATAAGTAATCGCTTCCGGGTATTCAGCAACAGAGCATTGAACCTGGTTAATACCGTCTTCAATACGCTTAGCGATGTCGATTTCGCCTTCACGCGTCAGAAGTTCAACGGTACCCATTTCACGCATATACATGCGAACCGGGTCAGTGGTGCGGCCAATTTCAGATTCAACGCTGGATAATACCTGAGCGGCCGCTTCTGCAGCATCTTCATCAGTATCGGAGCTGTTTTCGTTCAGCATCAGATCGTCAGCATCCGGGGCTTCTTCAACCACCTGAATGCCCATGTCGTTAATCATCTGGATGATGTCTTCGATCTGATCGGAGTCGACGATATCTTCCGGCAGATGGTCATTGACCTCAGCATAGGTCAGATAGCCTTGCTCCTTACCACGGGTGACAAGAAGCTTGAGCTGTGACTGCGGGTTTTGCTCCATAAGACGGTATCCACACTTCTGTTAATTAGATTGGTGTCGGTCGGCAGCGAGCCAACAATAGCAGTGAAGGCATTATATTCTTGCCGCTACCCTCGTCGCGGCGTGGGCTACGCCCATCAGTAATCGGCACTTAAGCCGCAAATCTTGCTGTCCGAGATGGCCTTCATAACCCTTTGCAACGCGGCAAACGGGCGGCAGTAATGATCTCTCTGGAACAATGTTAATTAGGCTTGGCTTTTATGCCGACGTCTTCAAATTGACGAGACGCGCCTTTAAAACTGATTAGCCTGCTTTACTGCCATTTCTGGCGTCTTCAACTTCAGGCCCAATGAAACTGTTATTTCTTTGCAAGAGCCTGGCTCAAAGCCCAGAACTCACGGCGTTCTTCAGCGCTTAATCCCTGTGTACGATCGCGTGCGATGAGCGCTTCAAGCCGCTGTTCAAGCGCGGAGTCGTAAACACTGGCCAGCGAGTCCTGAAACACCTCTTCAGCTTCCTCATCCACTATCATGTGGTTCCAGATTGCCAGGGTTTCAAGAGTCTGACTAAAATTTGTTCCGCGATATAACTCTAGTAGCTGGCCAGTGGTCAAGCCAGGATTCTCGTTACAACGGTTGATTAAGTCGACAAACAGCGGCAAACCGGCCATTTTCGATTCAGCAAGCCCGTCAAGCGACGGCACCATCGTGGCCAGTTGCGGATTCTGTATCAATAAGGCAACCAACACGCGCATGGTCGTTCGCTTAAGCGGCGGCGCAATCGGCGCCGCTCCGCTTGTAGCCAGCTTGGGCATCAACTTTTCAAGCTGATTGTCATCCAAAATGCCGAGCTTATTTCCCAGTTCCTGACGCATATAAATACGCAAGGTTTCACCTGGGATTTGTGAAATCAAAGGTAGTGCTAACGTGCTCAAGCGCGTTTTGCCATCACGTGAACTGAGATCGACCTGCGGCAGCAAAGAATCAAATAAGAAAGAGGAGAGCGGCATTGCCTGCTCCATACGCGCTTCGAACGCCTCTTTCCCTTCTTTGCGTATCAGCGTGTCTGGATCTTCGCCATCCGGCAAAAACATAAAGCGTAGCTGACGACCATCATTCATGTAAGGTAATGCGGTCTCGAGGGCACGCCATGCGGCTTCGCGACCCGCGCGATCGCCGTCATAACAACAGATGACATTATCAGTGCTGCGAAACAGCAATTGAATATGTTCGGCTGTGGTTGACGTACCGAGCGACGCTACAGCGTAATCAACGCCAAACTGCGCAAGCGCGACCACATCCATGTAACCTTCAACCACTAAAAGTCGTTTTGGTTCAGGATGATTTTTTAGTGCTTCATACAGGCCATAAAGCTGACGGCCTTTATGAAAAATGGGTGTTTCTGGCGAATTTAAATATTTGGGCGTGTCGTTACCCAATACGCGTCCACCAAAACCAATGACACGGCCTCGCTTGTCGCGAATTGGAAACATGACGCGCTCGCGAAAGCGGTCATAGGTGCGGCCCTTATCATTGGTCACTAACATGCCGGCTTCCATTAATGATTCACGATCGTCCGGCTGCTTACCAAAACGTTTGAGAACATTGTCCCAACCGGCGGGAGCATAACCAATCGCGAAATGATTAATGATGTCGGCGCTCAGGCCGCGGCGGTCAAGATAGTCGCGTGCGGGCTGGGCATTGGATTGCTGCAGGCTTTGCTGATAGAAACCATTCAGATTATCCATCAACTGATAAAGGCTTTGTCGCTGATGACGTTCCATCGGCGTTGGCCCGCTGCCTGCTTCATAAGGCACTTCTAAACCGTGGGAAGTGGCTAACTCTTCAATACTTTCAACGAACTCAAGACGATCATAGTTCATTAAAAAATCGATAGCGTTGCCGTGGGCACCACAGCCAAAACAGTGATAAAACTGTTTCTCACCGTTTACGGTAAAAGAGGGCGTTTTCTCGTTATGGAAAGGACAGCATGCGTGGAAATTCTTACCCTGCTTTTTCAGCTTAACGCGGGCATCGATAAGATCCACGATGTCCGTGCGGGCAAGCAAATCATTAATAAATACGCGTGGAATTCGTCCAGCCATACGCCCCAAATTTTTAGCTCATAAACGGCAACAAGCCGCGCTTCCTTTCGGAAAGCACGGCCTTTTACTTGACTCTGTCTGCGTATATTACGCGATGGAGGCGAACCTCCAGAAGAACTTAGTACAGACGAGTGCGGCGTGCGTTTTCGCGAGCCAGTTTCTTGGCGTGACGCTTAACTGCAGACGCTTTAGCGCGCTTACGTTCGGTAGTCGGTTTTTCATAGAACTCACGACGACGAACTTCAGCCAGAACGCCTGCTTTCTCGCAAGAACGTTTAAAGCGACGCAGTGCTACGTCGAACGGCTCGTTTTCACGTACTTTAATTACCGGCATGTAACCTCTTACCTCAATAATATTCGGTTTTGCTGCTGACTGCGGCGCCAGCACATTTCAAAATGGTGCAGCATTTTACTCCAACTCAAGTTGGTTTGTAAAGCGCCATGTATAATTTGAAACCAACAGGAGCGATTACCTGTGCGGCTGCCGGTTTTTTTTCAGGGGCGGAAGTATAGCGCACTCTTTAGGCGGCAGAAAATCACTTTTTGCAGGGTTTGGCACCTCTGTCTGCACATTTGCTGTGCTAAACTGCGCGCCGCAAGAAAGAGGTGATGCAATGCGAATTTTGGGTATTGAAACGTCATGCGATGAAACCGGCATCGCAATCTACGATGATCAGGCCGGTCTGCTGGCTAATCAACTTTATAGTCAGGTAAAACTGCACGCCGATTACGGCGGCGTCGTGCCTGAACTGGCGTCACGCGATCACGTGCGCAAAACCATTCCACTGATTCAAGCCGCGTTGAAACAGGCAAATTTACAGCCGCAGCAGATTGATGCGGTAGCGTATACGGCGGGTCCAGGTTTGGTCGGCGCGCTGCTTGTAGGGGCAACCATTGGCCGTGCGTTGGCCTTCGCCTGGAAAGTGCCGGCTGTGCCTGTTCACCATATGGAAGGGCATTTGCTGGCGCCGATGTTAGAGGATAATCCTCCCTCCTTTCCGTTTGTCGCGTTATTGGTTTCTGGTGGGCATACACAACTGATCAGCGTAACCGGCATCGGTGAGTATGAACTGTTGGGTGAATCGATTGATGATGCTGCCGGTGAAGCGTTTGATAAAACCGCTAAGCTGTTAGGACTCGATTATCCGGGCGGACCAATGCTGTCAAAAATGGCGCAGCAAGGTACGGCAGGCCGCTTTAAATTTCCCCGTCCGATGACCGATCGCCCGGGGCTGGATTTTAGTTTCTCTGGCTTGAAAACCTTTGCAGCGAATACGATTCGCGGTAACGATGACGATGATCAAACGCGAGCCGATATCGCACGCGCGTTTGAAGATGCGGTGGTGGATACGCTCTCGATCAAGTGCAAGCGCGCGTTAGATCAAACCGGCTTTAAGCGTTTGGTCATTGCAGGTGGCGTCAGTGCGAACAGCACGTTGCGTGAGCAGATGGCTAAAATGATGCAGGCGCGCGGTGGAGAGGTTTTTTACGCTCGCCCTGAATTCTGCACCGACAACGGCGCAATGATTGCCTACGCGGGCATGGTGCGCTTAAAAGGCGGAACCCGCGGTGAGCTAGGCGTAAGTGTTCGTCCTCGCTGGCCGCTAGCGGAATTACCCGCCATTTGACGTAAAAAAAGCCGGCTAGCCGGCTTTTTTATTCTTCGCGCTTTTTCTTGCGCTTCCAGATTTTTGTTTCTTGTCCGCGCCACAGGCGCTGGATGTTGTCGTGATGGCGCAACAGAATAAGACAAGAAAGCATCGAAACCGGGAACGTAAACTGCGGTTTAAACCACCATACGTAAAATGGCGCAATCAGTGCACTGATTATCGCACCCAACGATGAGTAGCCGCTTAATAATACGGTCAGCAACCAGGTTCCCGTCATTAATCCCGTCAGATCCCAGCCAATCGGCGCAATCGCACCTAATGCTGTTGCTACGCCTTTACCGCCGCGAAAACGGAAAAACACCGGATAGATGTGACCCAGACAAGCAGCAATTGCCGTTAAGCCAAGATAGAGCGGCGATACGTGCAACACATAAGCGAGCCAGACGGGGACCATGCCTTTCAATACGTCGAAAATCAGAACGCAGATCGCTGCCGCTTTGCCGCCCACGCGTAACACATTAGTCGCACCAGGGTTTCCTGAGCCGTGAGCGCGAGGATCGGGCAGGCCAGCGAGTTTGCAAACCAGGATCGCACTGGAAATCGAACCGCAAAGATACGCGAAAATAATCATACCAAGCGCGATAGCACTCATAACACAGTACCGTTTCCTTTAGGGTCGTTTTGTTCTCTTTAACCATGGATAATACGCATAATCCGCCGGAAGTGGTATCCGGCTTAGCCAAAAACAGAGACTGACATCATGGATATCGTATTTATAGAACAACTCACGGTGTTCACCACCATTGGCGTTTACGACTGGGAGCAAGGTATTCAACAGAAGCTGGTGCTCGATGTCGAAATGGCATGGGATAACCGTTTAGCCGCGAGCAGCGACGATGTGAAGGATTGCCTGAGCTACGCTGACGTCTCCGAAGCCATCCTGACCCACTTAAACGGCAGCCGTTTTGCGCTTGTTGAGCGCGTAGCTGAAGAAATCGCGGATCTGTTGATGAACCGTTTCAATTCGCCGGGAGTACGCATAAAGGTAGCAAAACCGGGGGCTGTAGCCCAGGCAGCGCAGGTTGGCGTTCGAATTGAGCGCGGGACTATTCCTAAATAAACTCGATGTGATTGCCATCACAATGAAACCAAACCAAATTACTGTTTGTCATAGCAAGTGCCGTTTCGTTGCTTAACGCGAATTAGCCCAAAAACGTAAGGTTTTATTCAGGCGAATGCAGGCAGAATTTCAGGCGATAGCCCTCGCGCTACCGCCTTTTTAATGGTTTTAACACGGATAGAGGGAAAATTTGATGGCAGATATTCATCAGCTTTGGGTAGCTGCAATCCTGGGCATTGTCGAAGGGTTAACCGAGTTTTTACCGGTCTCTTCAACAGGGCACATGATTATAGTTGGCCACCTGCTGGGCTTTGAAGGGCAAAAGGCTGAAACGTTTGAAGTTGTGATTCAGCTGGGTTCGATTCTGGCGGTAGTGGTGATGTTCTGGCGCCGCCTGTTTGGTTTAATTGGTATTCGCTTCGGTGAAGTGAAACATGAGGGCATCGGCAGCGGACATTTAACGCTGATCCACATTCTGCTGGGCATGGTGCCAGCCGTGGTGGTTGGGCTGGCATTTCATGATCAAATCAAAACGCTGTTTAACCCGATAAACGTGATGTATGCGTTAGTGGTAGGGGGTGTGCTGTTGCTGGCGGCGGAGTTTTTCAAACCTAAGCAGCCTAAAGCGGTTGGTATTGACGATATCACTTATCGCCAGGCGTTTATGATCGGTTGCTTCCAGTGTCTGGCGCTGTGGCCGGGCTTCTCGCGTTCAGGTGCGACTATTTCTGGCGGCATGCTCATGGGTGTGAGCCGCTATGCGGCATCAGAATTTTCATTCATCCTGGCGGTGCCGATGATGATTGGCGCAACGGGATTAGACCTCTACAAGAGCATCGGTTTCCTGACCATGGAAGATTTCCCGATGTTTGCGGTGGGTTTCATTACTGCGTTTGTCGTCGCGATGATCGCCATCAAAGTCTTCCTTGAGCTCATCAAGCGAATCTCTTTCGTTTCGTTTGCTATCTACCGCTTCATCCTTGCAGCGGTGGTTTACACCATCTTTATGTAAACCGTTTCGCGGCCAGTCATGCTGGCCGCGAAGTCGTAATACCCTCAGCGACGGCAGCAATACGTCGTCGCGTGAGCTCCTCCCGCACTTCAATTCCTTTAAATCCAGCCTCAACCACTGCCTTGGTAGGCACAGCTTGTGCCACTGCAAAAGCGCGGCGTAAATAGTCGCCTTGCGGATAAGGCATGCTTTCTAAACCTGCACGTCCACGCGCATCCGCTTCACTGGTCAGCGCCATCTGTTCAACACGTTGGGGTTTACGCCAGGCATCAATGCGATCAAACAACGCCACTAACGACTCTGCAGATTGGCGCTCAATAGTATGCACCACGTCATGAAATTCAGTGACGACCAAGGCTAAATCTCGAATGGCGTTTGGTACGCGCAGGCGCTGACACAATACTTCAACCAAGGGAACGCCTGCCGGGCCATGTCCATGATGGCTTGGCCACTTTTCGGGCGCCGTCAGGGCCTTGCCAATATCATGAAACAGCGTGGCAAAACGCACGTCCAATGAATCAGATAAAGCCGCTGCCATAGCCAGTGTCATCAAGGTGTGAACGCCAGTATCAATTTCTGGATGCCATTTTGCCGGAGCCGGAATACCAAAAAGATTATCGATCTCGGGGAACAACACCTTGAGTGCACCGCAATCACGTAAGACCTGAAAGTAAACCTGAGGATTACGCGTCGTCAGGGCTTTCTCAGTCTCTTTCCAGACACGCTCAGCGGTGAGATCAGCAAGTTCTCCGCTTTCCACCATCGCCCGCATTAGCGCTTGGGTTTCATCGGCAATGCGGAAATTAAGGTGTGCGAAGCGGGCTGCGAATCGCGCAACACGCAACACGCGCAGCGGGTCTTCATTAAAAGCCATGGAAACGTGGCGCAGCAGGCGCTCAGCAATGTCGCGTTGGCCATGATAGGGATCGAACAGGCGACCTTCTTCGTCGCGGGCAATGGCGTTAATGGTCAGATCGCGACGCTGCAGATCTTGCTCCAGCGTTACGTCCGGTGCCGACCACGTTACAAACCCGGTATAGCCTGTGCCGTTTTTGCGCTCGGTACGTGCTAACGCATACTCTTCCCGGCTTTTAGGATGGAGGAAAACCGGGAAGTCGCGCCCAACTTGTTGATAGCCTTGCTCAAGCATGGCTTCTGGCGTGGCACCAACAACGACCCAATCTTTGTCTTTAACCGGCAGATTCAAGAGCGCATCACGTACTGCGCCACCTACAAGAAACGTCTTCACTCAACAACTCCAGAGATAAAAAAGTGACTTACGCACCTGCGGCTTCCTGCTCCTGAATTCAGGTGTGCATGTTGTTTTATTGTTGCACACATTTGCCAGATTGCAGGCATGCGAAAAAGGGCATCTGGCGATCCCCTTTTATAAACAAACAGATACGCGTTAGTTCATCCAGCGATCTTTTTTCTTTCGGCTTGGGATCATGTGTGGCAATAACAAGCCCAACAGCAGACCAACACCGAGTACGCCGCCACCATACATAAACCACTGCATAATGATGGTGCGCTGTTTGTCATCCAACTGCACATTAGCGGCGCTGACTTTCTTCTGGGCGACAATCAGCTCGTTTTTCAGCTTTTGATTATCATTTTGCAGACCGGTAATGACGCTGTCGCTGTTAGCGACTTTGTTCTGCATTTCAGAGGTGCGTTGATTCCAGCTGTTATCGATGTTATCCAGCTTGGCGGTAAGATCTTTAACCTGCTGCTCTAGCTGCGGCACGCGTGTACGCAGGCTTGGACTGGCGCTCAACTGTGACAACGGAATCCACGTAGTGCGGCCTTCTGAATCACGGATCTGGCCGTAATTCGTGTCGTTGTTGGTTTGCACCAACTGCACTTCTTCACCTGCGTTCAGCTTACCAAGCAGGCGAAACTGATCGCCTGGTCCGCTGCGAACCCAGGTAGACAATTCATCAGAAACGTAACGTTTTTCTTCGGCGTGGGCAGGTGCGAGAGTGCTGAGAGCCAGCAAAGTAATTCCAGCGAGTGTGATTTTTTTCATTAGATTTCGTATTTGCTTGATGACTAAAAATTTACCGGCACAGTCTGGAGAGGCTTCGCATAAATCTGAATGAGAACTATCCTGGTCTCAATTACCTGCGAAAAGGGCTGCGAAAGCACAAAGAAAGCAGAGACAGCCCGGCTTCTGTGCATTAATCTTCGCCTGATAACCCCTTTAGCTTTCAAGCTGCAACTGCATTAATTCGCTGATTGCGGCCTGGAATATGCGAGGGAAAACCTCTTAAGTGCCAGCGGCGTATTGAATAAAAAATTATGACCATTGAAATCGAACTAAAGTTCATTGCGACATCACAGGCTGCCGAGAAATTGGCAGACGCACTCGTGGCGTGGCCGCATCAGTATCAGGCTGCGCGTGAGTTAACCAATATCTATTTTGAAACCGACGACAATCAGTTGCGTCGTTGGGATATGGGTTTGCGCATTCGTGGTGTCGATCAACGCTATGAAATGACGCTAAAAGGCGGCGGCAAAACGCTGGGTGGTTTACACCAGCGCCAGGAATATAACGTAGATCTGGTTGAGCCGAAACTCGATATCACTCAATTACCTGTTGAAATCTGGCCGAAAGAAACCGACATAGCTGACTTGCAGCAGCGTTTGCAGCCACTGTTTACTACGCATTTCCAACGCGAAATTTGGTTGGTGACCTTCGGCGGCAGTGAAATCGAAGTCGCATTTGATCGGGGTGAGGTTGCCACAGAGTCTTTCAGCGAGCCGCTGTTTGAAGTCGAGCTGGAACTCAAACAGGGCGAGCGTAGCGACATGCTGGCTTTCGCTCAACAGCTGATCGCAGTCAGCGGGCTTCGATTGGGCAGCCTGAGTAAAGCTGCGCGTGGCTATCAACTGGCGCAGGGCAACCTGCCTCGTCCCGTTCGTGCTTTCCCCGTGTTGAAAACCGATGCAAAAGTCACGGTTGAAGAGGGCATGATTGCCGCGCTGTCAGCGGGACTAAACCATTGGCAATACCATGAAGAAGTTTGGTTACGGGGTAATGGCTCTGCGCAAGATGCCGTGCGCGAAGCGCTGGAAGTTTTACGTCAGGCGTTTGCTTTATTCGGCGCTTTAGTACCACGTAAAGCCAGCAGCGAGCTGCGCCAAAAGCTGACAACGTTAGAAGAGATCTTAGCGAATGAAGAGGTCAACGCGCAGGATTTTTGCTTCTCTCCACTCTCTGTTGAAACACAGTTAGCACTCACTCGCTGGTTGGTTGAATCGCACTGGCAACAATGGATTGATGAAAAAGGAAAGACCAAGCTTCAGGCTTCCTTCAAACGTTTCAGCGATATTATGTTAGCCCGCATCAATGCCGATCTTAAAGAGACGTTTAGCGCGGTCAAGCAGCCCAATGAGTACCATGACAAAGCGACACGCCTTGCTCGTCAGCTGCTCGCCGTTCATTTGCTGGCAGGCGCATATGTGCAGGAAGCCGTGGCGATTTGGCTGGCGCCATGGCAACAGCTGCAACTGGCTATTGAGGCGCATGAGGAAAATGGATTGCCGTGGCTGGCTGGGCAGGCCATCAAGCAACCTGCTTTCTGGAAAAGCAGCGGTCCAGCGCGTTAAGTCCGAACACATCATCAGGGAGGGAATATGTTGCCAGAATTACCTGCATTATTACGATCACAAGCTGAAAGTGCCGCAGTGCGATTGGGCGCGCCTTTTGCCTCGTTAAGCGCAGAGCAGGTCGCGGGCCTGGCGTTTAGCGATTTCGTGGTGGAAAATCTGCAACAACATCCCGACTGGTGGCAAGAGATCCAGCGAGAGTCGCCGCAAGCGGATGAGTGGCGACATTACGCTAACTGGCTGGCGTTGGAAATGCAGACAGTCGACAGCGAAGCAACATTGATGCGTGTGCTGCGGCTGTTTCGTCGTCGAATGCTGGTTCGCATTGCATGGATGCAGTGCTTGTCTCACGCGAGTACCGAACAAAGCCTGCAACAGCTGAGCGTTTTAGCCGAAGTCCTTATTTGCCGCGCCCGTGATTGGGTGTATCAGGATTGCTGCCAGGATTTTGGCACGCCCTGCAACGCAGAAGGCGATGCCCAGCCGATGCTGATTCTCGGCATGGGTAAGCTTGGTGGAGGAGAACTCAACTTCTCCTCTGACATTGATTTAATCTTTGCCTGGCCAGAAAATGGCGTGACGCGTGGAGGACGGCGGGAGCTTGATAACGCGCAGTTTTTCACGCGCATGGGGCAGAGACTGATTAAAGTATTGGATCAGCCCACGATTGATGGCTTCGTTTATCGGGTTGATATGCGTTTGCGCCCGTTTGGTGATAGCGGCCCGCTGGTGCTCAGTTTTGCCGCACTGGAAGATTATTATCAGGAGCAAGGCCGAGACTGGGAGCGTTACGCCATGGTCAAGGCGCGCCTGATGGGCGATGAACAGGATCGCTGGAGCCAGGAACTGCAACAAATGCTGCGACCTTTTGTCTATCGTCGTTACATCGACTTTAGCGTGATCCAGTCGCTGCGTAATATGAAAAGCATGATCGCGCGTGAAGTACGTCGACGCGGCCTGAAAAACAATATCAAGCTGGGTGCGGGTGGCATTCGTGAAACCGAATTTATTGTTCAGGTCTTTCAGCTGATTCGTGGTGGACGTGAGCGTTCACTTCAACTGCGTGCCCTCATGCCAACGTTGGCGGCGATTGGCGAGCTGGCGCTGTTACCCGCTGAGCAAATTGACGCATTGCGTCATGCTTATCTGTTTCTACGTCGGCTGGAAAACCTACTGCAAAGTCTGGGCGATCAACAAACCCAAACCTTACCTGACGATGAACTTAATCGCGCGCGACTAGCATGGGCGATGAATACCGATGGCTGGCTGGCATTAATGGCGCAGATGGAAACGCACATGTCATCTGTGCGCGCTATTTTCGATGAGTTGATCGGTGAAGATACGCCCGACATTGACGACCAGCGCGAACTGGCTGAATTCATCGGGCTGTGGCAGGACAAGCTGGACGAGGATGATCTGGTGCCGTTAATGCCGCAACTCAATGAAGAGCAGCGTCGTTCGCTGCATCAAACGCTGGAGGCGTTCCGTCAGGATATTAATCGGCGCACTATTGGGCCGCGTGGGCGCCAGGCGCTTGATCAGCTCATGCCGCGCTTGCTCAGTGAAATCTGCCTGCGAACAGATGCTGCGGTGACGTTTAGCCGTTTGACACCTTTATTACTCGGCGTCATTACGCGCAGTACCTACCTTGAGTTGCTAACCGAATACCACGGTGCGCTGCGTCATCTCATTCGGCTCTGTGCCGCTTCACCGATGGTCGCCAGCCAACTGGCGCGCCATCCTTTACTGCTGGATGAGTTGCTTGATCCCGCTACGCTGTATCAACCGACTGCCACCGATGCGTATCGTGATGAATTACGCCAATACCTGATGCGTATTCCTACCGATGACGAAGAGCAACAGCTTGAAGCGCTACGCCAATTTAAGCAGGCCCAGCTTTTGCGTATTGCAGCAGCGGATATTGCTGAAACCTTGCCGGTAATGAAAGTCAGCGATCACTTAACCTGGCTGGCAGAAGCGATTATAGAATCCGTGGTGCAGCAAGCGTGGAACATGATGCTGCACCGCTATGGCCGACCTTCACACCTTAAAGATGAAAATGAGCGTGGTTTTGCGGTATTAGGCTACGGCAAATTAGGCGGTTGGGAACTGGGTTACAGCTCTGATCTTGATTTAGTGTTCCTGCACGATTGCCCGCTGAATGCAGTCACTGAGGGTGAACGCAGTATTGATGGCCGCCAGTTTTACCTGCGGCTGGCGCAGCGGGTGATGCATTTGTTTAGCACCCGTACCTCTTCCGGCATTCTCTATGAGGTTGATGCCCGCCTGCGGCCTTCAGGTGCAGCAGGCATGTTAGTCAGTACTTTCGACGCCTTTGCTGAGTATCAGCATCAAGAAGCCTGGACATGGGAACATCAGGCGCTGGTGCGGGCTCGCGTAGTGTTTGGAGAACCCGCATTAGGGGAGCGTTTTAGCGAAATTCGTCGCGGTATTTTATGTTTGTCGCGTGAGGCGGGTGGCCTGCAAACTGAAGTGCGGGAGATGCGTGAGAAAATGCGTACCCATCTCAGTAACAAGCATAAAGGTCGTTGGGACATCAAAGCCGACGAAGGCGGCATCACCGACATTGAATTCATCGCGCAATATCTTGTCCTACGCTACGCCACACAACAACCAGTGCTGACGCGCTGGTCAGATAATGTGCGAATTTTCGAGCTGATGGCGAAGCACCACATCATGCAGGAAGATGAGGCGCTCGCGTTGACGCAGGCTTACGTCGCGTTGCGTGATGCATTGCATCATCTTGCCTTACAGGAGCTTCCTGGCCATGTTGAGCCAGAAGCATTTGAAGTCGAACGGCAAACGGTGAAAGAGAGCTGGCAGCGTTGGCTGGTTTCACCGGTTTCTCTCTAAGCGCCGGCTAATAGCACATTTCGCAACTGTGATATTATCCGCGCACTATTTTTACAGCAGTCTGGAGTGTCTGGAATGAAAGTGACTCTGCCCGCGTTTGGTCAAGCCTCGGTGCTGGTCGTCGGCGATGTGATGTTAGATCGTTACTGGTATGGCCCAACCAGCCGTATTTCACCTGAAGCGCCGGTACCGGTAGTGAAAGTGGACACGGTTGAAGAGCGTCCTGGCGGCGCGGCGAACGTAGCAATGAACATTGCTGCACTTGGCGCAGCATCACGTTTGATCGGTTTGACGGGCGAGGACGATGCGGCACGAGTACTGAGTAGCACGCTGAAAGACGTCAATGTTAACTGTGATTTCGTGGCAATAAAAAGTCATCCTACCATCACTAAACTGCGCGTACTTTCTCGTAATCAACAGCTTATCCGCCTTGATTTTGAAGAAGGGTTTGAGCAGGTCGATCCAGAGCCTATTCATCAGCGTATGCGTCAGTCGTTAGCCTCTACCGGTGCGCTGGTGCTTTCTGATTACGCTAAAGGCGCCCTGAGCAGCGTGCAGGCAATGATTAAGTTGGCGCGCGAAGCGAAAGTACCGGTATTAATCGATCCTAAAGGTACTGATTTCGAACGCTATCGCGGTGCGACCTTACTTACCCCTAACTTTTCAGAGTTTGAAGCAGTGGTTGGCAAGTGTAAGAGCGAAGACGAAATTGTCACGCGTGGCATGCAGCTGATTGCAGACTATGACCTGTCGGCATTGTTGGTAACTCGTTCTGAAAATGGCATGACATTGCTTCAGCCGGGTAAAACGCCGCTGCATTTACCGACCCAGGCGCAAGAAGTTTACGACGTTACGGGAGCGGGCGACACGGTAATTGGCGTATTAGCCGCAGCCTTGGCCGCCGGAAACTCACTGGAAGAAGCCTGTTTCCTTGCCAATGCGGCAGCGGGTGTTGTCGTCGGAAAATTAGGCACATCAACGGTTAGCACCGTTGAGCTGGAAAACGCAATCCACGCCCGCCCTGAACAGGGTTTTGGCATCATGAGCGAAGCGCAATTAAAAGTGGCCGTTGAAATGGCACGCAAGCGCGGCGAAAAAGTGGTGATGACCAACGGTGTATTCGACATCCTTCACGCCGGTCACGTTTCTTATCTCGCTAATGCACGTAAGCTGGGTGATCGTTTGATTGTTGCGGTTAACAGCGACGCTTCTACCAAGCGGTTGAAAGGTGAGAGTCGTCCGGTTAATCCACAAGAAAACCGCATGATCGTACTGGGCGCGTTGGAAGCGGTAGATTGGGTTGTGGTGTTTGAAGAAGATACGCCGCAGCGTTTGATCGCCGGTATATTGCCTGATTTGCTGGTAAAAGGCGGCGATTACAAACCTGAAGATATTGCGGGAAGCAAAGAGGTTTGGGCCAACGGCGGTGATGTACGTGTGCTGAACTTTGAAGACGGTATTTCAACGACCAACATTATTAAAACCATTCGTGGCCAGTAAATAATGTAATAAGCGGGAGAAGGCTCTCCCGCTTTGTCATTTTATTCCGGGGTATTTTCCGGTTTGATCACTGCCGCTTCCTGTGGCGTGATCACTGCGGGTGCCGGTGCGGGTGCGTTTTGGCTCTCTAACTGCGCCAAACGTTGCTCCAACGCAGACAGTTTCTCGCGTGTACGCAGTAATACCTGCGTCTGCACATCAAACTCTTCGCGGTTGACCAAATCCATACGCGTCAGTTGCGCCTGAAGAACCTGACGAATTTTCTTTTCGACATCGTCACCAAACTCACGAATTCCCTTCGGCATCGCTTCATGGACCTGGCGTGCAATTTGTTCAATTTTTTTCGTGTCGATCATGATTATTTCCTGGTTACGGGTTGCTGATGGCAGCAGTTGTGCGCACTCGATATCTGCTAAGTGTAATGCCAGAAATGAAAAGGTTAAACCTGAAATCGGTAACGCAGGAAATGCCAAAGCATTTGCAGTTTTGTTGATTGCCGCTCCAGTTGATCGGCGCTATAGTAATTTTGCTTATTCTCAGGGCGGGGCGAAACTCCCCACCGGCGGTAAATCAGCGTCAGCTGAAAGCCCGCGAGCGCTTCACAAGTGATCGTGAAGGTCAGCAGATCCGGTGTAATTCCGGAGCCGACGGTTAAAGTCCGGATGGGAGAGGGTAAAGACATCTGCTGGGCTTTTTGTCCACGCCACGTTATTGCCACGTCTGTTGACGTCACTCCTAAGCTCGCCCTGATTCTGGTAACCCAATACATTTAAAAGGTTTTTATTACCATGAATCAGACGCTACTTTCTGAATTTGGCACGCCGGAACAGCGTGTAGAACGTGCCATCGCCGCACTGCGTAATGGACGCGGTGTGATGGTGCTTGACGATGAAAATCGTGAAAACGAAGGTGATATGATCTTTGCCGCTGAAACGATGACCGTTGAGCAAATGGCGCTCACCATTCGTCACGGCAGCGGCATTGTTTGTCTATGCCTGACTGAAGAACGTCGTCAACAGCTCGATTTACCGATGATGGTGGAAAATAACACCAGCTCATACGGCACCGGTTTTACCGTCACTATTGAAGCTGCTGAAGGCGTTACCACCGGCGTTTCGGCCAAAGACCGCATCACAACGATCCGTGCAGCTGTTGCTGACAATGCCAAACCGAGCGATTTGAATCGTCCTGGCCACGTATTCCCTTTACGCGCTCGCGATGGCGGCGTGTTAACGCGCGGTGGCCATACTGAAGCAACCATTGATTTGGTTACGCTGGCTGGTTTTAAACCCGCAGGCGTATTGTGTGAGCTTACGAATGATGACGGTTCGATGGCGCATGCACCTGAAGCTATCGCGTTTGCGAAACAGCATGAGATGCCGGTAGTGACTATTGAAGATTTAGTGGCTTTTCGTCGCGATCGTGAAACGCGCCAGGCGAGCTGATTAACCTGCGTTATAAATGAAATGAAACAGGCCGGATTTCCGGCCTGTTTTGTCTTTTATCTACTGGCATAAAAAATGTGATTACCGATCACAACGGTACGTTCAAATGCGTGACGCCAGCCGGGCTTAACCCGATGAGCATGAAAATAAGTTGCTCCTTTCGTCACATCTTCCACTTCCCCATTAATAATTCTGTTCGCAAGCTCTTGCGCTCGCTGCCAGCTTTTGTCATGTGCTGGGGGATGTGAATGCGGATTTTTTTTTAGAGATGTCCAGGAAAACTGTTTCGGTGCATACACCACCGGACAGATTTCTTTCACATCCCATTTTGCCCTGTTCATGGTTACCGTACCGACGGCAATTTGTCCCATTAACGGTTCACCACGCGCTTCGTGATAAATGTTCAGCGCCAGGCATAATATGGCACCTTGGACTAACATAACGCTCCGTTGGTTTATTGACGTGCAACGGAGTGTAATTAGTGAAGGTGGTCGACCGTACAAGACCCGTCTCGGTTAGAGGTTTATTGAGTATAAATCATTCAGTAATGCTTTTTTTATCAGTTATTTGCGACGATTCTTGCTCAGCCGATACCGGTGGTTTGTAAGAGCGTCAGGCTTAAACCCATGACGGTCATGCCACATAATACGCCGTAACTAGGATTGTTATGCGGGTCAATTTCGCGCGCTAATGGCATCAGTTCATCCACTGATAAAGCCACCATAATTCCTGCAACGGCCGCCATAACGGCAGCAATAATCACTGGTGAAACCATGGGTCCCAGCAGCATAAAAGCGATAACGCCGCCTAAAATTTCTGCCATTCCCGATACGCAGGCCCAAAAGATCGCTTTCATTTTTGAACCCGTGGCAGCATACATCGGCCCAGCGACCGCTAATCCTTCCGGAATGTTATGTATGGCCACCGCAAGCGCGATCCCCATACCAAGTTCCATATCACTGCTGGCGGTAACATAGGTTGCAACGCCTTCCGGGAAGTTGTGCAAACTAATGCCCAACGTCAACAAGATAGCGGTACGACGCAAATTAGTCGGACGGCGTTTAACCGCGACCATATCTTGTGGATGCTGATGCGGCAGCATGCGATCTAAAGCGAAGTATCCCAGCAGGCCCAGCATAAACATGCCATAACCCAAGATTGGCGACATACCTTCCGCATGTAATGCAGCAGGCAGCATCTCCATAAGCGAGATCAGCAGCATGATGCCAGCAGCAAAACCGAGAGCAAATGCGAGCACTCGATTAGAAGGTTTTTGTCCTATCACACCCAATAGCGCGCCGATAAAAGTCGCGGCACCTGCCAGCACGGTAAGCAGTAAAGGTACTGACATTGCACTCTCCTTAATGATAATGATTCCCAGTTAAAGTACCTTTAACCTTACAAAAGATCGAGTTTTGTTACGTAAAGAAATGTCGAAAAAACATCATTCAAATTCTCTGATGATCATCATCATGCTTATCCGCGTGATTAGCGGCACAAACGGCGTATCGTAACGGCTATCAAGGCGGCACTTTTTAGGAAAGATTTATGAGTCAGTTACGTATGCCGGCGCTGTTTTTGGGACATGGCAGCCCTATGAACGTGTTAGAAGAAAACCGTTATACCGAAGCCTAGCGGGAAGCAGGTGAAACGCTACCGCGCCCACGCGCCATTCTTGCTATTTCTGCGCACTGGTACACGCGAGGCACCGCAATAACGGCGATGGAAAACCCACGCACCATTCATGACTTTGGCGGTTTTCCTCAAGCACTGTTTGACACACGTTATCCTGCGCCGGGCTCACCTGATTTGGCGGAAGAGATTGCTAAATTGCTGTCGCCTGTTCCGGTTCAGCTTGATCAGGAATGGGGATTCGATCACGGTTCCTGGGGCGTATTGATTAAAATGTATCCTGAAGCCGATATTCCTGTGGTGCAGTTGAGTATTGACGCGACTAAACCTGCAGCCTGGCATTTTGAAATGGGGCGTAAATTAGCAACGCTGCGTGATCAGGGCGTGATGATTGTGGCAAGCGGCAATGTGGTACATAACCTGCGAATGGTGCGCTGGGGCGGCGGGGATGACATCTATCCGTGGGCAAGTCGCTTTAATCAATTTGTGCGTGAAAATCTGGCATCACAAAGTGAGGCTGAAACGCATCCATTGGTGAATTTTATGCAGCATGAAGGGGCCAGCCTTTCGAATCCTACGCCGGAACATTATCTGCCACTTCTGTATGTTTTGGGCGCACGTCAGCCGGATGAACCCGTGACCATTCCCATTGATGGTATGGAATTAGGTGCAATCAGTATGTTGTCAGTACAGGTTGGGTAAAAATACTAAACAGGCCATTTATCTGGCCTGTTCATTTTTATTCAATAAAGGCGTGCGGATAAAAGCGAGAAAGATCTTGGGTGATCAAGTCACGATCTTCACGTAAGCCAATCCCGGCGGGTTGATCGTCTATTAGCCAACTGCCGATCAGCGTATAGCTGTCGCCAAATTTTGGCAGCGGATAAAATTCCTGCACAATCATGCCTTCTTCACCGTACGGCCCGTCAACGCGAGCAATTTCAGTACCATTCTCAACAATACGAATATTGGCGCCTTCGCGTGAAAATAGCGGCTTGACCACATACTTCGTCATAGGTGGAACATCATCTTCCGCGAAATAGGCAGGCAACAAATTCGGGTGATTTGGGAACATCTGCCACAACATGGGCAACAAGGCTTTGTTCGACAAAATGCTTTTCCAGGCAGGCTCTAACCAGCGTACGCCAGCATCTGCCAACTTGGTTGAAAACATCTCGCGCAGCATGAATTCCCAAGGATAGAGCTTGAAGAGATTACTGATTACCTGATCGTGAGCATCAGTAAACTCGCCTTTTTCACCCAAACCAATTTCATCAATGAAAAGAAATTCGCTCGGTAAACCCGCTTCGGTCGCGCAATCTTGCAGATATTGCACGGTGCCGCGATCTTCATCAGTGTCCCGACAGCAGGCAAAATGCAACCACTGGAAGCCATGCTGCTGATGTAGGTTAGCGAAGCGCTCAATCAGCTTTTCTTGCAGGCTGTTGAATTGATCGCTGCCGGCCGGCAATTGGCCTGCATTAAGCTGATCTTCCAGCCAAAGCCATTGAAAAAAAGCCGCTTCATACAGTGAGGTTGGGGTATCGGCATTATTTTCCAGCAGCTTTGCATCACCTTTACCGTCCCAGGCGAGATCGAGACGCGAATAAAGAGAGGGTTGACGCTGTTGCCATGAATCGCGGACAAAATCCCACGTATGTTTGGGAATACGGAATTTAGTCAGCAACGCCTCGCTGCTCACCACTTTCTCCACTACCTGCAAACACATCTGGTGTAATTCAGCAGTGGTCTCCTCTAGCTGGTCAATTTGTGCCAGCGTGAACTGATAATAAGCGTCTTCACACCAGTAAGGCTCGCCATGCATGGTATGAAAACGAAAACCAAATTCAGTGGCTTTTTCTCGCCAGCCTGGGCGCTCAGAAATAGCAATGCGTTGCATATGGCGGTTTTAGCCTCCCAGCGAGCGGTTGGATGTTCCGGTGGCGCTGCTGCGTTGCATGGCATTTTGCTTGGCGACGGTTTCACCGAAGCCACCCCGCGTTACGGTTGACGTTGTTGCGGGTTTAGGGGCTAATGCGGTTTTTGGCACATTCATAGTGCGGCCTGAAGTGGCAGAACCATAGTTACGGCCTGAAGCATCAACAAACTGGCCTCGTGCTGGGCTGTTTGCGGCTTTCGGTGAGAACAGTGGTTGCTGCGCGAATCCCGCGCCGCCGCCCATCATGCGGCCCATCATATAGCCAGCCATTAATGGCATCCAGAAGCTGCCACTCTGTTGGTTTTCAGCATTATTCGTGCCGACGCCTGCTTGAGCAGGTGTTTGCTGGCATTGGTTTTCACCAAATTCAGCCACACAATCTTCACGCGTTGCATATTTTGGTGCAGTACGTTCCGCTTCCTTTAACGCGTTGTTGTAAGCCGTGGTGCATTGCGCGCTCTGACTTGGATTGGCTTTCGCACATTCATCCGCATTCTGGTAGAGCGACACGGTTTCATCGTTTTTTTCGCAGCCAGCCAGCATAAATACCGCCGAGACGGCGATAGCGACTGGCGTTAAATGTCTGGCTTGCCAGCTTTTGCGAAAAGCAGCATAGCGAATAGATTTTGTCCGTTTCATTATCATGATCCTTTGCCCAAAGGTAGCACTTAGGATAGGGGATGGAGGGGGGAAATTGAAGCTGAAGCCGGGAAGGGGAAAGGATCTTTACGTAGCTATACGTTTGAAAGAGAAGCGGGCCGCAAAGCGACCCGCATCAGGATTAATTACCGAATGGGTTTCCGGTATTTCTGGCTGCAGCAGGACGTGCAGCTGATGCCGATGCATTAGCAGCAGGGCCATTATCAACGCGAGCTGTTTGCTGAGCATTTTCAGGCGCAACAGTTTCTGGTGAAGTCGCGATCTCTTTACCCAGTTGGCTGTTCAGCGTCTGCAGGTTTTGCTCATTGAGCGTACCCAGCGCATAGCTGATGTTAAGCTGGTTAATCAGATAGCTATAACGAGCATCAGAAAGTTGCTGTTTGGCGTTGTATAACGTCGTGGTCGCATCCAACACATCAACGATAGTACGCGTACCGACCTGATAACCCGCTTCTGAAGCATCCAGTGAGCTCTGAGCAGAAACAACCGCCTGTTTGTAGGCATCAATGCTACTTACTGAAGCATTAACGTTGTTGTAAGAAGAGCGCACGGTTTGCACGGCAGAACGGTGCGCGCTTTCTAACTGCTCGCTGGCACTGACAAAGTTGTACTGCGCTTGTTTAACCTGCGACGTGACCGAGCCACCACTGTACAGCGGTAATGAGAAGCTCAGACCAACCTGATTCGAGCCTGTAATCGAGTCAGCTGAACTGGTTGATTGATTCGCACGGCTGCCACCGTATTTGCTGTTAGACATACCCGTTGAAGCAGTCAAATCCAGCGTTGGCATGTGGCCCGTTTCAGCAGAACGAATTTGCTCACGCGCTAAATCCTGGTTCAGGCGTGCGGACAACAAGGTCAGGTTACGGCTTTCCGCTTGCTTCAGCAGTGCGTTCACTGCATCTGGCTTGCTGGTTTTGAAGCGATCAATATTCAGTGATGCTAACGACAAATAATCCATACCGGTAATCTGACGCAACGACTCAACGGTATTATCAAGGTTGTTGCGTGCAGTCACTTCGTCCGCTAAGACGCTGTCATATTGCGCACGGGCGTTCTGCACGTCAGTAATGGCAACCAATCCCACATTAAAACGCTGTGTAGTTTGATCTAATTCACGATAAATCGACTGTTTCTGCGCTTCAGTGTAGGAAAGGGTATCAATCGCTTTCAACACGTTGAAGTAGGCGGTCGCCGTGTTCAGGATCAGATCCTGTTGTGCAACCTGGTAAGTGACATCCTGGATGCCCGCAGCTTTCTCTTGCAGCGTCAGCGCACGCCATTTTGACATGTCAAAGATGGTTTGCGTTAATTGTAAGGTTCCGCTAGTGGTATTGGAGTGAAGTCCGCTGCTGTCGCGATAACCGTTATTGTAGGTGTAATCTGCACCCAAACCGAGTTGGGGTAATAAAGGGCTTCGCGCTTCGTTGATTTTCTCAAATGCTGAATCACGATCTGCCGCAGCACTGCGCAGATCTGGGTTACTCAGTCGCGCTTGTTGATAAACCTGAAGCAGGTCTTCTGCCTGACTGGCGAAGCTGAAACCGCCCAGGCTCAGCCCAATAAAAAATGGGAGCAGTTTTTTCATTTGCATTCCTTTTGTTGCAGCAAATTGCAGTGGTAGCGCTGCCGAATAAGCCAAAAAATTATCGCCGATTCTAGCAGAGTGCAACTGTGTGATAAGTTGGCTGAACGTGCCTTCTACGCCTAATTTACGTAAATAATTCAGAAACAACCACTCGGATAAAGCATAAAGGTTGGCTTTTATTCGCTCCATCCCAATCTGGATAAGGAATAAGAAGATGTCGGAAGAAAAAAAATCCCCTGTGACTTTTACAAAAAACGATGTAGAAATTATTGCACGCGAAACAGTCTACGACGGTTTTTTTTCGATTGTGCGCTATCGCTTCCGGCATCGTCGTTTTAATGGCGAAATGAGTGCGGAAGTGCAGCGTGAAGTTTTTGAGCGCGGACATGCCGCCGTACTGCTACCTTATGATCCCTTACGTGATGAAGTGGTGCTGATCGAACAGATCCGCATCCCTGCTTATGATGCGGGTTCCACGCCCTGGCTGCTGGAAATGGTGGCGGGGATCATCGATCCAGGTGAAAGCGTTGAACAAGTGGTACGCCGTGAAGCGGTCGAAGAGGCGGGATTACAGGTTGGGCGAGTCAAACCGATGCTCAATTACCTCGCCAGTCCCGGTGGCACCAGCGAAAGATTGTCGATTTTGGTCGGAGAAGTGGATGCCAGCCAGGCTCAAGGATGCCATGGTCTGGAGGAAGAGAATGAGGATATTCTTGTGCATGTGGTCAGCCGCGAACAGGCTTACCGCTGGGTGGAACAGGGGATAATTGATAACGCTGCGTCTGTCATCGCACTGCAATGGCTGGCGTTGCACCATGAGAAATTAAGAGAAGAGTGGGCACAAAAATGAAACAGCGCTATACCCCTGACTTTCCGGAAATGATGCGGCTGTGCGAAACCAATTTCGCTCAGTTGCGCCGTTTGCTGCCGCGCAGTGATGAGGCGGGCGCATCGGTGGTTTATCAGGTGAGTGGCGCCCGTTATCAGCTGACAATAGAAGAGTCGACGCGCTATACCACCTTGGTTGAAATTCGCCAAGTCGCGCCATCTGTGAGTTACTGGAGTCTGCCTTCCATGTCCGTAAGGTTGTACCATGATGCGATGGTCGCTGAAGTGTGTTCCACTCAGCAGATCTATCGTTTTAAAGCACGTTATGATTATCCTAATAAAAAATTGCATCAGCGTGATGAGAAACACCAGATAAATCAGTTTCTCGCGGACTGGTTGCGCTATTGCCTGGCACATGGTGCAATGGCAGTGCCTGTTTGCTGAATGCGTATAATGCATCAAATGGCGTGGAGATGAAGGAAACGCTTTGGATAGCCTGCTAACTCTTCCTGCGGCAAAAGGGTCCGAAATCAGGATTTTACAAATCACGGATACCCATCTTTTCGCGGGAAAACATGAATCGCTGCTTGGGGTTAATACTTGGGCGAGCTTTGACGCAGTATTGGATGCGATCATTGCTCAGCAACGCGACTATGACCTTGTTATCGCGACCGGCGATCTCGCTCAGGATCACTCTGTTCAAGCCTATCAGCATTTCGCTGAGGGCATTGCTCGTTTGCCAAAGCCCTGCGTCTGGCTGCCCGGAAATCATGACTTCCAACCCGCCATGGTTGATACCCTGGCAGAGGCAAAGATCAACGCCGAGAAGCATGTCTTGCTGGGCGAACATTGGCAACTTGTGTTGTTAGACAGTCAAGTCTTCGGCGTTCCACACGGCATGCTAAGTGATTACCAGCTGGAATGGCTTGAAAAAACGCTGGCGCGCCATCCAGAACGTCACACGTTGATTTTGCTGCATCATCATCCGCTGGCCTCAGGTTGTACCTGGCTTGATCAACACAGCTTACGCAATTCGCATCAGCTGGATGCGGTATTGCAAAACTATCCGCTGGCCCAAACCCTGGTCTGTGGGCACATTCATCAGGAACTGGATATGGACTGGCGCGGACGCCGCGTATTGGCTACGCCCTCTACCTGCGTTCAATTCAAACCGCATTGCACCAGTTTTACCATTGATACTGTCGCACCCGGCTGGCGCTGGTTTACGCTCCATCCACAAGGCAAAGCAGAAACCGAAGTCGAACGTTTGCAAACTGATGCGTTTTGCCCCGATCTTGATTCAGAAGGATATTAACGGATGGCTGCGCTGCTTTATCTCCATGGCTTCAACAGTTCACCGCAATCGGCGAAAGCGACCCAGTTTCAACAATGGCTTAATACACATCATCCTGAAATCGACATGATCATTCCGCAACTGCCGACATTCCCTGCTGAGGCGGCTGCCATGCTGGAAGATATCGTGTTGAGTCGTAGCGGAGAAACGCTCGGCCTGGTGGGTTCTTCATTAGGCGGTTATTACGCAACCTGGCTGTCGCAATGTTTTATGTTGCCAGCGGTAGTGGTGAACCCCGCAGTGCGTCCTTTTGAGCTGCTGGTGGATTTCCTTGGTGACAATCAGAATCCCTACACCGGCCAACAATATGTGTTAGAGTCTCGGCACATTTACGATCTGAAAGTCATGCAGATTGACCCGCTGGAAGCGCCGGATTTACTGTGGTTGCTACAACAAACCGGCGATGAAGTACTCGACTACCGTCAGGCGCTCGACTATTACAGCGCGTGCCGACATCAGGTAGAAGAGGGCGGTAATCATGCTTTTATCGGATTCGAACGCCATTTCCCGCAGATTCTGGATTTTCTAGGCTTGAATCACCCTTAAGTGATGCGGAAATCGCAACTATTTCACCCTTCTAATCAGACATTTACCATGAGTCAATCAAACTATAACGCGGATGCTATTGAGGTCCTGACTGGCCTTGAGCCTGTTCGCCGTCGCCCGGGTATGTATACCGACACGACGCGACCTAACCATTTGGGTCAGGAAGTGATTGATAACAGCGTCGATGAAGCGCTGGCAGGTCACGCCAAGCGGGTTGAAGTGATTCTGCACGCCGATCAATCACTGGAAGTGATTGATGACGGACGCGGTATGCCAGTGGATATCCATCCCGAAGAAGGCATTCCTGCGGTTGAGCTGATCTTTTGTCGTCTGCACGCAGGCGGCAAATTCTCCAACAAAAACTACCAATTCTCTGGCGGCTTACATGGCGTAGGGATTTCCGTGGTTAACGCCTTATCTAAACGCGTTGAAGTTACCGTTCGTCGTAATGGTGAAATCTATGACATGGCGTTTGAGAACGGCGACAAGGTGCAGGATCTCACTGTTTCTGGCACCGTTGGTAAGCGCAACACCGGCACGCGCGTGCATTTCTGGCCTGATGAAAGCTTCTTTGACAGCCCACGCTTTTCCGTTTCTCGCCTGTCGCATCTGTTGAAAGCTAAAGCGGTGTTGTGTCCCGGCGTGGAGATTGTCTTCAAAGACAAGCTGAACAATACGGAACAACGCTGGTGCTACGAAGATGGCCTGACCGATTATCTGCTTGAGGCTGTGAATGGCTTGCCAACGCTGCCAGAAAAGCCGTTTGTTGGCGCATTTGCGGGTGATGTTGAAGCGGTTGATTGGGCGCTGCTCTGGTTACCGGAAGGTGGCGAACTGCTGACTGAAAGCTATGTCAACTTAATCCCCACCATGCAAGGCGGCACGCACGTGAACGGTCTTCGCCAGGGTTTGCTGGATGCAATGCGTGAATTTTGTGAATACCGCAACATTCTGCCGCGCGGCGTGAAGCTTTCTGCGGAAGATATTTGGGATCGCTGCGCCTATGTCTTGTCGGTGAAGATGCAGGATCCGCAATTTGCTGGACAGACCAAAGAGCGCTTGTCGTCGCGTCAATGTGCCGCCTTTGTTTCAGGGGTGGTTAAAGATGCGTTCAGCCTGTGGCTCAACCAGAACGTGCAGGCAGCAGAACAGCTTGCTGAACTGGCGATTAGCAGTGCGCAACGTCGTATGCGCGCAGCAAAAAAAGTGGTGCGTAAAAAACTTACCAGCGGCCCGGCGCTGCCTGGCAAACTGGCAGATTGCTCTGCGCAGGATCTCAATAAAACCGAACTGTTTTTGGTGGAGGGGGATTCCGCAGGTGGATCGGCCAAGCAGGCACGCGATCGTGAGTATCAAGCGATCATGCCGCTTAAAGGTAAAATCCTGAATACCTGGGAAGTCTCTTCCGACGAAGTGTTGGCTTCTCAGGAAGTTCATGACATTTCAGTCGCGATTGGTATTGATCCAGATAGTGAAGATCTAAGCCAACTGCGTTACGGCAAAGTGTGTATTCTCGCCGACGCCGATTCAGATGGCTTGCACATCGCCACGCTGCTCTGTGCGCTGTTCGTTAAACACTTCCGCTCGCTGGTAAGAGGTGGTCACGTTTATGTCGCCATGCCGCCGCTTTATCGCATCGATCTTGGCAAAGAAGTTTATTACGCGCTGGATGAAGATGAAAAAGAGGGCGTATTAGAGCAGTTGAAGCGCAAAAAGGGAAAACCCAACGTTCAGCGCTTCAAAGGTTTGGGCGAGATGAATCCGCTTCAGTTGCGAGAAACCACGCTTGATCCAAACACGCGCCGTCTGGTGCAATTAACTATCGATGACGATAATGTTGAGCAGACGTTACGCGTTATGGACATGCTGCTTGCTAAAAAACGTTCCGAAGACCGGCGCAACTGGTTGCAGGAAAAAGGCGACATGGTCGACATCGAAGTGTAAAAATCGGGACGCAGCGGCGTCCCGATTTATTATTTGTTTCCGACTACGCTAAGTTTCAGACATTATTATTGACAGGTGAAGTGAATTTTTCATTTAACAAAAATCAAAGTAACGTCTTCAGACTTGACCCTTAAAGTGTTACTCAGTTCCTATTTCGGCTTCCCTGTCAGTTATTTTAAACTTTATTAAATCGTGTCAGAAATCAAACTTAAACGATGATGATGAGCGCTGTTCCCTGGCATAATAAAACGTTCAGCCTGTTTTTCCGTTTACGATATTATTGTCTGATATTCATTAACGATTCGGATCCACCGTTGCTACAGTGAATTGTTCGATATAACGAGGTATCGATTAATCCTGGCCTGATGTATTGGGATAAATATCAAGATAAACCCTATGTGGTTCACGAAAGACAGGAAGAGAGAGTGAAAATCACGCTGGAAGAATTGCGCGCTTGGGTTTCAGTGGTCGATACCGGTTCAATAACGGCTGCGGCTGAACAATTGGGGCAAACCAGCTCCGGGATTAGTCGTGCTCTGAGCCGTCTTGAGAGTAAGTTGCGAACAACGCTGTTAAATCGTACAACACGCCGGCTGGCGCTGACAGAAGAGGGACAGATCTTTCTTGAGCATGCCCGACAAATACTGACATCTGTGGAGCAGGCGGAAGAACAGATCGCACATCGCAGCGGGATGCCTTCCGGTCGTCTTCGAATAAATGCTGCCGCGCCATTTATGTTGCACCTGATTGTGCCGTTAGTGGAAGCGTTCAGTAAACGTTATCCCTTAATTAATCTGGAACTCAATACCAACGATATTGTGATTGATCTGCTTGAACAGCAAACCGATATTGCCATTCGCATTGGAGAGCTGCGCGACTCCACCATGCATGCTCGCAAGTTGGGTAGCAGCGCAATTCTGCTGGTTGCTAGCCCAGCTTACCTTCAGAAATACGGTACGCCAGCCAACGTAACAGATCTGGATTCGCATCAGCTAATTGGATTTAGCCAGGTAGAGACACATAACGTCTGGCCAGTATTGCAACGTGACGGCGAATACCTTCGCATTAAACCCAATATCACTGCCTCAAGCGGCGAAACCATTCGTCATTTGGCATTAGCAGGCCAAGGCATCGCGCGATTATCTGACTTTGTGAGTCGGGAGGACCGCGAGGCGGGTCGGCTAGTGCAAGTTCTGCAAGACGAAACGCATGAATTACGTCTCCCCATTCACGCCGTTTATTACCGTAATAATATGCTTTTCTCGCGTATTACCTGCTTTTTAGACTTTCTGCGTGAGCAGATTGAAACAAAAAAACTGCTTTAAACGTGCCATAAAATAACCCTCTCCATTCAATAAGATTTATTGAGATCCTCTTTTCGGTCGCTAACTTCATGGCGTGCGTTCAGTACGTAACATCACTAACCCCGATAAGGGATAGCGTAGAAAAGGATAAAGCGCTGACGCTGGATGCCGGAAGGAAAGGGCGGGTAGCAAGCGGAAGGCAGCGTTACCGTGGCGGGCGTTGAAGAGGATGTATTCGAAAACGGGATCGGCGATGCACAACGGCTGATTCAGCAGGAAGTCACTAATCAGCAATAAATGTATAACGGTTGAGTTTCAACGTTAAAAAAGCCCTTGTCATATGACAAGGGCTTTTTTGTTTGCAGCGAAAGCCAATAAATCAGGCCGTCGGCTCCAGCACTAAAATCTTCACATCAATGACATCATCTTTGATCTGCTCACGATGTGTTTCCATATGTGGCATTTGCTGATGCTGCTCCAGATGGCGTAACGATTCCCACTGCTCCAGCATAAAAATGGAGTCCGGGGAATTTTGTTTCCACGGCACCTGCGCCTGATGATCCACTAAGGCATCGTATTGATGACAACCTTCTTCATCTAACACTGTGGGAATCAGTTTGTTGATGATATCCAGCACCCTCTGTCGACGACCGGGCTTAATACAAATTTCAGCAACCACAGTTAACATGCGCGCTTCCTCTTTTGCAGTGAATTTCACCTCACGCTATCTTACGCAAAAACGTGACTGAGATGAGTCCGATAACGTTCAATATCACGCGGAACATCCGGTTGT
Organism: Pantoea sp. MQR6; assembly: GCF_022761075.1. Lineage (NCBI taxonomy): Bacteria > Pseudomonadati > Pseudomonadota > Gammaproteobacteria > Enterobacterales > Erwiniaceae > Pantoea > Pantoea sp. MQR6. The sequence continues at coordinate 206,756 of NZ_JAKYXB010000003.1, forward strand.
TTGATCACGTCGTTACAAATAAAGGTTGGCAATGCTTCCATCCCCAGGAACTGGTTGGCTTTATGGAAGTGTAAATAAAGACCATCAACACCCACGCCTTCAAAGAACTGATCTGGATCGGTGAAGGCATCCAGCGGGGCATTCCACGTCAGAGAAAGCATATATTTTTTGCCCTGAAGCAGACCGCCAGAACCGTATTTCTTTTCAGCATCTGAACGAGAACGACCATCACTGGCATACAGTGAACCGTGACCTTCAGTAAAGATTTCATCAATGTAGCGTTTTACCGTCCACGGCTCGCCCATCCACCAGCCTGGCATTTGATAAATCACTACGTCGCTCTCTACATATTTTTGCACTTCGTCGGCAACCACATAATCGCTGTCCGCAACGGTGACCGAAACTTCATGTCCTAAGTCGCGCAGCTGGCTGGCAGCCACGTCGGTCAGGGTGTGATTCAGTTCGCCTTTGGAATGGGCAAACGTTTTGCCACCATCAATAATTAAAATCTTGCTCATTAACTGTGTGCTCCATTATTTGACTATGGGCCACAGCTTACGCGCGAAGCGGCACGGGAAAAATGGGATTTGGATCACAACACTTTTGCCTGTACAGCAATAATCCCTGCATTTATGTCACCATCAGCGCGCGAATCAACATCAAATAAGACGCATAACCCATGAAAAAAAGCTTTCTATTTGTACTGCTGCTGGCCTCTGGTGCCGCGCAGGCACAATCCCATCTCGATAACATTCTCAGCAGTAAAACGTTGAAAGTCTGCACCACTGGCGATTACAAGCCTTACAGCTATCTGCGTTCAGATGGCAATTATGAAGGGCTGGACATCAGCATGGCGCAGTCGCTGGCGGCTTCACTTGGCGCAAAAGTCGAATGGGTGCCCACCACATGGAAAACCCTGATGCAGGATTTCCTCGCGAAGCACTGCGACATCGCGCTCGGTGGCGTGTCGGTGACATTAAAACGTCAGCAAACGGCGTGGTTCGCTCAGCCGCTGGGAGTAGACGGAAAAATTCCGCTGGTGCGCTGTACGGATAAAGAAAAATATCAAACCGTTGAGCAGCTAAATAAGCCCAGCGTCCGTTTGATTGAACCGGCGGGCGGCACAAACGAAGCCTTTGTCCATAGTCATTTACCACAGGCTTCGCTGACGTTGTTCCACGATAACGTCACCATTTTCCAGCAGTTGGTGGATAACAAAGCGGATGTGATGATCACCGATGCCTCAGAAGCGCTTTATCAACAGAAGCGCTTTCCGCAACTTTGTGCGTTGAATGCGGATAAACCGCTGCAATATGGCGAGAAGGCTTACATGATTCCGCGTGATGACATCAGCTGGAAGCAGTATGTCGATCAATGGCTGCATCTGAGTACGGCAACCGGTGAATATGCGCGCGTTGCAGAACAATGGATGGGTGTTAGTCAGTAAAAACGTGTTAACGGAACAGGCCGGGATCGTCCCGGCCTTTTATTGCCTTTAATAAAGGTTGGCTTTACCCAAACCACCAAACAGGTTCATCTTGTAGCGAATGACCGCTTTGGCTGCATCAATCGCTTCTGGATAGATAACATTCGGGTCCCACCAGGTTTCACGCGTTAACACTTCACGGACTTTCTGGAAGTAAGCGAACTTCATATCGCTGGAAATATTGATTTTTCCGACACCTAACGTCACAGCCTCCGCTACTTCGGCATCGGGATTAGCTGATCCGCCATGCAGCACCAGCGGAATATCGACGCGCTGTGAGATCTCTCGCAAAATATGCATCTGCAATTCTGGCTTCATATCTTTTGGATAGATGCCGTGTGCGGTGCCAATCGCCACCGCTAAAGTATCAACGCCGGTACGCTGAACATAATCTTCGGCCTGAGCGGGATCGGTGTAGATGACTTTACTGACGCCGCCTTCAACCGAGGTTCCCGTATCGCCGATGGTGCCCAACTCGCCCTCTACTGAAACGCCTACTGCATGCGCCAGTTTCACGACTTCTTTGGTCAATGCCACGTTCTCTTCATAAGGCAGCAGCGAACCATCGATCATTACCGAGGTGAAGCCGCACTGAATTGCACGCAACACCTGCGCTACCGAAGCGCCATGATCAAGGTGCAGAGTAAATGGCACTTTGCTTTTCAGCGTACGCTCGCGGACGTAGCCAAAGAACGCATCGGTGACAAACTCCAGTTCGCTGGGATGGATCGAAATAATGGCCGGGGTTTGCGTTGCTTCTGCTTCTTCTACCACTGCACGAATAAAACAGCTATCCGCCACGTTAAACGCGCCAATGGCGAAACGGTGTTGGCGAGTAGGGCTTAACATCTCTTTCATTGAAATCAACATGTTAACTATTCCTCAGCTTGTTTTACGACAAAGGGTTCCCGCGCCTGTGTGGTCACAGACTTTTTTGCGGTGATCTAAAAAGGATTATCAGGCTTGGTTAGCAGCGCCTGACCAGCTCAAATATTCAATAACCACTTCACGGCAGGCGGATTCCATTAATCCTTGTAAATCCGTCAGTTCAGCATCGGGATGTTGTTTCAGCGCTTGCTGCAATGCCTGTTTTCCGGCATCAAACACCGCAGCACCGACATTGATTTTGACCACGCCATGCTGACTGACGCGGCGAATATCACCGGCGGGCGTACCGCTGCCGCCATGTAGCGCGAGTGGAACGGATGAAGCCGCGTGTATCTCGCTCAAGCGCTGAAAGTCGATTTGCGGTTTAACGCCAGCCGGATAAAGGCCGTGCGCTGTGCCCACCGAAACTGCCAGCAGATCGATCTGGGTCTGCTCAATAAAGGGCAGCACATCTTTCACCTGCGTCATTTTCACCGCCGCATCCGCCCGTTCATAGGTAGGCGCATCGGCGATATGCCCCAGCTCGCCTTCAACGCACACGCCTGCGGTATGCGCCATGTTCACCACTTGCGCGGTCTGCCGAATATTCTCCGTTAGCGGCTCTGATGAAGCATCAATCATCAGGCCGGTAAAACCTGCGCGAAAGGCTTGCCCAATCAACGCAAAAGCTTTGCCATGATCGAGTGCCAGCGCAATCGGGACGTTGGCCGCTTCAGCCAGCGCTCGCACCAGCGGCACGGCAATGGCGGGCGGAAAGTGTGCGCTGTGCCCCTGATAAACGTTGAGGATCAGCGGCGCACGCTGCTGCTCGGCAGCCTGAATAGCTGCGCGGGCGGTTTCCAGATTGAAGCAGTTGATAGCCAGCACCGCATACTTGCCGCGTGCTGCCTGAGCAATCAGGTCGTTCATTGCTGCATACATAAATGGCTCCTTATTCCAGCGTGAATTTGATGTCATCGTCGCGAACACTGTGGTCTTCTACGTCGTCAAACTCTTCATCCGCTTGGGTAACCGTTTTTTTCAGCAGAGAAAGCATCACGCCGCATATTGCCGTGCCGATACCGAGCGCCAGACAAAACAGCCAAGGTTTGGTAAACAGCGGCACCACGAACATGCCACCGTGCGGCACTGGCGCTTCCACGCCCCAAACCATGATCAATCCGCCAGCAATGGAAGAGGCCACCACGCAACTACCAACCACACGGAACAAGTCGCGGGCAGCAATCGGAATCACACCTTCGGTGATCATGCAGATACCCATCGGAAAGGCTGCTTTTAGCGCCTCTTTTTCTGCCTGTGTATATTTGTGACGCGTTAGCAAGTAAGAGAGGGTGATGCCAAACGGGGGAATAATCGAACCGACAAATTTCACCGCTTCAGGGCCATAAATACCGTCAACTAACATGCCATCGGCGAACAATGACATGGTTTTGTTGATTGGCCCGCCGAAGTCAAAGGTCGCCATTGCGCCCAGGATGGCACCCATCACAAACTTCGAGCCGCCCTGCATCGACTCCAGCAGCGCAATCAAGGTCTTTTGTAGCCAGACAATCGGCTGGCCCACAAACGTCATCATCAGCAGTCCAGCGATAACCGTGCTGAGCACCGGCAATATCATGACGGGCATCAATCCCTGCATCGACTGCGGCAGTTTGATGCTGCGGCGCAGTAGCAGCACGGTGTAGCCCACCAGAAAACCGCCGAGAATGCCGCCGATAAAACCGGTGCCGATCTGCCCGCAGATGAAACCGACGATCAGGCCGGGTGCAAAACCGGGTCGATCAGCAATCGAATACGCGATCGCCGCGCTGATCAACGGCACGATCAATCCCATTCCCCATCCGCCGATCTGGTTAAGCATCCAGGCGATACTGCCGGTCTGTTTACCGACGTCGGGCCCCCCGATCACCTGACCTAGCGCGATACAGATCCCGGCAGCGACGATCAGCGGGATCATCCATGAAATCCCAGTGAGAAGATGCCCTTTGATCTCTTGACCATATTGCCGTTTGATAGTGTTCATGCTGGATCTCCTCACGCACGCGCCAGTGAATCCGCCACTTTCTCGAGGAATTTAACCGGCGACTTAATCACCACTTCGGTTTTCACTCTCACGATCGGTTTGCCGCGAAAGCGATCTTCACCGCTGATTTTCACATCAACCGCCAGAATCACTACATCCGCCGCCGCAATAGCTTCATGGCTCAAGGCATTTTCAGTACCGATGGTGCCTTGCGTTTCAACCTGGATGGTATGACCCAGCGCGTGTGCGCCTTTAATCAGTTTTTCACGCGCAATATAGGTATGCGCGATGCCCGCCGTGCAGGCGGCAACACAGACGATATTCATGTTTTACCTCGGGATTGTAGGATTAACAGAGATCGGTTTCGGCGTACTGACTAAACAGCCGGATGATTTTGCTGGGATCGTTTTCTGCCAGCAGTTGGGCAATCACCTCATCATCGGCCAGCGCGCTGGCCACTTGTGACAACAGGCGAATATGGGTGGTGTTCTGATCTTCGAGCCGTACCGCAAACAGAATGATGCAGCGCACCGCACTGTCATCCAGCGTTTCCCACGGAATGTCATGTTGCGTACGGCCAATCGCCAGCGTGGTTTGCAGCACCGCAGAGGATTTCCCGTGCGGAATAGCAACATGATTTTCAAAGCCGGTAGAGCCTTCCGCCTCGCGTAGCCAGACATCCTCTATAAATGCCTGTTTGTCGCTGATGGCGCCGTCCTGATAAAGCAGTTCGGTTAATTCATTTATTACCTCTTCCTTGCTGGTAGCGTGCAGTGCCAGGTTTACGCGGCGCGGGTTAAGAATGCGGGAAATATCCATCAGTCAAACCTCATTCAATTAATTGCCATAGCGCAATGCGCCGTGTGCGGCAGCTGGCTGCCAATCATCGCTTCCGTCACGCGCCGAATGTCGTCGTCATTAAAAAAGGCGGTAACGTAAACCATCGGTAAATCAGTGCTATCGAGATGAATCGTGGTGATCACTAAATCCACCGTTTCCTGCTGGCAAAAGCGGCTCAGATTGTTGGCAGAGACCACGCCGACGATGATCCAATCCGGGAAAGCGCGCAGAATGCGGCTTTTCAACAGATGCGAAGTGCCTACGCCGCTGGAGCAGACCACCAAAATGCGTTTATGGGCAATTTGCCGCTCCAGTGCGGCCTGGAAATGTACGCAGAGATAACCCACTTCATCATCCGCCACGGTTGAGAGCTGGAAGTGCTTTGCCGTCAGACGCATGGCGAGTTGCGTCAACGAAAATATCTCGCTTAACTCATTTTTAATGTCATCGAGTAAAGGGTTACGGATATTAATGTGATATTTAAGTCGATTGATGAGTGGCTTAATATGAATAAGTAACCCTTCAAATAATAAGCGGTCCTGGGACACGTCACGTTGAATTAATTCTGAGAAGCAGCGGATTAATTCATGGGTTATTTTTAACGACTCTTCACTGGCGAATTGATATTGCGCGGCCATTTCATTGCCACGCTCTTCCATGACAATGCCAGACGAAACGATATACTGATAAATAAAACCGACTTCATCGACGGGCAAGGGTGCTTGAATACGTTGCTCAATGCGCGTCACCATCTGGCGAGCAATAAGTAAAATGCGACTATCCAGTTCCGGTGAACTGAGTGCCGACGGCAGCGACAACGCGTTTCCCTGCGCCATACGATGCATCATGATCAAAATATGGGTGCAGAGATTAATGTAGTAGGCATCGCTGAGCGGATAACTCAACTGCTGCTCCATCTGCTGCAGCAAAGCCTGCACGAAGGCGACATCCTGTTCACCGAAATAGTGAATCAGCGCCTGATAGCTGCCCGGATCGAGGCGTGGTTCCATTGAGTTGCTGGCCGTATGATGCTGCATAACGTCATTGATCAGCGAAACGATCGCCTGACGCAGCGCCTGCTCGCTGCCCTCAACGTGTGTGCCGCTCTGGCTGCGCACCAGCAGCAATCCCAGCGGTTGCAGCCACTCTTCAATCACTCTTAAATCATTCACTATTGACGCATGGCTAATGAAGTAGCGCTCTGAAAGCTTGCTGATTGAGGTTTCTCGCGGTGATTCACTCAGCAGTTGTGAAGCAATCTTCACGCGACGTGCATTATGACTAAACCCTTCTGACCAATGTTCTTCGCTGGTCAAATGCTGTTCCAGCTGTGCTCTTTGCTGCATGTCACCAATCTGTAAACGCAATCCACGGCCCGGCAATTTTTCTATTGCGATGTGCCAGTCGACCAGCCATAGCTCAATACTTTGTAAGTCACGGTAGATACTTTTCTCTGAGACTTCTAACTGCTGCGCCAGCAGCGGCAAAGTAAGCGGGGCGCTGTTTTGCAGCAGTAATTTCAGCAGGCGATGTTGTCTTGACGTCAAATTTTGCATGAGTCACCTTATCTTTAAAGCTGCGTATATTTCTTTTCGCTGCTTTAGCGGAGTTAATTAAATCAAGAGACAAGCGTGCAATAAAAATCAGGTCGTAAGGCATGGAGATAAATTTAGGTGGGGTCGGAAATAACGACAATACTAAATCTTGTCCAGTTACGGGACAGCGTTAATACGATAAGGCTTGGTGATTTTTTAATTGCGAACGCGATCACAATTAATTATCACTATTATTTTGTGAGCGTTATCTCATTCTGTTTTTTATTTACGCGCTGGGTCACATAAAAAAAAGGATTAATTCTCAGCCTGCCGTGCCACGCTTCCCCTGTGACTAAATCAGGCGAATAAGGTACTATCCTCGCCAAACAACCGTCGGGTGTCCCGCTGTTGTGGGCCACGATGTGAGGATGAAAGCATAATGAGTGAATTGACGCAGGATGGTGCAGAGCGTCTTGCCTTGCACACATTTACTGAGAATGCGTACTTAAACTATTCCATGTACGTGATCATGGACCGCGCCTTGCCTTATATTGGCGACGGTTTGAAGCCGGTTCAGCGCCGCATTGTTTACGCCATGTCGGAACTGGGGCTAAACAACAGCGCAAAATTTAAAAAATCTGCCCGTACCGTGGGTGATGTATTGGGTAAATACCATCCGCACGGCGACAGCGCCTGTTATGAAGCGATGGTGTTAATGGCGCAGCCGTTTTCCTACCGCTATCCGCTGGTTGATGGTCAGGGAAACTGGGGCGCACCGGACGATCCGAAATCGTTCGCAGCAATGCGTTACACCGAATCTCGCCTGTCAAAATATGCCGAAGTGCTGTTGGGCGAATTAGGCCAGGGCACGGTTGATTACATCCCCAACTTTGACGGCACGATGCAAGAGCCGAAAATGTTGCCGGCGCGTCTGCCCAATATCCTGCTAAACGGCACCACCGGTATTGCCGTGGGGATGGCGACCGACATTCCACCGCACAACTTACGTGAAGTGGCACAGGCGGTGATCGCGCTGATCGATAATCCTAAAACCACGCTGGATGATCTGCTGGATATCGTTCAGGGACCTGATTTCCCGAATGAAGCGGAAATCATTACGCCGCGCGACGAGATCCGTAAAATCTACCAGAATGGTCGTGGCTCTATTCGTCAGCGCGCTGTCTATAAGAAAGAAGATGGCGAAGTGGTGATCAGCGCTTTACCGCATCAGGTTTCGGGTGCGCGCGTGCTGGAGCAGATTGCTAACCAGATGCGCAATAAAAAGCTGCCGATGGTGGAGGATTTACGTGATGAATCCAACCATGAGAACCCAACGCGCTTAGTGATCGTGCCGCGATCCAATCGCGTCGATCTCGATCAGGTAATGAACCATCTGTTCGCCACCACCGATCTGGAAAAAAGCTATCGCGTAAACCTGAATATGATCGGCCTGGATAACCGTCCAGCGGTGAAAAACCTGCTGGAGATCCTGTCCGAATGGCTGGTGTACCGTCGCGATACCGTGCGTCGTCGCCTGAATTACCGGTTAGAGCGCGTGCTGCGTCGTTTGCATATCCTTGATGGCTTGCTGGTGGCGTTTCTCAATATTGATGAAGTGATTCATATCATCCGTACCGAGGACGAACCAAAACAGATATTGATGTCGCGCTTTGATATCAGCGAAACCCAGTCTGAAGCGATCCTCGAACTGAAACTGCGCCATTTGGCGAAGTTGGAAGAGATGAAGATTCGTGGCGAGCAGAGCGAACTGGAAAAAGAGCGTGATCAGCTGCAGGCGATTTTGGCTTCCGAACGCAAAATGAACACGCTGCTGAAGAAAGAGTTGCAGGCCGACAGCGCCAGCTACGGCGATGATCGCCGTTCTCCGCTGCGTGAACGTGAAGAAGCGAAAGCCCTGAGTGAAACGGAACTGGTTCCGTCAGAACCGGTCACTATTGTGTTGTCGCAAATGGGCTGGGTGCGCAGCGCCAAAGGTCATGATATTGATCCCAGCGGTTTGAGCTACAAAGCTGGCGACAGTTATCTGGCTGCGGCACGCGGCAAGAGTAATCAGCCGGTGGCATTCATCGATTCCACGGGGCGCAGCTATACGCTGGATCCCACTTCATTACCTTCCGCACGCGGGCAGGGCGAGCCGTTAACGGGCAAGCTGACGCCGCCGCCGGGCGCGGTAGTTGAACAAGTGTTGATGGAGCCTGACGACCAACGGCTGTTGATGGCGTCAGATGCGGGCTACGGTTTCATTTGTACGTTTAACGATCTGGTGTCGCGTAACCGCGCCGGTAAAGCGTTGCTGACGCTGCCGGACAATGCGCGCGTCATGACACCCATGGCGGTTCATCATGAAGATGACATGCTGCTGGCGATCACCCAAGCTGGACGGATGCTGATGTTCCCGGTCGGTGAGCTGCCGCAAATGTCGAAAGGCAAGGGCAACAAGATTATCTCTATTCCGTCTGCAGAAGCGGCAGCGGGTACAGACAAGCTGGCGTGGCTGATGATTCTGCCGCCAGGTAGCAATATCACGCTGCACGTAGGTAAACGTAAGTTATTGCTGCGCAGTGAAGAGTTACAAAAATTCCGCGCCGATCGCGGTCGTCGCGGCACCTTACTGCCACGCGGCCTGCAAAAAATTGATCGTGTGGAGCTGGATGCCCCAGCGCGTCCAGGAAATACGGATAGCGAAGAGTAAGCAACCGGGCTGACATTCGCGTCAGCCTCGGGACAATGAGGAAGCTATGTTACTAATACTGCGTACGATTATCGTGGTGATTTATTCAATCCTGGTGTGCGTGTTTGGCTGTATCTGGTGTCTGTTTTCACCGCGCAATCCACGCCATGTCGCCACTTTTGGTCATCTGTTCGGCAAATTGTCGACAGTGTTTGGCGTTAAGGTAGAGTTAAGAAGGCCGCCGGGCGCGGATAAGTACGGTAATGCGATTTACATCGCGAACCACCAGAACAACTACGACATGATCACTGCCGCTAAAATCGTGCAGCCTACCACGGTGACGGTCGGTAAAAAGACGCTGTTGTGGGTGCCGTTTTTTGGACTGCTCTACTGGTTGGCCGGTAACTTGCTGATCGATCGTGATAATCGCTCTAAAGCGCATGGCACCATCGGTGAGCTAGTGGATCAGTTCAACAAAAAGCGTATCTCGTTCTGGATGTTCCCGGAAGGAACCCGCAGCCGTGGACGCGGCCTGCTGCCGTTTAAAACGGGCGCATTTCATGCCGCCGTTGCAGCGGGTGTGCCAATCATCCCGATTGTGGTGTCTAACACGCATGGAAAGATTAACCTAAACCGCCTGAAAAACGGTTTAGTGATCGTTGAAATGCTGGAGCCGGTGGATATAAAGCAGTTTGAGGCCACATCGGTACGTAAACTGGCTACGCATTGTCGTGAATTGATGGCGGCGAAGCTGGAAGAGCTTAACGCCGAAGTCGAAGAACGCGAAAAAAACGGTAAAATCTGACCGGCGAGTTCATCGCCGACTATCCTGCAGGGATGCCTACGGCAGCGGACTCTTTTGTCGCTGCCGTAAACGCAGCACAGCAAATACAGCAATAAAAACAGGGTTGGCGTTTGAACGCCACGCGTAAAAGGTCAGAAGTTTTATGTCTTTCAGCAGACGTCAGTTCATCCAGCTTTCTGCTGGAGTGGCGCTTAGCGCCAGTGCCATACCTCATGCGGCTCGTGCCGCCTCAAATCCCAGTGGTGAAACGCCGCTTCCGATTCCGCCGTTGATTGAATCACGTCGCGGCCAACCGCTGTTTCTGACTTTACAGCGCAGCCATTGGTCATTTAGCGGCGACAATAATAAAGTCCCGGTGTGGGGCCTGAACGGCATGTATCTTGGGCCGACAGTGCGCGTCTACAGCGGTGATGATGTCAAACTCATCTACAGCAACCGTCTTAATGAACCGGTTTCAATGACCGTTAGCGGCTTGCTCTTGCCGGGGGCGCTGATGGGCGGCGCACCGCGCATGATGTCGGCGGGTGCTGACTGGGCACCGGTATTGCCGATTCGTCAGGGCGCATCAACGTGCTGGTATCACGCCAATACGCCAAACCGTATGGCACCGCACATCTATAACGGCCTGGCGGGAATGTGGTTGATTGAAGATGACGTCAGCAAGCAGTTACCGTTACCAAACCATTATGGTGTCGACGATTTCCCTATCATCATTCAAGACAAGCGGCTCGATAACTTTGCTACGCCGGTGTATGACCCGCCGCAAGATGGCGGTTTTCTTGGCGATACGCTGTTGGTTAATGGTGTGCGCAATCCGTTTGTTGAAGTGTCACGCGGCTGGGTGCGTTTACGCTTGCTGAACGCCTCGAATGCCCGTCGCTATGAAATGAGCCTGAGCGACAATCGTCCCTTTACCGTGATCGCTAGCGATCAAGGTTTTTTGCCCGCGCCGGTTGCCGTGCAGCGGCTAACCCTGGCACCAGGCGAACGCCGAGAAGTGCTGGTGGATATGTCGCAGGGCGATGAAGTCTCCATTACCGCCGGTACAGCAGCAAGCATCATGGATCGTCTGCGCGGCTTCTTTGAGCCTTCATCCATTTTGACCTCAACGCTGATTTTGACGCTGCGTCCAACCGGCTTACTGCCGCTGGTGACAGACACGTTACCGATGCGGTTACTGCCGGATCAGATCCTTGATGGCGTTGCATCACGTACGCGTGAATTCCGCCTCGGCGACAGCATGCCGGGTATTAATGGCGCTATGTGGGATATGAATCGCATTGACACCACGACACAGCAAGGCTCGTTTGAGCGCTGGATCGTGCGAGCCGATCGTCCACAGGCACTGCATATTCAGGGTGTGATGTTCCTGATTAAAAGTGTGAACGGTGCGCAACCGATGGGCGAGGATCGCGGCTGGAAAGATACGGTTTGGGTGGATGGTGATGTGGAGTTGTTAGTGAGTTTCCCGCAAAGTTCGTCCGATCATTTCCCTTTTGTTTACTACAGCCAAACGCTGGAGTTAGCCGATCGCGGTACAGCGGGGCAGTTGGTGGTGAACCCAACGAATTGATGGTGAAGGTACGCGCTGAGTTCTGAGCGCGCTGTCCCCCATCCCGGCCTTCCCCCGCGAAGCGGGAGAAGGAGACGCTGCCACATGCAGCTTCAATACTCGCATAGGGCAGCATCTTCCTCCCCCATGTATGGGGGAGGACCGAGGTGGGGGACAAACAACCTCATCTGCGCGCTGTCCCCCATCCCGGCCTTCCCCCGTGAAGCGGGGGAAGGAGACGCTGCCACATGCAGCTTCAATACTCGCATAGGGCAGCATCTTCCTCCCCCATGTATGGGGGAGGACCGAGGTGGGGGACAAACGACCCCGCACTTAAGAGGATTGAGGTGGGGGGCAAACGACCTCGCACTCAATCAGCCGTTAAAGGTCTCAGGATTCGGCCCCAAACGGTTGCCGCTGTCCAGTTTGGCAATCTCACTCACTTCATGTTTATCCAGACGGAAATCAAACACCTTGAAGTTTTCCTCAATGCGCTCTGGTGTGACGGATTTCGGAATCACCACCAAACCGCTGTCGAGATGCCAGCGAATCACAATCTGGGCGGCTGTTTTACCGTACTTTTTCGCCAGCTCTTTAATAATCGCCTGATCAAATACGCCTTCACCGCCCTGCGCCAGCGGACTCCAGGATTCAGTCTGAATCTGATGCATTGCATTCCAGGCATGCAGCGTGCGCTGTTGCAGCATAGGATGCAGCTCAATCTGATTCACCACTGGCGTCACACCGGTTTCATCCAATAGACGTTTTAAATGTGCTTCATGGAAATTACAGACGCCGATGCTTTTGGCCAGGCCTTGTTGCTGTAGTTCGATCATCTTTTTCCAGGCATCAACATAATGATCTTTTTCTGGGCACGGCCAGTGCATCAAATAGAGATCAACCTTGTCTAGTTTGAGTTTTTCCAGACTGGTTTCCAGGGCTTGTTGCACGTTCTGTTGATCGTCATTCCACAGTTTGGTCGTAACAAAAATATCTTCGCGCGCCACGTCAGTTTCCTGCAAGGCCTGCCCGATCGCTTCCTCATTTTTGTAAGCCGCGGCGGTATCGATGGAACGATAGCCGACGTCCAGCGCTTTCAGCACCGCTTTGCGCGCATCTTCAATGCTCGCCTGCCACACGCCAAGTCCCAGTTGCGGCATCATGTTGCCATCGTGCAGTTTGATAATGGGTTGGTCTGCCATACTTGCTCCTTTATGTTGCAGTTAACCTGTGACTTTCAATGTGTTTAAGTCTAGCCAACAATTTTGAGGCTGCTTTTCAGCATGGTAGGCAAACGGCGCTTTTGCACTGCCTGATCCTGTTAGCTTCTTGCCTGATTCTCCATTTTGCTGGCGATTCAGGCACGCGCACGGCAGACTGATCGTTTTATATATCCAGGAGTGTTTATGGCGCACGACGCTCTTTGTCATCGCCTGGCGCAGCAGGTGGTGGCGTTAATGACCCACGACCACGCCCGCTTGTGTCCGGTTGAAAATGTCTCGCTGATCTATGCCAATCAATATCGTCCGCGTACGCCGATGATGTATCAGCCAGGTATCGTCATTCTGTTTCAGGGCAGCAAAACCGGCTATCTCGGCAGCACGGTCTTCCAATATGACGCGACAAAATATTTGATGCTGACCGTGCCGTTACCGGTGGAGTGTGAAACCTGGGCTTCACCTGAGCAGCCTATCGCGGGCCTGTGTCTGAACGTGGATACCGCCAGCCTGCAGGATCTGCTGATTGAGATTGGTGATGACGAAGCCTTTCAGCCACAACCACAAACGTCGGGTATTCATTCAGCCTGGCTGACAGAGCCGATGCTGTGCGCCGCAGAACGTCTGTTGGATGTCATGCTCCAGCCGCGTGACGCCCGCGTGCTTGGGCCGCAAATCGTGCGTGAGATTATCTATTACGTGCTGACGGGGCCGATCGGCGGTGCGCTGCTGTCACTGGTGAGCCGCCAAACTCAGTTCAGCCAGATAGCCCGTGCGCTGCGCCGCATTGAAAATCATTTTGCTGATAATCTCAGCGTGGATACGCTCGCGGCGGAAGTTAACATGAGCGTGTCAGCGTTTCATCACAACTTTAAAGCCGTGACGCAAACCTCACCGCTGCAATACCTCAAGCGCTATCGACTGCATCAGGCGCGATTATTAATGTTGCATGAAGGGATGAAAGCGAGCGTGGCGGCGGTACGAGTTGGCTACGAAAGCCCATCGCAATTTTCGCGGGAGTTTAAACGCTATTTTGGCGTGACGCCGGGAGAAGAGGTGAATCGCGTGCGTCAGACGGTGGCAGAGCCATCTGCCTGACGCACGTGGTCTGGTCAGGCTTTGCTTTGCCGACGTTTTTTCCAAATAATCGCGATGCTGCCAGCCAGTCCAAGAAACAGCAACACCATCGGCAGCACCATTAAAATCGCCATCACCTGATCTTCATGGCGTTTGATGAAAGGCACCTGACTGATGCCATAACCAAAAGCCACCACAATGCCCACCCACAGCGCGCCGCTCAGCCAGTTAAACAGCTGGAAACGGCCATTCTGCAAGCCTGAAATGCCCGCCATGGTGGGTAAAATGGTACGCACAAAGGCGAGAAAGCGGCCTACCAGCAGCGCCATCAAACCGTGACGATTAAACATATTCCAGGCGCGCTGGTGATACTGTGCCGGTAAATGCATCAGCCAGCCTTTCACTATTTTGGTATTGCCTAGCCAACGCCCCTGCAAATAACTGAGCCAACAGCCGAGGCTGGCGGCGGTGGTCAAAATCACCATGGTGGGAATAAAATCCATCACGCCTTTAGCGACCATCGCACCCGCCAGCAGCAGCAAGCTGTCGCCGGGAAGAAACGAAGCGGGTAACAGACCATTTTCTAAAAACAGCGTCAAAAACATCACGCCGTAAACTACCCACACCACGTCTGGATTAGCCAGCGCCGCAAAGTCCTGATGCCAGAGCGCGTGGACAATCTCGTGTAATACACCCATTAGCTTTCCCATCAAGTCACAAGGATTCTATACCCGTCATATTTTAAGCGGCGGCGCGTTGACCATGCTGACTCGCAGCTGAGTCAATTCCTGTGGCTAACAACCTTGCCGCTCTACTGCGCTCAAACTATTCAGGATATATTTTAACAGTTAGCCAGCAGCGACCTGTTGATCTCTGCGGGTTGCCGTCGCACGGTTTACGTTTGGTTGATATTCGTTAGCGCGCCAGACGCGCAAAGCCCGCCGCAAGGTCGGCAAGCAAATCATCGACATGTTCTAAACCAATATGCAGACGCACCAGCGTGCCGTCGAAATCAACGCCACCCGCCGGGCGAATAGCGGCCAGCTCTTCTGGCTGGTTCGCCAGAATCAGCGATTCATAGCCGCCCCACGAGTACGCCATGCTGAAGTGATGAAAATGATCGAGATAGTGCGCCAGCTGCTCGTGGCTTAATTTTTCTTTCAGCACGAACGAAAACAGCCCGCTGCTGCCGGTGAAGTCACGTTGCCAAAATTCATGGCCTTTACACTGTGGCAACGCCGGATGATTAACGCGTGCCACTTCAGGGCGCGCCGCCAACCATTCAGCAACCTGCATGCCGCTCTCTTCATGCTGACGCAGACGAGTGCCCAGCGTGCGTAAACCCCGGCTCGCCATATAAGCGGTGTCGGCATCGACCATCTGGCCCATCAAATAGGAATTTTCACGCAGTTGATCCCAGCAGCGCGCGTTAGCCACTGCGGTGCCGATCATCGCGTCGCTGTGACCAATTAAATATTTGGTGCCTGCCTGAATAGAAATATCTACGCCGTGCGCCAGTGCGTTAAACAAGATGCCTGCGGCCCAGGTGTTATCAATCATGATAATCGCGTCAGGGGCTTTAGCGCGTACTGCCGCCACGATGGCGGGTACATCCTGCACTTCTAAAGTGATTGAGGCGGGAGATTCAAGAAACACTACGCGGGTATTCGGCTGCACTAACGCGCCGATTTCGCTGCCAATGCAGTGATCAAAATAGGTGGTGGAAACCTGAAGTTTGCTTAGAATTTTGTCGCAGAAGTCTTGGGTCGGCTCATACACCGCGCCGCTCATCAAAATATGATCGCCAGCTTCAACAAACGCCAAAATCGCGTTCGACACGGCTGCTGCACCACAAGGATAAAGCACGCAGCCTGCGCCGCCTTCCAGTTCTGTCATCGCGTCTTGCAGCGCGAAATGCGTCAGCGTGCCGCGACGACCATAAAAAAGTTCGCCTTTGGCGCGCCCTGCGGTGGCCTGTTTTTTTTCCGCTACGGTGTCAAAAACTAATGAAGAAGCACGTTGAATGACGCTGTTTACCGAGCCTTGGGTATAACGCTTGCTGCGTCCTGCGCTAACGAGCGTGGTATCAATCTTTTTGGTGGTCATTTTTCTCTACCTTGCCGCTTCCAACAAAGGCTTCACGTTAACATGAAACCGGTGGCAGGGTTGACTCTGAATAATGATTATCAGAGCACGGCGCAGTAAAAAACGGGCCTGTTCAGCCCGTTTTTTTGCCTGCTACATCACACCCATTATTCGGGGTAACCAGAGCGAAATGGCCGGAATATAGGTTATCAGCATCAAGACAATAAACAGCATGCCGTAGAACGGCAGCATCGCCCCGACAACTTGCTCAATCTTCTGTTTACTCACCGCGCTGGCAACGAATAAAACCGTCCCTACCGGCGGCGTAATCAAACCAATGCCAAGGTTGGTTAGCATGATCATACCAAAATGCACCGGATCGATGCCTAACGCGGTTGCCACTGGCAGTAGCACCGGTGTCAGAATAAGAATCAGCGGTGCCATATCCATCAGTGTGCCAACCACTAACAGCAGCACGTTGATGCACATCAGGATCACGTACTTATTACTGGAAAAACTGGTAAAGGCTTCGGTGATGAGGGTTGGCAACTGCATAAAGGTCATTATCGCACCAAACCCAGCGGCAAACGCGATCAGCACCATGACAATGGTCACGGTTTTGATGGTGCGAAACAGCAGAATATGCAGCTGATTCCATTTAAAATCGCGATAGATGAACATGGTGACGAAGAACGCCCAGACACAAGCAATGGCTGCTGATTCAGAGGCGGTGAATATGCCAGAGAGAATCCCGCCCATAATGATGATGACGGTAAACAAGCCCCAAAATGCATCGAAGAAAATCTTCAGCGCCTGACGAAACGGAATTCGCTCACCTTTTGGATAACCACGTTTCCGCGCAAAGCCGAGGCACATCACCATCAAACAGCCGCCCAGCATCAATCCTGGTAAAATACCCGCCACAAACAAAGATGAAATGGTGACCATGCCGCCCGTCGCCAGCGAATAAATCACCGAGTTGTGGCTCGGCGGTGTTAACACCGCCTGCACCGAACCGCTGGCGGTCACGGCGGCGGCGAAATCACGCGGATAGCCTTTCTCTTCCATCTGCGGAATCATCACTGAACCAATCGAGGCCGTATCCGCCACCGAGGAACCTGAAATTGCACCAAAGAAAGTTGAGGCGACAATATTCACCAGCGACAAGCCGCCGCGAATGAAGCCGACGAAGATATAGGCAAAATTCACCAGCCGTCGCGCAATGCCGCCTTCAGCCATGATCGCGCCGGCCAGAATGAAGAACGGAATAGTCAGCAGGGAAAACTTGTTGATGCCGTTGGTAATTTGAATCACCACCGCTTCTAGCGGCAGATCAATCCACCAGGCGCCAATAAAGGCGCTCAGGCCGACAGCAAACGCCACCGGAAAACCCAGCATCAGCAGCACCAGCAAACTGCCAATCAAAATCAGTGCGTCCATTTTTCTGCTCCTGTTAGTGGGTGCCGCCCAAAGTAACTATGGGTCGCTGACTTTGGTCGCCATTCAACAACCGCTCAACAACAAACAGCAGGGTAAAGATGGCGCCAATCGGTATCGGTAAATACATCTCGCCGTAGGTCACCAGCGGCAGCGAGGCGAGCGGCTGAATCCACATCGCTTCACACAGGTTGTAGCTGGCCTGGAAGATCACCAGACAGGTGATAATCATCAACAGATCACAGACGCGCAGCATCAGGCGTTGCATATTTGGTGACAGGCGATCGGTGACCATCGACACGCAAATATGTGTACCCGCTCGCAGTCCAACCGGCGCGCCGATAAAGGTAAAAATGATCATACAGATGATGGCCACCGGTTCCGGCCAGGCTAGAGCGCCGTTCATCACGTAGCGGGCGAAAATCCCGATCGGAATCACCGTCACCATAATCAATAGCGCGACCGCGGCGATCAGCATGCACAGCAGATAAACCCCATCCATCAGACGAGAATATGCAGTCATAATTGATACCTGATTGAGCACGCCACATGGCAATGTGGCGCGGGAAGGGTTATTTCACGTCGGCGATCTGCGTCATCAGACTCTGGTATTTGCCGCCAAACTGATCGCGTACCGGTTGAGTCGCTTTAACAAAATAGTCCCGATTGGTTTGCTGGAAGGTCACACCGCCCGCTTTCATCTTGGCGATCGACTGGTCGGTGTAGGTGGCCCAAAGTTGGCGCTCTTCATCCTGCGCCTCTTTACCGAGCTTCTTCAGCAGCACCTGATCTTCAGGCTTCATGCGATCCCAGGCGCGTTTTGAAAACAGGATCATCTCGGGTTGAATAAAGTGTCCACTCAGCGTGTAGTACTTAGCGACCGGCATGTAGTTGTGGGCGACAAACGTCGGTGGGTTGTTCTCCGTGCCATCAACCACACCGGTTTGCATCGCACTAAAGACTTCACTCACGCCCATTGCCACCGGATTTGCGCCCATCGCTTTCAACGTTGCGAGCGAAATCGCACTATTTTGCACACGGATCTTCATGCCTTTTAGGTCTTCTGGTTTCGCCAGCGGCTTTTTAGTGATCATGTTGCGCTCACCGGCATCGGTCCAGCCGAGAAACACCATGCGGGTATTGGGATCCTGATCGAACTTCTCGACGATCTCTTTGCCCACATCGCCATCCAGTACTTTGTGCATATGATCGACATCGCGGAAAATATAGGGCAGCGTTAACACGCTGGTTTCTGGTGCGATGGTGGTCACGGGTGCCAGCGACACGCGGATCATATCGATCGCACCCAGTTGAACCTGCTGCAGCGCTTGATCTTCATCGCCGAGAACGCCGCCCGCATAGATTTTCATCTCCAGCCGGCCGTTGGTTGCTGTTTTGAGCTTCTCGCCCATGCTTTGCAGCGCCACTACCGTTGGATAACCGGCGGGTTGAACTTCCGCCACCTTCAATACCTGTGCAGAAGCCGCAGCGCTGAATAATATCGCTGCGGCAGAAAGGGGCACAGCAAGGCGTGTTTTCATCGTTGTCATTCTTTTTCTCCAGCATGGGAAGGGCAGTAAAGGAACGGCGCATAGGTATTAGCCAGCAGGGTGGCCGCTTGGCATCAGCATTCATGAAAATGTGGTACGGCGAAACAAAGCAATAACGATTGGATGAATAAGATCACATTTTGAAACGATGTTTTAATAAATTTATATGCACCGTCACAATTTCAAAACATCCTTATAAATTGTCGAGGATCCAATCAGATTGCGTTTAAAAAACGCATCTTTGGTTTGTAAATAGTAATGAGAACTACTATCAATTCGCTGGTTTTTTGCTATTATTCGCGCTTGTTCCGCATCCGTGCACATGAGTTGGAGAAGCAGCGTGGTAGCCAGTGATTTGATGCAAACGGACCTCTCCGTTTGGGGCATGTATCAACATGCCGATATCGTGGTAAAAGTGGTGATGATTGGCCTGTTGTTGGCTTCAGTCGTGACGTGGGCCCTCTTTTTCGGCAAATTTGCTGAACTGACATCGGCCAAACGACGCCTGAAACGCGAACAATTAGCGCTGGGCGAAGCCCGCAACCTCAATGACGCCACACGTGCTGCCCAGCAGTTCACCGACAACAGCCACAGCGCTGTACTGCTGAACGATGCGCGTAACGAGCTTGAGCTTTCTGCCGGTGCTGAAGACACCAACGGCATTAAAGATCGTACCAGCTTCCGCCTTGAGCGCCGTGTTGCGGCCTTTAGCCGTCACGCCGGTCGCGGTAATGGTTTTCTGGCCACCATCGGTTCGGTCTCGCCTTTTATCGGGTTGTTCGGCACTGTTTGGGGCATCATGAACAGCTTTATCGGCATCGCTAAAACCCAGACCACTAACCTGGCTGTGGTTGCGCCGGGCATCGCAGAAGCGTTACTGGCAACGGCAATTGGCCTGATCGCAGCGATTCCTGCGGTGGTGATCTACAACGTTTTCGCTCGCATGATCGCCAGCTACAAAGCGTCGCTGGGCGACGTTGCTGCGCAGGTTTTGCTGCTGCAAAGCCGTGACATCGATCTGGGTAACGTCGCTTCTCAACCTGAAGCAGCGCGTCCTGCGACAGCGCAAAAACTGCGTTTAGGATAAGTTCTCATGGCAATGCGATTAAACGACGACCTCGACACTGATGGCGAAATGCATGAAATCAACGTAACGCCGTTTATCGACGTGATGTTAGTTCTGCTCATCATCTTTATGGTGGCAGCGCCGCTGGCGACCGTAGATGTACGCGTTAATCTGCCTGCTTCCACCAGTACGCCGCAGCCACGTCCTGAGAAACCGGTTTACCTCTCAATCAAGGCCGATAAGCAGTTATATATCGGTAACGAGCAGGTCAATGCCGAGACGCTGGTCAACGTGTTGAATAACCAAACGGAAGGCAATAAAGAAACCACGATTTTCTTCCAGGCGGATAAATCGGTCGATTACGAAACCCTGATGGGCGTGATGGATAAATTGCGAACCGCAGGTTATCTCAAGATTGGTTTGATGGGGATGGAAACGGTACAGAAGTAACGTTCCTCTCAACGACGCTTTTTAAACAGAAAGGCAGCTGAATGCAGATTCAGCTGCCTTTTTTGTTTCAGGTAAAAGGATTACAGCATAAACAATAAAAAATCAGCGCCTGTGAAGGTGGTTATCCTCTTGGTGCTGATATGTTGATTATTTGTTACTTTTGCACATAGTTTTGTAAAGTGAAATGGTGAGACTGCTCACATCATTCGCGCGGTTCGCGGGGTAAAACTGAAAAAAAACCTCAGGAAGCCGTTATGAGCCGCAGTCAATCTTTACAAAAATCGTCGCGAGGCACAGCCAAAACTATCTTTAGCGTTACCAGCGGTAACTTTCTCGAAATGTACGATTTCATGGTGTTTGGCTATTACGCCAGCGCCATTGCCAAAACCTTTTTTCCCGGCGACAACCCTTTTGCCTCATTGATGCTGACGCTAATGACCTTCGGCGCGGGATTCCTGATGCGTCCGCTGGGCGCGATCATTTTAGGTGCTTACATCGACCATCATGGACGGCGTAAAGGACTGCTGCTGACGTTGGGTCTAATGGCGATCGGTACGCTGACCATTGCGCTGGTGCCCGGCTACGCCACATTAGGCGCGGCGGCGCCGATTCTGATCTTGCTGGGGCGGCTGTTGCAGGGCTTCTCGGCGGGCGTTGAGTTAGGCGGTGTATCGGTTTATCTGGCTGAAGTTGCGCCAAAAGGGCGTAAAGGCTTTTTTGTCAGTTGGCAATCGGGTAGCCAACAGGTCGCGGTGATTTTTGCAGCGCTGCTGGGTTTACTGCTTAATCATCTGTTAGCAAAAGAGGCGGTCACCGAATGGGGCTGGCGCATTCCCTTCGTGGTTGGCTGTTTGATTGTGCCGTTTCTGTTTTATATTCGTCGCACGCTGGAAGAAACCGAAGCCTTTAGCCAGCGTAAACACCATCCGAGCATGAAGGAAATCATGCGTTCGGTCGCCAGTAATTGGGCGCTGGTGTTAGCCGGTATGTTGATGGTAGTGACCACCACTGTGATGTTCTACATGATTACCGCCTTCACCCCCACTTTTGGCAAAACCGTGTTGATGATGAGCGATAAGCAGAGCTTTCTGGTGACGCTGTTCGTCGGGATTTCCAACCTGATTTGGCTGCCGCTGATGGGCGCGCTGTCGGATCGTGTGGGCCGTCGTCCGCTGATGATTATTTTTACCCTGCTGATGATCGTTACCACCTGGCCGGTGCTGCACTGGCTGGTGGGATCGGCCAGCTTCGCCCATTTGTTAGAAGCGGAATTGTGGCTCTCGTTCCTGTACGCCAGCTATAACGGTGCGATGGTGGTTTATCTGGCTGAAATCATGCCTGCTGAAGTCCGTGCTGCGGGCTTTTCACTGGCCTACAGTCTGGCAACAGCGCTGTTTGGTGGCTTTACGCCAGCAATCTCCAGCTATTTGATTCATGCCACTGGCGACAAAGCGATGCCGGGCATCTGGCTCACCTTTGCGGCAATATGCGGCTTGGTTGGTACGTTGCTGATCGGCCGGATGGTAAAACAGTATCAGGCGCGCCATAGCGGCGCGCCCGTCAACGCTTAGAAAGTAAGATCGACGACCACGCTGTCAGTATAATTTCCTGCTGGCGGCGTGTTCTGGCTGGTTAAGACGCGCGCGGTATAGTTAAAGCCGCGCGTTAATCCATCAGCGGTTACGCTGGTTGAAGTGCTGCTGCTCCAGCGCTCCGTGCCGCTCGGCCCCCAGCGGTTGCTGGTGGTGCCTTTATAAATCTCGTAGCTCAGACGATTGGTGCCGTTGGCCATATTCCTCACGCTTCCCGCTGCGTAGCTGCCATTACTCAATCCAACTGTGTAAGTGCTGCCTTTGCTGCAGAGCACATTAATGGTCTGCGATACGGCAGAAAAGCTGCCGACCAGCGGCGCGCTGCCAAAGCTGACATTGGGCGCGGTAATCGCAGTACAGTCGTTGGTGAGAATAACGGTGACAGTGATGGGAATGACGCCGCTGCCGGTTTGCGGCGTCAGGCAAATTCCCAGCAGGCTGACGCTGGTGCAGACGTTATAGGTCACTGCCATATTCAATGTCACCGTATAAGTTCCGGCTGCCACCGTTTGTCCGGCAACCGAGCGCAGATAAACCGGGATCGCAAAGTTCAGGCTACCGAGCAATCCAGCCAGATTCAGCAACGTTGTGGAGTTATAAACGTAAGCCGCGCCACCAATAACCAGCTCATTGGCACAGGCGCTGTCGGTACACAACCGCACCGGAATATTATCTGTACCGGTATCACCACTGCGCTTCAGCGTGCCGCGCGTGCCGTTCACATTGGTTGCCCCGGTTAATTGAAACGTGATCTGATTTCCGCCGAGCAGCGACAAGCCTGCGCCTGCGCCACAGTTAACATTGGCGTTGGTTGAGGTTGAACTGACCGTGGTATTGGCGGCAAAGGTGGTGACGGTACCAAAGCTGGCGTTTGAGGCGGGAAGGCCGCACGCAGCCCGCGCCAGCGAAGGCAGCATCAGCAGCAATCCCAGCAGTAACACTATTTTTTTCATGGAATAATTCCTGAGGTCGCATTTTCAGGGTTGGCCACCGGCGTGCCAGCCGGCGCGGGAGGTAATCGGCAGGTTAGCGGGCCATAGGTTTTCAGCGCTTGCGGCTGCCCTTCGGGAATCAAGAGTTCGGTTTGGCAACTGCGGCCATCCGGGGTTTCGACACGAATTTTATTGGTGCTGGTTAATTCATCTATCCAGGCGATGCCGTCAAAACCGACATAACCGGTGGCCTGACCTGGGCGTAAAACCTGGCTGGAAACGGGCAGCGGATTTCCGTCACTGTCATGCAGAATCACGCTGGCGGCACGTAATCGCTCAACGGGGAAATCGAGCAGAAAACCGCTCTGACGTTTCACGGCAAAGCGCTGTTCAACCTTTGGCGTGGTCATGTCGGCAGGCAAATCCAGGGTGTCGATATCATATTTGGCCGGATAATAACTGCTGATCGACGGCACCAGCAGATAGCCTTTTTTATCGGTGCGGCCCATTGATTGATTCTCGTAACGCACGTTGACGTCGGGGATGTTGGTTTTCACCACCACAAACGCATCATTAATGGTATTGGCGGCAAACATTTGGTTGTCCATTAACACCAGCGAACCGCTTAAATCAGCCCATTGCGTGGTGTTGTCATCGTCGCCATAAAAACCGGCTGAGGTATCAATTTTGTTATTGCGATAGCGCAGACTTCCCTGGCGATAATCACCGCTGTTACCGCCCTGGTTCGCCCAGGACGCATCCCACGACATGCCGCCGTCGCTGGGCATGGCGCGTGACAGATAAACGCGCTGATTATTCTGCCCTTGCTGATCGCGCTCCATGCTCACTGAGGCGCTACCATGTTCACCGAACGGAATAATTAGCGACACCGCGCCGCTCCATTCACCTTGTTCCTGATCGCGGCTGGCAGAAACGTAAAGGCTTGAGTTGCCCCACAGCGTTTTGCTCCACGAAAGGTTCCATAAGCGCGTGCGTTCATTGTCACCGCTGGCGATGTCAATATAAGCCGCGCCGAGGCTTCCATAGCGGTTTAGCGAAAGACTGGCGTTGTACTGCGACGTCCGACGCGCCAGGCTGTAACTGATTTGATTGGTGGTGTTACTTTGGTTGCTCAGCAGTGCCAAATTACCAAAGTCGGCATTACGTATCGTGTGCTGCGTGCCGAGGCTAAACCAGCTGTTGTTGTATTGATAACCCCAACTGTACTGCGTGCCGGGTTTGCCCTGAAACTGACTTTGCGCCACCGCCCCGTTTACTACACCCCAACTGCGCACCTTGAACTGTGCACCTGCGCCGCCCATCGCCAGGTTATCGCTGCCTTCTGCGTGGCTTTCCAGCGTCAACCAGTCAGTTAATCCGTAACGATACGATCCACTTGCCGCCGCTGCGCCGTAATCGAAATTACTGATACCGTAGTTTTCACGCACCGCACCCGCCGAAAAGGAGTAATCCGACAAGCCGGATTTCAAGAGGTTGCTGGAGACATAAAACGGCAGGGTGGTGATCACCTGACGACCTACCGCATCGGTGGTGGTGATCACCGCATCACCTGCACCATTCACAAACGGCACGTTGGTCAATGACCACGGGCCAGGCTGTACGTTAGCCTGGCTAGAGCGAGAACCATTCACAAACAGATCAACGGTGGACGGCACTGCAGCCTGCCCAGAAAAAGCGGGCAGCGGATAGGTGATCAGGTCTGGACGTACACTGAAATCGCGGCCAATCTGCACCCCGCCAAGCCGCACACTGCTGCTCCACGCCAGCGCATCTGTGACTAAATCACCCGCCCGCCAACTCACGATGGCGTTTTCATTTTCATTGCTCCACCAGGTGTCGTAGCGGATATAGCCATCATCCTGATAGCTGTTGCTGCCCTCGATCTGCTGTTGCCAGACGCCATTACTGGAGAATTGCCCGGCGCTACCAAAGAATCGCAGCTCATTCCAGGCGGAGAGGCGGGTGCCGGTTGTGTCGGTACGTGTTGCATAGAGATCGTAATTCAGCAGCGCACCGCTACTGGCCTGACCAGGATAGCGCGGGCCATTACGCGCTTCGCCAATCGTCTGGCCGGGAAGCCAGGCGGGCGGAACGCTGAGTAGCAGGCGTTGGCGGCGATCGTCATATTCTACTTTCACTTCCGCCAGCTGATTCACGTCTACCTGCTGCTGCCCCTGAAACTTTTCGGCAGGCAGCCCCGCACGCTGTAAATCACCTGCACGCACATAGAAATGGCCGTCACGCTGTTCCACGGGCACGATGTCGCCACGTTCTCGCTGATTCACAACCAGCTCGAGCATATATTGCTGACTGCTGGCGCTGGTGTTTAAGGTCGGCGGCGGCGGCAGCGACGAAAACGTCTCCGCCCGGAGCAAACCGGGTGTCAGGCAGAACAGGCCAGCCATAGCCAGCGTAAGAGGATGCGGCTTAAAATGCATGGTTGCGCACTTAACGGCTTTCAGTGCTGCGCCACTGACCCTTATTCATTTCTGCAGTCAGTACGCCGCTGACGGCACTTTTAAGCGGCCAGCGATTGCTGCTGTTCGCCAGCACATAACCAAACAAGCCGTTACCTAATTTACGTCCACCGATGTTGAGATTGCTGAGCCGTGCATGACCGTTGCCGCGATTGGTTAATTGCAGGTAGCGCTCGCCTCCGCTGTTCACCACTTGCCAGCTTAGGTCTGGATGTGTGTTGTCGCGGTTCACGCCATCGCCATAAACAAACAGCGGCACTGAATAGCGCATTTGAAAATTCAATCCTGCCTGATTATCTCCAGCGGAATGCGGCGTCGGAATTTCATCTAATACCACGCGGTACGCCATTTCTTTGCCCGCTGCAGGCGGTATCTGTTTTATCAAACGTACCAGCTGTTTCTGACCAGGTTCAATGCGCACCAGCGGTGGGCTGGCAGCCACCTGCTGCTGGGTTTGATACTGTTCCTTATTATCGGTTTGTTGCCAGGCAAAGATACGAACCTGCATCAGCGTGGTGGTATTACCGCGATTTTCCAGCCACAGTTCGCTGGCTTTATCCTCGGGATTAATCGCTGGATCGATCGGCCAAATCATCACTGAGTTGGCCGCCTGTGCGTGAGGGAGCAGCACCAGTGTGAGGAGAAAAAATAGGGCGCGCAGTAATCTCATGATAAAGCTCCTTAGTACTTTGCCTCACCAGGTCAACGTGACGGTGAGGGTGTCGGTATAAACCCCGGCGCGCGTCGGGCCGGGTAATTGCAGCAAGCCGTAAATCGGTAACGTTATGTTATTGGCATTGCTATAGCTCAGCGGCACAGCTTGCCCTACCGGAATAGCATTGGTATGCGCGGCATTGGTGTAGAGGTAATAGGGCACAGTATTTGTATTGCTGGCGAGTTTCAGGTTGCGGGTGGAGGTGTAATGACTGCCGCCGTTGAGGGTCATGCTTAGCGTTGTACCCGGCGTGCAGGCGAGGTTGATAGTGGAGCTTTGAACATAGCTGGCGCTCACGCTATTAGTCGCTACGCCAGATTGCGTACCAAAATTAAGCGTGCCGAATACACCGGTATTGGTACCGGAAATGACGCAGCCTGCCACTATTGAAGCGGAGACCTGAAAGGTCGTTGAACTAGTGGTGATACTCCACGCACCTGTACTCCACAGCAATAGCAGCAAACTCCATGCGATCGCAATGAATGACCGCTTTACTTCCACCTGAAAATACTCAAAACACGGCTCAGTAATTCACAGCCACATTAATTGTATCGGTGTAAGTACCTGCGGGAATAACCGGATTAAAGCCACCGCCAACCACCCGTCCATAAATGGCAAAGTTAGTGCCGAGTGTCGGATCGGTAGTGCCGCTGGGCGTAATGTCGGTGTTGTTAGCGATGGCGGTACTGAAGGCGGCGTCGCTGTACAGGGTGTAAGCGATACCTTGGGTATTATCGGTGCCAAGCAGCAGATAGCGCGGTGCAGCTGAAACCGTTCCATATACCGTTCCTGGCGCGGCATTGCTGCTGGTCACCTGAACATTAAAGGGTTGGTCTACAGTACAGCGCACAAAAATACCGTTACCCGCTGAACCGACCAGCGTGGCATTCAGCGTTTCAAAGGTTGCTGCGCTACTACCGAAATCTAACGTACCAAAGTTAACGCCCGTGGTGGCCGACTGACCATTCACTAAACAACCGGCGGTTAAGGTCAGCGTCGCGTTGATGGTCCCTGTGGTGGTGGCAGCAAATGTTAACGACGGAATTGCCGTGGTCATTGCCGCAGCAGCGAAGAGAAAAAGCTTGAGTTTCATAATCATTCCTTACTGATTATCCAAGGTCAGTGCTTTTTCGCCTGGTTTTAATTAATTATTCATCCAAAAAGTAACGCAAAATCGACACTAATTATTCTTTTATGTGCCGTCAGGCTAAGAAAAGCCTTAGACATGAGCTAAATGATTTATATCAGTTTTACTTACTATAGATCAGCAAAACTGTAACAGGGAAACTTCGCGCCATTTTTTCATTAATCTATTCGTTCTGTTCGCCGATAACCCAATAATCACAAGGGATTGCGGACAGCGAATAAAACTAAACTCAATACCATTTAGCCCTCTACCGTCCTGTTAGCTTCAGTGATATGTTCATACATCAATCAGACCTGATTACGCTTTTAAGAAAGATGTTACGAGATTGAGATAAAAAGTCCTAAAAATCGAAGGACAGCAAAATCTGGCCTTAATGCGTTTAAATGCATCGGGCCACGTTACTTTCACCTTTACGGTGTTTTTAGATTGACTGTTTAAGACACACACAGCACCTGCTTATCGCAGGTGGTGAGGAGTTGCACATGCTGCTGGTCACCTGGGATGGCGTTTTGATCTGCGTTTCGCTGATCGTCGCTTTTATTGCCTCTTTTACTGCTCTGGATACGGCGGGACGCGTAGCGGTTTCTCGTGGCTGGCTGGCGCGCTTATGGCTGGTGATCAGCGGCACCGCGATGGGCATTGGTATCTGGGCGATGCACTTCATTGGCATGTTAGCGATGATGATGCCGATGACCATGCGCTATGACGTGCGACTGACCGCAATATCGCTGGCAGTAGCGATCGCCGCATCAATATGGGCTTTTAACCAAACTGTCAACGAGCATCACTTGACGCGCCGCCGTCTGTTATATGGCAGCCTAATTCTTGGCGCAGGCGTAGTGGTGATGCACTACCTTGGCATGAATGCGTTGTTGATCGCACCTACACCGCACTGGAAACTTGCGCTGGTTGCGCTCTCAGTTTTGATTGCTTTTGTGGCGTCAGGCGTCGCGCTGTGGCTGGCTTTTCATTTGCGTCAAGGCGAGAAAAACCTGTTATTAATGCGCGGACTCGCCTCGTTGGTGATGGGTATAGCCATTGCGGGGATGCACTATGTTGGTATGGCGGCGGCAGAATTTGATCAGGCCAGCAGCATGCACAGCCATGGCGCTAGCGATCAAGGTTTAGCGGTGTGGGTAACTATGATTACGCTTACCATCCTTGGCATAACGTTGTTGAGTTCCATGTTGGATGCGCAACTGCACGCCGCGCGTCTTACCGCCAAACTCAACCGTGCCAATCTCGAACTTCGCCAACTGGCGATGCATGACAATCTCACGGCACTGCCCAACCGCGTCATGCTTGAGCAGCGACTGCAGAACGCGATCAAAAAGGCGACGCTGGATGACAGCGGATTTACGGTGATGTACATGGATCTCGATGGCTTCAAAGCGATCAATGACACATGGGGACATCACGTTGGCGATCGCTTACTGATTGCGGTTGCTGCTCGTTTGCAGGATGCATTGACCGACCAGATGCTGTTGGCTCGATTAGGTGGCGACGAATTCGTATTGATGTTTGACGATGGCGATGAAAAGCGTGCCATCGCGCTGGCGCAGAAGCTGGTAAAAATGATTGAGGCACCGTTTGAGTTAGATCGCTACTCGCTGCATGTCTCGCTGAGCCTGGGCATCGCGCTTTTCCCGCTGCACGGGCGCAACAAGCAAGAGCTGATGTTCAACGCTGATTCCGCGATGTACCACACCAAACACAATGGGCGTAATGGCTGGAGCCTGTTTGAAGCGGCGATGAGTACCTCTGCGCAACATCAACTGGAGCTGGCGAACGATTTATGGCAAGCCATTGATCGCCAAGAGATGCGGCTATTTTATCAGCCAAAGTTCCGTTCCAGCGGCAGCGAGCTGATCGGTTTTGAGGCGCTTCTGCGCTGGCAACATCCCACACGAGGCTTGCTGATGCCCGATCTTTTCCTACCGCGAGCCGAGAAAACCGGGCAAATCGTAGCGTTGGGTAATTGGGTAATCAACGAAGCCTGCCGTCAACTCAAGCAGTGGCATAAAGAAGGCAACAGCCGTTGGACCGTATCAGTTAACCTGTCAGCACTGCAATTTCATCAGCGCGATTTGCTCAACACCCTGGCGCAGGCCTTGTCGCATCATCAGTTACCCAGCGGTGCATTGATGCTGGAAATTACCGAAACCATTGCCATGCGCGATCCGCTGTTTAGCCAGCTGCGCATCCGTGAGTTACAGCAGTTGGGGGTCAAAATTGCCATCGATAATTTCGGTATCGGCTACGCCAATCTGCTGCATCTCAAACATCTTGAGGCCAGTGAACTTAAAATTGACCGCAGCTTTATCAACTGTCTACGTGCAGACAGCGAAGATGCGACAGTGGTCAGCGCAATGTTAACGCTGGCGCAGAGTCTGAACTTAAGCATGGTGGCTGAAGGCGTGGAGACAGAAGAACAGCAGCGTTTACTGACCGGTTTGGGCTTTGATGCGCTGCAAGGTTATTTACTGGGTAAACCGACACCCGCTGAATATGTGAGTGAATTTATGACGATCGCCTCTTTTTCCGCGTTGCGCACCGAGCGCTTAATGCCGTTAACCGATGCCTGACGATTGATTTTAACTTTCACAGGCATCGGAACCTTTCATCGTGGAAAGCTAATTAAGTGTTTAGCATTGCCGATAACTTGTACAACAAAACAGTGCGCGATCCGTTTCTCATAATTAACACCACAGCTGCTCGCACGGCTTTCTCCGGGAACTCAGTATGTTAGTGACTTCATACGACTCTTTTATCGTCATTGTTTCAATTTTGGTGGCGATGCTCGCCTCGTTCACCGCATTAGACATGGCGGGGCGCGTGGCAACTTCAACCGGCAAAGCAGCGATTATTTGGCTGCTTGGCGGGGGTTTTTCCATGGGTATCGGTATTTGGGCGATGCACTTCATTGGTATGCTTTCGATGAGCATGGACATGGTGATGAGCTACAGCCCAACCTTCACCGCGATTTCAGCGGCGATTGCCGTCTGCGCATCAATTTTTGCGCTCTGGTTGGTTTGCCAGGGTGAGTTGCCGATGCAGCGTTTGATAGGCGGCGCGCTGATTATGGGCACTGGCGTGGCAGCAATGCATTACACCGGCATGGCAGCATTGATGTTTTCACCCGGCATTGTCTGGAACTGGGGCTGGGTGGCCGTTTCGATAGTGATTGCGCTGGTCGCTTCAGGCGCTGCGCTGTGGCTGGCGTTTAACCTGCGCGAAGGCACATCCAACCGCGTGACGGTATTACGATTGGGCGCCTCGGTGGTAATGGGATTTGCCATCGCGGGAATGCATTATACCGGGATGATGGCAGCCAAATTTCCCCTGCATGGACACCCGACGCAGGAGGGGGTTAACAGCAATTGGCTGGCGATTCTGGTCACGGTGGTCACGATAGCCATCCTCGGTATCACGTTGCTGGTATCAATGCTGGATGCACGTATGCAGGCACGCACTTCAATCCTCGCCAGTTCACTGGCGGAGGCGAACCGCGAGCTGGCACAGTTGGCATTGCACGATAACCTGACGCGTTTACCCAACCGCATTCTGCTGGAAGATCGTCTGGAGCAGGCGATCAACAAGGCTAACCGCGAACGTACCCATTTCGCGCTGATGTTCATGGATCTGGATGGCTTCAAAGCGGTGAACGACGCTTTTGGCCACCATATCGGTGATAATTTATTGATTGGTGTGACCGAGCGTATGAGCCAGCAGATGGAAGGCTATTACACCCTGGCGCGGCTCGGCGGCGATGAGTTTGTATTGCTGATTGAGATCAACGATCCCAACGATGCCGCGGCGGTTGCAGACAATCTGGTTAAAGCGGTGGATCGTCCGTTCGACATTTCACGCTATGAGCTGGTGGTGTCGCTGAGTATCGGTATCGCCGTTTATCCGGGTGATGGCGTTGATGAGCGCGAGCTGATGTTCAACGCTGACGCCGCGATGTATCACACGAAAAATAATGGCCGCAACGGTTACACCTTCTTCCAGCCATCGATGAATATGCTGGCGCAGAGTCAACTCCAGCTGAACAACGATCTGTGGCACGCGCTGGATAACAACGAACTGCGCCTGTTTTATCAACCAAAATATTGCGCGCCGCGCGGCCCGATTCTTGGCTTCGAAGCGCTGCTGCGCTGGGAACATCCAGCGCGCGGATTACTGACGCCAGACCATTTTCTGCCGATGGCGGAAAAGACCGGCATGATCGTGAGCATCGGTAATTGGGTGATTAACGAAGCCTGCCGTCAGCTGCGCCAATGGCATCTGCAAGGACATCCCCATTGGTCAGTTGCGGTAAATTTATCGTCGCTGCAATTCGAGCAGAGTAATTTGGTGGAAACGGTGACGGAGGCGCTGGCGAAGCATGAGATTCCGCCAGAGCTGTTGACGCTAGAAGTGACGGAAACCACGGCCATGCGCGATCCCGATGAAAGCGTGCGTATCCTCACTGAGCTGACCAAGCTGGGTGTGAAGGCTTCTATTGATGACTTTGGTACTGGCTATTCCAGCTTGCTGTACCTGAAACGTTTACCGGCAAGCGAACTCAAAATTGATCGCGCGTTTGTGAATGAGTTACAGCATCACTCTGAAGACGCCACCATCGTCTCGGCGATTGTGGCGCTGGCGCAGTCGTTGCAACTGAAAGTTGTCGCCGAAGGGGTGGAAACCGCCGAACAGCAGGCTTTCCTTACCGGCCTGGGCTGCAACACGTTGCAAGGTTATTTGCTGGGCAAACCTATTCCACCTGAACGGATCAGTGAACTGGATAATTTTGTTGGCACACAAGAGAATGAATTAAAGGCAGAACTGCATACAGTTAACTCATCTCTTACCTGAGCAAGCAACGTGAAAAAGGCCACATGAGAATGTGGCCTTTTTGTTTATCAGGCAGCAACGCTGGATAATCACGGTGAATAAGCAGTAGCGGAATAGAAAAATGAACGTCAGCTTTGAATAGTGAATGCTTATAAAGAGTTAATCGCATTAAATCTACAAAAAATGAAGGGCTGTTTTCGGTGATTATCTCTTGTACATGCTAAAGTCACGGCGTGAAAAAGGAGTAAAACCGCGTGGCAAAATACCAACGATTAATGGATGACGTTCAGCAGCAGATCGAGGCGGGAATCTGGCCGCCAGGCACGAAATTACCCTCCTTGCGCCAGCAGGTCGCGCAGCAAGGATTGAGTTTAATGACGGTGCTGCATGCTTATGAATTGCTGGAGAGTCAGGGCTGGATTGTTTCACGGCCGCAATCGGGTTACTACGTAGCACCACGCGCGTTAGCCGTAAAACCGTTAAGCGTGGCGATCAGTGAAAAGGTCGATATCAACGACTTTGTGTTTGATGTATTGCAGGCCACGCGTGATCCCAGCATTGTGCCGTTTGGTTCCGCTTTTCCCGATCCGGCGCTGTTCCCCCAACGTCAGTTAATGCGCTCGCTGGCAAATGTTTCGCACCAACTCACCGCCTCCGATGCGCTGCACAATTTACCTCCCGGCAATGCCACCTTGCGTCAGCTGCTGGCGCAACGCTATGCGCGTCAGGGCATTATGTTGTCGCCGGATGAAATCGTCATTACCAGCGGCGCGCTGGAAGCGCTGAATCTCAGCCTGCAATCACTGACAGAACCCGGTGATTATGTCGTGATTGAGCAACCCAGTTTTTATGGGGCGCTACAGGCGATTGAGCGGCTGAAACTCAAAGCGTTGGCGATCCCCAGCGATCCCACCCACGGTATTGATTTAGTTCAGCTTGAAGAGACGCTTCAGCGCTGGCCGGTAAAAGCGTGCTGGTTAATGACCACGTTGCAAAATCCGCTTGGCGTGACCTTAACGCCGGAGCGCAAACAACAGCTGGTTGAGCTGCTGGCGCAGCATCAGGTTCCCATGATTGAAGATGATGTCTATTCAGAGCTTTGGAACGGCAACACGCCGCCGTTACCCGCTAAAGCGTGGGATCGTCAGGGAAATGTTTTGCACTGCGGCTCATTTTCAAAATCGCTGGTGGCGGGTTTTCGTGTGGGGTGGGTAGCGGCAGGAAAGCATGCGCAACGCATTCAGCGTTTACAGTTAATGAGCACTCTCTCTACCAGTGCGCCGATGCAGCTGGCGCTGGCAGATTTCCTGGCCACGCGTCGTTATGACGTGCATTTAAAGCGCTTACGGCAGATTTTGGCGAAGCGACAGCAGATGGCGCGCCAAAGTTTATTGAAAGTGTTACCGGCCAGATCAACGGTGACTGAAGCGTCAGGCGGCTATTTTCTCTGGGTGACGCTACCAGAAACCATTAATACCATAGCGCTTTATCAGCAAGCTTTGGCTGCAGGTATCAGCATTGCGCCGGGCCAGCTCTTTGCGACGGGCGATCAATTTAATCACTGTTTCAGGCTGAATACCGCCTGGCCGTGGGATACGCGGGCCGAGGCGGCAATGGAAACGTTAGGCAGGATAATGGCAGAAATGGCGCAAAGCTAAACGCGCGCCGCTTCCTGATGGCCCCATGTCAGATAGTAAATATCGTAAAAATCCACTTCACCTTTCTGGTTCAGCAAACGCTGAATACCCATTTTTACGCGCTCCGGTGTTTCCGGCAGTGACAAGATGCGCGACACCGCTTGCTCGCGTACGGGTTGTACGTAATACCATTCGCCGTTGTAGCAAACACGCAGATCCAGCGCATCGATATCTTCAAAGCGGTACTTGGGATTGATGTCCATTAACATCAGAAAGCTCATCACCAGCACGAATGCGGTTGCGAACCAAAACGCGGGCCAGCCGAGCATATCAGTGGTGAAGATTAACGCCACGCACAAGCCGTAGCACAAATACATCACCGCCCAAAGGCCGGGATGCTTTCTCAAAAATGACAAGCTAAAGCGCGGCAAATTGTCGCGGCGTTCTTCGCGGTTAAGCGTGGCAATCTCGTCGATCAGGATTTGTTTAATGTTTTCCATCGTTCACCTCACTTTCATCTGTTGATGATTTAAACAGATAACAGTCAAGGTAAGCAGACACAGATTTGTACGGTTTTTATATAACAGTTTGGTGAGACGGGTGAGGTGCGCGCAGCCGCATGCCGTCACCGAATTCGCATGTTGCAGCATCTTCCTCCCCCATGTATGGGGGAGGACCGAGGTGGGGGACAAACCACCTCCTCTGCGCGCTGCCCCCCATCCCGGCCTTCCCCCGTTTTGACGGGGGAAGGAGACGCTGCCGCATGCTGTCATCGAATTCGCAGGTTGCAGCATCTTCCTCCCCCATTTATGGGGGAGGACTGAGGTGGGGGACAAACGACTTCCTCTGCGCGCTGCCCCCCATCCCGGCCTTCCCCCGTTTTGACGGGGGAAGGAGACGCTGCCGCATGCCGTCACCGAATTCGCAGGTTGCAGCATCTTCCTCCCCCATTTATGGGGGAGGACTGAGGAGGGGGACAAACGACTTCGCATATGGGAGGACCGAGGTGGGGGACAAACGACCTCACACTCATCAAAATCCTCGAGCCGGCTCCGGAATTCTACTCACCTCACTTTCATCCAATACTATTCTCACTCATGCTGCGCAAAAAGAGGAACCCCTATGCGCCATGGAATTGAACGCAGCCGTGAATTACGACGAAACGCAACCGATGCCGAACGTTTACTCTGGCGTTATTTGCGCCATAAACAGTGTCTCGGCCAGCGTTTTAGGCGACAACATCTCATCGGCCCTTACATTGTGGACTTCGCCTGCCTTGAACAACATTTGGTGATCGAGCTCGACGGTTCGCAGCATGCCGACGCGCATCGTTACGACACACAACGCACACATTACCTCAGCTATCTCGGCTGGCACGTGCTGCGCTTCTGGAATCATGACGTACTAAAGCAACCAGAAGCAGTGATCACAGCGGTCATAAACGCATTCACTAAGAAGTCACAAAACTGTTAACAACAAATTTGGGTTTAGTTAGTTAATTCAGGTAATTATGTTAATTCTGTCGGGCAGAGCACATTGCGTTACCCCCGGAATTTGCCACACTTAAACAAAAAAGGAGAACCTGTATGACTGCTAAAATTTCCAGTCTGATGTTACTGATGTCCTTCGCTGCGGGTACGTTCTCAGCTGGCGCGTCTGATAATCCTCAGCATCTGATGTTATCGACGCCATCGGGCGGTGTGCCGAACAATCCCTTGCCGCTGATTATCTGGCCGCGCGTGGTGCCGGATGACCAGGAAGACAAAGCTGCGTGGTTTGAAAAAACCTTTGCACAGCATGGTTGGCCACCAGCGTGGCGCTATCCTATTTTTCCCTATACCCATTATCACCCGAACACGCATGAGCTTCTTGGCGTAGCGGAAGGCTGGGCAGAAGTGTTGTTTGGCGGTGACAGCGGCCGCATGGTGACGCTGCGGGCTGGGGATGCGGTATTAATTCCGGCAGGTGTTGGGCATAAACAAATTCATGCCAGCGACGATTTTATCGCCGTCGGCGCCTATCCTGAAGGAATGTCACCCGAAACGCTGCGTGACGAGCCGGACAAACTCCAACATTCACTGGTACAGATAAAACAGGTACCCATGCCAACCCGCGATCCTTTTACGGGTAAAGCGGGCGCAATGACAGAGATTTGGGCACCTGTAGCCAATCTGACATCGCACCAATAAAGTGCATTTTGAGCCTGATTTCCCCTAGCCCGGTGCTCACAGGCTAAGCAGAGAATGAGGACGCTGCCGCATAACAACGCCAACGTTGCTGATGTCGGTCTCTTTCTCTGCCAGGCGTGAGCGAAACAGCCAGAGAGGTGAACACGGTCACACGCTAAAAACACCTGCCCAAGCCCTGGCACACTTTGTGCAATCTCTGTTTTATCTTCTCTGACAAGCGCCGGGTAATTCATGAAAGATAGCTACCAGATAGCACCACATTTCTATGATGAGATGTTAATGGGCGATGGTCAGTACCGCGCGCATTATCAAACTTACTGGAAGTGGTTACAAAACGCGGACAAAGAGGCGATTGCACGCAAGCGCCAGGAAGCGGAACTTTTGTTTCATCGGGTGGGGATTACCTTTAACGTCTATGGCGACGATGGCGGAGCGGAACGTTTAATTCCTTTCGACAGCGTACCGCGCATTATTCCTGCTCAGGAATGGGCGATGCTGGATCGCGGTATTCGCCAGCGTGTTCAGGCGCTCAACGCTTTCCTTCATGACATCTATCATCAGCAGCACATCCTGAAAGCCGGCATCATCCCGGCGGAGCAGGTGATGGTGAACGATCAATATCAGCCCTGCATGCATGGCGTCGATCTGCATCGTGATATCTATGCACACATTGTTGGCGTAGACATGGTGCGTAACAGCGATGGCGAATATTACGTACTGGAAGATAACCTGCGCACGCCTTCCGGCGTTTCCTATATGCTGGAAAACCGCAAGATGATGATGCGGCTCTACCCGGAACTGTTTGCCGAGCAGCACATCGCGCCGGTCGAACGTTATCCTTCACATCTGCTGCAAACCCTGCGTGAAAGCTCGCCAGTCAACGATCCGGTGGTGGTGGTATTGACGCCGGGCCGCTTTAACAGCGCCTATTTTGAACACAGCTTCCTTGCCCAACAGATGGGTGTTGAACTGGTGGAAAGCGCTGACTTGTTTGTTAAAGATGGCGCAGTAATGATGCGAACCACCGCCGGACCCTGCAAAGTGGATGTGATTTATCGGCGGGTTGATGATGCATACCTCGATCCGCTGGCCTTCCGCCCCGACTCAATGCTTGGTGTGCCGGGCTTGTTATCGGTCTATCGTGCTGGCAACGTGGTGCTGGCGAATGCCATTGGTACCGGCGTGGCCGACGATAAATCGATCTACCCTTACGTGCCAGACATGATCCGCTTCTATCTTGATGAAGATCCGATCCTGAATAACGTGCCGACATGGCAATGCCGCAAGCCGAAAGATCTCTCCTATGTGCTGGCGAATCTGCATGAAATGGTGGTGAAAGAGGTGCATGGCGCCGGCGGCTACGGCATGTTGATCGGCCCGGTTGCCAGCCAGCAAGCGCTCAGCGATTTTCGGGCGCGATTACAGGCGCGGCCCGATAACTACATCGCGCAGAACACGCTGGCGCTTTCGACGTGTCCCACATTTATCGAAAACGGTCTGGCTCCACGCCATATCGATCTCCGTCCTTTTGCCTTGTGCGGGGCTGAGATCCGCTTGGTGCCAGGCGGCTTAACGCGCGTTGCGTTGACGGAAGGCTCGTTGGTGGTGAACTCGTCTCAGGGCGGCGGCACCAAAGATACCTGGGTTCTGGAGGATGACGCATCATGCTAAGTCGTACAGCCAGCGGTCTCTATTGGATGGCGCGCTACCTGGAACGCGCAGAACAACTCGCCCGCGTATTAGATGTCACCAACCGGCTGTCGCTGATGCCCGTGCGCGGCAGTCACGACAACGAGCTCATGCTGCCGCTAAATTTTACCGGGACCAATCAGCTGTTCGAAACGCTGAACGGACACTTCACCATGGCGCAGCTGTTTCACTTCTTTGCGCTTGACGATCGCAATCCCAGCAGCATCTTCAACTGTTGGCAGTCGGCGTGGAACAATGCACATGCCGTGCGCGGGAGCCTCTCTTCAGAAGTATGGGAAAGCATAAACTCGACGTGGATAGAGATGCGTAAAATCCGTCAGCGCGGATTAACCAGCGCAGGCGCAGACACTTTTTTTGATTGGGTAAAAGAGCGCTCACATCTGTTTCGTGGTGCGATGTTCGGCACTTTATTGCGCGGTGATGCCATGTGCTTTATCCGCATCGGCACTTTGCTAGAGCGCAGTGAAGGTACGGCAAGGTTATTGAGTGTGAATCAGCAACTGCTGGAACAAGATCCTGATTCGGTGCGCGAATACTATTGTCTCGACAATCTATTGCGTGCGGTGTCTGCGCGTGAAGCCTACAACGCGATCTTTAAAGAGCAGCTGTTTCCAGACAACGTCAATGAGATGCTGATCCTGCGCAGTGAAAGTCCACGATCGCTGCACTCTTGTATTGAAGAGATCGCTAACCAACTGGAAATGATCGGCAGCAGTGGGGAAGATCGTCCACGCTATTTGATTACCGTGCTGCTGGCGCAGCTGCGCTTCAGTACCTGGGAAAGCCTGACGCGAAATGGCCTGCAAAACTGGCTGAACACCTTTCTGGACAGCTGCAACGAACTGGCTGAAAGCATCAATCAAACCTATCTGGAGGCGAAATGAGACTGAACATTGAGCACAAAACCTGGTATGCCTACGAGCAACAGGTAAAACTCAGCACCCAGTATCTGCGCCTGACGCCGCAAGACTCTGTGCATCAACAGATCATCTCATGGGAATTGATCTTGCCCTGCGAGGCAACGCGCACGCGAGATGCCTACGGTAACGTGATGCACGTTTTAACGCTGGATACGCCCCATCAAAAGCTGGAGATTGCCGCGCGGGGTGAAGTGGAGATTCTTGACGGCGGCGAAATGGCAGCCGATCCCGATTGCGCTTTATCACCGCTGATTTTTCTGCGTGCCACGCCACTGACTCAGCCAGACGGTGCCATCATGGACTTTGCCTTGCGCTACTGGCGGCCCGAAGCGCCGATCGCCAGCCTGGAAAAGTTGATGGATGCATTACTGTTGAAAATGCCCTATCGGCCAGGCAGTACGCAGGTTACGGATGCAGCAGCAAAAGTTTTTGCTGCCGGTTCAGGCGTATGCCAGGACCACAGTCATGTGTTTCTCGCCTGTTGCCGTACGCTGGGCATCCCCGCTCGCTATGTCAGCGGCTACCTTTATACTGACAATGTTGAACACGTCGCTACTCACGCTTGGGTTGAAGCCTGGCTGGATGGCAATTGGCACAGCTTTGATATCACCAATAATACCCGCAGCACGCGCCAGCATTTACGGTTGGCGGTTGGCGTGGATTATCTGGATGCCTGCCCGGTACGCGGAATGCGTTTAGGCGGCGGCGGTGAAGATATGCTGGCAATCGCTGCGGTGCAAAAAATAATTCCGCAGCAATAAACCTTTACGAGCGTAATGATGACTTATTGTGTGGCAATGCGTTTATCGTCTGGAATGATTTTCGTCTCTGACTCACGCACCAATGCAGGCGTGGATCACATCTCATCTTTCCGTAAACTGCACGTTTTTCAGGTCAACGATGAACGCACGCTGGTGCTGCAAAGCGCGGGCAATTTAGCGACCACGCAAAGCGTTATGAGCTTACTGCGGCGAAACTGTGAAGATGATAATCAGCCCAATTTGCTCAACGGTAAATCTCTGTATGACGTGGCGCTGCTGGTGGGTGATACCTTGCGAGAAGTGATCCGGCGTGACGGTGAAGAGTTCGGCGGATCGCTGCTGTTAGGCGGGCAGATTCGGGGTGAAGAACCGCGCTTGTTTCAAATCTATCCGCAGGGCAACTTCATTGAAGCCAGCGTGGATACGCCATACTTCCAAATTGGTGAGAGCAAATACGGTAAACCGATTATTGATCGCGTATTGCGTTTTGAAACACCGCTCAGCCAGGCGATGCAGTGTGCCCTGATTTCAATGGATTCAACACTGGCGAGTAATATTTCGGTGGGATTACCGCTGGATGCGATGGTGTATCGCAGCGACAGTTTTAGCGACAGCGAGCAGTATCACATCACCGATCAGCATCCTTATTTCTCCCAAATCCGGCAACTGTGGAGTAAAGGGTTACTGAGCGTATTTTCTCAATTACCGCCGCTACAGCTTTAATCTTGTTGCCGCCGGATTATTGACGGCGGCAACGCCCAGTTACGGCATTGATTGTTTGTTAAATAAGGTCATTACGTTCAGCGATAGCAATAATTTCCCGGATCCCTTTAATTTCCAGTTTTTGCTGAATAGCGATTTTATACGTGCTAATTGTCTTATTGCTGAGATGAAGCAGCGCAGCGATCTCTTTATTGGAATAACCCGCAGCGAGCTTGACTAAAACCATTAATTCACGCCGTGTCAGGCTCATTAATTTATCATCTTCATAATGGGCCCGGAGCAGCGAATCGAATGAAGACATCGGATAACAGCGCTTACCCTGTATCACATCGTTTAAGGCATTGAGCAACTCCTCTGGCTCGCCGCGCTTACGTAGGTAGCCTTCGACACCTAGCTGTAAACAGCAGCGCTGATAAAACAGGCTTTCTGAAGCAGTGAAAATGATGATTTTTTGCTTAGATAAGACTTGTTTTAGGTCTTTAACTAACGCAATGCCTGAATGGCCAGGTAAATTGAGATCCAGGATTAAAACATCGGGCTTAAGATGGAAAATATCCAGAAATAAAGAATCACTTTTATTCGCAGTACCGACCACCCGATAATTATTAGCCTGAGCATAAAGTTGGATGCTATCGCAGATCAATGGGTGATCATCAACAATATAAATCGTATTAGTCATTGCACTTTTCCAGAGTCTACACCGCACAAAATGAACTGCGGTAAAAATAATAAAACAGGAATGATGGTCTGACCTGTTTATTACCAGCCTGATGGAATAAGTGCGTTAAGCTCTGTCTTAAATTTGAACAGTATCGCAATTAATGACATGAAATAATCATAGTATCGTATTTACCTCTTTTGACGCCCACGGCATAAACCCAAGTAAAAGGTGTGCAGTCTATTCGCTGCCCGATTGATTACGCATTAAAAGGCCATTGGCTTACTTTGTTGTTAATTTATGACAGGGTCAGGGTGATGTCTGCTAAAAACGGCGTGCACTGATTTGGATGCTAAGCGTTCTTGCTGAGATAAAAAAGGGGCAATGGTCAGCTGGCAAGCTGCACTGTGCCACTGTGTTGCAGCGTATTTTTCGCTCTCCTCTTGCCGGAAAGGTATTGTCTGACCTCTCCAAAACATGACCCACTGCATGACAATTGAACGTTTTCTCGCCATTGCCGATAAACAGCCTACTAACTTTTGTCATTTGACTCATTGAGCTTGTTATTAGTCCGCATTTGGTCTTAAGTTCGATGTCAAATTAAGAACATTCTTAAGCCACACCAGGGCTTAGCAGCAGCAGGCAAATAAAAATGGATAATAATTCTGATGTCATGTATCGAATGCTGGTTCAAAGCGTGATC
The DNA here is from genome assembly GCF_022761075.1 of Pantoea sp. MQR6. Taxonomy (NCBI): domain Bacteria; kingdom Pseudomonadati; phylum Pseudomonadota; class Gammaproteobacteria; order Enterobacterales; family Erwiniaceae; genus Pantoea; species Pantoea sp. MQR6. The sequence goes on from NZ_JAKYXB010000003.1 coordinate 248,483, forward strand.
GATTACGCTATTTACATGTTGAAGCCGGACGGAACCGTGGCGAACTGGAATACAGGGGCGCAGCGGGCCAAAGGTTATACACCAGAAGAGATCGTCGGAAAAAACTTTGCGCTATTTTACAGCGAGGCAGACCGTCTAAAAGGCATGCCGCAGCGCAGTCTGGAAACAGCGTCTATCACTGGACGTTTTGAAACCGAAGGCTGGCGCTACCGTAAAGATGGCAGCGCGTTTTGGGCGCATGTCATCATTGATGCTATTCGCGACGATTACGGCCAGCTACTGGGTTTTGCCAAAATCACCCGCGACTGCACACAGCAGCAAGAGCAGCAGCGTAAAGCGCGCGAAGACGAAGCCCGTTTTCGTTTATTGGTCGAGGGCGTGACCGATTACGCGATCTATATGCTGGATCACGACGGCAACGTAGTGAACTGGAATGCCGGGGCGCAGCGCGCCAAAGGCTACGTAGCAGAAGAAATTGTTGGCAAACACTTCTCGCGCTTTTACAGCGTACAGGATCGGCTGGAGCACATCCCCAACAAGAACCTCCAAACCGCGTTTAAGACCGGACGTTTCGAAGATGAAGGCTGGCGCTATCGCAAAGATGGCAGCGCGTTTTGGGCGCATGTGGTCATCGATGCCATACGCGACGAGGCTGGCAAACTTATCGGTTACGCTAAAATCACCCGCGACTGTACCGAGCAGCAACGTATCCGCCGCGAGCAGCACGAACAGGCAGAACGCTTCCGTCTGTTAGTCGAAGGCGTTACCGATTACGCCATTTATATGCTCGACGTTAAAGGCCACGTGGTGAACTGGAACGCTGGCGCGCAGCGCGCCAAAGGCTATGTTGCTGAGGAGATCGTCGGACAGCACTTCTCCCTGTTTTACAGCTCGCAAGACCGCGCGATGAATTTACCAGAAGCCAACCTGGGTATTGCGATAAAAACCGGGCGCTTTGAGGATGAAGGCTGGCGCTATCGCAAAGATGGCAGCGCGTTTTGGGCGCATGTGGTCATCGACGCGATTCATGACGAAGAGGGCAAGCTGCTTGGCTTCGCTAAAATTACCCGCGACAACACCGATCGTCGCGAGCAGGAGCAGCTGTTACTACGCGCCAAAGATCAGGCTGAGGCGCAAAGCGCGCAAAAAACCGCACTGTCGAAGTTCCTCGATAACATCATTACCCATATTCCTTCCTGCGTGATTGTGGAAGACGCGATTACCCGCGAAATCTTGCTGGTCAACGACCAGTCGCAAAAGCTGTTTGGCCTCTCCAAATCGCTGATTGTAAACAAGCGGCCGCATGAGTGCATGTCGCCAGAGTTGAGTGATTATTTCAACAGCCTGGCCGATATGGCGCTGCGCAGCGAAGGTATTCATGAGCGTGAGCAGCTGATGATCACCGCTAGCGGCGAGCGCATTTTGCACACCCGCGCCACGGCAATTAGCGGTCAGGATGCGCGCCAAAATTATCTAATGCTGATTGTGGAAGATGTCACCGATCAGCGTGCCGCCGACGCACGCATTCATCATATGGCGCACCACGATAACCTCACCAGCTTGCCAAACCGCATCCTGTTCCGCCAGCGTCTGAGCGAAGCGCTGCGGCAGGATGGACATAATCAAAAGCAGACTGCCGCGCTGTGCCTCGACCTTGATAACTTCAAAAACGTCAACGATGCACTCGGCCACCAAATTGGTGATGACCTGCTGCGCGTGGTGGCGAAACGCCTGCGTAATACCTTACGCGACCACGATACGCTGGCGCGCATTGGCGGTGACGAATTTGCTGTCGTGCTGCCGTCGGTTAGCAATGCAGATGAAGCCAGCATTGTGGCGCAGCGTCTGATCGAAGCGATTCGTCCGCCGGTTAATATCGAAGGGCATAACTTATCGGTTGGGTTAAGCGTCGGCATTGCACTAAGCGCCAGCATTACCAACACGCCGGAGCAGCTGCTGCGCTGTGCTGACATGGCGTTGTACGAGGCTAAACGCAACGGCCGCAACCGACACGAACACTTTACGCTGGCGATGGATGATGTAGCACGCAGCCGTCGCGTAATTGAAAATGATCTGCGCGAAGCCATCAGTGGCCGCCAGCTCAAACTCTATTACCAGCCAATCACCAACGGCGATAACAAAACCATTATCGGTTATGAAGCGCTGATGCGCTGGCATCACCCGATTAAGGGGCTGATCATGCCGAATGATTTTATCCCAATAGCGGAAGAAACCGGGCTGATTCACATGTTGGGCGCTTTTGCGTTGTATGACGCCTGTCGTGAAGCCGCCAGTTGGGAGGGGGAACAATCGGTGTCGGTGAATCTGTCGCCGCTGCAGTTCAAAAACAGCTCGCTGGTGTCGGTGGTTGAAGGTGCGCTGCAAGAATCTGGGCTGAATCCAAGCCGACTGGAAGTGGAGATTACCGAATCGGTGTTACTGGATGATTCGCTGGGCAACATCCGGACGCTTGAAAGCCTTAAAGCGTTGGGCGTACAGATTGCGCTGGATGACTTCGGCACCGGCTATTCATCGCTGAGCTATTTGCGCTCGTTCCCGTTCGACAAAATTAAAATCGATAAGTCATTCATTAATGACATGGGCGACAGTCGCGAAGCGCTGGCAATTATTCGCGCCATTACGGGGATGAGCCGCAGTCTGGATATTCAGATCACGGCTGAGGGCGTCGAAAGCAGCGAGCAGTTTGCCAAACTGCGCGAAGAGGGCTGTACCCTGTTCCAGGGGTATCTGTTTGGTCGTCCACAGCCTTCGGAATTGCGCCTAAAAGCGCTCAGCTAATCGTATAAGCCATACTGCTGAACGGGCGCATGGCTGAGGTTATCGCGTATCCGGCGCACCGATTCGCGCACCACCAGCTTGCCATTGAGCAGCAAGGTACCGGGCGGAGCGCCGGGATGCAGCCGCAGCTGTTGCAGCATGCGTACCGCCGCTTCACCCAACTCATCGCGGGGCACCTGCACCGACGTCAGTGGAATATCGTGTATCGCGGCAAGGTTAAAGCCATCCATACTCATCACCGAAATGTCCTGTGGCACGCGTAGTCCAGCCTGTTGCAGCGCCGTCACCGCGCCAGCGGCAATGTAATCGCCGCTGGCCAGAATCGCTGTCGGCCTTTGTGCCTGCGGACAATGCCGCAAATATTCCGTTAAACGCTCTGCGGCTTCATTGCTGCTAAAACTGTTGAGGGTTAACAGATGCTGGCGGCTGCCGAAGCGCAGATTCATCGCATGCCAGGCATCGCGCACGCCCTGCAATCGCTGCTCCATGGTGTAACGCCGCAGACAGTGCAGCGACAGGATCTGGCGATGACCTTGCTCAAACAGATAACGGGCCGAGAACTCGCCAATTAACTGATGATGCGGCGCCACAGAAGGCAAACGCATGCGGCGATCCAGGGCGTTAATCAGTACGCACGGCTTGTTCATTTCGGCCGCTAGCTGATGAATGTGCTCATCATCTATCCCCACCAGTAATGCGGCTTCGGTCTGCTGCATTTTTTCAATAAACAAGGCCGCGTCGCTTTCCACTTCTTCAAGTGGACAGTAACGCAGCCGTACTTCATGCGGTTCAACCGCCTGGCTAATGCCCTGAATCACCTTGTAATAGAAGATATCGCTGCGCACATCAAAGGCGCGCGGGGGCGCAAATACCATCAGATTATTCAGCAGCAAACGTCCGCTGTGCAGATTATCCAGCACGCCTTGCTGCTGCGCGATCGCCAACACTTTGTCGCGGGTGCTGGGCCGGGTATTGGATTTTCCCGCCAGCACCCGCGAAACCGTGCTGATCGACACGCCGCTGAGCGCCGCAATTTCGCTGACTTTAAGCCTTTGTTTCATTCTGTGATCGCCTTCAAATCTCTAAATGAAAAATTTTTCATACGCTGCTGAATCGGGTCATATCGCAATTTACTGCGGATTTAACGTGGCGAAATAGCCTGCCATGAAAAAGCTTGCAAAAAAGTGGCTGTACCCACGTTTTGCACTTTTCTATGTTCGATGCAGGTCACGCGGTACGTCGGACGACGGTGTGAAGAATTCACGGCCATCTCGGCTTTCACAGGAGTTGCATCATGAGCCTCGACTCAACAACTAAGCCCATCAGCGCCTCGCGCACGGTGCGAACGATAAAAAATCTGCGCTGGTGGATGCTGGGCATGTTTCTGCTGGGTGTGACCGTCAATTACATCACCCGTAACTCGCTCGGCATTCTGGCACCCGAACTGAAAACCAGCCTCAACATGAGCACCGAGCAATATTCCTGGGTGGTGGCGACGTTTCAGCTGGCTTACACCCTTTTTCAACCGATCTGCGGCTGGCTGATTGATGTGATCGGTTTGAAGATGGGCTTTCTCATCTGTGCGGTGATTTGGTCTGTGACCTGCTTACTGCACGCTGGCGCAGGAAGCTGGCTCCATCTGGCGCTGCTGCGCTTTGTCATGGGCGCTTCGGAAGCTGCGGCCACGCCGGCTAACGCCAAAGCGATTGGCGACTGGTTCCCGAAAAAAGAGCGCCCGGTTGCAGCAGGTTGGGCAGGCGTTGGTTTCTCTGTTGGCGCGATGCTGGCACCGCCGATCATCTACATTGCGCATATCTCGTTTGGCTGGCAGGGCGCATTTTTGCTGACTGGCGGCCTGGGTTTGCTGTGGGTCGTATTGTGGTGGTGGGGTTATCAATCACCAGAAAAACATACGCGCCTTTCCGATGAGGAGCGCGCCTTTATTAATCAGGACAATGAGGAGATCGGCGAAAAGCTGCCGTTCTTCACCGCGCTCAAAGTCATCGGCAAAGAGAAAAAATTTTACGGCATTGCGATCCCGGCTTTTCTCGCCGAACCGGCGTGGGCGGTGCTGAGTTTCTGGGTGCCGCTCTATCTCGCCAATGAGCGCGGCATGGATCTAAAGCAGATTGTGATGTTTGCCTGGCTGCCGTTTCTCGCCGCCGATCTCGGCAGCGTGGCCAGCGGTTATCTGACCAAACTTTATGTACGCTGGTTTGGCCTGACGCGCGTGAATTCCATTGTTGCCAGCTCTGTGACAGGAGCGGTGTTGATGGTATCGCTGGGCTTGATGACGCTGGTCGACGATCCCTATTTAGCTATCGCGCTGATCTCCGTCGGCGGTTTCGGACATCAGGTGATCTCCTGCATGCTCAGCGCCTTGGTGGTTGAGCGTTTTGACCGCCGTCAGATGGCCACCGTCAACGGTATGCGTGGCTCTTGCGCCTGGATCGCCAGCTTTATCTTCTCCCTGATCATCGGCGTCACCGCCGACACCCTTGGCTTCAATCCGCTGTTTATTGCCATGGGCTTCTTTGACTTAATTGGCGCGATTTTCCTGGTGATGTTTATCGCCGAACGTCGCCAACGCACTGCGAATCAATAAGGAAAGCACGATGAAAACCCTGAAAAACTGGACGCTGCAGCAACAGGCTGATCACTTCGTTGAACTGAATGTAGAAGATCGCCACCTTCTGCGCCTGTATGTGCTGGAATCGGGACTGATGCGCGTGCTGTTAAAACGTAATGGCGAACTGGCGCTGAATCGTACCTGGAGCATTGCGCCGGAAGAAGATGTGCCGTGGGAAGGACGCGATCGTGAATCACTGGCGGGATTTTCGCTGCCTGATTTCAAGGTTGAGCACGATGCGCAGCAGCTGCGCGTCAGCAGCGATAGATTGCGCGTCACGGTGCATCAGCCGCTCTGTTTGAGTTGGGAACATTTTGATGGCACCACCTGGCAGCCGCTGGCCGCCGATCGCCACACCGGCGCCTATCTTCTTAACGCGCATGGCGATGGCGTTGAACATTATCAGCGTCGCCAGCCACAGGATCGCGTGTATGGGTTAGGGGAGAAAAGTGGCGATCTCAATCGGGTCAATCGTCGCTATGAAATGCGTAATCTGGATGCGATGGGTTACAACGCGCAGAGTACCGATCCGCTCTACAAACATATTCCGTTTACCCTGACGCAGCGTGATGGGGTGAGCTTTGGTCTGTTTTACGACAACCTCAGCAGCAGCTGGCTTGATTTGGGCAATGAGCTGGATAATTATCATCTGCCCTATCGCCGTTATCGCGCTGAAGCGGGCGATCTCGACTATTACTTCATGCTCGGTCCAAAACTGCTGGATGTGACCAAAGCCTTTGTGCGGCTGACCGGGCGCACGCTGTTTCAGCCAAAATGGAGCCTGGGTTACAGCGGCTCAACCATGCATTACACCGATGCGCCCGATGCGCAGCAGCAGCTGCAGTCGTTTATTCGCTTGTGTCGCGAGCACGAAATTCCCTGCGACTCTTTCCAGCTCTCTTCCGGTTATACCTCAATCAACAACAAGCGTTACGTGTTCAACTGGAACTACGACAAAGTACCTAACCCGAATGCGATGAGCGAGGCGTTTCACCGCGCCGGTATGAAGCTGGCGGCGAATATCAAACCTTGTCTGTTGCAGGATCATCCACGCTATCAGGAAGTGGCGTCGCAAGGGCTGTTCATTCGTGACTCGGAGCGGGATCGCCCTGAACGCTCCGTTTTTTGGGATGACGAAGGCTCGCACCTCGACTTTACCCATCCGCAAGCGGTGCGCTGGTGGCAGGACAATGTGACGGAGCAGCTGCTGGCAAAAGGCATTGATTCCACCTGGAATGATAACAACGAGTATGAAGTGTGGGATGGCGAAGCGCGCTGCCACGGCTTTGGCACTGAAATTGCCATTAAGCATATTCGCCCGGTGATGCCGCTGCTCATGATGCGTGCCTCAATGGAAGCGCAGCAGCGTTTTGCACCGGAGAAACGGCCTTATTTGATTTCACGTTCTGGCTGTGCCGGTATGCAGCGCTACGTGCAAACCTGGAGCGGCGATAACCGCACCAACTGGCAGACGCTGCGTTACAACATTCGTATGGGACTGGGCATGAGTTTGTCTGGGTTGTTCAACGTTGGGCATGATGTCGGCGGCTTTTCGGGCGATAAACCCGATGCTGAACTGTTTGTGCGTTGGGTGCAAAATGGCGTCATGCACCCCCGTTTTACCATCCATTCGTGGAATGACGATCACACCGTAAATGAGCCGTGGATGTACCCCGAAGTCACGTCGATGATCCGCGAGGCGATTCGCCTGCGTTATCGGCTGATGCCTTATTTGTATACGTTGGCGTGGCAGGCCAGCGCGCAAGACGAGCCGATGCTGCGCCCAACGTTTCTCGATCATGAAGAGGACGAGAAGACTTACCAGGAGTGCGACGACTTCTTGCTGGGCCGCGATGTGCTGGTGGCGAGTGTGGTGGAGCAGGGTGCACGTGAGCGTGAAGTTTATCTACCGCATAACGCACACGGTTGGTATGACTGGCACAGCGGAAACTGGTTTGCGGGTGGGCAGCAGGTGACGCTGGACGCGCCGATTGATCGCTTGCCGCTGTTGGTGCGTGCTGGCGCGGCAATCCCACTCGGAAGTTGTGAAAGCACCACCAATGCGCAACTGGATAATATACGTGAACTGCAATTGTGGCCTGCGCCTGGTGAAGTGACTACTCAAGGCGAGCTATTTGATGATGATGGTGAAAGCCATGGCTGGCGTGAAGGTAATGCGCTGTGGCTGAGCTGGTCGTTAAAAGGCAGCGCAACACGGCTGGATCTGACGCTGGAAAAACGCGGTGACTACCAACCGGCATGGCATGAAATGACGATTCTGTTGCCGCCAGGAGAAACGCGTGAGTTGTGGGTGAATGGAGAAAAAACCGCGCGTTATCGCTTGGTTTAGGCGCGGGAGAAAATCGCAATTACCTGATCAAGATGCGCCTTCATGGCCTGACGCGCGCGGCGACTGTCGCGCGCTTCCAGCGCCTCAAGAATCTGCAAATGTTCCTGCTCAGAGCGGTGCGGCATATCTTCTGGCGTAAAGCGCTGTTGCAGAGTACGAAACATGGTGCCATAGCGATGTCCCAGCAGTTGGCCAATGATAAAGCCGTAGGTCTGATTGCCGCTCGCTTGGGCAATCCGAATATGAAACAGACGGTCACCGGGATGGGTTTGCGAATTGGCGCGGTTATCTTTGCAGTTCTGTTCAAAGGCGGCACGGATTTGCAGCAGTTGTTCGCTGCTGGCATTGCGCGCAGCCAGCGCTGCAGTTTCGGGTTCTATCAAACGCCGGGCCTGAAGCACCGAAAAAGGCGCTAATTCAGCATTAAAATCGATATCAATATTGAGTTCGCTGTCCATTTCCTGCCACGGTTGACGTGGCGTGCGGCTCGGCATTGTGGTCTTCGGCAGCGCTTTCACCACCACGCCGTTTCCGACTTTCACATCCACCAAACCCACCACTTCCAGCGCGATCAACGCTTCCCGTACTGATGCACGGCTTACCTGCAGCTGTTTAGCCAGTTCCCGTTCTGCCGGTAAACGGCTGCCGGGCGGAAATTCACCACGCTCGATCAGGCCACGTAGCTGATCGGCTATCTGGCGATAGATGCGCGGATTTTCGAGTCGGGTGATCGGCATGGGCAACGTCCTTCGCAAAATTTTATGCGATTCAGCGCGCATTTTGCAGATCGCTGAATTGTCGCATGTTAGAAACATGTGTCATTACTGAAACGCGCTGGTTACATCTTAAGCGCGGTGTGCAGATCAGCATACCTGATTACGTGGGTGGAGAAACGCGTTTATTGGCCTGACCTTTGAGCCTTAGGTTCAATCACTCAGGCCATTTTAATGGGCTTTAATGGCCTGACCATTGGGCCTTTTACTTCTCTAAATACACCGGATTTTAGCGAGTACTTTATGAGGTAATCATGACAACCATCACCGCTCTTCGCGTCGACGACGTTCGTTTTCCGACCTCCGCGCAGCTCGACGGCTCGGATGCCATGAATCCCGATCCTGATTACAGCGCGGCCTACGTGACGCTAGAAACAGACGATCCGGCGTTATCCGGTTATGGGCTGACGTTCACCATTGGGCGCGGCAATGAAATTTGCTGCGCGGCGATTCGCAGCCTGCAACATCTGGTGGTTGGACGCACGCTGGAAAGTATCCGCGACAATATGGGGCAGTTCTGGCGCGATATAACGAGCGACAGCCAGCTACGCTGGATCGGACCTGACAAAGGCGCGATCCACCTGGCAACGGGTGCGGTGGTGAATGCTGTCTGGGATCTGTGGGCGCGTGCCGAGCAAAAACCGTTGTGGCGATTGGTGGCTGACATGACACCGCAAGAATTGGTGCGCTGTATCGATTTCCGCTATTTAAGCGACGCGATTACGCCGCAGGAAGCGCTGCAAATCCTGCAACGACAGGAATCGGGTAAGGCGCAACGCATCGCCAGCCTCGAACAGAACGGTTATCCCTGTTACACCACGTCGGCTGGCTGGTTGGGTTACAGCGATGAAAAGCTGCGCGGCCTTTGCCAGCAGGCAGTCGATGCCGGATTTAACTTTGTGAAGCTCAAAGTCGGGCAGGATCTTGAGGATGATATTCGCCGCGTGCGCATTGCTCGCGAGGTGCTGGGCGAGAATCGCCAACTGATGATCGACGCAAATCAGGTGTGGGAAGTGGATGAGGCGATTCGCTGGGTAAAAGCGCTCTCCTTTGCGCGCCCGTGGTTTATCGAAGAACCCACCAGCCCGGACGACATTGAAGGTCACCGTAAAATCCGCGAAGGGGTGCTGCCGGTGAAAGTCGCGACCGGCGAAATGTGCCAGAACCGCATCATCTTTAAACAGCTGATGATGCGCGGTGCGATTGACGTGGTGCAGATTGATGCTTGTCGGCTTGGTGGCGTCAATGAAGTGCTGGCGGTGATGCTAATGGCGGCGAAATACAATCTGCCGGTCTGCCCACACGCGGGCGGCGTTGGGCTGTGTGAATACGTTCAGCATCTGTCGATGATTGACTATGTTGCTATCGCCGGAACCCACGAAGGACGCGTCATAGAGTATGTTGACCATCTGCATCAGCACTTCAAAACGCCGTGTGAAATCCGTGGCGCCGCCTACATGCCGCCGCGTGAACCGGGCTATTCCATTGAGATGTATCCCGAATCCATCGCCGAATATCGCTTTCGGGGAAATGTTTAATGCTGCGCATCGATGCACATCAACACTTCTGGCATTACCAGCCGGAGGCGTTTAGCTGGATCGACAATTCGGCGCTAAAGCAGGATTTCTTGCCCGCGCAATTACGGCCCGAACTGAGCGCGGCGCAGATCGACGGCTGCATTGCGGTGCAGGCACGGCCCTGTGAAGCGGAAAATCAATTCTTATGCGACCTGGCGGCGCGCCATGACGAGATCCTCGGCGTAGTGGGGTGGATCGATCTGCAGCAGCCCGATCCGGTCGCCTTGGATCCGCGCTGCTGCGGCTTTCGTCATCCGGTGCAGGACGAAGCCGATCCTGTGGCGTGGCTGGCTTCTGACGTAGTAGCGCGTGGCATGCGTCAGTTGCAACAGCAGCAGTTCAGTTGGGATCTGTTGGTCACTCATCACCATCTGCAGCAGGCCGCTGTTTTTGCTCAACGCCACGATGCGCACTGGATAGTACTTGATCACCTCGGTAAACCCGATATTGCGGCGGGAGCTGAACAGTGGAAGCAGCAGATCGCCCCGCTGGCGGCGTTGCCTCACGTGGTGTGCAAATTGTCAGGTTTAGTCACGGAAGCGGGCGCGGGCTGGCAAGGCGCGCAGCTACTGCCATTTTTTGATGCTGCGCTGGCGCTGTTCGGGCCATCACGCTTGATGTTTGGCTCCGATTGGCCAGTTTCGCAGGGCGAAGCCCGCTATCAACAGGTGTGTGATCTGTGCCAGCAGTTGACACAAACGCTGTCGCAGCCTGAGCAGCAGGCGATTTGGGGCGGAACCGCTCAGCGTGTTTATCTCAAGGGGAATACAGCATGAATCTGTTTCTGACCAACAAAGTGGTGATCGTGACCGGCGGCGGTTCGGGCATCGGTGCCGCCATTAGCCAGCAACTGGCGGAGGAGGGCGCGATTCCGGTGATTGTCGCCAATCAACCGCCCGCTGACGCCTGGTTTGAACAACTGCAACAGCAACAACCGCAGGCGCTGTTTATCGCTGCCGAACTGAGTGATGAAACGCAATGCCGCGCTGCAGTAGAACAGACGCGGGCACGTTTTGATCGTATCGATGGCTTGGTAAATAACGCGGGAGTGAATGATGGCGTCAGTCTTGAAGCGGGGCGCAGCGCGTTTGTCGCCTCGCTGGAAAAGAACCTCATCCATTTCTATCAAATGGCGCACGACTGCTTGCCTGCGCTGCGTCAATCGCAAGGTGCCATCGTCAACATTGGCTCCAAAACTGCCCTGACTGGGCAAGGTGATACCAGCGGTTATTGCGCGTCAAAAGGGGCGGTGCTGGCGTTGACGCGTGAATGGGCCGCCTCGCTGTTGCAGGATGGCATTCGCGTCAATGCGGTGATCCCGGCTGAAGTGATGACGCCACTTTATGAACGCTGGATTGCCACCTTTGACCAGCCTGATGACAAGTTGGCAGAGATCACTCGCCGTATTCCGTTCGGCCAGCGCATGACCACACCGCAGGAGATCGCCAACAGCGTGGTGTTTTTGCTTTCCGCACGCGCATCGCATACCACCGGGCAATGGCTGTTTGTTGATGGCGGCTACGTTCACCTTGATCGAGCATTAGGCGGATGAGTCGCCGTTTCTGTCAGGCGCTGGATTTGATCGACGATCCGGCACTTATCGCGGAGTACCAACAGCTGCATCAGCGCATCTGGCCAGAAGTGGCTGCGGCGATGCGGCAGCATGGCATTGAGGAGATGGAGATTTATTGCCTCGGCAACCGCCTGTTTATGGTGGTGGAGGTAAACGACACGTTTAACGGGCAGCAGTATGCAACGCATTGCCAACAGGATCCGGTGATCCAACGCTGGGAAACGCTGATGTGGAAATTTCAGCAGCCTACGCCATGGAGCGCAGCGGGCGAAAAATGGGCGCTGATGCCACGCATCTTTGCCCTCAGCACGCAGTCGGAATAAAACACTTTGGTGAGGAAATTCTATGTTTGCACAAAAAGAGTCGCTACGCGGTCGTCGGGCCAGCAGCGCAAGCGTCAGCACGCGTTGGGCGTTCATGCTCGTAACCAGCCTGTTTTTCATGTGGGGATTGTCGTATGGGCTGCTCGATGTTTTAAACAAACACTTTCAGTTAACGCTTAATGTCAGTAAAGCACAGTCGGGTTTGTTGCAGGCGGCCTATTTTGGCGCGTATTTCATCGTTGCGCTGCCTGCGGGTTATTTCATGGATCGTCGCGGCTATCGCGCAGGTATTATCCTGGGATTACTGTTTTACGCGGCGGGCGCGCTGCTGTTTATCCCGGCGGCCAGCGCCAATAGCTTCGCGCTGTTTCTGTTTGCCCTGTTTGTCATTGCCTGCGGATTAGGTTGTCTGGAAACGGCTGCGAATCCATTCGCTACGGTTTTAGGCGATCCCAACGGGGCTGAGCGAAGGCTTAATCTGGCGCAATCGTTTAATGGATTAGGTCAATTTATGGGGCCGTTAATTGGCGGCGCGATGTTCTTCTCCTCTCAGCAACCCGCCAGCGAGGCGCAGGAGAGCGTGAAATTCACCTATGTCGCGATTGCGGTGCTGGTGTTACTGATTGCGTTTCTGTTTAGCCGCACGACGATGCCGGATGTCCGTGAGGCACAAGATCAAAAAGATCTGCAGCAAGGTGCGACCCGCAGTTTGTGGCAGCACAAACACTTTACCGGCGCGGTGATTGCCCAGTTTTTCTATATAGCGGCCCAGGTTGGCGTTGGCGCATTCTTCATTAACTACGTTACTGAGCATTGGGCAGATATCAGCAACGCTACAGCCGCTTATTTGCTGTCGGTGGCGATGATCGCGTTTATGGTTGGCCGCTTCTTCTCAACCTGGCTGATGGGGCGTATTCGTCCAGCCACGCTGTTGGCTGTGTACGCCATCATCAACGTGTCGCTGTGCGCGTTGGTAGTTTCAGGTATTGAGCGCGTGGCGGTGGTGGCGCTGATTGCGGTGTTCTTCTTTATGTCGATCATGTTTCCCACGCTGTTTGCGATGGGCGTCAAAAATATGGGCGCGCAGACTAAACGTGCCAGCTCATTCATGATCATGTCAATTGTAGGCGGGGCGATTATGCCGTGGTTTATGGGCTCAATGGCCGACCATTTCGGCACAGCATCGGCTTACAGCTTGCCGCTGCTCTGTTTTGTCGTGGTGTTTAGGTATGCGTTAAGTCAACGCAAGGCGGTATAAACAGATCGGCCCACTTTTCAGTGGGCCGATTCGCATTACGCGGTGTGGTTTTCGGTGCTCATGCGTGCCAGATCTTTGTCGACCAGGAACAAACCGTTACCGCTGTTGCTGACCAGCGCCAGTTTATCCAGCACGGTTTTGAACAGCTTCTCTTCTTCGTGCTGCTCAGACACATACCATTGCAGGAAGTTAAAGGTGGAGTAATCTTGCGTGGTCATCGAAAAATGCGCCAGTTCATTGATTTTACTGGTGATAAGCTGCTCATGTGCCAGCGCTTGCTCTAAAATTTCGTTCAGTGAGGTGAAAGCAACCGGCGGTGCTGCGATAGTGCCAAGAACCGGCATGGCACCCGTATCACTCAGGTAATCAAACAGGCGCTGCATGTGTTCCATCTCTTCACGAGAGTGCATTTTCAGGAAGGAGGCGGCACCTTCAAAACCTTTGTCGCTGCACCAGGCGCTCATCTGCAGATAAAGATTGGCGGAGAAAAATTCCAGATTTAACTGGTCGTTCAAACGCCCGGTCATTTCGGCGGTTAGCATGATCGCGTCCTTTTAGAATAGGTTAATTAAACAGGTGAGATGCGGTGGATTATGCATCAAATCGGTTAAGAAAGTGAAGCCTTTTCCTTAAAAACGGCTACATTATCATATTGATTTAAAAAGAATTATTCCACGTTTTGAATGCGAGCGATTATCATTGTTGTCCGTTTTTAGCCTTTGTCGCCTCTTATCTTTCTCCGCACCTTATTAGTGCATCACGACTGTTCAATAATAGTGCGTCTGGCGAAAAGCTGTTTTATTTTTCTTCAAAATGATTTCATCCAGAAATAATACCGATGACGGTAAAGTAAAAAGATAAATAATAATCCGCTAAAGCTGGGTGTTATTTATCCAAAATTATCAGCACGGGAAAACATTAATTTCATAACTCAGTAAATAACAGTCTCTGGCATAAATCCTGCTTAGAACTTAGTTCCATATATTGCAACTTGTCGCTGGATAGATAACGGCAAAGCTGAAAATGCAGGAGATGTTATGTCAGATGAAAATATATTAACCACGTCAGAAAAGGTTACGGCTAGCAAAGGCAGTTATCTGGCACTGATCTTTGCCATTCTGTTTTTTTCAGGTCTCTTATACAAAGTTGATGGCCTGTCATGGCTTGGCGCTTTTGACTTCACCACGCTGGGCGGCAGTTTCGGTACGATGAAAGATCCCGCCAGCAATACCTTTCTCGGCGCGGGCGGTCTGAGTGCAAAAGCGGGATTCCTGTTCGCGCTCTCTCTGACACCTACGGTGATGCTGGCGCTGGGCGTGCTGGAAATCTTTACCCATTACGGCGCGATTCGTGCGGCGCACAAGCTGCTGACCCCCTTATTAAAACCGCTGATGGGATTACCGGGACGCTGTGGCCTGGCACTGATCACGGATCTGCAAAGCACCGACGCGGGCGCAGCATTAACCAAAGAGATGTATGACCAAAAACAGGTGACGAAAAAAGACATTGTGGTGATGAGCGCCTGGCAATATTCCGGGGCCGGATTAATTAATAATTATTTTGCGATCGGTTCAGCCCTGTTTGCCTCCATGACGCTGCCGATCATTATTCCGCTAGCGCTGATGTTTGTCCTGAAATTTGTCGGTGCGGCAATAACCCGCTTCGTGTTAAACAGTGTTTATAAGAAGGATTTCATCGATGGAAAATAATAACGCCGTCAAAGTCAGTCAAAATCCTTTCGATGTTTTCGTCACGGGTGCACGCAAGGGCTTTCATATTGCCATTCACAACCTGATGCCGAATGTGGTGATGGCATATGTGTTGGCGGAAGTGCTGAATCTGCTTGGCATCATGCAGTTTCTGGGGCACGTATTTGAACCGTTGATGGGGCTGTTTGGCCTGCCAGGTGAAGCGATAACCGTGCTGCTTACCGCGTGGCTTTCCTCGTCTGCCGGAACCGGCGTTGCGGTTAGCCTGTTGACTAAAGGCTTGCTGACGGGTGCGGATATCACCATTTTAGCGCCCGCCATTTTCCTGATGGGTTCGCAGCTGCAATATATGGGACGCCTGCTGGGCGTTGCGGATGTACCCAAAAAATACTGGCCGCTGCTGATGCTGGTGAGCATCGTCAACGCGCTGATTGCCATGTTTGTTATGCGCCTGTTTGTCTAGGAGAGAAGCCGTGTCTAACGTTTTAGAGCATTACCATTATCTGCACGAAATCCCGGAGCTGGGATTTGAAGAGATCAAAACCTCAGCGTATATCGCCGACCAGCTGGAAAAAGCGGGTTTAAAAGTCACGCGCGGCATCAATAACACCACCGGCATTGTGGCGGAAATTGACAGCGGCGTGCCTGGCCCGGTGCTGGCGCTGCGTGCCGATATGGACGCGCTTGGCCATATCATTGACGGCGTGCCGTGTGCGCGACATACCTGCGGACATGATGGTCACTCTTCCGTGGTGCTTACCGCCGCGCAGGAATTATTAAAAGAGGGTGCGGTAAAACGTGGGCGGCTAAAAATTCTGTTTCAACCTGCGGAAGAGCTGGGCGCCGGTGCGCTGGCCATGGTTGAAGGCGGCGCGATTGACGATGTGGATATAATTTTTGGTTTCCACGTTCGTCCGCTTGAAGAGTGTGTTGTAGGGCAGGCGGTACCCGCGGTGCTCTATTCCGCTTGCAGCACGCTAGAAGCGACGATTAAAGGTCAGCCTGCTCATGCGGCGCGTCCACATTTGGGCGTTAACGCGCTGGATGCCGCGGTTCAGGCGGTGCAGGCAGTGAACACTATTCATCTGTCGCCTGGTTTAAACTGGAGTGTAAAAGCAACGCGTTTTCTGTGCGATGCTGGCGTCACCAACTCAGTGCCCGATGAAGCGCGCGTAGTCTGGGATCTGCGTTCACAAGAGAATGGGCCAATGGTGTTGCTGAAAGAGAAGGTGACGCAAGCCATTATTAATAGCGTGGCTGCGCTGGGCGCTCAGGCTGACGTAGTCGTGTTGAAAGAGATGCCTGCCGCAGAAATTCATGACGAGGCGACAGCGATTATTCGTGACGCAATTGTTGATGTGTTGGGTGAAGATGGCTTACTGGACACTAAAACCACGCCTGGCAGTGAAGACTTTTTCTATTACCCCGTGAAGCGTCCGGGCGTGAAAGCCGGTTTCTGGGGATTAGGGACGAATTTGGTGCCGGGGCTGCATCATCCTGATATGCATTTTGACCTGAGCTCGCTGGAGATTGGCGTTAAGATTTTTAAATCATGCGTGGGTAAAGTGCTGGGATAAGCGGGATGGTGCTTTTTTGGGGGCGAGGTCGTTTGCCCTCACCTCAATCCTCCCCCATAAATGGGGAGGAAGACGCTGCTTTATGTTAGCTCGTAACTCGCATGCGGCAGCGTCTCCTTCCTCCGCTTCGCGGGGGAAGGCCGGGATAGGGGGTAGCGCGCACCTCACGGGGATAGCGCACACCTCACACATTCACTCTACCTCACCGCAACAGCCTGTAGGCCGCGCCAACAAAATATTGTATGCTATGCCGCCTTAATGCTGACTGGGTAACCGGGATTGCCGCCAATGTAACTTCGCGCTTAAATGCCGACGAAAAATAATCGCATTCGGCACCGATTACCTGCCGGTAAGGTTCTACCGGCCATCGTGATTTATCAGCAGCGCCTGGCAATACACTATGCCGCCGCGCTGCCCCGTTGAGAAGAATTCACTCATGTCTAATCCCATTTTAGAAGAGGTGGCACGCCGCCGCACCTTCGCGATCATCTCGCACCCCGATGCCGGTAAAACCACTATTACCGAAAAAGTCTTGCTGTTCGGACAAGCAATCCAAACCGCCGGTACAGTAAAAGGCCGTGGCTCCAACCAGCACGCCAAATCTGACTGGATGGAAATGGAGAAACAGCGCGGCATCTCCATCACCACCTCAGTGATGCAGTTCCCGTATCGTGATAGCCTGGTTAACCTGCTGGATACCCCAGGACACGAAGACTTCTCGGAAGATACTTACCGCACGCTAACCGCCGTTGACTGCTGTTTGATGGTGATTGATGCCGCGAAAGGCGTCGAGGATCGTACCCGTAAGTTGATGGAAGTAACACGTCTGCGCGATACGCCGATCCTGACTTTCATGAACAAACTTGACCGTGACATCCGCGATCCGATGGAAGTGCTGGATGAAGTTGAGAGCGAGCTGAAAATTGCCTGCGCGCCCATTACCTGGCCAATTGGCTGCGGCAAATTGTTTAAAGGTGTTTATCACCTTTATAACGATGAAACCTATCTCTACCAGACCGGTAAAGGTCACACCATTCAGGAAGTGCGCGTTGTAAAAGGACTGGATAACCCCGATCTTGATGCAGCGATCGGTGAAGAGCTGGCTGCTCAGCTGCGTGAAGAGCTGGAGCTGGTGCAGGGCGCTTCGCACGAGTTCGAGCGCGAAGCTTTTCTTGCAGGCAAGCTGTCGCCGGTGTTCTTCGGCACCGCGTTAGGTAACTTCGGTGTGGATCATATGCTGGATGGTTTAGTTGCCTGGGCACCTACGCCAATGCCGCGCAAAACCGACACCCGCGTAGTCGAAGCTAAAGAAGAGAAGTTCACCGGCTTCGTGTTTAAGATCCAGGCCAATATGGATCCAAAACATCGCGACCGTGTAGCGTTCATGCGTGTGGTCTCCGGTAAATATGAAAAAGGCATGAAACTGCGTCAGGTTCGGACCGGAAAAGACGTGGTCATTGCCGATGCGCTAACGTTCATGGCAGGCGACCGTTCTCACGTTGAAGAAGCGTATCCGGGCGATATCATCGGGCTGCACAACCACGGTACCATTCAGATTGGCGACACCTTTACCCAAGGTGAAAACATGAAGTTCACCGGCATTCCGAACTTCGCGCCAGAGCTGTTCCGCCGCATTCGTCTGCGCGATCCGCTCAAGCAGAAACAGCTGCTGAAAGGCTTGGTTCAGCTCTCTGAAGAGGGCGCGGTACAAGTGTTCCGTCCTGTACATAACAACGATCTGATTGTGGGTGCGGTTGGTGTGTTGCAGTTCGACGTGGTCGTCGCGCGCCTGAAGAGTGAATACAACGTTGAAGCGATTTATGAAGCGATCAACGTGTCGACCGCGCGTTGGGTTGAATGCAGCGATGCGAAGAAGTTCGAAGAATTCCAACGTAAAAATGAGGTTAACCTCGCGTTGGATGGCGGCGATAATCTGACTTATATCGCGCCCACCATGGTGAATTTGAACATCACTCAGGAACGTTATCCTGAAGTGAAATTCCGCAAAACACGCGAGCATTAATCGTTTCACAGTAGCCATTCTATACGCTAAATAATTCGAGTTGCAGCAAGGCGGCAAACGCGTAAAGCCCGATGATCTTACCGTTGTAGGTGATTCGGGTGAGAAACAGCCGTTAACGCCTCTGCCGCTTGAAGGTGGATGGGTATACTTAAGAGTGGCTCTGTTTTCCCCTGTTACAGACTCTTCCTAAAAACACACCGTTTCGCCTATTTCGACCAGCTATCAACCAGTTACTCCGGCAAACTCCAAAATACCGACTATCATTGTTCTATCGGACGGCGAAAGAGACGTTTCTTCTCCTTGCGTCCAGTATTGCAGTAGCGCCGTTTGCTACTGTCGCGCCTACGGTTGTGGGTGAGTTAACTGATAGAAGGAATATATCGATGAAGAATACTAAGATTGCTAAAACCCTGATTGCCGCGATGGTAGGTTCTGCTTTACTGAGCGGCAGCGCGCTGGCTGAAGATTCAATGTCGCAAAAAGCACAGCAGACTGCAGACAGCACGGGTTCGAAAATCGATAGTTCTATGAAAAAAGTCGATGGTTTTATGGACGACAGCGGCGTAACTGCCAAAGCTAAAGCCGCTCTGGTAGATGACGAAGCCATTAAAAGTACGGATATCTCAGTTGAAACGCATCAAGGCGTTGTGACGTTAAGCGGTTTTGTCACTTCACAGGATCAGGCTGAAAAAGCGGTGGCCCTGGTGCAGAAGGTTGAAGGTGTTAAATCCGTCAGCGATAAACTACACGTTAGAGACAGCAAATCTCAGTCAATGAAAGGTTATGCAGGCGATGCTGCAACAACCAGCGAAATTAAAGCTAAGCTATTAGCGGATGACATTGTTCCGTCGCGCAAGGTGAAAGTTGAAACAACCGATGGCGTTGTTCAGCTCTCAGGTACCGTTGAGAACAAAGCTCAATCAGATCGTGCTGAAGGTATCGCAAAAGCTATCGAAGGCGTGAAAAGCGTTAAGAATGACCTGACGGTTAAATCTTAATGGTGAACGTGCGGCATTTTCGAATGCCGCACGAATAAGAAAACCCATCCTGGGCTCAAATAAGCAGTTCGATTTTCACTATTGGTAAGGAGAGGCTTATGTTTCGTTGGGGCATTATTTTTCTGGTAATCGCGCTGATTGCCGCAGCGTTAGGTTTTGGTGGTTTAGCCGGCACAGCAGCATGGGCGGCTAAAGTTGTCTTCGTTGTTGGTATTATCCTGTTCCTCATCAGCCTGTTCACTGGCCGTAAAAAACTTTAGCCGATGAGTCTTGCAGTTTAATGCGAACCAAGTACGCATAAAGCGGAGACCAGTCATCTGTAGCGAAAGGTGTGAGGAACGGAAATCCTCATCACGCTACAATGGGCAGGCGGCATTAAGCCGCCTGCCCGGTTAAGGAAATCATGACTGGTTCTCCGGAATGCTGCGAACAACAACGGAAAAAATCCCTCAGCCATTCTGACCGAGAACCCCTTTCGAGGTTCAGACATTGGGCATACGCATACCTGTCACACTTGGGGCGATCGAACCCCTTGCGCTTACACCGTTCAAAGCAAAAAAAATGGCGTTGGTGTGTGAAGGTGGCGGACAACGCGGCATCTTTACTGCCGGTGTACTAGATGAATTTCAACGCGCTAACTTCAATCCCTTTCACTTAATGCTTGGCACCTCCGCGGGTGCGCAAAACTTGTCAGCATTTGTCTGCGCGCAACCAGGCTACGCTCGCCGCGTTATTACGCGTTACACCACCAGTAAACTCTTTTTTGATCCCCTGCGTTTTGTGCGTGGCGGCAATCTGATCGATCTTGATTGGCTCATTGAAACCACCCGCAGTGAATTCCCGCTTGAAATGGCCACTGCGCAAAACCTGTTCAGCAGCGGCCGCGAGTTTTATATGTGTGCGTGCCGCAGCGACGACTATTCACCGGGCTACTTTGCGCCTACCCGCGACAACTGGCTAAACATCATTAAAGCGTCAAGCGCGATCCCTGGCTTTTACCGGCTTGGGGTTGATCTTGAAGGCATCAGTTATCTGGATGGCGGTATCAGCGACGCCATTCCGGTGCGGGAAGCGGCGAAGCGCGGCGCAGATACCATTGTGGTGATACGCACTGTGCCGTCGCAAATGTCTTATACGCCTAAGTGGTTCAAACGGATGGAGCGTTGGTTAGGTGAAAGCGCGCTGAAGCCGATGATCCATGTGCTTAATCATCATGAGCAGAGTTATCGGGAAATTCAGCAATTCATCGAACAGCCGCCCGATAACTTACGTATTATTGAGATCTTTCCGCCGCGTGCGCTGGCCAGCAATGCGTTAGGTAGCCGCATATCGTCGCTGAATCAGGATTACCATTTGGGACGTCGTTGTGGTCGCTACTTTCTCGCCACGCTGGGACAATGGTTGAGTGATGCCGAGCCGTTTATGCAGCATGCGGCAATTACGCCGCCTGCGCCGGTAGCGAACGCGCCGGACACGCGTGCCATCATCACGCCGCCGTTGGCGGGTAACGACGCCGATTACGATAAAGGATCGCTGGCATGAGATTTATCGACACCCATTGTCACTTCGATTTTCCGCCCTTCGTTGATGATGCGGAACAGAGCATCGCCCGCGCCGCCGAAGCGGGCGTAGAAAAAATCATTGTGCCTGCGGTGGATGTCAGCCGTTTCGCCGTGGTGTGCCAGCTGGCTGCCGATCATCCGGCGCTCTATGCCGCGTTGGGTCTGCATCCGATTGTAATTGAGTCGCACCAGGATGTGCATCTGGATAAATTGGAAGCCTACCTCAAGCAGCCACCCGAAAAGCTGGTGGCGATTGGTGAGATCGGATTGGATCTCTATCGCGAGGATCCGCAATTCGACAAGCAAGAGCGTTTGCTAGATGAACAGCTCAGGCTGGCAAAAAACTACGATCTGCCGGTCATTTTGCATTCACGTCGCACGCACGACAAGCTCGCACTGCATCTGCGCCGCCACGACTTGCCCCGGCGCGGCGTGGTGCATGGATTTGCTGGCAGCCTGCAGCAGGCGCAGGCGTTTATCAAACTTGGTTACGCTATTGGCGTGGGCGGCACCATTACGTATGAACGCGCCAGTAAAACTCGCCAGACCATTGCCCAGTTACCGCTGGAATCGCTGTTACTGGAAACCGATGCACCGGATATGCCGTTAAACGGCTTTCAGGGCCAACCCAATCGTCCCGAACGGGCACGTCTGGTGTGGGAAACGCTGTGTAGCCTGCGCAATGAATCCCCGCAGCAGATTGCCGATGCACTGTGGCTAAACAGCCAAACGGTATTTCGGTTCCCCCGCTAAATCCTAAATCATTGAAATCACTGAATCTTGCTCAGGCAATTCATCTTCTGCTGTGCGGCATACAGCTATAATCCTTCTTTCCCACATTCGGCCGTGTGATTGACTAAGCTGAATACAAATACTGGCACGATTATTCGGCAAATGTGATAATAATAACATTGTCGCTGTTGGCGTATTGTTACGCTGGCAAGCTGTTATTTGTGATATATATCACTCTATCAGTACCGAATTTGCAGTCTGATCTTACCTTGATGTGACTCTCACCACATAAACTATCGGCTGCATTTGTTAGTATTATCACATTCACTCGGCCCGCTTGCTGGCCGCGACCGAACCTGTTGGAGAGCATCATGACCGATATTAAAGCGCAAGCACTGCGCGCGCTGAAACTGATGGATTTAACCACGCTGAATGAAGATGACACCGACGCAAAAGTCATTGCGCTGTGCCATCAGGCGAAGTCACCGGCTGGCAACACGGCCGCGATTTGTATCTATCCGCGCTTTATTCCTGTTGCACGCAAAACGCTGCGCGAGCAGGGTACGCCAGAGATTCGCATTGCGACCGTGACCAATTTTCCACACGGCAATGATGATATCGATATCGCGCTGGCTGAAACCCGCGCCGCCATTGCTTACGGTGCTGATGAAGTCGATGTGGTATTTCCTTACCGTGCGCTGATCGCCGGCAATACGCAGATCGGTTTCGATCTGGTGAAAGCCTGTAAAGAAGCTTGTGCCGCAGCGGATGTGCTGCTGAAAGTGATTATCGAAACGGGCGAACTTAAAGAAGAAGCCTTGATTCGTCAGGCTTCTGAAATTGCCATTGATGCGGGTGCAGACTTCATCAAAACCTCAACCGGTAAAGTACCGGTTAACGCGACGCCGGAAGTGGCGCAGATCATGATGAGTGTCATTCGCGATAAAGGCGTGAAGCAGCAAGTTGGCTTCAAGCCCGCTGGCGGCGTGCGTACGGCGGAAGATGCTGCGATCTATCTTCAGATAGCGGAAGAGACGCTGGGCGCCGACTGGGCCGATGCGCGCCATTTCCGCTTTGGTGCTTCCAGCCTGCTGGCTAACCTGCTGAATACGCTGGGCCATAACAGCGAAACCAGCAAATCCGGTTATTAATTCTTTAGGCGGTCATTGGCCGCCTTTCTAACACCGACCTTCCCTTTGTAAGGGGGCTACCTTGTTCCTGGCTCAAGAAATCATCCGCAAAAAACGTGACGGCCACGCGCTGAGTGAAGAAGAGATTCGCTTTTTCATCAACGGTGTGCGCGATAATAGCGTTTCCGAAGGTCAGATTGCCGCGCTGGCGATGACCATCTATTTTCACGATATGACGCTGCCTGAACGTGTGGCGTTAACCATGGCAATGCGTGATTCCGGTACGGTATTGAACTGGAAATCACTGAATTTAAATGGTCCGCTGGTCGACAAGCACTCAACCGGCGGCGTAGGTGATGTTACGTCACTGATGCTTGGCCCCATGGTGGCTGCCTGCGGCGGTTACATTCCGATGATCTCCGGACGCGGCCTTGGGCATACGGGCGGCACACTGGATAAACTGGAAGCAATTCCCGGTTTTGACATCTTCCCGAGCGACGATCGCTTCCGCCAGATCATCAAGGAAGTCGGCGTCGCAATTATCGGTCAGACTAATTCACTGGCACCGGCTGACAAACGCTTTTACGCCACGCGCGATATCACCGCCACCGTTGACTCTATTCCGCTGATCACTGCGTCGATTCTGGCGAAAAAGCTCGCCGAAGGTTTAGATGCGCTGGTGATGGATGTGAAAGTCGGTTCCGGTGCTTTCATGCCCACTTACGAAGCCTCGGAAAACCTGGCGCAGGCGATTGTTGGTGTGGCCAATGGCGCGGGTTGTAAAACCACCGCGCTGCTTACCGATATGAATCAAGTGCTGGCGTCTACCGCCGGGAATGCGCTGGAAGTGCGTGAAGCGGTGCGTTTCCTCACCGGCCAGCAGCGTAATCCACGCCTGCTGGAAGTGACGCTGGCGCTGTGCAGCGAGATGCTGATCTCGGGCAAACTGGCGGCAGATGACGCCGAAGCGCGTCAAAAACTGATGCAGGTGCTGGACAACGGCGCTGCTGCGGAGATTTTTGGTCGCATGGTGGCCGCGCAGAAAGGGCCAGTCGACTTTGTTGAGCGTTACGATGCTTATCTGCCGGCACCCACGCTGAGTAAAGCGGTTTACGCCGATCAGCCCGGTATTGTTAGCAGCATGGATACGCGTGCGCTTGGCATGGCCGTGGTGGGCATGGGCGGCGGGCGTCAACGGGCCAGCGACAGCATCGATTATAGCGTTGGCCTGAGCGACATGATCATGCTCGGCGAGCGTGCCGATACCGAGCGACCGCTGGCGGTGATTCATGCCAGCAGCGAAGCTAACTGGCAGCAAGCGGCAAAAGCCCTTAAAGCCGCCATTAAACTCAGCGACAGGGCGCCCGCCGCCACGCCGGTGGTCTATCGCCGCGTGACTGAAGCCGGTTAAATAATACAATCGGTGCCAGCCGCAAAGCATTCGGGTATACTGATCTGATCGCTTTTTTTTGACTTGTCACGCGCACAGGCGCAGGAGACTTGCATGAAACGTGCTTTTATAATGGTTCTCGACTCCTTTGGAATCGGCTCCAGCAAAGACGCTGAAAAATTCGGTGACGCAGGTTCAGACACTTTAGGCCATATCGCTGAAGCCTGTTTAAAAGGTGAAGCGGACAAAGGACGCAAAGGTCCGTTGCATCTGCCGAATCTGACCGCATTAGGTTTGGGTAAAGCCGCAGAATTATCTACCGGACGCTTCCCGGCTGGCCTCGATCCAGAGGCAAAAATCACTGGCGCTTATGCTTTCGCCAGCGAACTCTCTTCCGGTAAAGATACGCCATCTGGCCACTGGGAAATTGCCGGTGTGCCGGTTTTGTTCGACTGGGGTTACTTCAGCGACAAAGAAAACAGTTTCCCGCAGGAATTGCTGGATAAACTGGTTGAGCGCGCAGAGTTACCGGGCTATCTCGGCAACTGCCACTCATCGGGTACGGTGATCCTCGACCAACTGGGCGAAGAGCACATGAAATCGGGCAAGCCGATTTTCTACACCTCTGCGGATTCCGTGTTCCAAATCGCTTGTCACGAAGAGACGTTTGGCCTGGATCGCCTCTATGCGCTGTGTGAAATCGCGCGCGAAGAGTTGACCGAAGGGGGCTACAACATCGGCCGTGTGATTGCTCGTCCGTTTGTGGGCGATAAAGCGGGGCATTTTGAGCGTACCGGCAATCGCCACGATTTAGCTGTGGAACCGCCATCGGCGACCATGCTGAAAAAACTGGTAGATGAGAAGGGCGGTCACGTGATTTCCGTGGGTAAAATTGCGGATATTTACGCCGAGCAAGGCATTACCAAAAAGGTTAAAGCCACCGGACTTGATGCGCTGTTTGATGCCACGATCAAAGAGATGAAGCAAGCGCCTGATCAATCCATTGTGTTTACTAACTTCGTTGATTTTGACTCAACGTGGGGACATCGTCGTGATGTTGCCGGTTACGCAGGGGGGCTGGAGCTGTTTGATCGTCGTCTGCCGGAGCTGATGGCATTGGTGGAAGAAGATGACATTTTGATCCTGACCGCCGATCACGGCTGCGATCCTACCTGGGAAGGCACTGAACATACGCGCGAGCACATTCCCATTCTGATCTACGGCCCTAAAGTAGAGCCTGGCTCGCTTGGCTACCGCGATACCTTCGCGGATATCGGCCAGACAATTGCACACTATTTTGGCCTGTCCAGCATGGACTACGGCAAGAACATGCTGTAAAGCAGCTATTTAAAAAGGATAACGAACAATGGCAACTCCTCACATTAATGCAGAAATGGGTGATTTCGCGGACGTCGTACTGATGCCTGGCGATCCGCTGCGCGCCAAGCACATTGCAGAAACCTTTCTGGAGAACCCGGTTGAAGTGAACAATGTGCGCGGCATGTTGGGTTACACCGGCACGTACAAAGGTCGCAAAATTTCGGTGATGGGTCACGGCATGGGCATTCCGTCTTGCTCGATCTACACCAAAGAGCTGATCACCGATTTCGGCGTGAAAAAGATTATTCGTGTGGGTTCCTGCGGCGCGGTACGTGCAGATGTGAAACTGCGTGATATCGTGATTGGTATGGGTGCATGTACCGATTCGAAAGTGAACCGTATGCGTTTTAAAGATCATGACTTTGCAGCGATTGCTGACTTTGACATGGTGCGCAACGCGGTTGACGCGGCTAAAAACCTGGGCGTTGATGCGCGCGTAGGTAACATCTTTTCTGCGGATCTTTTCTATACCCCAGATCCACAAATGTTCGACGTGATGGAGAAGTACGGCATCCTCGGCGTGGAAATGGAAGCGGCGGGCATTTACGGCGTAGCAGCGGAATTTGGCGCTAAAGCGCTGACTATTTGTACCGTTTCTGACCATATTCGCACGCACGAGCAGACCACTGCGGCTGAGCGTCAGACCACCTTTAACGACATGATTAAGATCGCATTAGAGTCTGTCTTGCTGGGCGATTAATCGCGCGTTAAGTGCGAGGTCGTTTGCCCCCCACCTCAGTCCTCCCCCACGCGTGGGGGAGGAAGACGCTGCAACATGCGAGTATTGAAGCTAAATATGGCAGCGTCTCCTTCCCCCGCTTTGCGGGGGAAGGCCGGGATGGGGGACAGCGCGCACCTTCCCTCTCGTAACATCTTCATTAAATGACACACTTTTGCCCAGGCTTGTGCATCTTCGCGCTGGCGCTGTGAGGAGAGCGCTTTATCATTAGCGCGACAACGAATAATAAACACACCGCTAAATAATGCCTCCTGATGAATTTTCGTAATTTCGAAGCTGAAGAAAAGCTGTTTGTCCGTCGCGCGGCGGCGGCCTTTGCGCTGGTCGTTATCTGTTTTACTGTTCTGGGTATCAACCTGTATCGTTTGCAGGTGCGCGATCACAGCTATTACCAGACGCGATCAAATCAAAACGATATCAAAATGATCCCAATCGCCCCAACGCGCGGGTTGATTTACGATCGCAACGGCATTCCTTTGGTGCGCAATGTTTCCTGGTATGACATCACGCTGACACCCTATAAAATCAACGACATGCAAGCCACGCTGAAAGCGCTGACGCCACTGGTTGATCTCACACCCGACGACCTGGAAAGCTTCCAACGCACGCTGAAACAGAGCAGCCGTTACAAGCCCGTGATCTTGAAATCCGAGCTCACCGACGAACAGGTTGCCCGTTTCTCAGTAAATCAGTTCAACTTCACCGGCGTTAGTATCGATACTTATCAGGACCGCCAATATCCTTATGGCGCTGATTTAGCGCATGTGCTCGGTTATGTCTCTAAAATCAATGATAACGACTACAAACGGCTGAATGCGCAGGGCATAGCGGAAAACTACGCAGCCGATCACAACATCGGCAAGCAGGGAATTGAAGGGTATTACGAGTCGGTGCTGCACGGTAAAACGGGTTATCAGGAAGTGGAAGTGGATAACCACGGACGCATTGTGCGAGTGCTAAAAGAAGTGCCACCGCTTGCGGGTAAAAACATTACGCTGACGCTGGATCTGCACCTGCAACAGTATGTTGAAAGCCTGCTTGCGGGTCAGCGTGCGGCGCTATTGATTGAAGATCCCCATGATGGATCGGTGCTGGCGATGGTTTCCAGCCCCAGCTACGATCCGAATCCTTTCGTCAAAGGCATCAGCTATAAAGCCTATGAAACGCTGCTACAGGATAAAAACCTGCCGCTGATCAACCGCGTTACTCAAGGTCTTTATCCTCCGGCCTCGACGGTTAAACCTTATATGGCGATGTCGGCGCTGCTGACAAAAGTGATTACGCCGCAAACCAGTTTCTTTGGCGCACCAACCTGGACGTTGCCCGGCACCGATCGGCGTTATCGTGACTGGAAAAAGAGCGGTCACGGCATGTTGGATGTCACTAAAGCGATTGAGGAATCTGCCGACACCTTCTTCTATCAGGTGGCGTTTATGATGGGCATCGACCGTATTCACACCATGCTCAGCCAGTTTGGTTACGGCAAACCCACCGGCATCGATTTGAACGAAGAGTATAATGGCCTGTTACCGAGCCGTGAATGGAAGCTGAAGGTCCATAAAAAAGGGTGGTATCAAGGCGATACGGTGTCGGTAGGCATTGGGCAAGGCTATTGGATAGCGACGCCGATTCAGATGGTTAAAGCGATGGTCACGCTGATTAACAATGGTCACGTAATCGCACCGCATCTGCTGGAGAAAACGCAGCGTGGTAAGCTGGTTGAGATGTATCAACCGAAGCTGCCGCAAGCCCAGGTTGGTGAGGCTAATTCACCTTACTGGTCGCTGGTGCGCCACGCGATGTTTGGCATGGCGAATGCGCCAAACGGCACCGGTTATAAATACTTTCACACTGCGCCGTATGGCATTGCAGCCAAAAGCGGCACCTCGCAGGTGTTTAGCTTGAAACAGAATCAAACCTATAATGCCAAAATGATTCCGGTTCGCTTACGTGACCATATTTTCTACACCGCGTTTGCGCCATTCAACGATCCCAAAGTGGCAGTTGCCTTGATTCTGGAGAATGGCGGCGGCGAAGGCGTAACGGCCGCACCCGTCATGCGGCAGATTCTTGATCACATTTTCATTCCGCCGACCACGCCACCGCCGGTGCAAATGGCGCAGCAGAAGCCATAAAAAAGGGGCTTAGCCCCTTTTTTAATTAAACTATGTCCGTTCTCATTTTTTTACTTAAATTATGGGCGATGTGGGTTTAATAAATTTCATTGAATTGATGATTTTTTATACAGCGCCAGTTTAAATGACTGGCAGAAAAAAGAATTAAATATATTTGAAGTATAAGGTCTTGAAAGCTTCGCCTAATCAATAAGCAACGTCACACGTTGAGCTTCTAATTCAGGTATCAGGCGCATTAGTAAGAGCGATTGTATGTCGAAAGTTTCCAGGCTCTTACTCAGGTCAAGGCATGAAGACCAGACGTAACGATCTCATTACCCGTGCTGCGGGGCGTAGCAAAAATAGAGGTGGGATAAAGATAAAAACAGCCGGTTGGCTACCGGCTGTTTACCCTATTTTTTAAGCGCTTCAGTGACGTGGCTAATGGCACGAACCACTTCGGTAGAACTGTTGCGGATATCGGCAATCATGCCGCCCGCTTCCTGTGCGAGGATCACACCTTGATCGGCGCGTTTAAGGTTGGATTCAATTCCTTTTAACGCCTTATTCGCCAGTAGATGGTTCTGCTGCACCCTGTTCTCAATTTCCGTGGTGGCACGGTTAATATTAGCAGCCAGAGTGCGTACTTCATTAGCGACAACGGCAAAGCTACGTCCATGCGTTCCGGCACGTGCAGCTTCAACTGCAGCATTAAGTGCCAGCAGATTGGTTTGATCAGCAATACGGCGAATGCTCTCAACGATAAAGCCAATGCGATCGGATGAATCGCTCAGACCTGAGATATCCCCCGAAATACCGTGTAACTCGCCTGCCAGTTCGTTCATGGTTTGCACGCTGTTAGCAATAACGTCAGCGCCCAGTTTGGTGCTTTCA
The DNA here is from genome assembly GCF_022761075.1 of Pantoea sp. MQR6. Lineage (NCBI taxonomy): Bacteria > Pseudomonadati > Pseudomonadota > Gammaproteobacteria > Enterobacterales > Erwiniaceae > Pantoea > Pantoea sp. MQR6. The sequence continues at coordinate 278,013 of NZ_JAKYXB010000003.1, forward strand.
CTGGTTTGCAGCGCAGTTTGATAAGCCTGCTGTGCAGCTTTACGCTCTTGCTGGTTTTTCTCAACCTGTGCGGTGACATCAGTGGCAAATTTCACCACTTTATACAGCTCACCGTTTTCGTTGAAAACCGGATTGTAGGTTGCTCGCAACCACAGGGTACGGCCTTGCTTATCAACGCGTGGAAACTGACCAGAGACAAATTCACCCCGGTTCAACTGTTGCCAAAGTGCTTTGTATTCGGCGCTTGTACGCATCTCTGCCGAGCAAAATATGCTGTGATGCACTCCCTTGATTTCATCGATGCGATAACCCATGGTTTTAAGAAAGTTATCGTTGGCTTTGAGCACTTCGCCTTTCAGGTTAAAAGCAATCACCGCCATTGATCGCTCGATAGCGGTGGTCATTGAACGCTGCTCTTGCGCATCAATAATATGTTCGGTGATATCGTTGGCGAGTTTGACAATTTTAAACACGCGGCCGCTGCGATCTTGTACCGGCACATAGTTGGCTTCGAGCCACACCGGTAGACTGTTTTTGGCTACGCGCAGAAACTTATCGCTGAAACTTTCGCCGCGATTCAACCGCTGCCAGAAATCGCGATACGCTCTGGATTGAAGCAGATCAGACGTACAAAACATGCTGTGATGCTGGCCTTTGATTTCATCCAGCGTATAACCCATACGCTCAAGAAACAGCGTGTTGGCGGTGAGAATGGTGCCTTCTGGTGAGAATTCGATCATAGCAATCGAATCTTTTAATGAATGCATTGTTGCCGATGAGTGCGCACGCTTTTGCCAGGCAAGGCGTGAAACGACTCCTGATGTAATGGTGGAGAACATGGTTGAACCTTTTTATTAGTGTTAGTCTTCATTACATTTTATCGGCGGTTGCGTTTAAAAATTCAGCGGATGTCGACTTGTTTACACAAAATTTCACCCATGATTCTTAGGGTTGATGGAAAAGGCGTCAGTCGATTTCAATTTTGTTAAAAGCGTTTGACGCTAAAAGTCAGTTAGGGTTTAATGCGCCCCGTTGCCCGAATAGCTCAGTCGGTAGAGCAGGGGATTGAAAATCCCCGTGTCCCTGGTTCGATTCCGGGTTCGGGCACCATATTTAAAGAACCCGCCTCTGGCGGGTTTTTGCGTTTTTGCGGGTCGAACCCGTTCATCGAACGTTCGATGATCTCGCCACATCCCTGTGGCTCGCCCTGCGGGTCATCGCGCAGGCGCGCTGAGCAAAAATGCTCCCGGCATTTTTGTCCGGGTTCGGGCACCATATTTAAAGAACCCGCCTCTGGCGGGTTTTTGCGTTTTTGCGGGTCGAACCCATCGTCTTTAAGCCACATATACGGAGGGATTGGCATTTAACTGCTCCTTATTTTTCGTATTAACTTCATTGTTAAAATGTAAATAATTAGGGTTATAGAAAACATAGAGATTATTGAGATATAAAAATACAGGTCGTAAAAGTTGTCAGCCCCTATTTCACCGTCGCCATAAAGGAATTTCGCAATGCGAGTGGCTAAATCTTGGTCAAACCATAATTCAGGGCTGCCCAGCATTCGTCCGACGATTAAAGAGATAGCGAAATAGAGAATAACTTTTGATGCTCTACGGACAAGTGTTGTTATTGCCACTGGCAATTACCTCAATCCATCCGCGCGCCATCAATGATTTCATGCAGGGAACCGGCATAGGTGTAGTCTGCATTAGTGCGTCACGAATCAGCGCGTAATCGGCGTTATGGACTAAGGTGATACATCCCTCCGATATACGCCCGGGGTGCAACCTGAACAATCCGCGTTTGACTCCCTCAATCCATGAGTGGTCGTCAATAGTCCAGTCATCCCTGAACAAAGCAAACCATTCGTCACGACCAAACTCAGCGCCGTTATAAATCCTGTTATAGAGATCTTGTGACTGCGCTTTTAACCGCGAGAAGATCCCTCCACCACCGCGCTCTACAATCCAGTATTTACCCGGTGGTATGGGTCCCTCATCAGGGATTGCTCCACACGCAGCGTTATTCATGTATACGCCTTTGCCGGAGAACGCCATGAAAACGCCAACGCCGTATAGGTTAAAAGGCACGTAATCTGCGCCGTTCAGAATCAGTGTTCCATTCAAAGCCATAGCTCATCCAATATCCATATAGTAATCATGGGTTATCATGTCGATGATGGAATTTTAAAGCCATTAGTTATTAGGGTTATTTATCAAATGCGTTTTGGCTGCACCTGCGTTGCAGGCTCACAATAAGGATAAAGGTACTTTTTAAACGAAGCCGCCAGCGCCCTACACATCAATTCTTACGGACCCTTCTTGGTGACAACACGCCCAGCAATTTAATAAATGAATGAATAAAGGAATTTGTCATAGTCAGGATTTATTAACCAGAACCGCGGATAAACGCAACATTGGGTATTGCTCTGTGCTGATTTGCCTGTGGCTAACCGGCTAATATCCTGTTCGGTCTGCAATTATCCGCTGCTAATCGTGTTTTAATGCGCTCTCTTTACAGAAATAAACGGGCAGGCAAAATACCCTTTTAAATATTCAGCCTAATAGCCATGTCTGACGAAGCGCTGCACCAACAGATACAGAATCTGAAAAAGCACAATGCGCGGCTCAAGCGTATAGCGCATGACGCACGCAACAAATTAAGCGCAGCGCTAGATGGCACCGGTTTATATCTGTGGCAACTCGATATTCCCAGTGGAAAGTTAGTGATTTTTAATCGTCGCTGGGGCGCAATGCTTGGTTTTCAGCCTAAAGAGACCGATGCCAACTTTGAATCGTGGAAAGAGAGCCTTCACCCTGATGACGCCGCTGAGGTGTTAAAAGCCTTTTACGATCATATTGAAGGCATTGCGCCTTACTACGAGGCGTTGCACCGGATGATCGGTAAAAACGGAAAAATCAGTTGGGTATTGGATCGCGGCCGCATCAGCGAATGGGATGACGCAGGAAGACCTGTCAGAGTTACCGGCACGCATATCGACATGACGAAAGAGAAGCAATATGAAGAGCAACTCTCAACGTTGGCGCTGCACGATCCCCTCACGTTATTAACCAACCGTCATGCGCTGCAAACTCACTTTCGCGAACTGAAAGCGCAAGGTCAATTGTGCGTGGCTTTTATCGATTTAGACAATTTCAAACACGTCAACGATACCTTAGGACATCGCAGCGGCGATGAAGTATTGATTCAACTGAGTCAGCGCTTGCTTGAAGCGTGCCCTTCTGAAGTGGTGATTGGCCGATTAGGCGGTGATGAGTTTGTTCTGCTCATGCCTTATGCGCTGGATAATCCCTTGATACATCAAATGGCGTACGCCTGCCTGGATGCCGCGCTAACGCCATTCGACATGGCCAACGGCAGCGCCAATATCGGTGCTTCGGTTGGTGTTGCACAAGTTGACGCAAAAGAGAGCTTTGATGAAGCGTTAGCGCGCGCCGATGAAGCGATGTATCGCATTAAAAAGAATGGCAAACGCGGCGTCGCGCTGGGGAGTGTGACTACGCTGCGGCATTATCAGCAAGCGAAGCTGGAACAACCTGGCACGACGCCGAATATCTTGTGGTCGGACACCGGCACCGACGACTGATACGCTGTTTTTTTGAATGGCAGGATAAAGTGCCAGAAGCAGAAAGCCGCGTCCAGAAACCTCTCTTAGCGGCGTGGGAGCAGCCAGTTTCTTAATAACCGCGTCAGCAGCGGCATCCAAAGCCACACCACTAAAGCCACCACACACGCATCATCTAAAAAATGTCCCCACAACGTGCCGCGACTCATCGGCAGCAGCGCATCTACAAGCTGAGGAATCAGCAAGGTAGAAGGAAAGATAACGGCCAATGTCAGCAGGAATTGCTTCCATCTGGCAGGGCCGGGTTTCGCTTTGTCTACAGGCGTAAACCAAAACGCTGCACCGGGACGCACTTCAGTATGTTCAGGCGCGGCCAGCATGGCGGGCAGTGTGGCGATCAACGTTTTACGCTCAGCGGATTGCGTCCATTTAAACAGGTTGTCGAGGTTGTCAAAGCGAATCAATACCGTGTAAGTGTTTTCGCCATGCACCGGACGCAATACGTTAACCCCTAAATGCCCTGGAAACTGCGCCGCCTGCGGCATGATCAGTTCTAGCCAGGCTTCATAATCGGACTGTTTACCGGGCTGCAGGCTGTGAGTGATAACCAGCGTGACGTGATTAGCCTGTTGTGGATTGATCATGTCATTCTCCTGAATGCGCGACATCAGTGAAAAAGGTTTGCAGAGGGTCTGCCGTTGAATAAAAAATACGAGATAACACCGCTTATTGTTAGCGGAATGTTTTTGGGTTGTTGTTCAACAATTTTTGAGGAAAGGAAACATGCGGTTAAACCTTGAGGCGCTGCTGATTTTAGATGCGCTGGATCGCCACGGCACCTTTGCTGCTGCCGCGGCACGGCTGTTTAAAACTGCGTCTGCGCTGAGTTATACCGTACAAAAAATGGAGAGTGATCTGAAAATTACGTTGCTCGATCGTTCCGGGCATCGTGCGACTTTTACGCCGACAGGCCGCTTAATGCTAGATAAAGGGCGAGCATTGTTGCGTGCAGTTAATGAGCTGGAGCAGCAGGCGCGCTATGTCGAGAGCGGCTGGGAGAGCAATTTAGTGATCAGCGTTGATGCGTCGGTGCCGTTTTCGCTGCTCACACCGCTAGTTGATGAGTTTTATCAGCAACATCCGCATACGCAGCTGCAATTTCGCCACGACGTGCTGGCGGGCTGCTGGGAAGCGTTAAGCTATGGCGAAGCGGATATCGTCTTTGGCGCAGTACAAGAGCCGGCGACGCGCAAAGATATTGGTTGCGTGGCGCTGGGTTGGCTGGATTATGTCTTCGCCGTTGCACCTGAACATCCCCTGGCGCAGGCACCGGAACCGCTGCTGCGTGAGCAGATCCGGCAGTATCGCGCGGTAACGGTGCATGATTCATCACGTCACAGCGCTGGTATTGATTTACGGGTACTGGATGAGCAAAAGACGCTCAGCGTCCATGATTTCTCTACAAAGCTGCAGGCGCAGCTGGCGGGGCTGGGATGTGGCTTTCTACCGTGCTATTTAGCTGAACCCTATTTGGCGGATGGCAGACTCGTGGCGCGTCAGTTAGATAGCGAATGCCGCCGTGATATGGCGTATCTGGCATGGAATGAGAATGCCAGCGGCAATGCGGCCCGCTGGTGGCGCGAGAAATTGCAGACGCTACCGAGATTACGCGACATTTATAGTGCGCCATAAAAAATATGCACTGCGCTCCGTAAAGAGGAGTGCAGTGCGCAACAGGATTAAATGATTCGCTTTCGGCGCATCCTCGCCCTGATGATATTGCAATACGTCACGTTGTAGCTCGGCATCGGCACGAGGCTCACTGATGCTGACGCAGACATTGAATTTGCCCTGCTTGCCTGGCTGAAGAGCAACACGGATTACGTCACCGCTTTTACCAAAATATTTCCTTAGCGACATCGTCAAAATGGGCAGGCCGACGTGGGTGATTCACGGCAGCAAACACCCACTCGTTCCGTTCAAAGCCACAGGAAAACGTGTACACGAAATGATGGCTGGTTTAGATCTTAAAGTTTATGAGAATGGTCCGCCCGGATTCGCTGCTACGCATCCAGATCAGCTGAATAAGGCTCTGTTAGCCTTCTTACAGAAATACCCTTCTAAGAACTATTCCTAAAAGCACCCATCTGGGCGTTTTGTTTATTTATACTTGCCGCTTCGCTTATTCAAATCGATCTTTGGTCGATCTTTTCTTTTCACTATTCGCTTATTTAATTCATTCCGAGAAATAATTGATCATTTATTGATCAGATTGCATTTTTTTGAACATTCGATAGCACGTTTACCGCTTCGCTTATAATTATCCTCTTGATCAGCGCTTTAATTACTAATTTATTGCTTCTTTTAGCTAAAAAGATCATTTGTTGATCAAATTAATCAAATTTTATGCGGAATAAGCGAAGCATGCCGCTTCGTTTATAGGAGTTTGTAGTGGACTTTTTGACGAAATGATCGATTAATACGAAACGGAAATGATCGGAAATTGAATGTAAATTTCCCCGATTCTTTTTTGTGATGTCATGACAAAATGATTTCATGGCTAAATCATTGATCATTATGTTAGGGCCGTAAATTAACCAAAATTTTGCATGGCTGAGTAAGCTAATCCGCTTGATCATGTAAATTTTATGGCTACATTTACTTTGTATTACCAGCCTGACGAAGTATTGTCTGTGATTGCTATATTATTAAACCTCATGAGGAATACAGGATGACTCAATATCGTGGTGGGGCAGGAAACTTTGCTGCAGACAAAGAGCGCGCAGCCGAAGCTGGCCGCAAGGGTGGCCAGAAGAGCGGCGGTAACTTTAAGAACGATCCTGAGCGCGCTATTGAAGCAGGTCGAAAAGGAGGTAAGATCAGCCGTCGTAGTTGATTCTATATAACTCTTTTATTACAAGAAGTTATGTAAATATCAAGGTGACAATTTTTATATTTTCCTTCCCTTTCTGATAAAAGCCAGCTAATCCAATATGGCTGAGCGGCTTATTGCCTTCAGTCATAACTTATTTGAACCGGAATAGAACTCTATTCCGGTTTTTTTGTTTTTCAAAAAATAATCTGTACAGGAAAAAGTAATTGCGTACACATTTTATAAAAATAAAATAACGTCGGAAACTATTTATTTAGGCGTTATATGTATACGGTCTAACAAAAGTCTGTACAACTTTAGCCGATAAAGTCGAGGGTTACTGATTCAACAAAGTTAACTATTTAATGCCACTAACTCTATGGTGTAAAAAGAAAAATGCATTTTATATGCCAGTTTTGTTCACAATTCCAGCAGCAGCGACTCGCAAGATGGCGTTAATACGCTAGAGTTTTATTGAGTTCCCTTGATGACCATCAAGCGGCGTTAACAATTACCCTATCGAAACAAAATATGAGGCAAGAGTGATGACAGTTAAGACATTGAACGATCTCTTTATCCATGACCTCTCTGATATTTACAGCGCTGAAAAACAAATTACCCGCGCCTTACCTAAAATGGCGCGTGCAGCCACTGATGAAAAACTTATCGCCGCGTTTAATCAGCACCTCGAAGAGACACGAGGCCAAATAGAGCGGCTGGATGAAATCGTTGAAGTAACGCCAGAACTTAAAATTAGACGGATGAAATGTCATGCGCTGGAAGGCTTAGTCGAAGAAGCGCAGGAAATTATTGATTCTGTGGAAAAAGGTGAAGTGCGGGATCAAGGATTGATCGGTGCAGCACAGAAAGTTGAGCACTACGAAATTGCCACCTACGGTACGCTTTATGCGTTAGCGACTAAACTAGGTTATACCAAAGCTGCCGAGCTGCTGGCAGAGACGTTGAATGAAGAGAAACAAACGGATCAAAAGCTGACTGATGTCGCTGAGTCCATCACTGTGGCTTCCTGATAAGGAGAGAGACCATGTCTACATCCCCAGAAGAGCACTATCATGACTGGCTACGCGATGCGCATGCCATGGAAGAGCAAGCGGAAAGCATGCTCAATAAAATGGCCGATCGCCTTGAGCATTATCCTGAGTTGAGGCAGCGTATTGTCCAACACATTGAGGAAACCAAACAACAGCAGAGCCTGCTCAAGCAGCTGCTGGATCGCCATGATATCCACAACTCCACCCTTAAAGATGCCATGGGCAAAATGGCTGCATTTGGCCAAGCCGTGGGCGGCATGACCACGCCAGATGAAGTGGTTAAAGGCGGTATCAGTGGCTATGTGTTTGAGAATTTCGAAATCGCTAGCTACACCAGCCTGATTGCCGCTGCAGAGCATGTCGGTGATGCGGAAGGCGTGACTATCCTGACGCAGATTCGTGAGCAGGAAATCGCGATGGCGGAATGGCTTTATACGCATCTGCCTGATGTGACGCAGCAGTTTTTACTGCGCTCGTCACAGTCGGGCGTAGAAGCGAAGAAATAAGTTTGAAAGGCTGGAGATGCGTTTAATCAGCATCCCCGGCAAATAGATTAAGGCGAGGCGGGCTGCCAGGTATTAACCGCTTGCGTGTCAATCGGTTTTGGCAGCAGCTTCGCCTGATAAAAAGCGTCAGCAATTTTTTGCTGTTCTGCCAGATCGGCTGATTTTACTGGCTCGATGTGATAACTACGCTGCGCATTGGCTTGTACTACGGTTGATATCGGTAATTTTCCCCACAGCGGTGACAGCAGTTTCGCTGCCTCAGCAGGATGCGCTTTCAGCCATTCAGCCTGGGTTTCCAACGCGTTATAGACAGTATTTAACACGGCAGGATGCGCTTTAGCATACTCTGTCGATGCCAGATAATAGCGTTGATAACTCGCCAAACCTCTGCCGCTCGTCAATACCCGCACATGCTGTTCAGCCTTCGCGCTGGTCACATAAGGTTCCCAGGTTACCCAAGCTGCGACGCTGCCATTTTCCATTGCAGCCCGCCCATCAGCAGGCGTTAACCAAGCGGGGGAAACATCGCTGAATTTCAAACCCGCTTTCTTCAGCGCAGCGATCAGCAAATAGTGGCTGCCTGCCGCCTTGGTGACAGCAATCTTTTTCCCTTTCAAATCCTGCAGTGTTTTAATCGATGAATCCGCCGGAACCAAAATCGCCTGCGCATCTGGTGAGGGTGTTTCGCGGGCGTAATACGTCAGATTAGCGCCTGCCGCCTGCGCAAAAACCGGTACGGTATCGGCGACATCAGCAGATAAATCAACATTATTCAGATTGAGCGCTTCGAGTAGCGGTAAGCCGCTAGAGAATTCATGCCAGCTGACTTTTACCCCTTGGCTGGCAAGAGATTTATCCAGCTCGCCACGCTGTTTAATCAGCGTCAGCAAGGTAGATGATTTTTGATAACCGATACGTAGGGTTTGTTCTGCGGCGTGGAGTGGAAAGGAAAACAAGGCGGCGACCAACAGGGCGCCGCCAAGAGCGTTAAGGCGGGTCATGATGCATCCTTATGAGTTACTAAGCCTCAGGCGATAATAGGGGAGGGCCCTCTATCCACTAAACGCCGTTTTCTCATAAGCTTTGCCGCGCAGCAGATAACTCGCTGCGCAACGATTAATCCGCCATTAAGTGGCCGTACATCACCATCAAGCGGCGGGTAACGCCGTTGGTCCAGCCAAACCCATCTTGCAAAGGATATTCACCGCCGCCACCAGGACGTGCACGATCGCCGCTGATATCATATTTCTCAACCAGCTTATGGTGTAGCTGATAGAAATTATTGACGGTGTTTAGCCAGTTCACCGCTATTTCGCTGGCAAGGGTCTCTTCGCCGTAGTTATTTAAGCCAACCACCGCCATCCACTGCATGGGAGCCCAACCATTGGGTGCATCCCACTGCTCACCGCTGTCGACCATGGACGTTAGTAATCCACCATTACTCAGTAGCAGCTGGCGCAGGGCGATAGATTGCAGATGCGCCTGATGCGGCGTAGCAAGGCCAACAAACAGCGGCACCACAGAAGCCGCGGTAAATGCACCGAAGCGCGCACGTCGCCAGTCATAATCGCGGAACACGCCTGCGGTGCTGTCCCACAAGTAGCGGGTAATCGCACGTTTACGCGCCTCAGCTTTCTTCTGCCAGGCGAGTGCAGTTAACTCTTCACCTTTGGCGTGCGATAACGTAGCAATCATCAACTCAAGCTTGTAAAGAAACGCATTGAGGTCAATGGGAATAAATTGCGTGGTGCGAATGCTTGACAGACGTTTTGGATTACGCAGCCAGCGCGAAGAGTAATCCCAGCCGGATGCGGCACCAGCACGCAGGTCACGATAAACCTCACTTGCCGGACGTTTTGACTGACGCGCGGTTTCCACGTCTTCAATCCACGACTCATCACGCGGCGTGTCGCGGTCATCCCAGTAACGATTCAACAATGAACCGTTTGGCATGCGCACCACATGACGATAAGCCTGGTTTGGCATCAGCTCACCCGCGCCATCCATCCAGAAGTGGTATTCCTTCATCAGCTGCTCAAGATAGCGCTTTGCGCCTCGCACACCATCTTCTTCAAACAGCTCAACCATGAGCGCAAACACCGGCGGCTGAGAACGGCTGAGATAATAGGTGCGGTTGCCGTTGGGAATATGGCCGTAATTGTCGATCAACCAGGCAAAGTTATCCGCCATGTGACGCAGTAAATCGTCACGACCCGATTCCGCCAGGCCCAGCATGGTGAAATAGGAATCCCAATAGTAAGTTTCACCGAAGCGTCCGCCTGGCACGACATAAGGTTTTGGCAGCGGCAGCAGTGAGGAATGCGGCATGTGTTGCTGCGGCATTTTGGTCAGCACCGGCCATAAATCATCAATGTGCTCGTTAAGCGTTTTGTCAGGGTTCGAGACATAAAAGCTCTCGTTAACGCCTGGCAAATAGAAGTGATCGGCCACGAAACGCGACAGGTCAAAGTCGCTGCTGCGTTTTTGACGGCGATAGCGCATCAGCACGTCGAGCGGATCATACTTTGGCGAACAGTCAGGAAAGGTTTTGCTATCTTCAAAAATGCGCGACATTTGAACATTTTCAAACAGTTCAAGGTAGCGATCTGCTGGCGTCAGCGCGTCTGGAGCCGGTAAGCCTTCGATCAGCTCGGGCTCTGGTTCAGAATCTTGCATGCCGTCCAATTTCAGTTCATGGGGATCGTATAGATACTCAACGTCCGCACCTGCACGAACTTCTTCGAATGCATTGAGTTGCTGGCGATTAGTATTAATAGCGGCCTCCAGAGCAGTCCGGTTTGCATAAAGAGAAAATTATAGACCTCTCAACCTGCCAAACAACAATGCAGATTGCCTATGAACGTAATAAAAATTGTCTATTAATCGGTTTTTTTGCATAAATTATAGCCATATCAACTAAATATGCGGTGGTTCACAAAAAATGCATTTCAGATGAATCTCTTAGGTAACTAAAGAAATCAGTTTAGTCTGACAAAAATGGGTATTTATTAACATTTAGACAAGTTTTACAGCCTAAAAAAGGGTGCATAACGTGGCATACGAAGCGACGAATGCAATAAATTAAGTGCTTAGGCGATGTCATTTATCAGTGTGTAATGAGGCCAATTGTTCAGCATGGGGAAAGCTGAAGAGGAATAACGCTATTAAGCACGATGTTCCCACGAAAGGGAACATCGCACTGACTCATTTTTTCATCGCTGCCCGAATCACATCTTGATAAGGGGTGGTTGCGCGACCAATCAGTTTACTCAGCGTATGAGAATCATCGAACAAACCGCCTTGCGCTGCGCCAGCGTCAGAATCCGCCAGCATATCAGCCAGCCCTTCTGGCAAGCCTGCGTTTTTGAGTGCGTCAGCAAACTCCGCTTGTGGCAGATTGATGTAATCCACTTTCTCGCCGCTTTGTGCCGCAATCTCTGCGGTGAACTGTGCCAGCGTATAATGATCATCGCCAGCCAGTTCATAAACCTTACCGGCCTGATCGTCGCGTAGCATGACTTCTGCGGCGGCCTCGGCATAATCCTGACGTGATGCCGACGCGATGCGGCCTCTATCTGCTGCGCCGATAAACGCATGGTGTGCCAGCGCCGGAGCAATACTTGCGGCGTAATTCTCGCTGTACCAACCGTTACGCAGCAGCGCGAACGGCACGCCTGAAGCCTGTAATAAGGCTTCGGTAGCGCGGTGCTCAATACCTAATCCCAGGGGCGATTTATCGGCATGCAGCAGGCTGGTGTAGGCAATGAATTTTACGCCTGCGGTTTTGGCCGCATCGATCACCGCTTTATGCTGAGCTTCACGCTGGCCGACTTCGCTGCCAGAGATGAGCAGCAGTTTTTCAACGCCCGCAAACGCGGCAACCAGCGTCTCTGGCTTATTGTAATCGGCTGCGCGCACCTGCACACCTTGCCTGGCGAGGTCAGCGGCTTTTTCCGGTGAGCGTACGGCGGCAATCAGCTGCCCGGCAGGAATCTTCTTCACTAATGCTTCAATCACTAAACGGCCTAATTGGCCAGTCGCGCCTGTTATTGCAATCATTTTGGTATTCCCTTTAATTTTGCTGTTGGTGAAAAACAGCCTACGAGATAAGCTAACTTTTAGTAAGTACTTACATAATTGTTAGTATCAAGAGAACAGATTAAATGTCTGAAAAACTAAGTGAAAAATTTAACCGTGGTGCGCTGTTAAACGTAAATTGCCCTTCCCGTGAGGTGTTAAAGCGCATTACCAGTCGCTGGAGCGTGCTGATTTTGCTGGCACTGAAAAAGGAAACGCTGCGGTTTAGCGAACTGCGGCGCACCGTGGGTGGCGTCAGTGAACGCATGTTGTCGCAGACGCTGCGTCATATGGAAGAGGATGGCTTTGTTGAGCGTATTGCTTACGAAGTGGTGCCGCCGCACGTGGAATATCGCCTTACGCCGCTGGGGCGTGAAGTCGAAGCGCAAGTCACCGGACTTGCCGATTGGCTGGAGGAGAATCTCAGTCGCATTCTGGCGCAGCGCGAGAATTAATTGACCGATAAGCGGATGCAATGTGAAGAGCAGGGCAGTGGTGAGAATCGATAAATGCGCGCTGCTTCCACAGCGCGCATGCGTGAAATCAAGCATGAGATTTAGTGCAGATACTTTTCAAACCACGCCAGCGTTCGGCTCCAGGCTAACTCCGCTGCGGCTTTGTCATAGCGTGGCGTTGAATCATTATGGAAACCGTGATTCACGCCGGGATAAATATACGCTTCATAGACTTTGTCATTCTGCTTTAAAGCGGCTTCATACGCAGGCCAGCCAGCATTGATATTCTTATCCAGCTCAGCGTAATGCAGCAGCAGCGGCGCTTTGATCCGTGGCACATCTTCAGCCTTGGGCTGACGACCATAAAACGGTACGGCACAGGCTAAATCCGGGAAGGCCACCGCTGCCGCATTTGACACACCGCCGCCGTAGCAAAATCCGGTGATGCCGACTTTCCCGGTCGCTTCCTGGTGGTGCATGAGAAAATCGATCGCGGCGAAAAAATCGTTCATCAATTTGGTGGGATCCACTTTGGCCTGCATTTCTCGGCCTTCATCGTCATTGCCTGGATAGCCGCCTAGCGAACTCAATCCATCCGGTGCCAGCGCAATATAGCCCGCTTTCGCCACACGGCGCGCCACGTCTTCTATATAGGGATTCAATCCCCGATTCTCATGCACCACAACCACCGCAGGCACTTTGCCTTTGGCATTGGCCGGTTTCACGAGATAGCCGCGCACCTCGCCATGACCTTGCGGCGAAGGGTAGTGAATGTATTCCGGTTTGATGTCGGGATCGGTGAATTCAACCTGACTGGCCAGCGCATAGTTAGGACTCATCATGCCGAGCAGCGTAGCGCCAGTCATGCCGCCAATCGCCAGCTTGCCTGCCATAGAAATGAATTCGCGTTTACTGATTCTGCCGTGTGCGTAGTAATCGTAGAGTTCGAGTAATTCCTGAGGGAAATCTTGTGCTGTTAGACGTGTCATAACAATTCCTTAACCCAGATTAACAGGAGGCGATGCCGCTTTAACAAAGCACAGCTTGTCAGCTGAGGCAACCGGGATGACTCATCGGGTTAAATGTAATTAACGTAACGGTAGGTGAAAATAACGTGATCGCTCACGCAAATTTTTTTATTGGCTATTTCCAGGTGGATTTATCTGCTACGCGCCAATAAGCTTCTTTACAAACTAATCTGTTAATTTAGTAAAGGAAATAAACTCAATTTATTAACATTAGCCGTTTGCTGAAAGCGTATGAATTGGCTCATTCCGCACCCCTTTATAATCGTGGCAAATTAACCTTAAGCACCTAAAAAAAGGCTAAGGCGCTGGTTGAAGTGGAAATCTGTCTAACGCATTAAAAAATAGGATTTTTGCATAACAAGCTCTACGATTAAGCCCCTGTTTTTGACAAGGTTTATACCAGAATAAACCGTAAAAACAGGATGTTGTCATGATTTTTATTCCTAAGCTTTTCTTTGCGAAAGCAGCGTTTTTGCTGCTATTTGATATAACATTTATGTCACATAAAGGTGTTTGAATTAACTTTTGCACCTTGTTTTTAAATAGATAATTGCCGCGAAAAACAATGACCAAAATCAAAAAAGACTGTTATAGTTTTTGCTCTCCCGATTGTTTCTGTTTCTCTTAGGCGAAGTGTTCTACATTTCGCGGCGGAAATTTAATTAAGCGTAATGTGAAATATTTACATTGTGCTTAACTTGTTAATTATAAGTAAATATATGGTGTTCTATGTGGCAAAGAGGTAAGCAATGTTTGGATTAGATGCCTTTCATCTGGCCAGGATACAGTTCGCATTTACTGTTTCCTTCCATATTATCTTTCCCGCCATCACCATCGGCCTGGCCAGTTTTCTGGCAGTGCTCGAAGGTATGTGGCTGAAATCCCGTAATCAAACTTATCGCGATCTCTATCATTTCTGGTCCAAAGTCTTTGCCGTGAACTTCGGTATGGGCGTGGTATCCGGTTTGGTGATGGCGTATCAGTTCGGGACTAACTGGAGCGGCTTCTCGCAGTTCGCGGGCAGTATCACCGGTCCGTTACTGACCTATGAAGTATTAACCGCATTCTTCCTTGAAGCGGGCTTCCTTGGAGTGATGCTGTTTGGTTGGAACCGCGTGGGTCCGGGCCTGCACTTCTTTGCCACCTGCATGGTTGCACTCGGCACCATTATCTCCACTTTCTGGATATTGGCGTCTAATAGCTGGATGCACACGCCGCAGGGTTACATCATCGAAAACGGTATTGTGATCCCGCAAGACTGGTTCAAGATTGTCTTTAACCCATCGTTCCCGTATCGATTGTTGCACATGTCTACAGCGGCATTCCTTGCCAGCGCCTTCTTTGTTGGCTCTTCGGCTGCGTGGCATTTGCTGAAAGGAAATGATAATCCAGCCATTCGTAAAATGTTCTCGATGGCGCTGTGGATGGCGCTGATTGTGTCGCCAATTCAGGCGATGATCGGTGACGCGCACGGCTTGAATACGCTGGAGCATCAACCGGCAAAAATCGCTGCCATTGAAGGCCATTGGGAAAACCCGCCAGGCGAAGCCACGCCGCTGATCCTGTTTGGCATCCCGGATATGGAAGAAGAGCGCACCAAATATGCGCTGGAAGTGCCTTATCTTGGCAGCCTGATCCTGACGCACAGCCTGGACAAGCAGGTTCCGGCGCTGAAGACTTTCCCGAAAGAGGATCGTCCGAACTCCACCGTGATTTTCTGGTCGTTCCGCGTGATGGTCGCGATGGGGCTGCTGATGATTACGCTTGGTGTGGTCAGCCTGTGGTTGCGTTTTAAAGGTCGCTTGTATGAGTCGCGTCCCTTCCTGTGGTTCGCCCTGTTCATGGGGCCGAGTGGTCTGTTGGCTATTTTAGCCGGTTGGTTCACCACAGAAATTGGTCGTCAACCTTGGGTAGTTTACGGCGTGCAGCGCACCATTGATGCGGTCTCCGCGCATGGCGACCTGCATATGAGTATCAGCCTGCTGGCGTTCATCGTGGTCTACTGCTCGGTATTTGGTGTCGGCTATCACTACATGATGCGTCTGATTAAACAGGGTCCGATTACTGGCGAAGGTCACGTGGTTGAACACGGTGGTCCGGGTCAGAAGAAAACCCCTGCGCGTCCGCTGTCTGCAGCAACGCATAAGGAAGGAGACCACTAAGATGATCGATTTCTCTATTATCTGGTTCACGATTATCGTCTTCGCCACGCTGATGTACATCGTGATGGATGGCTTCGATCTCGGTATCGGCATTCTGTTCCCGTTCAACAAAGATCCGGTTGAGCGTGACATGATGGTGAACACCGTTGCACCGGTTTGGGATGGTAACGAAACCTGGCTAGTGTTGGGCGGCGCGGGCCTGTATGGCGCGTTTCCGCTGGCGTATTCGGTGATTGCCGATGCGTTGTCGATTCCATTGACGGCCATGTTGATTGGCCTGATTTTCCGGGGCGTGGCGTTTGAATTCCGCTTCAAGGCAACTGAAGAGCACCGCGCATTCTGGGATAAATCTTTTATCGCCGGTTCGCTGTTAGCCACCTTTAGTCAGGGCGTAGCAGTCGGTGCGATGCTGAACGGCATTCCGGTTGAAGGCCGCGCTTTCGCCGGTTCAGCAATGGATTGGTTCGCGCCATTCCCGCTGTTCTGCGGTGTGGGCTTAGTGGTGGCGTATGCGCTGCTGGGCTGCACGTGGTTGATCATGAAAACCGAGAACGAGCTGCATCGTAAGATGTCAGCACTGGCGACACCGCTGGTGATTACGCTGTTAGTGATAGTGGGCATTATCAGCTTGTGGACGCCATTCTCGCATGCCGATATCGCGCATCGCTGGTTCAGCCGTCCGAATCTGTTCTGGTTCCTGCCCGTTCCAGTACTGGTGCTGCTTTGTTCATGGGGCATCATGCGGGCTATCAAGCGTGAAGCGCACTATTCGCCGTTCCTGTTAACGCTGGCGCTGGTTTTCCTGGGCTTCTCCGGTTTAGGCATCAGCATCTGGCCAAACATTATTCCGCCGTCGGTCTCCATCTGGGCGGCAGCATCACCGCCGCAAAGCCAGGCATTTATGCTGGTGGGTAGCCTGCTGATCATTCCAATGATCCTGGGTTACACCTTCTGGAGCTACTACGTGTTCCGCGGGAAAATCAAAGCAGACGAAGGATACCATTGATATGCAAACCGAGGTCAGCAGCACGAAAACCCACAATGAGACGAAAGCCCCATGGTGGAAACGTATAATGTGGCTGGTGATCATCTACGGCGCAAGCGTGCTGGCACTTGGTGTGGTGGCATCACTGTTTCGTATGATGATGACAGCGGCAGGTATGCGAAGTCATTAAACGAACTCTGCTGTAAAGGCTGGCTCTGCCAGCCTTTTTTAATTAGTACCCTAAGCAATTAATGCGATTTATGCTTGAGAAGCCTACGGTTTCTTTACCCTTCCTTACATTCTTTATACGTTTTTGTTATTCTTTTGTGACGAATCTCGCAGTACAACTCACTTCGACGTAAACCACCATGCTCAGCCTGACCCTTAAGAAACAGTACATCAACGATTTGGTGGACTGGATAGAGGCGAATCTGACCGACGATCTCAACATCGATCTGATTACCCTGAAATCTGGTTACTCTAAATGGCACATGCAGCGCATGTTCAAAGAGATGACCGGACAAACGCTGGCGGCTTATACGCGCAAGCGCCGTTTAACCCTGTCTGCAATGGCGCTGCGTTTAACCCGGATGCCGCTGATCGACATTGCGGTGCGCTTTGGTTTTGATAATCAGCAGAATTTCACTCGCGTATTCAAGAACCATTTCTCCGTCACGCCAGGTGCATTTCGCCGTATTCCCGATCTGCCGGTGAAGCATTTCCACGGTCGCATTCCGGTGCGTTCACCCATTGAGCAGGCTGAATTGGTGATGCGTGAAGACGATCTGCAATTGTGTGGTGAAGTGGTGGAATGGGAATGTAAGTTTGGCGATTACATTCACGACAGCGAGCAGCGTGTTGCCGAGCAGGCGCGGCATTTTGTCCGTTTCGCTGGGCAATATGTCGAACGCGGTTGGCTCGGTTTTCAATACAGCCCGGGCAATTCTTCCGCTGAACAGCAACATATCAGTCTGTTTCAAGCCCTGGAAAGTCAGCATGCTGAAAAGCTGAGTTCGCAAGTCGTGAACTGGACGGCGAATCGCGGCCTGTATGCGATGATCCGCTGGAGTGGTACACCGGAACAGCTCACGCGTTTTATCTCCGATATTTATTACCTGCACCTGCCAGCACTGGGTGTGGCGCGCCGTCCGGGTAAAGATTTGCTGCGTTTAGATCTTAAAGCCTCCCAGCCAGATTGGCTGATCGGCGTGTTCGCCATTCCGGTAACAAAAGACTAAATGCATAATTCGTGCGGTAATCTGTGACTAACCGCACGATTTTATAAAAAAATCGCCGATTCTGGCGTAAAATTCTCTCTTGAAACCCTGACGTTGCGCATTCATCGGGCAACCATCCTTCAGGGCTGGAATATTCATCTGCAATTCAGGCCGCTTCCGGCTAAAAATGATAAAGACCTCAACTATGCGACTCTCAATGTTGTTCCTTGTTACGGCGCTTTCTGCCATCCCAGCTCTTGCTATGGCGCAGATGGCTGAACCTTTTAATCCGCCTGCTGGGCTGCACCCGCATTCGCAGGGTACTCAGCATGAAATTCTGGGTGATGGTCAGTTGCCGCAACACAGTCAGGGTAATCCCGCTACAGCAGGTTTTGCCGATACGTTTTAATCTGACAGAAAACGCGCGCGTACAAACGTGATATGTGCTTTAAGCTTCGCTTCAGGCACATACGCATGAACGGCTTTTACCTGAGTCCTGTTACGCGTTCATCTGTTATTAGCGAGCCGTAAATCAGGCTTTCTGACCCGCTTTTCTGTACTTTTTTTCTGTACTTCGACGCGCTTCTCCTCCTCTCTTTAAGCCGCCTCTTCCTGCGTCACTTCACACCTTTTATTGCGCTTCTCCCAATTCATAAAATATGTTTTAGGCGTGCCGATCGCATTTTTCGTCATTGTGGTTAAGATATATCATAGCTATCTTACTGGCGTTAGATGAGAATGATTTTGATTTCATAACCGGAAAATGGGTTGCGGTGGCTAGCGGTGTAATGCGCTGTGGTGCTGACAATCTGCATCGTGACAGGAGCTGACTTTTGCGAGATAACAAGAAAGAGATTCCAGGCCGTGCGCCACAGCGCGTGCGCAACGAATTACGTTTTCGCCACATCACCGTGACGAGTAAAACCAAGGTCGCCAATCATTTCTGGCGCATCGTTTTTAAGGGTAGCGATCTGGCTGGCTTTAACTCGCCCGGTTTTGATGATCACATCAAAATCTTTTTCCCTGAAGCGGGTAGCGGCGAGTTAGCGCTGCCGCAGATGACTGATGAAGGCATCGTATGGAAAGAGGGCGTGCGTCCTCCGGCGCGTGATTATACGCCGCTGGAGTTTGATGGTGAATCTTCCCTCACCATCGATTTTTATATTCATGAAAGCGGTGTCGCCAGCGATTGGGCAACGCGAGCAAACATTGGCGACACGCTAATCATGGGCGGCCCGCGTGGTTCGCTGGTGGTTCCAACGGATTACGCTTTCCAGCTTTATGTCTGTGACGAAACCGGTTTACCGGCTTTTAAGCGTCGTAAAAAAGATCTGCAGGCTGAAGCGCTGCATCTTTTCGCTTACACCGACGAGCAAACCGGGCGCGGTTATCTGCCGGATCTGGCCGAGGTGAATGTCAGCTGGCTCGGTAACGGCACCATGCAAAGTGAAAACCTGGGCACGCTGATCGCCGCGCTGGACAACATCGCTATTCCGCAGGATGAGTCTTTCATCTGGCTGACCGGTGAAGGCAATTTCGTCAAAACGCTCAGCGACTATTTCACTGTAGATCGCGGTATCGATCCCGCTTACGTACGTGCCGTTGCCTATTGGCACCAGAAGTAGCGCTCCCCGCCGCCTGTGTTGAATTTTGCCAGGCGGCAGACTACTATCAACCTCCTTTTCCCCATCTCCAGGCAGGCAATGAAACAGGACTCAGCATTCTCATGTCATCGCGACAGCGCACCGCGTTCAGGAAGCTGTGGCGGGCGTCGTAAACGTCGGGAAAAAATGCTGGATGCCAGTGATATTCGCCTGTTGATGCTGCACTTTCTTGGGCAGAATGCCGCGCACGGCTACGAACTGATTAAATCAGTTGAGGAACTGTCCAAAGGCGAATATTCCCCCAGTCCCGGCATTATTTATCCGAATCTGACGCTGCTGGAAGAGATGGACGCCATTCGCGTGGTTGATGCGCAGGCATCACGTAAAGCTTATGCGTTAAAGGCGGCCGGACGTGCATTGCTGGAAGAGAACCGCGAGCATATCGCTAGTCTGATTGAACGCTTAACGTCGCTGGCGATTTTGGTGAATAATCGTTCTATTCCTGATGTTGATCAGGCGATCCATCAGATGAAAGCGGCGTTAAATAGTCGTCTTTCGCAGGAAGATATTTCAGAAGAGACGTTGCAGAGCATCATTTCAACCCTCAACGAAGCGGCAAAAAAAATCACAACCAGCTGATTAACACGTCTGGTTGTGATCTCTCTGTTTTTAGCGCTGCACTAAGTAAATCTTCTCATTCACCTCAATGTTATGCGTTGGCGTCAGGCTTTTTCCTGTCAACGTGCCCCAGCGAGCGCTCTGGAAAACAGTAATCGCGCACCCGCTGTTTCAGCATTGAAGCATCGGGGAAGCCACCATCGCGCTTGCGCTCCCACAACAAAAAAGTATCGACCTTAATTTCAAATATCCCGCCAGTGCCTGGTTTCAGCGTCACCGACGCGAGATCGTCGGCAAACGTGTGCAGCAGCTCTTGCGCCATCCATGCTGAACGCATTAGCCAGTTACATTGCGTGCAGTAATGTATTTCGATGGTCGGTTTCGGCGTCATGGGGATTACCTCAATAAGATGTTGATTATTCACTTAGAAGTGCAGATTAACAAAATGTGCGCTGTAAGAACCCTCTTAATGTAAATGCTATTGATAATGATTACCACTTGCATTAGATTCTCGGCAAATAATTCATACCTAAAAATAAGTTCAATTTTTTTATGGCTTTATTGTGCGAAGCCATCTTTTGATACTGTCTGCAAGCGTGTGAGCGAATACTAACAATTAATCAGGACTTTCGCGCTCATGTCACTAATTTTTCAGGGAATTACGCCACAGCGGCTGTTTAAAACGGCGCTGATCGCCTCTGCAATTCATACAGCCTGCGGCTACGCCGCCAGCTCGGATCCTTCGGTTCTTGCACTTTCAGCCAGCAAAAGCAGCAGCAGCGAACCGGTAATGACCGTTAACGCACCCCAAGACGAAAAACGGGCGGGCAGCAAAACCTCGCTCTCTGCGGCAGAGCTGCGTCAGCGTGGCGCAAACGACTTTGGTTCTATCATGCGTTACGAACCGCTGATCAGCGCAACCGGCTCCAGCGGCGGTTCGTCTGCTGGAAAAAGTGGTTTCGACCGCGCGGGTTATACGGGTTACAACATTCGTGGGCTGGAAAGTAACCGTGTAGGTCTGGACGTAGATGGCATTCCGCTGCCGCAAGCCACCGGACGCAGCTATGTTGGACGCGCCGGCCTTGACAGCTTTGGCATCGGTCGTGATTACATTGATCCCTACATGTTTGGCCGCATCGACATTGAAAAGGGCGCAACGGCGGTCGATCAACCCAACACCTCAATCGGCGGCAATGTCTCTTTCCGCAACAAAACAGCGGATGATTACCTGCGTCCGGGTAAGGAAACCTACTTCGGTTACCAAAGCGATTATGACTCTTCGAACCGTAGCTGGCACAACGGCATTACCGCTGCGGCGGGCGATGATGAGCTGCGCGGTATTTTCGTTTACAGCCGTCGCGACGGGCAGGAAACCGAAAACAACAGCGGCGAGCTTGACGCTTACCCAGCGAACTGGCACTCCGATGCCTTTATGACTTCCGGCATCTGGCAACCCAATGATGAGCACAAACTCAGCGCGACGCTGGATTACTACCACAAAACCAATCATTCGCATTACGACAGTTGGGATACATCCGGTAATACCGTTTGGGGCACTGCGCAGCAGCAAAGTGACACGCGCCGTTTCGGCGCGAGCCTGAGTGATGAATACACGCCGTATAACAATGTTATCGACAGCCTGATCACGCGCGTTTACTGGCAGAAAACTGAAGCGCATGACAACACCTACATGCCGTCGAGCGCCAGCGCCTATCAAACGGTTTACTCCGATTACAACAGCGATACTTACGGCTTTGACACGCGGCTGGCGAAGAGTATAGGTCGTCATGAACTGAGCGGCGGCCTTAACGCACGTCTGATCGACACCGAACGTCCGTTCCGCCAATCGCCTACGCCAAGTGTTTATAGTGTGATCATGCAGCCGCAGGCCAACAGCCGTAGCTACACGGTGGGCGGTTACGTACAGGATAAGATCAACGTTAACTTCGACAGTCATAATTTCGCGGTGATTCCGGGCGTACGTGTGATGTACCAGAACACCAAGCCGCGAGATGTCTCCACCTTGACCACCAACAGCAGCGCGCTCGACTCCTCAGACGTGTCAGCGCTGTACGGATCTGCGAACACCGATACACAGGTTCTGCCGTCAATTGCTTTCCAATATGATCTGACACCAACGCTAATGACCTATCTGCAATATAGCCGTGGCGCGCAGTTCCCGAATGACACCCAGCTGTATGGTTCGTGGAACCTGGGTTCCAGCTATGCCGGCACAGCGCAATATGCGTTGATAGGTAATCCCGATCTTAAAACCGAAACCAGCAATAACTACGAATGGGGCGTGAAAGGTCTGTTGACCGAAGGCGTCAGCATCAACGCGGCTGCCTTCTATAACGACTATAAAAACTTCATTGCCTTTACCCGTTACACCCGTTCAGGCAATCCCGATAAATTCGTTAATGTACCGAGCAACATCTACACCACTTATGAAGCTGAGAACCGCGATAAGGCATACATTTACGGTGCAGAAATCAGTAGCAAAATTAACTTCGGCACCTGGTTCCAGCAGGTCGATGGTCTGAGCGCCAATCTGGCCTTCGGTTACACCCAAGGCGCAGCGAAGTCGAGCTACCTTGGCGACCGTTATGTCGATCTGGAGAGCGTAGCGCCGATGAAAGCCATCGTTGGCCTGGCGTGGGATGACGTTGATCGCGGTTATGGTGCGGCAGTCACCGCTACTTTCGTGAAAGGCAAGAAAGCGACAGCGACGAACCGGGAAAGCTTCACCAATACGGGTAACGCCATAACGGATTCCAGCACTGATTATATGCGTGTGCCGGGTTATGGCATGGTGGATATGACCGCGTACTGGAACGTCACTAAAAACGTTAAGTTGAGCGGCGGCCTCTATAACCTCACCGATCGTAAATATTGGGATTACCTCAGCAGCCGTGAGTTGACCAGTGATTCACAACAGGATCGCAACGATCAATCGCTGGCGGTGATGCCAGGCCGCACCTTCCAACTGGGTGTTAACGTCGACTTCTGATAATAATTTAGCCCTGCGATAAAGCAGGGCACATTCATGGGAACAACGCGCAATGAACCAGACTTACCAACACTATTTAGCCCTGAAGGGTGAACAGCCGAAGAAGTATGCCCGCGATCTGGCAGCGCTGATGGGCATCAGCGAAGCACAGCTCTGCGAAGCGCGTATCGGGCACGACGCGCAGGCGATAAAAAGTGATTTCCCGGCGCTGCTGGCTGCGCTGGAAGCGGTCGGTGAAACCAAAAGCATCACCCGCAATGAATATGCGGTACATGAGCATCTCGGAGAATATAAAAATCTGCATTTAGGCGGTCACGGTGGTTTGGTTCTTAATCCACGCGCGTTGGATTTGCGCCTGTTTCCGTCGCAGTGGCAGAGCGCGTTCGCATTGCGTGAGCAAACTGCGCATGGCGAACGCCAAAGCATTCAAATCTTTGATCGCCACGGCGATGCCGTGTTGAAAGTCTATATGACAGACAACAGCGACAAAGCCGCGTGGCAGGCATTGATCGCGAATTTTGCTCAAGAAAATAGCGCACCGATTAGTGTTCAGCCGTTTACGGCTGCGGAACGCAATCGCAACGTTGATGCAGCAGCTATCGACAACGAATGGCGCGCGATGACTGACGTGCATCAATTCTTTGGCCTGTTGAAGCGTCACAACGTCTCGCGCCAGCAGGCATTCCGCGCTGCGGGTGACGATCTCGCCTGGCAAGTCAGCAATGATGCGCTGGCGAAAGTGCTGAATCTGACGTTGCAGGATGCCAATGAAATCATGATTTTTGTCGGCAATCGCGGCTGCACTCAGATCTTTACCGGCGTTGTAGAAAAACTGATGCCAATGGAAAACTGGATCAACATCTTCAATCCACAATTTACGCTGCACCTGATGGAAAACCACATTAGCGAAAGCTGGGTAACACGCAAACCCAGCGGCGATGGTTTTGTCACAAGTCTGGAACTGTTCGCCGCCGACGGCACGCAAATTGCGCAGCTGTATGGTCAGCGCAGCGAAGGCACGCCGGAGCAGGCGCGCTGGCGTGAGCAAGTCAACTCGCTGCGTGCGGCAGGAGACGGCGCATGAAATCGCTGTTATTGATGGTGCTGGTGGCGCTTCCCTCGTTTGCGACGGAGCGGGTGGTGTCGATTGGCGGTGACGTCACACAAATCGTTTATGCGCTGGATGCTCAGCAAAATCTGATCGCCCGCGACAGCACCAGCCAGCAACCGGCGCAGGCGAATAGATTGCCCAACATCGGCTATATGCGCCAGCTCAACGCCGAGGGCATTCTGGCGCTGAAACCGACGTTGGTGTTAAGCAGTGAGCTGGCTAAGCCTTCGCTGGTGTTGCAGCAAGTAGAGCAAGCGGGTGTGAAAGTGGTGGAGATAACCGGCGAAAACAGCGTGCAAGCTATTCCGAAGAAGATTGCTGCCATTGGCAAAGCGCTGAATCGTGACGCTCAGGCACAAACCCTGGAAGCGCAGGTTGAGAAGCAGCTGGCGCAACTTCCGCAACAGACATTACCGGTCAAAGTGTTGTTTATCATGGCGAACAGCGGCATGAAATCACTGGCGGCGGGTAATCAAACTGCTGCAGATAGTGCCATTCGCAGTGCAGGCTTGGTGAACGCCATGGCTTCAGTACCGCATTATCAGGCGCTGTCACAGGAAGGCGTGGTCGCTGCTGCGCCCGATTTAGTGGTAATTGGGGATGATGGCCTGAAAGCGTTCGGCAACGAAGAGAAACTGTGGCAGCTGCCGGGGCTGGCACTAACGCCCGCCGGGCAGCACCACAACCTGCTGGTGATCGATACCATGGCGCTGCTGGGTTTTGGTCTGGATACGCCGCAGGCTATTGTCAAATTGCGCCGTGCGGCAGAAGCCATCCGGCATGATTAATCTGCGCTGGCTGCTCTTGATGCTGATCAGCATGTTGGTGGCGATGGTGATTGCGGCGAATCTCGGTGCCATGTCGCTGTCGCTGCGTGCGCTGTGGCAAGCGCCGCTCAACGATATCAGCTGGCAAATCTGGCTGAACATTCGTTTGCCGCGCGTGTTGCTGGCGGTGCTGTTGGGTATGGCGTTGGCGGTATCGGGCGCAGTGATGCAAGGGCTGTTTCGCAATCCGTTGGCCGATCCCGGATTGCTTGGCATCAGCAGCGGCGCGGGTTTAGCGGTGGCGCTAGCCATCGTCATCCCGCTGGCGCTGCCAGCAATGTTAGCGATGTGGCTCCCGACAGTCGCTGCGTTTCTTGGCAGCCTGTTGGTGACGCTGCTGATCTTCAGCTTTAGTCGTCTGGCGCGCGGCAATTTGTCGCGGTTGCTGCTGGTCGGCATTGCCATTAATGCCCTGTGTGGTGCAGCGGTCGGCGTGCTTTCATGGCTGAGCAACGATCAGCAACTGCGTCAGCTTTCGCTATGGGGCATGGGAAGTTTAAGTCAGGCGCAGTGGCCTTCGTTGTTGGTTTGTGCGCTGTTGATTGTGCCAGCGCTGCTGCTGCTGCAGACGCGTGCGCGTCGCCTCAACTTGCTGCAACTGGGTGAAGAAGATGCGCATTACATGGGTATTGATGTCAAACGCACCCAGCGCCAACTGCTGGTGCTCAGCGCGTTACTGGTTGGCACCGCCGTATCGGTCAGCGGGATTATCGGTTTTGTTGGCTTAGTGGTGCCACATGTGATGCGTTTTTGCCTGGGCAACGATCACCGCTGGATGTTGCCGGGCTCGGCGCTGGCAGGCGGTATTCTGTTGCTGCTGGCGGATACGCTGGCGCGCACGGTGGTGATCCCCGCCGAAATGCCGGTGGGATTACTGACCAGCCTAATTGGTGGGCCCTGGTTTCTCTGGTTGATCCTGCGTCAGCAGCGAGGAATGGAATGATGAAGCAGCTTCAGGCTAGTGGACTGCATTTTGCGCGCGGCACACGGATGCTGATCGATAATCTGGATGTCACGCTTAACGCCGGTGAAATGGTGGCGCTGATCGGCCCCAATGGCGCGGGGAAATCAACGTTGTTACGCCTGTTAACCGGTTTCCTGCCCCCAGATCGTGGGGAATGCCGCCTTGACGATCGCCCGTTAGATCAGTGGCCGCGTGAGCAGCTGGCACGACGACGCGCGGTAATGCGTCAGCAAAACACCATGACCTTTTCGCAATCGGCGGCGTCAGTGGTGGCAATGGGTCGCGCGCCCTGGCCATCAACGCAGTCGGCTGCGATTGTTGCAGAGGTGATGATGTTGACCGGGTGTGATGCGCTGGCGCAGCGCGATTATCGTCAGCTTTCCGGCGGGGAGCAGCAGCGCGTGCAGTTGGCGCGCGTGCTGGCGCAGCTGTGGCAGGATGGCGCGCCGCGAGGCTGGCTGTTTCTCGATGAACCGACTTCGGCCTTGGATCTGTTCTGGCAGCAGCAGACGCTGCGCTTGCTGCATAAACTCACGCGCAAAAGTGACTTTAGCGTCTGCGCCGTGCTGCACGATCTCAATCTGGCTTCGCTGTGGGCCGATCGTATTTTGCTGCTGCATCAGGGCAAATTAGTGGCGCAGGGCACACCGCAGCAGGTGATGACGGAAGCAACCCTGATGCGCTGGTATCAGGCTGAATTGCAGGTAACGCCACATGCTGAAAGTGGGCGACCACATATTCAGCTGCGGGTTTAGGCCGTTTCGCTTATAAAACATTACCTTGTCTTAGCTGCCAACTGTTTTTTTTCAGCCATACTTTTCTCTAAACAGTCAATAAACAGGGAGAAAACGATGGCGAATACGCTAAATGAGGCCGCTGAAGAGCTAGGTAAAATTTTATTATCTTCTGGTCTGCATCTTGCCACCGCAGAATCTTGTACTGCCGGTCTCATCAGCATGACGCTGGCGGCGGTTGAGAACAGCGGCAACTTTTATACCAGCGGTTTTGTCACCTATAGCGAGAGCGCAAAAGTGCGTTTGCTGGGCGTGAGCGAAAGGGTGCTTGAACAATACACCGCGGTGAGTGAACAAACCGTGCGCGAGATGGCGCAGGGGGCCTGCGATCGGTCCAAAGAGCCCGTTAGTTTGGCCATCAGCGGCTATGCAGGACCTGACGGGGGCGAAGATGGCACGCCCGCAGGCACCATTTGGGTCGGTTGGAAACTGGCGAACGGCGACATCTACGCGGAATGTCAGCAATTTGACGGCGAACCAAAAGAGGTGATGGAGCAGGGCGCGCTGTTTGCTATCAACGGTTTAATCAAACGCCTTCAACCTTCCCGCTGAAGCCAGAAAAATGCGCCACATTCAGGCGCATTTTTACGAAACCATTATTGCTATGAAGGGTTAACAGCAATATGTGGGCAACCGCAAAGCCTCAGCGGCAATCGACAATCAACCGACCGCGCACTTTACCTTCCAGCAGATCGTGCGCGCCTTGCCGCGCTTCACTCAACGGAATGACGTGGGTAAATTTGCTGAGCTGCGTGGTGTCGAGGATTTCGCCAAGGCGTTGCCACGCCTGCTGGCGCAGCGCTTTAGGGCACATTACGCTGTCAACGCCCGCTAAGGTGACGCCGCGCAAGATAAACGGCGCCACGCTGGTGGGCAGATCCAGACCTTGCGCCATGCCGCAAGCGGCAACCACGCCGTCGCGCTGAGTTGCGGCTAGCACATTGCTTAAGGTATGGCTGCCGACGCTATCAATCGCCGCCGCCCAGCGCTCTTTAGCCAGCGGTTTGCCGGGCTCTGCCAGTTCAGCGCGATCGATAACCGACGATGCGCCGAGTGTAGTGATCAAATACTCTTCGTCGCTGGCGCGACCGCTGGACGCGATGACGTTAAAACCGAGTCGAGCCAGCAAGTTGACGCTGAAACTGCCCACGCCGCCGCTGGCACCTGTCACCAATACCGGGCCATGATCGGGTTTAACGCCCTGTTTCTCCAGCGCCAGCACGCACAGCATTGCGGTAAAACCTGCGGTGCCAATAGCCATGGTTTGCAAAGGGCTTAGCGTGCTCGGCAGCGGCACTAACCAGTCGCCGGATACGCTGGCTTTTTGCGCCAGCCCGCCCCAATATTTTTCTCCAACGCCCCAACCGGTGAGTAACGCAACGTCATCGTGTTGCCAGTCGGGATGGCGGCTTGAGGTTACACGACCAACAAAATCGATGCCGGGTACCATCGGGAATTGACGCACGATAGGGCCTTTATTGCAGATAGCTAAGGCGTCTTTGTAGTTCAGAGTGGAGTAGCTAACGTCGAGTGTGACGTCTTGATCGGGCAGTTGTGATTCGGGGAGATCTTTCAGCAGTGAACGGTAACCTTGTTCGTCATTTTCAATGACCAGTGCCTTAAACATGCAGCCTCCGGCAGGTTTGGAAAGAGATCAACGAGTTTACGCTTCCATGGCGGATTTCGGTAGGGATTGGCGTCGTTAATCTCAGCGTCGCGCCTTTAACGTGAGGCGTCGTCTGTCCCCCATCCCAACCTTCCCCCGTTTTGACGGGGGAAGGAGACGCTGCCACATGCCGCTTCCTCACTAACATATAGCAGCATCTTCCTCCCCCACGTGTGGGGGAGGACCGAGGTGGGGGACAGCCAGCACCAACTCGCCAACTAACCTAATCTCGTACCTTATCAATTGCATCGCGCAGTCGATACCATCCGCTGACCAGCGGAACAAACCATGGCTTACCGTTATAAAGTGGAATAGGCCGGAAGTTGCTGCGTTCAAACGATAAGGGCCGCGGTTCGGTGCCAAGCAGTTTCTGTGCGGCGCGAAAGCCCAGCCAGCTCATCAGCGCCACGCCATTGCCGTTACAACCCACGGCGAAGCGCGCATTGTCCATTTCACCGGCGTAAGCCGTTTTATCACGCGTCATTCCTACAAACCCGCTCCACGCGTGGCTGATACGATAGGGTGCGAGTTCTGGCCAGATCGCCAGCATGCGTTGGCGAATGCGAATCGCCGCCGTTTTCTCATCGCAATCCATTATGCCGGGGCGCGACCCAAACAGCAGGCGCGTGCCGTCCGGGGAAGGGCGCGTATAAATGAGATCGCGGCGACTGTCGGTGATCATTCTGCCGCTGGGAATCAATCTTTCCAGTAACTCTCGCGGCAAAGGCTCAGTAGCAATTTGATAACTCTTCACCGGCACAATGCGTTTCGCCAGATTTGGCGTGGCGTCCTTTTCGGTATAGCCGTTGGTCAGGAAAATCACCGATTCGGCCTGAACGGTGCCGCGTTCGGTATACACCACTTTGCCGCCGCCTTCTGTTTTCACACTTTTTACTCGCGCATGTGAAAACAGCTGCGCGCCGTGCTGACGCGCCAGCGCCCGCAGCGCCCGATTGTACTTGCCAGGATGCACGCCGCCATATTCATCCACCAGAATGCCGCCGTGATAAAAGCGTGAGCCGATGATCGCCGCCTGATTTTCCTGATCCACTTTGTGTACCGTCACGCCCGTCACGCGGTGCAGGATATCGCCCATTTCATACAGGCTGGCAAGCTGCTTCTGCGTATGCGCGCCGAAGTAGCGTCCGCCGATAAACAGGTCAGCATCCAGCTGCTCACTGCGCACTAACGTCTGAATAAACGCGAACGACGCGATGGAGTCGGCAATCATGTGCTGAAACAGGTCGGGTGGAATGCCTTTTATCGCGCCGCCAACCACCAATTTTTGCCCGCTGCTGATCATGCCGCCGGTGCGCGTGCTGCCGCCGCTGCCGAGTTCATTAGCCTCCAGCAGCACCACGTTTTTTCCGTGACGCGCCAGCTCAACGGCTGCATTTAAACCGGCGAAGCCGGAGCCAACTATAACGACGTCTGCGCGGGCAGGCAGCGCATCCAGACAGGTTTCCGGTGGCGCAGCGTCCCACCAATAGGGCGTGGTTTTGAAATCTTCAGTAAAAATGGCCTGATCGGACATGATCTCTCTCTTCACTGTTACAACACCTGACCGAGGAACTCGCGGGTGCGTGCATCCTGCGGGTCGTCAAAGAGCTGCGCCGGTGGCGCCATCTCCACAATTTTGCCGGCATCGGTAAAGCAAACCCGATGCGAGACTTCGCGGGCGAAACGCATTTCGTGCGTCACCAGCAGGCAGGTCAGCCCTTCATCCACCAGTTCGCGAATAGTATTCAGCACCTCTTTCACGGTTTCTGGATCGAGTGCGGCTGTCACTTCATCGAACAGAATGATTTCCGGCTGCATCGCCAGCGCACGCGCAATCGCGACGCGTTGTTGCTGTCCGCCTGAAAGCTCCCCGGGATAGCGGCTCTCTTTACCGCTTAGCCGCACTTTTTCAAGCAGACGAATCGCGCGCTCGCGCACCGCTTCACGCTCATGTTTCAATACTTGCATCGGTGCCATCATCACGTTGTCGAGTACCGTGCGATGCGGAAAAAGGTTGTACTGCTGAAACACCATCGCCACTTGATGACGCAGCGGGCGCATCGCTTTTTCGCTGTTGATCTCATGAACGCGATGTTCACCCACGCGCACAAAGCCTTCATCAATCGGCAGCAAACCATTTATGCAGCGCAGAATGGTGGATTTACCCGAGCCGGACGGCCCGATAATGCAGACCGCTTCGCCTTTGGCGACCTCCAGCGAAATGCCTTTCAACACCTCGGTTTTGCCGAAAGATTTATAAATGGTGTCCAGTTCAATCAGGGACGAAACGCGATCGATCATAGGGCATCCCCTTTGGTGTTGTTTTCCAGTCGACGCGCCAGCAGGGCGATCGGGTAGCAATAGCAGAAGAACATCAGCAGCACGGTGACGTAGAAATAAACCAGCGTGCTTTCGCTTTCGGTTGCCAGCGTGGTGCGCAGCAGCGTAACGACCTCTTGCACGCCAGTGACGGTAGCCAGCGCAGTGGAAATGGCCAGCAGCGCATACAGGTTCATCCATCCGGGAATGATGCGGCGCAGCGCCTGCGGTAAAATCACGATGCGATAAATCTGCCACTGGCTATAACCAAACGAGCGTGCAGACTCCCATTGTCCGCTGTGCACCGAGTTCACCGCACCACGGATCACTTCGGCGAAGTTAGCGGCAGTAGGCAAACTCAAGCCAATAATGGCTTTGAACAGCGGAGAAAAAGTGAAGTGAATACCCAGCAATTCCACGCGATAAGGCAGCAGATAAAGCATTGAAAACAGCAGCACCAACCACGGCGCGTTACGCAGAAAGTTCATCACCGCACGCGCGGGCAGGCTTAACCAGCGCCGTTTCGCCATCATCGCCAGCCCAAGAAACAGACCGAGCACGGTGGCGAACGCCATGCTGACGATGCTGATAAAGATGTTAAGCACGAAGCCGCCGCTCAGCGGCCAGCCCTGCATCGATCCGGTCAGCAGCAGCGGCAGTTTCTGCCAAACCTGATGCCATTCGCCGCCGGGATCGTTGAAGATGCTAAACAGCAAACCCAGCAGCGTCAGGATGAAAAAGGCCTGCTTGGTCTGGGTTTTGCGTTT
This sequence comes from Pantoea sp. MQR6, assembly GCF_022761075.1. Lineage (NCBI taxonomy): Bacteria > Pseudomonadati > Pseudomonadota > Gammaproteobacteria > Enterobacterales > Erwiniaceae > Pantoea > Pantoea sp. MQR6. The sequence goes on from NZ_JAKYXB010000003.1 coordinate 309,633, forward strand.
TTGGTAAAGCATGTCCATGTTTAGCCTCCATATCCTGGGTAGGCGAGGCGGCGTTCAACCCAGCCAATCAGCCACACCAGCGCACTCACCAGCACCACGTAAATCACCAGTACCAACAGCATCACTTCCAGCGTGCGGAAGGTGTCGTTATAAATCTGTCCGGCGGCGTACATCAGTTCCGGTACGGTAATCACCGACGCTTGCGAGGTGGTTTTAAACAGATTGGTTAACACATTGGTCAGCGGCGGCAGGCAGATGCGTGATGCAATGGGAACCTGTACATGACGAAACAGGCCCCAGCGCGAGTAGCCGAGTGAACGCGCCGCTTCCAGCGTGGCTTTAGGAATAGCATCGAATCCTGATCGAAAGGCTTCTATGCACAACGCGCCACCAAACAGGCTGAGTGAAAGGGCAGCTGACATAAAGGCGCTGACCAGCGGCACCTGCAAGCCGGTTAGCGGATCCTCCTGCGTAAAACCGATCTGCGTCAGCGTGAAATAAAAGAACAGCATTTGCAGCAGCGGCGGCGTATTGCGGAACAGCTCAACAAACAGCTCAATGGCGGCATCCAGCCACGGCAGCTTTAACGTCAGCGCCAGCGTGCCTGCCAGACCAATGAGGATCGCCAGCAGTGAGCAAAGCGCTGCCAGCTCCAGCGTTTGTATCACCCCCTGAAATAGCCACTGCTGATACACCGGATCCAGCAGCCAGGAATAGTCGAGTCCAAACATAGTCAGGCCTTAGTTCGCCGCTGTGCGAGCCGCTTCTGCACGTTTTTCAAGGTACGGCGATTTCGGCATGTCGAACGCTTTTTCCCATTCGATGAGCTTGTTTTCGCCTTCGGCTTTCACGATCGCTTTGTTCACTGCGGCCAGGAAAGCGGTGTCATTTTTGCGCACGCCACCCGCCATTGGGGTGAACTCATAGGGCTTTACGGCAATTTTGTAATCAGACCAGCCCGCCTCATGGGTTTTGTTTTGCAGCGTCATGTCGTCAAACACCATCGCAATGCAACGGTTGTCCTGCAATGCACGATAGGCTTCTGGCAGTGCGGTAAAGTTCACCAGTTGCAGACCATACTTCTGGGTCACGGTTTTATTGAAGTAAGAGCCTTGAATGCCGCAGATTTTCTGGCCTTTCAGCTGTTCCCACTGGGTGAATTTCGCAGTTTTACGCGCCAGGATAGAAGGGCCCGCGGCGGAGACATACTCTTCACTGAAGTCGATCTCTTTGGCACGCTCAGGCGTCACGCCCAGCGTGGCCATGATCATGTCGATCTGACCCGCGTTTAAAAACTGGATGCGGTTCGACGCGTTGACCGGCACCAATTTGACTTTGTCCGGTGAACCCAACAATTCGTTGGCGATATAGCGCGCCAGGCTGATTTCAAAGCCCACGGTTTTGCCGTCGTTATCCATGTAGCCGTAAGGGGGATAATCATTTTTCACGCCGACGGTAAGCACACCCCGACTTTTGATATCAGAAAGCGTGTCGGCATAGGTAATGGCGGGAGCAGCCAGCAGCAACAGTGACGTGGCCAGAAAACGCATACGATGTTTTGTCATTTTCTTATCCTTCGGTAGTGATGGTTTGCAGGTTTTATGATGTTTTTTATAGGGATACGCGTCGTTTTTGCACTGCGTCACTGTTGTCTTAAAGACAATTTAGGGTTCGCAGATGGGCAAAAAGTGCGACTCACTTGTCAATCGAATATGAAATCTGATAGATATTTAGTCAACAAAAAACCATATATTGAAATCTTATAATTAAAAGTTTCACATTATGGAACTTATTGGGGCGGATAGGATGAGCGATAGCGCAGGAAAAAATGGCGTGCAGTTACTTGATCGGGCAGTCACGCTGCTCGATTTTGTCGCAGATGCGGGCAGTGAAGGCTTAACGCTGAAATCGTTATGCGAATTATCGGGACTGAATAAAGTGACTTGCCATCGCATTTTGAATTCGCTGGTAGAGCATCAGTTGCTGCACAAAATTCAGGGTGACAAGTGCTATCGGCTGGGCACCAAATTACTCATTTTCGGGGCGAAGGCTGCGCGTGGCCCGGGATTGCGCCGTCAGTTTCAGCCAGCGCTGGAGCGATTGCGCAAGCAGACCGGCGAAACGGCCATGTTAATGGCACGCGATCGTGATGATTCTGTCTGTATTGATCGCTACGACAGTGAATATCAAATGCAAACGCTGACCGGCTCGGTGGGCGGTTCGGTGCCGCTGGGATTAGGGCCGGGAAGCCTGGCGATTTTATCGTTTCTCGACACTGAACAGCAGCAGGAGATGTTGCAGCGAAATCAGGCGCGGCTCGAGAGCTGGCCAATGCTGACACCGCCACGTTTAGCGCGTTGGATTGCGGAGACAGCAGAACAGGGTTACGCGTTGGATACAGGCGAACTGATACCGGGTATTGCCGGTATCGCAGTGCCAATCCGCGTGGCAGGGGCGGGCGTAGTCGGTTCGCTCGGCCTGACTTTTTTGTCCCCACGGCTTAATGATGACGTTTGTCAGCGCTATGTAGCGCTGCTTAAACAGGAAGTGGCAGAAATTGAGCCGCTGCTAAGTCCACTCGATACGCGGTTACGTGCGTCGATGTAGGCGAGGATTTTGCATGATCTTTCTCAGAGGATTGTGCTGGCTTTTCCCCATCCCGGCCTTTTCCCGTGAAGCGGGGGAAGGCGATGCTGCCATATGCACGTTCAGAGCGAGCCCAAGGCAGCGTCTTCCTCATAACAAACATCAGGAGCTAAAACATGTCTATTTCTGGCAAGAAAGTCGCACTCATCAGCGGTGCCAGCCGCGGTATTGGGGCAGCGATTGCCGCTAACTTACTGGCCAACGGCTGGGCGGTGAGTTTGGGGTGCCGCTCGCCAAACGATGTACCGATTACCGACGCAGAAAGTCAGCTGATCTGCGCTTTTGACGCCTTTAATCCCGACAGCGAAAAAGCCTGGGTCAGCGCGACTATCGAGAAATTTGGCCGCATCGATGCCGTGGTTCACAACGCCGGTATGATGTTGCCCGTTTCAATCCTTGAAGCCAGTGATGATGAGTTTGACCGTACTTTTGACGTCAACGTTAAATCGCCTATGCGCTTGAGTCGCCTGGTCTGGCCGCATCTGCAAGCCAGCGGCGCCGGACGCATCGTGATGTTAGTGTCGCTGTCGGGCAAACGCGTTAAAGCAGAGCGCTCCAGCCTCTACTCAATGAGCAAATTTGCCGCCTTAGCGCTGGCCCACGGATTACGCAAAATTGGCGATGTCGATAGCATCCGCTGCACGGCGATTTGTCCCGGTTTTGTCGCCACCGATATGGGAACAGCACTCACTGAAATCTCAGCCGAAAAAATGACGCAGCCGGAAGATATCGCGCATCTGGTGCGTACTGTGCTTGAGCTGCCGAGCACCACCAGCATCGCCGAAATTCCCGTTAACTGGACGGTAGAAGATAGCTACTAACTGACGAGGTCAATCATGGGTCCAGGCGTTGATGCGGTGGCTTCATCAGATAACTTTCCAACGGAAACCGATGTCGTCATCGTCGGAGGTGGGATCATTGGCGTTGCTACGGCGCTGTCGCTGGTTCAGCGCGGCACTCGTGTGGTGCTGCTGGAAAAAGGCACCGTAGCGGCAGAACAATCAAGTCGTAACTGGGGTTGGTGTCGTCGCACAGGCCGTGATCTGCGTGAATTGCCGCTGATCAATCTCAGTATGCAGTTATGGGAAAACATGAACGCCACGCTGGGGCGTGAAACTGGCTTTCGCCGTAACGGCATCGTTTATGGGACGCGTACCGAAGCGCAATATGCGCGCCATCAACGCTGGATTGCCGAAGCTAAACAGCACGATATTCACAGTGAATTACTCTCATCATCACAATTACGCGAGCATCTGCCGCAGTTACAAGGCGAGTTCATTGGCGGATTGTTTACCGCGCTAGATGGTCGCGCAGAACCGCAAAAAGCGGCACCGGCGATGGTGTTGAAAGCAATGGAGCATGGCCTGAATCTGCAACAACATTGTGCAGTACGCACCATCGAACGCACCAATGGACGCGTCAATGCGGTGATCACTGAACATGGCGCGATACGCTGTCAGCAAGTGGTCACGGCGGGTGGTGCCTGGACGCGATTGCTGCTGCAAGGGCTGGATGTCACGCTTCCGCAGCTTAAGGTTTTATCTACCGTGTTGCGCACCCGGCCAGTGGATTTCGATCCAGGCGTTTGCGCCAGTTTTGGTAGCGTAGCGTTACGCAAACGGCTAGACGGGGGGTTAACCGTTGCCAGTTCTGCCACCAATACCGCTGATATCACGACCGATTCGCTGCGTTTCAGCCCACTGTTTATGCCGGCGTACTGGGTTGAGCGCCAGGCGCTGAAGCTGCGTTTAGGCAAACGCTTTGTCGATGAATTAGTTAACTGGCGGCCTGGCGTGGAAGATAAGCGATCGGTGTATGAGGCGGTTCGCGTGCTGGAGCCGCAAATCGATCCAGCTATTGTTCAGCGGATGCGGGAGGCTCTCGGCAAGGTGTTGCCGCCGCTGGCCAATTTGCCGGTAGCACAAAGTTGGGGCGGTTTGATCGATACTCTGCCTGATGCGATCCCCGTGATCTCTGCGGTAGAGGAAGTGAAAGGACTTTACGTCGCTACCGGATTTTCTGGTCACGGCTTTGGTATTGCGCCAGGCGCTGGGCAGCTCATGGCTGATCTCGTATTAGGCAGCACGCCCTCGGTAGATCCTCATCCTTTCCGCTTATCACGCTTTAGTGACGGTGAACGGATTCGGGCGCAACACTGGTTGTAGCACGTAACTGCACCTTATGCGCGGATGCATAAATTTGCATAAGGTGCAGATATTTAAGCGCTTTACTCTCAAGTTATTTTAATAAAATATTATTTATCAACGGCTTGTGTATTTATCATTTTGACTGATTAATTATCGCTGGCGGGTTGTCGCTGTTTAAAAAAAGTGACATCATGACCGCCAATTTTTGACACCCATTTTTATCTTTACAGAGGACGCCGCCATGGCCGGTACAATGCGCATTTGCACTTGTTCCCGTTCGCTACTGCGAAAGCGCGCGCTGTTTCCCTCGATCATTTCAGTGACACACTCCTCGCTCACCATGCGGTGAGGCCAGCCTGACGCACGCTGTTGGACATGCGTAAGGGCAGAGCTCATCTGACTTTACTGATGTCTATCGGTTTAATCCGTCTGACGTTATTCGCCGGGGAATCATCCCCATTGCTGTGCCTTTGGCACCCACTCATCCTTGACGCTAGGGATTTGTGCTATGACACCACTAAAAATTGCTGCCAGCGCCGCTGTGGCGCCTAACTTGACTCTCAACACCGCGCGCGACGTGGTGACGCTGGACAACACTGATTTTACCGACGTGGCGGCTGTCGTCGTCTCTTTGGCTGATACGCGCAGTGGCGTGCTGGCACTGTTACGCCACACCGGTTTCAATTTGCCGGTCTTCGTGACCAATGCCTTTGAAGAAGAAGTGCTGCATTTGCCTGGCGTCACTGGCGAATTAAACGGCGAGCCCGAAGAGTGGGCTGCGCTGGAAGCCGCTGCGCAGGCCTATGAATCTGAGCTGCTGCCGCCATTTTTTGAAACCCTGACCAAATATGTCGACATGCAAAACAGTACTTTTGCCTGTCCGGGACATCAGGGCGGGGCGTTCTTTAAAAAGCATCCGGCAGGACGGCAGTTTTATGATTTCTATGGCGAAAACGTATTTCGTTCAGACATGTGCAACGCCGATGTAAAACTGGGCGACCTGCTGATTCATGAAGGCTCAGCGAAAGACGCGCAGAAGTATGCGGCCAAAGTCTTTAACGCGGATAAAACCTATTTCGTACTGAACGGCACGTCAAGTGCCAACAAAGTGGTGACCAACGCGCTGCTGACGCGGGGTGATTTGGTGCTGTTTGATCGTAATAATCACAAATCTAATCATCATGGTGCGCTGATTCAGGCGGGTGCTACACCGGTTTATCTGGAGGCAGCCCGCAATCCGTTTGGCTTTATCGGCGGCATTGATGCGCACTGTTTTGATGAGGATTATCTGCGTCAGCAAATCCAGAAAGTTGCCCCGCAGCGTGCCAGCGATGCACGTCCGTTTAGACTTGCCATTATTCAGCTCGGTACTTACGACGGTACGGTTTATAACGCGCGTCAGGTGGTGGATCGCATCGGCCATCTCTGCGACTACATCCTGTTTGATTCAGCGTGGCTGGGCTACGAACAGTTTATTCCGCTAATGGAAGGGTGTTCACCGCTGACGCTGGAATTGAACGAAAACGATCCCGGCATTTTTGTCACGCAGTCAGTGCATAAGCAGCTGGCGGGCTTTTCGCAGACCTCGCAGATTCACAAAAAAGATAACCATATTCGTGGGCAAAAGCGTTTTTGTCCGCACAAACGCCTGAACAACGCGTTCATGCTGCACGCCTCGACCAGCCCGTTTTATCCGCTGTTCGCCGCACTGGATATCAACGCCAGAATGCATCAGGGCGATGCAGGTCGTCGCATGTGGGATGAGTGCGTGATGATCGGTATTGAGGCGCGTAAAGCGATCTTTGAGCGCTGTGAAATGATTCTGCCGTTCGTACCGGAAACCGTAAAAGGTAAAGCCTGGCAAGATGCGCCTACAGAAGAGATCGCTCGCGATCTGCACTATTTTAGCTTCGAACCTGGCGCGAAATGGCACGGTTTTGCCGGTTACGATCGCGATCAATACCGTGTTGATCCCTGCAAATTACTGCTGACCACGCCAGGTATTGATGCAGCGAGCGGCGAATATGCAGCGTTCGGCATACCCGCAACCATTCTGGCTAACTACCTGCGCGAGAATGGTATCGTGCCAGAAAAGTGCGATCTTAACTCAATTCTGTTCCTGCTGACGCCTGCGGAAAGCCCAGAGAAAATGGCGCATTTGGTGACGATGCTGGCACAATTCGAGCAGCATGTGAAAGAGGATGTGCCACTGGCTGAAGTGCTGCCAACTATCTATCGCAAGAATGCTAAACGTTATGCTGGATACACGCTACGCCGCTTGTGTCAGGAGATGCATGATCTCTATGTCAGTCATGATGTGAAAGGTTTGCAGCGCATGATGTTCCGTGAGGAGGGTCTGCCAGCGGTGAAAGTGAATCCGCAGGATGCGCATCAGGCGTACATTCGCGGTGACGTTGAACTGGTGCCGATTGCCAAAGCCGAAGGGCGAATTGCTGCTGAAGGTGCGTTGCCGTATCCGCCGGGCGTGCTGTGCGTTGTGCCGGGTGAAGTATGGGGCGGAGCGGTACAGCGTTATTTCCTGGCTCTGGAAGAGGGCGTGAATTTGTTACCAGGCTTCTCACCTGAATTGCAGGGGGTTTACACTGAAGAAGATAGCAGGGGAAACAAATACTTAGTCGCAAATATGATGGTGGCTGGCCGCTAGGACGAGCCTGGGCTGCGGCGGGTTGTGGCCCGCCAGCCTTTTATTATTGCCGTAACCGGGTGAGCTCGTTTCGTTCGCCCGGCAATTAGGCAGTTTCATTTTTCCCACGGCCTGACGAACGAAACGTCTGTTGTCTCTCGGGCTCGAGCCCAAGAGTGATTAAAACTGCCGGTAGCTGCGTTGCGCAGTGCTCACCTTGGTCAGATAACGACGCGATTCAGAGCTGGGGTGCTGCTTGGTCAGCGTCTGATAAACCTCGTTCGGCGACATACCATTGATAATATTGAACGCACGATCCTTATCACTGGAGAAGACCCGTAATACGCTGCCTGCACCGCCGTTATAGGCGGTAATAACCGCATAGCGACGTGACAACGGATCCTGAATTCCGCCTAAATAACTCTTCTGCAGAATCGAGATATAAGCCGTTCCCGCATCAATGTTGTTCTCGGGATCAAGCAAATAGCTGCGGCTTGGTTTGCCCCATTTGCCCTTCATGCGGAACACATCAACGCCGGCGGTATGCTGCACAACCTGCATCAAACCCAGCGCATCAGAGTGGCTAACCGCATAGGGGTTAAAACTCGATTCAGTTTGCATGATCGCTAAAATCAGTGAGGCATCCACGCCATACTCTTCAGCAGATTTGCGCACCATCGGCAAATATTTATGCGCACGTTTGTCGAGGTGGTTCGGCACCATCGGAATGGTGATCGAGTAAATCACATGCAGGCCCGAAGTGCGGCGCTTCAGCTTATTTTGGATCAAATAGTCAGCAAAGTTTTCAGCGCGACCTTGCCAGCGAATGGCCTGTCCCGTGTTATCCAGCACCTGACCATACAGCAGCGGCTCTTTGCTGATCACGATATCGTTGGCATCTGAATAGAGGTCAACGTTGCCAGGATCTTCACCAATCAACAGCGTGGTAACGATCGCCTGGCGCAAACTGGCCATGGGATCGGTGCCTGCAATGGTTTCAATCGTGATGCTACCGCTTTCAAAGTTGATGTGACTGCGGGTGTAATAGTTGTCGCTGTACTTGACGTAATCTTTCGGTCCGGCGATCAGAACCTCATTAATACCCCAAATGTTTTCGATGTTATGGGCGAATTGCCCCATCAAAATGTCAAACCCGTTGGTGTCTTTAACCCATTCTTCGTGAGACTGCTGTTTTTTTCCGGAGCAGGAAGCCAAAAGTGGTGCAATCACCAGCAGGGCTATCAATCTTTTATTCATTGGAAATATATGCCTGACCTGGATAACGGCCTCAACGAGGAGGCCAAAAATGTTTACGCTTCTGGCGGCGTGTAGCCTTCAATGTGCACGTCTTTGCCTTCAAACAGGAAATTAACCATCTCCTTTTCCAGCACTTTGCGGTCTTCTGGGTTCATCATGCTGAGCTTTTTCTCGTTGATTAGCATGGTCTGCTTGGCCATCCATTTCTGCCAGGCTTCTTTGGAAATCTCGTTGTAAATGCGTTTACCCAGATCGCCAGGGTAGAGCTGAAAGTCTTGGCCTTCAGCGTCGCGTTGTAAAAAGGTACAAAAAATAGTGCGGCTCATTATTCTTCCTCATTGATCTCACAACTGTGCAAAGCCAGTTGCTGGGGATGGCGCAACTCATGCAAAAGTCGCTCGACAGGTGCGGCTAATCCCACTGCCGGTGGCTGCGCTAAGTTATACCAGAGACCGTCCGCTTCATCCATCGCCGACCCGACAGAAGGCCATGCCAGCCACATTGGCACGATGTCCAAATGGAAGTGGCTAAAGGTATGGCGAAACGCGGTCAGCTGCTGCGGTTTTGCGTGAATGCCCCGTGCGATTAACCAGTCAATCAGCGCCTCTTCGGTGGTGAATTGCGGGAAGCAAAACAGGCCGCCCCATAATCCCACTGGCGGACGCTGCTCCAGCCAGACGTCATCGCCATGCTGGATCATCAGGAACCAGCCGCTGCGCTCTGGCAGGGTTTGTTTCGGCTTTTTACCGGGATAGCTCGACCAGCTGCTGTCGGCATAAGCCATACAACCACTGTTAAGCGGACAAATTTCGCATTTCGGTTTTGAGCGGGTGCAAACGATGGCGCCGAGATCCATCATCGCCTGATTGAACTCACTGACGCCTTCAGCAGGCGTAACGGTTTCGCTGATCTGCCATAAGCGCTTTTCGACCTCTTTTTTGCCCGGCCATCCCGCCACCGCGTAGCACCGTGCCAGCACACGCTTCACGTTGCCATCGAGGATGGGGAAATGTTGCCCAAGCGACAACGACAACACCGCGCCTGCCGTTGAACGGCCTACGCCAGGCAGCGCCGCGACATCATCAAAATTGCGTGGAAATACGCCTTTGTGCACATCAACAATCTGTTTCGCCGCTTTGTGCAGGTTGCGCGCACGCGCGTAGTAGCCTAAACCGGTCCACAGATGCAGCACTTCATCTAACGGCGCAGCGGCTAAATCGCTGACCGTAGGAAAACGTGCCATAAAGCGTTCGAAATAGGGAATAACAGTAGCAACCTGGGTTTGCTGTAACATCACTTCGGACAGCCACACCTTATAAGGTGTTTTCTCCAGCTGCCACGGCAGGGTTTTGCGGCCAAAGCGCTGATACCAATCCAGCACCTGTTGCGCGAACTGCGGCGCTTGCATCATAAGAAGGAAATTTTCCGTGGTTACTCTACACTCAGGCAGGAATTCCAGCACATGCGCATCTGAGTGTAAACCGGAAGATGGCAAAGGCTTGCTTCTGCTTATGAACTTTGCATAATGCCCGTTTCCCAGAACAGGCTAACCAGCAGGCTTCGACATGATTAATGACGTCATCACCCCAGAATTTGATGAGAATGGACGCCCATTGCGCCGCATTCGCAGTTTTGTACGCCGCCAGGGCCGCCTGACCAAAGGCCAGCAGATGGCGCTCGATAATTACTGGCCGGAGATGGGCGTGGAATACCAGCCGGAGCCCATCGATCTGCTGCAACTCTTTGGTCGTGAAGCACCGATTACCCTGGAAATTGGTTTTGGCATGGGCGCTTCTCTGGTGACTATGGCGCAAAACACACCACATCAGAACTTCCTGGGTATAGAAGTTCATGCGCCGGGCGTAGGCGCATGTCTGGGTGCAGCAAAAGAGGCGGGCGTAGAGAATCTGCGCGTGATGTGCCATGACGCGGTGGAAGTGCTGGAGAAAATGATCCCAGATAATTCGCTGCGTATGGTGCAACTTTTTTTCCCCGATCCATGGCACAAAGCGCGCCACAACAAGCGTCGCATTGTACAAGTGCCGTTTGCCGAGCTGGTTATGCGTAAGCTGAAGCTGGGCGGCGTGTTCCACATGGCGACTGACTGGGAAGCCTACGCGGTTCATATGCTGGAAATCATGAACAGCATCGACGGTTATAAGAATCAGTCCGAAAGTCAGGATTACGTGCCGCGTCCTGAGACGCGTCCATTGACTAAATTTGAGCAACGCGGGCAGCGTTTAGGCCATGGCGTATGGGATTTAATGTTTGAGAGGGTGAAATAATGGCCACACAACGCAGCCGCCGTTTACGTAAAAAAATGCATATCGATGAATTTCAGGAACTCGGTTTTTCTGTTGCCTGGCGCTTTGCCGAAGGTACGTCTGAAACTGAAATCGATGAAACGCTGAATCAGTTTATTAATGAAGCGATTGATCCAAATGGTCTGGCGTTTGACGGCAGTGGTTATCTGGCGTGGGAAGGGCTGGTTTGCCTGCAGAAAGACGGTAAATGCACCGATGAGCACCGTGAACTGGTGCGCAAATGGTTACAGGATCGCAACCTGCACGATGTGCAAGTGACTGAACTCTTCGATATCTGGTGGGACTAAGTTCTATATCTGCCTGGCTTACTGGCGACTTGAGCATCGTGCAGGGCTCGCATTCTCACGTATTTATGTACGCGCCGAATGCGCTGCGCTGGCCGGCACCCAATTCGCTGCGACGCACGGCAGACCTGTCGTTATGGTTTCAGTGAGATCGGGAGAGTTTATGGTTCGTAAAACGGTTCTTGCTGCGCTGCTGCTGGCGGCAACACAGGCTCAGGCTGCCTATGAGTGCAGCGTGAAACCTCAAGATGATGTCGTCATTAAGCCGCAGAGCGTGCAGGTGGTGGGGACTAACGGCAATCTGGAAATCACGCCGCAGGGTGACATAACATTCAATGGTCAGCCAGTGACAGTGGATAATGCCAGCCGCCAGAAAGCAATTGATTACCAGAATGGTTTACGCCGTGATCTGCCTTGGATCGATAGTGGCGCAACGTCACGACTTGAAAAGAGCCGCGTGGCGTTGGATCGCGTCATTGTTGAGAAACTGGGTGCGAACAGCAACGTGCGTAATCGCCTGACTACGCTCAATAGTCAGCTGAAGCAGCAGATGAACCGCATTATTGAACATCGTGCCGATGGTTTAACCTTCCATCATCAGGCGATTGATCAAGTACGTGCAGACGGCGAACAACTGGTGCAAACCACGTTAGGCGGCGTGATGCAGGACAGTCTGAACGAGATGGGCAGTAAGCAGGCCGTCAACGGCAGCAATCCGTTGCAGGCGATTATGGGAAATCTTGGCGGGCTTCAGCAGTCAATTCAGGCTGAGTGGAGCAATCAGGAGCAGGATTTCAAGAACTTCGGCCATGAAGTATGTAATCGCGTTATTACGCTAGAGGATCAGCGTAAGGGCTTGGTTAGCGGTCTGAAAAAATAAATAAAAGCCTCAGCCTGAAAGTTCGGACTGAGGCTTCATTATTTCTTTTCGCCGCTATTCTTCGGCTAAAAACAGTTCTAATAGCGAATTCAGAAACAATTTTCCTTTCTCACTGATCTGCCAGTGCTCTTCAGTCTCAATCACATAGCCTGCCGCAATGGCTGCGTCTATCTGTGGACGAATGACCTCTTCCGCTAAGCCGGTATAAAGCGAAAATTCATGGCGTGGTGCCGCTTCCAGCAAACGGAAACGATTCATGAAAAATTCGAACGGCTTTTCGGCATCGGCAACCTCGTACTGCTTATCCAGATAAGTGCCTTTCATGAAACCGCGTGGATGCTTGGTTTTCACCGTGCGCACAATGCGGCCATCGGGTTGGGTTAACTTGCCGTGTGCACCGCACCCGATACCGAGGTAATCACCAAAACGCCAATAATTGAGATTGTGTTCACAGCGATAACCCGGTTTGGCGTAAGCCGAGGTTTCATATTGCTGATAACCGGCTGCGGTCAGGAGTTGATCTCCCTGCTCGAAGATATCCCACAGCGCATCGTCATCGGGCAGCACCGGCGGGCGCGAACTAAACAGTGTGTTTGGCTCGATGGTCAACTGATACCACGACAGATGCGGCGGATTCAGCGCAATTGCCTGACGCAGATCGTCGAGCGCTTCCTCAAGCGTTTGGTCAGGCAAGCCGTGCATTAAATCAAGATTGAAGCTGCGCAGCCCCAGCCCTTCAGCGAGATGAGCGGCGCGCTTCGCCTCTTCTGGACCGTGAATGCGCCCCAGACGTTGAAGCTTCTGCGGGCTAAAGCTCTGCACCCCGATGGAAATGCGGTTGATACCGGCGCGCTGGTAAGCACTGAAACGATCGGCTTCTACCGTGCCAGGATTCGCTTCCATGGTGATTTCAGCGCCAGCCGCCAGCGTCAGACGCTCACGTACGCCATCCATCAGCATCTGCATCGCGTTGCTGCTTAACAAGCTTGGCGTGCCGCCACCGATAAAAATGGTACGGACTTCTCGTCCATTTATCAGCGGCAGATCGTTATCCAGATCGTTGAGTAAATGCTGCACATACTCAACGTGCGGCATCTCATCTTTCAACGCATGGGAATTGAAATCACAGTAGGGACATTTCTGTACGCACCATGGAATGTGGATATAGAGACTGAGTGGCGGCAAATTAGGCATTACGCATCGCTTCCAGCAACAGCGTCAATGCTTTACCCCGATGAGAAACCGCGCCTTTTTCCGCTTTGCTCAGCTCAGCGGCGGTTTTACCTAAAGCCGGAACGGCGAAAATGGGATCGTACCCGAAGCCACCGACACCCGCTGAAGCACGCGTGATTTCACCTTCCCAACTGCCGTGAAACACCAGCGGTGTAGGATCTTCAGCATGGCGTAGATAAACCAGCACGCAATGGAATTGCGCCTGACGCTGATCGTCGGGAACATTTTCCATCGCTGCGAGCAGCTTCTCAAGGTTCTGCTGATCGCTGGCCTCTTCGCCAGCGTAGCGGGCCGAATAGATGCCCGGCGCGCCGCCAAGCGCATCTACCGCCAAACCCGAGTCATCGGCAATGGCGGGTAAACCAGTAATTTGCGCCGCATGACGCGCTTTGAGAATGGCGTTTTCGATAAAGGTCAGACCGGTTTCTTCAGCGGATTCCACGCCAAGCTCGGTTTGCGCCACGATATCCAGGCCAAAGGCGGACAGCAGGTCCGCCAGTTCACGTACTTTGCCGGGATTACCGGTAGCGAGCACAACTTTTTGCATAACAGTTCCAGTTAATTCGATTACAGCAAATACCAGAGACCTGGGAACAGGTCCATGCCGAGGAAGTTCAGGGCATACAACACCAGAATCACGATCATCGCTGAGAAGTCGATGCCGCCCATAGCAGGCAGAATACGGCGAATGGGCGCCATCAAGGGTTCGGTCAGTTGAATCAGCACCTGATCGACAGGGCCGCGGCCTTGGCTAATCCAGCTCATGAGAGAGCGAATGATAATGACCCAGAACACCAGATAACCGGCAGATTTCACCAGCGACAGCAGGCCAACCAGCAGGTTGGTAGGATCAAGCGAGAATACGCCCACTTGAATCAATAGCAGGATCGGATATTTGAGTGTAGTCAGCACAAAAGCCAGCAGCAGCGAAGCGGTATCAATCGGCCCTAACGCAGGAATGATACGGCGTAACGGCTTGATAATAGGCTGAGTAATCTTGACGACAAACTGCGCCAGCGGGTTGTAAAAATCACAGCGGGACCACTGCATCCAGATGCGCAGCAGCAGCACCATGACGTAGAGATCGATCAGCGTTTTGACTAAAAACGTCATTGTTAACATGAAGTTCCTCAATTATTGTTGTGGTTTGCTCGCGTAATCTCGCGCGCCAAAGATTGCAGTGCCGATGCGCACCATGGTGCTGCCTGCGGCAATAGCGGCTTCCATATCATCACTCATCCCCAAAGAGAGTGTGTCGACATCGGCATAATGCTGTTTCAACTGCTGGAACGCGTCGGCCATCTGCTGGCATACCGCCAACTGCCGATCGTAATCACTTTCTGGTGCGGGAATGGCCATTAATCCACGCAATCGCAGCTGCGGCAATTCTGCTATTTGCTGCGCCAGCTCGGAAAGGGCCTCCAGCATGATGCCAGATTTGCTGTTCTCGTCACTGATATTTACCTGAATTAACACATTAAGCGGCGGCAACGTTAACGGACGCTGGTCATTCAGGCGCTGCGCAATACGCTGGCGATCAACGGTATGACACCAGGCAAAGTTTTCCGCCACCAAACGACTTTTATTGGACTGCAACGGACCAATGAAGTGCCATTCCAAATGAGGATGTGCGGCCAGTGCCTGAACCTTTTCAACCCCTTCCTGCACGTAATTTTCCCCAAAGGGAATTTGTCCGGCTGCGGCGGCTTCTTCGACGGCGCTCGCAGGTTTAGTTTTGCTTACTGCAAGTAAGGTGATTTCTTCTGGCGCTCTGCCGCAACGCGCGGCAGCGGCAGCGATACGCTGCCGCACTTGCTGTAGGTTGTGCTGGATTGAGGTCATAGTCAGGAGAAATTATGGATCTGGATGAAATGGTGGGCCTTAGTGTAAAGCATAACGCCGCCGATCTGCACCTTTGCAGCGGACATTTGCCTTACTGGCGACGGCAGGGCAGGTTGGAAGCGATACCCGACTGGCCGAAAGTCAGCGCGGCGTGGATGGATACGTTTATTGAGCAATGGCTGGACGATCCGCAGCGGCGGCAGCTTGAAGCCGAAGGTCAGCTTGATTTCGCCTTGAGTTTGCCGGGTGGACAGCGACTGCGTGCCAATCTCTTCCGCCAGCGGCAAGGCTTGTCTTTGGCATTACGCACTATTGCCAACCAGTGTCCAACGCTGGCGAGCTTGCGCTTACCCGCTATTGTGCCCTTGCTGTTGGAAAAAGAGGAGGGACTGATTTTGATCACTGGCGCGACCGGCAGCGGCAAATCCACTACGCTGGCAGCGATGGTCGATGCGCTCAACAGACAGCAGGCGCGGCACATCATCACGCTAGAAGATCCCATTGAGTTTATTCATAACAGCCAGCAATCACTGATCCAGCAGCGAGAAATTGGTGTGCATTGCACTGCTTTTAACCAGGGGATTAAAGCGGCACTACGCGAAGATCCTGATGTGATTTTATTGGGCGAACTGCGCGACAGCGACACGATTCGACAGGCGCTGACAGCAGCAGAGACTGGGCATCTGGTGCTGGCAACGTTGCATACGCGCGGCGCTGCTCAGGCGGTTGATCGGTTGGTCGATCTCTTTTCCGCTGAGGAGAAAAATCTGGTGCGTACGCAACTGGCGGGCAGTCTTAAAGCGGTGATCGCTCAGCGATTAGTGCCCTCACTCGAAGGTCAACGCATTGGCTTGTTTGAGGTCCTGATAGCAACGCCCGCAGTGGCGAATTTAATCAGGGAAGGCAAGATGCATCAAATTCCTGGTGTTCTCCAAACCGGCGCGCAAGCGGGTATGCAGACCTTTGAGCAGAGTTTACTGGCACGAAAGGCGGAAGGGCTCATTAAGGACACACCGTGACGTGCCGCGCTTCATTGCTTAGTAAGCGCGGGGTGCGGGTCATGGATAAGTTAGGTGATGATGAATAACGTGCTTAGTAGTGCGTTTCAAACCAGTCTTGCAGAATGATCGCCGCTGATTGCGAATCGACTGAACCTTTGTTTAGCGCACGATAACCGCCGCGTTCAAACAAGCCAGCACGTGCTTCTACCGTACTCAGACGTTCATCTTGCAGCTCAACACGAACGCCAAAGCGGCCATGCAGCCGATTAGCAAACTTACGTGCTCGCGCGGTTAACTCTTGCTCGGTGCCGTCCATATTCAGCGGCAATCCGACAACCACAAAATCGGGCTGCCACTCTTTCAACAGCTTTTCGATTTGTAGCCAGTCTGGCGTGCCATCCTGCGCTTTAAGCGCTGCGAGCGGGCGGGCGCTACCGGTGAGTTGCTGACCTATCGCCACGCCAATGCTCTTGGTGCCGAAATCAAAACCTAACAGTGTTTGATTTGACATCAGGCGTGTCCGGCGTCGCTGGCCATGTTGTGAATATCAACGCCAATACTGCGCGCTGCTTCACGCCATCGCTCAGAAATGGGCGTTTTAAACAAAATATTGCTGTTGGCGGGCGTGGTCAGCCAGGCATTCTCCATGAGTTCGTTCTCCAATTGGTCTTTTTCCCAGGCACAGTAACCCAGTGCTACCAACACGTTTTCTGGCTGTGATTGTGTACCAATCGCTTCCAGCACATCACGCGAGGTGGTGATGATGGTGGTATCAGAGATGCGAATACTGGAGGTAAAAATGCGTTGTGCAGAGTGCAGGATAAAGCCGCGATCTTCCGCTAACGGACCGCCGGTAAACACCGGTTTGTCCAGCTTGATAGCAGGATCGCGATCTTCAGAAGAGATCTTGAGCTTTTTAAGAATGCCTTCCACCGTCAGGTTTTCCATGGGCTTGTTGACGATCAGTCCCATCGCCCCTTCTTCATTGTGTTCACACACGTAAACCACAGAACGTTTAAAGAAAGGGTCTTGCAGCGAAGGCATGGCAATCAAAAAATGATGCTGTAAATTCATTCTCACTCGATGTACCAAAAATAACCGGCGCGCAGTTGCCGCGCCGGTGTTGGGTTGATCACGGAGCAGAGCTCCGACGTCATGCTCAGCCCAGACGCTTCTCGATAGCATCCATCAACATGCCGGTGATGGAGATCGGGAATGCTGCTTCAATTTCACGCACGCATGTTGGGCTGGTCACGTTCACTTCAGTCAGTTTATCACCGATGATGTCCAAGCCTACAAAAATCAGCCCTTTTGCTTTCAGCGTTGGACCCACGCGACGGGCAATTTCCCAATCGCTTTCGCTTAACGGACGCGCTTCGCCACGTCCGCCAGCGGCGAGATTACCGCGGGTTTCACCCCCTTGTGGGATGCGCGCCAGGCAATAAGGCACAGGCTCACCGTCGATGACCAGAACGCGTTTGTCGCCTTCTTTAATCGCCGGGATAAAGTTTTGTGCCATGCAGAAGTAACTTCCGTGGTTAGTCAGGGCTTCAACAATCACTGAAAAGTTAGGATCATCTTTTTTCACACGGAAAATTGACGCGCCACCCATGCCATCCAGCGGCTTCATGATGATGTCACCGTGCTCTTGCCAGAACGCGCGCAGCTTCTCTTTATTGCGAGTTACCAGCGTATCTGGCGTGAACTCCGCAAACCATGCGGTATACAGCTTTTCGTTACAGTCACGCAGGCTTTGCGGCTTGTTCACGATCAGCGTACCCAACTCTTCTGCGCGCTCCAGAATATAGGTCGCGTAAATGAATTCCGTATCAAACGGCGGATCTTTACGCATCAGTACAACATTCAGCTCAGAGAGTTCAATCTCTTGCTCGCTGCCGAACTCATACCACTTGTCATAGTTTTGGTCGACGCTCAGCAGACGCGTGCGAGCATAGGAGACGCCGCCACGCAGCGAGAGATCGCCCATCTCCATGTAGTGAATTTCATAACCACGACGCTGTGCTTCCAGCAACATGGCGAAGCTGGTGTCTTTTTTAATGTTGATGGACGAGATGGGGTCCATCACGATGCCAAGCTTAATCATTATTATCTCCTCAATGAGGCGGCATTTACCGTCTCGTTCCATGCGTCAGCGTTGGGCTGAACAGTCAGGACGCCGTGTGTGCTGCGTGCGTCTTAGAAATTATCGCTTAACCCAGGTCACCAAACCTCACCTGAAGTGCCGTAATGGCCGTCAGCGCGGTTGTTTCGGTGCGTAACACCCGTGGGCCAAGCAGAATGTCAGTAAAATCGTGTTGCGCTGTCATTGCGATCTCTTCTGCGGAAAGGCCGCCTTCTGGGCCAATCAACAAGCGTACTCGCTTAACCGGTTGCGGCAACGTGTTGATGCTGTGGCTGGCGCGTGGATGAAGGTTAAGTTTCAATCCTTCGTCTGCTTCTGCACACCAGGCTTCCAGCGTCATGGCTTCGCGAATTTCCGGCACGCGGTTGCGGCCACACTGCTCGCAAGCCGCAATCGCAATTTTCTGCCACTGCTGAATCTTCTTCGCCAGCCTTTCAGCATCCAGCTTTACGCCGCAGCGTTCGGAAAACAAGGGCGTAATGACATTAACGCCGAGCTCAATCGATTTCTGAATGGTGAATTCCATCTTTTCACCGCGTGACATCACTTGGCCCAAATGCATAAACAGCGGTGATTCACGATCATCGGATTGGCTCTCTAAAACAGTTACTTTTACACGCTTTTTATCAACATGCGTGATCTCTGCTGCAAAAGTCAGATTAGTGCCATCAAACAGTTCAAGGCGTTGACCGCTGGTCATGCGCAGCACGCGGCCTACATGATTGGATGCGTCTTCATCCAGCGTAATTTCACTGCCTACACTAAGCGGTTCGGCCTGATAAATGCGAGGTATGCGCATAAGGTTCCTGAGAACTGAACGCCGCGCTGTATTACGCGGCGGAATAGAAGAAACAACTAGTTTAGGGCAGGGATTTTAGCGCTGGCAAGCCTGCTGCACATAAGGATTGTGATTACCCTGTATGCGAGCGATGCGTTTGTCACGTTCACACTCCCATGGCGTAACGGGATAAAGCTTGTTCCATACGGTAAACAGCTGGGTTTGCTGACGAGAAAGGCGCAGATGATATTGATCGCGCATATAGAAATAGGTCCGCGCAATAGCTCCCCGCGCGCGCGCTGGCGGCTCGGCAATCTTATTTTTGAAATCGACTTTCATACCGCATTGTCCATAAGGCTGCTCACCGCCGTTCCATTGGCTGTATGCCAGATTCCCGCGATCACCATTTACTTCACCCACCGCAGGTTGCAGGTTATGCAGATCGGTTTCGATTCGGCGATATTCAGCATCTTTACTGCAATTCTTGCGTCCACCGTTTTGCCAACACTGGCGCTGATGACCAAACTCCCACGCTGGCATGACGTGTTCCCATTCAATCCGCTTGGCGCGATTCGCATTTTTACGAACCTTGTAGCCACAGCTGTTGAGATCGGGGACGCCTTTTTTCCCCTGCCAGTTGATTTTACAGCCACAGTAAAACGTTCCTGGCGCATCAGCATTGATTTGCGCCGCATAGGCTTTGGCCTGCTGGAAATTGTTTTGATGATAGTTATTCAGGCTTAGGGCGCTGGCAACAAACGGGGCAAATAACAGCGAAACAGCAACAATAATTTTGCGAGACATATTCCAACAATCTACGTAGAGCCAAAAAAGGGCGGCAGGGTAACAGAATGAGGAATCACGAGGAATGAGAATCCTGGTCAGGATGGCAAATAGTCGCCTGGCTTTAACAGACTGCCGCAGCTCACGCAGCGATATTCGCTTTCTCCACGCACGACGCGATTATGACGACGCACAGTGAGATGATGCTGCTGGCACTGACATCGGTAGTTGAAGGTGCGACTGCGCACCGATTCCACCTCAAAGCGGTGAGTACGCTGGGCAGGCACGCCAAGCACGCTTTCCATCATCCATTTCCACTCTTTGCCATGGGGCGCAACGCGACCAAAATGTTTCCACACCAGCAGATGAGCCAGCTCATGCGGCACCACTTCATCAATAAAGGCTTGTTGATTCTCTAACAGCAAAACGGGATTGAGACGGATTTCCCACTTTTCTAGCCAGGCGGTGCCAGCTGCGGTGCCACGCTGTTGATAAATCAGTTTGGGTTCGGGATAGCTGCGCGCTAATTTTTGATTAGCCAACTCAAGCGAGTGGCGCAGCGAGCGCATCACGGCTTGCTGTAGCGCGATGGGAAGACGAGGTGTTTTCATGGGGCCAAGAATAAGCGGGCGCGGGCGGGAACTCAATATTGGAAAAGAAAACGGCGGGACTTTCCCGCCGTTGTTGCTTGCTAATTAGTTCTGAGAACCAATATCACGCAGCTTTTTGCCTTTCATCAGGTTGCGTTCGATGTGTTCCAGCGAGATGTTCTTGGTCTCCGGAATCAGCATTACCGTCAGCAGGATGAAGAACAGGTTCAGCAGGGCATAGACCCAGAAGGTCGACGCGTTGCCCAAGGTGTTCAGCATCGTGAGGAAGGTAGCGCCCACAATCATGTTCGCAATCCAGTTGGTGGTGGTGGACACGGTGATACCGAAATCGCGGCCTTTCAGCGGTTGAATTTCAGAACACAGTACCCAGATCAGCGGACCGGCAGACATTGCAAAACCAACGATAAACATCAGCAGCATGCCAATGGCGAAGTACTGCGCGCCCTGAGAATCAATGCCAATATGCAGCATCGTACCCAAAATGCCCATGCCTGCCGCCATCACCATAAAGCCCAGAATCAGCGTTGGCTTACGGCCCCAACGATCCACCAGACCAATCGCGATGAAGGTCGCCAGCACATTGACCAGACCCACAATCACTGTGCCCCACATCTGCTCAGTGGTGTTAGAGAAACCCGCAATCTCAAAGATTTTCGGTGCGTAATACATGATGACGTTCATACCGGTGAACTGTTGCATCACCTGTAACAGAATGCCGAGGAACACCGCACGACGGAAGTTGCTGTTTTCTTTAAACAGACCCCAGCCAGATTGCTTGATTTTCAGGCTTTCACGGATTTCATCCAGTTCACGCTTTGCTTGCTCGCTGGTGTCACGCAGACGATCCAGTACACGCTGCGCATCGCGGAAGTTACCTTTAGCCGCCAGCCAGCGCGGGCTGTTTGGCAGGAAGAAAACGCCGATCAGCAGCAGCAGGGCTGGAATGGTGATTACACCCAGCATCCAACGCCAGTTGCCGGTAAAGCTGAATGCGGTATCAGACAAATACGCGCCAAGAATACCAATGGTAATCATCAGCTGGTACAGCGAGATCATACTGCCGCGAATCTTTTCTGGCGCAATTTCGGAAAGATAAAGCGGGGCAGTGTAAGAAGCGATGCCCACCGCCAGGCCCAGCAGCACGCGCGCCCAAATCAGCATTTCAGGGTTCGGCGACATTGCCGACCACAAAGAACCGATAACGAACAGAATCGCACCCGCCATCAGGCTTTTCTTACGGCCCAGACGCGAAGACATCCAGCCGCTACCAATAGCACCCACAGCCGCACCGAACATCATGGAACTGACGATCCACTCTTGTTGGTGTGCCGTAACGTTAAAGTCTTTAGCGATAAACGGCAGTGCACCGGCAATAACGCCGATATCCAGACCGAACAGCAGGCCAGCGAGAGCCGCCAGAAAGCAGACAAATAAGGTCATCGCCTTATTTGAAGTTCTGCTTTTTTGTGTATTGCCAGGCATTGTTGCCTCCAAGTTTATCCATCGTTGTTTTTATCAATGTTAAAAAACCTTTTGCCGGAAAAAAGTGAGGACGATCACATCAGTGTAATCGCTTACACACGCTGAAACCCTGAAATTCAGCATTTATAACCCGGAAAGGTCAAGTAACCAGAGAGGTATAGCACTCTTTAAGTTTCTGACAATGCTCTTATTATCGGCAATCAGATGACGCTGAAAATAACGCATTTTTATTACAATAACTACGCCGTTTAATTCCTAAATTGCAGATAACTAAAGCGTTTCAAATTGTAATCGTTAACATTTTGTTGTCAGGATTGGCGAAAGAAGTGTAGTTGAGATAACGAAAAAAGCTGTCTGAAGAGATTTGAAAGCAGCGTAAGCCGTTTTTTTGACTCGTAACTTTGTAGCGTTAGGGATGAGAGGGCGATCGGTTAGCAAAAAACAGGCAATAAAAAACCCTGCTTCATCAACAGGGTTTTCGGATGGGGCCCGAGAGAAAAATTACAGGCCCGCAGCGTCGCGCAGTTGAGCAGCTTTGTCTGTTTTTTCCCATGGGAAGTGCTCACGACCAAAGTGACCATAAGCTGCGGTCTCTTTGTAGATCGGGTGCAGCAGATCCAGCATCTGAATCAAACCGTATGGACGCAGGTCGAAGAACTCACGCACCAGCAAAGTCAGCTGTTCGGTAGAGATTTTCTCGGTACCAAACGTTTCAACCATGATGGAGGTCGGTTCAGCGACGCCAATCGCGTAAGAAACCTGGATTTCACAACGATCCGCCAAACCCGCAGCCACGATGTTTTTAGCCACATAGCGCGCAGCATAAGCCGCTGAACGGTCAACTTTTGATGGATCTTTACCTGAGAACGCACCGCCGCCATGACGTGCCATGCCGCCGTAGGTATCAACGATGATTTTACGACCCGTCAGGCCACAGTCGCCCATTGGGCCACCGATAACGAAACGACCCGTTGGGTTGATGTGATATTTGGTTGAAGCATTCAGCCATTCTGCTGGCAGAACCGGTTTGATGATCTCTTCCATTACCGCTTCTTTCAGATCTTGCTGGCTAACATCTTCAGCGTGCTGAGTTGACAGGACAACAGCATCGATACCGACGATTTTGCCGTCATCGTACTGGAAAGTGACCTGGCTTTTCGCATCTGGACGCAACCACGGCAGTGAACCATTTTTACGGACTTCAGCCTGACGCTGCACCAAACGGTGTGCATAAGTCACTGGCGCAGGCATCAGCACGTCAGTTTCGTTGGTTGCGTAGCCAAACATCAAGCCCTGATCGCCCGCGCCTTGTTCCAGCGGATCGGTGCGGTCAACGCCTTGGTTGATATCAGGTGATTGCTTGCCAATCGCGCTTAAAACGGCGCAAGAGTTGGCATCAAAGCCCATATCGGAATGAACATAGCCGATTTCACGAACGGTGTTACGGGTGATCTCTTCGATATCAACCCAGGCGCTGGTAGTGATTTCACCCCCAACCAGAACCATACCGGTTTTAACGTAAGTTTCGCAGGCCACGCGCGCTTTAGGATCCTGCTCGAGGATCGCATCAAGTACGGCATCAGAAATTTGGTCAGCGATTTTATCAGGATGTCCTTCTGATACAGACTCGGACGTAAAAAGGTGTTTAGCCATTCTGTTCTTTACCTTACAAATGGTTTGAATTCGACTGCATAGCGTAAGTGAGGCTGAACCTGACTTAACGCCCCTTCAGGCAAAGCCGCGAGCAGTTTAGGAAGTATCAGCACATCAGGCTAACATCGCCTGGAGTTTAACCTGTTTAGATGGAAAACCATCTGGACGTCTATTTTAGGTTACAGAATGCGCGAATTACCAGCCCTTTTTCTGTTTCAGCATTTTACGCAACGGCAAAACTGGAAGATTTTCCTGACAGTACACGCAATAACCAAATAATCTTTTTGCTATTTTTGACCACAAACTGTATAAAACGCCGCTGCTTTTAGGCAGCAAAAAGGATGACGTCACCACGCGTCGCGCCCGTCAGAACAGTGAGGCTTCTGGCGTTCACCCAGGTTGTTTTCCATGTGTCTTTGGCATATGTGGAGGTGATTCAAGTAATGAACCACGCTTTCTTTCCTTTCGGTTCTCCGCGCTGTTGCGCTGCGCTGGCTTTCTCCTGTTTCCCATCATTTTCAGTGTCCTGCCGACATTGTGTTCGTAGCGGTCATTCTACCGACACGAGTACCCGTTAATCTGTACTGCTATCCTTACGTTTTTGTTCCTTCTCTGTGCTTATGCAGATGAACGACGCACGTTATCCGTGGTCCTTTTTATACGTTTCTCTTTTAAACGTTTTCTATTTAAACGGACAGGCCAAGGTGTTTTACACTTACTTTCATGCGTTAATCGCGCTGACGGCAACGTCAGGTGAACAGGACATTGCGTCACATGTGGCAACGAATTTCTAACTTAGCGGCAGTTAAGCCGATTAACAGTTTCATCTTTCAACGGAAAATTGAGGTTCGTGATGTCTGACGACATGAAGAATATCAAGGGTTCGTCAGCTGGCGAACAAGGTGCACTCCGCTCAATGCAGGAGGTAGCAATGAACGATCAAGATGCCAGCAAAATGCTGCGTACTTATAACATCGCCTGGTGGGGCAATAACTATTACGACGTCAACGAACTGGGCCATATCAGTGTGTGCCCGGATCCGGATCTGCCGGACGTACGCGTCGATTTAGCCAACCTGGTGAAAGAGCGCGAAGCGCAAGGCCAACGCCTGCCCGCGCTGTTCTGTTTCCCGCAGATTCTGCAGCATCGCCTGCGTTCAATTAACGCCGCCTTTAAACGCGCGCGTGAATCTTACGGTTACAAGGGCGATTACTTTCTGGTTTATCCGATCAAAGTTAACCAGCACAAACGCGTCATTGAGTCGCTGATCCACTCCGGCGAACCGCTGGGACTGGAAGCGGGATCCAAAGCGGAGCTGATGGCGGTGCTGGCACATGCGGGTCAAACCCGTTCCGTGATCGTCTGTAACGGCTATAAAGATCGTGAATATATTCGTCTGGCACTGATTGGCGAAAAGATGGGGCACAAAGTTTATCTGGTGCTCGAGAAAATGACCGAAGTGCGTCTGGTGCTGGAGGAAGCGGAGCGTCTAAACGTGGTGCCGCGTCTGGGCATCCGCGCACGACTGGCGTCTCAGGGTTCCGGTAAATGGCAGTCGAGCGGCGGTGAAAAATCGAAGTTTGGTCTGTCGGCAACCCAGGTGCTGAAACTGGTTGAGATCATGCGTAACGCAGGTCGTATCGACAGCCTGCAGCTGCTGCATTTCCATCTCGGTTCACAGATGTCGAATATTCGCGATATCGCGACCGGCGTGCGTGAATCAGCGCGTTTCTATGTTGAGCTGGCGAAGTTGGGCGTCAACATTAAGTGCTTTGACGTCGGCGGTGGTTTGGGCGTCGATTATGAAGGCACGCGTTCGCAGTCAGATTGTTCAGTGAACTATGGCCTGAACGAATACGCCAACAACGTGATTTGGGCGATTGGCGATGCGTGCGACGAACACGGTTTGGAACATCCAACGGTGATCACCGAATCGGGTCGTGCCGTCACTGCGCATCATACGGTACTGGTGTCGAATATCATCGGTGTCGAACGCAACGAGTTCAGCGAGCCTGAAACGCCAGCAGTAGATGCGCCGCGCCCGATTCTGAGCATGTGGGAAACCTGGCAAGAGATGCACGAGCCGAGCACGCGTCGCTCGCTACGTGAATGGCTGCATGACAGCCAGATGGATCTGTTTGATATCCACACCGGTTACTCATCCGGCACTTACGATCTTAAACAGCGTTCATGGGCTGAACAGCTTTATCTCAGCATTTGTCATTACATTCAGCAGCATCTTGACCCAAGTAATCGCGCGCACCGTCCGATTATCGACGAACTGCAAGAGCGCATGGCGGACAAAATGTACGTCAACTTCTCGCTGTTCCAGTCGATGCCGGATGCATGGGGTATCGATCAGCTATTCCCGGTGCTTCCGCTGGAAGGGCTGAACAAGAAGCCGGAGCGCCGTGCGGTGCTGCTCGACATTACCTGTGATTCCGACGGCACTATCGATCACTACGTTGATGGCGACGGCATTGCTACCACCATGCCGATGCCGGAATACGACGTTGATAATCCGCCAATGCTGGGCTTCTTTATGGTGGGTGCTTATCAGGAAATTTTGGGCAACATGCACAACCTGTTTGGTGATACCGAAGCGGTTGATGTCTATGCGCGTCCAAATGGCGACGTTGAAGTGCAGCTTTCTGACGAAGGCGATACCGTTGCGGATATGTTGCGCTACGTTCAGCTTGATCCCAACGAGCTGATGACGCTGTTCCGTAATCAGGTTACTGAAACTGAACTGGATGAGGAGCTGCGCGAACAATTCCTGCAAGAGTTCGAAAGCGGCCTTTACGGCTATACCTATTTAGAAGACGAGTAATGATTAGGGCTGAGCACTTCAGGTGCTCAGTCTCTCTTCTTTGTTCAGTCGCTCACAACCTTCACATTGCGCTTGCCACCGTCCTCACAAATCCCGCTTTTCTCCAATAACGCAGACGTACAAATAAATTAGACTTTTCTTAGCACCTGCATTTAAGTTCCGGATTAAAGCGATCGCTTTGTCATAACATCTGCTATTTCAGCGACATAACTGCATTTATATAGTTGGAAGAGCTAAACCTGATTTACATCGTAAACAAACTGAAACATAGCCAGGTTATATGATGAGTAATGAGCTGCCATACTGATGCCACTGCTCAAATTCACTCTCAAAGAGCCCAATATCATAGGTGGTTGTGTGGAATTTTTACTGACAGGCATTGCCGTTGTAGCCTTGATAGGACTGCTCATCGCCATCAGCGTGATGCGTTCGGCCGCAGAGGATATTGATAACGACTATTAAATGCCTCATGCGTGCGTCATTTCTCTCTTCTTGTTGATCCCGTCATCCGCATCCCAAACCTCTGTTTCTACCCACTTCAAACAAATCACGGTTCCTGGCTGTTTTTTATATATATCTTTAAGCTGTAGAGATCAGATTGAATAGAAACAAACCCTTATTAGAACCGGATATCACTGTAAAACGGTATAATAAGTGCACAATAAACATAAGAGTAAGTTATCTCGGAAAGATGAAAGTACTTTTAGTAATCCATGAATTTTTCTGAACTCTGCTTGCTATTATCTTCCGCTCACCACCGCCATTAATGTGTCTCCATATAAATATTAACCTTATTAAAATATAACCTGTAGTGACTTTATCAGTTACCAATTATCTTGGTTGTCGTCTGTTATTTATACCATGAAACAGTAGGGTGTTATTTTAAATAGGTGGCTCCCGAATTGATTTTAATTCATTGAAATTTAGTGTTTATTTGCTTTTGGTTGCTCTTTTTCCGCTATCCAAACTATTTGGTTGATTAAAAAGCGACCAGTTAAACACTAAGAATCTTCTTAAAAAAGTTGTGCCATTTCTTACGCTATGTTACATAGGTTTCGTTAAAATTTCCCTGCGGCCTTTTATTTAAAAGGGCGGCTGCCTGCACTAAATGACAATTAAAAATTTCGCCAGTCACCTGCTGGACGCTATCCCTTTGTCTTAAATTCTGGAGGGGAAGGGGGTTTTTATTGTGCAGAAAAACGTCAGCGTAGAGATTTAGTGTTCATTTTTGTTTAACCATCGTCAACTGGTTAATAAGTGAACACGCGAAGGTCGTCCTATTAAGTGAAAAAACGGCTAAATCCGGAACGGTCGAGTAAATGTACACAAGTAACGTTGCCCGGTTTTGTAGATAACTCTCTGCCAGAAAAGGCTATTTACTCGCAGCGATACAAGAGAATAAGCATCGAAGAGTAAGAAAAGATGCAAAAACACCCTGTTTCCGCGCTATTGGCCATCAATAAAGAGAATAAAGTCACCCAGCTGTTTCCAGGTTCTACTGAGCGTGTGGCAACGGAAATATGTCACCGGCCTTAACAAAGACGTGCGAGAGCACACAATAAATGATGATAGCTGCATGTTAATTGAGAAAGTGAAGTTCAGAGCATCGGGAGTGCGCACAAAGTTGTCCGTGCTTTCACTGGCAAATCTGCAAAACCACCTCGCTAAAATTATTATTTTGCTGCCGATGGCGTTGCTGCTCATCTATTTGGTGATCTTCAGTCAACCGCGCTTCATGAGCGAATCCAAAGTAGCCATTAAACGCGCCGATGATATCAACGGCAGCAGCCTGAACGTCGGTTTGTTGCTCGGCGCTTCCAATCCCAGCTCTGCAGAAGATGCGCTCTACCTAAAAGAGTACATCAACTCACCCGATATGATGGCGGTGCTGGAT
This sequence comes from Pantoea sp. MQR6, assembly GCF_022761075.1. NCBI lineage: Bacteria > Pseudomonadati > Pseudomonadota > Gammaproteobacteria > Enterobacterales > Erwiniaceae > Pantoea > Pantoea sp. MQR6. The sequence continues at coordinate 338,065 of NZ_JAKYXB010000003.1, forward strand.
AAGCAGCTTAATTTCCATGAAGCGTTCAGCCACAGCGGTCTGGATTTTCTGAATCATCTCTCGAACGATGAAACCGTTGAGCGTTTTCTTGAATACTACCGCAGCCGTATCAGCGTGGCGTATGACGATAAAACGGGTTTGTTGGATATTCAAACCCAAGGCTTCACCCCAGAGTTCGCTAAGCAATTTAACCAAGCTGTGCTGAAAGAGTCCGAACGCTTTATCAACGAACTTTCCCATCGCATTGCTCGTGATCAGCTCACTTTCGCCGAAAACGAAATGCAGAAAGCACGCGCCAGGCTGGATGAAAGCAAAGGCGAACTACTGGCTTATCAGAACCACAACAATGTGCTGGATCCAGAAGCGCAAGCGTTAGCCGCCAGCACTTTAGTGAACACGCTTAATGGTCAGAAAATCCAGATGGAAGCAGACCTGCGTAATTTGCTGACCTATTTGCGTGACGATGCGCCGCAGGTGATTAGCGCGAAAAACGCCATTGCGTCACTGCAATCTCAGATTGATGACGAAAAAGGCAAAATTACGGCACCGGAAGGGCACAAGCTCAACCGCATGGCAGTGGATTTCGAAGAGATAAAAGCGAAAGTCTCCTTTGATACTGACATTTATAAGTTGGCGCTTACTTCTATTGAGAAGACGCGTGTCGAAGCCGCTCGCAAGCTGAAGGTGCTGTCGGTCATTAGCTCACCGCAACAGCCGCAGGAATCTACGTTCCCGAATGTTCCTTATTTGATCGCCTGCTGGTTACTGGTGTGCAGCTTGCTGTTCGGCACCTTAAAACTGCTGCTGGCTGTTATTGAAGATCACAAAGATTAATTCGTCGCCCAGACATTGAATGAGTTCGCCATGAAATTACTGAAGTCTCTGTTATTCATCGCCCTGTGGCAGGCTACGCAGGCCAGCGCAGTGGATTTAAATGCCGATCCTAATCTGACCGGTGCCGCGCCTTTGCCCTCCTTTATTACCGGGCAGCAGAATGCGGTGCAAAGCAGCGATGGCTTTGACAATACACCACGCCCCACCGCGCCGATGGTGATGAGCCGTATGTTTGGTGCGCAACTTTTTAACGGCAACAGCGCCGATAACGGGGCCACCGTGGGTTTCAATCCGAGCTACACCATTAGCCTTGGCGACACCATTCAAGTTCGTTTGTGGGGGGCATTTACTTTTGATGGCGCGCTGACGGTTGATCCAAAAGGCAATATTTTCCTGCCAAACGTCGGGCCGTTGAAGGTGGCGGGCGTCAGTAACAGCCAGCTGAATAACATGGTGACAACGCGAGTCAAAGAAGTTTACCAGGCTAACGTTAACGTTTATGCCTCGCTGTTGCAGGCGCAGCCGGTAAAAGTGTATGTGACCGGTTTTGTGCGTAACCCCGGTTTGTATGGCGGTGTTACAACCGATTCGCTGCTCAACTATCTGATCAAAGCGGGCGGCGTCGATCCCGATCGCGGCAGCTACGTAGATATCGTGATAAAGCGCGGCAATCGCGTACGCTCATCCGTTGATCTGTATGACTTCCTGTTAAATGGCAAGCTCGGCCTTTCACAGTTTTCCGATGGCGACACCATCGTGGTCGGGCCGCGACAGCACACGTTCAGCGTGCAGGGCGATGTCTTTAACAGCTATGACTTTGAGTTCCGCAACAGCAGCATTCCGGTGACGGAAGCGCTGAGCTGGGCACGCCCCAAACCCGGCGCTACGCATATGACCATCATGCGTCAGCAGGGTGCAATGAAACGCAGCGAATATTATCCGATCAGCTCTGCACCGGGCCGCATGTTGCAAGATGGCGACACGTTGATTATCAGCTCCGACCGCTATGCAGGCACTATTCAGGTTCGTATTGAAGGCGCACATTCTGGTGAGCATGCGATCGTTCTGCCTTATGGTTCAACCATGCGTTCGGTGTTAACGCAGATTCGTTCTAACAGCATGACGCAGCTTAAAGCGATCCAGCTTTATCGACAGTCTGTTGCGCTGCGCCAGAAAGAGATGCTGGATTTGTCGCTGCAAAAATTGGAAGAGGCTTCGCTGTCGGCGCAATCCTCCACTAAAGAAGAGGCCAGCCTGCGTATGCAGGAAGCGCAGCTGATTAGCCGTTTTGTAGCGAAAGCCCGCTCTGTGGTGCCGAAAGGCGAAGTAATCCTTAACGAACAGAATCTCGATTCCGTGCTGCTGGAAGATGGCGACATCATCAATATTCCAGAGAAGAGCTCGTTGGTGATGGTGCATGGCGAGGTGCTGTTCCCGAATGCGGTGAGTTGGGAGAAAAACCTCAGCCCGGAAGATTACATCGCCAAGTGTGGTGGTCTGACGCAGAAATCGGGTAACGCCAAAGTCATTGTGATTCGCCAGAACGGCGCAGCCGAAAACGCCGACGACGTGGATTCTTTAAATCCAGGCGACGAGTTGATGGTGCTGCCGAAGTATGAGTCGAAGAACATCGAAGTGACGCGCGGTATCTCCACCATCCTCTACCAGCTGGCGGTGGGTGCAAAAGTCATTCTGTCGATTTAAGGACACAGCGACGTGATTGGTATTTTTTCTTCAGGTATCTGGCGTATACCGCATCTGGAAAACTTTCTGGCACAGCCGTGCCAGAAGATCTCAGCGCTGCGCCCGTTGCCGGAAGAGATTGATACTGTGGCGGTGTGGGGACATCGCCCCAGCGCCCGTAAACCGGTGGAGATCGCTCGCGCCGCAGGAAAACCGATTCTTCGCCTTGAAGATGGGTTTATCCGTTCACTGGATTTAGGCGTTAACGGTGCGCCGCCGCTTTCGATGGTGCTGGATGAAGAGGGCATTTATTACGATGCCAACCAACCCAGTACGCTGGAGCGTCTGATCAAGGACACGGCAGCAAATCAGGCGTTAGCGATTCAAGCCCAGGAAGCGATGCACACCATCGTCACTGAAGATCTGTCGAAATATAATCAGGCGCCTGCGTTTGTAGCCGGTGAAAGCCTGACGACAAATTTGGTGCTGGTGGTGGATCAAACCTTTGGCGATATGTCAGTGACCTTTGGTAATGCCGGCCCAGATGATTTTGCCGCCATGCTTAACGCCGCGATAGATGAGAATCCGTCTGCCTCCATTTGGGTGAAAGTGCATCCTGATGTGTTGGAAGGGAAAAAAGCGGGTTATTTCCACCAACTAACATCAACGCACCGCGTGCATCTGATGGCTGATAATGTCAGCCCGCAATCGCTGTTGCGCCACGTTTCCCGCGTCTACGTTATGACGTCGCAATACGGTTTCGAAGCCCTGATGGCGGGCAAGCCAGTGACCTGTTTTGGCCAGCCTTGGTACGCCGGTTGGGGATTAACTGACGATCGCCATCCTCAGGCTGAACAGCTTTCGCAGCGTCGCGGCTCCGCCACGCTGAATGCGCTGTTTGCCGCTGCCTATTTACGTTACAGCCGCTATATCGATCCCCAAACGGGCGCGCCGGCGACGCTGTTTGAGGTTTTGAACTGGATGCAGTTGCAGCGCCGCTATCAACAGCAGCGCAGCGGGCATCTTTGGGCGCCAGGCTTAACGTTGTGGAAATCCACTATCCTGAAACCTTTCTTGCGCACCAACGGCAACCGATTGAGTTTTTCTCGCCGTTGCCGAGAAGCCACGGCTTGTGTCGTATGGGGCGTGCGCGGTGAAAAGCGCTGGCAAGAAAAAGTCAGTTCACAGCAGTTACCGATGTGGCGTATGGAAGATGGTTTTATACGATCGTCAGGTTTGGGGTCCGATTTATTGCCACCGCTTTCGCTGGTATTGGATAAACGCGGCATCTATTACGATGCAACGCGTTCGAGCGATCTAGAGGTAATGCTGAATCACAGTCAGTTAACGCTGGCGCAGCAATTACGCGCCGAGAAACTCCAGAAGCGATTAGTTGAAAGTAAGATCAGCAAATATAACCTTGGCGCCGATTTCAGCTTACCGGCGGATTCACAAGGCAAACGTATATTACTGGTTCCAGGGCAGGTAGAAGATGATGCCTCGATTGAAACCGGCACGCGCACCATTAATACCAACCTGGCGTTGTTGCGTACCGTACGCGAGCGCAACCCGGATGCATTTATTATTTATAAGCCGCATCCCGATGTATTAGTGGGTAATCGCAAAGGCCATATTTCAATAGAACATGTACAGGCGCTGGCTAATTACCAGGCGCTGGATGCGGATGTTATTCAGTGCATTCAACTCGCTGATGAACTGCACACCATGACATCGCTTTCGGGTTTTGAAGCGTTGCTGCATGGTAAAAACGTGTTTTGTTATGGCTTACCGTTTTATGCAGGTTGGGGCCTGACGCAGGATGAACATCAGTGTGAGCGACGTAACCGCAAGCTTCATCTCACCGATTTGGTGTATCAGGCGCTGATTGCTTATCCGACGTATATCCATCCGCTGCGGCTTGAAGCCATTAGCGCAGAAGAAGCCGCAGAGTTACTGATCCACGCACCGCGTGGAAAGATGTTTATTAATAAGAAAAAAGCGGGACGCCTTGTGCGTTATTACCGCAAGTTGATGATGTTTTTTAAAGTCAAATTCGGCTAATTAAGTCGGGTCATTACAATAACAATCCTGAAGGTTGGTTATGCACAGTAACGCCTTGAATATGCTGTTGTCTGGGAAGAAGTATTTATTATTACAGGGACCGATGGGGCCTTTTTTTAATGATGTCGCTGAATGGCTGGAATCATTAGAACGTGAAGCTGTTAATGTAATATTTAACGGTGGCGATCGTTTTTACTGTCGCCAGCGTAAATATCTGCCTTATCTCAAAACGCCAAAAGAATTCCCCAGTTGGTTGCGCGAAACCCATAAAGAATATGATTTCGATACCATTCTCTGTTTTGGTGATTGTCGGCCTATGCATCAGGCGGCTAAGCGCTGGGCCCAAGCAAAAGGCGTGCGATTCCTGGCATTTGAAGAAGGCTATTTACGACCACATTTCATCACGGTGGAAGAGGGCGGTGTGAACGCCTTTTCATCGCTGCCACGCAATCCTGAGTTCTATCGTCGTTTACCCGAAACGCCACCGATGCAGGTGGAAAGTTTGAAACCTTCCTCAATGAAACGTATTGGCCACGCAACCTGGTATTACTTGGTGGGATGGCGTCATCGTCATGAGTTTCATCATTACCGTCATCACAAATCCTTTTCACCGTGGTATGAAGCGCAATGCTGGGTTCGCGCTTACTGGCGCAAAAAGTGGTATGGCTTCACGCAACGTAATGTTTTACAGCATCTGCAAAGCAGCCTCGATCAGCGTTATTACCTGGCGATTCTGCAAGTGTATAACGACAGCCAGATCCGTAATCACAGCCCGTATGATGATGTGCGTGATTACATCAATGATGTGATTTACTCCTTTTCACGCAAGGCGCCGAAAGACGCGTTCCTGGTGATCAAGCATCATCCGATGGATCGCGGTCATCGTTTGTATGGCCCGTTGATTAAGACGCTGGGTAAAAATTTAGGGGTGAGTCGCAGGGTGATTTACGTGCATGACCTGCCCATGCCTGAGTTGTTGACCCATGCAAAAGCGGTGGTGACGATTAATAGTACGGCGGGGATTTCAGCGCTGATTCATAACAAACCGCTGAAGGTGATGGGCAATGCCCTTTACGACATCAAAGGGTTGACGTATCAAGGGCATTTGCATCAATTCTGGCAGGCGGATTTTAAGCCGGATATGAAGCTGTTTAAAAAGTTTAGATCGTATTTGTTGGAGAATACGCAGGTAAATGCGGTTTATTACTCAATTTCGAAGTGTGGCGTAATCAAAAGGGGAATTAAAGATAATGTTGATACTCATTGCGTCAAGTCCCCCTCAGCATATTAAAGAATATGGTAATAAAAATATTTCTATTTTTGATTGCGTATTTCTTTAAGCAATTTAATACATTCATCGATGTTGTCAAAAGGAAGTGAGCTTATTTCCTTTATTTCCAAACCCCACCATTTCAAATTGAGAAGTTGCTCAATCTGAACCTGTGTAAATCTTTTTTTTATTTCCTTCGCTGGACTTCCTCCAACGATTGAATACGGAGGAATATCTTTAGTTACAACAGAGTTAGCTGCTATTACTGCTCCGTGTCCAATTTTAACCCCAGCTTTTATAACTGATTGGGCACCAACCCAAACATCGCTCCCAATTTCTGTTTTAGGATGTTCGCGCCATTGTACTCTTTTTATTTCATTTTTATAAAAGGGGTGATTGGGAAATTGAGCGCTATGATATTGGAAACTGTGAGTGGATAAATAGTTAATGGGATGATTTGCCACTCCTATTTCACAACCTCTTGCAATTGAACAATACCTTCCCATAGTAACATGCGGGTAAATTACACTCCCTATATTTAAAAATAAATAGCTCCCAATGATGCACTCACCATGAATTTGTGAGTTAGGTGCGCAATGGATAGGGTGTTCAATTATTGCTGTTGGAACCAAGTGCGAACTTTTAGCAAATACTGAAAATTCAATCATATTTTTCTCACGCAGAAGCTTTTCTATTTTTAGAGTTATTTAAAGCATCTTTAAAAAACAATCTTGGTCTTTTTACTAGTTTTATAAGTTTCTTATTCAACCTTTTTTTGGCTGCTGGTAGGGGGAGTGGGGTAATTGTTGTTTTTTTGAGTTCAATAATATTTGGTGTGGTTGGGTTTTTTTCTTTTTTGATTAATGTAGTAGATGTTGTGGTATTAACTGAAACTATTGGTTTTATTTTTTCTCTCAATAAAATTCCGGATCGATAAAAATCATAATATGAGCTATTTATTTTATAAGGATTTGTGCGGCGTTCTAAGGTAAATGTTTTAGTTTCTCCATTATCTAAAGGAAGTCTTAATGTTATGAAGTCAGTATATAATGCGACATTTGTGCGTTTTTTAGATTTAGTATCTACATTTTCAATGTAAGTTGTAGTGCCAAAAGAATAAAATTTATTAATAAGGAAATGGATGAACCTTTCTACCTTTACATTACTGGGAGGCGTTAACTTATATATATAATCAATGAAAGATAATGGTGAGTCTATTTTTACTGACATGTGAGGATGTGAATAGTATGCATTTCCAACGTTAAAAGTAGGTTTTCCTGCCATCAATGAGTAAAGACCCACCCCAGAATTAATTAACATTACCGCGTCTGATGCTAAGACTGCGTCGCAAAAATGATCTTTATTTGATAGTAAAATTATGTTGCTAGGGAACTGTTTACTGTTAAAAATATCGTTTGGCTCAAGTGGATGGTTTTTAATGATGATTTTCCAGTCTTTTAATTCTTCACTTTTAGCTAGAGATATTAATTCTGAAAAGAAGTTTTCAACACTACCTATACGATCAGAAAAGTGTTTTATGACTGAATCGTTAGGTCTTTGTAACGGAACGAAAAGGATTTTGTTGTCTCTTATATTATATTTATTCTTGAGGTTATGTGCACCTATGCGGTTGCCGTTTTTCTCCAAAGCATTTTCAGAGCAAAGTGTTTTGAGAATGTATTCTTTTACTTTTGTGTGCTCACCAGTCGTTATTTCATGATCCCAGTTTTCATCAGAATAAGACTTACTCGAACTATTAAAACCATGAGGGTCAAAGAACCATGTGTCTGGTAATCCTCCTCGATCATAATTTATTGTTTTTATATCGTTTTCGATACAATATCTATATAAACTTAAACGATGCTCATTTGCATATGCGTTGAAAAATAGCACCCTTTTTATATTATTTTTTTTGATGTAATTAAAAAAATCTCCGTTAGACATAATTTCATCATCTTTAATGTAAAAGCATGATGATAAAAAAGGAATTGCTGTTCGAATCGTATTTGATGTTTTACCATTAAAAGGTGATAAAATTAAGGTATTACCTTCAAAGTATTTGCTGTTTCCACTCAGGGGTGCCGGTAGATAATTTTCATTGTCAAATTTCCTAATGAGTTTTTCGAAAATCTCTCTATTTATTCTGTTACGTGAAGAGTAGTTTTTATTTATGTTTTCTGGGTGCCAAAGATGTACAAAAAACAATTTGTCGTTCATTGCTTCTCTGCCAAATAAACTGAAGAATGTTCGATATCCTGAGTAATGAGGTGAGTCGTATTTAAAATCGTGGTTATAATAATCCCTTGAGCGAACAAACTTATTTGATCTATTTGCCAAGCGGTTAAGTAATTCAAAGTCTTCATAGCCATGCCCATGGAATTCTGTATTATTTCCACCGTTTTCAAGGTAGTAATTTCTACGAATAATTATCATGGATGTTACTGGAGCATACATTTTTATGGCTGAGTTTTTTTCTTTGTAGAGATTGTAAGCGATTTTATGGCTTTCTTCCCATGAAGGTTCTTTAATGTAATCCTCAGAAAGCTCTTCATTTAAATATAAGCAGGGGATGCATTCAACTTCATTATAAAATTTAGTGCTAGCTATTCTTTCAATCAAGCTATTATATGTAGATTTTGGAGCGTATAAATCAATATCTTGGAAGGTAATGTAATCTGTAGTAGATTTTGATACGCCGAAATTTCTACATTCTCCAGCAGAAAATGGATTTCCGTTACGTTTCATATTGTAATAAGAAATGTTGTTTTTATTACATAAAAATTCTAACTCTTCGCTTACGTTATCAATGCTTCCAAAATCAACTACTATTCTTTTTATTTTATCGCTAGTGTATGAATTGTTTATAAAAAATAAAGACCTATTATAAATATAGTCATTTTTTGATTGGCAAAAGATTGGTGTGATTATCGTTAGCATGATATTCCTTTATTGATATCAAGGTTTTCAATTAGATTTTTTCGTCTTCTTTATATTTTTCAATTGCAATATCTATATTTTCAATAAACTCAACATGATTGTTTTTTCCAATGAATATTGCATTATCACAAAACTCTTTCAACGAGTTCAAACTGTGTGAAACCATCAAAAAGCTCGCTTCTGCATGCCGCTCTTTAAACAAGTCAGCACACTTCTGCTTAAACCGCGCATCACCTACCGCAGTAACCTCATCTACCAAATAATAATCAAACTTAAACGCCATGCTTAGGCCAAAGCCGAGGCGTGATTTCATACCGGAGGAATAGGTTTTGATTGGCATATCGAAGTACTTACCCAATTCGGCAAAATCTTCGACGAACGCGACTTTATCTTTTAACTCATCTTTTTTGGCATAAAGACGCGCCACGAATTTCACGTTCTCGCGTCCGGTCAGGCTGCCTTGAAAACCGCCAGAGAGTCCAACCGGCCAGGAAATAGTTTTATCAGTAATGATGTTTCCGCTGTCCGGGCGGTCAATGCCGCCAATCATTCGCAGTAAAGTTGATTTCCCTGCGCCGTTGCGGCCCACCAAGGCCACGCTCTTGCCGCTAGGTAGCTCAATGTTGAGATCTTTAAAAACGTAATGGCGTCCCGCTGGCGTGCGGTAAGACTTAGTGAGGTTTTCAATTTTAATCATGAGGTTAACATCGCCTCTTCACGGGTGCGATACAACGCCAGGCCGACAAACAGCGTGGCGAGTGTGCAAAACGCCAGATACTGCAAACTGACACCTTCACTGATATAGCCGGGCATCACCGCTTCACGGCTGAGTTCAACGGCGTGAACGATGGGGTTCCATAACAGATAGGGCCAATAATCTTTTGGAATGGTATGCAGCGAAAACATGATGCAAGAGATGAAGTAGAGCGGCTTCAAGAGAATCGGCAAAAACTTCTGGGTCTCAGGAAGGGATTTGCCTATCACCATAAATATCAGACCCACACCGCAAGAAAACAGCACCAGCAAACTCCAGGAGCAGACCAGTTGCAGTAGATTGGTAATGGCGAAATATTCGCCAGATATCCAGACCACTATCATCAGCACGATATAGACGGCGACATATATCAACGTCTCCAATATTGCGCGGGCAATAATAGTATCGATGGGTTTAACCGGACGATAATTGAACAATCCTTGGTTCGCTTCAATCGCACCCACTGAACGATTACTGATATTACTAAAAATGAAGTATGGGATGATGCCGTTGAGCAGGAATACCGGAAATGAAATATCTGGCATGGTGCGATGCATAATGAAACCGAATATCGCTAACAGAACCAGTAAATGTGCTGAAGGTTCGAGGATTGCCCAGAAATAGCCGAGACGGAACTTGCCGAATCGGGTTTTAATTTCACGTAAAAACAAGGCCTTAATGGCTGCCTGTTGAACTTCCAAACCACTTCTGGCCATTATTTTTTTAACTCTGTCGAAGGTGGGATTTGTACACGCTACCGCCCTTGGCTTTACAGCAACCAATGCGCTAGAGACAAAAAAGAATGTTATGCAGGTGAGTTTTCGATCTTCAGACAAAGGAAGAACGCTGTATTTAGCAGCAAAATAAAGCAGAAACAGATTTATCAATCTGATGATTACGCAGGGAAATGCAGCTTATTTAAGTCAAATAACTCGTTACTTAGCGTTATTAATTACTTCCGCCGCAGTCTTCTATTTAATAATGTCTGTAAGAAAGGTCTTATTATTAAGTGCGGTAAGTTACAGGCCGACTAAGATAATTCCTAACCGTTTTCGTCTATTAATACTTCATTAATAATTTGTAACGCCTATCAGAAAGGGAATTTTACATCTATCTTTTTAACTGATTGATAAGTAAAAGATTGGTGCTTGAAGACGTAATGGGGGACGGGTTTCCTACAGGGATTAATGATGAGTGGCGTTTACATTTGCCAGCTCTTCTCAAGCTTCACGCATAGTGTAATTTTTAAATTATCGTCACGGTTATGCCGTTGCAGCACATCACGTTCTCCGCGATAATCACGAGATTAAATACCTATCCCTTCCTCGTCGGGTTTAACGACGCGGAGGGGATTTTTTTCATCTATACCTTAAGCTGCATGCGGGCTTGGCCCGACTCACGGATATATAGAGGACGATTTATGTATAACACCCTGGGCAATCAGTACGATAACTCCCTGGTCTCTAACGCCTTCGGTTTCATGCGTTTCCCGATCAACTTTCAACCCTACGAAAGCGATGCTGAATGGGTCATCACTGGCGTTCCTTTTGATGCCGCAACGTCGGGCCGTCCGGGAAGCCGTCTTGGACCGGGCGCGATTCGTCAGATCTCAACCAACCTGGCGTGGGAAGGCTGCCGCTGGCCGTGGGATTTCGATCTGCGTCAGCGTTTAAATGTCGTGGATTGCGGCGATCTGGTTTACGCATTTGGTGATTCACAGGATCTCTCAGACAAGCTGCAGGCACACGCCGAAAAACTGCTGGCAAACGGCAAGCGCATGATGACTTTTGGTGGCGACCATTACGTCACGCTGCCGCTGCTGCGTGCCCATGCGAAGCATTTCGGCAAGATGGCATTGGTGCATTTTGATGCACACACCGATACCTATTCCAACGGCCCAACTTTTGATCACGGCACAATGTTTTTCACCGCGCCGAAAGAAGGTTTGATCGATCCGCAGCACTCGGTGCAAATCGGCATTCGTACCGAATTTGATAAGAGCCTGGGCTTTAACGTGTTGGATGCGGCGCAGGTTAACGATCGCAGCGTGGACGACATCCTGGCGGAAGTGAAACGCACTGTTGGCGATCTGCCGGTTTATCTCACCTTTGATATCGACTGTCTGGATCCGGCGCATGCGCCTGGCACCGGCACGCCGGTAATTGGTGGATTAACCACTGATAAAGCGACCAAGCTGATTCGCGGCCTGCAAGGTATGAATATCGTCGGGATGGATTTGGTTGAAGTCGCGCCGGGTTACGATCACGCTGATTTGACTGCGCTGGCTGCGGCTACCCTGGCGCTGGATATGCTGCATGTTCAAGCAGCGAACAAAGGCTGATTTGGCGTAAAGTCCCTTGCCGGCGGTGTTGACCCCGGCAAGGGTTGATAGGGTTATTAATAAGCCTCTATCAGATATTCATATATCCGGTAACAATGGCTGGCAGCTTTAAGAGAGGAATTTAGTTTTATTCAGCCAATAATGCGTTGTGAGAATAATGACATTAATCTAAGAATAGAAAGGGTGAATTAAGCGTATTTTCTAATTTGCGTAATGATTTGCGTGGTAGATATATTTTCCGTTCTCGGCAGGTAAACCACTTCGCATATAGTTTTATAGTTGTCGAATTTCCCTTCCCAATCATTGCCCATGACAAGGGTATGCGCCGCGTACTTCTTAATGTATTCCGCTTTAAGCTCGAGAGATTCTTCTATAAACACCTCATCCACACAACCTATCGATGCGATGATCGCTTTTCTTTCCTGTTCTGGATAAACCGGATAACGATTTTTCTTCGCGAAATTTAAAGCATCCGATGAAATGCCAACAATTAGCCTGTCACCCTGCGATTTAGCACGTTGTAATATATTGATATGCCCAATATGTAATACATCGAAAGTACCAAAAGTGATGACCGTTTTCATTTGCGTTCCGAGTGTGGGCTACTGCAGTTACTTCATCGACTCAATTTAAGCGAAACTTAAATAACTGCTCGGGGATGGATGTCAGCAGCGTGACAGGTGATCAGCAACTAGACTTACTGACGGAAGATTAATCTCTGGAGGCAGTTATGAGTTTTCTTGACGAATTGGTTGGATCGCTGGGGAACGGACAAGGGCAGGGCAACAAGCTTGGGCAGTTGCAGGCGATCTGGAATTGGGTACAGGAGCAGGGCGGTATAGAAGTGCTGCTGCATAAATTTCAGCAAGGTGGTTTGGGTGAAGTGCTGGGTTCATGGATCGGTACTGGGAATAATCAGCCAGTGGGTGGGAACGATATCCAGTCTGCGTTTGGACAGGGTGAATTGCAGTCGCTGGCAGATAAGCTGGGCACTGATGTGCAAGGTGCATCCGGCACGTTAGCCGCGCTGCTGCCGCAGTTGATCGATAAGATGTCGCCGCAAGGGCAGATGGATGAACAGACATTGCATGATAAGCAACTGGATTTAGGAACGATGGTTGATCAACTGTTTAAACGTTAGTCAAAAGCGGGCTTTAATGAAATTGTGCTGGCTTTCCCCCACCTCGCTCCTCTCCCATAAATGGAGGAGGAAGACGCTGCTTTATGTAAGCGTTTAAGCTGTTTTTGGCAGCGTCTCCTTTCGAAACGGCATTGTGCTGGCTTTCCCCCACCTCGGTCCTCCCCCATAAATGGAAGAGGAAAACGCTGCTTTATGTAAGCGTTTAAGCTGTTTTTGGCAGCATCTCCTTTCGAAACGGCATTGTGCTGACTTTTCCCCGCTTCGGTCCTCCCCCATAAATGGAGGAGGAAGACGCTGCTTTATGTAAGCATTGAAGCTGTTTTTGGCAGCGTCTCCTTGCTCCGCTTGGCAGGGGAAGGCCGGGATAGAGGACAGCAGGCACTATTTCAAACAGAAACTACTTACTGTCTGCCGCGATACGATCGCGAATATGCTCCGCACGCTCTTCAGAGGCAGGATGCGAATCAAACATTGTGCTTTGGCGTCCTTCCTCTAGCTTCGCTAATTTCTCAAAACTGGTGACCAATCCATTTGGATTGATGTTGCGTTTCTTCATCAAGTCATAGGAGTAATCATCAGCCTGCGATTCTTGCGTCTGCGAGAATTGCGCGTTAACCAGTTTCTCACCCAACTCGCCTAACTGAGATTGCGAAAGCGAACCGATTACGCCACCCACCGACGCGGCTGCAGTGCGCGCAGCGGTAGTGCCGTAAGCAACCTGCATCGCTTTGCGCGTATGGCCCAAGGCAACGTGACCCATTTCGTGGCCGAGTACACCTTCTACTTCATTATCGGTCATCATATCCATCAAGCCGCTGTAAACACGGATACAGCCGTTGGCCATTGCCCATGCGTTAACGTCTTTGGTTTGATAAACCTTGTAATTGGCAGGAACGCCATTGATGTTGTCACCGAGTGCGGCGGCAATCTTATTTAAACGCTGCTGATATTCACTGTTGGCGGGCGCAATCTGGTTCTCTTTATCCATCTGTTCACAAGATTGATTGCTCAGCTGTTTCACCTGATCATCGCTCAGCGTGTAAGCCTGATACGCCTGCGCACCAGATTGCAGTAGCGCATTATTGTCAAACCCGGCGCAGCTACTCAGCAGCACTGCAATTCCAAGAGCTACAGCCGTTTTTTGGATTTTCATTCCATCGTCCTTTTGGTAACAAGGTAAGAAAAACAAACACCTGAAACATAGGCAGGTATTTAAAGGTGTTTTTTATAACGCGGTGTCTCACGCTTTGCTAGCAGACTACGCTGAGAAAGCCAGACGAAGCGGAGACATTTAGCCATTTGCAGCATGTACTTTTGCCCTTAGTTTCATGTACATTGATGTGCAACTTTTTCCTTGCTTCGCTTGATAACTGATTAATTACAATAAGTTAAGACGCTAAGCATTAATCCGACCTGGAGTAGAAAATGCCCTCTCGTAAAGAGCTCGCCAACGCCATTCGCGCATTAAGTATGGATGCAGTACAGAAAGCTAAATCGGGACATCCGGGTGCCCCAATGGGCATGGCGGATATCGCCGAAGTACTGTGGCGTGGCTACCTGAATCACAACCCAACTAACCCACTGTGGGCCGATCGCGACCGTTTTGTCCTCTCTAACGGTCATGGCTCCATGCTGATTTACAGCTTGCTGCACCTTTCCGGCTATGATCTGCCGATGAGCGAGCTGGAAAACTTCCGTCAGCTGCATTCTAAAACTCCAGGTCACCCGGAATACGGCTACACCGTTGGCGTTGAAACCACCACCGGTCCGCTGGGCCAGGGCATCGCTAACGCAGTAGGCTTCGCCATTGCCGAGCGTACGCTGGCAGCGCAGTTCAACCGTCCAGGCCATGACATCGTAGATCACAATACCTACGTATTCATGGGCGATGGTTGCATGATGGAAGGCATCTCACACGAAGTCTGCTCGCTGGCGGGTACGCTGAAGTTAGGCAAGCTGGTTGCCTTCTATGATGACAACGGCATTTCTATCGATGGTCACATTGATGGCTGGTTCACCGACGACACCGCTAAGCGCTTCGAAGCGTATGGCTGGCATGTGGTGCGCGGCGTTGATGGTCATAACGCAGATGCAATTGCTCAAGCCATCGAAGAAGCGAAAGCGGTTAGCGACAAGCCTTCACTGCTGATGTGCAAAACCGTGATCGGTTTCGGTTCTCCAAACAAAGCCGGTACGCACGATTCACACGGCGCACCGCTGGGCGACGACGAAATCGCACTGACCCGCAAACAGCTGGGCTGGGAACATGCGCCGTTCGTTATTCCTTCAGAAATCTATGCTGAATGGGATGCGAAAGAAGTTGGCCAGGCGAAAGAAGCAACCTGGAACGAGAAGTTTGCGGCCTATGCTAAAGAAAACCCAGAGCTGGCGGCTGAATTCAAGCGTCGCGTAAGCAACGAACTGCCTGCTAACTGGCAGGAAGAGTCGCAGAAATTTGTTGAGCAGCTGCAGGCTAATCCAGCCAAAATCGCCAGCCGCAAAGCGTCACAGAATGCTATCGAAGCTTTCGGTAAGATTCTGCCAGAATATTTAGGCGGTTCCGCTGACCTGGCGCCAAGTAACCTGACTATTTGGTCTGGATCCAAGCCAATCAATGAAGATGCAGCCGGTAACTACATTCACTACGGCGTGCGCGAATTTGGTATGACCGCAATTGCTAACGGTCTGGCGCTGCACGGTGGTTTCCTGCCTTACACCGCAACCTTCCTGATGTTCGTTGAATATGCGCGTAACGCGGCGCGTATGGCGGCACTAATGAAGATCCGTCAGATCATGGTTTATACCCATGACTCTATCGGTCTGGGCGAAGATGGCCCAACGCACCAGCCGGTTGAGCAAATGGCGAGCCTGCGTACCACGCCAAACATGAGCTTGTGGCGTCCATGTGACCAGGTTGAATCTGCAGTGGCATGGAAATATGCCATTGAGCGTAAAGACGGCCCAAGCGCGCTGATCTTCTCGCGTCAGAACCTTGCACAGCAGGAACGTACCGCTGAGCAGCTGGCAAACGTAGCGCGTGGTGGTTACGTGCTCAAGGATTCTGCAGGCACGCCTGAGTTGATCCTGATCGCCACCGGTTCAGAAGTTGAGCTGGCCGTAGCTGCTTACGACAAGCTGACCAGCGAAGGTCGTAAAGTGCGCGTCGTGTCTATGCCATCTACCGATGCATTCGACAAGCAGAGCGATGAATACCGTGAGTCTGTGCTGCCAAAAGCCGTCAGCGCACGCGTAGCAATCGAAGCGGGCATTGCAGATTACTGGTTTAAATACACCGGTCTGAACGGCGCAATCATCGGTATGACCAGCTTCGGCGAATCCGCTCCGGCTGACCAGCTGTTTGAACTGTTTGGTTTTACCGTCGACAACGTCGTGGCAAAAGCCAAAGCGCTGTTAGCGTAACGGGATACTAAAGCAGCGCAGCCGCGCTGTTTAGCCTGTTTATAAGGGACGAGCACATTCGTCCCTTTTTTGACGCTTTATTCCTACAGTAATAATCGTTTTTTATGCATATTTGTGACGCAGATCCAAATATAAGCAGCGTAATTGATCACAATCATTCCTGTTATTCCTTCCTTCCCTTATCCTCGCTGAACCGTTTCAGTTATTGCTCCAGATAATCCAGTTTCGGACGATGCCGGGTAATAATCTCCTGTACAAAACGCAGGATAACGCTCAGGCTAACGGCACGTTTTTTCAGTCAGATTTGGCAGGAGAAAGATGACCGTCCGGGTAGCTATAAATGGTTTTGGCCGTATTGGACGCAACGTATTGCGCGCCCTGTATGAAACAGGGCGACGTGCTGAAATCACCGTGGTGGCGATCAACGAGCTGGCAGAAGCTGTCGGCATGGCGCATTTGCTAAAGTACGACACCAGCCACGGTCGTTTCGCGTTTGATGTGCGTCAGGAGCGCGATCTGTTGTGGGTGGGTGATGACACCATTCGCATCTTGCATCAGGCTGAACTGAAAGGGTTGCCGTGGCGCGAGCTGAACGTGGATGTGGTGCTGGATTGTACCGGCGTTTACGGATCGCGTGCGGATGGTGAAGCACATCTGCAAGCGGGTGCGAAAAAAGTCTTGTTCTCCCATCCGGGTGGCAACGACCTCGACGCAACAGTGGTGTTCGGTGTTAACGAACAGGCTCTTAAACAATCTGACCGCATCGTGTCCAATGCATCCTGTACCACGAACTGCATTATCCCAGTGATCAAGCTGCTGGACGACGCCTTTGGCATCGAATCTGGCACAGTAACGACAATTCACTCGGCGATGCACGATCAACAGGTGATTGATGCTTATCACAGCGACCTGCGCCGCACGCGTGCAGCAAGTCAGTCAATCATTCCGGTGGATACGCGTTTAGCGGCTGGCATTACCCGTATTTTTCCGAAATTTAACGACCGCTTTGAAGCGATAGCGGTGCGTGTGCCGACCATCAACGTGACAGCCATTGATCTCAGTGTTTCTGTGCGTCAGGGCGTAAAGGCGTGTGAAGTTAACGCTTTGTTGCAAAGCGCGGCAGAGGGTGCATTTCGTGGTATAGTTGACTATACAGAATTACCGTTAGTCTCAGTCGATTTTAACCATGATCCGCACAGTGCCATTGTGGACGGTACGCAAACGCGGGTCAGCGGTCAGCACCTGATCAAGACCTTGGTTTGGTGTGACAACGAATGGGGCTTTGCTAACCGAATGCTCGACACGACGTTAGCAATGGCCGCAAGCGGTTTCAGGTAAGACGCGGTCTGCGTCTGGCAAAACTTACGAGAATCAACGAGAGGATTCACCATGTCTGTAATTAAGATGACCGATCTGGATCTTGCTGGCAAACGCGTTCTGATCCGTGCCGATCTCAACGTACCAGTGAAAGAAGGGAAAGTGACGTCTGATGCACGTATCCGTGCTTCTCTGCCTACCATCGAAGCGGCGTTGAAACAGGGCGCGAAAGTGATGGTTACCTCTCACCTGGGTCGTCCGACCGAAGGTGAATACAACGAAGAGTTCTCTCTGCTGCCGGTCGTTAACTATCTGAAAGATAAGCTGAGCGGCACCAACGTTACCCTGGCTAAAGAATATCTTGAAGGCGTTGAAGTCGGCGCAGGTGAGCTGGTGGTTCTGGAAAACGTTCGCTTTAACAAAGGCGAAAAGAAAGATGACGAAGCACTGTCTAAAAAATACGCTGCACTGTGCGACGTATTCGTGATGGACGCTTTCGGTACTGCGCACCGTGCACAAGCTTCAACCCACGGCGTAGGTAAATTCGCGCCTATCGCATGTGCAGGCCCGCTGCTTTCTGCCGAGCTGGAAGCCTTGGGTAAAGTGATGAACAACCCGCAGCGTCCGCTGGTCGCAGTCGTGGGTGGGTCAAAAGTATCGACCAAATTCGACGTGTTGCAGTCACTGGTTAAAATCGCTGACAAGGTTATCGTCGGCGGCGGTATCGCTAACACCTTCGTCGCAATCGACAACAACGTCGGTAAATCGCTGTACGAGCCAGACTTTGTAGCCGCAGCAAAAGAGCTGCGCGATCAGTACGGTATTCCGGTTCCAACTGATTCTCGCGTTGGCACAGAATTCTCTGAAACTGCCCCGTCTACCGTGAAAAAGGTTTCCGAAGTGGCGGATAACGAAGAGATTATGGACTTCGGCGACGAAACTGCACAGGCGATGGCTGCCATTCTGAAAGATGCGAAAACCATCCTGTGGAACGGCCCGGTGGGTGTGTTCGAATTCCCGAACTTCCGTAAAGGCACCGAAATCGTTGCCAACGCCATTGCAGACAGCGAAGCTTTCTCTGTTGCAGGCGGCGGCGATACCTTAGCGGCAATCGACCTGTTCGGCATTGAAGACAAAATTTCCTACATCTCAACCGGCGGCGGCGCGTTCCTGGAATTCGTCGAAGGCAAAAAATTGCCAGCGGTTGCCATGTTGGAAGAGCGTGCGAAGCAGTAATCCTTTGGGGGCGATGCCAGATGGCGTCGCCTGAAGACTTGCCCGATTGGGCGTTTAAATCGTACCCCATTTAAGGGGAAGCACGATCACGAAACAGGACACAATCATGTCTAAAATTTTTGATTTCGTTAAACCCGGCGTAGTCACTGGTGACGACGTACAGAAGATCTTCAAAGTGGCGAAAGAGAATAAATTCGCCCTGCCAGCGGTAAACTGCGTCGGCACCGATTCTATCAACGCGGTTCTGGAAGCGGCAGCGAAAGCGAAAGCGCCCGTTATCGTTCAGTTCTCTAACGGCGGTGCTGCATTTATCGCCGGTAAAGGTTTCAAAACCGACAAGCCACAGGGCGCGGCAATTTTCGGCGCTATCGCCGGTGCCTATCATGTTCACCTGATGGCTGAGCAGTATGGCGTGCCTGTTATTCTGCATACCGACCACTGTGCGAAGAAACTGCTGCCGTGGATCGACGGCCTGCTGGACGCTGGCGAAGAGCACTTCAAGAAAACCGGTAAACCGCTGTTCTCTTCACACATGATCGACCTGTCTGAAGAATCACTGGAAGAAAACATCGAAATTTGCAGCAAATATCTTGAGCGTATGGCCAAACTGGATATGACGCTGGAGATCGAACTGGGCTGCACCGGCGGTGAAGAAGATGGCGTCGACAACAGCCATATGGACGCATCTGCACTCTACACCCAGCCAGAAGACGTTAACTACGCTTACGAAAAACTGAATGCCATCAGCCCACGTTTCACTATCGCTGCGTCATTCGGTAACGTTCACGGCGTTTATAAGCCAGGTAACGTGAAGCTGACGCCAACCATCCTGCGTGATTCTCAGGAATTCGTGACCAAGAAACATGGCCTGGCGCATAACGCACTGGACTTCGTTTTCCACGGTGGTTCAGGTTCATCTGCTGCAGAAATCGAAGAGTCTATCGGCTACGGCGTGATCAAGATGAACATCGATACCGACACCCAATGGGCAACCTGGGACGGCATCCTGCAGTACTACAAAAAGAACGAAGGCTATCTGCAAGCGCAGCTGGGTAATCCAGAAGGTGCTGACAAGCCGAACAAGAAATACTACGACCCACGCGTATGGCTGCGCTCTGCTCAGGCATCCATGGTGGTGCGTCTTGAGCAAGCATTCAAAGAGCTCAACGCAGTTGACGTACTGTAATTAATTCTACGTTACAGTACAAAAAAGGCCCGAAAGGGCCTTTTTTTATGCCCGTTATTCTGGAAATTTCACTTAATTCCTCTGCTGTTTGGCGCTTCGCTGGATAATTGATTACCCTTGATCACGGGTGTCGGATTACATCTGGCAGTTTTTGTGCTTTCCCGACGGGAATTAACAACAGGGCTTACTAATGGAAGACTTAAACGTCGTCAATGGTATCAACACTGCGGGTAGCTGGCTGGTACGTAACCAGGCGCTGCTTCTGAGCTATGCAGTCAATATTGTGGCGGCAATTGCCATTATTATCGTCGGGATGATCATCGCCCGCATTATATCTAATGGGGTGAATCGCCTGCTGCTGGCACGTCACATTGATGCAACCGTAGCGGACTTTCTTTCTGCGCTGGTGCGCTATGGCGTAATCGCTTTTACCGTGATTGCTGCGCTGGGGCGCGTTGGGGTGCAAACCGCCTCCGTCATTGCCGTACTGGGTGCTGCCGGTTTAGCCGTAGGTTTGGCATTGCAGGGGTCGCTTTCGAATCTCGCGGCTGGCGTGCTGCTGGTGACCTTCCGTCCGTTCCGTACTGGCGAGTTTGTCGATCTCGGCGGCGTAATGGGTACCGTACTGAATGTGCAGATCTTCTCTACTACGCTGAGAAGTGCTGATGGCAAGATGGTTGTGGTGCCAAACGGCAAAATTATCAGTGGCAACATTGTTAACTTTTCACGTGAACCGGTTCGTCGGAATGAGTTCATCATTGGCGTAGCGTACGACGCGGATGTGGATGAAGTGATCGCGCTATTAAAGGAAGTGGTTGAAGCTGACGATCGCGTCTTGAAAGACAAGGGCATCCAGATTGGCTTGAATGAGCTTGCTGCATCATCACTTAACTTTGTGGTGCGCTGCTGGAGCAACAGCGGTGATCTGCAGGATGTTTACTGGGACCTGCTGAAGAACTTTAAACGCGCACTGGATGCAAAAGGTATCGGTATTCCGTACCCGCAGATGGATGTGCATTTCCATCACACCAAGCAAGCTGACGCAGCAGAATCGGCTGAACCCGTCAAAGCGGAACAACCCGTGCAAACGAAAATTTAATGACACAATGGGCGGTGCGATGCCGCCCATTAATTTATCTAATCAAACATTAAATTTTTCAATTTCCACTAATCATCTCGCGTCACTATAATCCTTTGCATCGCACCGATGTAAGGATATCTCCCTGTGTTATCTGTATTTTTTCAAGGGCTTGCGCTTGGCGCAGCACTTATTCTGCCGCTTGGCCCCCAAAATGCTTTCGTCATGAATCAGGGTGTTAAGCGTCAATATCACTTTATGACAGCAGCCCTTTGCACGTTGAGCGATATCGCGCTCATTTGTGCCGGGATTTTCGGCGGAAACGCATTACTGAGCCAATCGCCACTGCTGCTCATGATGATTACCTGGGCTGGCGTCGCGTTTTTGCTATGGTATGGCTGGGGAGCGTTACGTACGGCCTTTAGCGGCGATGTGACGTTGTCAGAGGAGACAGCCATCAAGCAGAGCCGCTGGCGCATCATTGCCACCGTGCTGGCGGTTACATGGCTTAATCCGCATGTTTATCTGGACACCTTTGTGGTATTGGGCAGTTTAGGCAGCCAGTTTGCATCAGAATCAGCACGACAATGGTTCGCGTTCGGCACCATTAGCGCCTCTATTTTGTGGTTCTTTGGATTGGCGTTGTTAGCGGCCTGGCTTTCTCCGCTGCTGCGCACCGCACGCGCTCAGCGCATTATCAACCTGCTGGTGGGCACGATCATGTGGTTCATCGCCTTTCAATTGGCAAGTCAGAGCATTACGAGCCTCTAATTGAACTGCTGTTTCTCAAGCGCAGGCAAATCGCCTGCGCTTGCTACGTTTTAAAAATTAAAGCCCGCAAAAAGCCAGCCTTCAGCTAATAAGGACATTGTCCGAAACATGACGTCACTGAATTAGCGTTATGTGCACACGTCACTGCGATAGTTCTGACGTTTAAGCGGCGTTGAGCAGAACTTTTGCCATAATCACCACTCAAAGCATGGCGCATCGCTATGCGTTTTGGGCTTCGCCACGTTGGAAGCTATTGAATTGACATCTTCAAGGAGGACTTTCATGAAACTGAAAGCATTGGCTTTGGCCGCAATGATGAGCGCTGGATTACCTTTAAGCGCACAAGCTGATGAATTACCTAATGGACCGCATGTCGTCACTTCAGGCAAGGCAACGGTTGATGCCCGCCCGGATATTGCGACCTTATCAATTGTGGTGAACGTGTCGTCAAAAGACGCCGCTGATGCCAAAAAACAAGCAGATGGGCGCGTTCAGCAATATTTTGATTTTCTGCAGAAAAACAGCATTGAGAAAAAAGATATTGATGCCGCAAATCTGAGCACACAGCCAGAATACGACTATACCAAAGAGGGTAAATCGGTTCTGAAAGGCTATCGTGCTGTGCGTGAAGTGCAGGTGACGTTACGTCATCTCGATAAGCTTAATGATTTGCTGGATGGGGCACTGAAGTCGGGTCTGAATGAGATTCGCAGTGTTGAGTTGGGCGTAGCCAATCCAAACGACTATAAACAGCAAGCGCGTAAAGCCGCGATTAAAAATGCAACTCAGCAAGCCTCAGAACTTGCAGAAGGATTTAATGCCAAGCTGGGCTCGATTTACAGCATTCGTTATCAGGTTTCAAATTATCAACCGATGCCAATGGCCCGCATGTACAAAGCGGCGGCGGCACCTGCGGATACCTCTGCACAGGAAACCTATGATCAGCAAAGTATCAACTTTGATGATCAGGTTGATGTGGTGTTTGAAATCAAACCCAATACGCCATAAAGCAAAACGGGGCATTTCGCCCCGTTTCTTCATCTTACGCTGCAACATCATCCTGTCGCAAAACGCGATGTCCATGCGCAATCAGCGCATCAGTTACCCGACGCATCAAACGACTCTCTGGCGCAAAGCGATGCCAGTAAAGCATACGACGTTGCTGCAGGCCCGGCGTCAAGTCGATCAGCTCGCCGCTAGCCAGTTCACGCTCAATTTGCAGGTGCGGAATCATACAGCAGGTTGAACCCTGACGGGCCATCTGCACAAACGCTTCCGATGAGTTCACAATATGACAGGGCACGCTGCCCGGTGATAAGTCGAAATTCTGCTGCAAAAATGCCTGATGCATATCATCAAGATGATCAAATGCCACCGCAGGCGCCTTTAGCAGCGCTGAACGCGTCACGCCATTTGGAAAGAAGCGATCGGCGAAATCGGGTGAGGCGACAAACAGATAATCTAAAGCGCCAAGCTGATCAACCAGACAGCTGGGTAGCGGCTGAGGTTGAATACTCACTGCACCCACCACTTCGCCGCGGCGCAGACGTTCCTGCGTGCGGGTTTCATCTTCGACCTGTAAATTGAGCCGCACCGGCGAATCAGCCAGTACATCTTTCAGTGCGGGTAACAGCCAGGTTGCCAGACTGTCGGCGTTAACTGCCAGCGACAGCAGCAGCGGCGCAGTACCGCTGTTATCATCGCCACCGAGCCATTCTTCTTCCAGCAACTCTACTTGATGCAACAACGCGAGTAATTTTTGCCCTTGTTCGGTTGGGCGGGGCGGTACGGTACGCACTAACAGTGGCTGACCAAACAGGTTTTCCAGCTGTTTGATACGCTGTGAGACCGCAGATTGGGTGATACATAATTTTTGTGCGGCGCGCTCAAAGCCGCGTTCACGTATCACAGCATCCAGCGCCTGAAGCGTTCGGTAATCGGGGCGTTTCATTCTTGTTCTCTCTCCTTCAGGATGGACGTTACTATGCCATAAAAGTGCCACATGTGACGGATGTCTAACTTTTTTGTGGGCTGGCTTCCAAAGCGATTAATCCAGCACACTCACCCGAGCATTTTTAACAAGCCTTGCTTTATACTACGCGCACCCCGTTGTCGCACAGGTTTTAAACATATCATGACCCAGGATGAACTGAAAAAAGCCGTAGGTTGGGCTGCACTCGATTATGTGCAGCCAGGAACAGTGGTTGGCGTTGGCACCGGTTCGACCGCTGCACACTTTATTGATGCGCTTGCTACGATGAAGCATCAAATTGAAGGCGCTGTATCGAGTTCGGAAGCCTCTACCCAGAAACTGAAAAGCCTTGGCATTCAGGTATTTGACCTGAACGAAATCGATAGCTTATCGATCTACGTTGATGGGGCCGATGAAATCAATCCACAGATGCAAATGATCAAAGGCGGCGGTGCGGCACTTACGCGTGAGAAGATTGTGGCTGCGGTAGCGGACACCTTTATCTGTATCGCCGACACCTCTAAAGAGGTGGATGTACTCGGCCATTTCCCGCTGCCGGTTGAAGTCATTCCTATGGCGCGTAGCTTCGTGGCGCGTGAGCTGGTTAAGCTGGGCGGCCTGCCTGAATACCGTCAGAAAGTGGTTACCGACAACGGCAACATTATTCTTGATGTGCATAATCTCCGCATCCTTGACCCTATTGCTTTAGAAAAAGCGATTAATGCTTTGCCTGGCGTCGTGACCGTTGGACTTTTTGCTGCACGCTCCGCGGATATTGCACTGATCGGCGGCCCAGATGGCGTTAGAACCATCAAAAAATGATCTGCCCGGCACTGTCGGTATGCCACTAATTTCTTCTCGTGAAACATCTTTTCTTACAGGGATGAAATTTGGTGACTTATGTCACATAAGCGGCATTGACAGCGGGTTCGTTCTCCCTTAATTGCTCAGATCCCGATTTTGTACGGCAATGTGCTGCTGCTGGACGTTGCCGTGCTGGTAGCCAGGCAATCGTTTGTATTGCCGGACGCGTAAATTTTGATATTTTGACAGAAGGCTGGCTTATGGTAGCCCTCGTTGAATACTGAATAGGGTCGGGAAATGGCAAA
This sequence comes from Pantoea sp. MQR6, assembly GCF_022761075.1. Taxonomy (NCBI): domain Bacteria; kingdom Pseudomonadati; phylum Pseudomonadota; class Gammaproteobacteria; order Enterobacterales; family Erwiniaceae; genus Pantoea; species Pantoea sp. MQR6. Next base: position 363,175 of record NZ_JAKYXB010000003.1, read on the forward strand.
GGTATCACTGGAAAAAGACAAAATTAAGTTCCTGCTGGTGGAAGGTGTCCATCAGAGCGCGCTGGATAATCTGCGTGCAGCAGGTTACACCAATATTGAATTCCACAAAGGTGCATTGGATTCGGAGGCGTTAAAAGCATCCATCCGCGATGCGCATTTTATCGGTATCCGTTCCCGCTCCCAACTGACTGAAGAGATCTTTGCAGCAGCTGAAAAACTGGTCGCTGTTGGCTGCTTTTGCATTGGGACCAACCAGGTCGATCTGGATGCTGCTGCCAAACGCGGTATTCCGGTCTTTAATGCGCCATTCTCAAATACCCGTTCGGTAGCCGAACTGGTAATTGGTGAAATGCTGTTAATGCTGCGCGGTATTCCAGAAGCCAATGCCAAAGCGCATCGCGGTATCTGGAACAAAAACGCGAAAGGCTCGTTTGAGGCTCGCGGCAAGAAGCTTGGCATCATTGGATATGGCCATATCGGTATGCAGTTAGGCGTGCTGGCTGAAAGCCTGGGCATGCATGTTTACTTTTATGACATCGAAAATAAACTGCCGTTGGGCAACGCAACACAGGTGCGTGGTCTTAATGAACTGCTGAACCTGAGCGATGTCGTCACGCTGCATGTGCCTGAAACACTGTCGACGCAAGATATGATCGGTGCAGATCAGCTGGCGCAGATGAAGCCAGGCGCGCTGCTGATTAACGCTTCACGTGGCACGGTTGTTGATATTCCAGCCCTGTGTAATGCATTGGCGAGTAAGCATGTCGGTGGTGCTGCAATCGACGTATTCCCGGTGGAGCCAGCAACCAACAGCGATCCATTTATCTCCCCGCTTAGCGAGTTTGATAACGTGATTCTTACGCCACACATTGGTGGTTCTACCGAAGAAGCGCAGGAGAATATCGGGATCGAAGTAGCCGGTAAACTGGCGAAATATTCCGACAACGGTTCTACGCTTTCTGCGGTGAATTTCCCAGAAGTGTCGCTACCAATGCATGGTGTCAGCGCCAGCCGTTTGCTGCACATCCACGAAAACCGTCCGGGCGTGCTGACGGCAATCAACCAAATATTTGCTGAGCAGGGCATTAACATCGCTGCGCAGTATCTACAAACGTCGCCATATATGGGTTATGTGGTGATTGATATTGATGCTGAGAAAGAGCTGGCTGATAAAGCACTGAACCTGATGAAAGCCATTCCGGGCACGATACGCGCTCGTTTGCTTTACTGATCATTATCTCCGTCATAGCTCAAGCCGCAGATGCGTTGGCTATGTTAGCTCACCCGGGTCACTTACTTGTGTAAGCTCCTGGGAATGAGCTAACGTGTCGCCTTCCTGCAACGCCCATTATTTAGGGTATAGAAGCGGATATACATACGGTAAGAGGCGCTGTTTAGCGCCTCTTTTTTTATTCCCATTGCCAGAGCTTTGACGGTGTTAACACCGCAGGCAGCGGTACATCCCATTCCGCAACCGGCAGCGCATCGACCAGTTGACAATCATGCGCCAAACCAACCGGTAAAAAACCATGCTGTTTCCAATTCTGCAACGTGCGGTCATAAAAACCGCCGCCCATGCCCAACCGTTGTCCCTGACGATCAAACGCCACCAGAGGCACCATCATCACATCAATTTGATCAAGCGTAATCAGATGACGGATATCGAGTGGTGGCTCAGGAATGCGCAGCTTGTTGAGCGTGAGTGAGGTCTCTGGCGTGTAGCGCAAAAACAGCAGATTTCCGGGTGAAAAGGGATGCAGCACCGGCAGGCAAACCTGTTTTCTTTGTTGCCAGAGTTTAGCAATCAGCGGGCGCGTGTTGAGTTCACCATCTACCGATAAAAACAGGGCGACGTTTTGTGCTTCAGTGATGGGGGCGAGATTGATGGCATGTTCGGCAAGAAGGTCAGCAGCATTTTCTTGCTGATCGTCGGTTAAGGCACGGCGCAAATGACGCACATGTTGACGAATATCCTGACGCAGTAAAAAAGAGGGTTCTGACATGGTTTCCCCACAGGATAAGCCGCTGAAGAAGCAAACTATATCATGCATTGCAATCATGCAACGTGGGGAAGAAAACCAGGACTACAAAGAAGAGATCTCCGAGATGCCGCCGTAGGCTGTAACCCTTGAACCCTTGGTTCAAGGTGAATATGCCGTCGCAACCATCAGGCTTCTCGGACGGACCGAGCATGCTCACAGGTTACGGAGCGTCACATTCTGTTTTTTTGAAATATCGGCTCAGGGGACTGGCCCACATGCAAACATCTCAGAGAAAATTTACCTCACCGTTACTCTATCATAGCAACCATGAAGTTTTATTCGAACTTCGCATCTTCGCGATCAGTAATGCGACCTTGCTCAACTAATGCCTGTTCAATCGTCTGCTGCAACATTCTAATACGTTGTTCCATATTAGCAGCATAATCGCGCGTCTTGCCTTTTTCTTGTGCCAACTCGTGGCAGACGTTTAACGCGGCGATGAACACCAGTTGTTCTGTATTGGTGACTCTAGTGCGAACTTTTAAATCTTGCAACCGTTGATTGAGATCTTCAGCCGCAGTATTCAGCGCATCTTGCTGTTCAGGCGGACAATTCACTCTCAACGAACGACCAAAAATTTGTAAATCTACCGGTTGTGCAGACATGCCACCCTTCCTGACTGATTACTTAGCCCGCAACTCCCTTAGCAGTCAATGGCTTGGGAGGCGGGCAACTATATAGACCCGCGAAATAAGTTACAACCCCTTTTCTGGAAACCTTGAGGCAGCTAGTGGTAGCATAACACGAACTTATTCCGCCAACGACGATGAAAACTTATGTCCTTACAGAACGCAACTCCTGATTACAACGCACTAGCGGCGGCGCTCTCTCAGCAGGGTGTTGGCATGACACCGGCAGAAATGCACGGACTGATTAGCGGCATCCTGTGTGGCGGAAATCAGGACACGAGCTGGAAAGCGCTGGTCCACGATCTGGCCAACGAAGGCATGGCTTTTTCGCAAAGCCTGTCGCTGCCGCTGGAATCGCTGCATGAAAATATTGCCACTGCCTTGGAAGATGACGGTTTTCTCTTTCAACTGATGTTGCCAGATGAAGATGACATCACGGTCTTTGACCGCGCCGACGCGCTGGCTGGCTGGGTAAATCATTTCCTGCTTGGCCTTGGTGTGACGCAGCCTAAGCTTGATAAAGTCACAGGCGAAACCGGCGAAGCGATTGATGATTTACGCACCATTGCGCAGCTTGGTTATGACGAAGATGAAGATCAGGAAGAGCTAGAGCAGTCGCTGGAAGAGGTGGTTGAGTATGTGCGTGTAGCGGCACTGCTATGTCATGACACCTTTACCCGACCGCAACCGACTGCGCCTGAAATGCAGAAACCAACGCTACACTAAGCCAGGTATTTCAGGACGCCGACGAGCGCATATCAACAGCGTCTTCTTTAACAGCGTGCTTGTAAACCGCGTTCTTATCAACAGCGTTCTTATAAACAGGGAGTGCAGACATGATTTCACTGGAAACTTTTCAGCAGCGTCGTCAGGCGCTGTTAGCTAAGATGGCACCCGGCAGCGCAGCATTGATTTTTGCCGCGCCGGAAGTGACGCGTAGCAATGACACCGAATACCCGTTTCGTCAGAACAGCGACTTTTGGTATTTCACCGGTTTCAACGAGCCGCAGGCGTTGTTGGTGCTGATTAAAAGCAATGAAACGCATAATCACAGCGTGTTATTCAACCGTGTCCGCGATCTCACTGCTGAAGTCTGGTTTGGACGCCGTCTGGGGCAAGACGCTGCCCCCGCTAAACTGGCCGTGGATCGTGCGCTACCCTGGGACGATATCGGCGATCAGCTGCATTTGCTGTTGAATGGCCTGGACGTGGTTTATCACGCACAAGGCGAGTATGCCGAAAGCGACACTTTGGTGTTTAACGCTCTCGAAAAATTGCGTCGTGGTTTTCGCCAGAACTTGAGTGCGCCCGCAACGGTCACCGATTGGCGTCCTTGGGTGCATGAAATGCGCTTGTTCAAAAGCCCGGATGAGATTGAGATCCTACGCCGGGCAGGAAAAATCAGTGCGCTGGCGCATACCCGCGCCATGGAAAAATGCCGTCCTGGGATGTTTGAATATCAGCTGGAAGGCGAAATTCTTCATGAATTTAGTCGCCACGGTGCACGTTTCCCTTCCTATAACACCATCGTCGGCTCAGGCGAGAATGGCTGCATTCTGCATTACACCGAAAATGAATCTGAATTGCGTGACGGCGATTTAGTGCTGATTGACGCCGGCTGTGAATTCCACGGTTATGCAGGTGATATCACTCGCACCTTCCCGATAAACGGTAAATTCAGCCAGCCACAGCGCGAAATCTACGACATCGTACTCGCTTCGCTCTACACCGCATTGTCGCTGTTCCGTCCCGGGATCAGCATTCGCGAAGTGAATGATGAAGTGGTGCGTATCATGATCACCGGCTTGGTCGAGTTGGGCGTACTGCAAGGTGATGTTGATGCCTTGATCGCTGAAGATGCACATCGTCAATTCTACATGCACGGTTTGAGTCATTGGATGGGATTGGATGTCCACGACGTGGGGCATTACGGCACCCCAAGTCGCGATCGTATCCTTGAACCTGGCATGGTGTTAACCATCGAACCGGGTCTCTACATCGCGCCAGACGCAGACGTGCCAGCCGAATACCGCGGCATTGGTATCCGTATCGAAGATGACATTGTGATCACTGAAACCGGTAACGAAAATCTCACCGACAGCGTAGTGAAAGACCCGGAAGCGATTGAAGCCCTGATGGCGGCGGCACAGCGCGCATGAGTATTATCATTGCGGGTGGCGGTATGACCGGCGCAACGCTGGCGCTGGCGATTTCACATCTCACGCAAGGCACGCTGCCGGTGACGTTGATTGAAAGTATCGAACCCGCCAGTCGCGCCCATCCCGGTTATGATGGACGTGCAATTGCGCTTGCCGCAGGAACATGCCAGCAGTTAGCGGATATCAATATCTGGCGCAGCCTTGAAAGCTGCGCAACGCCGATTACGCGCATTCACGTTTCGGATCGGGGCCATCTCGGCTTTGTTTCCATGACCGCAGAAGAGCAGGCTATTCCGGCGCTGGGGCAGGTGGTAGAACTGTTTGATGTTGGGCAACGTTTATTTGCCGCGTTGAAAAAGGCGCCTGGTGTGACCTTGCGTTGCCCGGCCCGCGTTATGCAGGCGACGCGCACGCAAGATAAGGTGCAGGTGACGCTGGATAACGGTGAACAGCTGGAAAGCGCTTTATTAGTGGCGGCAGACGGTTCACGTTCTGCGCTTGCTGCATCATGCGGCATTCAGTGGCAAACCGAGGATTATCATCAGTTGGCGTTGATTGCCAACGTCACTACGCAGCTTCCACATCAGGGCCGCGCTTTCGAGCGTTTTACGGAACACGGTCCTTTAGCGTTATTACCGATGTCAAACAATCGGCTATCACTGGTGTGGTGCCATCCGCTTGCTGCGCGCAGCCAGATTGAAAGCTGGAGCGACAGCGAATTTCTTTTTCAGCTACAGCGCGCATTCGGTTGGCGTTTAGGTAAATTTATTCAAACGGGTCAGCGCGAATGTTATCCGCTGGCCTTACAGCAGGCGACGCAGCAGGTTACGCATCGCGTCGCGGTGGTGGGCAATGCAGCACAAACGCTGCATCCAATTGCAGGACAGGGCTTTAACCTTGGACTGCGTGATGTGATGTCACTGGCGGAAACTGTGGCGGCGGCGCATCGTCACCAGCAGGATACTGGCAGTTACGCGGTATTACACCATTATCAGCAGCGTCGTCAGCACGATCGCGACACCACAATTGGTATCACGGATGGATTAGTGCGCCTGTTCGCCAATAGCCACGCGCCGCTGATTGTTGGCAGAAATCTGGGCTTACTGGCGATGGATCATCTGCCGTGGCTGCGAAATCAACTGGCTGAGCGCACGCTTGGCTGGGTTAAGCGTTAATTTAAGGGGCAGCGATGCAAACTTTTGATGTGGTGATCGCCGGTGGCGGCATGGTAGGTCTGGCCGTTGCCTGTGGTTTGCAGGGCAGTGGACTGCGCGTTGCCGTGCTAGAGAAGGCGGCTGAACCGCAATTTACTGCCAAAGCCTTGCCTTCGATTCGCGTGTCGGCTATCAACGCCGCGAGCGAACGCTTGCTGCAAAAGCTGGATGTCTGGCCGACGATTTTGTCGCTGCGCGCCAGCGCTTATCACGGCATGGAAGTCTGGGATAAGGATAGCTTTGGCTCCATCTCATTTGACGATGAACACCAAGGGTTGTCACATCTTGGCCATATTATTGAAAATCCGGCGATCCACAGCGCCTTGTGGCAACGCGCCACTGTCTGCAGTGATGTCACGTTAATAGCACCTTCACAGCTGCAACAGGTCGCTTTTGGTGACAATGAAGCCTTTATCACCCTGCAAGATGGCAGCATGGTAAGCGCGCGTTTGCTGATTGCCGCTGACGGTGCTAATTCGTGGCTGCGCAACAAAGTCGATATCCCCGTCACCTTCTGGGATTATGATCATCACGCTTTGGTTGCCAATATTCGCACCGACTTGCCGCATGATGGCATCGCGCGGCAGGTGTTTCATAGCGACGGCATTCTGGCGTTTCTGCCTATGCAAGATCCGCATCTTTGTTCCATTGTCTGGTCGCTGTCACCGCAAGAATCAAGCCGTCTTGAAACCATGCCTGAAGCGCTGTTTAATCAGCAACTGGCGGTGGCATTCGATATGCGTCTTGGCTTGTGTCATTTGGAAAGTGAGCGCAAATCATTCCCGCTTACGGCGCGCTATGCACGTAACTTTGCAGCACACCGTCTGGCGTTAGTCGGCGATGCCGCGCACACCATTCATCCGTTGGCAGGCCAAGGGGTAAATCTCGGTTTTATGGATGCGGCAGAGTTGATTGGCGAAATTCGTCGCCTTCATCAGGAAGGTAAAGATATCGGCCAGCACCTCTATTTGCGCCGTTACGAGCGCAGTCGCAAACACAGCGCGGCGCTGATGCTGGCGAGCATGCAGGGCTTTCGTGAACTGTTCGCGGGTAATAACCCAGCGAAAAAGCTGCTACGTGACGTTGGCCTGAAACTGGCAGACACGTTACCAGGTGTGAAACCAATGATGTTAAAGCAGGCGATGGGCCTGAACGATATGCCGGACTGGCTACGTTAATTCCTTATCCCATTGTTTATGAAGCCAGCATTTTGCTGGCTTTTTTTATGCCTAAAAAGGCATTGCACCATAAAAAGGCAGGCCCGCACCGCGATTGTGCCTCGTTTGATTTATTCTAATTTTGCGCGCTTGTTCGCATTACTTTTATTTATCCAAAAGCTTTTTCGCCAAAGTGATTTTTTAACATCCTGCGAGTCATTACGCATAAATTTACTGCATATAAACTCCACAACTGCATTTAATGCGTGATAAATCACAAAATTGTGGTTTTTTATCCTGACACAATAAAAAGTTCGCTACGCTAGGTGCCTCGTTTCGACCTCGTTCTGCTTATGGTTAAACGCCACATTCGGTGGTAACGTCAACCCAAAGAGAACGTTTGCGTCGGCGCTAAATTTGACGCACGTTGAACCTCACTCGCTTTTGCACAGGATGGTTATGACTCAGCAAACCCCTTTGTTTGAACAGCATCAAACCTGCGGTGCCCGCATGGTGGATTTTCATGGCTGGATGATGCCGCTGCATTACGGCTCTCAGATGGATGAACATCATGCCGTGCGTAATGATGCGGGCATGTTTGATGTCTCCCATATGACTATTGTCGACCTTAAAGGCCCACGCACGCGTGAATTCCTCCGCTATCTGTTGGCCAATGATGTCGCGAAACTGACCCAACCTGGCAAAGCGCTTTACACCGGGATGCTGAACGCATCGGGTGGCGTTATTGACGATTTAATTGTTTACTTTATGACCGAAGAGTTTTTCCGTTTAGTGGTGAACTCCGCGACGCGTGAGAAAGATCTCGCCTGGATCGCTGAACATGCGGAGGGCTACGGAATTTCGCTGACCGAGCGTGACGATTTAGCGCTGATTGCTGTTCAGGGGCCACAGGCGCAGCAAAAAGCGCAGACGCTGTTCAGCGCCGAGCAGCGTCAAGCGGTAGAAGGCATGAAGCCATTCTTCGGTGTGCAGGCGGGCGACTTATTTATCGCGACGACCGGTTATACCGGCGAAGCGGGCTATGAAATTGCACTGCCTGCAGGCGAAGCAGCAGATTTCTGGCAGCGTTTAGTCGCCGCTGGCGTTAAACCTGCTGGTTTGGGCGCGCGCGATACGCTGCGTCTGGAAGCGGGGATGAATCTCTACGGTCAGGAAATGGACGAAGGTGTCTCTCCGCTGGCGGCCAACATGGGTTGGACGGTGAGTTGGGAACCCAGCGATCGTCAGTTCATCGGTCGCGAAGCGCTGGAGTCGCAGCGTAAGCAGGGCACTGAAAAACTGGTGGGTCTGGTCATGACTGAAAAAGGGGTGCTGCGTAACGGCTTAACCGTTCGCTTTACTGATGAACAAGGTCAGCCACAACAAGGCATTATTACCAGTGGTTCCTTTTCTCCCACTTTGGGTTACAGCGTCGCCCTTGCCCGCGTTCCGGCTGGCGTAGGCGACAGCGCAGTGGTAGAAATTCGTAACCGCGAAATGCCGGTAAAGGTAACCAAACCCATTTTTGTCCGCGCCGGTAAACCGGTCGCACAATAAATTTTATTCAGGAGAAATGGCGATGAGCAATGTGCCAAGTGAGTTGAAGTACCGTGATAGCCACGAGTGGGTGCGTAAAAACGCTGATGGTTCTTATACCGTTGGCATTACAGAGCACGCACAAGAGTTACTTGGCGACATGGTTTTCGTTGATTTGCCAGAAGTTGGCGCAACGTTTAGCGCAGGTGAAGAGTGCGCGGTAGCGGAATCTGTTAAAGCCGCTTCCGATATCTACGCGCCAATCAGCGGTGAAATTGTTGCCGTCAACGAAGCCTTGGGCGATTCGCCTGAAACGGTTAACAGCGATCCTTATGAAGGTGGTTGGCTGTTCCAAATCAAAGCCAGCGATGAGTCAGAGCTCGACTCGATGCTGGATGCTGATGCTTATAAAGCGTCCATCGACGAGTAATCGTTGAGCGGCCTCATGCAGAGGCCGCCATTATTTTTGCACTTTCAGTTCCCCAGCCCGATTCAGGATTTACTGCTAATGACCCAGACTCTCAGCCAGCTTGAACATAACGGTGCATTCATTGAGCGCCATATCGGTCCTTCACCTGAGCAACAAGCGGTGATGCTTGACGCTATCGGCGCCAGTTCGCTGGAGGCGTTAATCGGCTCCATCGTTCCTGCGGATATCCAACTCCCGGGGCCACCAGCTGTAGGTGAAGCCGCTACTGAGCAGCAGGCGCTGGCGGAGCTGAAAGCTATTGCCAGCCAGAATCTGCGTTACAAATCCTGGATCGGCATGGGATACAGCGCGGTCATCACACCGCCCGTTATTTTGCGTAACATGCTGGAAAATCCAGGCTGGTACACGGCATACACGCCTTATCAGCCTGAAGTTTCACAAGGTCGCCTTGAAGCGTTGCTGAACTTTCAGCAGGTAACGATCGATCTGACCGGTATGGATATCGCCTCTGCATCATTACTCGATGAAGCCACCGCTGCTGCCGAAGCCATGGCGATGGCAAAGCGCATCAGTAAGCTGAAAACCGCGAACAAATTCTTTATTGCCGATGATATTCATCCGCAAACTCTGGATGTCGTACGTACCCGTGCAGAAACCTTTGGTTTCGAATTGATCATCGATCGCGCCGATAAAGCGTTGGATCACGACGATCTGTTTGGTGTATTGCTCCAACACGTGGGCACAACTGGCGAAGCGCATGACTACAGCAAACTGATTACCGAGCTGAAAGCGCACAAAGTAATTGTCAGTGTCGCCGCCGACTTTATGTCACTGGTGATGTTAGAAGCGCCAGGCAAGCAGGGTGCAGATATCGTTTTCGGTTCTGCGCAGCGTTTCGGTGTTCCGATGGGCTACGGCGGGCCACACGCCGCTTTCTTCGCCAGCCGTGATGAGCACAAGCGTTCTATGCCAGGCCGCATTATCGGGGTTTCTCGTGATGCTGCAGGCAATACTGCGCTGCGTATGGCGATGCAAACCCGCGAGCAACATATTCGCCGTGAGAAAGCTAACTCCAACATCTGTACTTCGCAGGTGCTGCTGGCCAATATCGCGGGCCTTTATGCGGTGTTCCATGGTCCGGTCGGCTTGAAGCGCATCGCTTCGCGTATTCACCGTTTCACCAATATTCTGGCTGCGGGCCTGCAAAATGGTGGCTTGAAGCTGCGTCATCATCACTGGTTTGACACGTTAACCGTTGAAGTCGCGGACAAAGCAGCGGTGCTGAGTCGTGCTGTCAGCTTTGGCGTTAACCTGCGCAGCGACATTCATAATGCTGTTGGCATCACATTGGATGAAACCACCTGTCGTGAAGACATCAGCGCGCTGTTCGCCATTCTGTTAGGTGATACGCACAATCAAGATATCGATAAGCTCGACGGTGAAGTCGCCGCAGACAGCCAGTCAATCCCGGCAGGTCTGCAACGTCAAAGTGAAATCCTGACCCATCAGGTCTTCAACCGTCATCACAGCGAAACTGAGATGATGCGTTACATGCACAGCCTGGAGAAAAAGGATCTGGCGCTGAACCAGGCGATGATTCCACTAGGTTCCTGCACCATGAAACTCAACGCCGCAGCGGAAATGATCCCTATTACCTGGCCTGAGTTTGCTGAACTTCATCCATTCTGCCCGGCTGAGCAGGCAACCGGTTATCTGCAGATGATTGGTCAACTGTCGCAGTGGTTGGTGCAACTTACCGGTTACGACGCACTGTGCATGCAGCCGAACTCTGGCGCCCAGGGCGAATACGCGGGTTTATTGGCAATTCGCCGTTATCACGAAAGTCGCAACGAAGGCGATCGCCACCTTTGCCTAATCCCAAGTTCAGCACACGGTACTAACCCCGCTTCTGCGCAGATGGCAGGCATGGACGTGGTGGTGGTGGCGTGTGATAAGCAGGGCAACATTGATCTGGGCGATTTGCGCGAGAAAGCCGCGCAGGCTGGCGATAAACTTTCCTGCATCATGGTGACTTATCCGTCAACGCACGGTGTGTATGAAGAAACCATTCGTGAAGTGTGCCAGATCGTTCATCAGTACGGCGGTCAGGTTTACCTTGATGGCGCAAACATGAACGCTCAGGTCGGCATCACCACGCCAGGTTACATCGGCGCGGATGTTTCGCACCTGAACCTGCACAAAACCTTCTGCATTCCACACGGCGGCGGCGGCCCAGGCATGGGACCGATCGGCGTGAAAGCGCATTTAGCACCGTTTGTGCCGGGCCACAGCGTAGTACAAATTGACGGCGTACTGACACAGCAGGGCGCAGTATCCGCTGCCCCGTTTGGTAGCGCTTCAATTCTGCCAATCAGCTGGATGTATATCCGCATGATGGGCGCTGAAGGTCTGAAGCAGGCGAGTTCTGTCGCGATTCTGAATGCCAACTACATCGCCAGCCGTTTGCAATCCGCTTATCCGATTCTCTACACCGGCCGTGATGGTCGCGTGGCGCATGAATGTATTCTCGACATTCGTCCGCTGAAAGAGCAAACCGGCATCAGCGAGCTGGACATCGCTAAGCGTCTAATCGACTACGGCTTCCATGCTCCAACTATGTCCTTCCCGGTTGCCGGTACGCTGATGGTTGAGCCAACCGAGTCTGAAGGCAAAGTGGAGTTGGATCGCTTTATCGACGCGATGCTGTCAATTCGCATGGAAATTGATCGCGTAGCCGACGGCGAATGGCCTGCGGAAGATAACCCGTTGGTCAACGCGCCGCACACCCAGATGGAAATTGTTGGCGAATGGGCGCATCCGTACAGCCGCGAACTGGCGGTATTCCCGGCAGGTAATCACAACAAATACTGGCCGACGGTAAAACGTCTGGATGATGTGTTTGGGGATCGTAATTTGTTCTGTTCCTGTGTACCGATGAGCGAGTACCAATAATTTACCCGTCCTACCCGTCATACTTCGCGCTGCAGATGCGTTGGCTGCGTTAGCTCACCCCGGTCACTTACTTATGTAAGCTCCCGGGGATGAACTCACTTGCCGCCTTCCTGCAACGCGAATTATTTAGGGTAAGCCCGTCATACATAACGCTGCAGATGCGTTAGCTGCGTTAGCTCACCCCGGTCACTTACTTATGTAAGCTCCCGGGGATGAACTCACTTGCCGCCTTCCTGCAACGCGAATTATTTAGGGTAAGCCCGTCATACATGACGCTGCAGATGCGTTGGCTGCGTTAGCTCACCCCGGTCACTTACTTATGTAAGCTCCCGGGGATGAATTCACTTGCCGCCTTCCTGCAACGCGAATTATTTAGGGTAAATATTGTGTTAATGAACAAGATTTACTCGCCATTCTTAGTGCAGCAGATGTACTGGCTATGAATTATTTAGGGTAAAAGGCGTGATTTCCTTTAATTTAAGGACCGAATCTTCGGTCCTTTTTTATGGAGGCAATAATGGAACTTGCATTAGTCACAGGTGCCAGTCGAGGTATTGGTCGCGCGACAGCGTTAATGCTGGCAGCAAAAGGCTATCGGGTGGCGGTCAATTATCGTCAGCGTGAAGCGGAAGCGTTACGTGTGGTGGAAGAAATTCAGCAGCAGGGCGGCGACGCTTTTGCGGTACAAGCTGATATCGGCAATGAAGATCAGTTGATGGCGATGTTTGAACGGCTGGATGAACAAGACGCGCCGTTAACCGTGTTGGTTAACAATGCCGGTATTCTGTTCAAGCAGTGTCGCGTGGAACAACTCGATGCGGCACGTATTCAACAGGTGTTTGCTACCAATGTCACAGGCACCTTTCTCTGCTGTCGTGAAGCGGTAAAACGTATGGGAACCCATCATGGCGGAAAAGGAGGAGCCATCGTCAATGTCTCTTCTGCGGCATCACGGTTGGGGGCGCCGAATGAATATGTCGATTACGCAGCCTCAAAAGGCGCAATGGACACGCTAACAAAAGGGCTATCGCTGGAAGTTGCGCAGCAGGGCATTCGGGTAAACGCGGTTCGGCCAGGACTGATTTACACTGAAATGCATGCTGATGGGGGTGAACCGGGCCGAGTTGATCGGCTAGGCAGTGCACTTCCAATCGGGCGCGGCGGTCAGGCGGAAGAGATTGCTGAAGCGATAGTCTGGTTAGCCAGCGATGCCGCTTCCTACATCACCGGAAGCTTTATTGATGCTGCAGGCGGTCGCTAAGACAACAACGCCGCAGAGATAAGCTGCGGCGTTTTCGCTTTAAGCAATCGTTCTAATTTTCTGCGTTAAAGAACTTCACCGTTGCTGGTAATCACTTGTTGATACCAGTTAAAGCTTTTCTTCTTCGAGCGTGAAAAATCACCGCTGCCATCGTCGTTTTTATTCACGTGAATAAAGCCGTAACGCTTATCATACTGGCCGGTGGTGAAAGAGACGCAATCCAGGCAGCCCCACGGCGTATAGCCCATTAAATCAACGCCGTCGTGCGTCACCGCTTTTTTCATCTCTTCGATGTGCGCGCGCAAATAGTCGATGCGGTAGTCATCTTCGATCACGCCTTGCGCGTTTGGTTTATCAATGGCGCCAAAGCCATTTTCCACGATAAACAGCGGCTTCTGATAGCGCTCGTAGAGTTCGTTTAACGCGTAACGCAAACCCACTGGATCAATCTGCCAGCCCCAATCGGACGCTTTAACGTGTGGGTTTTTCACCACGCCTTCAAAACCGGTAATCGGGTCATCAACGCCGCGGGCGTCGGTTTTCACCGCGTTGCTCATGTAATAGCTGAAGCCAACGTAGTCAGCACAGCCGTTACGCAGAGTTTCAGCATCGTCGGCTTCCATTTGAATCTCGTAGCCTTTGCGTGCCCACTCTTTCAGCGCATAGGCGGGATAATAACCGCGCATCTGCACATCGCTGAAGACATAACGTTGATGCATTGCTTCCTGCGCCATTACCACATCATCAGGATGACAGGAGAAAGGATAAACCGGCACCATCGCAATCATGCAGCCAATCTGGAAGTCTGGGTTGATGTCATGGCCTAACTTCACTACTTTCGCGCTGGCAACAAACTGGTGGTGCATCACTTGATACATCGCCTGTTCCGGCTTCTCATGGTCAGTAAAGATCACGCCTGAGCAGCAGTAACCAAACAGGGGATATTGCCAGTTACGCTGGTTATTGATCTCGTTGAAAGTCATCCAGTACTTCACTTTATTTTTGTATCGCTCTAATACCACTTCACTGAAGCGTACAAAAAAGTCGACCACTTTGCGGTTGTGCCAGCCGCCATACTCTTTCACCAAATGATAGGGCATTTCGAAGTGGGAAAGGGTAATCACCGGTTCGATGCCATATTTCAGCAGTTCATCGAAAAGGTCGTCATAAAATTGCAGGCCCGCTTCGTTGGGTTGCTGTTCATCGCCATTCGGGAAGATGCGGGTCCAGGCAATGGAGGTGCGGAAGCATTTGAAGCCCATTTCAGCAAACAGCGCGATGTCCTGTTTGTAGTGAGAATAAAAATCGACTGCCTGATGATTGGGGTAAAAATTGCCGGGCTGCACGCCGTCGGTGATCACGCGATTCACGCCGTGTGAGCCGCCGGTCAGTACGTCACAAATACTGACGCCTTTGCCATCCTGATCCCAGCCGCCTTCAACCTGATGTGCCGCGACCGCGCCGCCCCAAAGAAATCCTTTTGGTAACTGTAATGCTTCACTCATGTTTAGCCCTCAATATCAGACAGAGATAAAATAAATTGGCCTGAGTGTAGCAAAGCACTCTTTAAAGTCACGATATAACAACGTGTTAGAATGGTAATCTGTTACAGCTAAAAAACAGGATGTTTTATTTATTAAGCTGCCGACCAATCGCTTCCAGAATATAGATAACCGGCACTTGAGTGGTGATATCAAAATTATCTGCCATGCGAATAAGAGGCACGTGATAAGAGAGATTAAAGTCGCTGATTTTTGCCAGCGAACAGCTTTCATTATTGGTAATAGAGAGCGTTTTGCACTGATGCTGGCTGAACTGGCTGGCCAGTCGCAGGATCTCTTCCGTTTCGCCTGATACCGACAAAATAATCGCCACCGCATTTTCATTCAGACTTGGGCTAACCGGATAATAAGGATCGTCGATGGCGTGGCTGAATTTCCCGACGTTAGAGAAAAAACGCGCAGCATATTTAGCTAAGCTCCCGGAGGTTCCTACGCCAATAAAAAATATATGCTCAGCCTGATTAATCATCTGCGCGGCCTGACTAATTAACTGCTCAAACTCTGCGTTATTAATACTTTTGAAAAAGCTCAGCATCTCATTCACGCCGGAGGTGTTCATCAGTGGCTGAGTTTTTTCATCTGCCAGACGCAGGCGAATGCGAAATTCTGACCAGCCGTCACAATGCATCTTGCGGCAAAAACGTAAAACAGTGGTGGTAGACACCTCGGCCTGTTCCGCCAGCTCGCGAATCGTCATATAGCTGACGCTTTCACGGTGTTTGATGATGAATTGGTAAACCTGCATTTCGAGGTCATTGAGACTGGCTAGATCGCGGTGCGAGAACATCAGAAAGTGCTCATTGTGCAGTGAACCGGCAGGCAGTTTATCAGATTCAGTCAGCGTGTGGATGGTTACAACGGTTCACAGATTAATTTTAGCGTACAAGTGTACACTGAAATCGTTCCCGGTTACTCTGGTGCGCAGATATTTGCAATCACTCTACCTGTCATACTTCCAGCTGCAGATGCGTTGGCTACGCTTGCTCGGCCCGGTCACTTACCCCAATAAGTTCTCGGGACTGGCTCCCTTGCCGACTGCCTGCAACGCGAATTAATGAGGGTATATACCTTTGAGGGCTCCCTTTTTTATGACCGAAAACCGCGTATTGCTACCGGGTTATTCATTGGCAGAGGAAATTGCCAACAGCATCAGTCATGGTTTGGGCTGCTTGTTCGGTATTGTAGGGCTGGTGTTACTGCTCAATCAGGCGATTGATATGGGCGCAGATGCCACCGCAATCACCAGCTACAGCTTGTATGGCGGCAGCATGATTTTGCTGTTTCTCGCCTCAACGCTTTATCACGCAATTCCCCATAAACGTGCCAAGCCTTGGCTAAAAAAGCTCGATCACTGCGCCATTTACCTGCTGATCGCTGGAACCTACACGCCATTCCTGTTGGTGGGTTTGAAATCGCCGCTGGCGCATGGATTGATGGTCGTGATTTGGGGCCTGGCGCTGGCCGGCATTATTTTTAAACTGACCATCGCGCATCGCTTCAAGGTGCTGTCGCTAGTGACTTACATGAGTATGGGTTGGCTGTCGCTGGTTGTGATTTATCAACTGGCGATGAAACTCTCGTCCGGCGGGATTTGGCTACTGGCCGCAGGTGGCATTATTTATTCGCTGGGCGTGATTTTTTACGTGTCGCGCCGCATTCCTTATAACCACGCCATCTGGCACGGCTTTGTGTTGGGCGGCAGCGTGTGTCATTTCTGCGCAATCTACTTCTACGTAATGTAACTTTTTAGCCAACAAGAAAGGCGGGAGCCACTCCCGCCTCTTATCTGAGCATCAAACAGATCGATTAAAACCTAAAGCCCGTAAATGCAGATCAAAGCTTCGCGGCCAGCAGATCTTCCAGCTTCTGTTGATCCACTGCGAACTGACGGATCCCTTCTGCCAGCTTTTCTACCGCCATTGCATCCTGATTATGTTCCCAGCGAAAAGCCGCCTCTGTTAGCGGCGAAGGTGGATTCAGTACCGCAGTTGATGGCGTAAGTTTACGTTCAAGTGGCGCATCACTGGCTTCAAGTTCTTGCAGTAAATTAGGCGACAGCGTCAGGCGATCGCAGCCCGCCAGCGCCAGAATCTGTTCGATTTTACGGAAGCTGGCGCCCATGATAACCGTATTGTAGCGATGGGATTTGTAATACTGATAAATGTTACGCACGGATACCACGCCAGGATCGTTTTCAGCGTCATAAACGCTTTGCGGCTCGCGGCTCTGATAGAAGTCGTAGATGCGGCCAACAAAAGGCGAAATCAGAAAAACGCCCGCTTCGGCGCAGGCGCGTGCCTGAGCAAAGGAAAACAGCAGCGTTAAATTACACTGAATACCGTTGCGTTCCAGCTCTTCGGCGGCGCGAATGCCTTCCCAGGTTGCGGCCAGTTTGATCAAAATTCGCGCGCGACTAATACCCTGATCTTCATACATGCGCACCAACTTTTCAGCCTTGGTCACGCACATGCCGCGATCAAAGGAGAGACGAGCATCCACTTCCGTCGAGACGCGGCCCGGTACGCTTTTCAAAATTTCCAGTCCCAGATTCACCGCTACGCGATCGCTGGCATTGATAATTTGCGTTTGCTTGCTGCCGCCTTGGGTTTTGGCGTAATCAATTGCGTCGTCAATTAGGTGCTTATAGCCTTCAAGGCTGGCGGCTTTAAGGATCAACGACGGATTCGTGGTGGCATCCTGCGGATGATAATGCCGAATCGACTCGATATCGCCGCTGTCCGCGACCACGGTGGTGTACTGTTTTAACGCCTCTAGCTGGTTCATCATTTTACTCCGTAACGAGAGAACAGGGCGGCCACAGAAAGACGCGCGCACTTATCCCTGCGAAAGCGATGTCGCAATGGAATGAGCGAGAGCTGAAGACGCCTGAATCAGGCGAAACCGCAGGTAAATATCGGGTTTCGCCGGGTGAGAAAAGGGTGCTTATTTGCTCTGGCACGCCTGTTCGTAATACTCGATTTTTTCGACTTTAGCGGTTGAACCGCCACCTTCAAACTCTGACGCCATCCAGGCGTTGACGATATTTTTCGCCAGCTCTGAACCAATAACGCGCGCACCCATGGTCATGATCTGTGCATTGTTACTTTTACGTGCACGTTCAGCAGAGAAAGTGTCATGGCATTGCGCAGCACGCACGCCCGGCACTTTGTTCGCAACGATAGCCACGCCGATACCGGTTCCGCACAGCAGGATCCCACGATCGTGTTTGCCCTCTTTAACGGCATTAGCCAACGCAAAAGCGACATCCGGGTACATTGGGCGATCGTTTTGCGCATCGTTGCTGTAATCCAGCACGTCGTACTGCTTCTCTTCTAAATGACGTTTGATCAAATTCTTCAGTTCAATGGCCGCATCATCAGCGCCAATAGCGATTGTTTTCATCGTTTTCTCCAGCAGGTTACGCGGTTCAACCTGCATCAGATGCAGGCTAAAAGATGTTCATCACTAGCCTGCCACAAACTTGTTCATATGTTCAATATGCGTTCATTTGTTTTTGGCCGATTTTTCTGATCACCCCCTTTACTCCACGCCATGCTACGCCTGCCCTGCGGCTGAAATGGTGACGTGAATCTGAAAATTGACCTATTTCAAATCATTTGAACGGGTTCACAGTTTTGGGAAGTGCGCTTGAGTGATGAGCAATTATACGTGTAGTGTTCATTTGTTCGCGCAGTGTTACCAATGTACAAGAAGACCCATCGAGGACTCGAACATGCGTTACCCAAACCCTACTCAATGCACCTGCATCGACAATGCGTACTGCGTATTGCCAACACCAACTTTCTCTTATCGCGCCCGTATCGGAGGTGCGTCATGACCCAGACAACCATGACGGCGATTGAACAATCCGCCATTCGTAAAATCTCCTGGCGACTGGTTCCGTTTGTCGCCTTGATGTTCTTTATTAACTTCCTGGACCGTACCGCAATCTCCTTCGCCGGCCCGAACGGCATGACCCAGGATCTCGGCCTGACTGCGGTGCAGTTTGGTTTGGCTTCAGGCGTGTTCTTTATTGGCTACATCCTGTTAGAAGTGCCGAGTAATTTGGCGCTACATCGCTTTGGCGCACGCCGCTGGCTGGCGCGCATTATGATCAGCTGGGGTATCGTCTCGCTGCTGTTTACCTGGGTGAGCAGTGTGCAAGGGTTGTACGGCCTGCGTTTGCTGCTGGGTATCGCTGAAGCGGGCTTCTTCCCGGGTGCGATTCTTTACCTGAGCATGTGGGTTCCAGCACGCCATCGCAGCAAAATTCTGTCGCTGTTCTATCTCGCCCAACCGTTGACCGTGGTGTTCGGTGCGCCGCTGGCGGCAGCCTTTATTGAGCAACATGGTTTGTTTGGACTGGAAGGCTGGCGTGTGATGTTCCTGGGCGTCTCCATCCCGGCCATTCTGATTGGTTTCGTGGCGCTGTTCTGGCTAGTGGATTCACCGCGTCAGGCGAAATGGTTGACCAGTGAAGAGAAAACCTGGCTGACCAAAGAATTGGAAGCGGAAAACAACGCGAAACAGCAGAAAAGTCATCAGAGTGTGCGCACGGTGATGGGCAACGGTCGCGTATGGATGCTGTGCCTGATCTACTTCGGCTTCATTTACGGTTTGTATGCGCTGGCGTTCTTCTTGCCAACCATCATCGGCGGCTTCCAGCAGCAGTTCGGCACCACTTTTAACGTGATGCAAAAAGGAATGATTACTGGCGTGCCTTATCTGGTTGCTGCGGTGGTGATGTTCTTCTGGTCACGAGATGCTTCGCGTCGTGGTTGCAAAACCTGGCACATCGCTATCCCGGCGTTAACCGGCGCAATTAGCGTGCCGCTGGCGCTTTATATGGATTCACCGTTCACCACCATTTTGGTGATTGCGATTACCGCCAGCTCGATTTTCGCTGCCTTACCTAACTTCTGGACTTTGCCGACGCAGTTTCTGACCGGCGCCTCTGCCGCCGCGGCGATTGCCTTGATCAACACGCTGGGCAACGTGGCGGGATTCTCGGCAGGTTACATCACCGGTGCGCTACACGATGCGACCAACAGTTACACCATCCCGATGTTTGTGGTGGGTGGATTCATGCTGCTGTCAGCCGTGCTGATGCTGTTGTTGAACCGCCGCCGCCAGATTCAGCCGACCCCTTTAGCCAGGAGCACGAACAATGACCTACCTGTTTAACCAACCTTCAGCCTTTGCTTCCGAACTTATCGAAGGATTTGTCGCCGCGAATGCAGACAAAGTGCGGCAGGTACCTGGCGGCGTCGTACGCAGTACACGCAGCCAGGCGGGCAGCGTCGCGGTGATTGTCGGTGGTGGTTCAGGTCATTATCCCGCCTTCGCCGGATTAGTCGGACAAGGTCTGGCGCACGGTGCGGCGATGGGCAATCTGTTTGCCTCGCCTTCCGCGCAGCAAATCTACAACGTAGCGCGCGCCGCAGATAACGGTGGCGGCGTGCTGCTGATGTTTGGTAACTATGCGGGCGATGTGCTGCATTTTGGTCAGGCTTGCGAGCGTCTACGCAGCGAAGGCATTCCCTGCGAAGTGCTGGCGGTAACTGATGATATCTCCAGCGCCAGCGTTGATGAAATTGAAAAACGTCGTGGCGTAGCGGGCGATCTCACCGTGTTTAAAGTGGCCTGCGCCGCCGCGGAAGCGGGCTACGATTTAGCCCGCGTGCTCAACGTTTCACGCCACGCCAATGACCGCACGCGTTCTTTTGGCGTCGCGTTTTCAGGCTGTACCTTACCTGGCGCGTCTCATCCACTGTTTGAAGTGGAAAAAGGGCGCATGGCGTTAGGACTTGGCATTCACGGCGAGCCGGGCATCAAAGAAACCGACGTGCCGACCGCCGACGAGCTGGCTGAGATTTTCGTTGATCGCTTGCTGAGCGAGCTGCCGCAAGGCATCAATACGGTAGAAGGTCAGCGGGTCGCGGTGATCCTCAATGGGCTAGGTACGGTGAAATACGAAGAGCTGTTTGTGGTTTACCGTCGCGTCGCGCAGTTGCTGGATGCCGCGAAGTTACACGTCGTTGAGCCTGATGTCGGCGAGTTCGTTACCAGTTTCAATATGGCAGGCGCATCATTAACTCTGATGTGGCTTGACCAGGAGCTGGAAACCTTCTGGTGCGCACCCGCTAATGCTCCAGCCTATCGCAAAGGCAGCGTGATCGTTGCTGAAGCGCTAAGTCCAGCGGAATGCGTAGAGCAGACAGAGGAAACGTTACCGCAGGCGAGCGCAGAATCGCAGGAGAGCGCACAGCGCGTGCTGCAACTGCTGGAAGCCGTGGCGCAGATGCTGCAAGCCAACGCCGAGAAATTGGGTGATATTGATGCAGTGGCTGGCGATGGCGATCACGGTATTGGTATGGAGCGCGGCGTATTAGGCGCGGTAGAAAAAGCCCGTGAAGTGGCGGCGCGTGGCGCAGGCGCGGGAACGCTGCTGTGTCGTGCGGCCGATGCCTGGGCAGATAAAGCGGGCGGCACCTCGGGAGCATTATGGGGCGTTGCGCTGACCGCGCTGGGCACGGCATTGGGCGATCAACATCAGCCTGATGCGCAGCGTGTTGCCAGCGGGGTACGTCACGCGCAAGAAGGCATTATGCACTTTGGTAAAGCCAAAGTGGGCGACAAAACCATGGTCGATGTGCTGGTGCCGTTTGCCGACAGCCTGAACGACGCTGTGGCGCAAGGCGCCTCATTAACCGATGCCTGGTTAACAGCGGCGCAGGTGGCGGATAACGCCGCACAAGCGACCGCCCAGTTATTGCCAAAGATGGGCCGTGCCCGTCCGCTGGCAGAAAAAAGTTTAGGAACACCCGATGCTGGCGCCATTTCGCTAGCGATGATCGTCAACACCGTGGGAAACCTGCTCAACGATAACGCGACCGCAGATCAAGGAGTTTAAGCATGTCTCAACCTGCCATCTGGCTGGGCGTCAGCCTGAAAATGTACTTCAGCTATCAGCAAACGCTGACATGGTGCCGTGACGTCGCCGAGCTGGCGCGTCGTCATCCAGCCATCCAGCAAGGTGAGGTTGGGCTGTTTGTGTTACCGGCTTATCCGGCTATTCCGGCGGTTGCCGAGATTTTTGCCGATACGCCTGTTCGCTTTGGCGGCCAGGATGTCTGCCAGGCAGAAAATGGCGCCTGGACCGGTGAAGTCAGCGCCAGCATGTTGCAGGAGTTGGGCTGTTCGCTGGCTGAGATTGGTCATGCTGAGCGCCGTCGTCATTTCCATGAAGACAAAACACAGATCGCGGCCAAAGTGGCGATGTCTTTACGCCACGGTTTAACGCCGGTGTTGTGCATCGGTGAAGAGCAAGAAGGCGAACCGGCGCAGGCGATTGCGCTGTGCCAGCAGCAGCTTGCTGAGGCCCTGGCCAATGCCGGGCAGCAAGGTTTGCAGGGCAGCGTGTTCTTCGCTTACGAACCGCAATGGGCGATTGGCGCTCCGCAACCCGCGCCGGACAGCTACATTCGCGCGGTGTGTGCCGGTTTGCGTGACCTGCAAACACCCGATGGCATCGATTTGCAGGTGATTTACGGCGGCAGCGCCGGCCCCGGCCTGATTCAGCGCCTGGCGGGTGATGTCGATGGACTGTTTCTCGGGCGTTTCGCCCACGATCCCAAAGCGCTGGCGCAAATCGTTGATGAAGCCAGCGCGCTGCTTAAGGAGATCCGTTAATGAGCCGTATCGGACTCAGCACGTATGCTTTTTTCTGGCGCATGTCATCGCAAGTGCCGGAGCCGTTAACGTTGGCGCAGATGCTGGAGCAAACGGCCGCGCTTGATGTTTCTGTCTTTCAAATTTGTGATTATCCGGCGATCGAGAGTTGGCCCGATGCACAGCTACAGGCGTTGCGTCAGCAGGCCGATGCGCTGGGCATCACACTGGAACTGGGCACTCGCGGTCTGGGTACGGCCCATCTGCAACGTTATCTGCATATGGCCAATATTCTGGATGCCCACGTTGTTCGCTCCATGTTCTATACCGCCAGCCATCGTCCGTCATTGGAAGAGGCCGCGCAGTTGATCGGCGTCATTCTGCCGGACTATGAGCGCCAGCAGGTGATGCTGTGTTTGGAAACTTACGAGCAGGTCAAGACCGCCGACATGATGTCGGTGATCAATCAATTTCCGTCACCTTGGCTTGGCGTTTGCCTTGATCCCGCCAACTGCGTCGCTGGGTTGGAGCTACCGGAACAGGTTATCGCCAACACCGCTGCACGCGTCGGTAATCTGCACATCAAAGATTTTGCATTTTCCCGTCGTGACGGTTGGGTGGGATTCACCTACGCCGGTTGTCTGATGGGGGACGGCTTACTCGACTATGACCGGATGATTGCCAGCGTGCGCCCGGCAGAAAAAGGCATCAATCAAATCGTCGAACACTGGCTACCGTGGCAGGAAGATGCAGCGATCACCTGTCAGCGTGAAGCCGAGTGGACACTTCGCACCGTGGAATTCTTACGTAGTAAACAAGCTCAGGAGTCATAATAATGAACCAATTAAAAACCATCACCGTGATTGGCGCAGGCGGCAAAATGGGCATGCGCATTTCTGCCAACTTCCAGAAAAGTGATTACCAGGTCTTTTATTGCGAGAACTCACCCAAGGCGCAGGAGCAAGTTACCGCGCAGGGCCGTGAGCTTTCCGATGCAGCTTCCGTTGTCCCCTTGAGTGATGTTGTGATTCTGGCGGTGCCGGATATTGTCTTGGGTAAAGTGTCGGAAGGCGTTGTACCGCAGATGAAGAAAGATGCGGTGCTGTTAACCCTTGATCCCGCAGCGGCCTATGCCAACCTGATTGCACACCGCGATGACATTGATTACGCCGTGGCGCATCCCTGTCATCCCTCCGTGTTCCTGGAGCGTTATACCAAAGAGGAGCACGCCGACGCCTTTGGTGGCATTGCGGCTATTCAGCACGTTGCGGCCTCTTATGAAGCAGGCAGCGACGAGCAGAAAGCGGAACTGAGCAACGTCATCAGCGTGATGTATGGCCCGGTTGAGCAGGTACATTGGGTTACCGTTACCCAATTGGCTTACCTTGAGCCTACGCTGGTTGAAACCGTGGCCTGCATGGTGGGTGCCTTCATGAAAGAAGCGCTGGATGAAACCGTTAAGCACAGCGGCGTGCCGGAAGAAGCAGCTAAAGCGATGCTGTATGGCCATATTCAGATTGCCTTGGCTGTTGCATTCCGCGCTACCAACCCGTTCTCCGATGCCTGCATGATCGCCATGGAATATGGCCGCGAGAAAATCGTTAAGCCAGACTGGAAACAGATCTTCGATCAGAAAGAACTCGATATCGTGATTGCCCGCATGCTGAAAATCGATGCTATTCGTCGTTAATCTGTGAAGTTGTCGCGGCTCATATTGCCTATGCCTGGCGATTTGAGCCGCATCAGTGATATAAATCCCCTCCTGAAACGCCTGTGCTTAGTCAGGTAACTCACTGCGAGACAGATAACGCATGGAAAAACACACGCTTTCTCAGGATTCAGAACTGCTGACGGAAATCGCGGTCGCCTATTATCAGGACGAAACTACCCAGGAAGAGATAGCGCGTAAGTTTGGCATTTCACGCATCAAAGTCGGAAGATTGCTGAAACGCGCCCGGGAAGAGGGCATTGTTGAAATTAATGTGCGTTACCATCCGGTGTTCAGTACCCGCCTCGAGCAACAACTTCTTGATCGTTTTCCCCAGTTACAACGTGCGCTGATTGCGCTGGATTTACAGGACAGCGATGAGCAACGTCGCCAACTGGCTGCGCTGGTATCGACCCATCTTGAGCAATCATTGAAAGAAAATTCAGTGGTTGCGGTAGGTCAAGGGCGCAACGTGGCGGCGATTGCCGATCATCCTGGCCAGGTGCCAACGCGTAATTGCCACTTTATCAGCGGCATTGGCGGTACACATCGGCCCGGCGATGCGATCAATGCCGACCATATCAGCCGTCGATTGGCGAAAAAATTTGGTGGTATTAGCGAAACGCTGTATGCCCCGGCGTATGTGGAAAACCGTGCGTTGAAAGAAGCTTTTATGCAGAACGGCACCATTAAAGAGACGCTGGATCGCGCGCGTAAAGCGGATATCGCGCTGGTCGGTATCGGTGACATGAATGAAAACAGTTATATGGTCAAATTGGGCTGGTTTAGTCCGCACGAAATCATTGATGCCAGCCTGAACCAGGGCGTGACCGGTGATATCGCGGGCTACGACTTTTTCAATTCGCAGGGTCAGCACGTTGACACGGTGATGAATGACCGGGTTATTGGCTTGAGCATTGATGAGTTACGCAAGATCCCCTGCGTGATTGCAATTGCTTCAGAGAACACCAAAGCCTTGGCGATTCTTGGTGCTTTGCGTACGGGTGCGATCGATATTATTGCTACTACCGCGCAGAATATCCGCACCATTTTGAATATGACGCAGTAGTCCTCTGCGCGTTATCCCCCATCCCGGCCTTCCCCCATGAATGGGGGAAGGAGACGCTGCAACATGCAGCTTCACTACTCGCATGTGGCAGCCTCTTCCTCCCTTATAAAGGGAGGAAGGAGCCGCTGCAACATACAGCTTCACTACTCGCATCTGGCAGCGTCTTCCTCCCCCACATGTGGGGGAGGAGTGAGGTGGGGGACAAACGACGCCTGTCTTTATTGGGTTGTGCTGGCTGTCCCCCATCCCGGCCTTCCCCCATGAATGGGGGAAGGGGACGCTGCAACATACAGCTTCACTACTCGCATCTGGCAACATCTTCCTCCCCCACATGTGGGGGAGGACAGAGGTGGGGGACAAACGACGCCTGACTTTATTAGGTTGTGCTGGCTGTCCCCCATCCCGGCCTTCCCCCATGAATGGGGGAAGGAGATGCTGCCACATGCAGCTTCACTACTCGCATCTGGCAGCATCTTCCTCCCCCACATGTGGGGGAGGACAGAGGTGGGGGACAAGCGACGACTGACTTTATTGGGTTGTGCTGGCTGTTTTCCATCCCGACCTTCCCGCATAAATAGGGGAAGGAGACGCTGCCACATGCAGCTTGATTCGCAACCAGGCAGCGTTAACCCTCGGCTAATGAATAAGGCAGCGGCTGAATAGTCAGCTTGCCACCTTCATCACCTTCAACCCGCAACACGCTGTCTGGCTCAAGATCGTTGTTCATCACCACCTGCATCCAACATTCGCCATCATCCAACTGCACAGCGCTAAGCACGGTGCCGGTACGGCGCCAGCGCTCGCCCATTTGCAGTTCCAGTGAATCACTCGCCGCCGGGATATGGCTTGCCTGGCCTGCCAGCCAGTAAAGTGCACGCTTGTTAGCGCCGCGATATTTGGCGCGCGCCACCATTTCCTGCCCGGTGTAACAGCCTTTCTTAAAGCTGATGGCATCCAACGCCTGCAGATTTGTCGCCTGCGGAATTAATTGCGCGCTGGTCACGGCGTCAATCACCGGAATACCGGCTTCAATATCCAGCGCCAGCCATTGGGTGCTGTCATTTAACTGCGCATCATCTGCCAGTTTCTGTTTCAGCACTTCGGCCTGTTCCAGCGAAGTCACTACTAAGAAACGCTCCGCCGGATGCGCAAACCACAGCAGCGTGGTTTCGCCCTGCTGTACCACCGGCGTTTCACTGTCTGGCAGCGTGTCAAACAGATTGGCTAAGGCGGCGCGCGCCTGAAAACCCGCGACGCCCAGCAGCACGGCGTCATCATCAGCGGTTAGCGTCACTTTGGAGAACACCGCGTACTTTTTCAGCTCTGGCAACTGGGTGTCGCGCAACTCGCGTCGAACCAGATAAGCGTAACCTTCGCCGCGATGAAACAGACGCAGGTTGCTCCACATTTTGCCCTTGGCATCGCAGTGCGCCGCCAACGAGTGATGCGCGGCGTCCAGTCCAGCGACATCCAGCGTTAGCTGACCTTGTAGATAACTGGTGCTGTCAGCGCCATAAACAGAAACCAATGCCCAAGCCTCGAGCGAAATCAGCGTTAAAGGCAGACGTGACGACGCGGCAGGTTGGCGCGGCGGTAAGGTATAAGTAGGCATGGGGATATCCTGAGTTGAAAGGTTCATCCGAAACGGTGTTTTTCACTGTAATGTCTTCAATGTTAAAAGAGCCGGGAGGCATTGCAACCTGTTTACCGAAAACGCCGCACAAATCGCGTGATAACCCTGAAAATCATAGTCATAAATTGCGGCCTGCTGCACAGCACTGTGTGGAGCGCCTGCAGCCCAACGGAATCCAGGTTACACTAGCCGTCATTGTTTGAACTGTGGAAATTGACGCATGGATATTCATGAAAAATCGCGCATTCACTGGGCTTGCCGTCGTGGCATGCTGGAGTTGGATATCGCTATTATGCCGTTCTTCAAGTACGAATTTGACTCGCTGTCGGACATCGACAAGCAGGTCTTTATCGCGTTATTAAAAAGTGACGATCCCGATCTGTTTAACTGGATGATGAATCACGGTGAACCCAGCGATCCTGAACTGAAGCGGATGGTAAATCTTATCCAGCAGCGTAATCGTGAACGTGGCCCAGTGGCAATGTAAGCTGCACCCTTCGCGCCGCGCACGCCATATACAGTGGGTGCTGTTAAGCGGCGCGATGATATTTGTTGCGCTTATGCCTGCGGCTGAAAACGGGGTGCTCTTCAAGATGGCGTTGTTAGCATTAATGCTTTGGGAAGGGTGGCGCAATGATCGTCGCTTACGTCAAAGAGAGGGCTGGCTGCAACGGGAAAGCGCGCATTGCTGGTGCTGGCAAGGCATCCGCTGGCAGCTGCAACAGCCGCTGCGCTGGTTACCCAACGCGGTGCTGCTGGTGGGAAAGAGTGAGCAGGGAAAACAGCTGCGGATGTGGCTGATGCAAGACAACATGCAGCCCGCTGAATGGCGCGTCTTACGCGCCTGCTGTCTCAGCGAACCGGCTGCAACGGCTCCGTTAAAATAGCTCGGCAGTTTCGGTTAACACCTGCTCGCACCACTGTTCGACTCGCTCGTCGGTCACTTCAAACTGATTCACATCGTCGAGCGCCAAACCCACGAACTGTTTACCGTCAGCCGTAAGCGGTTTCGGGCTGGTAAATTCATAACCCTCTAGCGGCCAGTAACCCACGAAGCGCACGCCCATTGGCTGCAATAGATCATGCAACATGCCTAGCGCATCAAGAAACCATTCGCTGTAGCCAATCTGATCGCCCATGCCGTACAGCGCGACAATTTTGTTTTGCAGGTTAAGCCCGGGTAATTGCGGCCAAATCGCTTCCCAGTCTTCCTGCAACTCGCCGAAATCCCAGGTCGGAATGCCCAGAATAAGCAGATCATACTGCTCCATTAGGCTGGGATCGTCGTCCCTTACGTTGTGCAGCGTGACCAACTCTTCACCAATAAAATCACGCATTTTCTCCGCTACGATTTCGGTGTAACAGGTACTGGAACCGTAAAAAAGACCGATCTTCATGCAGTTAATGCTCTGTTTAGGCTGACTTTGGCGCAATTGTATCAGAAGTGGATTTGAATCAGGCATAATGAGCACGATTTCACATCGAATGGCGGGGATAACGTGCAAGACAGCGAACTGACAGAACAGTTTCTTGATGCGCTCTGGATAGAGCGTAATCTGGCGCAAAATACCTTGTCATCTTACCGTCAGGATTTGCAAACGCTGACCAGCTGGCTTGGGCATCATAAGCTCACGCTGCTCAACGTCAGCGCACTCGATCTCCAGCAGTTTCTCTCTGAGCGCGTTGAAGGCGGCTACAAAGCCACCAGTTCAGCACGTCTGCTGAGCTGCATGCGGCGCATGTTTCAATATCTCTACCGTGAGAAGCTGCGTACGGATGATCCCAGCGCCATGCTTTCTGCGCCCAAATTACCGCAGCGGCTGCCAAAAGATCTCAGTGAAGCGCAGATTGAACGCCTGTTACAGGCACCCAACATTGATGTGCCGCTGGAACTACGCGACAAAGCGATGCTGGAGCTGCTTTACGCCACCGGCCTGCGTGTTACCGAACTGGTTGGCTTGACCATGAGCGATATCAGCCTGCGTCAGGGCGTGGTACGCGTGATCGGTAAAGGGAATAAAGAGCGACTTGTGCCTTTAGGTGAAGAAGCGGTTTACTGGATCGAGCACTATCTGGATCACGGTCGGCCGTGGCTACTGAATGGGCAGACGCTGGATGTGATGTTTCCTAGCAATCGTGCGCAGCAAATGACGCGGCAAACCTTCTGGCATCGCATCAAGCACTATGCCACGCTAGCGGGCATTGACAGCGAAAAGCTCTCCCCACACGTGCTGCGCCATGCATTTGCGACCCATTTGCTGAACCACGGGGCCGATTTGCGTGTCGTACAAATGTTGCTGGGTCACAGCGATCTCTCGACCACTCAAATTTATACGCATGTCGCGACTGAGCGCCTGCGTCTGTTACACCAACAACATCATCCGCGTGCATAACCGGCGGAAATAAGGAAGACGATGAACAAGCATTTTGCCATGCTGGCCCTGTTGGCTGGCACCTTTTCCGGTCTGGCTCAGGCTGACGACGCCGCCATACAGCAATCGTTAAAAAAGATAGGCATCCAGCAAGCTGAAATTCAACCCGCGCCTGTGGCAGGGTTTAAAACGGTGCTCACCGAAAGCGGCGTGTTGTATGTGACCGACGATGGCAAACATATGGTCCAGGGTCCGCTGTATGACGTGAGCGGAGCGCAGCCTGTTAACGTAACCAACAAGCTGCTGGATAAAAAAGTGGAAGCGCTGGTTCCACAAATGATCATTTATAAAGCGCCGAAAGAGCAGCACGTCGTGACGATTTTTACCGACATTACCTGCGGATATTGCCGCAAGCTGCATGAGCAAATGGCGGATTACAACGCGCTGGGCATCACCGTACGTTATCTGGCGTTCCCGCGTGAAGGTGTGCAAGGGCAGGTTGAAACCGCCATGAAAGCGATTTGGTGCAGCGCCGATCGCAATAAAGCCTTTGATGAAGCCATGAAGGGCGATTCACCAAAAATGTCTGCACCCGACTCCTGTAATATCGATATCGAGCAGCACTACAAGCTGGGCATTCTGTTCGGAATTCAGGGAACCCCTGCGATTCTTACCGACAGCGGCATGATGATCCCTGGTTATCAAGGCCCGAAAGAGCTGAAGCAAGTACTGGATAGTCAAAAACGTGGTGGTTAACCGGTGTTGAATAAAGAAGTTGAATTGCGTCGCCGCGAGGTGCAGATCGCGGACAATTTACCGGCGGATCTTCCGCCGCTCTTAAAGCGTCTTTATCTGCAGCGCGGCGTGTGCGATCCGGTCGATCTGGAACGCGGCGCAAAAAATTTGCTGCCCTTTCAGGCATTAACCGGCATCGATAAAGCGGTTGCGCTGCTGCATCAAGCTTTGCTGGATGGTCGCCGTATTATGGTAGTGGGTGACTTTGACGCCGATGGCGCAACCAGCACCGCGCTAACCGTATTGGCATTACGCAGCATGGGCGGCGGCAACGTGCAGTATCTGGTGCCAAACCGTTTTGAAGATGGTTATGGACTCAGCCCTGAAGTGGTCGAACAGGCGCGTACGCGTGGCGCTGAAATGATCCTGACGGTTGATAACGGCATCTCGTCACATGCGGGTGTGGAATATGCCCATCAGCATGGCATTCCTGTGCTGGTTACCGACCACCACTTGCCTGGTGAAACGCTGCCGGACGCTGATGCCATCGTTAATCCCAACCTGAATGATTGTGCATTCCCGTCGCGTTCGCTGGCGGGCGTTGGCGTAGCATTTTATCTAATGATGGCGCTGCGTGCGCATTTACGGTCACTTAACTGGTTCGGCGAGGCGCGAGCGGAGCCAAACCTGGCCGGTTTGCTGGATTTAGTCGCGCTCGGCACGGTGGCCGATGTCGTGCCGCTTGATGTGAATAACCGTATTTTGGT
This sequence comes from Pantoea sp. MQR6, assembly GCF_022761075.1. Lineage (NCBI taxonomy): Bacteria > Pseudomonadati > Pseudomonadota > Gammaproteobacteria > Enterobacterales > Erwiniaceae > Pantoea > Pantoea sp. MQR6. Next base: position 394,072 of record NZ_JAKYXB010000003.1, read on the forward strand.
GTGGCAAGGTTTAAGCCGCATCCGCGCGGGGAAATGCCGTCCTGGCATTCGCGCACTGCTGGAAATTGCTAATCGTGAGGCACGCCAGTTGGTGGCCAGCGATTTGGGCTTCGCGCTCGGCCCGCGCCTGAATGCCGCAGGAAGGCTGGATGATATGTCAGTTGGCGTGGCGTTATTGCTCACCGACGATCTCAGCCAGGCACGCATGCTGGCCAGCGAACTCGATGCGCTTAATCAAACGCGGAAAGAGATTGAGCAGGGGATGCAAAGCGAGGCGTTGGCGCTGTGTCAGAAATTAGAGCGCGAACAAACCGATTTGCCGCTGGGGTTGGCTTTTTATCATCCTGAATGGCATCAGGGCGTGGTGGGGATTTTGGCCTCGCGGTTAAAAGAGCGCTTTCATCGTCCGGTCATTGCGTTTGCCCCTGCCGGAGACGGCACCTTGAAAGGCTCGGGCCGCTCGATTGCCGGTTTGCATCTGCGTGATGCGCTGGAGCGGCTGGACACGCTTTATCCTGGCATGATGTTGAAGTTTGGTGGCCACGCCATGGCAGCAGGATTGTCGCTGGAAGAGGCGCGTTACGACGAGTTTCAGCAGCGCTTTGCCGAGCTGGTAGGTGAGTGGCTGAAGGGGGAAGCTTTGCAGGGCATTATCTGGTCGGATGGTGCGCTGCATCCTTCGGATTTTTCGCTGCAAACCGCAGAAATGCTGCGTGAAGCGGGGCCTTGGGGACAAGCTTTCCCTGAACCCGCCTTTGACGGAAAATTCAAGCTACTGCAACAGCGTTTGGTTGGCGAGCGCCATTTGAAAGTGATGGTTGAGCCGCTGGATGGAGGGCCGCTGATTGATGGCATCGCGTTTAACGTTGATACCACCTTGTGGCCGGACAGCAGCGTGCGTCATGTCGAGTTGGCGTTCAAACTCGATATCAATGAGTATCGCGGCAACCGGACGGTTCAGCTGATTATTGATCATCTGTGGCCGCTGGGCTAAAAAAGAGCGCGCCCGCACGCCAAAAAGAAACAAGACAGATGAAATTCGACGTGCTCCGAGTGGCAGGGTACTAAAGAACAGAGATATACACACTTCATCACTTCGAATGAAGTGTTTCATCCGTCCACGTGGTATTGGCTAAAAAGTCGTTCCGTGTTGAGGGCGGCATCCGTTGCTTACATGTTGAATTGACGATTGAAAACAGAAGATAAGAAAACCGTTTTTGACGCGTGTGGATGTTTTATTGGATCTTGCTGGGTGTTATGGGTTTTTCATCGATAAAACGTAATTTGAAAACCCGACATTCATTTTTTATTTATTTTTCAGCTACTTTTTTTAGGTGGGTGTCCTTTTAACCGTAAAAAATGCAGGCTTTTCTTGTGGCTTTTAGCATAACGCGGTCTGTGAAACAGGTTTTTCCTTAATTATCTGTAAAGCAACATCTCTGATGTTTCCAATAATTAAGCGCGAATTTTTTCCTGTTGTTCAGGTTGGCGAAATGCCTTCCCGTCGCAGACGGTCTCAGCGCTACAAACTGGCGTCGATTTCGGGTAAACTTATGCGTTAATTTCTCACCCATCGAACGTTAAAAAGACGCTAAAGCCATGTTTGAAATCAACCCGGTTAAAAACCGTATTCAAGACCTCACCGAGCGCAGCGACGTTCTTCGGGGGTATCTTTGACTACGATGCTAAGAAAGAACGCCTCGAAGAAGTAAACGCCGAGCTGGAGCAGCCAGATGTCTGGAACACGCCAGATCGCGCACAGGCGCTGGGAAAAGAGCGCTCCTCACTGGAAGCTATCGTTGAAACCCTCGACCAAATGACTCAAGGCCTGGAAGATGTACAGGGCTTGCTGGAATTGGCGGTAGAAGCGGACGACGAAGAAACGTTTAACGAAGCCGTTACCGAACTGGATGTGCTGGAAGGCAAGCTGGGCGAATTAGAATTCCGCCGCATGTTCTCTGGCGAATATGACAGCGCTGACTGCTATATCGATTTGCAAGCCGGTTCTGGTGGCACCGAAGCGCAGGACTGGGCCAGCATGCTGGCGCGTATGTATCTGCGTTGGGCTGAAGCCAAAGGCTTCAAAACTGAAATTATTGAAGAATCTGAAGGTGACGTAGCCGGAATTAAATCGGTCACGATTCGTGTTTCAGGTGATTATGCGTTTGGCTGGTTGCGTACTGAAACGGGCGTGCATCGCCTGGTGCGTAAAAGTCCGTTCGATTCGGGTGGTCGTCGTCATACCTCATTCAGCTCGGCCTTTATTTACCCGGAAGTGGATGACGATATTGATATCGAAATCAACCCAGCCGATCTGCGTATCGACGTTTACCGCGCATCGGGTGCGGGTGGTCAGCATGTTAACCGTACTGAATCCGCGGTGCGTATTACCCACCTTCCAACCAATACCGTGACGCAATGTCAGAACGACCGTTCTCAGCATAAAAACAAAGATCAAGCGATGAAGCAGATGAAGGCGAAGCTGTATGAGCTTGAGATGCAAAAGAAAAATGCCGAGAAGCAGGCGTTGGAAGACAACAAATCCGACATCGGTTGGGGTAGCCAGATCCGTTCTTACGTTCTCGATGATTCACGTATCAAAGATTTGCGTACCGGCGTTGAAACCCGCAACACCCAAGCGGTGCTGGACGGCGATCTGGATCGATTCATTGAAGCAAGTTTAAAAGCAGGGTTATAAGGAACCGACATGTCTGAACAACAACCGCAGAGCGCTGACGTCGCACTTGAGTTAAATAATGAACTGAAAGCACGTCGCGAGAAGCTTGGCGCGCTGCGTGAAACCGGCGTGGCGTTTCCTAACGATTTCCGTCGTGACACCACTTCTGATCTGCTGCACGCCAGCTACGATGAGAAGAGCAACGAAGAGCTGGAGGATCTCGGCATCGAGATCAGTGTCGCGGGTCGTATGATGACTCGCCGCATCATGGGTAAAGCCTCGTTCGTTACCCTGCAAGATGTGGGTGGCCGTATCCAACTCTATGTATCGCGTGACGATTTGGCCGAAGGCATCTACAACGAGCAGTTCAAAAAATGGGACCTTGGCGATATCCTCGGTGCCCGCGGCAAGCTGTTCAAAACCAAAACCGGCGAGCTGTCGATTCACTGTTCTGAACTGCGCCTGCTGACCAAAGCACTGCGTCCGCTGCCAGACAAATTCCATGGCCTTGCCGATCAGGAAACGCGTTATCGCCAGCGCTACCTTGATCTCATCGCTAACGATGAATCACGTAACACGTTCAAAATTCGTTCGCAAATCATGGCAGGTATTCGCCAGTTCATGGTTGGCCGTGACTTTATGGAAGTGGAAACCCCAATGATGCAGGTGATCCCAGGCGGTGCTTCTGCGCGTCCTTTTATCACCCATCACAATGCGCTGGATATCGATATGTATCTGCGTATTGCGCCGGAGCTTTATCTGAAGCGTTTGGTGGTTGGCGGTTTTGATCGCGTGTTTGAGATCAACCGTAACTTCCGTAACGAAGGTATTTCGCCGCGTCATAACCCTGAGTTCACCATGATGGAACTCTATATGGCGTATGCGGATTATAAAGATTTGATCGAACTGACGGAAAGTTTGTTCCGCACGCTGGCACAAGATGTGCTGGGCACCACTGTAGTGCCTTACGGCGAACAAGAGTTCGACTTTGGTAAGCCGTTTGAAAAGCTGACCATGCGCGAAGCGATCAAAAAATACCGCCCGGAAACCGATTTGACCGACCTGGAAGATTTTGACAAAGCGGTCGCGATTGCGCAGTCAATCGGCATTAAAGTTGAGAAAAGCTGGGGCTTAGGCCGCGTAGTGACTGAGATCTTTGAAGAGACCGCAGAAGCGCATCTAATCCAGCCGACTTTCATCACCGAATATCCGGCTGAAGTGTCACCACTGGCGCGTCGCAATGACGACAACCCAGAAATCACTGACCGCTTTGAGTTCTTCATCGGTGGTCGTGAAATCGGTAACGGCTTCTCGGAGTTGAACGATGCGGAAGATCAGGCTGAACGTTTCCTGCAACAGGTTAATGCAAAAGATGCCGGTGACGACGAAGCGATGTTCTATGACGAAGATTACGTTACTGCGCTGGAACACGGTTTACCACCAACTGCCGGTTTAGGCATTGGTATCGACCGTATGGTGATGCTGTTTACCAACAGCCACACCATCCGCGACGTGATTCTGTTCCCAGCGCTGCGCCCAACCGGCAAGTAATTTTTGCTGAACCGCTGTTGATGAAGGCCGGGACGCTTCCCGGCCTTTTTTATGCGTGCGTTTTGCTGCTCTGAGCGCTGTTCTCCATCTGCCGGGGCAGGAGACGCTGCTCCATACAGTGTCATTACTCACCTGTGGCAGCATCCTTTCCCCTTTATGGCGGAGGATTGAGGTGGGGGACACATCAAACTAAATTCCTGATGACATTCCGGCGCGCTCTGTGCAGGATGAGACTTTTGTTTTTCAGGGATTTGTAATGAGCGCAAAACCGGCATCGTTAGAAGGCCGTATTCGACAACATTGGGATCAGCTTTCGCTGCATGAACAGCGACTGGCCGATACTTCGCCGGGCGTGCACGATACCTTTATGGCAGCGGGCGATGCACGTCGCTATGAATTGCTGGACTGCACAGAACCGCATCGCAATTGCCACCCGCACAATCTCTCCCTATCTTGAGCAACATCCCATCATCTGCCAGGCTGAACACTTCAACTCTGGAGCCGATAAACATGAGCAAGCAGCGTCCCGACTTTATTCGCCACTGGCGTGAGCTGGAAGGCGAAGACAATGAGCACTATCCCGATAGCGAAGAGTTAATGTCGATTGGCGCACCGCTGGCGCGCCAGTTGGGGCTGACTCGTCTTGGTATCCATCATGAACGGCTGCTGCCAGGCCGCAGAATGTCCTATCCCCATGCCGAACGTCTCGAAGAAGAGTTCGTGTACGTTATTCAGGGATCGCCGGATGTCTGGATCAATGGTGAACTCTATCCACTCACGCCCGGTGACGCGGTGGCCTTTCCGGCAGGCACCGGCATCTGCCATACCTTTATCAACAACAGCGAAGCTGAAGCCCACTTTTTAGTGGTGGGTGAAGTAAACAAACCGGACAACCAGATCAGCTATCCCCTTAATCCCGTCTATGAAGCCACGCGTGAAGATCACTGGCTAAATCCGCCGGAACAGAATATGGGCGATCATAACGGTTTGCCTGACAAGCAATAATCAGGATTTTACCGCCTGTTTCAGCCAGGTTTCAAAACGTGCATAGGGCACATACAGCGCCACATTTTTGTATAACGCCTTGCCGCTCTGGTTGTCATTGATGCGGTCGCTGTAGCCGACAATCACCCCCGCGAGCGTATCGTCGGAGGCGTTATACACCGCGCCGCCTGACATGCCTTTCACCACGCCCGCATTCGCGGCCACGACAACGCAAGCGGCTTTATTCCAGGTGTTAGCTAAGGTGGTATTAATCAGGTTCTGTCCGCTAGAGCTGACCGGCAGCGCCGAGATAAAGCTGTAGCCGTAAAGATTGACGCGATCGCCAATGTGGCTGTTACGGAAAATGGGCGGAAGATTGGCTTCGCTGTTTTTGTGGTAAACCACCGCCAGATCACATTCGGGATGCCAGGCTTTCACCCGGTAAAGCGAAAACTTAGCCACATGCGCAGCGGTCAGGCTGTAATCTGCCGTCAGCGGAATGGTGGTGCCGAGTGTGCCTAAGCCCAACACGGTTGGAATGCCGGTTATGGTCATATCGACGCGTTTCGCTGCTTCCTTACTGTACTCATAATGACCGACCGAGCAGCCAGTTAAGCCAAATACCATTAAGGCAATAAGCCGTTGCATTCTCTTTCCCCATGTCAGATTCACATTACATCACCTGGCAATCCATTAGGGGTATCGGCAACGCTATAACTTTATTGATTGATAACGCATGAAAAAGTGGCGATTGGTCGTAGCCAACTCGTTATCTAGCGTAGCGTGGAAACGCTAATCTGTCTTAGTCGACAGACATGAAGGCTTAATAAATCAGCTTTTATCGCGTTTGTTGCGTACCAGGCAAATGAGCTTTGCAGGCATCAGGGTGTATGAGAAGAGAAGGCTATGATTTAATACACACCGTGACGAAGATCAAATTTTAATAAGCGTCCATCGCACCACGTAAAATCTTGCGTGGATCGCCTGCGTTTTCAATTTTATTGGGAGAGTGTTATGCCTGTTGCTTTATTGGCGCTGGCGCTGAGTGCGTTCGCCATCGGCACCACTGAGTTCGTGATCATGGGCCTGCTACCGGAAGTGGCGGGCGATTTACAGGTGTCAATTCCGTCGGCGGGTTGGCTGATCAGCGGCTATGCCTTGGGCGTGGCGATCGGCGCGCCGATCATGGCGCTGTTAACCGCAAAACTGCCGCGTAAACGCACCTTGGTTTTGTTAATGGTGATTTTTATCATTGGCAACGTGCTGTGTGCGCTGGCTTACAGCTACAACCTGCTGATGATGGCGCGGGTGTTTACCGCATTGTGTCACGGTGCTTTCTTTGGCATCGGTTCGGTGGTGGCGGCCAGTTTGGTGGCACCGAGTAAGCAGGCTTCGGCGGTGGCGCTGATGTTTACCGGTTTAACCCTGGCTAACGTATTAGGTGTGCCGTTGGGAACCTGGTTCGGTCAACTGTTCGGCTGGCGTGCAACCTTTTGGGGCGTGGCCATCATCGGGATTCTGGCATTCATCGGACTGATTATCAGCTTACCCACCAATAAAGAGGAAAAACCGGTTCATCTGGCGAGTGAAATCGGTGCGCTGGCGAACGGCAAACTCTGGCTATCACTGCTGATGACGGTATTTTTCGCGGCAGCAATGTTTGCGCTGTTTAGCTATATCGCTCCGCTGTTGCTGCAGGTGACGGGCATAACTAATCGCGGCGTCAGCTGGACACTCTTCTTGATTGGCGCAGGCTTAACCGTGGGGAATATTCTTGGCGGCAAACTGGCGGACTGGAAAGTTTCTTTTAGCCTGATCCTCAGTTTTTCACTGATTGCGCTGTTCTCGTTGTTGTTTAGCTGGACCAGTCATGCGCTGTGGCTGGCGGAAATTACCTTGTTCCTGTGGGCGATGGCAACATTTGCCACGGTGCCGGGATTGCAAATCAATGTCGTGCGCCACGGTAAAGAAGCGCCAAACCTGGTCTCAACCCTGAACATCTCAGCCTTTAACGTGGGTAACGCATTGGGTGCTTGGGTGGGTGGCGCGGTTATTGGTCGTGGTTACGGCTTAACGGCAGTGCCGGTCGCAGCGGCAGCGCTGGCGGCGGTTGGCCTGGTGATCTGTTTGATTACCTTCCGCAAATCGGGTGGCGCCGCTGCCACCGTACAGGCTTAAGTCAGCCGCGCAGCGATGCGTGCTGGAAAGTCGGCCACTTGCAATTGCAGGTGGCTGATAAAAGCATCCAGCAGCGCCGATGCCGGTCGATGACGCGGTTTTACCAGGCTAACGGTAAACGGCACCTCGATACTGAACTTGCGCATTACCACTCCGCTGTCGGCGTAATCCAGCGCCGTCAGCGGATTCACCACTGAAATTCCCACGCCCGCTTTTACCATTGCACATACCGATGCCGCACTGTGCGTTTCCAGCACCAACCGACGTTCTACGCCTTGCTCATGAAACAGCGTGTCGAGCAATTGCCGATAGCTGTCGGTACGTGACAGGCTGACATAATTCTCTCCGGCAAAATCTTGCGGCGTAAGGCAATCACGCTGACACAGCGGATGGGTTTTCGGCAATACACAGACTTCATCGCACGTTAGCAGCGCCAGACGCTCGGTACCCGCTGGCGCGTGTTGGGTTTCGGTCAAGCCAAGATCGTAGCGCTGAGCTGAAAGCCACTCTTCCAGCAGCGGCGATTCCTGCGGGATGATATTCATACTGACGTCGGGATAACGCTGTAGAAAGGGTTGGCACAACGGCGGCAGCAGCGATTGTGAAAACACCGGCAAGCAGGCAATCGATAACTCGCCTTGACGAAACTGCCGCAAACCTTCGGCGGCATCCATAATGCGATCCAGCCCATACCATGAGCGCTGCACTTCTTCGAACAGCCGCAGCCCTTGTACCGTGGGCTGTAAACGCCCGCGCACGCGTTCAAAAAGTTGCAATCCTAACTGCTGCTCAAGCCGTGCCAGTTCTCGGCTCACGGTGGGTTGAGACGTATTCAGCAGCGTGGCAGCTTGCGTTAAGTTGCCGCTGGTCATCACCGCATGAAAAATTTCTATATGTCGCCAGTTAATCTTTGCCACACGCTTACCTATATCCATTCTGCATAGATGCTATTTAAACAGATATTTTTCGGCATGGTGCGATTCTGGCTTAATAAAAGAATAAGCCGCGCATAGCCAGCGAATTGCCACAGGAGAATTATCATGCCACGTCCGTTAGATAACACCGAAACAGCCTTAACCCGCGCAAATCTGCTGCCTCTGGCGCGTCAGTACAGCGGCCCTTTCTGGGCTTACGATGCGCAGGTTATCCTGGCGCGAATTGGACAGCTGCACGCGTTTGACGTGGTACGTTTTGCTCAGAAAGCGAGTTCAAATATTCATATTCTGCGTTTGATGCATTCAGCGGGTGTGAAGGTCGATTCGGTGTCGCTGGGCGAAATTGAGCGCGCACTGGCAGCCGGTTATCAAGCGGGCGGCGATGAAATTGTTTTTACTGCTGATGTCTTTGATACGCCAACGCTGGCACGTATTGCGGAGCTGAAAGTACCCGTTAACGCGGGTTCAGTGGATATGTTGCATCAGCTGGGTAACGTGTCGCCAGGTCATGCGGTTTGGTTACGGGTTAACCCTGGCTTTGGTCACGGTCACAGCCAAAAAACCAATACCGGCGGTGAAAACAGCAAACACGGCATCTGGCATGCCGATTTGTCGCTGGCGCTGGCGGCCATCCAGCAATATGGCTTGCGTTTAGTTGGTATTCACATGCACATCGGCTCTGGCGTAGATTACGCACACCTGCAACAAGTGTGCGACGCGATGGTCAATCAGGTCGTTGAGTTTGGTCAGGATCTGGAAGCGATCTCAGCGGGCGGTGGCTTATCTATTCCTTATCGCTACGATGAAGAGGCGATTGATACCGCGCACTACTTTGGCTTGTGGGATGCCGCACGCCAGCGTATTGCTGCGCATTTAGGGCATCCGGTGAAACTGGAGATCGAGCCTGGCCGTTTTTTGGTGGCAGAATCCGGTGTATTGGTTTCTCAGGTACGCGCAGTGAAAGAGATGGGCAGCCGTCATTTCGTGCTGGTGGATGCCGGTTTCAGCGATTTAATGCGTCCTTCGATGTACGGCAGTTATCACCACATTTCACTGATGGCGGGCGACGATCGCCAGATCAATGAGCAGAATTGTGTTGAGTGCGTGGTGGCTGGCCCGCTGTGTGAATCCGGCGATGTATTTACTCAGCTAGAGGGCGGCAAAGTGGAAACCCGTGCGCTGCCTGCGGCGCAGGTCGGCGATTATCTGGTCTTCCACGATACCGGCGCTTACGGCGCGTCGATGTCCTCTAATTACAACAGCCGCCCGCTGATCCCGGAAGTGCTGTTTGAGCAGGGAAAACCACGCGAAATTCGCCGGGCGCAAACTATCCAGGAACTGTTGGCGCTGGAGCTGGGTTAACGCTGCATGGTAGCCTCGAGGCTCAGCTAAACATCTCTTTGCGCAGCATCACTAACTCTTCCGCCAGATCCCGACACAACATCGCATTCATTAAATGATCCTGGGCATGCACCAGGATCAACGTCACCGGCACTTTGCCACAACCTTCATCGACACCAATCAACTGCGTCTGAATATGATGAGCGCCCTTGGCGGCTTCTGACGAGGCTAACAGCGCTTCGTCTGCGGCTGCCCATTCACGCTTGCGCGCAAACTGGATCGCCATCATGGCTTGAGATCGCGCTTCCCCAGCATTGATCAGTAATTCCATCATGGTTTGTTCAAAATCCATACGATTCTCGCTTTTGGTATGCCAAATTGGTGTTTTTTATCTTACTGGAATGCCAAAAAGAGTTTCCGCGAGTTCGGTCACAGAAACGGATGAGATAAATCGTCATTTTGGTATGCCAATGACAGGGAAGATATCGACCAATACAGGAATGCTGATCTTTTATCTCTGAGGATGACCCATGTCTTTACAGGACCGTCTTATCGATTCTCTGGGAAGCTTTGCCACACGCTTCAACAGTTATCGCTACATCATGGCGATCAAAGCTTCCTTCATAACGTTAATGCCAGTGATCATCGTCGGCGCTTTCTCAGTGCTGATCTCCAACATGGTGCTCGACAGCAAAAATGGTTTAGCCAGCTTCGCCGCGCTGTCGTTTCTGGCGGATCTCAAACCGATTACCAGCAGTATCAATTACGCCACGCTCAGTTTCCTGAATATTGGCGCGGTGTTCTTGATCGGGATAGAACTGGGCCGCATCAATGGTGTGAAAACACTGTTTCCCGGTCTGCTGGCGATTATCTGTTTTATCTCGGTTACGCCAACCACCTTGCAGATGATGGTCAATGGCGAAATGCAGCTGGTCACAGATGTGCTGGCGAAACAGTTTTCGGACACGAAAAGTCTGTTTCTCGGCATGTTTATCGCCATCCTGTCGGTGGAGATTTATTGCCGACTGGAAAGGGTTGAACGTCTGAAAATCAAGATGCCGGACACCGTGCCGCCCAATGTCGCTGCCTCATTTTCAGCGCTGATTCCGTCAATATTCACCGTCACGCTGGTGGCAACTTTCGGCTTTATTTTCCACCGCATTACCGGGCTCTATCTGTATGACGCGGTCTACAAAGTGGTACAGCAACCGCTGGAATCGGTGGTACAGAGCCTGTGGGGCATCTTGATTCTAATGTTTGTCGCACAGCTGTTTTGGGTCATCGGTATTCACGGAAATCAGATGGTGAAACCGATCCGCGAGCCGCTGCTGTTAGGAGCGATTCTGGTCAATATGAACGCCTTTGAGCAAGGCATTGAAGCCCCGAATATCATCACTATGCCGTTCTGGGATGTCTATATGAGTATTGGCGGATCGGGCCTAACGATCGGCTTGTTAACCGCAGTCATGATTGCCACCAAGCGCAAAGAGATGCGTGAAATCGCCAAGCTGTCGTTTGGGCCAGGTATCTTCAACATCAATGAGCCGGTGATCTTTGGTATGCCGATAATGCTCAATCCGATCCTGGCCATTCCTTTCATTATTACACCGCTGGTCACCGGCTCAATTGGCTATTTCGCTACGGTGATGGGTTTTGCCGGAAAAGCCGTGGTGATGGTGCCGTGGACTACGCCGCCGATCATTAATGCGTGGCTGTCGACTGCCGGTTCAATGGGTGCGGTAGTGACGCAAATCGTCTGCATTTTGGTTTCGGTGCTGATTTATCTGCCGTTTGTCAAAGTGGCGTCGCGACGTGCAGAAGCTGCAGAAGCCAAAAACAGGCAGCCTGAACTGGCGCAAAACTCACAGGAGATGTCATGAGTAAGTTGACCCTTAAGGTGCCGCAAGATTTTATTCTGGGCGCGGCGGCTTCGGCCTGGCAAACCGAAGGCTGGAGCGGCAAAAAGCCTGGGCAGGATTCGTGGCTGGATGCCTGGTATCAGAACGATCGTGATGTCTGGCACAACGGTTATGGGCCAGCCGTCGCCACGGATTTTATCCATCGCTTTCGTGAAGATGTCGCGTTGATGAAGGCTACCGGACTGACGCATTATCGCACCTCAATCAACTGGTCGCGCTTTCTGACGGATTATGAAAACGCCACGGTGGATGAAGAATACGCTGCCTATTACGATCAATTGATTGATGAGATGCAGCGGCAGGGCGTTGAACTCATGTTGTGCCTTGAACACTATGAACTGCCAGCGATCTTGCTGGAGCAATATGGTGGATGGCAGTCAAAACATGTGGTTGAGCTGTTTACTCGCTATGCCGAGCAGGTGTTTAAACGCTATGCCGGTAAGGTGACGCGCTGGTTTGTATTCAATGAGCCGATTGTAGTGCAAACCCGCGTCTACCTTGATGCGCTGCGTTGGCCTTATGAACAGAACACCCACAAATGGATGCAGTGGAATCATCACAAAAATCTCGCCACGGCGAAGGTGGTAAAGCTGTTTCGCGAACAGGGTTACAGCGGCAGCATTGGCACTATTTTGAATCCAGAAGTCACCTATCCACGCTCTTCTGCACCGCATGACGTAAAAGCAGCGAATATCTACGATCTCTTCTACAACCGGGTGTTTCTTGATCCGGCGCTTAAAGGGGAATACCCGGCGGAGCTGTTAGCGCTGCTGGACAAGCATCAAGTGAAGTGGGATGTGACGCAGGAAGAGCTGGCGATTATCGCTGCCAACACCGTCGATGAGGTTGGGCTGAATCTCTATTATCCGCATCGCGTTAAAGCGCCGTCGCACGCCTGGCATCCTGACACGCCGTTCCATCCTGCCTGTTACTACGAACATTTCGCGCTGCCGGGCCGACGCATGAACAGTTCACGCGGGTGGGAGATCCAGCCGCGCATCATCTGGGATATGGCGCTGCGGATGCGTGATGAGTATGGCAACGTGCCGTGGTTTGTTGCCGAGAACGGAATGGGAATTGAGAACGAAGCGCAGTTTAAAAATGCCGAAGGCGAAGTGCAGGATGATTACCGCATCGACTTTATCAGCGAGCATCTTTATCAGGCGATCCGCGCTCATGAAGCAGGGATCAACTGTCAGGGCTACATGCTGTGGGCATTTACTGACAACGTATCGCCGATGAATGCCTTTAAAAACCGCTACGGCTTGATTGAGATCGATTTGGATAATCAGCGCCAGCGCCGCATGAAAAAGTCCGCGCACTGGTTTCGCCAGTTACGCGACAGCCAGCAACTTACCTTGACCCTTGATGATCAGCCCAAATAACAGAAGGAACAGACGATGAAACGTATCGTATTGGCCTGCGCAGCAGGCATGTCGACCTCAATGGTGGTGACGCGCATGGAAAAAGAAGCCACCGCACGCGGTCTGGAATTTGAAATCTATGCGATTCCTGAACAGAACCTGCGAGAAGAACTACAAAATTACGGTAATGAAGTGGTGGCGGTGCTGCTGGGACCGCAAGTGCGCTTCAAGCTGGAAGAGAACAAAAAGCTTACTGACAGCTACCAGTTACCGATTGCGGTGATTGATACCGTCGCTTATGGCACCCTAAACGGTGCAAAGGTACTCGATCAGGCGCTGGCTTTGATACACTGAGCCTCAGTTTGTGAGCCTTCTCGCAGGGTTCGCTGATATTGCCGCACAAGGGAGGCGGCGATATCCTCAGCGCATTGATTGTTAAGGGTGACAGCGTGGATAAAGCCGTAGCGCCACAAGAAAAAAAACAGTATCAGGAAATTGGTCAGCATTTGCGTCAGCAAATCAGTGAAGGTCATTATCCCGTGGGATCGCGCTTGCCGCCCGAGCGTCAGCTGGCCGAAACCTGGGGCGTTAGCCGCACCATCGTCCGTGAAGCCTTGCTGATGTTGGAGCTGGAGGGCACCGTTGATATCCGCCAAAGTTCCGGCGTGTATGTGATGCGCATTCCCTCCGCCAGCGATGACGAAGAAGAGGCTTTTTTCCGCAGTGATGTCGGCCCCTTTGAAATGTTGCAGGCACGGCAACTGCTGGAAAGTAACATTGCTGCCTTTGCCGCCAAAATGGCCACCAAAGCGGATATTGAAAACCTGCGTCGCACATTGGAACAAGAGCAACGCGCTATCGCCGCCAACGACAGCAGCCAGGATAATGACAAGCTGTTTCATCTGCTGCTGGCGGGGGCCAGTCAAAATCAGATGCTGCTCGATACCGTAACCAGCATCTGGCGCCATCACGATAGCAGCCCGCTGTGGCAACAACTGCGCCCGCAATTCGAAACCCGCGCTTACCGTCTAAAATGGCTTGGCGATCACCAAACCATTCTTGCTGCGCTGCGCCGTCGTGACGTGATGGGTTCCTGGCAGGCAACCTGGCAGCATCTGGAAAATGTGAAAAACACTTTGCTGGAGCTCTCTGATGCCGATGCGCCAGACTTCGACGGTTTTCTGTTTGAATCAGTGCCGATTTTTCAAGGGAAGCTAATGTGATGGAAATCCTGCCACTCAGCGCAGTACCGCATTTTGCTGAACAGATTATTGAGTGGCAATGGCGCGCATTCGGTGAAGAGAACAGTCGGGATTTTTTTGCCAGCATTGTCGCCAGCAGCATGACGGGCGCAGAGTTTCCCATCACTTTCGTGGCGGTTGAGGCGGGAAAAGCGCTGGGTACGGCGGGGTTCTGGCGTTGCGATTTGATCAGTCGGCAAGATCTGTTTCCCTGGCTGGCAGCGTTGTATGTGGATGAACACGCACGCGGCAAAGGGTTAAGTGCAGCGTTACAACAACATGTCATTGAGTTCGCGCAGGCACGTGGCTATCCGCATTTATGGTTGTGGTCCACTTTTGGTGACTATTACGAACGCTTTGGCTGGATACCCGCGGGCGACGCGCTGGAATATCCGAATAAATCGGTGCGGCTATATACCCGCGCTTTGACTGGAGAATGAATTGCCAGCCACGAAGCCGCAGCTGGCAAATAAGCATTACGGTGCCGGATAAGTATAGCGGCGATGAATTATTTCTAACTCTTCTAACACGTCGGTACTCAGCGTCAGGTTGAAGCTGTCGATGTTGGTTTTCAACTGATCTAGCGTGGTGGCCCCCAACAAGGTGCTGGCCACAAATGGCTGCTGACGCACGTAAGCCAGCGCCATTTGGGAGGGATCCAGCTGGTGCTTTTTCGCCAGTTCCACATATTCCGCAATCGCTTTTTCTGACTGCTCGCTGCTGTAGCGCGTAAAGCGGCTAAACAGCGTATTACGTGCGCCTGCCGGTTTAGCACCGTTGAGGTATTTACCGCTCAATGTCCCGAACGCCAGGCTGGAGTAAGCCAAAAGCTCCACGCCTTCATGCTGGCTGATTTCCGCCAAACCCACTTCAAAACTGCGGTTCAGCAAACTGTACGGGTTTTGTATGGAAACGATACGTGGCAGCTCATGCTTTTCAGCCAGTTGCAGATAGCGCATCACGCCCCATGCCGTTTCGTTTGATACCCCGATATAACGAATTTTACCGGCGCGCACCTGCTCCGTTAAAGCTTCAAGCGTCTCAAGCAGCGTTACCGATGCGGTGTTGTCGCTGTAGTGATAGCCGAGTTTGCCAAAATAGTTGGTTTGGCGCTGCGGCCAGTGCAGTTGATAAAGATCGAGGTAATCGGTGTTCAGGCGTTTCAGGCTGGCTTCCAGCGCTTCACGGATGTTTTTACGATCCAGCGCCATGTTCGGACGAATCGACGCATCATTGCCACGCGAAGGACCCGAAACTTTACTGGCCAGAATGATTTTGTCACGGCTGCCACGCTTTTTCAGCCAGCTGCCAATGTAGCTTTCGGTTAAACCCTGGGTTTCCGGGCGCGGCGGCACCGGGTACATCTCGGCGGTATCAATTAAGTTGATGCCGGAACTAACCGCCAAATCCAGCTGAGCATGGGCGTCGGCTTCGCTGTTTTGCTCACCAAACGTCATAGTTCCCAATCCCAACTGACTCACTTCCAGCGTGCTGTGGGGGATACGGTGATAATGCATTGCCGGCTTCCTTTTTCTTTATGGAATGGAATGTTGTGTCCTCAAGGACTATAGCGCGAGCAACAGCGGGGAAGGAAGGGGGGAAATTCGGGGAAATTGCCTGCCAGCGGGGAATTTGCGGCAGGCTACGTAATTTCGCACTTAACGCTCAATGATGGTCGAGACCTCATCACCGTTAATCTGCATATCATGTCCTGACTGATCGGTGTATTGCACCAGCCCGGTTTCTTTATCAATGGCCGGTTTGCCTTCGGTCATGATCATTCGACCATCTTTCGTCGCCATCACATAATCTGAACTGCATCCGCTTAATGTCGCTGCGGTTACCACCAAAAATAGTACGCCAACCAACCCTTTCATCACTCTTCGTCCTCACGCTAAATCAACAGCAAACAGTGTAGTAATAAATTGTTTTGCTGGCTGGGTTAATCGCATGAATCCGAAAAGCATTGGGCGAGCATGCTCGCCCTTGACAACGTTACGCCGTTTTTTTCTTGCTGCGCAATAAGTTCAGGCACTCTACCGCGATGGCAAAGAACATGGCGAAATAGATGTAACCTTTTGGTACATCGATGGCAAATCCTTCCAGAATCAGAGTAAAGCCCACCAAGAGTAGGAAGGAGAGTGCCAATATTTTTACCGAAGGATGTCGCGCCACAAACTCGCCAATAGTGCGCGCAGCAAACATCATCAGCAGCACAGAAATCACGACGGCGGCCATCATAATGAACAGATGATCGGAAAGGCCCACCGCGGTAATAACAGAATCAAGGCTCAAAATGATGTCAAGCATCATGATTTGTACAATCGCGCCAAAAAAGGAGTGCACATTTGTTTGCTGTTCTTCTTCACCACCTTCAATGGTTTCGTGAATCTCCTTGCTGGATTTCCACAGCAGAAACAGGCCACCAAACAATAAGATCAGATCACGCGCCGAGAAGGCGTGATTCATTATGCTGAAGAGGGGATGGGTGAGTTTTATGACCCAGGCGATACACGCAAGCAACAGCAGGCGCATCACCATGGCACCCACTAAACCGAGGCGACGTGCGCTGGCTTGCTGGTGTTGGGGCAGTTTTGCAACAACTAAAGAGAGAAAAATGATGTTATCAATTCCCAACACCACTTCCAAAATGGTCAAAGTTCCCAGAGCCAGCCAGGCATTGGGATCGGCAATCCACTCAAACATGCGTACATTCAATCCTAAACGAAAAGTAAACGGTAATTATACGCAATCACTTCAGGTGGCTCTTCGCCAAAATGTAACATTTCACTGGTAGGAACAGCACATTAAAGCAAAAAGTGGCGGGCCAGCAGCGGGCCGGTAAAACTTTTCTTGAGATAAAATCCACGCGGTAATGTCAGGATGGGTTGGCCGTGATCGCCAATGCCTTCGGTCAACGCTTTGCTGTTAGCTGCCTTAGGACGTATTTGTAGCCAGGCACCGTGACGTGCTGTGATGCGTTCGACCTGACCCAGCACAATCATATCCATCAATTCTTCCCAATCCTGACGCAGCATTTCATCTTCGTCAGGACTTGGGCTCCACAGTAGCGGAGCACCGACACGTCGTTCACTTAAGGGAATAGTCCGTTCGCCTTCAACCGGAATCCACAATACCCGCGCCAGCTTATGACGCACATGGCTGGTTAGCCAGGTGACGCCGCTGTTACCGGTAAGCGGTGCCACACAGACAAAAGTGGTTTCCAGCGGTTTGCCAGATGCATCAATGGGGATGGTTTTTAATTCGATACCAAGGTGAGCAAAATCCTGCTCCGCTTTACTTCCCGCGCTTGCCCCCAGATGCCTCTCCAATAGCATGCCAACCCATCCTTTGTCGCGCTTGAGGTTAGCGGGCATTGGCAAGTCTGCTTTTGCAGCAAGCGTTTCCAGCGTTAAACCGGCCAATCCCTGGGCGCGTTTCAACAAGGTCGCTTCGTCTTCAGGTGGTCCGGGAAGATGATTCATGTTAATAACTCGAATTGGTTAAAAAATGAGCAATTTTCCGTGGCGGTTTCTTTTCCACAAAAATTAGCTGCATTGGGTGCGCATAATAGCATGATAGATCGTGCTTTTTTGCTGCCCTCTATTTCTCCGTCTCAGGCTGCACGAAAGGTTATCCCAACTTGCTACCAACAATGAACAGGATCACAACCCTACTTATCCACAGAAAAATGGGATAACACCCCTTTAAAGCAAGCACTGGTTCCATTTACAGCCTTGACTTCTGGTTTTGTTAACAGATTTTGACCGGTTTGGCCTAAGGTTAAGCACTTATCTGTGGATAAAAAGGTATGCGGTGGATCTTTCACCAATTGTAAGAATTGGCGGTTTTTACCCTGTAAATTTAAGGTGGATAAAGGGGGTTTTGACTTTCTTTTTATTTATATATCAAAGAAGTGAGTGTTTTTTTAAGTGAGTGAGATAAGAATCGTCTCAACATGTTATTCAGTTAACTCCCGCGTTCTGCACAAAGCTATCCACAGAAAAGGTGAATAAGATCCTTTTTTCGACCCTTAATTGTTTATAACTTGGGGTCACGCTGTGAGTTATCCCTGTGTTATTCCGTTTCACCCCGCTAATCCAGTGGTTTACCGTCTGTAAGGAGTGTGAAACAATCAGGCTATTCAAATTTAGCTTTGAGGTAGTCCGGTGATCGATGATGATGGCTACCGCCCGAATGTTGGTATCGTAATTTGTAACAGGCAGGGACAAGTATTATGGGCCAGGCGCTTTGGACAGCACTCCTGGCAATTTCCTCAGGGAGGCATCAATCCTGGTGAAACCGCTGAACAGGCGATGTATCGCGAACTGTTCGAAGAAGTGGGGTTACACCGTAAAGATGTTCGAATACTTGCATCTACCCGTAACTGGTTGCGCTACAAGTTGCCAAAACGTTTGGTGCGTTGGGACACAAAGCCGGTATGTATCGGCCAGAAACAAAAGTGGTTTCTTCTGCAGTTGATGTGTAATGACGCGGATATTAATGTGCAACACAGCAGCACGCCGGAATTCGATGGTTGGCGCTGGGTGAGCTTTTGGTATCCGGTGCGTCAGGTTGTCTCCTTTAAGCGCGATGTTTATCGCCGCGTAATGAAGGAATTCGCTGGCGTGGTGATGTCTATGCAGGAGAGTGCAGGGCAGCGAAATAATCCTGCCCATCGACGTAAGAGAGGATAGGCCACGCCCTTTATGCTCACTCAGTTGCGCGAAATAGTAGAAAAAGTGGCGAGTGCACCGCGTCTGAATGAAGCACTCGACATTCTGGTCAATGAGATCTGTTTGGCGATGCAAACGGAAGTCTGTTCCGTTTACCTCGCCGATCACGATCGTCGCTGCTATTACATGATGGCTACGCGCGGACTCAAAAAACCGCGTGGCCTCACGGTGAAACTGGCTTTTGACGAAGGCATCGTTGGGCTGGTTGGCCGCTTAGCCGAACCGATCAACCTCGCGGATGCGCAAAGCCATCCCAGCTTCAAATTTATCCCCTCGGTAAAAGAAGAGCGCTATCGCTCTTTCCTCGGCGTACCGATTATCAGTCGTCGTCAGCTGCTTGGCGTGTTGGTCGTACAGCAGCGCGAACATCGTCAGTTCGACGAAAGCGAAGAATCTTTCCTTGTCACGCTAGCCACGCAAATGGCAGCGCTGCTGTCGCAGTCACAGCTGGGCCAGCTGTTTGGTCAATTTCGCCAAACTCGGATCAAAGCAATTGCCGCTGCGCCCGGCGTCGCCGTAGCGCCTGGTTGGGTGGATGAAACCCAGCCGCTGCTTGATCAAGTTTCTGCTGCCTCAACATTAGATACGCAGCGGGAACGCGAGCGCTTATCGCTGGCGATGAGTGAAGCCGCCAACGAATTCCGCCGTTTCAGTAAGCGCTTTAGCGCCAGCGTGCAAAAAGAGAGCGCCGCGATTTTCGATCTCTATTCGCATCTGTTGACCGATGCGCGGCTGAAAAAGGATCTCTTTGACGAGATTGAACGCGGTTCGGTCGCTGAGTGGGCCGTTAAAACGGTAATCGAGAAGTTCGCTGAGCAGTTCGCCAGTTTAACCGACAGCTATTTGCGCGAGCGGGCAGGCGATCTGCGCGTGTTAGGCCAACGATTGCTGTTTCACCTTGATGATTCATTGATTGGCGCCAATGCCTGGCCGGAACGTTTTGTATTGGTCGCGGATGAACTCACTGCAACGACGTTAGCTGAACTGCCGCAGGAGCGTATCGCTGGCGTAGTCGTACGTGATGGCGCGGCCAATTCTCACGCCGCCATATTGACGCGCGCGATGGGCATTCCAACGGTCATGGGCGCGGATATCCAACCGCATCAGCTCAATAAGCGTTTGCTGATCGTTGATGGCTATCGCGGCGAAATATTGATTGATCCTGAACCGGTGCTGGTGCAGGAATACCAACGCCTAATCAGCGAAGAAAACGCGCTGAGCAAGATGGCTGAAGGTGGCGTTGATCAGCCCGGTGAAATGAAAAGCGGCGAACGCGTGCAGGTCATGCTCAACGCCGGTTTAAGCGCCGAGCATGAACAAGCACTAGGCAGCTGGGTTGATGGCATTGGTCTGTATCGCACCGAAATTCCGTTTATGTTGCAAAACGGCTTCCCTTCTGAAGAAGAGCAGGTCGCGCAATATCAAGGCATGTTGCAGCTGTTCCACAACAAACCCGTGACGCTGCGCACGTTGGACGTTGGCGCCGATAAACAGCTGCCATACATGCCCATCAGCGAAGAGAACCCTTGCCTCGGCTGGCGCGGAATTCGCCTGACGCTCGATCAGCCCGAAATCTTCCTGGTGCAGGTGCGGGCGATGCTGCGTGCCAACGCGGCGTCCGGTAATTTAAGTATCTTGCTGCCGATGATTAGCCATATCGACGAAATCGACGACGCAAAGCGCCTGATTGAGCGCGCCGGCCGTGAAGTCGAAGAGATGTTGGGTTACACCATTCCGAAACCGCGCATTGGTATCATGATTGAAGTGCCGTCGATGCTGTTTATGATTCCGCATCTGGCATCGCGTGTCGATTTCGTCTCTGTTGGTACCAATGATCTCACGCAATACCTGCTAGCGGTTGATCGCAATAATACCCGCGTCGCGAACCTTTATGATTCCTTGCATCCAGCGATGCTGCGAGCGCTGCAGACTATTGCGCAGGAAGCCCATTTAGCGAAGCTGGAGCTCTGCCTGTGTGGTGAAATGGCTGGCGATCCGATGTGCGTTGCGCTGCTGGTCGGGTTGGGTTATCACCATCTCAGCATGAACGGTAAAAATGTACCGCGAGTGAAGTATCTGCTGCGCCATCTTGATTATGAAGAAGTGCAGAAGCTGAGTGAGCAAGGATTGAAAGCGCATACCGCAACTGAGGTACGTCATTTGGTCTCAGCATTTATGGAGCGGCGTGGATTAGGTGGTCTGATCCGTGGCGGTCGCTGACCGATAATCCCGTTTACATTTGTGCGCCAATTCGCAAAACCGGCTGTGCTATTATGCGCAGCCTTTACTTTATGTGCCTGTCGCCCGCTTTTTAAGGGCTGAAAAATGAACGGTGAATGATGAATAACGGCTATATCGCATTTCCTCAATTTGATCCGGTGATCTTCTCGATCGGACCAGTTTCGCTTCACTGGTACGGTTTAATGTATCTGGTCGGTTTTATTTTCGCCATGTGGCTGGCGGTGCGTCGCGCCAATAAGCCAGGCAGCGGTTGGAAAAAAGAGGAAGTGGAAAATCTGCTCTATGCGGGTTTCCTGGGTGTGTTCCTCGGTGGCCGTATCGGTTACGTCTTGTTTTATAACCTGCCACTGTTTCTGGAAAATCCCCTTTATCTGTTTAAGGTCTGGGACGGCGGCATGTCGTTCCATGGCGGTTTGATTGGCGTTATTGTCGTGATGCTGTGGTTTGCGCGTCGTACTAAGCGCACTTTCTTCCAGGTTTCAGATTTTATTGCTCCGCTGATTCCTTTTGGATTGGGCGCAGGCCGTCTGGGTAACTTTATCAACGGTGAGTTGTGGGGACGTGTCGATCCCAGTTTCCCACTCGCGATGCTGTTCCCGGGTTCACGCAGCGAAGATGTCGCGCTGGCCGCAACCAACCCGCAATATCAGGCGCTGCTGAATACTTACGGTGTGCTGCCGCGTCATCCCTCGCAGCTTTACGAACTGATTCTTGAAGGCGTGGTGCTGTTCATCATCCTCAACCTGTTTATTCGCAAGCCGCGCCCGATGGGCAGCGTGTCTGGCTTATTCCTGATCGGCTATGGTGCATTCCGCATTATTGTGGAGTTTTTCCGCCAGCCCGATTCACAGCTTGGCCTGTTCGACGGCGGCATCAGCATGGGGCAAATTCTCTCCATACCGATGATTGTCGCCGGGATTATTATGATGATTTGGGCGTATCGCCGTCGTCCACAGCAACAATTTCGTGAGGAAAAATGAAACAGTATCTGGACCTAATGCAACATGTGCTGAATGAAGGCACGCCGAAAGCTGATCGTACCGGCACCGGCACGTTATCAATTTTTGGTCACCAGATGCGTTTCAATCTGCAAGAAGGTTTTCCGCTGGTGACCACCAAAAAGTGTCATCTGCGCTCTATCATTCATGAACTGTTGTGGTTTCTGCAGGGTGATACCAACATTGGCTACCTTAAAGAAAACAAGGTCTCCATTTGGGATGAGTGGGCTGACGAGAATGGCGATTTAGGCCCTGTTTACGGTAAACAATGGCGCAGTTGGGGAACGGCTAAAGGTGAAGAGATTGATCAAATCACCAAGGTTGTTGAACAACTGAAAAGCGATCCCGATTCGCGTCGTATTATCGTTTCAGCGTGGAATGTTGGTGAGCTGGATCAAATGGCGCTGGCACCCTGCCATGCGTTTTTCCAGTTTTATGTGGCAGACGGCAAGCTCTCCTGCCAGCTGTATCAACGCTCTTGCGATATCTTCCTCGGCCTGCCGTTTAACATCGCCAGCTATGCGTTGTTGGTGCACATGGTGGCGCAGCAGTGCGATCTGGAAGTGGGTGATTTCGTTTGGACCGGTGGCGATACGCACCTGTATAGCAATCATCTGGAGCAGGCGCGTCTGCAGTTAACCCGCGAACCGCGTCCGCTGCCAAAGCTGGTAATTAAGCGTAAACCTGCTTCGCTGTTTGATTATCAGTTCGATGATTTCGAGATTGAAGGCTACGATCCGCATCCTGCAATTAAAGCGCCGGTCGCTATCTAAACGTTAATCTTCAAGATTCAAGCCTCGGCGTTGTTGACCACGCCGGGGCTTTTTTTATGGTTTTACTGCGCATTTTTTCGAGCTCGCTCGCAGCGCGATGTCCCGCGTTGTAATCCCCTCGCTGAGGTTGAGAAACCTCATCCAGAACTCGACAGACACCCTTGTTTGACGGGTTAACAGCGAGCAAGCTGCCGCCATGAAAACAAAAATCCCCTACGGTTTTACACTGCCTGAACTGCTGTTTGTTATGGTGATCGCGGGCATTCTCAGCATTGGCGCATTGCAGGGCTGGCAACGCTGGCAGCAGCGCCAGCAATTACGTGACACTGCACAGCAGTTGCAGGGCTTTTTGCTGCGCTTGAGAGCGCAGGCCAACTGGCAGAACCGCAACCTGATTTTGTGGTCGCAAACGGCGATCCCTTGGTGCATTGGCAGCGGAGCCAGGCAACCCGAAGGCTGCGTTATGGGCAAGCGACTGCACTTCATCGTGCCTGACAACGGCGTAAAACTGATGGGGGTTCGCGGTGAGCCTGGTTTTTATGGCCGACGTAATGTGGCGAAGGCCGGCAGCATCGAAATCGGCAATGAAGCGGGTCGGTTGCGGCTCATCATTTCAGCCAGAGCCCGTATTCGCGTGTGTCAGGCTGGTGAAGAGGGGTGTGAATGAAGATGGCCGGATTCAGCCTGCTTGAGATGCTCATCGCCATGGCAATTAGCGCGGTAATGATGATCAGTGCCGGGCGGTTTCTGCCGCTGCTGCTGGGAGAAAATCTAAAGTTGCAGCAGCGAGTCCAGCTTCGGCAGGAGCTAATGCAAATGATCTCAACGCTGGAAAAAGCAGTGCGGCGTGCCGGTTATTGCAACGGCGAGTGCAGCGGCAATGGAATCAAGATCTCCAGCAATTGCTTGTTAGTACGTTGGGATGAGAACAGCAACGGTAAATGGGAGGCGATTAACCACAGTGAAAGCGATTATTACGGCTATCGTCTGCGGCATAATCAGCTTGAAATGCAACGTGGTGTTGATGCCTGCAATGGCAACGGCTGGGAACGACTTTCCGATCCCGCTTTTCTTACTGTGGAAACATTCAGCGTGGCGCAGGAAGGTAGGCTGATCAAAGTATTGCTGCAGGGCCGCGCCGGTCCCTGGCTTGAAACACGCGAAAGCTGGATTGAGGGCGAAAACTTGTGAATCAACGCGGCAATAGTGCTCTGGGCATGGTGCTGATGATTCTACTCATGGGAAGTATCACGCTGCATGCCAGCCGCGAAATGTTAGGGCAGGGGATGGGGCTGGTGGCAGATGAGCAGCATTTCATTCAGGATTTCTGGCGTGCTCAGTCTGCACTGCAATGGGGTATGACGCTGAACTGGCCCGCCACGAAAGCGTTGCATTGCCAACAGGAAACCAACAACGGTTGGCGTAGCTGTATTATGCGAGGTGAAAATGGAGATGTCCTGCTCAAAGGTGAAGGCAGCGGCAGCGAGCTGGCGCTCTGGCATTGGGTATCGGCGCAGGAAAATCACATCAAGGCGCTACCGCATGGCTGGATTGATTATTGCCCGCTATCGAAACCTGAACTCTGTCCGTAATGCGGGTGGCTTCAGCCTGCCAGAAGCATTATTTGCTCTGCTGTTAATGGCATTAAGCAGCAGCGCGCTGTTGCAGTATCATCGGGCATTAAGCCTCGGTTTTAGCCAGCAGTGGCAGCAGCGTGAAGCCTGGCGCGTTGCCGGACAACGTTTGATTGGGCGAGAAACAACAGGATGGCAAAGCAGCTTACAGCGCAGCGGTGGACCAAACGGTTGTACGCTGGAGCGCGCTGAAGTCAGCGGACCGCATCAGCGTTCTGCAACCTTGTCACGGCTACGTTGTTAATCCAGTTAATATAGCGCTGATACTTCAAGCTACCCGCGCGTTGGCTGCGCTTGCCGTGACGCCGCCCACCTATCTGAGCCAGCTTCCGACGATAAGCGAGTTTACCCTCTTTCTGCAGCTCGCATTATTTAGGGTATCAGCAAGCAAATTGCCCCTTTTTATGGGCATCAATCCCGATACGCGGTAGAGTTATCCCGCCGCATTTGATGCGCTATTCGTACAGCACAACAGCAGTAATGCCTCGTTCCATCACCAGGAGTTTTCATGTTTCACGTTTATCACTCTAATCAGCTTGATGTTCTTAAGATTTTGGCGGCTGCGGTGATTAAACATGATCCTCTTGATGATCCTTTTGCTTCAGAGATGGTGCTGGTGCAAAGCCCGGGTATGGCGCAGTGGCTGCAAATGGAACTGGCGCAAACCTTTGGTATTGCGGCTAACATCGAATTCCCACTGCCAGCCAGCTTCATCTGGGAAATGTTTGTTTGCGTGCTGCCGGACATTCCGGTTGAAAGCGCTTTCAGCAAAGCCAGCATGAGCTGGAAGCTTATGCACCGTTTGCCGGTGTTATTGCAGCAGGATGAGTTTCTCTCGCTGCGGCACTACCTCACCGATGACGCCGATAAGCGTAAATTATTCCAGCTCAGTTCACGCGTAGCGGACCTGTTTGACCAGTATCTGGTGTATCGCGCCGACTGGCTTAACCGCTGGGAACGTGGCGAAGTGATTGAGGGATTAGGCGAGGCGCAGCAGTGGCAGGCAGCATTGTGGCGCGATTTGGTCGTCTATACGGACGCATTGGGCCAGCCGAAATGGCATCGTGCTAATCTCTATGCACGTTTTATTCAGACGCTGGAAACGGCCCAAAGTACGCCGGAAAATTTGCCAAAGCGCGTATTTATTTGCGGCATCTCGGCGTTGCCGCCGGTTTATCTTCAAGCGTTACAGGCGCTAAGCCGCCACGTCGATATTCATTTGCTGTTCACCAATCCATGTCGCGATTATTGGGGCGACATTCAGGATTATGCCTTTCTGGCAAAGCTGCAAAGCCGTCAGCGTCGTCGATATGATGCCGATGAGGCGCGTGGTTTATTCCGCGATGCGGCACAAGCACCGGCGCTGTTCAACGCATCGGGCGAACAGCAGCTCACCAATCCGCTTTTGGCATCGTGGGGCAAGCTTGGCCGCGATAATCTTTTTCTGCTTAGCCAGATGGAATCAAACGACGACATTGATGCCTTTGTCGATGTTGAACAAGACAATGTACTGCACTGCATACAGCACGATCTTCTTAACCTGCAAGACAATGCCATTATTGGTTTGAACGCTGAGGAACTGGCCTACAGCGGTAATAAACGCTGCCTTGAGGCTGATGACCGTTCTATTTCGATACAGGTGTGTCACAGCGCTCAGCGAGAAGTGGAAGTGTTACAGGATCATTTGCTGTCGCTGATGGAGGCCGATCCGCACCTCAAAGCGCGTGAAATCATTGTGATGGTGGCGGACATCGACAGCTATGCGCCCTTCATCCAGGCGGTGTTTGCTAATGCACCGGCGGAACGTTATCTGCCGTTTGCTATTTCTGACCGCCGCGCCAGCCAGGCGCACCCGTCGATTGTCGCTTTCCTTCATTTACTGGCACTTCCCGACAGCCGCTTTGTTTCAGAAGATATTCTGGCGCTGCTGGATGTCCCCGCGCTGGCTAACCATTTTTCCATTGATGAAAGCGGATTACGGCTGTTGCGCCGTTGGGTTAGCGAGTCGGGCGTACGCTGGGGACTGGATGATGCCAGTGTCGAAGCGCTTTCGCTGCCCATCACCGGTCAACATACCTGGCGCTTTGGTTTGCAACGCATGTTATTGGGCTATGCCATGGAGAGCCATAATGGCGACTGGGAAGGCATACTGCCCTATGACGAATCCAGCGGGCTGGTGGGTGAACTGGCAGGGCATCTGGCCGAATTGCTGGCACGACTGAATCACTGGCGCGAAATACTGGCACAATCCCGTCCGTTAGATGAATGGTTGCCGCTGTGCCGTGAAATGATTAATGCCTTTTTCAGTGCGGATGCAGAAGCCGAAGCGGCATTGCTGTTGGTTGAAGAGCAGTGGAAGCAATTGATCGAGTATGGGATGAGTGCACGTTTTGATGAGGCGATTCCCGTGACGCTGCTGCGCGATGATCTGCGTGGACGCCTTGATCAACAACGGATTAGCCAGCGCTTTTTGGCGGGTCCAATTAATTTTTGTACGCTGATGCCAATGCGATCAATCCCCTTCAAAGTGGTTTGTTTGTTGGGAATGAATGATGGCGTTTATCCACGAACATTGGCACCGCTGGGTTTTGACCTGATGCAGCAGCAGTCGCGTAAAGGCGACCGCAGCCGACGTGACGACGACCGTTACCTGTTTCTTGAGGCGATGATTTCGGCTCAGCACCAGCTTTACATCAGCTACATTGGTCGGGCAATCCAGGATAATACGGAACGCTATCCCTCCGTGCTGGTCACAGAACTGTTGGAATATATCGGGCAAAGTTTTTATCTCGACGGCGATGAAGAGTGTGAGTTAGATGAGAGCGCCGAACGCGTGCGTGCACATCTGGAACATCTTCATACCCGGATGCCTTTCGCGGCAGAAAACTTTCAGCCCGATTCTCGCAGCCAGAGCTTTGCCCGTGAGTGGCTGCCCGCCGCTTTGGGCGAGGGTCAGCCCCAGCCAGACTTTGTTCAACCTTTGGATGTACCAACGCTGGAGTCACTGACGCTGGATGCCTTTTTACGTTTCTGGCGTCATCCGGTTCGGGCATGGTTTCATCAGCGATTGGGCGTAAATTTCTGGTTGGAAGATAGCGAGTTGCCGGATACCGAGCCGTTTGCGCTCGACAACCTGGAGCGCTATCAAATCAACGCTGAATTACTGAATGCGCTGGTTGAAGGTGACGATACCGAGCGACTTTATGCGCATCATCGCGCTGCGGGTAATCTGCCTTACGGCGCGTTTGGCGAACTGTTCTGGCAAGCGCAGCGTGAGGAGATGCAGGAAGTGGCGGCAGAAGTTTCCTCCCAGCGTAGCGACGGAGAAAACTGGGAGATAACGCTGCAACCTGGAAATGTTCCCTTAACCGGTTGGCTGACGCAGGTGCAAAGCGATGGTCTGTTGCGCTGGCGCCCTGGCGTGCTCAATATGAACGATGGTTTGTTATTGTGGTTGGAGCACTTGGTCTACTGCGCATTGGGCGGAACAGGCACTAGCCGGATGTATGGACGTAATCACAGTCGCTGGCGTTTCCCCGCCATTGCCGCAGACGCCGCGTTAGAAGCGCTTGCGCATTACGTTGAAGGTTTCCGCCACGGCATGAGTCAGCCGTTGATGTTGCTTAACAAAAGCGGAGGCGCCTGGTTAGAGGCAAGCTACGACAAAAAAAGCCAGCAGTTGATGACGGACGAAGCCACGCAACTCAAAGCCCGTAACCGGTTACTGCAAGCGTGGGTGGGCGGTTATCAAGTCGAGGGGGAAGGTGGTGATCCTTATTTGCAACGCCTGTGTCGGGTATTAGATGAGACACAGTTACAACAAATAACTGAGGCCGCAACACAGTGGTATCTGCCCGTGTTGCAGGCGCATCAGGATGATGATTAGCAGGTCAGAGAGCGCATGCGCTTAATGGCAAAACAGTAAGTTTGCTGTACTTCAGCTATGCGTGTTTGGCGCGCTAGCTTCTTGGGTAAAGTAAGGGGTTTACATGCGTACACACGCACGCTGGATAGCAGCGCTTCTGTTGAGCTTTGCGGCTTTGCAAGCATTAGCACAGACAGAATCGGGCTGGCAGCCAATCAATGACACCATTCATAAAAGTGAGCACGATCCGCGTCAGTATCAAGCGATAACGCTCGACAATGGCATGACCGTTTTACTGGTTTCAGATAACGAAGCCCCAAAATCGCTGGCGGCATTGACCTTACCCATTGGTTCTTTGGATGATCCCAATCAGCAATTGGGTTTAGCCCACTACCTTGAGCATATGGTCTTGATGGGGTCAAAACGCTATCCCCAGCCTGATAACCTTGCTGAGTTTCTTAAGAAACACGGTGGCAGCCACAACGCCAGTACTGCGTCCTATCGCACCGCTTTTTACCTGGAAGTTGAAAACGATTCGCTTGAGCCAGCGGTGGATCGCCTGGCGGATGCGGTGGCTGAGCCGTTGCTCGATCCCGTGAATGCCGATCGCGAGCGGCACGCGGTCAATGCGGAACTGACCATGGCGCGTTCGCGTGATGGATTGCGCATGGCACAGGTCGGGGCAGAAACCCTGAATCCGGCGCACCCGAGTTCGCGCTTTTCCGGCGGTAACCTTGAGACACTGAAAGATAAGCCGGACAGCAAACTGCATCAAACGCTGACGGATTTCTATCATACCCACTATTCTGCCAACCTGATGAAGGCAGTGATTTACAGCAATAAACCGCTGACGGAAATGGCAGCGATTGCAGCCAAAACGTTTGGGCGTGTAACCAATCACAATGCCACCGTTCCAGCGATTAATATGCCGGTGGTCACTGATGCGCAGCAAGGCATCATCATTCACTACGTGCCTGCGCAGCCGCGTAAACAGCTTAAAATTGAATTTCGCATCCCGAATAACAGCGAACGCTTCCGAAGCAAAACGGACACGCTGATCAGTTATTTACTGAGCAATCGCAGCAAAAATACCTTAACAGACTGGCTGCAAAAACAAGGGTTAGCTGACGGCGTTAACGCAGGTGCAGATCCAATGACTGACCGTAATAGCGGCGTGTTTGCGATTACTGTGTCGTTAACCGACAAAGGTTTGGCACAGCGTGACGAAGTGGTGGCGGCTATTTTTAGCTACCTTAATATGCTGCGTGAGCAGGGCGTTGATAAACGCTACTTCGACGAAGTGTCACATGTGCTGGCGCTGGATTTCCGTTACCCCTCAATTACACGTGACATGGATTACATTGAGTGGCTGGCCGATACCATGTTGCGTGTGCCGATAGAGCACACATTAGATGCACCTTATTTAGCCGATCAATTTGATCAAGCTGCGATCAAAGCACGCCTTGATGAGATGACGCCAGAGAAAGCACGCATCTGGTACATCAGCCCGCAGGAGCCGCATAACAAGCAAGCCTATTTTGTGAATGCGCCTTATCAGGTGGATCACATTGATAAGCAAACATTTGACAACTGGCAGCAGCGCGCCAGCAAAATTCAGCTCTCACTGCCGACTCTCAATCCTTATATTCCCGATGATTTCGCCTTAATTACGCCTACTGACAAGGCTTACAGCCATCCGGTGAAGCTGGAAAATGATTACGGCATGCGGATTTACTGGATGCCGAGCCAGTTTTACGCCAGTGAACCCAAAGCCACCATCACCCTGGCGCTGCGCAATAAGCAATCTATCAGCGATGCCCGGCAACAAGTGCTATTCGGTTTGAACGACTATCTTTCCAGCCTGGCGTTGGATGAGTTGAGCTCGCAGGCTTCCGTCGGCGGCATTAGCTTCTCTACTGGCGAAGATGATGGTTTGGTGTTTAGCGCCAGCGGCTTTACTCAGCGCTTACCCACATTGCTGAAGAAGCTAGTGGAAGGCTATTCAACCTTCCAGCCAACGGCGCAGGAACTTGAGCAGGCAAAATCCTGGTATCTGGAGCGCCTGGAAGCGGCAGAGAAAGGCAAAGCGTTTGAGCAGGCGATTCAGCCGATGCAGATGCTGTCGCAGTTGCCTTATACTCAACGCGAAACGCGTCGTAAATTGGTCAGCGCGATTACGTTAAAAGATGTAGTGACCTATCGCGACAAGTTGATCCGAAATGCCAGACCCGAAATGTTGGTAGTGGGTAATTTGAGTGCAGACAGCGTGACGCAGCTAGGCCGCGATCTAAAACAGCAGATGCAAAATGATGGTACGCATTACTGGCACAGCAAATATGTGGCATTTGAAAAACCGATCAAAGCTAACCTGCAACAAACAGGCAGCAGCACCGATTCAGCCTTGGCCGCGCTCTATATACCGCTGGGTTACGGCGAATATCAGAGTATGGCTAATAGCTCAATGTTGAGCCAAATTGTTCAGCCGTGGTTCTATAACCAACTGCGTACCGAAGAACAACTCGGTTACGCCGTTTTTGCCTTTCAAATGCCGGTAGGACGCCAGTGGGGAATCGGATTCTTACTGCAAAGTAACAGCAAACAGCCCGCCTATTTGCTGCAGCGTTATCAGGCTTTCTACCCGCAGGCAGAGCGGCGGCTGCGCGAGATGAATAAGGCCGATTTTTCTCAGTATCAACAGGCAATGATTAACGAACTGAAGCAGCGACCACAAACGCTGGACGAGGAAGCCACACGTTATAGCCGTGACTTCGATCGCCAGAACTACGCATTTGATACACGTCAAAAAGTCATAGAGCAGATTCAGCTGATCACGGCTTCCAGCCTTGCGGACTTTTTCCATCAAGCGGTAGTCCGTAAAAATGGCATGGCGATGACATCGCAAATTGCAGGTAGCGGCGTCGGTAAAATGGAGTTTGCTCAGCTGCCAGCGTGGAAAACCTGGAATGAAGTTGCGAAATTGCAGCAATCGCTGCCGGTGAAGAGTGAGACCCAATGACGCAGTCACGCCCCGAATCATTGAATCCACTGACGCTGCCGCTACGAGGCGAGCGGCTGATTGAGGCGTCAGCGGGAACCGGAAAAACGTTTACCATTGGATTACTCTATCTGCGCTTGTTGCTGGGCTTGGGTGAAGAAAATGCATATAGCCGCCCGCTCTCAGTAGAAGAAATATTGGTGGTGACGTTTACCGAGGCCGCCACGGCTGAGCTGCGTGGGCGTATCCGCGATAACATCCATCAGCTGCGACTGGCATGTGTGCGCGGCAAAAGCAGTAATCCCATGCTGCAAACGCTGCTGGGGCAGATCCCCGATTTGCCTCAGGCCGCCTCACAGCTATTGGCGGCCGAACGGCAAATGGACGAAGCGGCCATTTTTACTATTCACGGCTTTTGCCAGCGCATGCTTAATTTAAATGCCTTTGAGTCAGGCATGCTGTTTGAGCAGGAGTTGATTGAAGATGAACAGGCACTA
This sequence comes from Pantoea sp. MQR6, assembly GCF_022761075.1. Taxonomy (NCBI): domain Bacteria; kingdom Pseudomonadati; phylum Pseudomonadota; class Gammaproteobacteria; order Enterobacterales; family Erwiniaceae; genus Pantoea; species Pantoea sp. MQR6. Next base: position 426,001 of record NZ_JAKYXB010000003.1, read on the forward strand.
CTGAAACAGTCGACTGCCGATTTCTGGCGTCGCCACTGTTATCCTTTGTCGCTTGATGTTGCGCGCGTTATCGCGGCTGAATGGAGCGGTCCAGACAACTTGTTGCTCACGCTGCGTCCGTGGTTGCAGGGTGAATCGCCCAGGCTTAAGCGGCCGCCAACAGCCGAAGAGACGCTTGCAACCCGTCATGCCAGAAATCAGGCGCGCATAGCGGAAATCAAGCAGCGATGGCAGGCGCTGAGTAGTGAAGTCGAAAGCATCATCACGCAATCAGGTGTTGATAAACGCAGCTACAGCAGCAAACATCTGCCTAATTGGATCAGTAAAGTAACGCAGTGGGCGGGCAGTGAAACACTGGATTACCAATTGCCCAAAGAGCTTGAGCGTTTCGGGCAACAGGTGCTTTTTGAAAAAACCAAGAAAGGTGAAGCGCCGCAGCATCCGCTTTTCGAGGCGATAGATGCGTTTCTCGCGGAGCCTCTGTCGCTGCGTGATGTCATCATTTCTCGGGCATTGATTGAAGTGCGTGATGCTGTGCAGCGCGAAAAGCGTTTGCGTGCATTGCTGGGTTTCGACGACCTGTTGAGCAAGCTGGATGAGGCACTGCAGCAACCCGGCGGTGTTTTATTGGCTGAAACTATTCGCGCCCGTTTTCCCGTGGCGCTGATCGATGAATTTCAGGACACCGATCCGCAGCAATATCGCATTTTCCGCGCACTTTATATTAATCAACCTGAGCAGGCGTTACTGCTGATAGGCGATCCCAAGCAGGCCATTTACGCTTTCCGTGGCGCAGATATTTTTACTTATCTGCGCGCACGAAACGAGGTTAGTGCTCACTATACGCTTGATACCAACTGGCGCTCATCGCCGGAAATGGTCGATGCCGTTAACCGGTTGTTTTCGCAACTGGAAGCCCCGTTTCTGTTTTCAGCAATTCCTTTTTTACCGGTTAATCCCGCCCCGTCGAATCAGGCGTTGAAACTGCTATTCGACGAGCAGTTACAACCGGCGCTGCGCTTTTGGCTTCAGCCGGGTGAAGGTGTTGGCGTCAGCGATTACCAACAGTTTATGGCGCAGCAGTGCGCCTCTGATATTAGCCGTTGGCTGCTTGCTGGGCAGCAAGGTCGCGCGCTGCTGGGTAAAGGAGAGACGCTGCGCAAGGTGCAAGCCTCTGACATCACCGTGCTGGTGCGCAGCCGTAACGAAGCAAATCTGATTCGCGATGCGCTGAATGCGTTATCGATTCCTTCGGTCTACCTTTCCAGTCGCGACAGCGTGTACACCACGCCTGAAGCGCGTGAACTGCTGTGGTTACTGCAAGCTGTACAAACGCCTGAACAGGAACGACTGTTACGCAGCGCACTGGCGACCTCTATCTTTGCGATTGATGCCGCTACGCTCGACGCGTTCAGTCAGAACGAGCGTGACTGGGATGCACTGGTTGAGCAGTTTGCCGCATGGCAACAGCTGTGGCATCAGCGCGGCATTTTGCCGATGCTTCGTGATGTGATGATCAAGCGTCAGCTGGCAGAAAACATGCTGGCTTCTGACAATGGTGAGCGCAGGCTAACGGATTTAATGCACCTTGGCGAACTGTTGCAGGAAGCGGCGATTCAACTCGACAGCCCGCATGCGCTGGTGCGTTTTCTTGCACAGCAGATTGCGCGGCCTAACAGCCAGGCGGCGAATCAGCAGCTGCGTCTGGAAAGTGATCGACATCTGGTACAGATTGTCACCATCCATAAGTCCAAAGGGTTGCAATATCCGTTGGTCTGGCTGCCCTTTGCCGCCGGATTCCGTGAAGCAGCCAGCGCGCTTTATCACGATCGCGAAAGCTTTGCCGCGTTACTGGACGTGCAGGGCGATGAGCAGAGTATGGCGCTGGCAGAGGAAGAGCGGTTGGCAGAAGATCTACGCCTGCTTTATGTGGCGCTAACGCGATCGGTTCACCATTGCAGCATTGGCATTGCGCCACTGATTAAAGGTACGCGTAAAAAAGAAGGTGACAGCGATCTGCATAAAAGCGCATTGGGCTATCTGGTGCAGCGCGGCGAAGCAGCGGATTCTACGCAGTTAAGTCAGCAGCTGCAGGCATTAAATGGCGCAGGTATTGAGGTGGTCGCAGGCGAGTTACAAGCTGGCGAAGCCTGGCAAGAGGGTCTGGCTGCCGATGAAGCGCTAAGCAGCCGCAATGTGACGCGAGGACTCGCCGATGGCTGGCGCGTGACCAGCTATTCAGGATTACAGCAGCACAGCAGTTCACCGTTACTGGATGTCATGCCAAGTTTTGATATTGATGCGGCGGGTGAAGAAGGCAGTGATGAAGAGATGACGCTGACGCCACATCACTTCCCACGCGGCGCAGCACCGGGTACCTTTTTGCATGGCTTATTCGAATCTATCGACTTTGCCGAAACACCCGATGATATCTGGCTGGAAGATCAGTTGCTGCAAAGCGGCTATTCGCTGGACTGGCTACCAGTGGTTAAAGCGTGGATAACGCGCGTTCTGCATACGCCACTTAATGCTGATGGCGTGATGCTGAGTAAAATCAGCATGAATCAACGGCTGATTGAGATGGAGTTTTACCTGCCTATCAGTAACCTGCTCACCGCCACGGATCTGGATGCGCTACTGCGTCGTCACGATGATTTATCGCAACGTGCGCCGGCGCTCGATTTTCGACAGGTACAAGGTATGTTGAAGGGGTTTATCGATCTGGTTTTCCGCTGGCAGGGTAAATATTACCTGTTGGATTACAAATCTAACTGGCTGGGTAACAGTCATGTCGATTATACGCCGCAGGCAATGGAACAGGCCATGATCGATCACCGCTACGATTTGCAGTATCAGCTTTATACGCTGGCGCTGCATCGCTACCTTCAGCATCGTCTGCGCGATTACGATTATCAGCGCGATTTTGGTGGGGTATTTTATCTGTTTCTGCGCGGCATGGATGGCACTTCACCAGACAATGGTATTTTTTTCACCCGTCCCAGCGAAGCATTTGTTGAAGAGATCGACATGTTATTTGGCAAGACCGAGGAGATGTCATGAGTGAAATGATGTCACTTTTAATGCAGGCGATGGAAAAGCGTCTGTTGCGTCCTTTAGATATCCAGTTTGCCCGGCTGCTGGCCGATGAATCGCAACCCGCTTTATTACTGGCGGCAGCTTGCGTGAGTGCAGAGGCAGGAGAAGGGCATGTCTGCCTGCCGCTGGAAAACCTGAGTGAGGCGCGACTGTTTGCCGGACGCCAGCCCGCCTTGGCGCAGGCATTATGGCAAGCAGCGGGCGCACCTGAAAACTGGACAGAACGTTTAGCCGGTTGGTCAGCGTTGAGCGACGGGAGCCTCGTCACACCCTTGGTGCTGAATAATCAGCGACTTTATCTGCATCGTTTGTGGCAGAGCGAAGGAGAGATCGCGACGTTCTTCTCACTTCAGGATCACAGCGCTAAGTTTGATGCGCATAAAGCCAGCGAAGTGCTTAATCACTTATTCGGTAACGAACCGGATAACTGGCAAAAAATTGCTGCGGCCGTCGCGCTTACGCGAAAAACCGCAGTGATTTCAGGTGGGCCCGGCACCGGTAAAACCACCACGGTAGCAAAATTATTGGCGGCGATGATTCGCCTGAATGATGGCGCGTTACGCATCCAGCTCGCGGCACCTACCGGGAAAGCCGCGGCGCGCTTGACGGAGTCGCTGGGTAAAGCGCTGCAGGGTTTGTCCGTTAGCGAAGAGGAGCGGGCACGTTTCCCCGCCGAAGCCACCACGTTACATCGCCTGTTAGGCGCGCAGCCCGACACGCAGCGTTTGCGTTATCACGCCAGTAATCGCCTGCATCTCGACGTGCTGGTGGTGGATGAAGCGTCGATGGTTGACCTTTCGATGATGGCGAAATTGATTTCAGCGCTGCCTGCGCATGCTCGCGTTATTTTCCTGGGCGATCGCGATCAGTTGGCTTCAGTCGAAGCGGGCGCTGTGCTGGGCGATATTTGTCGCTGTAGCGAAAGCGGTTACAGCTTAGCGCGTGCGGAACAGTTGGCGTTACTAACCGGCTGCTCGCTGGAAGGGTTAGATCATCATCAAGCGCCTGTAGTACGCGACAGCATTTGCCTGCTGAAAAAGAGCTATCGCTTTGATGCGACGTCAGGCATTGGTCAGCTGGCAAGTGCCATAAATCTGGGCGACACGCGCCAGGTTGAAAAGGTGTTTGCTGCTGCATTTAACGATATTCACTATCAATCGCTCGACAGCGGCGAAGCCTATCAGCTGATGTTGGACGACGTGGCGCAAGGTTATCGCCCCTTCCTGAAACTGATTAAGCAAAACGCGCCGCCTGCGGAGATCATCACTGCATTTGGTCGTTATCAACTGCTGTGTGCATTACGCGAAGGGCCTTTTGGCGTGCAGGGGTTGAATCAGCGTGTTGAGCAGCGATTAATGCAGCTGCAACGCATTCGTCGTCCCGGCATGGGCAGCCGCTGGTATTTGGGCCGTCCGGTGATGATTACCCGTAATGACAGCGCGCTTGGGCTGTTTAATGGCGATATTGGGATTACGCTGCGAGATGCAGAGGGCCAGCTAAAGGTCTTTTTCCCGCTGCCGGATGGCTCGATCAAAGCCGTTCAGCCGAGTCGTTTGCCTTCGCATGAAACAGCTTGGGTGATGACAGTGCATAAATCCCAAGGATCGGAATTTGATCACACGGCATTTGTCATGCCAGCTCAATTCTTGCCGGTATTAACCCGCGAGCTGGTTTACACCGCGATCACACGCGCGCGTAATAAGCTAACGCTTTATAGCGATCTTGGCGTTTTTCAGCGGGCGGTTGCGCTGCAAACTCAGCGACGCAGTGGATTGGTTGAACGTCTGGCTGAATTAGGTTAGTTACAGCCGGTCAGGAGAGAAAGAGGCGGCATGATTGCCGCCCGAAAAGTGTTACGTCAAATCGGCCATCAACACTTTGGAACGGCGCTGATAGTTGTACATCTCTTTTTTACTTTCCGGCAGCGATTCGATGTCTACTGGCGTAAAGCCACGTTCCTGGAACCAGTGAATGCTGCGCGTGGTGAGCACGAACAGTTTCTGCAATCCCATCTGGCGAGCCTGCAAGGCGACGCGTTCCAGCAGCATTTCGCCGCGTGATGAGCTGCGATAATCAGGATGTACTGCAACGCAGGCCATTTCGCCGATTTTCTCATCCATGAAAGGATAGAGTGCGGCGCAGGCAATGGTCAGGCTGTCGCGTTGAATGATGGTGAATTTGTCGATTTCCATCTCCAGCTGTTCACGCGAGCGGCGTACCAAAATGCCTTGCTGTTCCAGTGGACGAATCAATTCCAGAATGCCACCGATATCGTTGATATTGGCGCGCCGGATCTGTTCAGCCGACTCCATCACAATCTGCGTACCAATACCGTCGCGCGAGAACAGTTCCTGTAGCAGCGCACCATTTTCCTGATAGCTGATCAAATGGCTACGGCGCACGCCGCTGCGGCATGCTTTCACTGCGCCACGCAGGAAGCGAACCGTACCAGAAAGGTAATCACCTTCGCGCTCGAACTCTTCAATACGCGCCTGCGCATCGTTAGGGAACAGTTCGGAGACAATATTGCCTTCGCTGTTGATCACGCCTTGCTCAGAGCAAAAACCAATCATCTTTTCCGCTTTGAGTTTAATGGCCAACTGCGTCGCAACTTCTTCTGAAGTCAGGTTAAAGCTTTCGCCAGTGACTGAAACCGCAACCGGACCCAGCAGCACAATCGCATCGTTGTCGAGCTGGCGATGAATCGCTTCTTCATCAATACGACGAATACGGCCGGAGTGACAATAATCTACGCCATCATCCACGCCTAGTGGCTGAGCGATGATGAAGTTGCCGCTAACAACATTGATATGTGCGCCTTGCAGCGGCGTGTTGTTAAGGCTCATTGAGAGGCGAGCAGTGATATCTAGCTGAAGACGACCGGCAGCTTGTTTCACTAATTCCAGCGATTGCGCGTCGGTAACCCGGGTAAACTTATGATAAACCGGTTCTAGCTGGTGCGCGGCCAGGTTGGCATCGATCTGAGGACGTGCGCCGTAAACCACCACCAAACGTATGCCAAGGCTGTGCAACAGGCCAATGTCATTAATGATGGTGGAGAAGTTCTCATGCTCAATGGCTTCACCGCCCAGCATGATGACAAACGTTTTATCCCGATGCGCATTGATATAGGGAACGGTATGGCGAAAACCCTGAACCAGTTCAGTACTACGTTCCTTCACGGCCAACCCTCAGTGAATGATTATTCGAATTTTTTGTATTTTTATTCTTTTATGGCTGTTTTTGCAAGCGCTAATCCTGACGTTAATTTACGATTTTCCGCATGCCAAAGCCGCTAACAGCCTGCATTATTTGGGGTTTCCGGGGTGACATCGCATTCTGGATTGGATAAAGTTTTCGCCACCTAATTATTAACTGGCGTTTTTTTAGACATTACACTGTAGTTGGAGCGGCATGTCCGAAGTTAATTCCCTTTTCTCACGTAGACGATTCTTGCAGAGTACCGGCGCATTACTGCTGTTGAGTGTCAGCCGTGTTGGCATGGCTGCTAGCAGCCATATCGTCGCGGTACGCATCTGGCCTTCCTCAACCTATTCCCGTATGACGCTGGAATCGAATGTCCCGCTCAAATACAAACAGTTTGCGCTGAGTCATCCTGAGCGCCTCGTTATCGATATTGAGGGCCTGCATCTCAACACGGTTCTTAAGGGCGTCAATAAACTGGTTCGCGTGGACGATCCCTTTATCAAAAATGCGCGAGTAGGGCAGTTTGATACCCATACGGTACGTATCGTGCTGGAGTTAAAGCGCAATGTGTCGCCAAAAATCTTTAGCCTTCCGCCTGTCGCCACGATCAAAAACCGGCTGGTTGTGGATCTCTATCCAAGCCAGGATCGCATCGAAGATGATCCGCTGCTGGCGTTATTAAAAGATTATAACCAAGGCGATCTTGAGAAAAATGAGCAGGTGCAAGCACCGCTGCCGGGCAAGGCTGGGCGCGATCGACCGATTATCATCATGATCGATCCCGGACATGGCGGTGAAGATCCGGGTGCGCACGGTAAATATAAAACGCGCGAAAAAGATATCGTGCTGAAAATTGGGCGCCGCCTGAAAGCGCTGATCGACAAACAGCCGAACATGAAAGCCTACATGACGCGCAATGAAGATGTCTTTATTCCACTGCGCGTGCGGGTCGCTAAGGCGCGTAAGCAGCGGGCCGATCTGTTTGTCTCAATCCATGCCGATGCGTTTACCAGCCGTGCCGCGCGCGGTTCATCTGTGTTTGCGCTTTCAACCAGCGGAGCAACCTCTGCAGCCGCACGGTTTTTAGCACAAACGCAGAATGAAGCGGATTTGATTGGTGGCGTTAGCATGAGCGGCGACCGTTATCTTGACCATACGATGTTCGACATGGTGCAGCGGCAAACTATCCATGACAGTTTGAAGTTCGGCAAAGAAGTGCTGAGTCGGATGGGGCACATCAATCATCTGCATAAACGGACTGTTGATCAGGCTGGCTTTGCCGTATTAAAAGCGCCGGATATTCCGTCGATTTTGGTCGAAACCGCTTTCATCAGTAACGTTGAAGAGGAGCGAAAACTGCGAACGACGCGCTACCAACAACAAGTGGCCGATGCCATTTTTCACGGTATCAAGGCGTACTTTGAGAAGGGTGCGGCGCTTGCACATCGCTAGAAATAAAAACGGGTAGCTGAAGCTATCCGTTTTGTTATTCAAGAAAGCTTTTATTTCTATGATAGAAATTGCGTCTTAAATTTTTAGCTTTTTTGTTAACCGCTTAATAAGAAAGGAGGTTATGCAAAAGATAAGGCTAAGCGGGGATCATCGAGGCGTTAACAAAGGCCAGATACAAAAAAACACCCTTTCAGGTGTTTAAATGTTGGTTGCGGGGGCCGGATTTGAACCGACGACCTTCGGGTTATGAGCCCGACGAGCTACCAGGCTGCTCCACCCCGCGTCCGTATTGCGCTTTGCGACTTTTCACATTGTCTCTTCCAAAGAAGAGTTGGTTGCGGGGGCCGGATTTGAACCGACGACCTTCGGGTTATGAGCCCGACGAGCTACCAGGCTGCTCCACCCCGCGTCCGTACTGCGCTTTGCGACTTTTTACTTTTTCTCTTCCAAAGAAGAGTTGGTTGCGGGGGCCGGATTTGAACCGACGACCTTCGGGTTATGAGCCCGACGAGCTACCAGGCTGCTCCACCCCGCGTCCGTGGAAGCGCACTATACGCTGAGTGCTGATTGTTGCAACCCCTTTTCGGAAGGAAAGTTTAAATTTACAGTCGATTGCTGAAAGAATAGACCATTTGTTGAAATAGTGAACTGATGCAGGCAGTGACAGAGAGGATGGATTTCATTCTTACGGGCGCTTTGCTATCGTCGCCGTGCGAACAGTTTATAAAAAGAGATGATGATGAAAGGATGTTGGGCGAAGTATGCACTTACTGGCGCATTTTTAGCGCTACTGGCTGGCTGTAGTTCCAAACCCACCGATCGTGGACAGCAATATAAAGATGGTAAGCTTGAACAGCCTTTAGCGCTGGTGAATCAGCCTAACGCTAAAGGGCGCCCGGTTAACGGCAAAGATTTCGGTGAGCAGGTGCGTCAGGTTCAATATGCATCTTCTGGACTGTTTGGCCGCCAGAATGGCACTTACAGCGCCATTGAAAGCTGGCTAATGGCGGGTGCCGATACGCGTCAGCTGCGTCAGTTCGGTTTGAATGCATTCCAGATGGAAGGCACCGATAACTACGGCAATGTACAATTCACCGGTTACTACACGCCAGTTGTTGAAGCACGTTATACCCGCCAGGGTGAGTTCCAGTACCCGATTTATCGCTTACCTCCTCGCAAGCGTGGCGAGAAATTACCTAGCCGCGCCTCTATATATAGTGGTGGCATCGACGATCGTTACATCATCGCTTACAGCAATTCGCTAATCGACAATTTCATGATGGATGTGCAGGGCAGCGGCTACGTTGATTTTGGTGATGGACGACCAATGCGTTTCTTCGGCTATGCCGGCAAAAATGGCTGGGGCTATCACAGCATTGGTAAAGAACTGATCGATCGCGGCGAAGTGAAGCGTGAAGATATGTCGATGCAGGCGATCCGCCAATGGGCGCAGGAACATTCTCCACAGGAAGTCCGCACGCTGCTGGAAACCAACCCTTCGTTTGTCTTCTTCAAGGCAGAAGAATATACGCCAGTGCGCGGTGCGAGCGCAGTACCGCTGATAGCGAAAGCCTCGGTGGCCTCCGATCGTTCAATTATTCCTGCCGGAACAGTATTGCTGGCAGAAGTGCCGCAGTTGAACGAGAAGGGTAAGTTCAATGGCAAATATGAGATGCGTTTGATGGTGGCGCTGGATGTGGGTGGCGCAATCAAAGGCCAGCATTTTGATATTTACCAAGGCATTGGCCCAGATGCTGCTCACCTTGCTGGCTTCTATAATCACTATGGTCGCGTATGGGTATTGAAAGCCGCGCCAGGCACTGGGCAGCCTGTGTTCAGTAACCCGCAAAATGGTAATAATGGTTCTCTGTTATTGGGTTCTAATTAATGTCTTATCTGCGGGCCAATCGGCCCGCACGACTTTACAGGTTAAATTATGAGTAGGGTTAACGACGCCTGGCGCCAACGCTTTGGCGGGACTGCGCGTCTTTATGGTCAGGATGCGCTGCAACAATTTGCTGATGCGCATTTCTGCGTAATTGGTATCGGTGGCGTTGGCTCATGGGCAGCGGAAGCGCTGGTGCGAACCGGCATCGGCAAAATTACGCTGATTGATATGGATGATGTCTGCATCACCAATACCAACCGGCAGATTCATGCGCTGAATGGCAATGTGGGAAAAGCAAAAACTGAAGTCATGGCCGATCGCATGCGCGCTATCAATCCAGATTGCGAAGTGATTTGTATTGATGACTTCATCACGCCTGAAAATACCGCTGAGCTGATGGCTGCAGGTTACGACTATGTGATTGATGCGATCGATAGCGTGCGTCCAAAAGCGGCGCTGATCGCATGGTGCCGCCGTAACAAGATCCCGCTGATCACTACCGGTGGTGCGGGTGGGCAGATCGATCCTACCCAGATCCAAGTCGCCGATCTGGCGAAAACGATTCAGGATCCGCTGGCTGCAAAATTACGTGAGCGTTTAAAACAGCTTGGCGTCGTTAAGAGCAGCAAAGGCAAGTTAGGCATTGATTGCGTTTTTTCTACCGAAGCGCTGGTTTATCCGCAGCCGGACGGCAGCGTATGCGCCTCTCGCAGTACGGCGGAAGGCCCTAAACGCATGGATTGCGCCTCAGGATTTGGTGCGGCCACGATGGTGACCGCGAGCTTTGGTTTTGTGGCTGTTTCACATGCGCTGAAGAAATTCATGGCGCGTGCGGCACGTCAGGCTTAACGCAACGCTTCGTGTGCCTGATGCTTAACTGCATCGGCTAGCGCCTGTAACCCGCTACTGCGTGAAGCGCTAAGCTGAGCGCGTAAGCCTAAATCATCAAACAGCTGCAAAGGATCTTCATCTACCAGCATTTGTGGCGTTTTACCTTCAACGGCGGTCAGCAAAACCGCCAGCAGGCCGCGCACAATGCGGCCTTCGCTATCACCGTAAAAGTGCAAAGTGCCGTCATGGCGCATCTGACTGCTTAGCCAGACGCGATTTTCACAGCCGCTTAATTCAATCTCCGGTGTTTTCAACGCTTCCTCTAACGCGGGAAGTTGGCGGCTGAGCTGAATCAGCTGACGATAGCGATCTTCCCACTGATGAAAATGCGCAAATTTATCTTTCAAACTTTCAATAGTGATCAGATCGCCAAACGGGTGTGGCGCTAACATTGATGAACTCATATCAAGGCTCCGATAACAACGCGATGGCGCTACGCATGGCGCGTAACAGCGCATCAACATCTTGCAGATTATTATAGGGCGCAAACGAAACACGCAGCGTGCCGCTGACACCTAACGCTGCCAGCAACGGTTGAGCACAATGTTGGCCGGCTCGCAGCGCAATGTTGTGCTCCGCTAGCAGCGTAACGATGTCGCTGTGATGAATGCCTTCGAAGTCAAAAGCCAGCAGACTGGCGTTACCACAGCGGAAACTGCGAAAGCCGGGCAATTCGGCGAGTTGTTCTTCTGCGAGACTGGCAAGCTGCTGGCTCCACATCTCCGCTTTGCTTTGGTCGTGCTGACTGAGCCAGGTTAATGCTGCACTTAACCCCACCACGCCTGCCACGTTCGGCGTTCCTGCTTCAAAACGCCACGGCACCGGTTGAGGCGTAAAGCCACTGAAGTCAACCTGTGTCAGCATTTTGCCGCCACCTTGCCAGGGACTCATCGCTTCCAGCAGTTCAGCTTTACCGTACAGCACACCAATGCCCATCGGGCCGTAAAGCTTGTGTCCTGAAAATGCATAGAAGTCGATATCCAGTGCCTGCATGTCCGGCGGGCAATGCACCACGCCTTGCGCGCCATCAACCATCACTTTCGCGCCGAACGCATGTGCTAGCTGAATCGCCTGCGCCAAATCGGGACAGCCGCCCGTAACGTTCGACATTTGCCCAATTGCCAGCAAGCGCGTGCGGTTGTTAAGCAAAGCAGGCAGTAGCGAAATATCGGGCAGGCGATCAGCCCCAATCGGCCATTTCACCACTTTTGCGCCACGCGCTTGCGCCACCATTAACCACGGGACCAGATTCGCGTGGTGTTCGGCTTCACTGACCACGATTTCGTCACCAGCCTGTAAACGTGGCAGCAACCAACTGTTGGCCACTAAATTGATGGCTTCGGTGGTGCCGCGTGTCCAGATAATCTGCCGAGGATCGGCCGCGTGCAACCAATGAGCGACCTGATTGCGGGCCTGCTCGTAACGTTCGGTAAGCTGGCGTGCGGCTGCAAACTGACTGCGATGAACGGTGCCTGCGCTCAGGCTGTAAAACTGCTGTGTAGTATCAATGACGACTTGCGGCTTCAGCGTAGTTGCTGCGCTATCGAGATAGACGCCAGCGTCGTCTAGCGCAGGAAACTGTTGGCGAAAAGCACTGGGATTAAATGCGGTCATGCGCGTCTCTTGATAATGACTCATGATGATAATAAATAGGACCAGACCGAAAGAAAGGGTTCCGCCTGGCAAAGCTGAAAAAGCGCGTTATGCTGAATATTGCAAGGTTTGAACCAAACCCGCATAACGATGCGACCTAATTTAGTTGATCTCACTTATCTGCTGCTTCTGGTCAGCGTAACGCGGGTGGTTTAATGCAATCAATCTGCAAGGAGATAGAAGATGAATAAACTCACCGCAGTGCTGGCCGTTTGTACCATGGCTTTTACCCTGACTGCTTGTTCAAGCAACTACGTTATGCACACGAATGATGGTCGCACCATCGTCGCTGATGGTAAACCCAAGGTAGATGATGAAACCGGTATGATCAGCTATAAAGATGCCAATGGCAACGAACAGCAGATCAACCGTACTGATGTGAAAGAAATGGTTGAGATGGGCCAGTAAGCAGGCAAAAAAAAGCACCGCAATTTGCGGTGCTGTTTAAAAAATTTCTATGGACAGACAGGGTAAATCTACAGGAATTAAAAGCTTGATCTGCAAAGGTCAGATCAAAAATGCAAACACAACATCACGACCACAAGCCAAAAGCTTTCGGAAAATCTGCGAACTCACTCACAAATCCTAAAACTTTTCGTTCCGGCTCAGGAAGTGCGGCAACTATAGGTATTTGCTGGAGCTTCCTCAACGGACAAATTATAATGTCTCGGATTAAAATTTCTAATACGTAAAGGCTTTGTATAAGCTTTGGTATTTGTTGCCGATCCGGATACGGAAAACCATGTCAAAACGTCTTCCTCCTCTTAATGCGCTGCGGGTTTTTGACGCCGCTGCACGCCATTTAAGCTTTACCAAAGCCGCTGAAGAGCTTTTCGTCACCCAGGCAGCTGTAAGCCATCAGATAAAATCTCTGGAAGATTTCCTTGGCTTAAAGCTATTTCGCCGGAGAAATCGTTCGCTTTTACTGACAGAAGAAGGGCAAAGCTACTATTTAGACATCAAAGAGATTTTCTCTGCGATTAACGAAGCGACACGCAAATTACAGGCACGCAGCGCCAAGGGCGCTTTAACGGTCAGTTTGCTACCCAGTTTTGCCATTCAATGGCTGGTTCCGCGTCTTTCCAGCTTTAATATGGCTTATCCGGGAATCGATGTGCGTATTCAGGCCGTAGACCGTGATGAAGAGAAGTTAGCTGATGATGTTGATGTGGCTATTTTCTATGGGCGCGGCAACTGGCCGGGCCTACGAGTCGAAAAATTGTACGCTGAATATCTGCTGCCTGTTTGCTCACCTGCATTAATGACGGGCGATAATCCACTTAAAACGCCAATGGATTTGTCGCGCTTTACCTTGCTACATGATGCTTCGCGTCGTGACTGGCAATCCTACATTCGTCAGTTAGGTGTGCAGCACATTAACGTCCAGCAAGGGCCGATTTTTAGTCATAGCGCAATGGTTTTACAGGCCGCGATTCATGGTCAGGGTGTGGCATTAGCCAACAATGTGATGGCGCAAAGTGAAATTGAAGCAGGCCGATTGGTTTGTCCTTTTAACGATGTATTAGTCAGTAAAAACGCTTTTTATCTGGTTTGTCATGACAGTCAGGCAGAACTGGGTAAAATAGCCGCCTTTCGACAGTGGATTCTGGCCAAAGCAGCAACCGAACAAGAAAAATTCCGCTTCCGCTATGACCAGTAACGTTTTGATTCTGCAAAGTTTGATTTCTACCTAATTGATTTCTGCACAAGCGATTGATTCAGAATGAATGCAGATGCACCTTGAGGATTGTTTAATGTCCAGTCGTGCCATGTTGATTTTTGCTGCTATCAGTGGGTTTTTGCTGGTGGCTTTTGGTGCTTTCGGCGCCCATGTTTTAAGCGGTTCACTCGGGCCAGCCGAGATGGCGTGGATTCATACCGGTCTTGAATATCAGGCTTATCACACCTTAGCGGTGATTGGCCTTGGCGCTGCGATGTTGCGTCGCGCCAATATCTGGTTTTACTGGAGCAGCGCATTGATGGCACTTGGCATCGTGTTGTTTAGCGGAAGCCTTTATTGTCTGGCGCTGTCGCATTTGAAGTTTTGGGTTTTTGTCACCCCAGTTGGCGGGCTTTGTTTCCTGGCCGGTTGGTTTTTGATGTTGATTGGCGCGCTGCGTCTTAAACGAAAGGCAGATCGCCATGAATAAAGTATTGCTGTATTGCCGTTCCGGTTTTGAAAAAGAGTGTGCGGCTGAAATTGCCGCTAAAGCAGCGGAACGCGAAATCTATGGATTTCCTCGCGTTAAAGAAGATTCAGGTTATGTGCTGTTCGAGTGCTACCAGTATGAAGATGCCGATCGCCTGATAAAGGAACTCCCTTTTGAGGAGCTTATCTTCGCGCGTCAGATGTTAGTTGTCGGTGAGCTATTGCGTAATCTGCCGCAAGAAGATCGTATTTCTCCGGTAGTCGGCATGCTGACGGGTGTGGTTGAGAAAGGGGGTGAACTGCGTGTAGAAGTGCCAGACACCAACGAAGCTAAAGAGCTGACTAAGTTCTGTCGCAAATTTACCGTGCCGCTGCGGGCCAGTCTGCGCGAAAACGGAATTTTGTTAGGTTATGAAAGTCCTAAGCGTCCTGTGGTGCATGTTTTTTTCATCGCTCCGGGCACCTGTTATGTAGGCTATTCCTATCCGAACAACAATTCTCCGCTTTATATGGGCATTCCGCGGCTTAAGTTCCCTTCTGATGCGCCGAGCCGTTCAACGCTAAAGCTGGAAGAGGCTTTTCATGTCTTTATCCCTGCTGATGAATGGGATGAACGTTTAACAGGCGGCATGTACGCCGTTGATCTCGGTGCTTGTCCGGGGGGCTGGACCTATCAACTGGTACAACGCAGCATGATGGTTTATGCGGTTGATAACGGTCCAATGGCACCAAGCCTGATGGATACCGGACAGGTAATGCATGAGCGAGCAGACGGCTTTAAGTTCCGTCCGCCGCGTACCAATATCACTTGGCTGGTTTGCGATATGGTTGAAAAACCGGTGCGCGTGGCAAACCTGATGACAGAATGGCTGGTAAACGGCTGGTGCCGCGAAGCGATCTTCAATCTGAAGTTGCCAATGAAAAAGCGTTACGAAGAGGTTACGCAAATTCTGGCGATGATCGAAGAGCGTTTTCAAGAGAACGGTATTAATGCGCAGATTCGTGCACGTCACCTCTATCACGATCGCGAAGAAGTGACGGTGCATATTCGTCGCATCTGGGCTGCGGTTGGTGGGCGTCGCGACGAGCGGTAATTTAATGAGGCTGAGTGCTGCGGCACTCAGCCTTCATAACGCAGCGTTTTTAAATTCCCTTGTAGTACTAAATCCTGCTTGAGCGTGGCAACTTGCCGGCTGATTTGCGCCATTTGCTGTTCTGCCTGCAATTTTTTGCGCCACTTTGTGGGGACTTGATCCAGTTGCTGATAAATTCCTTCCAGCGTTCCAAACTGCTGTAACAATTCTTTGGCACTTTTGGGCCCAATACCGGCAATGCCCGGAATTTTGCTGCTGCTGATTCCACATAACCCCCAATAATCAGGCAAAAGCTGTGGCGCAACGCCAAATTCTGCTGCAATAAAAGGCACATCCAGCCAGCGTTTTTGGAAGTAGTCACGAATGCGGATTGCCGGGGCCAGCAGCTGACAATATCCTTTGTCTGTAGAAACGATGGTGGCCTGATGGCCAGCTTCAGCCATTTTTACTGCCAGCGTGGCGGCGAGATCGTCAGCTTCGTCCTGATCAGCAATCCAGCAGCTCACTCCCGCAGCGCGAAAGGCCTCCTGCAGTGCAGGCATTTCTGCCTGTAAGTCTTCCGGCATCGGCGGACGTCCACTTTTGTAGTCCGGTAATAAATCGTGACGCCAGCCTTGATGTCGGGTTTCTCCGTCAAAAACCGCAACAACATGGGTGGGTTGCGTATGACCGAGCAGCTGTCGTAGTGCAGCTACGCAGCCATCAACACAAGGCGAACCCTGTACTGCATGTAAACGGCGGATAAGGTTTAGTGCATCAATAATGAGAAGATGAAGAGGCATGAGAATATGGGCAGCCCGAAAGCTGCCTCCTGATTTATTTGATGATTTCGTAGCAAGGAATGTAAGCGGTGCCCGGCAGTTTCATGCGTTGCTGAGCGACAAATCCCTGTAGCAGCTCGTCCATGCGGTGCATGATATCCGCATCACCATGAAGCTTGTAGGGACCTTTTTCACGGATTTCACGAATGCCCATCTCTTTAACGTTACCGGCCACAATGCCTGAGAAGGCGCGACGCAAATCTGCAGCCAGTTTTTCCGGCGGCTGATGAGTGTAAAGATTCAGATTGGCCATGTTTTCATGCGTCGGCATAAACGGAACCTGTAAATCTTGCGCAATGCGAATGGACCAGTTGAAGCTATAGGCATCGCCGGTTTCGCGGCGATATTCTTTCACTTCTGGCATCGCTTTTTTCATCAGGCGCGCAACTTCGTGGGCGTCTTCAATGATGATTTGATAATACTTACGTGCCTGCTCGCCCAAGGTGCTGACAATGAAATCATCCAGTACACGGAAGTAGTCAGCACTCTCTTTCGGTCCCGTCAGAATCAGCGGTAACACCTGATCGCTGTTCTGTGGATTCATCATGATACCCAACAGATAAAGCAGTTCTTCCGCTGTGCCCACACCACCTGGAAAGATAATGATGCCATGTGCCATTCGCACAAACGCTTCAAGGCGTTTTTCAATGTCCGGCATGATGATTAATTCGTTCACCAGCGGATTCGGCGGTTCGGCGGCAATAATAGAGGGTTCAGTTAACCCAATAAAACGGCTGTCGCGATAGCGTTGCTGCGCGTGGCCCACCGCCGCGCCTTTCATCGGCGCTTCCATGACGCCAGGACCGCAGCCGGTGCAAATATTCAGTTCGCGCAAGCCGAGTTGCGTACCGACATTACGGCAATACTGATATTCGACCGCGTTAATCGAGTGGCCGCCCCAGCACACCACAGTGTTGGGATATTCACCGATATGCAGCGCACGCGCATTACGCAGAATTGAAAAGACCGTGTTGGTGATATTGGCTGAGTCATCCGCATCGAGATTTTGAAAGCGTCCCGAACCCGAAAGCTGGCCACTCACAAACAAAATATCGCGCAATACGGCAAACAGGTTGGCCTGTAATGACCGAATGATACGCCCATCCACAAACGCCTCTTCCGGCGGGTTGATCAGCTCAAGTTTTACGCCGCGCTCACGGCGCAACACATTGATGTCAAAGTTTTCAAAGCGGGAAAGCAGTTCATGGCTACTGTCAGTCTGGCTACCGGAGTTGAGCACGGCGAGAGAACAGTTACGGAACAGCTGGTAAAGATCGCTGCTGGCCGTGCGTTTCAGCATGTCGACTTCTAACTGAGAGAGCAGGTCCATGGAGCCAAGTGGGCTGATATGAGTGATCATGTAAACTCCTTTACACCCGCCTGGGTGATTGGTGGCACTGCAAATGCAGTGACGAAATACCCTTCACGCTTCAAGCCACAGCGGCGTTAGCATCACTTGTTTTCCCATTTGCCGATTTGATTCAGCGTCTGCGATGTGCCCGTTTGCTGTCGCCCTGCAACCCGAATTATTTTGATTAAAACTCTCTGGACGACGAACCCAACGTTCGCCGCCGTGTTCAGAGTAGCCTTGTCAGCAGGAACAGCTCAAGCGGATCCGTATGCGCTAAGCACAGCCTGCGAGTGATCTCGCAAACTATTGACGAACCAGGCGTGAATAACCTGGAGAGAAAGGCACATTGCTGCGCCACGGATTGATATCTAATCCACCGCGTCGCGTATAGCGTGCATAGACCGTCAGTTGTTCTGGATGACAGAAGCGCAGAATGTCATTAAAAATGCGTTCAACGCATTGTTCATGAAATTCGTTGTGCTGGCGGAAAGAGATCAGATAGCGCAACAGCTTTTCACGTTCGAGGCGCGGGCCTTTATAGTGAATCATCACCGAACCCCAATCAGGCTGGTTGGTGATCAAACAGTTGGATTTCAGTAAATGGCTTACCAGCGTCTCTTCAACCACTTCGCTGCCGGTTGCATCGGCCAAATAATCAGCATTGAAACGATAATCGTCGATTTCGATATCTTGTTCATCAATGCAGTAACCCTCGAAATGGCCGATGGGCTGACCCTCAACTTCGCTGAGTCGAAACAGCGCGACCGTTACGTCACCTTCTGCGCAGGCACGCAGATCGCGCTCTAGCGTTTGACGGACTTCGCCCCAGTCGGCGAATTTGGTCTGATTAAAGCTGTTAAGATAAAGCTTGAAGCTTTTCGACTCGATAAGATTGCGACTGCTTGCACTGAGCACCACTTCACCGACAGCAACCTGCGGTAGGCCTTTGTTGTTGAGCCACGACAGCTCATACAGCGTCCAGATGTCTGAGCCAGAAAACGGCAGGCTATCGGGAAAAAGGCCTAGCGGTTCACGGTTCAGGCTACGCGGAACCGCCTGCAACAAGCTGTTGTCATAGCGATCGTGATAGGCTGTGGGTTTGCCCAGCGTCAGGTTGCTTAACGCCTGATCCTGTTCGTGAGAAGACATAACGGTTTCCATCAAAATTAAACAAAGTGGGTAAGTGTAACCCATCAGAAGTGAGAATATGAACGATGCAGCAAACTGCTGAAGCGCTACACGACTTTACCACCCGATATTGCCAGGTTTGGCAACAACTTTATGGTCATGCTCCTGCCAGTGCTGAGCTTACTGGTGTTCCGTCGCCGTGCGTTATTGAAGAACGCAACGATCGCGTACTGTGGCAACCTCAGCCATTCAGCCTGCCACCTTCGCTTGATGCAGTGGAAAGGGCGTTGGATATTGAGTTGCAGCCCGCCATCACGGCCTTTTACACCAGTCAGTTTGCCGGAGATATGCAAGCGCGTTTTGAACAGCAACAGTTGACCCTGTTACAGGTCTGGAGTGAAGAAGACTTCCTGCGTTTGCAGGAAAATTTGATCGGGCATTTGGTTATGAAACGCCGACTGAAATTACCGCCCACGCTGTTTATTGCCACGACAGAATCGGAAGAGGAAATCATCTCGCTGAGTAATCTGAGCGGCGAAATTATTCTTGAACAGCCTGGCCGTAAAAATCATCGCATTCTTTCAGAAAATATTGAGATATTTCTTAAGCATTTACAACCGTTTAGTCTATGAGATGCAGAGATTGCCCGCTTTGTTTGTGAGATATCTCTTACAGGCGCTGTGAGAGATCATCTTAAAATGCATAAGACTTCTAGATGTCTCCAATGTAAAAAGATTGTGAATCATCGACTTAATGGCATTAGTCCGAAATAGTAGCAATAAGTTAATGGCGTTACGTTTTTTAGTAGCTTGTTTACGCGAAGCATTCTGTCAGAATGTTTCGCACTAGCAGGACGCTAAGGACAAAAGATATCGTCAGGATGATGTTAAGCCATGAGGCGG
Source organism: Pantoea sp. MQR6 (assembly GCF_022761075.1). Classification (NCBI taxonomy): domain Bacteria; kingdom Pseudomonadati; phylum Pseudomonadota; class Gammaproteobacteria; order Enterobacterales; family Erwiniaceae; genus Pantoea; species Pantoea sp. MQR6. Next base: position 445,633 of record NZ_JAKYXB010000003.1, read on the forward strand.
GAACGTAACGGAGTTTACGGCACAAGGAAGGCTTCACCGGATGAAGCAGGACACTCAGGATTGAGACAGGGACACCTCCAGGATGGAGAATGAGAGCCTCTTAGAATAGGTGGCGGGCCAGGATGCTAAGGATTCATCAAGAAGATGGGCGGCAGGAATGCACGTGGACCAGTTGTCATGGAAGAGCAGGGAGCATAAACGTAGCAGGAAAGCTGCAAACGAACCGGGAGCACTGTTTATACAGTGCTCCCTTTTTTTGTGCCTACGTTAACAAGTGATATGCTTGCCGCCCCTTTTTTTACTGCTCGCTGGAGGTGGCGCATGACGCCGGAACAATTGATTACGCAACGGCTGGAGCAGGTTGAGGCGATAATGCTTGAGCACGATCTCTGGCAAACGACGTCGCCCCAGGCCAGCGCTTTCGAGAGTCGTGAACCTTTTTGTCTCGACACCCTGGAACCACTGGAATGGCTGCAATGGGTGCTTATTCCCCACATGCACGCTTTAATCGCCGCACAGCAACCACTGCCGAAGAACTTCGCTATCGCCCCTTATTTTGAGATGGCGTTAGCGCCTGCGCAGGCGGGCCGCCCGCTGTTATTACTTACGCTGCGTCAGCTCGACGCGTTGTTTATGGACGATGCCGTCTGATGTTAGAAATTCTTTATCAAGATGAGTGGCTGGTGGCGGTTAACAAACCCGCTGGCTGGCTGGTACACCGCAGTTGGCTCGATCGCAATGAAAAAGTCTTTGTGATGCAGACGGTACGCGATCAAATCGGCCAGCACGTCTTTACTGTTCACCGTCTTGATCGACCTACTTCCGGTGTGCTTCTGATGGGGTTGTCCAGCGAGGTAGGGCGGTTGCTTTCGCTGCAATTTGAACATCATCAGATACAAAAAACCTATCACGCGGTACTGCGAGGTTGGCTGGAAAGCAGCGACACGCTGGATTATCCGCTGATGGAAGAGCGGGACAAAATCGCCGATAAGTTTGCCAGTGAAGAGCGTATCGCGCAGCCAGCCGTCACCGATTACAGGGCGTTAGCAACAGCAGAAATGCCGCTGCCGGTAGGGCGTTACCCCACCGCACGTTACAGCCTGGTCGAGTTATCGCCGAAAACCGGGCGCAAACATCAGCTAAGACGCCATATGTCGCACCTGCGCCATCCGATCATCGGCGACAGCGCGCACGGAGATTTAAAGCAGAATCGCGGTGCGGCTGCGCATTTTGGTGCAAACCGATTAATGCTGCACGCCAGCAGTTTATTGCTGACACATCCCATCACGGGTGAACCGCTGATGATCCGCGCCGGACTGGATTCAGTGTGGCAAAACCTGATGAATCACTTTGGCTGGCAGAATCTCATCCCTGAGGTTCCGAGGGTTGAGTTTGAGCCGCAGCCACGCCAGGATATCAGTTCAGAATAAGGAGAGCGCTCATGGCAAAGATAGGCATTTTTGTAGGCACGGTTTACGGTAATTCGCTGCTGGTCGCAGAAGAAGCAGAACCGATTTTGCAAGAGCAAGGCCACAACGTAAACGTGTTTGAGGACCCAACGCTGGCGGAGTGGAATGATTACAGCAATGATGTGGTGTTGGTGATTACTTCCACCACAGGCCAGGGCGATTTTCCAGACAGCATTGCCGAGCTGGTCAACGGGGTGAAAGAGAAGTTAGGTTATCAGCCAACGCTGCGTTATGGCGTGATTGCGTTGGGTGACAGCAGCTACGATCATTTCTGTGGAGCAGGTAAAACCTTCGATGCACTGTTGCAAGAGCAAAGTGCACAACGCGTGGGTGAGATTTTATTGGTAGATGCCACAGAGAATCCTGAGCCTGAAACGGTGACATCACCGTGGGTCGAAAGCTGGGGCAAACTGCTGTAATGAGATGCGCGCTTTCACCCTGGAAAGCGCGCTTTTATCATCAGGTTATCGGAGCAGGATTGAATACCGCCAGCTGATTACGAATTCCCCAACGATCTGACCATGTCTGTTTCCTGCCGCTGGCAATCTCCAGAATCAACGTGAATAACCGCCAGCCAACCTGTTCAATGGACTCTTCGCCGGTCGCAATAGTGCCAGCATTAATATCCATCAGATCGTGCCAGCGCTCAGCCAGCGCATTACGCGTCGCCATTTTGATCACCGGAATCGCCGCCAAACCGTAAGGCGTTCCACGTCCGGTGGTAAAAACTTGCAGCGTAATGCCAGATGCCAATTGTTGCGTGCCGCAAACGAAATCGCTGGCGGGTGTTGCCGCATAGATTAATCCCCGACGCGTCGGGCGTTGACCCGCTGACAACACTTCAACAATAGGGCTGCGACCCGATTTAGCAATTGACCCCAGCGCTTTCTCCACCACGTTCGCCAGACCGCCTTTTTTATTACCTGGCGAAGGATTGGCGCTGCGATCGGTTTGTCCCTGATCGAGGTAATTGTCATACCAGGCCATCTCTTCTAACAGACGCTTACCAACTTCTTCATTTATTACGCGTGGCGTCAGTAGATGAATGGCATCACGCACTTCAGTCACTTCAGAAAACATCACCGTTGCACCGCAGCGCACCAGCAAATCAGAAGCAAATCCAACGGCGGGATTAGCCGTCACGCCGGAAAAGGCATCGCTACCGCCACATTGCATACCCACAACAAGTTCAGAAGCGGGACACGTTTCGCGCTGACGCTGATTCAGACGTTTTAAATGGCGTTCCGCGACCTGCAAAATCTCATCGACCATCGCACCAAATCCCACCAGCTTTTCATCTTGCAGGCGCACAATGTCATTGTCATCTAATGAAATAGCCTGCACATCAGGCGTGCCGGTCAGCAGGCGCTCCGGCTGCAACTTCTCACAGCCCAAACTCACAATCATTACTTCGCCACCGAAGTTAGCGTTTAACGCCAGATTATGGATGGTGCGGATCGGCACCACCGCAGCGGGTGCGTTGATCGCCACGCCACAACCATAAAGGTGATTCAACGCCACCACGCCATCAACATTGGGATATTTAGGCAACAGATCGCGCTCTATCAGCTGCACGACAAAGTCCACCACGCCCGCGACACAATGCACGCTAGTGGTAATGCCCAAAAGATTGCGCGTACCGACGCTGCCATCTGCGTTGCGGTAGCCTTCAAAGGTATAACCTTCGAGTGCAGGAAGATCGGGGGGAATATTATTGGCTAGCGGCAAGCTGGCCAGCGGTGGCGCTTCGGGTAACGCCACCAGCGATTCATCAATCCAGCTCCCTTGTGCAATGTCTCGCAGCGCATAGCCAATCACCTCGCCGTAGCGCAGTATCTCGCCATCTTTAGCAATCGCGCTCAGCGCCACCTTGTGACCTTGCGGGACATGCTCGGTCAGTGTCAGGCCATCGGCAAAAGTCGTGCCTGCCGGTAAACCTTGATTGTTCACCACAATGGCGACGTTGTCCGCTTCATGTACTTTGATGTAGAGCGGTTGTTCAGTCGGGTTCAGGGTCATCGCTCACCTTCCAGTCATTCGCGCCGTACTTTTGCGGCGCGGTGTAATGATGTTACTTGTCACACGCTCAGTATTTGCCGACTTCAGTATAAGGAGACGCTGCTGGCCACGCATTGTGCAACTGTCTGGCTTTGAGGCGTTTTCAAACGCTGATTTAGTGTGAACAACCAAAAGCAAGTGAAGAATCTCACAAAGCCCATTCTTTGAACGCTGTTTTGCACCAAATCGGGAGGTTATTTCCGGGTTCCGTGAGCCGTGCCGCAGCCATATGTGCAAACGCCAGATAATTGATATTAACGCCGCGTTATTCTCAGGCGTTTATCCAGTGTCAGCGCTAAATCCTGTTCATATACTGATTTCCGTTATCCAACGTTAGGTTATTTGTCACGACGTACTTTCGATTTGCCAATAAAAAAATCGCCGTGTTTAACCCAACTTCTCTCTGATACCCAACGCGATGTGTATGCAGTCAGAGCGAAAGTCGTGAACGCTATACCCGTCACACTTCGAGCCGCTGGTGTGTTGCCTGCGCTTGCTCACCCCGGGCACTTACCAAGTAAGTTTCCAGGGTTTCACGAGCTTGCCGTCTTCCTGCGACTCGAATTATTAAGGGTATGCAATTCAGGAGTGCATCATGAATAGTTATAGCCAGACCGCGGAGTCGGTACAAAAACGTACCCATGCGCGTTACTGGATTGTGGTGATGTTATTTATTGTCACCTCATTCAACTACGGGGACCGCGCCACCATTTCGATTGCCGGTTCGGCGATGTCCAAAGATATCGGTCTGGATTCGGTCGGACTGGGCTACATCTTCTCTGCGTTCTCATGGGCTTATGTCATTGGCCAGATTCCTGGCGGTTGGCTGCTCGACCGCTTCGGCTCAAAACGCGTCTACTTCTGGAGCATCTTTACCTGGTCGTTGTTTACCTTGCTACAGGGTTTCGTCGATGTGTTCAGCGGCTTTGGCATCATCGTTTCGCTGTTTATGTTGCGATTCCTGGTCGGCTTGGCTGAAGCGCCATCCTTCCCTGGCAACAGCCGCATTGTCGCCGCCTGGTTCCCTGCACAAGAGCGCGGTACGGCAGTGGCTATCTTCAACTCAGCGCAATATTTCGCCACAGTGATCTTCGCACCTATCATGGGTTGGCTGGTCTCTGAGGTTGGTTGGGCACACGTGTTCTGGTTCATGGGTGGATTGGGCATCATCCTCAGCTTTATCTGGCTGAAAGTGATCCACGATCCCACCGATCATCCGGGCGTGAATAAAGCCGAGCTGGAGTATATGGAGCAGGGTGGTGCATTGATCAACATGGATGCCAAAAAGTCCGAGCACAAAGTGAGCTGGGACGAGAAGTGGTTTCAAATCAAACAACTGCTGACTTCGCGCATGATGTTGGGGATTTATCTCGGCCAATATTGCGTTAACGCCTTAACTTACTTCTTTATTACCTGGTTCCCGGTGTATCTGGTTCAGGCGCGTGGTATGTCGATTTTGAAAGCCGGTTTTATCGCCTCAATCCCGGCAATTTGCGGCTTCCTTGGTGGGGTGTTAGGTGGCGTGATTTCGGACTGGCTGATGCGTAAAACCGGTTCACTGAATATTGCGCGTAAAACGCCCATTGTGCTCGGCATGCTGCTGTCTATTTCGATGGTGATGTGTAACTACACCGACACAGAATGGGTCGTGGTGTTCTTCATGGCGCTGGCATTCTTCGGTAAAGGCATCGGTGCGCTGGGCTGGGCGGTGATGGCAGATACCGCACCAAAAGAGATCAGCGGCCTGAGCGGTGGTTTATTCAATATGTTCGGTAACTTCTCCGGCATCGTGACGCCTATCGCCATCGGTTACATCATTGCCACCAGCGGTTCCTTCGAAGGCGCGCTGATTTATGTCGGTATCCATGCCTTTGTCGCCGCATTTAGCTTCCTGGTGATTGCGGGCGATATCAAACGCGTTGAACTGAAAACCAGGCCATAAGGACGGAACATGACTACGCAAAGTTCGCCGATTATCACTGATATGCAGGTGATTCCGGTCGCGGGTTACGACAGCATGCTGTTGAACATTGGTGGTGCGCATAACGCCTGCTTTACCCGCAACATCGTGGTGCTGACCGACAACGCCGGACATACCGGCGTAGGGGAAGCGCCGGGCGGTGAAACCATTTATCAGACGCTGGTAGAAGCCATTCCGCAGGTCAAAGGCCAGCAGGTTGCCCGTATGAATCGGCTGGTACAGCAGGTGCACAAAGGTAATCAGTCGGCAGATTTCGATACCTTCGGCAAAGGCGCATGGACTTTCGAGTTGCGCGTCAATGCAGTGGCTGCACTGGAAGCCGCACTACTCGATCTGCTGGGGCAATGCCTTGGCGTGCCGGTCGCGGAATTACTTGGACCGGGCAAGCAGCGCGATGAAGTTACCGTGCTCGGTTATCTGTTTTACCTCGGTGACCGACGCAAAACCGATTTGCCTTATCTGACGGGCGAAAATGCCAGTCATGATTGGTATCACCTGCGTCATCAGGCGGCGCTCGACAGCGCCGCGGTGGTGCGTTTAGCCGAAGCCGCGCAGGATAAATATGGTTTCAAAGATTTCAAACTCAAAGGCGGCGTGCTGCCAGGCGAGCAGGAGATTGAAACCGCAACCGCACTGAAAAAGCGCTTCCCGGATGCGCGTATTACCGTCGATCCCAACGGTGCCTGGCTGTTGGACGAAGCCATCGGGTTGTGTAAAGGCATGCAGGATGTGCTGACTTACGCTGAAGATCCGTGCGGTGCAGAGCAAGGTTACTCAGGTCGTGAAGTGATGGCGGAGTTCCGTCGCGCCACCGGTTTACCGGTCGCCACTAACATGATTGCCACCAACTGGCGTGAGATGAACCACGCCGTGATGCTCAATGCGGTAGACATTCCACTGGCCGATCCGCATTTCTGGACGCTGAGTGGGGCCGTTCGCGTGGCGCAACTCTGTGACGAGTGGGGCCTGACGTGGGGCTGTCACTCTAATAACCATTTCGATATTTCACTGGCCATGTTTACCCACGTTGGCGCGGCGGTGCCGGGTAAACCTACCGCAATTGATACCCACTGGATTTGGCAGGAGGGCGATCAGCGCCTGACCAAAAATCCTCTGCAAATCCGCAACGGTAAAATCGCCGTGCCGGATGCGCCTGGGCTGGGCATTGAGCTGGACTGGGATCAACTGCGCAAAGCCAACGAACTGTATAAATCACTGCCCGCCGGGGCGCGCAACGATGCCACGGCGATGCAGTATCTGATTCCTGGTTGGACATTCGACCGCAAACGCCCGGCATTTGGCCGTGCGACAGCTTAAGGAGCAGCAGATGAGTTCTACCCCTAAAGTCACATCCATGCAGGTCATCCCGGTTGCCGGTCACGACAGCATGTTGCTTAACCTGAGCGGGGCGCATTCCCCTTTTTTCACCCGCAATATCGTTATCATTAAAGACAACGCCGGCCATACCGGGGTGGGAGAAATCCCCGGTGGTGAAAAGATCCGTCAAACGCTGGAAGATGCCGCTTCTTTGGTGATCGGCAAAACGGTGGGTGAATACAAAAATATTCTTAATTTGGTGCGCAGCACCTTTGCTGACCGTGATTCAGGCGGTCGCGGAAACCAAACCTTTGATTTGCGCACCACCATTCATGTGGTAACCGGCATCGAAGCTTCACTGCTGGATCTGCTGGGCCAGCATTTGGGTGTCAATGTCGCCTCTTTGTTAGGGGATGGTCAGCAGCGCGATCGCGTCGAAATGCTGGGTTATCTGTTCTACATTGGCGATCGCAATAAAACGTCGTTGTCCTATCAAAGCCAGGAAAACGACAAGTGCGACTGGTATCGCCTGCGTCATGAAGAAGCGCTGACGCCCGATACCGTGGTGCGTTTAGCTGAAGCCGCATATGAAAAATATGGCTTCAATGATTTCAAACTGAAAGGCGGCGTACTGCGCGGTGGCGAAGAAGCTGAAGCCGTGACCGCGCTGGCGAAGCGTTTCCCCGAAGCGCGCATAACGCTCGATCCCAACGGCGCGTGGTCACTCAATGAAGCTATTTTGCTGGGTAAGCAGCTGAAAGATGTGCTGGCCTATGCAGAAGATCCGTGCGGCGCAGAGCAAGGCTATTCAGGACGCGAAGTCATGGCGGAGTTCCGCCGCGCAACCGGCATGCAAACCGCAACCAACATGATTGCCACCGATTGGCGACAGATGGGGCACACCATTTCGCTGCAATCAGTGGATATTCCGCTGGCCGATCCGCATTTCTGGACCATGCAAGGTTCCGTGCGCGTGGCGCAAATGTGCCACGATTTTGGCCTGACGTGGGGTTCGCACTCCAACAACCACTTCGATATCTCATTGGCGATGTTCACCCACGTTGCTGCGGCAGCGCCCGGCGCAATTACCGCCATTGATACGCACTGGATCTGGCAGGAAGGCAATCAGCGCCTGACAAAAGAACCGTTCCAGATCAAAGGCGGCATGGTACAGGTGCCGCAAAAACCGGGATTGGGCGTTGAGCTGGATATGGATCAGGTGATGCAGGCTAATGCGTTGTATCAAAAACACGGTCTCGGCGCGCGCGACGATGCGCAAGCAATGCAGTTCCTGGTGCCAGGCTGGACCTTTGACAATAAACGTCCGTGCCTTGTGCGCTAACCTTTTTGGCTTCCGCAGGGGAGCCGATGCAACAGGAGTAAAACCATGAGTAATGCAGCCTGGCCGAACAGCTTTCGTCGTCGTTTGCTGGCAGGTGAAACCCTGATTGGCAGTTGGTGTGCACTGGCAAATCCATTAAGCACCGAAGTGTTAGGACTGGCCGGATTCGACTGGCTGGTGCTGGATGGGGAACATGCGCCCAACGACATCACCACTTTTGTGCCGCAACTGATGGCGCTGAAAGGCAGCCACAGCGCGCCCGTCGTGCGTCCGCCCTGTAATGAACCGGTGATCATCAAACGTCTGCTGGATATCGGTTTTTATAACTTCCTTGTGCCGTTTGTTGAGACCGAAGAAGAAGCGATCCGCGCTGTTGCCTCTACGCGTTATCCACCCGCGGGTATTCGCGGCGTATCGGTATCGCACCGCAGCAACATGTACGGAACCTTGCCGGAGTACAACAGCACCATCAATGACAACATCACGGTGCTGGTACAAATCGAAACGCAGCAAGCAGTAGACAATATTGATGCTATCGCGGCGGTTGACGGCGTGGACGGTATTTTTGTTGGGCCTGGCGATCTTTCTGCGGCGCTGGGCTATCTCGGCCAGCCAGCGCATCCAGATGTGCTGAAAGTGATTAAGCACGTTTTCGAGCGCGCTAAAGCAGCGGGCAAACCCAGCGGTATTCTGGCACCGGTTGAAGCCGATGCCCGGCGCTATCTGGAGTGGGGCGCCAGCTTTGTGGCGGTCGGCAGTGATTTAGGTGTTTTCCGCAACGCAACACAGGCGCTGTGCGACAAATTTAAGAAGTAACCAACCAAGAGGCAACATAATGAAAATTGGATTTATCGGCCTGGGTATCATGGGCAAGCCAATGAGTAAAAACCTGGCGAAAGCGGGCTATTCGCTGGTGGTGCGCGATCACCATCCAGAAAATGAAGCTGAACTGGTTGAGTTAGGCGCGACAGTGGCGAAATCACCAAAAGAGGTCGCCGAACAAGTGGATGTGGTGATTACCATGGTGCCGAACTCGCCGCAGGTAAAAGAAGCCTGCCTTGGCGAAAACGGCATTATTCACGGCGCCAAACCTGGCTTGATTGTGATCGACATGAGTTCAATTGCACCGCTGGCGAGCCGAGAGATTCACGATGCGCTGGCAGAAAAGCAGATCAAAATGCTGGATGCGCCAGTCAGCGGCGGGGAACCCAAAGCCATTGAAGGCACGTTGTCTGTGATGGTTGGGGGCGACAAGGCGGTGTTTGATCAGTGCTACGACATCATGAAAGCGATGGCGGGCTCGGTGGTGCATACCGGCGATATTGGCGCGGGTAATGTAACCAAGCTGGCGAATCAGGTGATTGTTGCCCTGAATATTGCGGCGATGTCTGAAGCGTTGTCTTTGGCAACCAAAGCGGGGGTAAACCCGGATCTGGTTTATCAGGCCATTCGCGGTGGGTTGGCGGGCAGCACGGTGCTGGATGCTAAAGCACCGATGGTGATGGATCGTAATTTCAAACCGGGCTTCCGTATCGATCTGCATATCAAAGATCTCGCCAATGCACTCGATACGTCGCACGGCATTGGCGCGCACTTGCCGCTGACGGCCGCCGTGATGGAAATGATGCAGGCGCTGCGCAACGATGGACAGGGCTCCTCCGACCACAGCGCGCTCGCCTGCTATTATGAGAAGTTAGCGAAGGTTGAGATTTCCCGCTAAAGGGGGTTCCGGTATCTGCGGATACCGGGCTGGCTATGAAATCATTTCAGACCATCAACAGCGCTCGGATTGCCTATGAAAATCGTTATCGCACCGGATTCATATAAAGAGAGTTTATCCGCCCTGGATGTGGCATCAGCGATTGAAGCGGGTTTCCGTGAGATCTTTCCTGATGCGCATTACGTCAAAATACCGGTCGCCGACGGTGGTGAAGGCACGGTTGAAGCGATGGTGGCGGCGACGGAAGGGAAAATCGTCAGGTTGAAGGTTACAGGTCCGCTTGGCAAACAGGTTGAGGCTTTCTATGGCCTTTCTGGTGACGAGCGTACCGCGTATATCGAGATGGCGGCGGCAAGCGGATTGGAGCTGGTGCCTGCGGCGCAGCGCGATCCGCTGACCACGACCTCATTTGGTACTGGCGAATTGATTAAAAACGCGCTCGATAAGGGCGTGGAGCACATTATTATCGGTATTGGCGGCAGTGCTACCAATGACGGTGGCTCCGGCATGATGCAGGCGCTGGGTGCACGCTTGCTGGATCAGCAAGGCAAAGAGATCGGTTATGGCGGCGGAGCGCTGCCAGAATTAGCCAGCATTGATATTGAAGCATTAGATGCGCGAATCAAGCAGTGCCGATTTGAAGTGGCTTGCGATGTCACCAATCCCTTAACCGGTGATGCGGGTGCATCCGCGATTTTTGGTCCGCAGAAAGGGGCAACGCCGGAACTTGTTAAACAGCTCGATCAATCACTGGCGCATTACGCGCAGATCATTCTGCGGGATTTAGATATTGATGTACTGCACATTCCCGGCGGCGGCGCGGCGGGCGGTATGGGTGCGGCACTGCATGCATTTTGTCAGGCTGATTTGCGACGCGGCATTGAGATTGTCACTGAGGCGTTGGGGCTGGCGGAGCAGGTTAAAGACGCTGATTTAGTCATTACCGGCGAAGGGCGTATTGATAGTCAAAGCATCAACGGTAAAGTACCCATTGGCGTAGCGAGTGTAGCCAAACGCTTTGGCAAGCCAGTGATAGGCATTGCAGGCAGTTTAACGGCTGACGTGGGCGTAGTGCATGAACACGGACTAGACGCGGTATTTAGCGTGCTTTACAGCATTTGTTCACTGGACGATGCGTTGGCGAATGCTGAGAAAAATGTTCACCTCACAGCGCGTAATGTTGCGGCGACGTTGAAGATAGGCGGGTTTAAATAAGTATTTTGCTGGTGTGCGCTCTCCCCAATTTTAATCCTCCCCTACCCGTGGGGAGGAGGACGCTGCCCTAAGTCACCTCTGCACTGACTCACACCTGTGCTGAACCTGTCAATTCGATGCCTGCATGCGGCAGTGTCGCCTTCCTCCGCTTCAGCGGATAAGACCGGGATGGGGGATAAATGCCCTCAGACTTAACGGACCGAGAAGCGAAATCAACAGCACCTGATAAAGCTTAAGAAATCGCGCTTATTTTTACGCCAAACGCAGAACTCGCCGCGCTTCTTTTGCAACATTCTCCATCTCATCCTGCAACTCCAGCAGCTCCGGCTCAAGCGCGTCAATATCACTGGCCTGCAGCAGCTCCTTTTCCAGTTGATGACACAACTGCTTCATGCGCGGCACACCGCTATAACTGGCACTACCGTGCAGTTTATGAATAATTTCACGCAACCCAGTCACATCGTTAGCAGCGATAAACAGCGCAATCTTCTCGTGCACTTCCGGTAAAAACTCCAGCAGCATACGCAGCATATCTCGGGCTAAATCGGGCTTATTGGCGGCCTGGCGTAACGCTAATGCCCAATCCAGCGTGGGCAGAATTTGCGGCAGCTCTGGCGTCTGCACGGTTGGCGTTGGCGTGTAACGCGCCAGCAGCTGACTGAGCTTGCTCTCATCAATCGGCTTGGCAAGGTAATCATTCATTCCCGCTTTGATAAGCTGTTCACGCTCGCCATCAATCGCATGCGCAGTTACGGCAACAATCGGTGTATGCGCATGCTGAGGCAGGGTACGAATAATTTCACTGGCGCGGATGCCATCAATATCCGGCATTTGAATATCCATCAAGATGACATCTAACGGCTGTAAACGCGCCTGATGAATCGCTTGTTCTGCGCTGTTACACAACACGATCTTTTGCACCTGCTCTTCCAGCAGTGCACCGATCAATTTGAGGTTGGCAGGATTATCATCCACGGCCATTACTGCCAGCGGCAAACGCGGTGAGGCGGGCAGTTCGTTTAACTGGCGGGTATGCAAATCCAGTAGCATTGGCAGCAGGCGCGTCTGCGAGATCGGTTTGGCTATACAGCCATCAATACCGCGTACTTTTAGCTCGTCGGCCAGCAGCATCATTGGGCTTGGCAGCGCCAGCAGTACGTTGTCAGCGCGATCCAGCAGCGCATTAATCAGCTCATCGGCCAGCAACTGATGTTGAGTAACATTCACTGGCATCGCCATTAATAGCAGCGGGTAGTGATCTTCACTCAGCCCTTCCAGTGTTTCGCTGTAATCGATTTGCAACGGCGTCATACTCAGCATCTTCAACACGGTTTTCGCCACACGGGTATTGGCTTCTACATAAGCAATGCGCGAATGAGACAAGGCGTCTAACACGCGAGGCATGCTCGGGGCATTGGGATTGAGATCAAGCTGCACTCTCACTCGGAAGGTGGAACCTTGATCCGGTTGGCTGTGGAAGGTGATTTCACCACCCATCTCATTCACCAACTTTTGCGTAATGACCAAACCCAAGCCAGTGCCGCCATGACGACGTGAAATGCTGGCGTCAGCCTGACGAAACGCCTGAAATAGCTGCATTTGCTGCTGCTCAGAAATACCAATGCCCGTATCCTGTACCTGAATTTCCAGTTCGATACGCGAAGGGGTAATAGCGCGTTGCGCTACTTTGAGATCGATGGTGCCTTTTTCGGTGAATTTGATCGCATTGCCAATCAGGTTAATCAGGATCTGCTGCAGGCGCAGCGCATCACCAATCACGTTGTCTGGCACACTGCTGTCGCACACCACCGTTAATTCCAGCCCTTTGTCATGCGCAGAAGGCGCCAGTAACACCAGCGTTTCATCCAGCGTGGCGCGAAGGGGGAACGGAATAGACTCCAGTACCAGTTTGCCCGCTTCCAGTTTTGAAAAATCGAGCACGTCGTTGATGATGCTTAGCAAATTGTTGGCAGAGCGCTCAATGGTTTGCATGTAGTCGCGTTGCGTAGTGCGCAGCGGGGTTTTCAGCATCTGGCGGGTAAAACCGAGCACGCCATTTAACGGCGTTCGTAGCTCGTGCGACATATTGGCAAGGAATTCAGATTTGATGCGTGCCGCTTCCTGCGCACGCTTCTTCGCAAGATCCAGCTCAACGTTCTGAATCTCTAATTGTTCCAGCGTTTCACGCAGATCGTAGGTTGCCTGATCGATATTGTGCTGCATCTCTTCGTGGTAAGCAGTCAGCGACATCGCCATCGCGTTGATGCCATTTTTGAGAATGCTTAACTCACCCAGCATGTAACCTTCAACGCGGCTGTCGAGTTGGCCGCGGCGAATGCGGTCAACGGTGCTGACCATATTGCGAATCGGGCCGGTTACGTCACGCATTAGACGATAAGCAAACAGCATGGCGATGCATAAACAGAACAGCAACATCAGCGTGGCAACAAAGACTTCTTTGTATTGCTGCAAGCGCACTGATTGCAGATCGAGCGCTATCGCGACATATCCCAGTGGATTGCCAGAAGGTTTTGCATCTTCGCTGGGGATTTCATCTACCGCATAACGTTCAGACGTTATGGGTGTGCGTAAAATTAAGACGTTGCCGTGCCGTTCCATTGAGACATCATCTGGCAGGGCGTTGATATCTTCTTTCTGCAACAGGCTGAGGTTTTGTTTGTTATTTGAGCTGACATAGAGTTGGTTATTATTGTCGAAAACCGAAATCGCACGGACAATATTGGAATGACGCCGATGCAGCAGGCTAACCAGCTCGCGCATCGTGTCGCGGTTATGCCACGTCATGCTGTATTCGCTGGAAATTGCCAGGGGTTCAATGATATTCGCGCCAGCATCCATGACTTGTCGCTGCAGTTCGTTATAGCGGTGCACGACAAAGAAAGAGCTGAGCAACAGGCCCACCATTAAGGTTGGGGCCAATATTAAAATCATCATTCGCGCCCGCAGGCTGTATTTCGTCATAATACGGCTGACTCCGGCATTTACATCCTTGTGCATCCCGTCGGTAAACCCATGCACGCCGATTTTTGAGAAAGAGAATTAACAACACTATGGCGCAATTTTACACCGCAAAACAGCGCGTGACGACCAAACAACGGATTACCGTCACCATCGAAGACCTTGATCCATTTGGACAAGGTGTCGCACGGCACCAAGGCAAAACGATATTTGTCAGCGGTGCGTTGCCAGGCGAACAGGCAGAAATTACCTTAACTGAGGATAAGCGCCAATTTGCCCGAGCGAAAGTCACGCGCTTGTTAAGCAGCAGCCCGGCACGCGTTACACCGCGCTGCCCACATTTTAATACCTGTGGTGGCTGCCAACAGCAGCATGTTGATGTTGTTTTACAGCAGCAGAGTAAAGCGCAAGCGCTAAGCCGGATGTTAAGTAAAGAAGCGCAACGCGTAGTGGCCGTGGATGAAGTTATTGCCGGAGAACCTTGGGGCTATCGCCGCCGAGCACGGCTGGGATTGCAATGGCAAAACAAAAGCCAACAGCTGCGAATGGGGTTTCGTCAGGAAGCCAGTAACGATCTGGTCGATATTCAGCAATGCCCCATTTTGACGCCCGAACTTGAGGCGTTGATCACGCCGTTACGCCAGTGTCTGCGTGAGTTAAAAGCGGTTAAAAGGCTGGGACATATTGAGCTGGTACAGGCAGATAATGGCCCGCTGATGGTTTTACGTCATCTTGATGCGCTGCATGTCGACGACAGAGAAAAACTGGAACGCTTTTCGCATAAGCATCAGTTGATGATGTTTTTGGATGACGGCAGCGAAAACTTAACGGCTCTAAGTAATAACCAACCGTTCTATCAATCACACAAACTTAAGTTAACCTTCAGTCCGCAAGATTTTATTCAGGTAAACGATGCGGTCAATCAACAGATGGTAGCCCGGGCAATTGACTGGCTGGATCTGCAACCAGACGATCGCGTATTAGATCTGTTTTGCGGCATGGGAAACTTCACACTTCCGATAGGAAAAGTCGTACAAAATGCGGTTGGTGTGGAGGGCGTTGCAGCATTAGTACGGCAGGCAGCGTATAATGCGGACCTGAATAGTCTTAAAAATGTCAGCTTTTTCCAGCATAACCTGGAGGAAGATGTTTCGCGCCAGCCGTGGGCGGCGCAAGGATTTAACAAGGTATTACTCGATCCGGCGCGTGCCGGTGCCGCAGGCGTGATGACGCATGTGGTTAAACTTGCACCACAACGTGTGGTCTATGTTTCGTGTAATCCCACGACACTCGCTCGCGACAGCCAGACATTGCTGTTGGCGGGCTACCAATTGGAAAGGGTCGCGATGCTGGATATGTTCCCACATACCCGTCATCTCGAATCCATGGTGCTGTTCAAAAAAACATAAGCGATCATTAAGATCGGTGTGCAGGAGAGGATATGGTTGCGGTTAGAAGTGCGCATTTAAATACGGCGGGGGAGTTTGCCCTCGACCAGTGGATCGCCAGTCTTGGCATGATCAACCCGCAATCATGTCAACGACTTGCCGAAACCTGGCGCTATTGTGAAGCCCAAACGCACAACCATCCGGATCAATCTCTGCTGCTGTGGCGTGGTATTGAGATGGTCGAAATCCTCTCGATGCTCAGTATGGATATCGACAGTCTGTGCGCCGCGCTCATTTTCCCACTCGCAAATGATGAAGTGGTGAGTGAAGAGGAACTTGAGCAAGCGGTCGGCAAAGGCATTGTCTCGCTGGTACACGGCGTACGCGACATGGATGCGATACGCCAGCTCAAAGCCATTCATAATGACTCAATGGCCTCCGAGCAGGTGGATAATGTTCGCCGCATGTTGCTGGCGATGGTAGAAGATTTCCGCTGCGTGGTGTTGAAATTAGCCGAACGCATCATGAACCTGCGCGAAATGAAAGACGCGCCGGAAGATGAGCGCGTGCTGGCAGCAAAAGAGAGCACCAATATTTATGCGCCGTTGGCCAACCGACTCGGCATTGGTCAACTGAAGTGGGAGCTGGAGGATTATTGCTTCCGCTATCTGCATCCTGATGAATACAAGCGCATCGCCAAACTGTTGCATGAACGCCGCATTGACCGCGAACAGTACATCGAAAATTTCGTCGATAATCTGCGTAAAGAGATGGCAAAAGAGGGCGTACGCGCTGAAGTGTACGGGCGCCCAAAACATATCTACAGTATCTGGCGTAAGATGCAGAAAAAGTCGCTGGCGTTTGATGAACTGTTTGATGTGCGTGCAGTGCGTATTGTGGCTGAGCGTCTGCAAGACTGTTATGGCGCATTAGGCACGGTGCATACGCTTTATCGCCATCTGCCCAGCGAGTTCGATGATTACGTCGCCAATCCAAAGCCCAACGGCTATCAATCCATTCACACCGTAGTGCTGGGCCCGAAAGGCAAAACGGTTGAAATTCAGATACGTACCCGCCAGATGCATGAAGATGCCGAACTGGGCGTTGCGGCGCACTGGAAATATAAAGAAGGGCCTTCTTCCAGCAATGCGCGCGGCTCAGCGGGCCACGAAGAGCGCATTGCATGGCTGCGTAAACTGATCGGCTGGCAGGAAGAGATGGCTGACTCTGGCGAGCTGTTGGAAGAGGTGCGCAGCCAGGTCTTTGACGATCGCGTTTATGTCTTTACACCCAAAGGCGACGTGGTTGATCTGCCAGCGGGTTCAACGCCGCTGGACTTCGCTTATCACATACACAGTGATATCGGTCATCGCTGCATTGGCGCGAAGATTGGCGGTCGTATTGTGCCATTTACGTATCAATTGCAGATGGGTGATCAGGTTGAAGTAATCACCCAGAAACAGCCGAATCCAAGCCGCGACTGGCTCAACCCTAATCTGGGTTTTATCACCACCAGCCGCGGTCGCTCTAAGATTCATAACTGGTTCCGCAAGCAGGATCGCGACAAGAATATTCTCGCCGGACGGCAGATTCTGGACAACGAACTGAGCCAGATGGATATCAGCCTGAAAGAAGCTGAAAAACTGCTGCTGCCGCGCTATAACGTCACCTCGCTAGAAGAGCTGCTCGCCGCGATTGGCGGGGGCGATATTCGTCTTAATCAGATGGCAAACTTCCTGCAGGCCAAGCTCAATAAGCCGAGTGCTGAAGAGCAGGATCGTGAAGCGCTGCGCCAGCTGACGCAAAAATCCTACTCGGCGCCGTCGCGTAAAGAGAGCGGACGCGTGGTGGTGGAAGGCGTTGGCAATTTAATGCATCACATTGCACGCTGCTGCCAGCCGATTCCTGGCGATGATATTGTGGGCTTTATTACTCACGGACGCGGTATTTCGATTCATCGCGCCGACTGCGATCAGCTTGCTGAGCTGATTTCCCATGCACCAGAGCGCATCGTTGATGCTGTGTGGGGAGAAAGCTATTCCAGCGGCTACTCGCTGGTGGTGCGCGTGACGGCCAACGATCGCAGCGGGTTGCTGCGTGACATCACCACCATTCTCGCCAATGAAAAAGTGAATGTGTTGGGCGTCTCCAGCCGCAGCGATACTAAAAAGCAGCTGGCAACGATTGATATGGATATTGAGATTTATAACCAGCAGGTGCTGGGCCGCGTGTTGGCGCGCCTGAATCAGGTCTCCGATATCATTGATGCCCGCCGTTTGCATTGATGATGCGCGTTTAGTTTGCTGTCAGAAAGAGTGTGCTGTCAGGAAAGAGCGTGCTGGCTGTCCCCCATCCCGGCCTTCCCCCGCGCAGCGGGGGAAGGAGACGCTGCCACATGCAGGTATAGAGCAGACATATTGCAGCATCTTCCTCCCCCATTTATGGGGGAGGACCGAGGTGGGGGACAAACAACCTCGCACTTCAGAGGACCGAGGTGGGGGACAAACAACCTCGCACTTCAGAAGACAGACAGCGTAATAAAACGCATAGAATCCAACTCAAAATCATTCCCCAAAGGATCTTCCCCATGAATTCAATTGATCGCCTGCTGGGCATTATGAAAACCCTGCGCGATCCGCAACACGGCTGTCCGTGGGATCGCGAACAGACCTTTGCCAGCATTGCGCCTTACACATTAGAAGAGACGTACGAAGTCGTCGATGCCATCCAGCGTGAAGATTTTGATGATCTGCGTGGCGAGTTGGGCGATCTGCTGTTTCAGGTTGTGTTCTATGCGCAAATGGCCAACGAGCAACATCGCTTTAACTTTGACGATATTTGCCACGCCATCAGCGATAAACTGGAGCGTCGCCACCCGCATATTTTTGCTGATGTCAAAGCGGATAATAGCGCTGAAGTTTTGAAAAACTGGGAAGCCATCAAAACCGCCGAGCGTGCAGAAAAAGCGCAGCATTCCGCGCTCGACGACATTCCCAAAGCGCTGCCGGCGTTAATGCGCGCGCACAAAATTCAGAAGCGTTGTCACAACGTTGGGTTCGACTGGACGACATTAGGCCCGGTCGTCGATAAAGTGCATGAAGAGATCGACGAAGTGATGCATGAAGCGCAGCAATCGGTGATTGATGAGCAAAAGCTGGAAGAGGAGATTGGTGACCTGCTGTTTGCTACGGTGAATCTTTCACGGCATTTGGGCAGTAAAGCAGAAACCGCCCTGCAAAAAGCCAATGATAAATTCGAACGTCGTTTTCGTCAGGTTGAATCAATCATTGCTGAGCAAGGTCTGAGCATGCCGGGTGCAACGCTGGAACAAATGGAAGAAGCCTGGCAACAGGTTAAAACGCGAGAGAAAAGCTGATTATTCCACCTCTGCGCATAAAATAGCCAATTAAGCTTACACGATTCAGCGTCACAGTAACTTTGTGACATACATCAAACTTTCATTTACTGCTATCCGTTATGTTAGCCGCAGCATTGCGTTGGAGGATGGCAGTGATTCATCAATTGTGGCTGATAGCGGTTTCCAGTATACTGTTTTCCCGTCCTGGTTATTCCACCGTCTTTAAACCTAAACTCTCAGGTTCAGCATGACAACGAATTATATTTTTGTGACCGGCGGGGTTGTATCCTCTCTGGGTAAAGGCATTGCCGCAGCCTCCCTCGCAGCCATTCTCGAAGCACGTGGTCTGAACGTGACCATCATGAAACTGGACCCGTACATCAACGTGGATCCGGGTACCATGAGCCCAACGCAGCACGGTGAAGTCTTCGTTACCGACGATGGGGCCGAAACCGATCTGGATTTGGGTCACTACGAGCGTTTTATTCGCACGCACATGTCGCGTCGCAACAACTTCACTACAGGCCGAATCTACTCAGAAGTCTTGCGCAAAGAGCGCCGTGGCGACTATCTGGGTGCGACGATTCAGGTCATTCCGCACATCACTAACGCCATCAAAGAACGCATTATTGAAGGCGGCGAAGGCCATGACGTGGTTCTGGTTGAAATCGGCGGTACCGTCGGTGACATCGAATCATTGCCATTCCTTGAAGCCATTCGTCAGATGGCAGTTGATGTGGGCCGTGAACACACCATGTATATGCACCTGACGCTGGTACCTTACATGGCAGCAGCCGGTGAAGTGAAAACCAAACCGACGCAGCACTCAGTGAAAGAATTGCTTTCCATTGGTATCCAGCCGGACGTGTTGATCTGTCGTTCCGACCGCGCTGTGCCTGCCAACGAACGCGCTAAAATTGCGCTGTTCTGTAACGTGCCGGAAAAAGCCGTTATCTCGCTGAAAGATGTTGACTCCATTTACAAGATTCCGGGCATGCTGAAATCGCAGGGCCTGGATGATTACATCTGTAAGCGCTTCAACCTGAACGCACCGGAAGCCAATCTGGCTGAGTGGGAGCAGGTAATTTATGAAGAAGCGAATCCAGGCGGCGAAGTCAACATTGGTATGGTTGGCAAGTACGTTGAACTGCCGGATGCGTATAAATCTGTTATTGAAGCGTTGAAACACGGTGGTCTGAAAAATCGCGTCACTGTAAATATCAAATTGATCGACTCGCAGGATGTTGAATCACGCGGTGTCGAAATTCTGAAAGATTTAGATGCGATTCTGATCCCGGGTGGCTTTGGTTACCGTGGTGTTGAAGGCAAGCTGATGACCGCGCAATATGCGCGCGAAAACAACGTACCGTATTTAGGTATTTGTCTTGGCATGCAGGTTGCGCTGATGGAGTTTGCCCGTAACGTTGCTGGCCTCGAAGGCGCCAACTCCACGGAATTTGTGCCAGACTGTAAATATCCGGTGGTTGCGTTAATTACCGAATGGCGTGATGAAAACGGCAACGTTGAAGTCCGTACTGAGCAGAGCGATCTCGGCGGCACCATGCGCCTTGGCAGCCAGCCTTGTCAGTTAACGCCAGACAGCAAAGTGCGTCAGCTGTACGGTACTGACACCATTGTTGAGCGCCATCGCCATCGCTATGAAGTCAACAATATGTTGTTGAAGCCGATTGAGGCTGCAGGTCTGCGTATTGCGGGACGTTCTGGCGACGACCAGCTGGTGGAGATCATTGAGATCCCGAATCACCCATGGTTTGTAGCTTGTCAGTTCCACCCGGAATTCACGTCGACCCCACGTGATGGTCACCCGCTGTTTGCTGGCTTTGTAAAAGCCGCGCATGAGTACCAGAAGCGTTTAGCGAAGTAAGTTTCACGAGCAACGCGCGAACTTTTCGCGCGTTGCTTGTCTTAGGATTGACTAACTTGTACTGAGGAAAATCGTAATGTCCAAAATCGTAAAAGTCATCGGTCGCGAAATTATCGACTCACGTGGTAACCCGACTGTTGAAGCAGAAGTGCATCTGGAAGGCGGTTTCGTAGGTCTGGCAGCAGCGCCATCAGGGGCTTCTACCGGTTCACGCGAAGCGCTGGAACTGCGTGACGGTGACAAATCTCGTTTCCTGGGCAAAGGCGTAACCAAAGCTGTTGCTGCGGTAAACGGTCCGATTGCTGAAGCGGTAAAAGGCAAAGACGCGAAAGATCAGGCGAACATCGATAAAATCATGATCGACCTGGACGGTACTGAGAACAAATCCAACTTCGGTGCAAACGCCATTCTGGCTGTTTCACTGGCTGCTGCTAAAGCTGCTGCTGCCTCTAAAGGTCAGCCGCTGTATGAGCACATCGCTGAACTGAACGGCACGCCAGGCAAATTCTCTATGCCGCTGCCAATGATGAACATCATCAACGGTGGTGAGCACGCAGATAACAACGTTGATATTCAAGAGTTCATGATCCAGCCGGTTGGCGCGAAAACGCTGAAAGAAGCCATCCGTATGGGTTCTGAAGTTTTCCATCATCTGGCAAAAGTGCTGAAAAGCAAAGGCATGAGCACTGCGGTAGGTGACGAAGGTGGCTACGCGCCAAACCTGGGTTCTAACGCCGAAGCGCTGGCAGTTATCGCTGAAGCGGTAGCAGCAGCAGGTTACAAACTGGGTGAAGATATCACTCTGGCGATGGACTGCGCAGCATCAGAATTCTACAAAGACGGCAAATATGTGCTGGAAGGTGAAGGCGGCAAAGCTTACACCTCTGAAGAGTTCACCCACTTCCTGGAAGATCTGACCAAGCAATATCCGATTGTTTCAATCGAAGATGGCCTGGACGAATCTGACTGGACTGGCTTCGCTTACCAGACCAAAGTGCTGGGCGACAAAATTCAGTTGGTGGGCGACGACTTGTTCGTTACTAATACCAAAATCCTGAAAGAAGGTATCGATAAAGGCATCGCGAACTCCATTCTGATCAAATTCAACCAGATCGGTTCTTTGACCGAAACCCTGGCTGCAATCAAAATGGCAAAAGACGCAGGCTACACCGCGGTGATTTCACACCGTTCAGGTGAAACCGAAGATGCAACCATCGCTGACCTGGCGGTAGGTACTGCAGCGGGCCAGATCAAAACCGGTTCAATGAGCCGTTCTGACCGCGTTGCTAAGTACAACCAGCTGATTCGTATCGAAGAAGCGCTGGGTTCAAAAGCACCGTTCAATGGCCTGAAAGAAGTTAAAGGTCAGTAATCGGCTGCTGATGCCGCATAAAAGCGGCAACGCCTGATGATAAAGCCCCGCCAGCGAGCGGGGCTTTTGTTTTTTTAGCATCAGCAGCTGTTGTTGTGAGGCGCAAATCTGCCATAATCAGCGCCCTGATTTTTCCGAGCGAGTAAAAAATGTTCTACCCGATTAACGAAATGTTCCAGACGCTGCAGGGCGAAGGCTATTACACCGGTGTGCCAGCCATCTTCATCCGTTTACAAGGATGTCCAGTGGGCTGCAGTTGGTGTGATACCAAGCATACCTGGGAAAAGCGGGCAGATCGGGAAACGTCGCTGGGCGATATTTTAGTGAAAACCGTGGAAAGCGATGCCTGGGGCGACGCTGACGCGGCTACTTTGTTAAATGCCATTGAGCAGCAAGGTTGGACGGCCCGCCACGTGGTGATTACCGGCGGCGAACCGGCAATTTTCGATCTGCGACCCTTAACTGAAGCGCTGGAATCAGCCGGTTTTAATTGTCAGATTGAAACCAGCGGCACGCATGAGATTCAGTGCTCTGAAAAAACCTGGGTGACCGTTTCACCGAAGGTGAACATGCGGGGGGGTTATGATGTATTGGCGCAGGCGCTGAGCCGAGCCGATGAGATCAAACATCCTGTGGCACGTGAGCGCGATGTGGAAGCATTAGATGAATTGCTGGCGGGTCTGCAAGACAGCAAGGCGCGCATCATTGCGTTGCAGCCTATTAGCCGCAAAGACGAAGCGACCAAGCTCTGTATCGAAACGTGCATAGCGCGCAACTGGCGCTTGTCGATGCAAACGCACAAATATCTGAATATTGCCTGATGTGGATAGGGCGGCAATGCGCCGCCCTGACCGTTACTGTTTTGCCTTCCAGGCGTCATACGCTTTCTTAATCTCGGTTTTCGCCGCTGCGGCATCTTGAAAACCATTTAACTCCACTTTCTTGCGGCCATCCGGCAACTGCTTATAGACGCGGAAAAACGCTTCTAAACGCTGCACTTCAACCTTCGGCAGATCGCTTAGCGATTGGATCTCATCATAAGTGGGATCGATTTTGCTGGCAGGTACCGCAACGATTTTATCGTCTTCTTCGCCACCGTCGATCATCTTCAACACACCAATCGGACGCAGTTTGATCAACGTGCCTGGCTGCAAGGGCGCGCGAGTGTAAAAGATTACATCCAGTGGATCGTTATCGCCGCCCAATGATTGCGTCAGCGAACCGTAATTGGCGGGATAGGCAACAGGCATCGACTGAAAACGATCGGCAACAATAAAACCGGTTTTCGCATCGGTTTCATATTTGATTATTCCACCCGCCGGGATTTCGGTTACCGCGAAAAACTCTTCCGGTACATTGTCAGGCTGCGGGAAATGAAGCACGTTTTCCGCCTGGACGGCGGCAGAGGTTGAAACAAGCAGAGCAATAATTGAAAGGCGTTTTACCAGATTCATCGTTGATTCTCTTGATCTTTAATGAAAGAGACCACAACGTAGAGGGCAAAGATGACAGTAAGATGAAGGCAGTCATTTAATCAGAGATCAGACGTTTCAAACTGCAGGAAAGCGGCAACCGGGCGGTAAATCGAGTAGAACCTATCGAACTCGCGATTAATGCGGTTAGCGCACCTGCAGTGTGAAAGGCAAAGCGTTTATCAGCCGCGGTAGACGCAGCCTGCGGTACAGGTCTCTTTGATCATCACCGCACTCAGCAGCGGCAAGCGCGGCTTCATTTGATCCCAAATCCATTTTGCCAGCACTTCACTGGTAGGATTTTCCAGACCGGGAATATCATTGAGATTGTAGTGATCAAGGCGATCGTAGATCGGCTTAAACGCCGCTTTAAGTTCGGCAAAATCCATTACCCAGCCGGTATGCGCATCCACTTCACCGGTAATTTCCAGACGAACCAGGAAGGAATGACCATGTAAACGGCCGCATTTGTGTCCTTCAGGCACATTCGGTAAGTGATGTGCAGCTTCGAACTGGAATTCTTTAAATAGCGTGGTAGACATAAGGGTTCTCAGACTTTAAAAACCGCTGAATTCTACCTGAAAGGCAGATTTTTCGCACCCGCAAAGCGCAAAGCCGCTTTTTTCGCTCAATTCTCTCTGCATCTGCTTGTTTAATAGCCTGATAAATAAGCGCTTTTTTTACCACTTTTGCCGATTATCTTTACCTGAAAAACCACTTAGTCATTTTGGTTATTTATTATGTCGAAGGCGTATTTAATCGTTAATATACGGCCCGGTAACCTACCCACTCTTCCGCCATTTTACGGTTCGGACTTCTGATACTGGAATTTTTAACGCGATGACGACTCAGGCACCAGGTTCAATGCTCCCACTTTCGCCGGAGCAACTCGCTCGCTTACAAGCGGCGACGACGGATTTTTCCACTACCCAAATGGCATGGCTCTCAGGTTATTTCTGGGGAATGGTCAATCAAACGCCTGGCAGCGTAGCCGTCAGCGCGGCGCCTGTGCAGGCTGAAATTCCAGCTATTACACTGCTTTCAGCCTCGCAAACCGGTAATGCACGCCGACTGGCGGAGCAACTGCGTGACGACTTGCTGGCTGCCAAACTGAACGTCAACCTTGTGAACGCGGGCGATTATAAATTCAAGCAGATCGGTCAGGAAAAACTGTTGGTGGTCGTGACGTCGACTCAAGGTGAAGGCGAGCCGCCAGAAGAAGCGGTGGCGTTGCATAAATTCCTGATGTCGAAAAAAGCCCCGAAAATGGACGGTACCGTATTTGCGGTGTTTGGTCTGGGTGATACCTCTTACGAATTCTTTAGCCAGGCCGGTAAAGATTTTGATAGCCGCCTGGCGGAGCTGGGTGCGGAGCGGCTGCTGGATCGCGTAGATGCTGATGTTGAATACGCAGATCAGGCCACGGCCTGGCGCAGCGCGTTGACAGAAATTCTGAAAAAACGTGTCCCTACTGAGTCGCCAGCGCAAGCTGCTGCCACAGCCGCAGGCAGCGTAAATGAAGTTTCCAGCAGTCCCTATACTAAAGAAGCGCCGCTTACCGCCAGCTTTGCGGTAAACCAGAAAATCACGGGCCGTGATTCTGACAAAGACGTTCGCCACATTGAAATTGATCTGGGTGATTCTGGCTTGCGCTATCAGCCGGGCGATGCGCTTGGCGTATGGTTTGAAAACGATGCGGAATTGGTTAAGGAACTGCTTGAGCTGGTGTGGCTGAAAGGCGATGAACCGGTTGACGTTAACGGGAAATCTTTGCCACTGGCAGAAGCATTACAAAAACATTTCGAACTGACAGTGAACACCGCGCAGATTGTGGCGCAGTACGCGGCGCTGTCGCGCAACGAAGAGCTGCTGTCGCTGGTGGATGACAAAGCTAAACTGCAGAAATACGCGCAGTGTTATCCAATTGTCGACATGATTCGTTTGGCACCGGCTGAGCTGAGTGCCGAGCAGCTAACTACGCTGCTGCGTCCGCTGACGCCGCGCCTTTACTCAATTGCCTCTTCACAGGCCGAAACAGAGACGGAAGTGCATATCACCGTCAGTGCAGTGCGCTTCGATATCGAAGAGCGCCAGCGTGGCGGCGGAGCTTCAACCTGGCTTGCTGATCGCATTGAAGAAGATGGCGAGATTCGCGTCTTTATCGAACACAACGATAACTTCCGTCTGCCAGCCAACCCGGATGCGCCGGTGATCATGATTGGGCCAGGTACCGGTATTGCACCGTTCCGCGCCTTTATGCAGCAGCGTGAGAATGAAGATGCTTCGGGTAAGAACTGGCTGTTCTTTGGTAATCCCCATTTTACCGAAGACTTCCTGTATCAGGTTGAATGGCAGAAATATGTGAAAGATGGCCTGTTGACCAATATCGATCTGGCATGGTCACGCGATCAGGCGGAAAAGATTTACGTACAAGATAAAATCCGCGCCAAAGGGGCGGAAGTGTGGCGCTGGATTGAAGAGGGCGCGCACCTTTATGTCTGCGGCGACGCTAACCGAATGGCAAAAGACGTCGAGCAGGCATTGCTGGATGTGGTGGTCGAACACGGTGGAATGGATCGTGAAACGGCCGACGAATTTTTAAGTGAGCTGCGCATTGAGCGCCGTTATCAGCGAGACGTTTACTAATGAGCGAAAAACACCCTGGACCGCTGGTTGTCGAAGGCAAATTAGCGGACGCCGAGCGTCTGAAAAAGCAGAGTAATTATCTGCGTGGCACCATCCTCGACGATCTCGACAATGGCCTGACCGGCGGTTTTACTGGCGACAACTTTCTGCTGATCCGTTTTCACGGCATGTACCAGCAGGATGACCGCGATATTCGTGCCGAACGTGCTGAGCAAAAGCTGGAAGCGCGTCACGCTATGATGCTGCGCTGCCGTTTGCCTGGCGGCATCATTACGCCGTCGCAGTGGCTGGCTATCGATAAGTTTGCCACCGATAAAACCCTTTACGGCAGCATCCGTTTAACCAACCGTCAGACTTTTCAGTTTCACGGCATCCTGAAGAAAAATGTTAAGCCGACGCATCAGATGCTGCATGAAGTGGGTCTTGATGCGCTGGCAACCGCTAACGATGTGAACCGTAACGTGCTTTGCACTTCAAACCCGGTTGAATCGGAGCTGCATCAGGAAGCGTACGAATGGGCGAAGAAACTTTCTGAGCATTTGCTGCCACGTACCCGCGCTTATGCGGAGATCTGGTGGGATCAGGAAAAAGTGGCGACCACCGACGAAGAGCCGATCCTCGGTGAAACTTACTTGCCGCGTAAATTCAAAACCACTGTGGTGATCCCGCCGAATAACGATGTGGATCTGCATGCCAACGATCTGAACTTTGTTGCTGTGGCAGAGAAAGGCAAACTGATTGGTTTCAACCTGCTGGTCGGCGGCGGTTTGTCGATTGAGCACGGTAACAAAGCCACTTACGCGCGCACCGCCAGTGAGTTTGGTTATCTGCCGGTTGAGAAGATTCTCGACGTGGCGGAAGCGGTGGTAACGACCCAGCGTGACTGGGGTAATCGTACCGATCGCAAAAATGCGAAAACCAAATACACCCTGGAACGCGTTGGTGTTGAGACTTTTAAAGCGGAAGTGGAAAAGCGTGCCGGTTTAACTTTCGAACCGATTCGTCCTTACGAATTCACTACACGCGGCGATCGTATTGGCTGGATCAAAGGCATCGACAACAAATGGCATCTAACGCTGTTTATTGAAAACGGCCGTCTGCTCGATTATCCAGGCCGTCCGCTGAAAAGTGGCATCGCCGAAATTGCCAAAGTACACGTGGGCGATTTCCGTTTGACCGCGAACCAAAACCTGATTGTGGCAGGTGTGCCGGAAAGCGAAAAAGCAGCGATCGAAGCGATTGCCCGTGCACATGGCTTAATGGAAAACGTCACGCCACAGCGTGAAAACTCCATGGCCTGCGTGGCTTTCCCGACCTGTCCGCTGGCGATGGCTGAGGCTGAACGTTTCCTGCCTTCTTTCGTCACTAAAGTCGAAGAGATCATGCACGGACACGGTGTTGGCCAAGAGCACATAGTGTTACGCGTTACCGGTTGTCCCAACGGTTGTGGCCGTGCCATGCTGGCTGAAATCGGCTTAGTGGGCAAAGCGCCAGGCCGTTATAACCTGCACATCGGCGGTAATCGCATAGGTACGCGCATCCCGCGTATGTATCGCGAAAATATTACTGAGGGCGAAATCCTTGGCAGTATCGATGAGCTGGTTGGACGCTGGGCGAAAGAGCGTCAGGGCGAAGAAGGTTTTGGCGACTTCGTTATCCGCGCCGGGATTGTGACGCCGGTAGTGGACCCAGCACGTGATTTTTGGGATCAGGAGGCAAAATGAGTCAGTTAGACCTCGCAGCACTGAATGAGATGTCCAAGGTACAGCGCTCAATGGCGCTGGCCGCAACCAACGCTCAGCTGGAAAAATCTTCTGCTGAAGAGCGCGTGAGTTGGGCGCTGGAGAATTTACCGGGCGCTTACGTGCTCTCATCCAGCTTCGGTATTCAGGCGGCGGTGTCGCTGCACTTAGTTACGCGTCAACAGCCGGATATACCGGTTATCCTGACCGACACCGGTTATCTGTTCCCGGAAACGTATCGTTTTATTGATGAGCTGGCTGACCAGCTCAACCTGAACCTGAAAGTGTTTCGCGCAGAGACTTCGCCTGCCTGGCAGGAAGCGCGTTACGGCAAGCTGTGGGAGCAGGGTGTTGAAGGAATTGAGAAGTACAACGAGATCAACAAAGTTGAGCCGATGAATCGCGGTCTGGATACGCTGGGCGCGCAAACCTGGTTTGCAGGTCTGCGTCGCGATCAGTCAGGCAGCCGAGCGAATCTTCCCGTGCTGGGCGTGCAGCGCGGCGTGTTCAAAGTGCTGCCGATCATCGACTGGGATAACCGACAGATTCATCAATATTTGCAGGATAATAATCTTAAATATCATCCGCTGTGGGATCAGGGTTATCTTTCGATTGGCGATACGCATACCACGCGCAAGTGGGAACCCGGCATGGCTGAGGAAGAGACGCGTTTCTTTGGTTTAAAGCGTGAGTGCGGATTGCACGAAGGCTAATAGTCATTTGCTTCCCTCCTCGCTCCTCCCCATAAATGGCGGAGGACGATGCTGCCATATGTTAGTGATGAAGCGGCATGTGGCAGCGTCTCCTTCCCCCGCAAGCAGCGGAAGGCAGGGATGGGGGAAAGCCAGCACAGATCCAAAAATCCACAGCCAGCGCCTTAACTTAAATCCCTTTTAACGCAGCAAATGCCTCTGCTGCGCGCGTTACATTGATCTTTGTGACGTCATAATTCGCCACCGCGACAAACGGATCCTCCGCCAGGATAGTATCCAGTCGGGCACGATCGATATCCTTAACGAGTACCATGCCACCGGTACGCGGATCTTTTCTTCCGGCTGCAATAAAGACGTCAGCATCAAAATAGCGATCCAGCCACTGAATATGCGGCTCAAGCAACGCTTCTACTTCTTCTACCGGGCGAAAATAGGTCAGATAAACCACGTACATATCAGATCCTCATACTTTGGGATTGGTGAGTTCGCTGAGCAGCGGCAGCAGTACTTTTACGCTGTCTCGGGTGCGCAGAGTAATGCGGCCCGGTAACCAGCGGTCCAGATAAGCCAGATTATCACGCTCGGTCTGATGGCGTGTGGTGCCGTCTGGGAAGTGGTGTGTGCGGCTGCGCTGCTGAGTACCATCTTTAGCCCCTAATGCCCAGTTGCTGGCGGTAACATCCATTAGCGGAAAGCCCGCTTTATCGAATGCATTGATGCCGGGGTAATCTTTACGGTTTAACTGATGACTCGCTGCCGAAATACCAAATTCACGCGCCAGATAAAGTGCTCGCTCGCTGGTTTGCTTGCGCACCGCGCGTGGTGTATTCAGGCCGCTGTTGAAATAAAGGTGATCACCGGTTATCAGGCTATTAAGGTCGATAACCAGCAGCGTATTTTTCTTCTCTTTATTGCTCATGCGCGCAACGTAATCATCCATGCCGTGCAGACCAACTTCACCAGCGCTAAGCGCCACAAAACGCACACCATAATGCAGGGGTTTTTTGCTTAGCTTTTCCGCCAGTTCCAGCATGACGCCTAAACCTGAAGCGTTGTCGTCTACACCTTGCAGGCGCAGGCCGCCCATATTTTGATTCGCCTGGCTGCTGTTTTGTGGTGTCCATGTATCAAGGTGGGCGACGATTAAAATTTCCTGCGGCTCGCTGCCTGTACGGGCCGCAATCACCGAGGTTGCGGTGAGTTTATGCCAACGCGCTTTCCCGTCAGCGTCGTGCCAGTCGTAACCCGTATTGAACTGACGAGTATTAGTCTGAAAACCCAGCGAGGTGAACTGCTGTTTTAAATAATCGGCGGCCATTAATTCGGCCGGACTGCCGCTCATGCGACCGGGGAAATAGGTGGCAATATGACGGACTTGCTGTTCAGCAAACTGACCCGGCGCGTCAGTCGCAGCCTGGGCAGAAAAAATAAAACCGCAACAGAGCAGCGCAGTGAGCGCGGTCAGGCGGAAAGAGGCAAACATACGGCGTTCCTTGTAATTCATCTCATGACAGAAATTAGCGAAAATTTTCTGTGCTTAGTATGAAACTGTGACCCCGATTACACAATTTCAATCGCTCTGAAAGCCCAGTAAGATCATTTGCTAAGCACATTTTGTTCTGAGCTTTTCGCATTCGTTATTCCATTCAGTAACTACTCATTCCAATTCGTAATTTCATCTGGATTAACACCGGGACGTATAGTCGCGTTAACGCAAAGTTACAACACTAAGGTTAACGTGGATTATTTGCCTCTTTTTGCCGATCTCAAAGGCCGCCCGGTTTTGGTTGTCGGCGGTGGAGATATCGCGGCGCGGAAAATTGAACTGCTTCGTCGCGCGGGTGCGCGCGTGCAGATTGCTGCTCGCGAACTTTGCCCCGAGCTTCATGAACTGTTGGAAATGCAAGAGCTGGAATGGCTGGCGACGCATTTTGATCCCGCCCAGCTCGATGGCGTGTTTCTGGTGATCGCGGCAACTGACGACAATACGCTAAATGCACAGGTATTCGAAACGGCTAATGCACGGCAAAAACTGGTCAATGTGGTCGATGACCAACCGAAGTGCAGCTTTATTTTTCCTTCTATCGTTGATCGCTCACCGCTGGTGGTAGCGATCTCGTCCAGCGGCACCGCGCCAGTGCTGGCGCGTATGCTCCGTGAAAAACTCGAAGCATTATTGCCCGCTAACTTAGGCCAAATGGCAGAGGTTGCGGGACAGTGGCGGGATAAAGTGAAACAGCGCTTTACGCGGATGTCCGATCGCCGTCGTTTCTGGGAGCGCGCTTTTAACGGTTTGTTCGCCAGCCAAATGGCAGCAGGTAATGTGAATGAAGCGAAGCTGACGCTTGATCGTGAACTCAACGACGAGCCGAATCAGCAGGGCGAAATTATTCTGGTCGGCGCGGGGCCTGGCGACAGCGGTCTGTTGACCTTACGCGGCTTGCAGGTGATGCAGTTGGCAGATGTCGTGCTTTATGACCATCTGGTCAGCGATGAAGTGCTGGAACTGGTTCGCCGTGATGCCGATCGTATCTGTGTTGGCAAGCGCGCGGGTGCGCATTCGGTGCCGCAGGAAGAGACCAATCAGATGCTGGTCAAACTGGCGCTGCAAGGCAAGCGCGTGGTGCGCCTGAAAGGCGGCGACCCGTTTATTTTTGGTCGGGGCGGCGAAGAGTTACAGGCGGCGCAGCAGGCAGGCATTCCGTTTCAGGTGGTGCCTGGCATTACTGCGGCGGCAGGCGCGACAGCCTATGCAGGCATTCCGTTAACGCACCGCGATTATGCGCAGAGCGTGCTGTTTATCACCGGGCATTGCCGTCCCGATGGTGATGGCATCGACTGGCCATCTTTGGCGCGTGCGCGTCAGACATTGGCAATTTATATGGGCACGGTGAAGGCTGCTGAAATCAGCGAAGGGTTGATTCAGCATGGGCGCGCCGCGTCTACGCCGGTCGCGGTCATCAGCCGCGGCACGCGACAAGATCAACAGGTGCTGACCGGTACCTTAGAACAGCTTGAGGCGCTGGCTGCATCTGCGCCCACTCCGGCACTGTTAGTGATTGGAGAAGTGGTCAATTTGCACGGGCAGCTCGCCTGGTTTCAACATTCAGCACAGCAGGGGACTCGCGAGTCCGCCGTTGTCAATCTGGCTTGAGAGGAAAAACGATGGACCAAAAACGACTCACTCATCTGCGTCAGTTAGAGGCAGAGAGTATCCATATCATTCGCGAAGTTGCGGCGGAGTTCGGCAATCCGGTGATGATGTATTCCATCGGTAAAGACTCTTCAGTGATGCTGCATCTGGCACGCAAAGCGTTCTTTCCGGGCACGCTGCCGTTCCCGCTGTTGCACGTGGATACCGGCTGGAAATTTCAGGAAATGTACGCGTTCCGCGATCGTACCGTGAAAGCGATGGGTGCTGAATTACTGGTTCACCGTAACCCGGAAGGCGTGGCAATGGGCATCAACCCCTTTGTTCACGGCAGCGCAAAGCATACCGATATCATGAAAACCGAAGGCTTAAAGCAGGCGCTGAATAAGTACGGCTTTGATGCGGCCTTCGGTGGCGCTCGTCGTGACGAAGAGAAGTCGCGTGCTAAAGAGCGTATCTACTCCTTCCGCGACCGCTTCCATCGCTGGGACCCGAAAAATCAGCGTCCTGAGCTGTGGCACAACTACAACGGCCAGATCAACAAAGGCGAAAGCATTCGAGTCTTCCCCCTGTCGAACTGGACCGAGCTGGATATCTGGCAGTACATCTTTCTGGAAAACATCGACATTGTTCCGTTGTATTTGGCCGCGCCGCGTCCGGTGTTGGAACGCGACGGTATGTTGATGATGGTGGATGACGATCGTATTGACCTGCAACCTGGCGAAGTGATCAAGCAGCGCATGGTGCGTTTCCGTACTCTTGGTTGCTGGCCGCTGACCGGTGCTGTTGAATCGCAAGCGCAAACGCTGCCGGAGATCATCGAAGAGATGTTGGTTTCTACTACCAGCGAGCGTCAGGGCCGCATGATTGACCGCGATCAATCCGGTTCGATGGAACTGAAAAAACGTCAGGGTTATTTCTAAGGAGACGCCAGATGAATACTGTAATTGCACAACAAATTGCCGACCAGGGCGGCGTTGAAGCCTGGCTGACCACACAACAACATAAAAGCCTGCTGCGTTTTCTGACCTGCGGCAGCGTTGATGACGGTAAAAGTACGCTGATTGGCCGCCTGCTGCATGACACGCGACAGATTTACGAAGATCAGCTTTCATCGCTGCACAATGACAGCAAACGTCACGGCACCCAAGGCGAAAAACTCGACCTTGCGCTGCTAGTGGATGGCCTGCAAGCTGAGCGTGAGCAAGGCATCACCATTGACGTAGCCTATCGCTATTTCTCTACGGAAAAGCGCAAGTTCATCATTGCCGACACGCCTGGACACGAACAGTACACGCGTAATATGGCAACCGGCGCCTCAACCTGTGATTTGGCAATTTTGTTGATCGATGCGCGTAAAGGCGTGCTGGATCAAACCCGCCGTCACAGCTTTATTTCTACGCTGCTGGGGATTAAACATCTGGTAGTGGCGATCAATAAAATGGATTTGGTGGAATACAAGCAAGAGGTATTCGAGCAGATCAAACAGGATTACCTCGATTTTGCCGCGCAGCTGCCGGAAGATTTGGATATCCGTTTTGTACCGATGTCGGCGCTGGAAGGGGATAACGTTGCGTCACCGAGCCAAACCATGCCGTGGTACAGCGGGCCCACGCTGCTGGACGTGCTGGAAACGGTTGAGCTAAATCGCGTGGTCGATCATCAACCGATGCGTTTCCCGGTGCAGTATGTTAATCGCCCCAACCTGGATTTCCGCGGCTACGCCGGTACGCTGGCGTCTGGCGTGGTGAAAGTGGGCCAGCGTGTAAAAGTGCTGCCGTCTGGCGTTGAGTCGAACATCTCGCGCATTGTGACTTTTGATGGCGATCTGCAAGAAGCGGGCGCGGGTGAAGCGATCACGTTGGTGTTGGAAAATGAAATTGATATCAGCCGTGGCGATCTGCTGGTGGATGCCAGCGCTGAACTAAATGTAGTGCAAGCCGCCACTATTGACGTGGTGTGGATGGCTGAACAGCCGCTGCAGGCTGGCCAAAGTTACGACATTAAAATCGCCGGTAAGAAAGCGCGCGGTCGCGTAGAAAAAGTGATTCATCAGGTTGAGATCAACTCGTTGGAAAAACGCGATGTCGACCGCCTGCCGCTGAACGGTATTGGTTTAGTTGAGATGACGTTTGATGAGCCGATGGTACTGGATAAGTATCAGCAGAATCCGGTGACAGGCGGGATGATCTTTATCGATCGCCTCAGCAACGTCACTGTGGGCGCAGGCATGATCCATGAACCGCAAGTCGATGCGCCACGCGCGACTGGCGAGTTCAGTGCGTTTGAGCTGGAACTGAATGCGCTGGTGCGCCGTCATTTCCCACACTGGAACGCCCGCGATCTGTTGGGTGGTCAATAATGGCGCAACACGATGATAACGTGGTGTGGCACGATCATCCGGTAACGCGTGAATCGCGAGAACAGCAGCACGGCCATCAAGGCGTGGTGCTGTGGTTTACCGGGCTTTCGGGCTCGGGAAAATCCACCGTGGCAGGGGCACTTGAGCAGGCGCTGCATCGTATTGGTGTCAGCACTTATCTGCTCGATGGCGATAATGTGCGTCACGGCTTGTGTCGCGATCTCGGTTTTAGTGATGACGACCGCAAAGAGAATATTCGTCGGGTTGGCGAAGTGGCGAAGCTGATGGTCGATGCGGGTTTAGTGGTGTTAACTGCCTTTATTTCACCCCACCGTGCCGAGCGGCAAATGGTGCGCGATCTGTTAGATAAAGGTCAGTTTGTTGAAGTGTTTGTTGATACGCCTTTGTCAGTATGCGAATCGCGCGATCCGAAAGGATTGTACAAAAAAGCGCGTGCCGGTGAGTTACGTAACTTCACTGGCATTGATAGCGTATATGAAGCGCCAGAACAGCCAGAAATTCAGCTTGATGGCGAACAATTGGTTACAAAACTCGCCGCCCAATTGTTAGACCTGCTGCGTGACCGCGATATCATCAGATCCTGAAAAGAGAGCGGCAAATCGCCTGTGATTTGCCGCATTCGGTCACCAGGATTTTTATGCAGAATATTACCCCTATGTTGGCTCGCAAAGATGAACGCCCTGATGATGAGCCTCGCTCGTCACTGCCAGGCGGTATTATCGGCTTCCTTTCTTACTGGTGCGCGCTGGCAATCCCTTTCCTGCTCTACGGTTCCAACACGCTATTCTTCTTTCTCTATACTTGGCCATTCTTTCTCGCGCTGCTGCCGGTATCGGTGATTATGGGGATCGTGTATAGCATGTTGCTACGGGGTCAATTGCTGTGGACCTTACTTGCTACCGTCATTTCTGTTATCTGCCTGTTCTGGCTATTGTTCACTTTCCTCTCCGGCTGGTGATTACGTTGATGTGCAAACGCATCGGCTGGTTACAAAACTTTACCCGCTAATTTCACTTCTTTGACGTCACTTTTGTACACACATGCAGCAAAGCGGACCATTTTCGTTGCTGTTGTGGAGTCCTGCGCAAAGTTATGGGATGATTGGGCCGTTTTTAGGGGGCGGGATGGGAAAACTGACGTTACTGCTATTGGTGCTGTTAGGCTGGCTGCAATACTCATTGTGGCTGGGGAAAAACGGTGTCCATGATTATACGCGCGTTGATGATGACGTCGCGGTTCAACAGGCGAATAACGCCAAACTTAAGTCGCGTAACGATCAGCTGTTCGCCGAAATTGACGATCTCAATGGTGGCTCCGAAGCGATCGAAGAACGCGCACGTAATGAGTTGGGCATGATTAAACCCGGTGAAACCTTCTTTCGTCTGGTTCCTGATCAGAACAAACGTAACGCGCAAGCTGCGCAAAACCAACAACGATAAAACATGAACACTGTGTCCTCTTTTGCGGATGTGATTGCCGTGGTGCCGGCGGCCGGTATCGGCAGCCGCATGCAGGCGACTTGTCCTAAGCAGTATCTGACGATTGGTCAGCACACCCTTCTGGAACACAGCATTGCACGCCTGTTTTCGCATCCTGCTATCAAGCAGGTCATCATTGCAGTAAGCCCGGATGACCAACACTTTGCTTCGCTGCCGCTGGCAAGTGATCCACGCGTTATTCGCGTGGTGGGCGGAGAGACGCGTGCTGAGTCGGTGCTGGCAGGATTAGAGGCTGCGCAGGGCGCGAGTTGGGTGCTGGTGCACGATGCGGCGCGTCCATGTTTGCACCTGGATGACCTTTCGCGTCTGTTGCAAATTCGTGAGCAAAGCCGTGTTGGCGGCATTCTGGCCGCACCGGTGCGCGACACCATGAAGCGTGGCGAACCCGGTAAAGTAGCCATTGCTCATACCGTGGAACGCGAAGACCTCTGGCATGCATTAACCCCACAATACTTTCCTCACGCGCTGCTGACCGCTTGCCTGACGCGGGCTTTGAATGAAAATGCCAACATTACTGATGAAGCCTCGGCGCTGGAATATTGCGGCTATCATCCGGTATTGGTCAGTGGACGCAGTGATAACATCAAAGTTACCCGGCCAGAAGATCTGGCGCTGGCAGCTTTTTATCTCAGTCAGATTCAATTAAAGGAGAGCGCATGATGCGTATCGGTCACGGTTTTGACGTTCACGCTTTTGGTGGAGAAGGTCCGCTGGTGATTGGCGGCGTGCGAATTCCGTTTGAGCACGGTTTTATTGCCCATTCCGATGGCGACGTGGCGCTGCATGCGTTAACCGACGCGCTGTTAGGCGCGGTAGCAATGGGTGATATTGGTAAGCTATTCCCTGACACCGATCCAGCATTCAAAGGCGCTGACAGTCGTGGTTTGCTACGTGAGGCCTGGCGTCGCATTGCGGCCAAGGGTTATCAGATAGGCAATGTTGACGTCACTCTCATCGCCCAAGCGCCGAAAATGCTGCCGCACGTGCCGCAGATGCGGGTAAATATTGCCGAAGATCTGGGGTGTCATATGGATCAGGTTAACGTAAAAGCTACCACCACTGAAAAACTGGGTTTTACTGGACGCGGTGAAGGCATCGCGTGTGAAGCGGTGGCGCTGCTGCTGAAAGCGGAGCCCGCATGACGATGCACTATTTACACGGCACGCCAACCGCAACCGGTGTGATTAAAGCCAACCCAGAAGATTTTGTGGTGGTGGAAGATCTCGGTTATAGCCCAGACGGTGAAGGTGAGCATCTGCTGGTGCGTATTCGTAAAACAGGCGCGAATACCCGCTTTGTTGCCGAGGCTCTGGCGAAATATCTTGGTATTCATCTGCGCGATCTGAGCTATGCGGGCATGAAAGATCGCCATGCTGTTACCGAACAAACGCTCTGTTTCCGCCTGCCAGGTAATGCCATGCCCGACTTGCGTGGCTTTGAGCTTGAAGGCGTTGAAATTCTTCAGGTTGTGCGCCATAAGCGCAAACTGCGTATTGGTGCGCTGGCGGGTAATGCATTTCGTCTTGTGATCCGTCAGGTCAGCCAGCGCGAAGCGGTTGAACATCGGCTGGCTTTAATCCGCGATGCCGGCGTGCCTAACTATTTTGGCGAACAGCGCTTTGGTCACAACGGTAATAACCTGACGATAGCGCAGCAATGGGCGCGCGATGAAATCCGCTTACGCGATCGTAATAAGCGCAGCCTGATTCTTTCTGCTGCTCGCAGTGCGCTGTTCAATCAGGTCACTAGCGCCCGCATGCAACAGCAGGGCGGATTGAGCCATGTATTGACTGGCGACGCACTGCAGCTAGCCGGGCGCGGCAGTTGGTTTGTCGCCCAGGCAGACGAACTTGAAGCATTGCAGGCGCGCGTTGATCAGCATGAATTGCGCGTTACCGCGCCAATGCCAGGACGCGGTGAACCGGGTCCGCAAGCAGAAGCGTTAGCCTTTGAGCAGCAAGCGTTGGCGGACTCATCGATGCTGATTTCTCTGCTCGATCGTGAACGCGTTGATGCGGGCCGTCGCGCAATGTTAGTGGTGCCACGCGACCTGCGCTGGGCGTGGTGGGATGACGTAACGCTGGAAATGCAGTTCTGGCTTCCTGCCGGAAGCTTTGCCACCAGCGTGGTACGCGAGCTGTTGAACAATACGGCTGACAACACCAACCTGGACGAATAAAGTTAGCCGATTGCTGAACGTAAGAGCGACCTACCGCATTGTGTTGGGTGTTTTTATGTTGCCAGCTTGCCGCATAAGTCCTGCTAAACGTCTTTGGTGATTGCCGTAACATTGTTCGTTCATCGGGTAATGTTGCGGCAAAGCGCTGTTATGGGACTATTTACGTCTACCACTTCCCCTCTCCCGCCGCTAGAATGCAAAGACCCCCACATGGGCTTTTTTCGCTGACAGGCATCTCTGCTTGTCTGCCCGCGAGGTTGGATTGAATCAAAAAAGGTCAGGGTGAAATGCGGATACTCCTCAGCAACGATGACGGAATTCATGCGCCGGGCATTCAAACGCTTGCCAGGGCATTACGGGAATTTGCCGACGTTCAGGTCGTCGCACCCGATCGTAATCGCAGTGGTGCATCAAACTCCCTGACGCTGGAAACGCCGCTGCGCACCTTTACCCATGAAAATGGGGATATTGCGGTGCAAATGGGAACGCCAACGGATTGCGTATTTCTTGGCGTAAACGCATTAATGCAACCGCGTCCTGAGATTGTAGTTTCGGGTATTAATGCGGGTCCTAATCTCGGTGATGATGTGATTTATTCCGGCACTGTCGCGGCGGCAATGGAAGGGCGACATTTGGGACTGCCAGCATTGGCGGTTTCACTGGATGGTCATCAGCATTATGACACTGCCGCTGCGGTAACCTGCTCGCTGCTCAAAGCATTAACGCGTGAGCCGCTGCGGACCGGCCGCATCCTCAATATCAACGTACCCGATTTACCGCTTGATCAGATCAAAGGTATTCGTGTGACGCGTTGTGGCAGTCGTCATCCGGCCGATCAGGTTATTCCTCAGCAAGATCCGCGGGGTAATACGCTCTACTGGATTGGACCGCCGGGGAAAAAATTAGATGCAGGCCCTGATACAGATTTCGCGGCGGTGGATCAAGGTTACGTCTCTGTCACTGCATTACATGTTGATCTTACCGCACACGCGGCTCAGGATATTCTTTCTGACTGGCTGGTTAACGCTGAGGTAAATCTGGCATGGTGAACCGGCGCATCGAAACGTTGTTGACACAACTTCGTCAGCAGGGCATTGACGATGAATGCCTACTCAAAGCCATTGCTGATGTGCCGCGTGAGCGATTCATCGACGAAGCGTTTGAACACAAAGCCTGGGATAACGTGGCACTGCCGATTGGCTCAGGACAAACCATTTCTCAGCCTTACATGGTAGCACGCATGACTGCGCTGCTTGAGCTACAGCCGCACTCTCGCGTGCTGGAAATTGGCACTGGCTCTGGCTATCAAACTGCAATTCTCGCTCATCTCGTCGATCATGTTTATTCGGTCGAGCGCATTAAAGGTCTGCAATGGCAGGCCAAACGCCGCTTAAAGCAACTTGATCTGCACAACGTCTCCACACGTCACGGCGATGGTTGGCAAGGCTGGCCATCACGTGGCCCCTATGACGCCATCATAGTGACGGCTGCCCCACCCGAAATTCCGATTGCGCTGATGGCGCAATTAGCAGATGGCGGCATTATGGTGCTCCCGGTCGGCGAGGATCAGCAAGTGCTGAAACGCCTGCGTCGTAAGGGAGAGGAATTTGTTGAAGAGATAATTGAACCGGTCCGGTTTGTTCCTTTAGTTCAGGGCGATTTAGCTTAAGGCCTCTGCTACGTATTTCTTCACAACTGTTTCATAGCACCACGTACTTGATCTTGTTACTATCCCTTTTCATCAATGAAAAATCAGATTTTAACGCGCCGCACAGAGTATTGTGCTGGCGAGTAGAGTAGGACAGGTACAGCAGGGTTGCCATCA
This sequence comes from Pantoea sp. MQR6, assembly GCF_022761075.1. Lineage (NCBI taxonomy): Bacteria > Pseudomonadati > Pseudomonadota > Gammaproteobacteria > Enterobacterales > Erwiniaceae > Pantoea > Pantoea sp. MQR6. The sequence continues at coordinate 485,327 of NZ_JAKYXB010000003.1, forward strand.
CGGGGGATCAATGAGCACGGGAAGCACTATTTTTCAATTACGCCGTTTGGCGGCGCTTTCACTGGTAGGTTTTTGGCTGGCGGGCTGTAGCTCAGGCGATAACTCACAAGCACCCATTAGCCAAATTGGTGATGGCGGCGGTATGAACACGGCTTCTGATCAGCCAAACACCCCTTCTGGCGGTGTACCCGCAATGCCAAGTCAGGGAGGAATGTTAAGCAATAATACAGCTTCCCAACAAAGCAATAGTGGAATGATTAGCGCAGATAACGCTGTACAGACGCAAAATGGGCGAATTGTTTACAATCGCAGTTATCAGAACATTCCGAAAGGTAGCTATTCAGGTGAAACTTACACCGTTAAACGCGGTGATACACTGTTTTACATTGCCTGGATTACCGGTAACGATTTCCGCGATTTAGCCCAACGTAACAACGTTTCAGCCCCGTATGGCCTGAATGTAGGGCAGACTTTGCAGATCGGTGATGCCTCTGGTCAGCCGATCACGGGCGGCAATGCCATTACCGTCGCCGATGCAACGCAGGGGGGCGTCCCAACATCGCCACAAATTAAATCTGCCGCTGTTGCACAGCAACCTGTTATTACGTATTCTGATGATTCGGGTAATTCGAGCGGCAGTAAACTTCTGCCATCGAAAGGAGCAAATGTTGCAACGACAACAGCTCCTGCCGTTACCGCACCACCCACGGTCAGTAGTACGACCAACAGTTCAACGCCGGTGGGAAGCTGGCGTTGGCCGACTGATGGGAAGATTATCGATAACTTCTCTGCTGCGGAAGGTGGCAATAAAGGTATCGATATCGCTGGATCGCGCGGACAATCTGTTGTCGCCACCGCATCGGGAAGGGTGGTTTACGCAGGTAACGCTCTCCGGGGTTACGGTAATTTAATCATCATCAAACACAATGATGATTACCTGAGTGCCTACGCCCACAACGATACAATGCTGGTCCGGGAACAACAGGAAGTTAAGGCGGGGCAAAAGATCGCTACCATGGGTAGCACCGGTACCAGTTCAGTAAGATTACATTTTGAAATTCGTTACAAGGGGAAATCCGTAAACCCGTTGCGTTATTTACCGCAGCGATAATCCGGCAGAACCTATGGTGTTCTGCCTTGGAATCACGGGTAGGAGCCGCTTATGAGCCAGAATACGCTGAAAGTAAACGAGTTACATGAGAATGCGGAATTCGAGGAGAACGGAGCTGAGGTTTTTGATGAGAAAGCTCTCGTTGAAAACGAACCTAGTGATAATGACGTAGCGGAAGAAGAGTTATTGTCACAAGGTGCGACGCAGCGCGTTTTAGATGCGACGCAGCTCTATCTCGGGGAGATTGGCTATTCTCCTTTGTTAACGGCTGAGGAGGAAGTTTTCTTCGCCCGCCGTGCATTACGAGGTGACATTGCTTCTCGTCGCCGCATGATCGAAAGTAACTTGCGCCTGGTGGTAAAGATTGCCCGCCGTTATAGCAATCGTGGATTGGCTTTGCTGGACCTGATTGAAGAGGGTAATCTTGGCCTGATTCGTGCCGTAGAGAAGTTTGACCCAGAACGTGGGTTCCGTTTCTCAACATACGCCACTTGGTGGATTCGTCAGACCATTGAACGGGCAATCATGAACCAAACCCGTACGATTCGTCTGCCGATTCACATTGTTAAAGAACTGAATGTTTACCTGCGCACCGCGCGTGAACTTTCCCACAAGCTTGATCATGAGCCAAGTGCGGAAGAAATTGCGGAGCAACTGGATAAACCTGTTGATGACGTAAGCCGTATGTTGCGTCTCAATGAACGCATTACATCAGTTGATACGCCACTGGGCGGAGATTCTGAAAAAGCGCTGCTGGACATTCTGGCCGATGAAAAAGACAACGGTCCAGAAGATACCACGCAAGATGACGATATGAAGCAAAGCATCGTCAAATGGTTGTTCGAACTGAACGCCAAGCAGCGTGAAGTGTTGGCGCGTCGTTTCGGCCTGTTGGGCTATGAAGCGGCAACGCTTGAGGATGTAGGCCGTGAGATCGGCTTAACCCGTGAGCGTGTACGTCAGATTCAGGTTGAAGGTTTACGCCGTCTGCGTGAAATCCTGCAGGCGCAGGGCCTCAACATTGAAGCACTTTTTCGTGAATAACGGTTTCATGAATAATTAGTACTGTTTTAATGCGAAAAGCGGTGATGTTAATCACCGCTTTTTTTATGCTCATATTTCACATGGCAGCATAAAACCTTCCTGTTTTTTCCTTGTACAGCGTCGCGTCAGTAAGCTGAAAGCATGCGGTTTCGGTAGAATCGTTACATTGTCCCTCAGGCGAGCATGATTGCTTTGAGCGAACATACGGCTTATTACACCAATAAGGCGGGGATGATTTTTTCATACGTGAAATGGCTACTGAACTTGGGCCGTTCGGTATTACCGCCCATGCGATTTCGCCAAAAAACATTGAAACGGAACGTAGTCAGCGTTACTGGCGTGCCGAGCAAATGAAGTTAAAAATCCCGCAAATCGTTTTGCTTTACCTGAATAAATAGTCAGCGCGGTTTTATATCCCCGCAGTTCGGAAGCAGACACATCATTGGGCAAAATTTAGTCGTTGATGGTGGATAAAGCGTCGTTTAATGCGTGTTAATAGTGTCACGACAGAATTTGAGAAAAGCAGTAAATCCACCAGAGAAAGAACCCGGAATAACAAGTACCCGCACACGATAATGCTCGTGTGCGGGAAAAATTAAACCAACGATTTCAGACGATAAATCCAATCAAGTGCCTGACGCGGTGTCAGCGTATCAGGATCAAGTGCTTCAAGTGCTTCTACCGCTGGGGAGGTTTCCTCAACTAATAATGGGAGCTGAGAGCCATCAACTGTTGATGATGCCGTTAGTGTCGATGTCGTTTCTAACTCTTTTAGTTTGTTTCTTGCACGTTTAATCACTTCTTTAGGAACGCCTGCCAGCGCAGCCACAGCAAGGCCGTAACTCTTGCTTGCCGCGCCTTCCTGAACACTGTGCATAAATGCAATCGTATCGCCGTGCTCCACTGCATCAAGATGCACATTGACGACGCCTTCCATTTTTTCTGGCAACGTTGTTAGCTCGAAATAATGGGTTGCAAACAGCGTCATGGCTTTGATTCTGTTTGCCAGATTTTCGGCACAAGCCCATGCAAGTGATAAGCCATCATAGGTTGAAGTACCTCGCCCGATTTCATCCATCAGAACCAAACTGTGTTCGGTGGCATTGTGCAAGATATTAGCCGTTTCGGTCATTTCCACCATGAAGGTTGATCGGCCCGAGGCGAGATCATCTGCTGCACCTACGCGCGTAAAAATACGATCTAACGGACCGATTACAGTCTCTTCAGCGGGTACGAAGCTACCAATCCAGGCCATCAACGCAATAAGTGCAGCCTGGCGCATATAGGTACTTTTACCGCCCATATTGGGTCCGGTAATGATCAACATACGGCGCTGCGGTGCTAAAGAGAGTGGGTTAGCGATAAAAGGTTCTTTCAGCACCTGCTCAACCACTGGATGTCGTCCGCCTGTAATTTTAATTCCCGGCTTATCTTGTAACGTTGGGCGACAGTAATTCAGCGTCCAGGCGCGTTCGGCCAGATTACTGAGCACATCCAGTTCGGCTAATGCGGAAGCACTGAGCTGCAGCGCTTCAAGGTGGGGCAGTAACTGGTCAAACAAAGCTTCATATAGCCCTTTTTCCAATGCTAGCGCTTTGCCTTTTGACGTGAGGACTTTGTCTTCGTACTCTTTCAGTTCGGGAATAATGTAGCGCTCAGCATTTTTGAGCGTTTGGCGGCGTACGTAGTGCATTGGCACTTGGTGGCTTTGCCCGCGACTGACCTGAATGTAATAACCGTGAACGGCATTGAATCCTACTTTCAATGTGTCCAGCCCAAGCTTTTCTCGCTCACGAATCTCTAGCTTGTCGAGATAGTCGGTAGCGCCATCAGCCAGTGCTCGCCACTCGTCGAGCTCAGCGTTATAACCAGGTGCTATGACGCCACCGTCTCTAATCAACACCGGTGGTGATTCAATGACCGCTTGCTCGAGCAATTCTCGTAGCGCGGTAAATTCACCCATTTGCTCACGTAGCGTGTTTAACTGCGTAGTTTCTACGTTACCTAACAGAACGTTAAGTTCAGGCAGTTGTTGAAATGCATGGCGCATACGTGCCAAGTCGCGTGGGCGTGCTGTGCGCAAAGCCAGACGGGCTAAAATACGCTCCAAATCGCCAACCTGACGTAATACAGGCTGCAGGGATTCACAGAGATCCTGCAATTCAGCGATAGATTCCTGACGTTGATTAATAATCCGAGCATCGCGTAGTGGCATATGTAGCCAGCGCTTTAGCATGCGGCTACCCATTGGCGTAACGGTTTTGTCTAACACCGCAGCCAAGGTGTTTTCTGTGCCACCCGCTAGATTCTGCGTAATTTCTAAATTGCGACGCGTAGCAGCATCCATGATGACGCTATCTTGTTGTCGTTCCATGCTAAGCGAACGAATATGGGGCAGGGTGGTACGTTGTGTATCTTTGACATACTGCAACAAGCATCCGGCAGCGCGTAAACCTAAATGGGCCTGCTCAACACCGAAACCGCTGAGATCGCGCGTACCGAATTGCATATTGAGCTGCTGACGGGCGGTATCAATTTCAAATTCCCATAATGGGCGACGACGCAAGCCACGACGTTGCTCAATCAAAGACATTGCCTGGAAATCTTCAGGGTAGAGCAGTTCAGCCGGATTTGTGCGTTGTAACTCCGCAGCCATCGTTTCCAGGTCAGCGGGTTCGCTCAGGCGAAAACGACCTGAACTGATGTCCAGCGTAGCGAAACCATAGCCTCGCGCGCTCTGCACAATAGCGGCCAACAAATTATCGTGACGTTCCTGTAATAGCGCTTCGTCACTGATCGTACCCGGCGTCACAATACGGACTACTTTGCGTTCAACGGGTCCTTTACTTAAAGCGGGATCGCCAATCTGTTCACAAATAGCGACTGATTCACCCAATTGCACCAATTTTGCAAGATAGTTTTCTACGGCATGGTAGGGCACGCCAGCCATAGGAATGGGTTCACCTGCTGAAGCGCCACGTTTGGTTAATGAGATTTCCAGCAGTTGCGAAGCGCGTTTTGCATCGTCGAAAAACAGCTCATAGAAATCGCCCATGCGATAAAACAGCAGGATGTCGGGATGCTCAGCCTTGAGGCGTAGATATTGCTGCATCATTGGCGTATGGGTGCTGAAGTCCATTTGCTCTGCTCCTTTCATCTCATTTTTACTCAAAGTTGCCTCTTCCTCTTTCCCGCCACGCTTGAAAAAAGTGTTTCTATGGGGATGTGTGCAACAACCGGTTGGTCGAGTGCAAATTGTGAATGTTACCACTATTCACGCCAGCGCTTCATCTGACATCCCTTTTCAGCGAAGAACTTAACAAAGGGCGTTACGTGGGAAAACGCTTTTTTGATATAGATATACAACGTGCCGAGATGTCTCACAAAAGCGTCATGTGATACGTAAAGATGATAGAAAATCCGCTTTTTTTAGCGATTTGGCCTGTATGTCGCTGGTTCTAACGATTACCATGACGGTTCCTTTTGAGTCTGCTTATGGATGTCGAATGCGTTTTAAGGTTGCTTATCTACCGCTTATCGCTCTGCTTGCTGCCTGTAGCAGTAAGCCCCAAACACCACAGGAAATGGCCGTTGAAAAAGCGCCTAAAGGCGGATTTTTACTTGAGCCTTCCCATGCGGTTCAACCCATGTTTGGTGACTTTGCCGGCAATCCTGCAGCAGAGCAGTTCATCAACCAAATGGTGGATAAACATGGTTTTGACCGCCAACAGCTTCATGCGGTAATTGGTCAGGCTAAGCGACTGGACTATGTTTTGCGCCTTATGGATCGTCAAGCCCCTTCCTATACGCCACCGAGTGGACCAAACGGCGCATGGATTCGTTATCGGAATAAATTCATAACGCCGGATAACGTTCAAAATGGCGTCGCGTTTTGGGATCAATATCAAGATGCGTTACAGCGGGCGCAGCAGGTTTATGGTGTGCCCCCAGAGATCATTGTCGGTATTATTGGCGTAGAGACACGCTGGGGCCGGGTGATGGGAAAAACGCGCATTTTGGATGCCTTAGCAACGCTGTCATTTAATTATCCGCGTCGAGCAGCTTACTTCAGCAGCGAGCTTGAGACCTTTTTACTGATGGCGCGTAATGAACAAGATGATCCGTTAGATTTACGCGGATCTTTTGCCGGTGCAATGGGATATGGTCAGTTCATGCCATCATCTTATAAGCAATATGCGGTTGATTTTAATGGCGATGGGCATGCCAATCTCTGGGATCCGGTTGATGCGATTGGTAGCGTGGCGCATTACTTCCAGCAGCATGGCTGGCGGAGTGGCGAAAACATTGCTGTTCCGGCAAGTGGTCAGGCACCTCTACTTCAGGACGGTTTCAAAACCAGTTACAGCGTGAGCATGCTTGCCGCCTCCGGCCTTTCCCCACAAGGATCGCTGAATGGCAATAATCAAGTCAGCTTGCTGCGACTTGACTTAGGGACAAGCTATCAATATTGGTATGGTTTGCCTAATTTTTACGTCATCACGCGTTATAACCACAGCACACATTATGCAATGGCAGTATGGCAATTAGGTGAAGCGGTAAGTAAAGCACGGCAGGGTTCGATGTTGTAAAGGCTGTCCTTAGTAACCGTAAGGTTATATGATGGCGCGCCATTAATTTCATCTTTATTGCCTTAATGTTTTCAGGAGTTGTTATGTCTTTACCCGCTTGCCCCCTTTGTCACGCCGATTACACTTGGCAGGACGGTGATAATCTCAACTGCCCTTCGTGCGGACACGTATGGAGTCAAACTGAAGACCAAAGCAGTAATGATGAATTAGTGGTGCGAGATGCCAACGGAAATCTTCTTGCTGATGGTGATAGCGTTACTGTGATCAAGGATTTAAAAGTAAAAGGCAGCTCTGCGCCGCTTAAAATCGGCACCAAAGTGAAAGGAATTCGGTTGGTTGAAGGCGACCATAACATCGATTGTAAAATCGACGGGTTCGGACCAATGAAACTGAAATCAGAGTTTGTTAAAAAGAACTAAATTGAGTGGGCGCAGTTATGCGCCCGTTCAGATAGTCATTCAAACAGACGATCAATCGCAGCGCATTGCTCAATACTCAGCGCACCACCATAGTTTCGTGAGTGACTTGTCATCGAATCGAAACGGCGTGAAACCGCTGTTTTAATGGTTGTCACAAAATCATCCCCAACCGTATAAATCGCCATGAGTTTGCCAATACGTTGTTGGATACGTACCAGTTCGGTAAGATCACCGCTACGCCAAGCCTGTTTAGCGCTGGCAAAAAGTTCTGGCACTATGTTATTTAATCCAGAAATGACGCCGGAACCCCCCGCCAGTAGATTCGGTAACAAATATTCGTCATAGCCAGAAAGCACAGCAAAATCGCCGCGCACCTTTTTTGTTTCCTCTATCAAGGCTCGGTTGTGCGACAAACAGTCCACTGTATCCTTTATACCTACAAAATTGGGTAACTTTGATGCCAGCTCGCTGATCAATGCTGGTGTAAGATCGCAGCCTGTGCGGGCAGGGAAGTTATAAGCAAACCATTTTCCCTTTAACTGCTGATCAAGCGCTTCAAAGTAGTGCAATAGCTGATTCTGCGTCTGCCCATAATAGTAGGGCGGTAAGACCATTACCGCATCAAATCCGCTTTTCCAGGCTGCATCAGCCAACTCAACAATATCGGCCATGCAAGTGCTGGAGACATTAGCCACCATTTTTAGCGGAGAAAGTTGGCGAGCTTCACGAATCAAAAAAAGCCTTTCTTGCTGTGTTAATGAGGCAAATTCTCCAATACTTCCCATCAGTAATAGAGTATCGATTCCTGAGGCATTCAGGCGTGAAAAATGGCGGCCTAACGCCTCAATGTCTACAGCGCCTTTTTCATCAAAAGGGGTTACGGAAGGGCACCAGACGCCAGCAAATTCTGAAGGTGTAGTCACGATCTACTCCTGAATCAGGGTTATAAATGAAACGATGTTTTAATTTAATGAAGTAAAAAATTTCCTGCCAGCGCTCAATGCAAAAATGGAGTATGTATCGCACTTTTCATTTTTTAAGCATCTCGTTTTTGCGCGCATCAGCTGATAAGAGAGAGGTGAGCCGTGCACGATTGGAACCCAGAGCTATATCGCAAGTTTGAAGTAGAAAGAACCCGTCCTGCCAGAGAGTTACTGGCACAAATCAACGCAGATGAGGTTTCACAGGTTACCGATTTAGGTTGCGGCCCTGGAAACAGCACTGAACTACTTGTCGATTCTTGGCCTTTGGCTTTGGTTACGGGCATCGATACTTCTGAGGCGATGCTCGCTCAAGCGCGTATACGTTTACCGCAATGTGAGTTTTTCAATGCTGATATTGAGACCTGGCAGCCTGATGTGCCGCAGAACGTTATCTATGCTAATGCATCACTGCAATGGTTAAGCGAACACTCAACCTTATTACCGCATTTGGTTAAACAGCTTGCCGCTGGTGGTACTTTGGCGATTCAGATGCCAGACAATCTTAATGAACCTTCGCATCAATTGATGCGAAAAGTTGCCGAAAAAGCGCCCTGGAATTCCTTAATGAGTGCGCACGCTGTAGAGCGTAAGCAGTTGCTTACCAGCGATGATTATTATGATTTGCTGACCAAGGCAGGATGTGAGGTCAACATTTGGCGCACTACTTATTATCACGTTATGTCAGATGCTCAAGCTATTATCACATGGTTACAAGCGACGGGATTGCGCCCCTTTCTGCAACCGCTTAGTGAGACTCAGCGGGACGCGTTTCTTAAAGATTATCATGAGCAATTGAGCCGGGCTTATCCTAAGCGCGCTGATGGTCAAGTTTTGCTGGCCTTTCCACGACTTTTTATCGTAGCGATGAAAATACGTTAAACATTATGGGGAGCAGTGCGCAAATTGATTATTCCTTGAGCCGCTGCGCTTGAAAAAAAGGGTGCATTCCACCATTTTGCTAACAGCTAAACGGAGATAAGCGATGAATGATCAACAACTGCTAATACTGAGTACGCAAGTTGGGGAGCGATTAAAGCAAATTGGAGCAACAGTAACCTGTGCGGAATCATGCACTGGGGGGTGGATTGCCAAAGTATTAACAGACATCAGCGGTAGTTCAGCGTGGTTTGAGCGTGGGTTTGTTACCTACAGTAATGATGCGAAACAGCAACTTGTTGGTGTTAAGGCAGATTCATTGGCGCAGCATGGGGCGGTAAGTGAAGCTGTAGTGACTGAAATGGCTTTGGGCGCGCAACGTGAAGCACAGGCGGAGTTTGCGGTTTCGGTTAGCGGTATTGCTGGCCCGGACGGCGGCAGTGATGAAAAACCGGTCGGTACTGTCTGGTTTGGTTTTGCGGCGCCGCAAGGAAAAGTGAAGGCTTTTTGTCAGCATTTCTCTGGCGATCGTGAAGCCGTAAGACGCCAATCAGTGGCTTGGGCACTGCAAACGTTGTATAGCGAATTTCTGGTAAATTAAACTTGATACTGTATGACTATACAGTATAATTATCGGCAACAGAAAGAGAGCAGGCACCCAGAGTGCGTGTTTACCCGGCATGATTAGGAGTAGAAATGGCAATTGACGAAAACAAACAGAAGGCTTTAGCTGCCGCGCTGGGCCAGATTGAGAAGCAATTTGGTAAAGGCACTATCATGCGCCTGGGTGAAGACCGCTCAATGGACGTGGAAACCATCTCTACCGGTTCGCTTTCTCTGGATATCGCATTGGGTGCAGGCGGTTTACCGATGGGACGTATGGTGGAAATCTACGGACCAGAGTCATCAGGTAAAACGACGCTGACATTGCAGGTTATTGCCTCAGCACAGCGTAAAGGTAAAACCTGTGCCTTTATCGATGCAGAGCATGCACTGGATCCGGTTTACGCTAAAAAGCTTGGTGTCGATATTGATAACCTGCTGTGTTCTCAGCCAGATACAGGTGAGCAAGCGTTAGAGATCTGTGATGCGTTAGCACGTTCAGGTGCTGTTGACGTTATCATTGTTGACTCCGTTGCTGCACTGACACCAAAAGCGGAAATCGAAGGTGAAATCGGTGACTCACATATGGGCCTTGCAGCACGTATGATGAGCCAGGCGATGCGTAAGCTTGCTGGTAACCTTAAGCAGTCCAACACTCTGCTGATTTTCATCAACCAGATCCGTATGAAAATTGGTGTGATGTTCGGTAACCCGGAAACCACTACCGGTGGTAACGCACTGAAATTTTATGCTTCTGTTCGTCTGGACATCCGCCGTATTGGTGCGATTAAAGATGGCGACAACGTCGTCGGTAGTGAGACGCGCGTTAAAGTGGTTAAAAACAAAATCGCTGCGCCATTTAAACAGGCCGAATTCCAGATCATGTATGGCGAAGGCATTAACATCTTTGGCGAACTGGTCGATTTGGGCGTGAAGCATAAGCTGATTGAAAAAGCGGGTGCGTGGTACAGCTATAACGGCGATAAGATTGGTCAAGGTAAAGCGAATGCGGGTAACTTCTTGAAAGAGAATCCAGCAATCGCAAACGAAATCGATCAGAAACTGCGTGATATGCTGCTTAATAATAGCGGTGAATCTGCGCCAGCAACTGAGTCTGTTGATGACGCTGAAAACGTTGCGAGCGAAGCTAACGAAGATTTCTAATGCGTTTACGGGAGTGAAGAAATTCACTCCCGTTTGTTTTTCCTGCCTTTCTTTTCTTTATCTTCCATCTGCTTTGCTCTGCCGCCATAATTTCACTCCGTTTGTATAAGGTGAGCAGTATGTCTGAACAACCTCAACCACAAATCATCTCTTTTCCTCGTCTCCTCGATCGTGCGATGCGCGTACTTGGCATGCGCGATCACAGCCGTGAAGAGCTAAAACGCAAGCTGCAGCAGTCAGTACAGCGAACAGCCTACATGCAGCAAAAAACGCCCGAAACCATCACTGAAGAGCAAATGGAGAAGGTGCTGGATTGGTGTCAAGAGAATGGCTGGCTAAATGATGAGCGCTTTACTGAGCGCTTTATCCAAAGTCGTAGTCGCAAAGGTTATGGCCCGCAACGCATACGCATGGAGTTGACGCAAAAAGGAATCGATCGTGATGCCATTGATATAGCAATGGAGGAAACAAATATCGATTGGGCTGAGTGTGCTGCGCAACTGGCTGAGCGTAAATTTGGACTCCCCTTACCGAAAGAATGGAAAGAGAAGGCGAAAGTGCAGCGCTTTCTACAGTCGAAAGGCTTTTTATCAGAAGATATTCAATCCATTTTTAGAAATATTGATGGCTAAAAGCCGATGTAATTTTACTTCCCACTGAAGAAAATTTATCTTATTCCCACTTTTTTGTTCCTCTGAACATGTAAGCCGTACGGTTACGGCTTGCCTGAAGAGGCGGAACGTTCGTTAGCGTGATTCAGGATATTTATGAGCAAGAGCACTGCTGAGATCCGTCAAGCGTTTCTCGACTTTTTTAATAGCAAGGGACATCAGGTTGTAGACAGCAGCTCCCTCGTACCGAATAACGACCCAACGTTGCTGTTCACGAACGCTGGGATGAACCAGTTTAAAGATGTTTTCCTCGGTCAGGATAAACGTGATTATTCACGTGCAACGACGTCGCAGCGCTGCGTGCGTGCGGGTGGTAAACATAATGACCTTGAAAACGTGGGCTACACTGCGCGCCATCACACCTTCTTTGAGATGCTGGGTAACTTTAGTTTTGGTGACTATTTCAAAAAAGAAGCGATTGCGTTTGCCTGGGAACTGTTAACGAGCGAGCAGTGGTTCAAACTGCCGAAAGAGCGTTTATGGGTAACCATTTATGAGACCGATGATGAGGCTTACAGTATTTGGGCCAATGATATCGGCGTTCCTCATGAGCGTATAATCCGTATTGGCGATAATAAAGGTAGCGCTTACGCATCAGATAACTTCTGGCAAATGGGTGATACCGGTCCTTGCGGCCCATGCAGCGAGATTTTTTATGATCACGGTGATCATATTTGGGGCGGGCCGCCAGGCAGTGCTGAAGAAGATGGCGATCGCTACATTGAAATCTGGAACATCGTCTTTATGCAATTCAATCGGCAGGCTGACGGCACCATGTTGCCGCTGCCGAAACCCTCCGTTGATACGGGTATGGGACTGGAGCGCATCTCGGCGGTTCTTCAGCATGTTAATTCCAATTATGAAATCGATCTGTTCCAGAAATTGATTCAAGCAGTAGCAAAAGTCACCGGCGCAACCGATCTTAATAATAAATCTTTGCGTGTAATTGCTGACCATATCCGTTCTTGTGCTTTCCTGATCGCCGATGGCGTCATCCCGTCTAATGAAAACCGTGGCTATGTATTGCGCCGTATCATTCGTCGTGCCGTACGTCATGGAAACATGCTGGGTGCCAAAGATGCATTCTTCTACCAGCTTGTCGCACCATTGATTGAAGTGATGGGCACGGCGGGGGAAGAGCTGGCTCGTCAGCAGACACAGGTTGAAAACATTCTTAAAAGCGAAGAAGAGCAGTTTGCTAAGACGCTTGAGCGTGGATTAACGCTGTTGGATGAAGAGTTGGCAAAACTGCAAGGTGATACGCTTGATGGTGAAACAGTTTTCCGCCTGTATGACACCTTTGGCTTTCCGGCTGATCTTACTGCTGACGTCTGCCGTGAGCGCAATCTGAAAATTGATGAAGCCGGCTTCGAAAAGGCGATGGAACAGCAGCGCCAACGCGCTCGTGAAGCGAGCGGGTTTGGCTCAGATTACAGTAATGTGATTCGTATTGACGCAGCGTCCTCTTTTAAGGGTTACGACCATCTCGACTTAGCCGCGACTGTCAAAGCGCTTTATGTCGCTGGCGAAGCGGTTGAAGAAATTAGCGCTGGGCAAGATGCCGTTGTGGTTTTGGACGAAACACCTTTCTATGGTGAGTCTGGCGGCCAGGTAGGTGATACCGGAAAGCTGACAGGGAATAATGCTGAATTTAATGTTCACGATACACAAAAGTATGGTCAGGCTATTGGTCATATCGGTAAGCTGGCTTCAGGTCAGTTACGCGTAGGTGATCGTCTTCATGCCGAAGTGGATGCAGCGCGCCGTGCGCGAATTCGTCTGAATCACTCCGCGACGCACCTGTTACATGCAGCACTACGTCAGGTATTGGGCGACCATGTTGCTCAGAAAGGTTCGCTGGTAAATGACAAATATCTTCGTTTCGATTTTTCACATTTTGAAGCGATGAAACCGGATGAAATTCGTCAGGTAGAAGATATCGTTAACACCCAGATTCGACGTAACCTGCCAGTCGAAACTGAAGTCATGGATCTTGATGCTGCGAAAACTAAAGGCGCAATGGCGCTTTTTGGCGAGAAGTATGACCAGCGCGTTCGTGTACTGACGATGGGTGATTTCTCTGTTGAGCTTTGTGGTGGCACGCACGCAGCACGCACCGGAGATATCGGCCTGTTCCGTATTCAGGCTGAATCCGGAACAGCTGCAGGTATTCGTCGTATTGAGGCGATAACGGGCGAGGGCGCATTGGCTCAGGTCAATGCTCAAAGTACCCAGTTGCACGACATTGCACAGCTGGTAAAAGCGAATAGCAGCAACCTGAATGAAAAAGTCCGCGGTTTGGTTGATCATGTCCGCGCACTGGAAAAAGAGTTGCAGCAATTACGCGATCAGCAGGCGGCTCAGGAAAGTGCTTCACTGAGCAGCAATGCGATAAGCGTTAAAGGGACGAAGCTATTAGTAAGTGAACTCAGCAACGTAGAGCCAAAAATGCTGCGCACAATGGTTGATGACCTGAAGAATCAACTGGGGTCAGCGGTGATTGTGTTGGCTACAGTAGTCGAAGGGAAAGTATCTCTTATTGCCGGTGTTACCAAAGACTTAACCGATCGTGTAAAGGCTGGCGAACTTGTCGCAGAGTTAGCGCAGCAGGTAGGTGGTAAAGGTGGCGGTCGACCCGATATGGCGCAAGCTGGTGGTACTGATGCCGCAGCACTGAATGGTGCGTTGGCAGGCGTTGAAGCATGGGTTTCCAGCCGTTTGTAATGAAATAAAACAATGCATCGCAGCAAGCGTCAGAACGGTTGTTCCGGCGCTTTTTCATGCGATGTACAGTAGGTAATGACAAAGTCAGGTTGATGTAGTGTATTTCGGCTAAACTAACTATCAGCAGAATGTATTGGCGCATCGATCTACATTGGTGTAATTGTCATAGTCTATGTTCAGCGTTTAATGATGGATAATGCCGGGAGTCCGAACAGGCCCGACTCTTTTAATCTTTCAAGGAGCAAAGAATGCTTATTCTAACTCGTCGAGTTGGTGAAACCCTCATGATTGGTGATGAGGTGACCGTAACGGTGCTGGGTGTTAAAGGTAACCAGGTTCGTATCGGTGTTAATGCACCGAAAGAAGTGTCTGTGCATCGCGAAGAGATCTATCAGCGTATCCAGGCCGAAAAAACTCAGCAAACGAGCGTTTAACGGATTCAGCGTCTCGCATTTTGCGAGGCGCTACCGATTTCACCCCAATCCCTACCTTTTTCTTTATCCCAATATTCCCCTCTTTTTTAACTTCAGCATGCTTTCTTTGTTGATTATTCACTCTTTTTGCCGTCATTTTGCGCCAATTGCCTGTCATTTGTTCAATCGAACAAGCAGTGGGAAAAATTTGTTTGACTTATAAGTCCCAGAAAGTAATATGTGCGCCACGCAGTGCCGATGAGCAGTTGTAAAGTTCAGAAGCACAGTTCGGAAGAACGCGTTTGGTGAGGTGGCCGAGAGGCTGAAGGCGCTCCCCTGCTAAGGGAGTATGCGGTCAAAAGCTGCATCGAGGGTTCGAATCCCTCCCTCACCGCCATTTCCGATGCATCCATAGCTCAGCTGGATAGAGTACTCGGCTACGAACCGAGCGGTCGGAGGTTCGAATCCTCCTGGATGCACCATCGGAAATTTTAAAAGTGAATTAGCAGTTCCTTTCTTGGTGAGTAGTTAGCACCCTGCGTTGTACAAGAATTTAGTAAATGCATCCATAGCTCAGCTGGATAGAGTACTCGGCTACGAACCGAGCGGTCGGAGGTTCGAATCCTCCTGGATGCACCATTCTTCGTAACATTCCCAGGTTGATTTCTGAAAGTCCAATAAAAACGAATTACCCATGCATCCATAGCTCAGCTGGATAGAGTACTCGGCTACGAACCGAGCGGTCGGAGGTTCGAATCCTCCTGGATGCACCATTCGCTTTTTCGTTATACCCAATAATTATCTCCTTTCTGTTATACCTGTTTTTACCTATGCATCCGTAGCTCAGCTGGATAGAGTACTCGGCTACGAACCGAGCGGTCGGAGGTTCGAATCCTCCCGGATGCACCATATTCTTAATCTCTACCTCCATAACACGCTGCCACACCCGTCAACACTTCTTAAAGCAAAAATCTCTGCCTTAACCCTTCTGCAATTCAGTAAAACCAACAGCGTTGAGTTATTTCATAACGCACCCAAAATATTTCCCATGATGTTATACCCTCCTCAAATTGTTAAAAAATCTACAGTGATTCCACACGGTTATACGCCGTCCCGCCGGATCACCTTTTTCTGAAAAGAAAAATATCTAATGCTTTCAAAGCATTTGCTGTTCATCCCACCTGGCGACAACCTGCACACATTAAGCTAAAGTAATGGCTCATTTATTGAATGTCCGGAGTGACAATGTACGATCAATATGACGCCCTGATTTTCGATATGGACGGCACAATTCTTGACACCGAGCCGACACATCGAAAAGCGTGGCATCAGGTACTGGCACGCTACGGATTGTCGTTGGATGAAGCACGAATGGTGAGTTTCAATGGTGCGCCGACCTGGCAACTGGCACAGTTTATTATTGAAACAAATCAGTCAACTCATGATCCTCTTCTTCTCGCTGCTGAAAAAACAGCTGCCGTAAAAGCCATGCTGTTGGAAAACGTGCATCCACTTCCTTTAATGGACGTCGTCAAGGCTTATTATGGCCGTCGTCCCATGGCAGTTGGAACGGGCAGTGAGCACAGCATGGCAGAGGCTTTGCTAAACCAACTGGGTGTACGCGAGTTGTTTACAGCAGTGGTTGGTGCAGATGACGTGCAGCGCCACAAACCAGAACCGGATACTTTTTTACGATGCGCAGAACTCATGGGCGTAGCGCCGGAACGTTGTATTGTTTTCGAAGACGCTGATTTTGGCGTACAGGCAGCGAAAGCTGCAGGTATGGACGTGGTAGATGTTCGCTTACTGTGAGTGAAATCCTGGTTTACGCCTCTTTGTTTGGCAGCAGTTTTTTAAGCGCGACGCTTTTACCGGGAAGCTCTGAAGCACTGCTGATTGCTTTACTGATTGCTAAAAAAGCATCAGTTTATGGGTTGATTGTGGCCGCATCGTTGGGAAACACCTTGGGCGGCTTAACCAACATTCTTCTTGGTCGCTTACTGCCGCTAAAACGTCAGGGGCGATGGCATGACACAGCAATGACGTGGTTACACCGATTAGGGCCTGCAGCACTGCTATTCAGTTGGTTGCCGGTGGTAGGTGATCTGCTCTGCGTTCTCGCAGGCTGGTTACGTTTCGCCTGGCTCCCGGCAATGCTGTTTCTCGCCGTCGGTAAAACGCTGCGTTATATCGTTATCGCGACCGCCACATTACAGGGCATGCAATGGTGGCATTGATTCGCACAGATTCGAGGCTACGGTTAACATTATGCTGAACAAAAATAAATTATTCTCACAGCGGGAGGTTAATGTGATCCCGGACGTATCTAAAGCGCTGTCCTGGCTGGAAGCGCACCCTAATGCTTTAAAAGGCATTGGACGTGGTATCGAACGTGAAACATTACGATCAATGCCAAATGGTCATCTTGCTGAGAGCGGTCACCCGGAATCTCTGGGGTCTGCGCTTAAGCATGACTGGATTACCACCGATTTCGCAGAAACTCTGCTCGAATTTATCACGCCGGTTGATCACAGCATCGACCACATGCTGGCTTTTCTACGCGATATTCACCGCCATGTTGCGCGTGAGTTGGGCGAGGAGCGCATGTGGCCGTTCAGTATGCCTTGCGTGATTGAAGATGCAGATAAAATTGAGCTGGCGCAATACGGCAATTCCAACATTGGCCGGATGAAAACGCTCTACCGTGAAGGGCTGAAAAATCGCTACGGCGCGCTGATGCAAACCATCTCCGGCATTCATTACAACTTTTCACTGCCGCTGTCTTTCTGGCAGGAATGGGCCGATGTGAAGGATGTGGAAAGCGGTAAAGAAACCATTTCTGCTGGTTATCTGCGCCTGATTCGAAATTACTATCGCTTCGGATGGGTGATTCCTTATCTGTTTGGTGCATCACCTGCTGTCAGCTCCAGCTTTTTACAAGGGCGTGAAAGCGCGCTGCCATTCGAAACCAATGACGAAGGTATGTTGTGGCTGCCCTATGCAACGTCGCTTCGTCTGAGCGACCTTGGGTATACCAACAAATCTCAAAGTTCGTTGGGTATCACGTTCAATTCTCTGGACGGTTATGTATCGGCACTCAAGAAGGCGATCAAAACGCCATCAGAAGAGTTTGCAGAGATGGGCACCAAAGATGCAGAGGGTAACTGGCTTCAGCTTAATACCAATGTCCTGCAAATTGAGAACGAGCTCTATGCACCTATTCGTCCTAAGCGTGTTACGCGCTCTGGCGAAGCGCCATCTGATGCGCTGCTGCGTGGCGGCATTGAATACATTGAAGTCCGTTCACTTGATATCAATCCCTTCTCTGCAATTGGCGTTGATGAAAACCAGGTACGCTTCCTTGATCTGTTCCTGATTTGGTGCACGCTGGCAGATGCGCCTGAAATGAGCGCTGAAGAGCTGCAGTGCACTCGTCAAAACTGGAATCGTGTTGTATTGGAAGGGCGTAAGCCGGGCCAAAAAATTGCGGTAGGATGTGGTGAAGCGGAGCATTCGCTGCAAGAAGTGGGCAAAACATTGTTTGCAGATCTGCGTCGTGTCGCTGAGGTGTTAGACAGCAATCAGGGCAGCACGCAATATCAACAAGTTTGCGATCAACTGGTAGCATCGTTTGATGATCCTGAGCTAACCTATTCAGCGCGCATCCTTCACGCGATGAAGGATAATGGTTTGACCGGAACCGGTATAGCATTGGCAGAACAATATCGTCATTTGCTGTGTGAAGAATCTTTGGAAGTGTTAAGCGAAGAAGACTTCACGCGTCAGGCGCAAGAGTCTGTGTCTAAACAGCAGCAGCTTGAAGCGAATGATACGTTGGATCTGGAAACGTATCTGGCGAGCCGGGAAGGGTAGAAAAAGAAAAAGGCCACATCAATGTGGCCAAATTAACATCTCTGTTGTCAGGGATGATGATAACAAATGCGCGTCTTTCATATATTCAGACGTTGGGCGAACAGAAAAGTTTCATTGTTTTAAAAAAAATTCTCAGAACAGGAGGCGACGTAATGCCATTACTGGATAGTTTTACTGTTGATCACACCATCATGGCTGCGCCTGCAGTGCGTGTAGCGAAAACCATGAAGACGCCAAACGGCGATACAATTACTGTTTTCGACCTGCGTTTCTGCCGTCCTAACATTGAGATCCTGACTGAGCGTGGTATTCATACGCTTGAGCATCTTTTTGCAGGATTCATGCGCGATCACCTGAATGGTGACGGTGTCGAAATCGTTGATATCTCACCGATGGGTTGCCGTACTGGTTTCTATATGAGTCTGATCGGGACGCCAGATGAGCAACGCGTAGCGAAAGCGTGGAAAGAGGCGATGGAAGATGTTCTGAAGGTAAAAGATCAGAATCAGATCCCTGAACTCAACGAATATCAGTGTGGTAGCTACAAACTGCATTCATTAGATGAAGCGCAGCAAATTGCCCGCAACGTTCTGGCACATGATATCGGCGTTAATCACAACGAAGATCTGAAACTACCAAAAGAGAAATTGCAGGAACTGCACATCTAGTTTTGCGATTACCTGCCAAAAAACGCCGCATTTAGCGGCGTTTTTTATAGGCAATTTAGGAGCCGATGGAAGATTTCAATGGTGTCTTTGGTGTGATTTTTACCTGCTTCACCATATTGTCCTGCACATCCAGAATATCAATGTCGTAATGACCAATTTGAATGCGCGTCTTCATTTGTGGAATCTCTTCCAGCGCCTCAAGCAACATCCCATTAATGGTACGTGCTTCTTCTTCAGGTAGGTTCCAGTTAAAGGCTTTGTTGATTTCGCGCACATTGGCGCTTCCTTCAATCAAGACTGAACCATCGTTTTGTGGCATCACTTCTTCTGCAAGTGAAGGTGACATAGAGGTAGTGAAATCGCCAACGATCTCTTCAAGAATATCTTCGATAGTCACCAAACCTTTGATGTCACCATATTCATCAACCACCAAACCGGCTTTCTTCTTGTTGCGCTGAAATTTAACCAGCTGCACATTCAATGGTGTGCCTTCCGGTACATAATAGATTTCATCAGCAGCGCGTAGCAGCGTCTCTTTGTTGAACTCTTTCTCTGTCATCATGCGCCAGGCTTCGCGTACACGCAGCATGCCTACACAATCATCGAGCGAATCACGAAACAATACGATGCGTCCATGTGGCGAATGGCTGAGCTGGCGAGCCACGGATTTCCAGTCATCGTTGATATTAATGCCAACAATCTCATTACGCGGCACCATGATGTCGTCAACGCTGACTTTTTCCAGATCAAGCACCGAAAGAAGCATGTCCTGGTTACGGCGTGATATCAAATTACGTGACTCATAAACGATAGTGCGAAGCTCTTCTTTGCTTAGAGCGGAATTAATAGAACCATCGGTTTTCATCCCCACCATACGCATCAAAATACGCGTTATGGTGTTTAACAGCCAGACCAAGGGCAGCATGACATACTGCAATGGCCCAAGCAGTACGCTGCTAGGATAGGCCACTTTTTCTGGATAAAGTGCGGCGATGGTTTTAGGAAGGACTTCGGAAAATACCAAAACGACAAACGTGAGCACACCGGTAGCGATAGCGACACCGGCATCGCCATACAGGCGCATTCCAACTATGGTCGCTAAGGCCGACGCGAGGATATTAACCAGGTTATTGCCAATCAGCACCAGGCTAATCAGGCGATCGGGGCGTCGCAGTAACTTTTCAACGCGACGCGCTCCGCGATGCCCGCTTTTAGCTTGATGACGCAGCTTGTAGCGGTTAAGCGTCATCATGCCAGTTTCTGAACCTGAAAAATAAGCTGAAACCAGTACCATAATGATTAGCGTTACGATCAGCGTGGTGGTCGAAACATGTTCCAACGCAGGACTTCCTTAATTAATGTGAGGCAGAAGTGAGTAGGTGCTGTAAAACACGGCTGCCGAAGTAAGCCATGGTTAACAGCAACGCGCCGCCGCAGTTGAACCAGACTACGCGACGACCGCGCCAACCCTCATGATAGTGTCCCCAAAGCAGAACGATATAGACGAACCATGCAATGATGGAAAGTACTGCTTTATCAACATTCTCGGCACTGAACAGGTTATGCATATAAAACAAACCGGTACAAAGCACCAGTGTCAGCAGCACAACGCCCACTTGGGTAATATGAAACATCTTGCGCTCAATGGTAAGCAGCGGCGGCATATCTTGGGTAAACGCCAATTTTTTATTTTTTAACTGATAGTCAATCCAAGCCAGCTGCAGCGCGTAGAGGGCCGCGATAATGAGTGTGGCGTAGGCAAACAGCGACAGGCCGATGTGAATCATCATGCCCGGCGTGGTTTCAAGATGAGTAATGAACGCGTTGGGAACGAAGGTAGCAAAAGCCAGGTTGATCAGCGCAAAGCTGTAAACAATCGGTAACAACAGCCAGCCACGATTGCGTGAGGCGACAATCGTCATGATGGCGCAGATCAGTAAGCTGACTAGCGATCCAATGTTCAACAGGCTTAAGTTTTGTCCGCCATCGACGGCAAAAATGCGTTGCTGCAGAGCCACCGCGTGGGTAATCAGCGCCACACAGGCAGAAAGCACCGCCATCCGCCGCCAGCCACCGTTACGTTTTAACAAGCTGGGAATGATCAGTGCAAGGCTTAGGGAGTAGGCGAACAGCGCCACAATCGAGAAAACGGACATAGATCCTTTCGGGTATCAGTCAGATATAAGGAAAAAAGCAGTATAGCGCCAGCAGCAGTATGCTCCAAACGATCTGAGGGTCAATTGCAGAGATCGCTGATGCTTCGTGTTATAATCCGCCGCATTCTGCCGATCAGGCGCCTCGCGATTTTTTAAGTGAGAGAAAATGTTTGATAATTTAACCGATCGTTTATCGCAAAGCCTGCGTAATATCAGTGGCCGCGGAAGGCTGACCGAAGACAACATTAAAGACACGCTGCGTGAAGTTCGCATGGCGTTGCTCGAAGCTGACGTTGCACTGCCAGTTGTACGCGACTTTATCAGTCGCGTAAAAGAGAGTGCAGTAGGCCATGACGTCAATAAAAGCCTGACGCCAGGCCAAGAGTTCATCAAAATCGTCCGCAACGAACTGGTTGCAGCAATGGGGGCAGAGAATAATGCGCTTGATTTAGCTGCGCAGCCACCTGCTGTTGTGCTGATGGCCGGTTTACAAGGTGCGGGTAAAACGACCAGCGTCGGGAAACTGGGTAAGTTCCTGCGTGAAAAGCATAAAAAGAAAGTCCTGGTTGTTTCTGCTGACGTTTATCGTCCTGCAGCGATTAAACAGCTTGAGACTTTGGCTCAACAGGTTGGGGTTGATTTCTGCCCATCCGACGTGAGTCAGAAACCCGTCGACATTGTTAACAATGCGTTGAAAGAAGCCAAACTGAAGTTTTACGACGTGTTGCTGGTGGATACTGCCGGTCGTTTGCACGTTGATGAAGCGATGATGGACGAAATCAAACAGGTTCATGCCGCGATTAATCCGGTTGAAACGCTGTTTGTGGTTGATGCCATGACCGGCCAGGATGCGGCTAACACGGCTAAAGCATTTAACGAAGCATTGCCGCTGACAGGCGTTATTCTGACCAAAGTGGATGGTGATGCTCGCGGCGGTGCTGCGTTGTCAATTCGTCATATTACCGGCAAACCGATTAAGTTCATGGGTGTCGGTGAGAAGACCGAGGCACTGGAGCCTTTTTATCCAGAACGTATCGCATCACGTATTCTCGGCATGGGCGACGTGCTGTCGCTGATTGAAGATATCGAGAGTAAAGTTGACCGCGAGCAAGCTGAAAAGCTGGCGAAAAAATTAAAAACCGGTGACGGTTTCGATTTAAACGATTTTCTTGAGCAGTTGAAGCAGATGCGCAACATGGGCGGCATGGCTAGTCTGATGGGCAAACTGCCAGATAACGTTAAATCGCAAATGGACGACAAAGTGCTGGTGCGCATGGAAGCCATCATTAATTCAATGACGCGCAAAGAGCGCGAAAAGCCGGAACTCATTAAAGGGTCGCGTAAACGTCGTATTGCGACCGGTTCAGGCATGCAGGTGCAGGACGTTAACCGCTTACTTAAGCAGTTTGATGATATGCAGCGCATGATGAAGAAAATGAAGAAAGGTGGCATGGCAAAAATGATGCGCGGTATGAAAGGCATGATGCCGCCAGGTTTCCCGGGACGTTAATCGTTCCACAAAAAAGCCCGAAAGAAACGCTATTAGGTTGCTTTTTTCGCCAAAATGAGTAAAATTTTCGGGCTTTTTATACAGCACCCGGACTCCATTCCCCGATGGAGCCGGGTGTTTTATTAACTGAAGAGGATGTTATGGTAACAATTCGTTTGGCACGTCACGGCGCTAAAAAGCGTCCGTTCTATCAGGTCGTCGTTACTGACAGCCGTAATGCACGCAACGGTCGCTTCATCGAGCGCGTAGGTTTCTTCAACCCGATCGCTTCTGGTCAGGCTGAAGGTCTGCGTCTGGACCTGGATCGCATCGAGCACTGGGTTGGCCAGGGCGCTACGCTTTCTGATCGCGTTAACGCGCTGATCAAAGAAGCAAAGAAAGCAGCTTAATCTGTCACGGTGGTGAGCATGAGCAAACAACTTGCCGCACAGCCTCCCGTTAATCCCATTGTTTTGGGTAAAATGGGGGCCGCATACGGCATCCGCGGTTGGCTCAAAGTGTTTTCCTCCACTGAAGACGCTGAAAGCATCTTCGACTACCAACCTTGGTTTATCCAGCGTGCCGGTAAATGGCATCAGGTTGAGCTAGAGGGTTGGAAGCACCACAATCAGGACCTGATTATCAAAGTCAAAGGCTTCGATGATCGGGATGCGGCGGCTCAATTAACCAATTGCGAAATCAAGGTTGATTCGACGCAGTTGCCAGCGCTGGATAACGGTGACTATTACTGGAAAGACCTTATGGGTTGCCAGGTTGTTAACCTTGAAGGCTACGAGTTGGGCAAAGTCATTGATTTGATGGAAACCGGCTCGAACGACGTACTCGTTGTTAAGGCAAACCTGAAAGATGCGTTCGGTGCTCAGGAGCGGTTGATTCCGTTTCTTGATGAACAGGTTATCAAGAAAGTCGATCTCACTACTGGCCTCATCGAAGTAGATTGGGATCCTGGTTTTTGATCTCCGAATCACAGGGTAACGTAACGGCGAATACAATGTGGATTGGTGTTATTAGCCTGTTTCCAGAAATGTTTCGCGCTATTACCGATTACGGGGTAACTGGCCGGGCAGTAAAAAATGGCCTGCTTAGTATTCAAAGCTGGAGTCCGCGTGACTTCGCGCTTGACCGGCACCGCACCGTGGATGATCGTCCTTATGGCGGCGGACCGGGAATGTTAATGATGGTACAACCTTTACGGGATGCCATCTCCGCAGCGAAAGCAGCGGCGGGAGACGGGGCTAAGGTGATATATCTTTCACCTCAGGGGCGCAAACTCGACCAACAGGGCGTTTGTGAGTTAGCGACGCAGAACAAGTTAATTCTGGTCTGTGGTCGTTATGAAGGGATTGATGAGCGCGTAATCCAAACCGAAATTGATGAAGAATGGTCAATCGGCGATTACGTACTCAGTGGCGGAGAATTACCAGCCATGACGTTGATTGACTCAGTTGCCCGGTTTATTCCTGGTGTGCTGGGTAAGCAAGCGTCAGCCGATGAGGATTCGTTCTCGGATGGTTTGCTGGATTGTCCACACTACACCCGACCTGAAGTGTTAGAAGGCAAGGATGTTCCGGCAGTTTTACTGTCAGGCAACCATGCCGATATTCGCCGTTGGCGCCTGAAACAGTCGCTAGGCCGTACCTGGCTAAGAAGACCTGAACTTCTGGAAAACCTGGCTCTGACTGAAGAGCAAGCAAGGTTGCTAAAGGAATTCAAACGTGAATTTCAGCAGCAGCAAAACGATGATGTGGAAGAGTGATCTTCCCCGACTATCAGTTTACCCAGGATAAGAGATTTAATTATGAGCAACATTATTAAGCAAATTGAACAAGAGCAGATGAAACAGGACGTACCTTCTTTCCGTCCGGGTGATTCCGTGGAAGTGAAAGTATGGGTCGTTGAAGGTTCTAAGAAACGTCTGCAGGCATTCGAGGGCGTGGTTATCGCTATTCGTAACCGCGGTCTGCACTCTGCATTCACTGTTCGCAAAATTTCTAACGGCGAAGGCGTTGAGCGTGTTTTCCAAACTCACTCACCAGTAATTGACAGCATCGCTGTTAAACGTCGTGGCGCTGTGCGTAAAGCCAAACTGTACTACCTGCGTGAGCGTACTGGTAAGTCTGCTCGTATCAAAGAGCGTCTTAACTAAGGTATCGCTAGCGCGACATCTAAAAGTTAATAGCAAACAAGGGGTTGGCGAAATGCCAGCCCCTTTTTTTATTATAATGAGGGAAAAATACCTGCGGACACAATGTCATCATCACGCCAGAATCTCTGTGAGCTTATTTCTGTGGCCGATGAAAATGATAAATCGCGGTATTAACCGGACCGCTGTCTAAAATGATCAACCCGTAGCGGTAATCAACAAAACGCCCTCCGCATTTTTCTGCCACTCTCCTGCTCGCTGTATTGGCCTCTGCTGCCAGGATCTCTATCGTTTTAATAGCAGGACGTTCAAATCCAAACTTAAGCAGTTGGTTTACCGCCTGGCTGGCAATGCCTTTTCCTTGGACATCGCTGCGAACCCAATATCCCAATGCACTAAAGTCACCTTGAAAACGTGAAAAGCGAATACCTGCGCCACCTAATAGCCGATCTTGCTCATCTACAATGGCAAATTCATGCGCTTCACCTGTTGCTCTTTGCAAGTGAGTAAAGTTGATCCAGCTGGCTGCTTCTTTTTCCTCATAATTTTCATGTGCCCAGACCATCCATGGAAGCAAAGTGTCGAGCGATTTATTGACTGCGGCAGTGAAGGCAGAAATATCCTCTAGGGTGAATGGACGTAATGTAATAGAAGCGAAATGAGCGGTCATATGAAATTACTGAATTAAGCAGAAAGTGACGTCAGATTAACACAGGTCACTTAAGCGCCCATGTTCAGCATTGTACTGATAACTTTACAGTGTTGAGAGTGCGGGTTAAACGCAACGTAACTATAAGTTATTTATTTTAAAGTAATTAAATTATTTATTAGGCGTTATTTTTATTGATAGTAATTAAAAATGTACAGACTAATTGCAAGGCGTACTCTTTATGATACAGTGTGCGACATCCTCTTAGAGGATCCCTTGACCGCATAAACGAGAAAAGGATCGTAATCATGCAAAAAGACGCGCTGAATAATGTGCATATCGCAGATGAACAAATATTGATCACGCCAGAAGAGTTAAAGGCGAAATTCCCACTGAATGCCCAGCAACAAGAGCAGGTTGCTGCATCTCGCCAGACGATTTCTGACATTATCGCAGGCCGCGATCCGCGTCTTTTGGTGGTGTGTGGCCCATGTTCAATTCACGATACAGAAGCTGCACTTGATTACGCTCGCCGTCTGCAAACCCTTTCTGAACAGTTGAAGGATCAGCTGTACCTCGTTATGCGCGTCTATTTTGAAAAACCTCGTACGACCGTAGGTTGGAAAGGTTTGATCAACGATCCTTATATGGACAATTCGTTTGATATGGAAGGGGGCTTACACATTGCACGTAAGCTGTTAGTGAATTTAGTGGAAATGGGTCTGCCATTGGCCACTGAAGCCCTTGATCCTAACAGTCCACAATATTTAGGCGATCTGTTCAGCTGGTCGGCGATTGGTGCTCGTACGACTGAATCGCAAACTCACCGTGAAATGGCATCAGGTCTTTCAATGCCGGTTGGTTTTAAAAACGGAACAGATGGTAGTCTTGGCACGGCCATCAATGCAATGCGCGCAGCTGCAATGCCACATCGTTTTGTCGGTATCAATCAGTCTGGTCAAGTTTGCTTGCTGCAAACTCAAGGCAATCCAGACGGTCACGTCATTCTCCGTGGTGGAAAAACGCCAAATTACGGGCCAGAAGATGTTGCACAATGCGAAAAAGAGATGCTCAAGGCGGGACTGCGTCCAGCCTTAATGATAGATTGCAGCCATGGTAATTCTAATAAAGACTTCCGTCGCCAGCCTGGGGTAGCTGAGTCAGCTGTCGCCCAGATCAAAGATGGTAACCGTTCGATTATTGGTTTGATGTTGGAGAGCCATATCAATGAAGGGAGCCAATCTTCTGAGCAACCACGCAGTGAAATGAAATATGGCGTTTCCGTCACTGATGCCTGCATCAATTGGGAAGTCACTGAAGTTTTGCTACGTGATATGCATCAGGATCTGCAAGGAGTGCTGTCGGCGCGTCTGTCACACGAGGTGTAATGAGCAATGGTTGCTGAACTGACCGCGTTACGCGATCAAATAGATAATGTAGACAAGGCGCTGCTCGATCTGCTGGCAAAGCGGCTTGAACTGGTCGCTGAGGTAGGCGAAGTCAAAAGCCGTTATGGCTTGCCTATTTATGTGCCAGAACGTGAAGCTTCAATGCTGGCGTCGCGCCGTAAGGAAGCGGAAGCGTTGGGTGTGCCGCCTGATCTTATCGAAGATGTGCTGCGCCGCGTAATGCGTGAATCCTACACCAGCGAAAATGACAAAGGTTTCAAAACGCTTTGTCCTGAATTGCGTCCAGTGGTGATCGTTGGCGGAAATGGCCAGATGGGCAGGCTATTTGAAAAGATGCTGACCCTGTCAGGTTATACCGTAAAAATACTCGATAAAGCGGATTGGGAGCAGGCTGAATCGCTGCTAAGCGATGCCGGCATGGTGATTATCAGTGTTCCGATTCATTTAACTGAACAAGTCATAGCGCAGCTGCCGCAGCTGCCTGATGACTGCATTTTGGTTGATTTAGCTTCAGTGAAAAATCGCCCGCTTCAGGCGATGCTGGCCGCGCATGGAGGACCGGTGCTGGGGTTGCATCCGATGTTTGGACCTGACAGCGGTAGCCTTGCGAAACAGGTTGTGGTTTGGTGTGATGGCCGTCAACCTGAAGCGTATCAATGGTTTTTGGAACAAATGCAGGTGTGGGGGGCTCGCTTACATCGTATTAGCGCTGTAGAGCATGATCAAAACATGGCGTTCATACAGGCGCTTCGGCATTTCGCGACCTTTGCTTATGGTCTGCATTTAGCTGAAGAAAACGTTAATCTCGATCAGTTATTGGCGCTGTCGTCGCCAATCTACCGGTTGGAACTAGCGATGGTTGGACGCTTGTTTGCCCAAGATCCGCAGCTGTATGCTGACATTATTATGTCTTCAGAAAGTAATTTGGCACTGATAAAACGTTATTATCAACGCTTTGGCGAAGCGATTACCTTGCTGGAGCAGGGTGATAAGCAAGCCTTCATCAACAGTTTTAATCGGGTCGAGCACTGGTTTGGCGACCATGCCAAACGCTTCCTGGTGGAAAGCCGCAGCTTATTACGTTCGGCGAACGACAGCCGGCAGTAAATAAAAAGGCATCCCGTTGGATGCCTTTCTTTTATTCGCCAGGTTCAACCGGCACGATATTTTCGCCTGGATAACATCCCAATACCTTCAGCGATCGCGTCATCGTTTTCAATTCTTGTAATGCCTGCTGCATTTTTTCCGACTGCAAATTTGCCTGCACATCAATGTAAAACATCTCTTCCCACGGATTTCCATTGATAGGACGTGACTCAAGTTTACTCATGATCAGGTTGTGTTGTCGCAAGACTAACAGGGCATCAACCAGCGCACCTGCTTGCTGTCCTGTTGCCATGATGAGTGTGGTTTTCGCGGGAACCTGATCAGAAACGTCGATCGGTTTACGAGCCAGAACAATGAAACGCGTCTGGTTTTGTTGCTGATTCGCCAGATTTCGTTCAAGAACCTGTAACTGATAAAGCTCTCCGCCAGCCTCACTGCCTAAGGCTGCAACTTTAGGTGAATTGAGTGCGGCGACTTTCTCCATCGCTGCTGCGGTACTTTCGGTGTACTCAATTTTCCAATGTGGAAAACGATTAATAAACTGGCTACATTGCTGGAAAGGCTGGGGATGACTATAGACCGTTTCAATCTGCTGAAGATCGGTGGTGCCATTGATCAACACGCAATGATCGATGGGCAAAGTCAGTTCGCCCACAATCGACAAACTTGTTTGCTGAAGCAAATCGTAAACATCATTGATCGAACCCGAACTGGTATTTTCTATCGGCAATACCGCGTAATCGGCTAAGCCATTTTCAACGTGTTTAATAATGTCATGAAACTTAAGACAGCCGCTTTCAACCATATTGTCAAAATGGCGCGCTGCGTATTTACGTGCAGCAAGGTGAGAATAGGAACCTTTTGGACCTAAAAAAGCAATGCGGGCAGCCTGCGCATGAGGATGGTTCAGATTCTTTTGCAGGAGCGCCTGTTGAGTTAATACAGAATCCTCAATCACTAACTGGAAAAGCCGTGTGATGTAGTGTGCATCCAAATGGTGTTTCTTGCCCAGTACGATCAAATGCTCCAGCAAAGCGCGTTCGCGTTCTACATCACGAATAGGGCGATGGGTTTCAAGTTTAGCCTGTGCAACCTCAACGGCCAGCGAACGGCGTTCTGCTAAAAGAGTCAGTAGTTTTTCATCGACCGCGCTGATTCTGTCGCGCAACGCCAGTAATGGATTATCGGGATTCATAGAGATCACCTGTAAGCTGTCCAATAAAAAAGCCTCCCTGTTGGGAGGCTTTGTTGTTCGTCTTCGCTTTCGTTTTCACACGACGAATTGCCTCCCAATTAGGGGAAGGTAAAAAAGAAAGCGAAGAAAAACAGAGGTTGTTTCATGATTAATTCCACAAAAATAGTGAACTGAGAGTAACCGTACTGATTTGAAGCTGTCAATAAAAAACGCGCCCGTAGGCGCGTTAAACTTGTCGTTGAAGTGATTAGCTGGCCGGTGTGAAATCTTTTACGCTGGTCGTTGCGCGGCGAGCTTCGGCTTTATGCTGAACTTTATTGAGCTGTCGTTCGAGCTTAGCAATCAAATCATTTATTGCGGTATACATATCGTCGTGTTTGGCGCTGGCCACCAAAGTGCCGTTTGGCGTATTTATAGTGGCATCAGCCACGAATTCTTTTGGTTCTTTGGACAAGACAATATGGGGATTAATCAGGTCAGTTTGCCACTTTTCTAGCTTGGCGAGACGGTCTTCGACATGGTTGCGGATAGCCGCAGTGATTTCCATTTGTTTACTGGTAATGTTGAGAATCATATTTCTTACCTCTCTGTCATTTCCGTCTTGGTAAGTTCAGCATAACGCGAAAACAGACAAAATGTGTGATTTAGATCACGAAAAAATGTCACTTTTTGTCAAGGCCAGTTATTTGTGAGAAAGGCTGAGAAAGCGGGTTAAAAGGCTTGAAGCGTAACCG
The DNA here is from genome assembly GCF_022761075.1 of Pantoea sp. MQR6. NCBI lineage: Bacteria > Pseudomonadati > Pseudomonadota > Gammaproteobacteria > Enterobacterales > Erwiniaceae > Pantoea > Pantoea sp. MQR6. The sequence goes on from NZ_JAKYXB010000003.1 coordinate 515,368, forward strand.
TTAAAAGCGCATTGTTGATGGGTTAGCTCAACGGGAAAACACTGGTTTTAATGTTTTTCCGAGCATAAAAAAAGCAGCCATTGAAGGCTGCTTTTTTAGTTTCAAGCGGAATAAAAATTAGCCGACTTGATTCGCAGCAATAATCTTTGCCACTTTATCTGCTTCTGCGTTTAGTTGTAGATGACGGTAGGCATTTTCCATCAGCGACAGCGCATCGTGCGTGGCCTGCGTATCGGGATAATCGCGCATCATACCTTCCACACGGTTAACGACCGCGACATAAGCCTCGCGCTTAGTATAGAATTGCGCCACGGACAGTTCATATTTCGCTAAACGATCTTTCAAGTAGACCAGACGTTTTTGCGCGTCAGCTGAATATTGGCTGTTCGGATAACTGCGCAGCAGCTGCGAGAAGTCACGGAATGCATCACGGGCATGGGTCGGATCACGATCAGAACGATCAATGCCGAAGAAGCCTTGCAGCGCCGAATCATCCAACGCCATATCCGTCAGGCCTTTCATATAGATGACATAGTCGATGTTTGGATGAGTAGGATTCAAACGCATGAAGCGAGCAATAGCCGCCTGTGCTAATGGCAGATCGGCATTTTTATAATACGCGTAGATCAAATCCAGCTGAACCTGCTGTGAATAAGGACCGAACGGATAACGATTATCCAGCGCTTCCAGTTGCTTAATCGCCGCTTTAAAGTTACCGTCCTGCAGCTTTTGCTGCGCTGTGGCATAGATTTCAGAAGGCGGGCTGTCCGGTACCGCGTCATTAGAGCCGGAACAACCCACAAGGGCCAGGCTCAGTGTGGCAGCAGCCACCAGATGTTTCATACGCGTCATGACGAAATGATTATCCTCAAAATGTTATGGCGGAAGCTGTCCGTATAGCTCCCGGTAATGACCAGGTACGATAGCACATTATATTAAACGGCATCGCCGTGAAAACCCAACGTTAACGAAGAAGCTGTATATGGCACAACAAGTTCAACTCACCGCAACGGTATCCGAATCACAACTCGGACAACGCTTAGATCAGACTTTGGCAGAATTGTTCCCTGATTATTCGCGTTCTCGTATAAAAGAATGGATCCTTAACCGTCGCGTTAGTGTTAACGACACGATTGTCGACAAACCAAAAGAGAAAGTGTTAGGTGGCGAACGTGTCGCCATTGACGCTGAGATCGAAGAAGCGCAACGCTGGGAGCCGCAAAATCTGCCGCTCGACATCGTTTATGAAGACGATGATATCCTGGTGATTAACAAGCCGCGTGGTTTTGTGGTGCATCCGGGCGCGGGAAATCCTGATGGCACGGTGCTGAATGCATTGCTGCATCATTACCCCGCCATAATGGATGTTCCGCGCGCAGGTATCGTCCATCGCCTTGATAAAGATACCACTGGATTAATGGTGGTAGCTAAAACCGTTCCTGCACAAACGCACTTGGTCGAAACGCTGCAGCTGCGTGAAATCACGCGTGAATACGAAGCGGTAGCAATCGGTACGATGACAGCGGGCGGCACCGTTGATGAGCCAATCAGCCGTCACTCAACCAAGCGCACGCATATGGCTGTGCATCCGATGGGCAAACCTGCGGTTACTCACTATCGAATCATGGAGCATTTCCGTGCACACACGCGTTTACGCCTGCGTCTGGAAACGGGGCGTACCCACCAGATTCGTGTCCACATGGCGCATATTAACCATCCGCTGGTAGGCGATCCGCTTTATGGTGGTCGTCCACGTCCGCCAAAAGGTGCATCTGAAGCGTTCATCTCCACATTACGTGGCTTCGATCGCCAGGCACTGCATGCCACCATGCTGCGTCTGTATCACCCTATCACCGGTATTGAAATGGAATTTCATGCACCAATCCCGCAAGACATGATCGATTTAGTTAACGCTTTGAAAGCGGATACTGAAGAGTTCAAGGATCAAATGGACTGGTTATGAGTTTGATTATCCCCGATTGGCCCGTACCGTCCCGCGTGCGAGCGTGTTCCACTGTACGCTATGGCGGCACGAGTACAGCACCTTGGAAATCGCTGAATCTGGGCAGCCATGTCGGGGATTCGTCATCACATGTCGAAAGCAATCGCCAACGACTGGTGGAGCTAGCGGGCTTGCCCGCAATGCCACAATGGCTGGATCAGGTTCACACAACCGATATTGTCCGGCTGCCACATTCCGTACAAGAGATACCGCGTGCAGATGCATGTATTACTAATCAAGCAGGCGTAGTGTGTGCAGTAATGACAGCAGATTGTTTACCGGTGTTGTTCTGCTCGGCAGATGGAACGGAAGTCGCCGCTGCACATGCGGGGTGGCGTGGGCTTTGCGATGGCGTATTAGAAAACACGCTGGCGCAGTTTCGTTCATCTCCTAATCAGATTCATGCATGGCTTGGACCAGCAATTGGTCCGAATGCATTTGAAGTCGGCGCAGAGGTACGCAGTGCCTTCATGGCTAAAGCTCCTCAGGCGGCAGCGGCATTCCGTCCCGTTGGCAATAAATTTTATGCCGATATAGTGTTATTAGCGCATCAGCGTCTGCAGGCGGCAGGCGTGCAATCTGTTAGCGCTGTGAAGCGTTGCACCTTCAGCGAACCAGACAATTTCTTCTCCTTTCGCCGTGATGGTGTTACCGGTCGTATGGCAACTTTGATCTGGCTGATATAACCTTACGCCATAAGACGATCCGGTTAGTATGTTTTTTACTCTTATCTCAGGTCATTAACCTTGAAATTTTGAGGGATGACCTCATTTAATCTCCAGTAGCATTTTGACCTGTAATGGGAGGAATCATGCGTCTGGATCGTCTTACCAACAAATTCCAACTGGCTCTCGCCGATGCGCAGTCCCTCGCTCTGGGACATGACAATCAATTTATCGAACCTCTGCACTTGATGAGCGCGTTGCTTAATCAAGAAGGCGGAACGGTACGTCCATTATTAACGTCTGCAGGTGCGGACGTTGCAACCTTACGCACGCAGGTAGAGCAGGCGATCGATCGTCTGCCTCAAGTGGAAGGGACTGAAGGTGATGTTCAGCCTTCATCTGATTTAGTCCGTGTGCTCAATTTATGTGACAAGCTGGCGCAGAAGCGCAGCGACAATTTTATTTCATCTGAATTATTTGTTCTGGCGGCCCTCGATTCACGTGGTTCTTTGGCAGATATCCTTAAATCTGCTGGCGCAACCAATGAAAAGCTAACCAAGGCCATTGACCAGATGCGTGGAGGAGAAAACGTGAGCGATCAAGGGGCTGAAGATCAGCGGCAGGCATTGAAAAAATACACCATCGATCTAACCGAGCGTGCTGAATTAGGCAAGCTCGATCCAGTAATCGGTCGTGATGAAGAGATTCGCCGGACTATTCAGGTATTACAACGGCGCACCAAAAACAATCCCGTGCTTATTGGTGAACCTGGCGTGGGTAAAACGGCTATTGCTGAAGGACTGGCTCAGCGCATCATTAATGGTGAAGTACCGGAGGGTTTAAAAGGCCGCCGCGTACTGGCGTTGGATATGGGCGCGCTGGTGGCGGGCGCAAAATACCGTGGTGAGTTTGAAGAGCGCTTAAAAGGTGTATTGAACGATCTTTCTAAACAGGAGGGAAATGTCATCCTGTTTATTGATGAGCTGCATACTATGGTTGGCGCGGGTAAAGCTGACGGCGCGATGGACGCTGGTAATATGCTTAAACCTGCATTGGCGCGTGGTGAGTTGCACTGTGTGGGCGCGACGACGCTGGATGAGTATCGTCAATATATAGAGAAAGATGCTGCGTTAGAACGTCGTTTTCAGAAAGTCTACGTCGCTGAGCCAAGCGTTGAAGACACCATCGCTATTCTGCGTGGGCTGAAAGAGCGTTATGAATTGCATCACCACGTTCAAATTACCGATCCGGCTATCGTCGCGGCCGCAACCTTATCGCATCGCTATATTGCTGATCGCCAGCTACCCGACAAGGCGATTGACTTGATTGATGAGGCGGCTTCAAGCATCCGCATGCAGATGGACTCTAAGCCTGAATCGCTTGACCGTCTTGAACGCCGGATTATTCAGCTGAAACTGGAGCAGCAGGCACTTAAGAAAGAAGCGGATGACGCCAGCATCAAACGTCTTGAGATGTTAGAGAGTGAGCTGAATCAAAAAGAGCGTGAGTACGCTGAACTTGAAGATGAGTGGAAAGCGGAAAAAGCATCTTTATCCGGTACGCAGAACATCAAGGCTGAACTTGAGCAAGCGCGCCTTACACTTGAGCAGGCTCGCCGCTTAGGCGACCTCGGCCAAATGTCCGAGTTGCAGTACGGCAAGATTCCAGCGCTTGAGAAACAGCTGGCTGCAGCGACTCAGGCTGAAGGCAAGATGATGAAGCTGCTGCGTAATCGAGTTACCGACGTTGAAATTGCCGATGTGTTAGCACGATGGACCGGCATTCCTGTGGCGCGCATGATGGAAGGCGAGCGCGATAAGCTTTTACGTATGGAGCAAGAACTGCACGCACGTGTCATCGGCCAGGACGAAGCGGTTGAAGCTGTATCGAATGCTATTCGCCGTAGCCGCGCAGGATTGTCGGATCCTAATCGCCCGATCGGTTCTTTCTTATTCCTTGGGCCGACAGGGGTAGGTAAAACTGAGCTGTGCAAGGCATTGGCGAACTTCTTGTTTGATAGCGATGACGCGATGGTACGTATCGACATGTCTGAATTCATGGAAAAACATTCTGTGTCGCGACTGGTCGGTGCGCCTCCTGGTTATGTTGGCTATGAAGAGGGCGGCTATTTAACAGAAGCGGTTCGTCGTCGTCCTTATTCAGTCATTCTTCTGGATGAAGTAGAGAAAGCACATCCAGATGTGTTCAACATCCTGTTGCAAGTTCTCGATGATGGGCGCTTAACCGATGGACAAGGACGAACTGTGGATTTCCGCAATTCAGTTGTCATCATGACATCGAATTTGGGATCGGATTTGATTCAGGAGCGTTTCGGCAATCTCAATTATGGCGAAATGAAAGATATCGTCATGGGAGTAGTAGGGCAGCATTTCCGCCCTGAGTTTGTTAACCGTATTGATGAAGTGGTTGTGTTCCATCCATTAGCTGAGAAACATATCGCTTCAATCGCGCATATTCAGTTGCAGCGTTTGTATAAGCGTCTGGAAGATCGCGGTTATAAACTGCACATTTCCAGTGAAGCGATTAAATTGCTTGGTGAGAATGGCTACGATCCGGTTTATGGCGCGCGTCCACTTAAACGAGCTATTCAGCAGCAGATTGAAAATCCGCTGGCTCAGCAAATACTTTCCGGTGCATTGGTTCCGGGCAAAACTATCGAAATGGATGTTAAAGACGGTGTAATAACAGCTCATCAATAACACTCCTCAAATAAAAACGGGCCTTTTGGCCCGTTTTTTATGAGTAAAAAGCGATAATTGGTTCATAAAATGAGCAGGTGGTTTAAATATTGAGCGGTTGAATAAAAACTTGAGATTAGCA
>NZ_JAKYXB010000004.1:0-498130 GCF_022761075.1 Pantoea sp. MQR6
TGCGGCTGGCCAGCCATTGCAGCATTAGTGGGGTTGCTGGGCATGTTGGTCTGTATTCCGCCAGACAAGCGGTTAATCACTTGTTAGCCCGTTATGCTGGCTTGATTTCACCCTGAATGCGTACCGACAATCAGCGGAACCCCGCCTCCGGGTGGAGGAAAAACACCTTAAGGAACATCCTCGTGCACGTGTGAGGATTATCAGAGGATAACAGCATGATGCTGTCTCATCGTATTGTCATTGTTGATGATGAACGCTCAGTGCGTAGCGGACTGAGCAATTTACTGCATTCTGATGGGTATACCACCCGGGCGTATGCGTCTGGCGAAGAGCTGCTCTGCGATGACACTGCGCTTGATGACGTCGACATGCTGATCCTCGATATCCGCTTAAAAGGAATGAGTGGTTTTGAACTTTTTGCAGAGTTGAAGAAAAAATCGGCTTTGCCCCCGGTGATCTTCATCTCGGCCGATCAAGAAGAAAACATGCAGTGGTATGCCATCGCGCTCGGCGCATTAACCTTTTTGCGCAAACCGATTGATGTTGATACGCTCCTGACACTGATTCGTAGCGAGTTATCTCAACGGGAAGCACGCTGATGAGTATCATTTCTGTCATTCCATCCGAGAACGACGATGAGGGCATTACGCTCTCAGACGATGCCAAACTCACTTTGCTGACGCAAGATGGTTGCATTGCCTGGTATATTGGCACGCCTTCTGTCGGAGAGATGTTTATCCTGGCGACAGCTGCCAGCGATGAGGTGGCATTTCAGAGCACGCAGTTGTTAAAAAATGAGTTCGCTCTTTCTACCCAACTTTCCTCACTATGGGCGGTAAAACCCTCTAGCCACTCACGCTATCATGGCCGCTATTCGCTGATTTATCCGGTTTTTCCCTTCAGAACGTTGGCACAAATCATAGGTACGCCCACCGAAAAAATCAGTGATTACCTGCGAAAAGCCATCCAGCTTTGCCTTCCTTTGAGTGAATTGCACCATCAGGGCATCGTGCATGGCGATATTAAACCCGGCAATCTGTTCCTCAATGATCAAGGCTCTTACCGAATTGGTGGATTTGGCCTGGCCTCCACGGCGGCTCACTCACTGTTGAAGAATACCTTTCGTGCCTCTGGCGGTACGCTAGCCTACATGTCGCCGGAACATACCGGACGCACGCCCAATCCGGTAAATAGCCTCAGCGATCTCTACAGCCTTGGCATTGTGTTGTATGAAATGCTGACCGGCAAGTTGCCCTTCGGCTCTCCCGATGCAGGGCAGGCGGAATGGATTCACCATCATATTGCGACGGCACCGCGCCCACCGGAGTGTGTCAGAGCCGATGTGCCACCGATGTTGTCCGCTATTTTGCTGCGGCTGATGACGAAATCACCGGCGAACGGTTATCAAACTATTGACGGGCTTATCGCGGATCTTCGCCGCTGCCAGGCGACGTTAACGGCCGAAAATGAGATTGCGCTGTTTACGCCTGGCTTACAGGAGCGTTTCACGACGAATTTTCGTGCTGAAACGCTCTTTACCAGCCATCCGCAAGCGCGACTATTGATTCATGCGTTGGAGGATGTGCATCGCAGTTCGACGCAAACGTTGGTGATGATCAGCGGTGCACCGGGCTCAGGAAAGTCTTCGCTTATCGCGACCGCACTCAAAAAATTGCAGGACAAACACATCCTGTTGACGGTAAGCAAAGCCGATCAGCATTCACCGGTTGTGCCTTACTCGGTGTTAGCGTCGGCATTTCGTAGGGTGACGTTATATCTGCTTGGTTTATCCGCAGCGGATGTTAAAGCGTGGCAAGCGCGGCTTTTACATTACCTTGATGATTACGTTGCTTTGGCGGTAGAGCTGGTGCCTGAATTAAAACAACTGCTCAATATCAGTGCGCCGGTTGTTTTAGAGATGGACACGCTGGATGCGCGTGAACGCTTTAATCAAATGGCTTGTCGCCTACTCAACGCATTTGCCACGCCCGGCAGGCCGCTAGTGATGTTGATCGATGATATTCACTGGGCAGATCATGCCAGCTTGCAGTTGCTGGAAACGTTGATTGTGCGCAACGAAAATCTTCCTTTCATGCTGGTTGTTACACACAGAGATGCAGAATCGATGCCTTGCCCGTTGATTGCAGGCTTTCTTACCCGCATACGAGCATCAGCCGCGCGCGTCATGGACATTACGCCTGAACCCCTTTCTGTGAAAGCGGTGTCGCGCTGGCTCGCTGGCGCACTGCATACCCGAGCGAGTAGCACCTTTGAGCTGGCTCAACTTATCCATGAAAAAACGCACGGCAATCCGCTGTTTATTCGGGAGTTTTTCAGGCAGGCGGTAGAGGATGGGCTGGTTTTTTACAGTAAAGACCCACTGAAATGGCACTATGATCAAACAGCCCTGAAAGCTCGCCAGTACACAGATAATGTCGCGAGTATTGTGGTAAAGCAGCTCGAAAGGATGCCGGAGTCGGCGCGCCAGCTTTTAGGATGCCTTGCCTGTTTAGGCAGTAACGGCGATCTCGCTTTGATCAGTCAAATTCTTGGCATAAGTGTGCTAAAGGTTCAGGAACGGCTTGCGCCTGCCGTTACCGCAAAATTTATCACGCTCACCTTCGATGAATATGCTTTTAGCCACAATCGCGTTCACGATGCCGCATTTTCACTGATTAGCTTTAAACAAAAGCTTCGCCTACATCAACAAGCTGCCTGCCTGTTAGCGGAGTCTGCCAGGCGGGCTGAAGGCAACGAGACCTTGTTCCGTGCCGTGCATCACATTACGTTGATGTGTGACGTTCCGCTGACGTCAATGCAGAGTAAAAATTATTATCAACTTAGCTTTATGGCGGCTCAACAAGCAAAGCGAGCAGGGGATTACACCTCGGCATTACGTTATTTGCAGACGGCACACACACTGAATGGCCAACTTACTCAACGCAATGATTTTGCCATAAGCCTGGAGCAGGCAGATTGCAAATTCCTGCAAGGGAATCTCAGCGAGGCTCAGCAGCTTTGCACGCAGTTGTTAAGTATGCCGGGCAATCTGACCGAAAAATCTGCCGCTGCCTGCTTGTCAGCTGAGATTCATATGCGCCAGTCAGACAACTATTTAGCCTTAGAAACGGCGCTTGCCTGGCTCGCGGTATTTGGTTTGCATTTCAATCGTTATCCTGATGATGCTGAATGTCACACGGCCTGGCATTCGCTTAAAACCCGGTTAGGTGACGACCCCGAAGCGATATTAGGTTCGCTGCCTTTGATCACGGATCGTGAGAAAGAGTCGGTATTGAATTTGATGGCCAGCACCATCTTTGCCTCTTCCTATGATTGTCCGCAGCTGCACCTGTTGTTGGTGTGTAAGATGCTGGAAATGACGCTGGACCATGGATTAACGGGCGCTTCAGCATTTGGATTGGCATGGTTTAGCGTGCTGATTTCGGATCGCTACAAAGCGTATCACTTTGGTTATCAATGCGGTCTACTGGCTACACAACTGGCGGAACAGCATGATTTTACCCGCTATAAAGCCCGGACGCTGTTACCCCTCGATCAAGTGGGGATTTGGACGCAACCTTTGTCGTTCGCTATTGATTGCGCAAAGCAAAGTTTTAATGTGGCTGTTGCGCATGGCGATCGTTCCTTTGCCTGCCTCGCGTTGCGCCATCAGATCATGAATTATCTGACGCGCGGCGATCATCTGGAATCCGTCCTGACCTCAATTGAACGTGGTCTGGCCTTTACCCAAAAATCCTATTATCCAGATGTTGAAAACGTTCTGTTAATGCAGAAGTACTTTGTGATGCATTTACGCAACGGAACGGGGCACACATTCACCGGTTTTGATTGGTATCCTGAAACGTTAATTGGCAGTGAGCCGGGGCTCATGTCCGGGCCGAAAGCGATGGTGCAATTTTGGTCCTGGATCTATCGCGGGATGACCCATTTTTATGCCAGTGAATATTCAGACGCTTTGCGCTATTTCGATCTCGCAACACAGCTCATCAGTGCGGTGCCGGGATATATTTATCTGATGGATCTGCATTTCTACAGTGCGCTTTCTCATACCTTGTCAATGCGTCACGAATCAAACAATCCTTCAAGTTACCGTGCAGCGAAAAGCCATCTTAACGTCATTTCTGAATGGGTAGCGCTCAACCCGGCGCTGTTTGCAGATAAAGAAGCGTTAATCAAAGCGGAACTGGCAAGGCTTGCCGGCGAATTAGGGCCTGCTCTGGCGCAGTATGAATCGGCGATTGCGCTTTCTCGCCAAGCTGGTTTTACCCACATTAATGCGTTGGCCAATGAGTTGGCAGGTCACTGCGCCCGAAGTTTTAAATTAGATATCGCCGCAGATGCCTATTTTAAAGGTGCGATGAGCGGTTGGGAAAACTGGGGAGCGATTGCCAAAGTTCGTCTGCTTGAGCAGAGCCATCCGCATCTGACCACGCAGGGGCAAAGTAGTGCATTTGCGACCATTCCTTTTGCTCAGGATGAATCGATCCAGGATCTTGAAAGTGTGGTTACGGCGGTTCGGGCTTTAACCGAAGAGATTAATCTGGATCGGTTGATTCATATTCTACTGAGGATATTGCTTGAACGTTCAGGTGCGCAACGCTGCCATTTAATTCGCGTGCTGGATGGCAATATTCCGCAAACAGAAGCGTGGGCAGAAGCGACAGCGGATGGCGTTCGAGTAAAAATAGCGAGAGAAAGACCCGCAGCGACAGATTTACCGCTTTCAGTGCTCTCTGCTGTGATTCGAACAGGGCAGGAGATTCGCACGGGCAAGCCTGAAGATTTCAGCCCGTTTAGTCAGGATCCGTATCTTGTTGCCTCCGGCGCGGCTGTTTTGTGTGTGCCCATGTTTAAACAGGCCAATATGGTTGGGGTGCTCTATCTGGAAAATCGCCTGATGCCCGATGTCTTTACCGCAGAGCATTCACACATTGTAAAAACCCTCAGCGCGCAGGCTGCTGTTTCATTGGAAACTGCACGGTTGTATGCCGAACTGCTGGAAGAAAACATTCACAGACGTCGCGTTGAGAAACAGCTGCGAGATAGTCAGACTTCATTGATGTTGGGAGAAAAAATCAGCCATACCGGCACATGGAGCTGGGAAATTGAACAGGACATGATGATCGTATCGAATGAATATGGCCGAATTCTTGGCCTACCTGAAAATCAGGATCGATTGTCTATGGCCGATTTCCTGACCCGTGTTCACGCTGATGATTTTGAATGTATCAATGAACTCGTCAATGTCAGCGTTCGAAAAGGGATCACTATGCAGGCGGAGTTTCGCGTAATAAGACCTGATGGTGAATGTCGCTATATCAAGGGGATAGGGCAACCGGTGGATAACTGGCCGGAGGTTAAAGAATACTTTGGCACCATTGCAGACATTACGCTTCAGCGCAGAGCGGAAGATGCGGTGCGCATCGCACAAGCTGATTTGGCCCGCGTTTCTCGTGCCACAACGGTAGGCCAGCTAACATCCTCAATTGCCCACGAAATTAATCAGCCGTTGATGTCAATTGTGGCAAATGCAGGCGCAAGTCTCCGTTGGTTGAAGCGTGAACCGCTGAATCTGGAAAATGCCTGCCTGAGTCTGGATGAGATTATCGATGAAGGTAAACGTGCGGGTGAAATTATTCGTGGTTTGCAGTCGTTGACGCGGAACCACGATTCCGCCTATGCACCGGCTAATTTGCATCTTATCGCGAAAGATATTTTGTCGCTGTCACGCATGGAACTTGAAAGCAAAAGGGTTTCGCTGGAGTTGCAGCTAAGGGCAAACCAGGCGGAGATATTTTGCGATCGGATTCAAATTCAGCAGGTCTTACTGAATTTAGTCATCAACGCTATCGAGGCCATGTCGTCAGTAGACGATCGGACCCGAACACTGACACTTTCAACCTTTAATCCTACACCTGAGACGATTCGCTTCGAGGTGCTTGATAACGGAACCGGTCTGACACAAGAGGTTCATAAGCGTATTTTTGATTCGTTTTATACGACTAAAAAAGAGGGGATGGGAATGGGGTTGACCATCAGCAAAAGCATTATCAAAAAGCATTGTGGCGAGCTGGAAGCTGAAAATCGTCCTCTCTTCGGCAGCGTCTTCTGGTTTACGTTACCCACCGAGCAGTGAAGATCGTGTGCCCGCCAGGGCACAGTTTTGCGTTACGAGCCCTACGCCACCTAAAATTACGAAGGCGTCGGCTCCTTTATCGACGCCGGTTATTCAGGATATTGAGTCGTTCTGCTGTTCTGACTAAATCAGAGAGAGAACGCGCATTCATTTTATCCATCACTCGACGTTTATGAACCTTTGCCGTGATCTCACTAATGCCCATCTCTGCGGCGATCTGTTTGTTAAGAAGCCCGCTTATCGCGAGCATCATGACCTCGCTTTCACGTGGCGTCAGCGTCTGATGCCGTGATGTCATCTCTAACTTCTCCTGAGATGAGGTCATATTTTCCTCAGAAATACGCAGCGCTTCCGCCACGGCTTCAAGGATGCGATCGGGATCAACAGGTTTAGTCAAAAATTCATACGCGCCCGTTTTCATCGCTTTTACCGTCACAGGAATGGTACCAAAACCCGTCAGGAATATGGTAGGAATGGAATAGCCCCGCGCATTTAAGGTTTTGACCACATCAAAACCGTCAGCGCCAGGCATATTAATATCCAAAACCAGGCAACAGGGCGTGGGATTAATGTTATAGGCCAAAAATTCCTGCGGTGAGGAAAAAGGAATAACGTCATAATTCACTGAGCTAAGCAGATTATTGAGCGCAGAGATTACGGATGGGTCATCATCAACTACATACACTATGTGATTCATAATTGGTCTCATTTAAAACCTGAAATTCACTGATGTTTAAAGTAGTGCGTAGATTTAATATACCGTTAAAAGGATGTTTTTCCACACGTGGTGTCTACAAGCCGCCAGCATTTCCACGATATTATCATAATAGTAATCATTATCATCCTTTAATGCATGACTTAACGATAAATATCTAACCTATTGAGTTGGCTGTATTAATTACATACAGCGCATGTGGTGAGAACATGAGCAAGTGTTGAAATAAGCATCATAAATAGCCATTAATTACATAACATGTGCGTTTATGCTCTTTTTCATTGAATAAGGGTGAGCGTTTCTCGAAAGATAAAAATGTTTAAATTTATTCGCGCATGTTTTTCATTGCCAAATTTACTATTGAGCAGATAAGGGCATGACAGAATGCGTTAACTTAAAAGACAATATTCTTTATGAAATGTAATAATCATTATTATATCCTGCCGTTACAGGTAACTTATTACAACAAATCATCAAAATTAGAGGTTAATCGCTATTCTTTAACACCGTGCGCTTTTAATTTAAACAGTTTAGCAGGGTGATTTTCTAAGCTGATGTGGTTATTTCTCAACACTATTTCAATATAGCGCGCCAATTTGATGCAACGATTGACGCTATTTCGCACTATTTGGTGAGATGACCTCCATGAGTCTACTCTTTAGTGCTGACCTTCTCACATCATCCCTCGAAAGCCAGCGGGCTTCAGCAAAAGCGGGCAATAAACTCGTTTTGCTGCAAATTTTATGCGCCATACACATTGAGAGAATCGTAAATCTGACGGCGTAAAAATTTTCGCCGCAGATTTGAGGAATTAACATGCATAGCGAAAATGAAAACAGTCAGGCAAGAAAAGTGCTCATCATCGGTGGAAGCCGGGGTATCGGTGAAGCGATAGTTCGCCGCTTCGCTGAACAGGGCGATCGCGTTACTTTTACCTATGCCAGTTCCGAAGAGAAGGCACAGACGATAGCTCAGCAAACGCAAAGTCAGGCAATCAAGCTTGATGTATCTGATCGTGATGCGCTGATAGAGACTGTAGCCGAAGCAGGCGCGCTGGATGTTCTTGTGTTTAATGCAGGCTTATTAAGTGCTGGCGATCCGCTTGAGACGGCTGCTGATGAGATTGAAAAATTATTCATCGTTAATATACACGCTCCCTATTTTGCCGCCGTCGAAGCGGCGAGAGAGATGAATAAAGGTGGCCGAATTATCATTATCGGTTCTGTTAATGCCGATCGGATACCGATGAAAGGGCTCACAGCTTACGGCACCAGCAAGGCTGCATTACAAGGTGTAGCCAAAGGGCTGGCAAGAGATTTTGGCGATCGCGAAATAACGGTCAATGTGATCCAACCCGGCCCAACTGATACTGATATGAATCCGGCCGAAGGGCCAATGAATGAAACGATGCACAGCTTTATGGCGATCAAAAGACATGCTCATGCCAGCGAAGTTGCAGGCATGGTGTATTGGGTTGCCGGACCGGAAGCGAGCATGGTGACAGGAGCTGCACTGACCATTGACGGGGGCTTTGGTGCATAAAGATTTAACCAGCGGCATCTAAATTTTGTCACATGTGATTTAGATGCTTGCTTAACCCATTTGCCAATTATTTTTTTCTCAACCACAGTAGATTTTCAGCATCACATCTCCGCTTCACACTTGCCCACATTCTCGGCGACACATGTCACATTATCCTTGATGTAATCCAACACAACATAGAAATTTTATGCGATGCCTAAGGCTACCAGGTCCAAAAAGCCCACTCCGTTACCCTGTAGCAATATAGGTGCGCATAATCAACATTATGTTAAATAGAATAACGAGGAACCTCGCCAACCTTGGGTTTACACGCGCACTATTCCCTTCAGATTAATTCTTCTGGCTGGCTTACACGCCATAACGGTAAACCAGCGCTATGTCAGTATTTTTCTCTATCACTTCACGTCACCGAGCGGCAGTTTCAGGCCGCATCAAAAATGACATACAGTTTACGCATCTGTGTTTCGATAACCCACGTGCCTTGGGTATTTTCTTCAAAGAAAAAAGAATCTCCTGGTTTGAACGTCAAGGTAGCTTCGCCGTCTGGCGTAAATGAGCCCTCGCCGCTCAGGAAGTGCATGATTTCTGCTTGCTTGACTGAGCGTCGATAGCTTCCGGCTGTACATTCAAAAATACCGGTATCAACATTCTCTTTGCCGGGAATGATTTTTTGCAGCCCGGATAGCTGAATAGTCGGTGTATCAGGCAAGCCCTCAACGTTTCCCCAGGGTTCTAACTTTTCAATGGACGCAGGCTGATCGATCTTTTGCACTTTCATTTTTTTGCTTCCTTAAACGCAGGCTTTATTATTGTGACGTTTTGCTAAAAATTGGCCAATTTTCAGCGTGTTGCCTTATTTTAAGGATGAGATAAAACAGCTTGATGGCGTTTTCAGTCGGCAATTACTATTTTTGCGCACAAAACATCGAGTATTTAACAGAAACTTTTGTGAGCAGGAATTATCAATTAAGCGATGGCGTATCACCCCTGAGAATCTAGCGGGCATGCTCATCAGGTTTAGCGTTGATATCATCCGTTCTTCGCTGTAAATTCGTTCAATCCATATCAAAGAGGCTTTGTTCAGGATTTGTTATTCCCGGACATCCCAATCTGGCTTATACCCTTATTTTTTGTGTTTTTGATGGTTATTTTATCGATTTATGAAATTGTAAAGTCCAAACGTTAGCATTATCTAAATCAAGCGCGTTCATTCATGGGCTTATAACCCAGCGCAGTGAAATAATCAGTTATGGCAGAAACTCTTCCTTGTTGATCAACCATTGCTATCCAGGTGTCTGGACGAATCAGATAAACGGCATTTTCAGCGAAACCTTTGTCCGCATATTCCTGTTTCCAGACCATGTTATGCAGCGGAATCGCATGATCCTCACACCAACCGACAAGTTCTTTTGTCGCTGTGCCTAAAATATGTATCTGCCAGGTCATTTCTCTGAGCGGCACATAATTGTCATATCCTTCAGGCGCGAGCCACGGCAGTCGATCACCTCCCCTGATTTTGCCTGCATCTCCCTTACTCAGTGGGCTGTGGTGATACTCCAGCATGGTTTGTGAAATGATTCTGAAAAGCGCGCTTCGGGTGCTACCAAAGCTGTAAATCAGGCTGGCAAACAGAGGAAGAACATGCATTTTAAATTGTGTGGCAAAGCTCCCTTCTTTGGTCATCAGCGTAAACATACGATCAGTAGTAGAGACAAGTTTGCGAGCAAACGAGAGACGTTCCAGTGCATAACTCTCTAGCAGGCTTTCAGGCGCGTGAGTTCGTATAACCGCAGCCAGTTTCCAGGCAAGATTTATCGCATCCAGGATGCCGGTATTCATTCCCTGCCCGCCCGCTGGACTGTGCACATGGGCTGCATCGCCCAATAAAAAAACATGGCCTTTACTGAATTGTTCTGCCACCCGGTGGTGAACCCGGTACGTTGAAAACCAATTTACGCTTTTTACAGTGGCTTTAAGATTGTGCAACGCATGATGACTAACATCCTCAAACGTGAGCGGTTTGTTATCCATGATTTTGTCCGCGCGCACTGTCCCAATTAATCGACGCTTACCCGACTTGCCGTAAGCCAGCACAGCAACAAAATCATCGCTGTCCAGCGCAACATGTACCTCATTTGCGGGTTCTAGCCCGGTTAACTCAACATCTGCAACATAGAATATTTTATTATAGGTTCCGCCCGGAAACCCAATACCTAACTGATGACGAACGGTTGATCCCGCACCGTCACAGCCGGCCAAAAATTGTGTTTCACACATTTCCTCTCTGCCATCTGGCAACTTTAACCAAGCGGTAATTTTTTCCCCATCGTCATCCATTTTTACGAGTTCAGTTTCTCGTTCAACGTCTATTCCAAGCGCGGTAAGTTGATCAATGAGCAATCTTTCATGCTCATCCTGCGGATAAACAAGAATGAACGGGTAAGGTGTAACATCTCTGCCTGCATCGCCGAATGAGAGGCATGCCCTTCTCACTCCTTTTGCCCACAAATTGATAGAAGGATTCTGATGACCGGCGTTAACGACCTTTTCGCTTAAACCTGCTTGCTCATAAAGCTCGAGCGTCCGGGCCTGAACGGCCATGGCACGAGATGAATCTCCGGGGCCCGCGCTTTTATCAATAATACGTACTTTAACCTTCTGTTTAGTCAACCAGATGGCCAGCACTAAGCCAGTAGGCCCGGCCCCGATAATGAGTACCTCGCACATAATTAGCCTCGATGATAATGAATGACTCACAAATCATTCACGGTGACCCACGTTATCCTGTCAAGGTTGAAGCACTACTCCTGATATTCGGCATCACGAAATTATTCTCGTCTAGATAGAGAGATGTATTAGAGAGCGGGTTTTCGAGCAGCGAGAGTACTGTTTTAGCGTTGCGATGATTGTTCTGAATAGCGTGGACAGGAATATTCTTCAACGAGTGAGTTTATTGAATAAGGCACCCTATTTTTTAAAATAGTCATATTGAATGATGTAACTAAGTAAAGTAACAGATTGCATTATGCCTGGTTTAATGGCTCCCTTAGGTTAAGTCTTGACCAATCATCATCCTGTGACCATCCGGTGTCGCTACGGTAAATTCCCGCATCCCATGTGATTTGTTTTCTGGGGCCGCTACCAGAATCGCGCCATGACGTAGAAATTCTTCATAAAGCGCATCGGCATCATCCACATAGAGATAGGCAAAATAGTTATGATCGCCGGTATCAGCGGGTGAAAGAGCATTGGGTGAATGGCCCAACATGATACGGACACTTCCCCTACTCGCCTGTTGCCATCCCAATCCTTCTGGCCACGTTAAATGAAATCCCAGAACGTCGCGGAAATACGCTGCGCTTTTAGTCAGATCAGGCACTGCAAGCACAAATGCGCTCGAATGTAGATGGGCAATAATATCAGTCACGCTGGCATCCTTATTGAAAAATTAACGCATCGTATTAACCCAAGACCTGCTGCCCTGCACTTTTTTCCAGCCGGTACACATCAATCATGGAAAAAAGAACCAAGACAGAAATACCTATGAATGCCAGATTAATATCAACGTGAGCAGGTGTGTGATGGTTATTCCACACCATTGATATACGCAGAAACAGTGCTGAAAGTGCAATACCCGCACTCATACTAAACTGGAAAAAAATACTGAAAATAACGGATGCATCACTCATTTTGTCCTGTGGCACATCGGCAAATCCCAGACTGTTATAGCAACTGAACTGCAATGAACGCGTCAGTCCGCCGATAAATAGAATAACGGCAATAGCGTAATAGCTCAGTGATGGGCTTAATAACAGGCAACTTAAAATAGCCAGCAGGCTGATCACCCCATTCCACATCAGAATGCGTCTGAAACCCCATCGTTTCATTAACCAGGTCGTAGCGGGTTTCATTGCTAAATTGCCAGCGAATACCCACAACACCATAGAGCCAGCCTGAACCGCGCTCCAGCCAAAACTGAGTTGGAACAGCAGCGGTAACAAAAATGGAATGGCATTAATGGAGGCGCGAAAGAGTGAGCCTCCTACTACTGCACTTCTGAAGGTCTGAATCGTCAGTGTTGAAAAAGGCAGCAGCGGACGGGGATGAACGAAGCTATGGCGAAACGTTAAAATACTGAAAATGAGACCGCCCGCAATAAGCATACATCCACTGTCGATTTCACCATGCCCCATCAGCTCCAGACCGGTAATCATCATTACAAATGCGGACGCGGTAAAAATGAAGCCTTTAATATCGAAGGCTCTGATCACCTTTTCTCGGGTTTGCGGAACCAAGAAAAATGAGGCGATCAGCGCCAGAACACCCAGCGGAATATTGAGCCAAAAAATCCACGACCAATGGCTGTAGGTGACGATTACGCCGCCCAACGGCGGCCCTAACACCGGCGCGATCAAGCCAGGCCAGGAGATAAAGGCGATCGTTTTAACCATATCTTTTTTTGCCGTCATCCCTAACACCACCATACGCCCTACAGGCACCATCAATGCGCCGCCAATCCCCTGTAATATGCGGCTGAAAGCAAACATCGGCAGGCTCTTACTCATGCCGCACATCACAGAGGCGAGAGTAAAAATCAGAATGGCGCCCACGAAGACACTTCGCGCGCCGATTCGACCGGCCAACCACCCACTTATCGGAATAAAGATCGCTACCGCAAGCAGATACGCGCTAATACCGATATTCAGTTCTACGGGACTAACAACAAACTCTCTCGCCATCTGCGGAATTGCTGTCGCGATAACCGTCGCATCCAGGTTCTCCATAAAAAAAGTAACAGCCACTAAAAGTGCCAGCCAGAGCGTGCTTTTTGAGAGCGAGTTGCTGTGCGGATGACTGTGACTCATAAAGATAAATTCCTTATAAAATTAAAGCATTAAGCAATTTTATTCTGGCTATTGATAGCAAGCGATTCGTTATCGCGCGAGAAACATAGCGTAGCTATCCATAACCTCAGTAATCCCCGTTTTAGAAGGAACCTTTTAATCTTCTCTCAGTAGCTGGAAGTTTTGAAGCAAATCACAATAATCATGGAGATTCCTAATAAAAGGCATATTGATGAGGTGGATTACTCAGGCACCTTGTCCCGATGTGGGTCGCCGCATTAAAAACAAACTGCCGTTGAAATCGCATTCCGCTGAATTTAAAGGGATAAGTGATAAAAACTGCCATCTGCTGCATGAGTAACTTTTAGCACTAAATCTTTGCGAAATTAAACCGATAACAGCTGCATCATGTGCCCTTCCTCAGGATATCGAGATGTCGCTTAAAAAATCCTCATTACTTGTTTTACTCACTCTTTTTATAGTGTTTTTTACCAGCATGAGCGCCAATTTCTGGCTGCTCAACCGAAGTAACCAATCACTTGATGCCGTTAATAAAGAGATTCGCGTCGTACTTTCAATTATTGATCCAATAAACCACAGCCGTACGTTGCGTGTACGGCTGATGGAATATATGAAAACATTGGAAACCAGCCAAAATCTGCAATCAAAAGATACGTTGGATGCTGCGAAAAGCGTCATAGCTAAAGCGGATATGGCTTTTCAAGCTTATTTAAATGCGCCTAAACTTCCCGGCGAAAATGCGGTGGCTGATGCTTACCGTAAAACCTATTTGGCTTACCGTGAACAAGGTATCCAACCCCTGCTTGACGCCGCTGAAGCGAATAATCAACAACGCTTTAACGAGCAAATTGCCACTGTTGCCCGTCTGGATCGGCAATATGAAATTGAACTCGATCAGGTGCTGGCGCAGCATGAAGCCTATGCGAAAGCGCTCAACCAAGATGCGCAAAGCCATTTCAGCTTTGGCATGGGCGCAATTATCGCCTTTGGCTTGCTGTTCCTGGTGGTGATTATCGCTGTACTGTTTTTTATAAAGCACTATGTTTTGAACCCTTTGAACAACGCAAAAGCACATTGTGGACAGATAGCCGAAGGGATTTTAAACACGCCAGTACCGGTAAAAGTGGGCTCACGCAGTGAGATTCAGGATTTGATGACGACCATGGAACAGATGCGTCTTTCATTAACAGACATTATCAGCCGGGTTCGTCACTCGACTCAGACTGTTTCTCATGCGTCACAAGAGATTGCCGCTGGGAATATCGATCTGGCCTCGCGTACCGAACAACAGGCCGCAGCGCTGACGCAAACAGCCGCGAGTATGGAAGAACTGGGCGCAACGGTAAAACAGAATACTGAAAACGTTCAGGAAGCGAGCCGTCTGACCAGTGAAGCAGTGAAAAATGCGAGAACCGGCGAGAAAGTGTCGCAAGAAGTGATCGTCACCATGGGAATGATCAACAGCAGCTCGAAAAAGATCGAAGACATTATTGGCGTGATAAACAGCATCGCTTTCCAGACTAATATTCTCGCGCTCAACGCAGCAGTAGAAGCGGCGCGAGCCGGAGAACAAGGTCGAGGCTTTGCTGTCGTTGCGGGTGAAGTGCGTAATCTTGCCCAACGCAGTGCGGTGGCCGCTAAAGAAATCGAAACGCTCATTGCGGAATCCGTGGTAAATATCAAAGCAGGCTCGAATCAAGTTTCACGTACCGGTGAAGCGATCAGCGCCATTATCGCCTCAGTCAATCAGGTTGATGTTTTGATGGATCATATTTCCACTGCTTCTGATGAACAGAGTCGGGGCATTAATCAGATCGAACAGGCCGTTATTGAAATGGAAAGTGTGACCCAGCAGAACTCAGCCTTGGTGCATGAATCCGCAGCCGCTTCTTCTTCTCTCGAAGAGCAAGTGCATTATCTGACACATTCTGTGTCGGCTTTCAGGCTCTCTGCTGACTAAAGCAGAGAAAAAGCACCAGAACCCCAAGCCGTTTAACGCTTGGGGTGACTTACTTTATTTTAAGCTCATACACGACACACGGCTGATCGTAGTGTTCTTCAATACCCACATATGTCATTCCCAACCGTTGCATCACCTTGTGTGAAGCCAGATTTTCTGGATGGGCGACGGCGACCAGATGCGCTGCGTTAAAACGTTCCACAGCAAAGTGGATAATCGCTTTGGCTGCTTCTGTTGCATAGCCTTTACCCTGTTGCTCTTTTCTTAAACGCCAGCCAAGTTCCAGAGGTGCGCCATCCAAATTGGCAAGGTGTTGCAGGCAAGCAGCCCCGATAACCTCTGCGGTTTCCTTTTCAATGATTGCCCACCATGAATATCCACGTTGCCGCCAGCGCAATTGTACGCGCTCGATAGATGCAACGGTTTGCTCATGTGTTTTGATGGTGCCATCGCCGATGTAGCGCATGATCTCGACATCGCTGTCCATGGCCCGCAGCCCATCAATATGTTTTAACTCATAGGGTTCTAAACGTAATCTTGCTGACTCAATAGTGAGGTTCATATTCACTCATGGTTATAAGTAGAAAGTCGCGCCAGAGATTTTGTATAACACAGCACAGAATTAAGCGCATAAGTTCATGCCTGTGGCTGTTATGTTAATGCGAGGAAGCAGTTCAGCTATGTGATTAAAAACAGGATGACCGCGACGTAACGACGGAGGGAATAGCGGTTCTGTTGTCATTGTACCGGTGGCCCCATTGAGGATCGTTTAAAAGCGCGACGCTAAATGCCTAACCTATTGACTTAAATTCAGATGATAAGAGAATGTTTCTTTTAGAACGACTACCAGAAAAAACTGGAGTTTATTATCGTCTGTTCTCGCCGTTATTCCCTTGTAACTCACATCAAAAAGCGAAGTGCGTTGGTCGCCTTTGCCCTTTTAGTTGTCAGTTGCTCCTCGGAGCCGCCTAAATCATTGGTCACTCCGCTGACTCCAGTGACAAAACAGCCACTGCCGAGCCAGCCTGAGCAGCAACACCAACCGGTACGCGGTGTTTGGCTCGCCACCGTTTCCCGTCTGGACTGGCCGCCGGTTTCATCCGTTAATCTAAGCAATGCAGAAAATCGCGTTAAACAGCAGCAGAATGCGCTGACACAAAAGCTGGATAAACTAAAAAGTCTGGGCATCAATACGGTATTTTTTCAGGTAAAACCCGATGGCACGGCCCTGTGGTCATCAAGGATTTTGCCTTGGTCAGATATGCTGACAGGCAAAATTGGTGAAGATCCGGGCTACGATCCGCTGCAGTTTATGCTGGATGAAGCGCACAAGCGCGGGATGAAAGTACATGCCTGGTTTAATCCCTACCGCGTCTCCGTGAACACCAAGCCTTCTACTGTTACCGAATTAAACCGGACATTGACGCTGCATCCTGCCAGCGTCTTCGTACTTCATCGCGACTGGATCCGTACAGCCAGCGATCGCTTTGTGCTCGATCCCGGCATTCCAGAGGCGCGAGATTGGATCACCAGCATTGTGGCTGAAGTGGTCGCGCGTTATCCGGTCGACGGTGTGCAGTTCGATGATTACTTCTATGCCGAAACCCCGGGTTCCACTCTCAATGACAGCCAGACCTATAAACGATATGGTCAGGGATTCGCGTCCAAAGCAGACTGGCGGCGGCACAATACACAGACTCTGATTGAGCAGGTTTCTCATACCATTAAGCAGCTTAATCCCAATGTTGAATTTGGCGTCAGCCCCGCTGGCGTGTGGCGTAATCTTTCACACGATCCTGCCGGTTCCGACACGCGTGGCGCAGCAGCTTATGATGAAGCCTACGCCGATACCCGCCGCTGGGTACAGCAAGGTTTGCTGGACTACATTGCTCCGCAGTTGTATTGGCCCTTTTCACGTCAGGCGGCCCGTTATGATGTGCTGGCCAAATGGTGGGCAGAAGTGGTGAAACCCACCAACACCCGCCTCTATATTGGTATCGCACTCTATAAAGTGGGGGAACCCTCAAAAAATGAACCTGACTGGACGATAAAAGGCGGCGTGCCGGAGCTTAAAAATCAGATCGATTTGAATGAGTCTGTGCCGCAAATCAATGGCACCATTCTGTTCAGAGAAAATTATCTCAACCAACCTCAGACCCAGGATGCGGTGCACTACCTTAAAAACCGTTGGGGAAGCTGAGCTGAACCGCCATAAGTGCCATAGACCGTTTCGGTCAGTAAAAAGGCCGCAACAGATAACGTTGCGGCCTTTTGAAGGGGAAAACCGTCAAGCAATAAAGCCTCACCGGCTTTTTTAGAAAGTGGCGTTTACGCCCACATTCCATGTCACCTGGTGATAATCGCTGTTGCCGCCCACCGTTGAAACGCCAGCAAATGCATTCACTTTTTCACCGAGCGGCACGTTCGCGCCCACCGCGACATCCAGCCAGTTCTTGTCACGTGCCTCCACCGTCCGTGCAAATGAGGTGCTGGTCGATTGCAATCCTGCTGTTACCGTAGAATCGGTGTCACCAAATTGGTGGTTGTAACTGACCTGCGCCCATGGATTTATCAGCCACTCTTTACTGTCGATGCGCCAGCCGAGTGATCCAATCTGTGAATGGGTAGTTTGATCGGAATAACGCATAGACGTGCTGTTATTGCTCTGCTCACGATAACCGCCCACGCGACCATAATCCAACGCGTAACTGGCGACAGGACCGGTGGTGATGTGTGTACCCAGCGGCAGATCCCAACCGGTTTGCACACGCATACCCAACAATTTTCCGCCTGTGTTACCTTGCTCGGTTCGGCTAGCAGGACCGATTTTGATATCACGCTCTATGTCATCAAAATCGAGATCGGCATAATGAAGATCCGCGTTGATCC
Source organism: Pantoea sp. MQR6 (assembly GCF_022761075.1). Lineage (NCBI taxonomy): Bacteria > Pseudomonadati > Pseudomonadota > Gammaproteobacteria > Enterobacterales > Erwiniaceae > Pantoea > Pantoea sp. MQR6. The sequence continues at coordinate 18,129 of NZ_JAKYXB010000004.1, forward strand.
AGCCTTGTTCAAGCAAGGTCAATTGACTGTATAGCGCCACCAAATTGCCGCGTAAGCGATAATCAAAGTTAGACGAAGGTTCCTGTCGCTGGTTGGTATTGGAGAACAGCACACCTGTTTGCCAGTTGTCGGTGAGCTGATAACCAATACCCAGCGTCAGGTTAGCGGTATTGGCATCACCATCCGACCAGGCATCACCTTGATAATCGACATGTTGCCCGGCGTAACCGCCGAATACGGTAAATTCCCCGGCATCTGCAGGTTTATGGCGCTGCTGCTGTAAATGCCCATCAAGCGTGTTGTGCATGTCACGCGCCATCATCAGCGGTGACTGGGACAGCGCAGCGACTTGGGCTGGCGCATCAAGAATCGACTGAATGTAGTCGGCGATCATGGCATGCACTGCGGGGCTGGGATGAAGACGATCAGCGAACAGATAATCCTGAGCAGATGAGAAGCCTGGTGTAGAGGATGCACATTCATCTGCCGACGTGCCTACCGGACACGCCATGCCGATGGTGTTAGTCAATCCATATTGACCGGGACTGGCGATAACTTCATTGAGCAAGCCGGCAATATCAACCCGTACGATATTGCCCTTGATTGCAGCAAGGCCACTCTCTTCCTGCTGATTAAATTGCGTTGATAATGTGGTAGCCAACTCACTCAGCTCCTGCCAGGCATTGTAAAGTTGCTCCGCCAATGCATCACGCACCGCTGGCACGTCAGACACTTGCGCCGCAGCCTGAGTAAAAGCATTTTGCACCGCCTGATTACGTGATGCGGTGTCGGTAGTAGAGACGCTGTCCAGCGACTGGAATGCAGCAACCATTGCCGCATCAGAGACCGGGCCGAGCACTCTGAGCACCGTCTGAATCATAAAGGGCGTTTCACCCAGCTGCGGCGTGGTGGGCACAATCACCGCACCCGCACCGGCATCCAGCAAAGTCTTCACCTGCGAAGCGGCTGCGGCTGCACTGGTATCAATGGTTTCGATCGCTGTTAACGGATTAGTCACCGCAGCCGCTATGTCGTTGGCACCCACCCAATGAATATAAAGCCCGTTGCTGTCAGCCCTGCCGCCGGTTGATCGCAGATACGCGGCCAACTGATCTTGGGTATTTAACGCGGGATCAAGGGCTGGGATTGCCACCGCGCCGCCCTGCGCATAGTTACTGCCGCCCAATGTCGAACGCTGCAAATTTTGTCCCAATCGCTCGGCTAAAACTTCGTCATAAATAGGATATTGCCCCCCATCGTAAGTGAAGCGGCCAATGTTACCGCCGTCACTGAGACTGTCGCCAAAAACGGTGAGATTATCCCACGCCATGGCGGGAAATGACGCTAGCGAGGCGCTTAACGTGGCGAGGGCAGCAAAAGAAAGCGCGAATCTATTGTTTTTCATCATCAGCTCCGGATGAAGTGCCAGACAAAACCCGACTGGCGGCAAGAGTGTTCGTCTTGCGCGTATAAAAGCAGCAACGCAAGTCAGAGGTAAACGCCACATCAGAGATGTGCGCCAAATCAAAGAAATAACAAGGACGATAAAAACGTAGTCAGGAAAAATCCGCTTTACCAGTTTGGCAAGGGAATTTGACTTAAAAACAGTTTAGAAGAAGGGATGAATAACAAGGAATGCGGATGTGATTACATTGATCTGTGCAGCAAAGTAAACTCACCTTTGCTCAGTAAAACTTGGATTTGTCAGGGATTAACCCACTGAGAGTCCACAAGTGCGCCGCTGTTGTCATAAGTAAAAAACGCTCTCTGATTCTGTTCTTTGTGTAGCTGATACCAATCCAACGAGCTGGCGCGCACGATTAACACGCCAAAATTCGCCTTTCCTTCGGCTTCCTCAGCAGCGCTGATCGCTTTAATGTCATCACATGTTCGCTCGCCTCCGGGAGGCCCACCCGCGTAGGTTTTCTGTGTATGGGCGGGCAATCTGCTCCATGTCGCTTGAGCCACATCGCTTTCAGCATCATAGGGCTCTACCTTTCCCTGAAGGCGCAGTTGCAGTCGCATTTGAGCGCAATATCCCAATACCGTGACGTGCGGATTGGCTGCAATCTCCTGCCATTTCAGACTCCGCGTATCGGTATGAAATTCCATAACCCGCATCAGTTTGTCAGCACGTCGCAAGACTATCGTTCGTGCCTGCGGTTTGCCTTGTTCATCGACTGAACAAAAAGTAAGGTAGCGAAAAGCGGATTCCGGCTCGCTCACGGCTTGTTCAAGCTCTGCCCAGGCAGCAGCATCAATCTCGTTGAGTATTATTGGCATCATCATGCTCCTGTTAGTCGTACAGGCCGGCTGAAGCCCGAATTATAGACGCCAAAAGGAATAAAGGTGGGCGACGCCCCTTACGCAGCGGGTTTCAACCTTAGCGCTATCACAATCAACACCATGACGCCCGCGCTCATGATTAACCAGGCGCTAGAGAGTGAAGCGACACTGTCACGTATGAGTCCGGCGATTAAGGGCATCAGGGCGGCAATCAAATAGCCACCTCCTTGCACCCGTGACAATAATTTCCCCGCCTCAGTCGGCGTTCGAGCATGATCAAGCGTCACAATCAGCGAGAGTGGAAACAGTGCGCCAATGCCCACACCCAGCAGCAGCGTTGATGCAATCGGCATGGTACCAGGGGAAAAGACCAGACACAGCAACCCCACCAGCAACAGGAGCAGAACGACGATCAGCGGAGCACGGCGATCGGGAAAACGATGAATCAGCGCAGAGACGGCAAAACCCGCCGCGACTTCGGTTAACGTTAGCCAGGCCAGCATGTAACCGCTGCTGCGTGCGCTCCACCCCGCCTGAATATAGAATGGCGGCAACCAAGCCAAGACCAGCGTATACGCGCCTGTTCCAATGCCGAAGAACAGCATTAACAATGCAGTTCGGGATGACGATAAGGCAACATCTGCATGCGATGTTTTTTCCAATGGGCGATGTTTAATTTGGGTCAGCCAAATAACCAAAGCGAGAAGCGCCAGAAAACCGGCCATGGCAAGCGTAGGCTGTAGCCCCAATCGCGAAAAAACCGGCTCGGCGCTGGCAGCAGACAGCGCGGCACCCGCCATAATACCGGTGGTAAACAGCGACATTAAGGTACCCGCTGATTGCGCATACTCTTTTTTAATTAGTGCGGGCATTAAAGCCTGTATCACACCCACGCCGGCTCCACCCGCTAACGCAGTACACATCAATGTTGTCACAGATGAATCCCATCCCCGCAGCGAACAGGCGATAGTCAAAACCGTCAATCCAGCAGCGATACCCCGCACAGCGCCCACTTTAATTAATAGCCAGGGTCCACTCAGCGCTGCCAGCCCCATCATTGCAACCGGCAAGGTAGTAAGCAGACTAAATCCAGTGGCTGATAAGCCTGTTTCGCGCTGCAACACCGGAAACAACGGACCGATGGAGGCGAGAATAGGACGAAGATTCAACCCGACAAGAAAAGCGATAAATGCGAATATTATGGGCAATGGTACGACATGTTTCACAATGGACTCCTTTAGAACGGTTTTTGCTTTAGCAAATAAGCGCCACCAACATTTATCTTAACGTTAAGATAAATAATCATCTTGTGTAAGATGCACCGCACAACGCGACAAAATAGCCACACTGTTTAGGGGCGAATAATGCACGACCATATCGACTTCGTTATCGGCCAATGGGATAACGCCATGCCGGAACTGGATGTCTCTTCGATGAAAGTTTTTGGCAGAATGCTGCGGCTTATGAAACATGTAGGAAAAGCGCGGGCTCAAGCGCTGGAGCCGTTTGGGTTTCGTGAGGGTGAATTTGATGTGCTTGCCACTTTGCGCCGTGCCGGTGCGCCTTATTGCCTCTCGCCAACGCAGCTGTATAAATCGCTGCTGGTCACTTCAGGCGCAATGACGCATCGCCTGAGCCGGCTGGAGCAGGAGGGATTGATTGAGCGCATTGAGGATCCGCAGGATAAACGCAGCACATTGGTGGGACTGACCACGCAAGGCCAACAGCGGATTGAGCAAGCGCTGGTCGTTCACACCGCCACGCAAGCGGCGATATTGGCAACCTTATCTGCAGCTCAGCGAGAAGCGCTGGAAACGCAGTTAAGAGCGCTACTGCTTACCTTTCCCGGCGAATCTGTAGAGTAATTGACGTAGAGGGCTGCCAGGCAGATTCGCTATCGTCACAGAAAACAATCTGTAATAAGCTGGCTTTTTAGCGACTCAACTATAAGAAAATTATGGCAGCACCCTCAACAGAACAAGACATGCGTAGCCGGATTATTCAGGCTGCTCAGGATGTCATCATTGATCATGGTGTTGTGGGAGCGACCGCCCGTAAAATTTCATCACATGCCGGGATATCACCTGGTACGTTGACCTACCATTTTCAAACAGTGGATGAAATTCTTGAGGCCGCTTTCACGCGCCTGGCTGAGCACGTTTCCGTAAATTTCCGACAGCGGCTTGAATCGGCAGCTGATGTAAGCGAAGCAATAGAGGCCGTTTTGGACCTTATCTGTGGTGAAATCGTGGCTGCACCACGCAATATGCTGCTGAGTTTCGAACTCTATGCCTACGCGTCACGTAATCATAAAATTCGTCAGATATGCCGTAACTGGCTACGCAGAAGCAGAGACGCATTATCTTTGCATTTCGATATTCAAATCGCCATGACGATCGACGCGCTGATTGAAGGTTTTACCGCCCATCGGCACTTGGGCGAAGAGATGCTAAGTCGCGATGAATTGCGAAGTATCCTGCAAAAGTTAACCTCTGACTGACTTCTTTAAAAGAAACCCTCGACATTCAGGGAACAGTGTCGTGTATATTATCTGCTCTCGTACAGTTGTACGACAACCAGAAAATTCAATCCTTGCCGATCAGCATCATCGTGTAAGGCAGAAAACAGGTAAGCGAGGAACGATGAAAGCAAATGTGATTAACCCTGTTACGCAGGTTGAAGATGGTCTGCTTTATGACGCAAACCATGACGCTGAGATCATCTTGAAAAGAAAAAAAGCCAAGGAAGCCTGTTTCAATTTCAATAACTTAAATCCGGTAAAAGAAACTGAAAAACGTCAAATTCTGACGGAATTATTGGGCAGTCATGGCAAAAGCCTCACGATAGAATCCCCTTTCCATTGCGATTACGGGAGCAATATTTATCTGGGGGAAAACTTTTATGCTAATCATAATTTGGTGATTCTTGATGGCGCAGAGGTGATCATTGGGGACAATGTTTTTATCGCTCCAAATGTCGGTATTTATACTGCGGGACATCCCCTCGATCCAAAGAGGCGAGCTGAAGGTCTGGAATTTGTACTACCGATAAAGATTGGCAATAACGTTTGGATTGGTGGCGGTGTGACGATTACGCCAGGCGTGACAATCGGAGATAACACCGTGATTGGTGCGGGAAGCATGGTTAACCGTGATATTCCGTCAGATGTTATCGCCGTGGGTAATCCATGCAAAGTGATTCGCACGCGTTCAGAGGAAGATAGCCAGCGTGAAGATTTTCATCGCCGATAAGCTTCATCCAGTGAATCAAAGGGCAACGGGATTGCCCTTTTTTATGCGTTAAAGATTGAGTCAAGGCGCAAAGAGAGCAAAGAAAGATGTAGTGCTCTGAAGGCCCAAATCGATTACCCACGCGTTTAGATAGGTGCCTTACTTTTTGTCCAGCGACCACGTCGCGCTACTGACATCGACTTTCACCGGCAACAAACCGATTTGGGTAAATTTATCTGCCAGCGCCTGCTGTTCTTTGAACACTTCTGGCGTCATACGTTGCGCGCCATACGGCATTCTGGCTAACGCTTTCTGCCAAATAGGCTGAGGAAGTCCGGTTGATGTTGAAAGAATTTTCGCCGCTTCTTCCTGATGACTGTTTGCCCAGTGACTCAAGGAGCCTAACTCATCAATTACTTGCTTTGCCGTCTCTGGATAGGTATCCGCAAATTTGCGGCTAGCCAGATAGAATGTGTAGTGCGGAACCAATCCTTCGGCATTTTTCACCAAACGGGCTTTAGCGTTGCTTTCGACTTCCGCATAGTAAGGATCCCAAATCACCCAGGCATCCACAGCACCGCGTTGAAAGGCGGCGCGTGCATCTGCAGGTGGCAAATAGACCGGCGTAATATCTTTATAGCTCAGCCCAGCATTTTCTAGCGCAGTGACCAGAAGGTAGTTAACGTCAGAACCTTTATTCAGCGCCACGCGTTTGCCTTTCAGATCAGCAACCGTTTTGATGGCGGAATCAGCAGGAACCACAATCGCCTCGGTTTTAGGGTTAGCCGGTGAATGCGCAAGGTAAACAAGATCGGCTTTCGCTGCCTGTGCAAAGGTTGGTGGCGCATCGCCAGTTGCGGCCAGATCAATGCTGCCAATATTTAATCCTTCCAACATTTGCGGCCCGGCTGGAAATTCAACCCAGCGCACACCAATCCCCTGTTTCTTAAATTCACTTTCCAGCGTGCCACGGTATTTCAGCAGGGCAAAAATATTCGCTTTTTGAAAGCCAATATTAACGGTTTTTGGTTTCTCTTCTGCCTGTGCGTTACAAGCCATTCCCGCTTGTGCGGCAATAATCAGCGCGCTAAGTAATAGTTTTTTCATGTCTCTTTCCTGAGTGGTGTTGTAATCAGCGCAACATAACAAACGCAAGGTGAACGGCTTAGCGACTAAAAATTCTATGCTTAGTTAAAAAACGTCATTGCTGCCAAACGGCATCGCGCACCTTAATGGCATGATTAAGCAGTCCTAACGCATAAAAGCGATCCGCAATCCGCTGTTGCTCGCGAATCATGGCAAGATTCATGTGCTGCGTCTGATGACTGCGGCGTGCCAGGGCATGCGTCAGCGAATCAGTGCAAATACCTAACTCAGTAGAGAGCAACGCAGCGGCCTCCGGTCTGTGCGCGTCTATATAGCGCCCGGTCTGCTCCAGGGCAGACATGAGTGTCTGAAGCAGATCGCGGGAATGCGCTGCAAATTCACGACCCGCAAGATAAAACTGATAGTTATTAACCCGCCCTACGCCGTCAGCGATCACGCGCAAGTGCCCCTCTTTCTCCGCATCGCTAAGCAAGGGATCCCACATCATCCAGGCATCAATGGCATGACTGTCACTGGGTGTCAGAGGATACTTTGGCGGCGCATAAACAATACGCACATCGTCCTGCGCTAAACCGGCTTCATCAAGCAGTTGCAGTAACAGAAAATGGACGTTTGAGCCTTTAGTCACGGCAATACGTTTGCCTTTAAGATCCGCTATATGCTGGATCGGACTCTGCTTTGCTACCAGCAACGCTACGCTTTGCGGCGCAGCAGGTTCCCAGGCAACGTAAACCATTGCATCGTTATTCGCCTGAGCAAACAGAGGCGGCACCTCGCCGGTGGTACAAAAATCAATTTCTTTGTTACCCAGTGCGTGTAACAGCTGGGGTCCAGCAGGAAATTCGCTCCATAACACGCTCACGCCCTGATCGACGAGTTGCGCTTCCAGTGACTGACGCGCTTTGAGAAAACCGAGATTACCGAATTTCTGATAACCGATACGCAATTCTCTTTCTCGTTGTGGCCGTGAAGAATGGGCTGGGCTAGCGTGCCGGCCCAGGCTGCGACGCGGTTTAATCAGCCCAAGATGCCCAAGATGGGTACGCAAAGTATTACGTGAGATCCCCAGCAGCGTGGCCGCCTGTAGTTGATTTCCCTGGCTCAGCTCAACAGCATTTCTCACCAGAGATTCAATAACGCGGGGATAAAGCGGGCTAAGGCTTTCCAGCAGTTGCGTACGTAGGAAACGGTCAAGATCGCCGTCATCCTCGGGTTGATCGTGAACCGTGATAGCGCCCAGCCGCAGTTGCTGCGAGGTAATTAACGCTTCTTTACTGAGTAACACCGCATTGTGCAGCGTATTTTCCAGCTCACGAATATTGCCGGGCCACGGATAAGCCTTGAGGGTTGCCATGGCCTCATCGCTTAGCCGACATTGAGGACGGCCCAGACGGCGGGCATAAAGCTGCAAAAAATGCCCGGCCAGCAGGGGAATATCTTCACACCGCTGACGCAGCGGCGGCAACGTCACGCTGGCGACATTGAGCCGGTAATAGAGATCCTCACGAAACCGGCGTTCGCGTATCGCCACGGCTAAATCTCTATTGGTTGCCGCAATCACTCTGACATTAACCTTCACTGCGCGGGAAGAACCTACGCGCGTAATCTCTCGCTCCTGTAAAACACGGAGCAGCTTGACCTGTAACGGCAAGCTTAATTCACCGATCTCATCAAGCAAAAGCGTGCCACCGTCAGCCGCTTCAAACCAGCCTTGATGTCGATCCATTGCGCCGGTAAACGCCCCTTTTTCATGGCCAAAGAGTTCTGATTCCGCCAGGCTCTCGGTCAGCGCTCCGCAATTAACCGCTAAAAACGGATGCTGGCATCGCTGACTATGATGATGGAGGTAGCGCGCCATGACTTCTTTACCCGTTCCGGTTTCCCCAATGATCAATACGGTTGCGTCAGTGGGAGCCAACTGGTCGAGCACGCTTTTGACAGCCAATGAGGCAGGATCGATCAAATCAGGGCTGGGGAGCTGCATGGAATGTTCCCGAAAAAGATGAAGAACTTGAAGATATCGTGAGTCGAGCGCTGAAACGAGAGGCCGAATAGCCGCGAAAGTTGCAAATGCAACAGCGTACACACCACTGCTGTTGCATTTGCAACACATAAGATTTTGAATCGAAAAATTTACTTACTGAATTTTAAAGAAAAAATAGCGCACCTACCTTGGCATGTTTCCTGCAATCGCTTTTATAACCAAATGTTCAGTCTCTTTGTATTAAATTTAGATAACGTTATAAAGGAATCAGCTAATGAGCGAAGCGAATCAGGAAAACATTAAACTCTTTTGGTTTTTACCCACTCATGGCGATGGTCGCTATCTGGGTACCACACAAGGTGGCAGAGCCGTTGATCTCCCTTATTTACAACAAGTTGCGTTAGCCGCCGATAACCTGGGTTATTATGGTGTGCTGATCCCTACCGGTAAAAGCTGCGAGGATTCCTGGCTGGTGGCATCTGCGCTGGCCCCCATTACCAAAAAACTGCGCTATCTGGTGGCGGTACGTCCCGGTTTACAACCGCCCAGCCTTGCCGCCCGAATGGCTGCCACGCTGGACCGCCTTTCCGAAGGTCGCCTGCTGATCAACGTTGTCACCGGCGGCGATCCGGTAGAAAACAAAGGAGACGGTATTTTCCTCAATCACGAGCAGCGTTATCACGTTACCAAAGAGTTTCTGGAGGTCTATTCACGCTTATTGCAAGGTGAGAAAGTCGATTTCAACGGTGAGCACATCCGCGTTGAAGGCGCTGAAATCTTATTCCCGCCGGTACAGGAAAATGGCCCACCGCTCTATTTTGGCGGCTCCTCTGAAGAAGCCATTGACGTCGCGGCTAATCAGATCGATACCTACCTTACCTGGGGCGAGCCGGTTGCACAGGTGGCAGAAAAACTGGCAGTGGTTCGCAAACGGGCAGAGGAAAAAGGCCGCACGCTCTCTTATGGCATTCGCCTTCACGTTATTGTGCGTGAAACAGAAGAGGAAGCCTGGGCAGCAGCCAATCGGCTGATTGCACATCTGGATGAAGAAACCATTGCAGCTGCCCAGAAAATTTTTGCGCGCATGGATTCCACCGGGCAAGCACGGATGAGCGCACTTCACAGCGGCTCACGTGAGGGATTAGTGATTGGTCCGAACTTGTGGGCTGGTGTGGGCCTGGTGCGCGGTGGTGCTGGAACGGCGCTGGTGGGCAGCCCGCAGCAGGTCGCCGACCGCATTCGTGAATATCAGGCGCTGGGTATCGAAAACTTTATATTCTCCGGTTATCCGCATTTGGAAGAAGCACACCGTTTTGCCGAACTGGTGATGCCATTATTGCCGCTGGCCGCTAACGCCGAGAAAAAGCAGCGTACTGTTAATACCGGACCTTTCGGCGAAACGATTGGTGGCGATCGCCGTCCGAGTAAGTAAGTCAGCTAATCAACAAGAGAGCCCGCGTATGTCTGAAAAGCACATTGTCATCATTGGTGGCGGATTTAGCGGCACGGCGCTGGCTATTCACCTGGCGCGTTACGGTCAGGCAGGTTTAAAGGTCTCGGTAATTGAGCCGCGACCTCAGCTGGCACAGGGTGTGGCTTACAGCACAGAAGATCCTGCACACCGTATTAATGTGCCCGCCTCGCGGATGCAACTTGCCGGCGATGAAGAAGGCGCTTTTGATCGCTGGTTCCGCTCATCACCTGACTTTCAGGTCGATACCGATGCCTTGTGGCATGATGGCACTGTCTATCCGCAGCGCGGGCAGTTTGCCCGCTGGGTAAATGAACAGTTCCGGCAGCAGAAGCAGTATTCCGCGGTAGAACTGACCCATATTCATGACCGTGCGGTTTCATTCCATGCTGGCGTAGTGAGCACAGCTTCTGGCGCTAAGGTACAAGCCGATGTTGTAGTGCTGGCAATCAGTCATCCGCCGCCTGCCTTACCTGCAATACTCACGTCGTTACGCGGTCACGTCGGGCTGATTGCCGATCCGTGGCAGCCTAATGCCTTGGCAAAAGTGGGCGCTGATGATCAGGTCGCGATCATCGGTTCAGGCTTAACCATGTCAGATATGGTCGCTTCGCTGCATCGCAAGGGACATCGCGGAAAAATCACCGTGTTTTCCCGTCGTGGTCAATTACCTCGCCCTAACCTAAGCGGCAACTATGAGAACCGCGAGTTAAATTACCTTCAACCACAACAGGCTACTGCTCGGGGCTGGCTGCGACGCATTCGTCAAGAAGTCACAGACGCTGCCGCTGAAAATCTGCCCTGGCAAGGGGTGCTGGATGATATTCGCCGTCATGGTCAGCAAATCTGGCAAACACTGTCGTTAACGGAGCAGCGTCGCTTTTTGCGGCATCTGCGCCCGTGGTGGGATGTTCATCGTTACCGAATTGCGCCACAAGTGAGTACCGTGTTGTCTCAACTGCAGGCCAGCGGTCAGCTAACGGTTATGGCTGCTCGCCTGCTTGCGGCAGACGCAGCCGAAGACAGCCTCCAGCTGACGCTTCAGCCGCGAGGTTCATCACCTGAGCTCTACCGGGTCGATAGAGTCATTGTGACCACCGGGCCCGCACATGGCGCCCTGCTTAACAGCGACGCGTTATTACACCAGCTTGCTACAGAAGGCGTAATCCAGGCCGATCCGCTGGCGCTGGGTATCAATGTCAATGCGCTGTCACAAACCCTGAATGCACAAGGTCTGGCTAATCCCCATCTTTATGTCGTCGGGCCAGCCGCCCGCGGCCGTTTTGGTGAATTGATGGGCTTGCCGCAAGTTGCTGAACATGCTGAGTCGGTGGCGAGACAGTTACTGAGCATCGCACCCTCCTCTTCTACGCATGCGAGCTCACACGAGCGCATTGACTAGAAATTGCTGGAAAGGGATCACGGCTGAACGGGTAGAGTGAACAGCCCTGATTTTTTAACGATGATTAAGGCGGCGCGATAGCCTATCGCCACAAAATTGCAGCAGCGTCACTAACGCCACCAGCACCACAATCACCGTGACCATCACCTGCATATCGAAGCGTTGATAACCATAACGATAAGCCAAATCCCCCAATCCTCCCGCACCGATTGCCCCCGCCATGGCCGATGCATTGATCATAGTAACCAAAGTAATGGTGAAGCCACTTACAATGCCAGGCCGCGCTTCCGGTAGCAAGACATGCCAGATGATATGCCAGCGATGGAAACCCATCGCCTGGGCCGCTTCGGTCAATCCTTTGTCCACTTCACGCAGGCTGACCTCAGCGATTCGCGCAAAAAATGGCGTCGAAGCCAGGGTTAACGGCACCACCGCCGCCCATACGCCGTAGGTCGTGCCCACGACCCAGCGCGTAAAGGGAATCAGCGCCACCATTAAAATCAGAAACGGAATGGAGCGGAATAGATTAACGACCCAACCCAAGATCCTGTTCACCATCGGGCTGGGAAACAAATCGCCGCGTCCGCTGACCACCAGAATCACCGCCATTGGCAAGCCCAATAACAGCGCCATCAACGAGGAAACTCCGACCATTAATAACGTGTCCAGCAAACCATTCCACAGACGATCAATAGCCAGTGACATAACCTAATACCTCCAGCCGATCGGCAAGGTTTGCCAGTTGCAACGCTGCCGACTTCGCCTCATGTTGTGCATCCAACAGTAGCAGCATTTGCCCAGTTGGTTTGTTTTCTACCCATTCAATGGCGCTGTAAATCAGCGTGATTTCACCCGTTGCCTGCGCACCTAAAGCCCCCAGATTAGGCTGCGCACCTTCTCCGGTATAGCGCAAACGCAGTAGCAAACGGGAGTCGGCACCTTGCCGCTGCGCATTCAGCAGCGGCACAATATTTTCTGGTAGCGCCTGATGATTAGGGTTGAGTAATTGCCGAGTAGTTTCTTGCTGCGGATCGCTGTAAACCTGCCAAACCGGCCCACGTTCAATAATTTCACCTTTATCGATGACCGCCACTTTGTGGCAGAGATCATGTACGACATCCATTTCATGGGTGATCAACACGATGGTGATATGACGCTGTTGATTGATCTTTTTTAGCAGTGCCAAAATGGCGCGCGTGGTTTCTGGATCAAGGGCTGACGTCGCTTCATCACAAAGCAGGAGTTCGGGATCGTGTACCAGCGCCCGCGCAATACCAACGCGCTGTTTTTGTCCGCCTGAAAGCTGGGATGGCCACGCATGCTGCCGTTCTTCCAGCCCGACCAGCGCCAGCAGTTCATCTACTTTGCGCTCGCGTTCTGCTGCGGGGATACCCGCCACCTTCATCGGCAGTGAAATGTTCTGACGCACCGTTTTTGCTGAGAGCAAATTGAAATGCTGAAAAATCATGCCGGTGCGACGTCGCCACTCCACTAGCTGTCGCTCGCTGAGCGCGCTGATGTCGATACCATCAATCACCACCTGGCCTGCAGTCAGATTTTCCAGCCGGTTCAGACAGCGGATCAGGGTCGATTTGCCTGCACCGCTGCGGCCAATGATGCCAAAAATCTCACCACGCTGGACCTTCAAGCTGATGTTATGCAGTGCATCACTTTGCTGGCCCGCATATCGTTTGCTTAAAGCCTCAATATGGACGTGAACCTTGCCGTTGGCTTCCCCCCTTGGCACATGCAGCGCATCGCGCTCACCGGGCAATGTCAGGCTAACCATAATTACTGGCTCCAACCCGGCTGGTAGAGTTTGCCATAGAAGCTATCGAGTTTGGCCCGTACTACTGGAGAGTGCTGATAGATATCGACAAATTTTTTCAGACGCGGATCGTCCTGATGACCGTCACGAACAACGAACTGAATGACATATTCGGGGTGTTCAAGGCCATCAAACAGCAGCGCTTTTTCCGGGTCGATGGTTTTCGCCAGGCGTAAATAGTGCGGATAGCCTTGGGCTAAATCCACTTCATCCAGCGAACGTGAAAGCTGTACTGCTTCAACTTCGATGATCTTCAGATCTTTGGGATTACTGGCGATATCCTCCACGGTCGACTTCAGTCCAGCGCCCGGTTTCAAGGTTATCAGACCCGCTTTTTGTAACAACAACAGCCCACGCGCGCCGTTGATCGGGTCATTGGCGATAGCGACGGTTCCACCTTGTGGGATCTGATCAATAGCTGTGTGCTTTTTGGAATAAAGCCCAACGTTGTTGATGATGGCGGGTGCGTAAGGCACCAGATGGAATCCACCTTCCTGGTTGGCATTTTCCAGGAATGGCTTGTGCTGAAACAGGTTAACGTCAATATCCCCGTTTTCCACGCTGACGTTAGGCGCAGTCCAGTCGGTAAACTCCACCAACTCCACATTTAGTCCCTGTTTTTTCGCTTCCTCAACGGTGGTTTCCAATGGCGGTGCGAACGCAGCTGTGGTGCCCACTTTCAGCGGCCCGGAATAGTCAGCCGCTGATGCCGCGGCGCAGAGTGTTAACAGCGTCACGCCAAGCGCTGCCGCCAATTTTTGAGAATATTTCATCGCCTTTCCTTGAGGTTAATTGAATCAATTAAAATGGGCTGCTTGTCGCCAGCGTGCCGCCGGATGACGGTCAGGCAAACGGTCCTGTTGCTGAAAGATTTTTTTGCGTAATGAACCGGGTTGATAGGCAGTTTTGTAGCGACCGCGCTGCTGAAGTTCCGGCACCACCAGATCGATAAAATCGCTGTAACTCTGCGGATTGAGAATGTGAGTCAGGTTGAAGCCGTCAATATCGCCTTCATCTATCCATTGCAACAGCGCGTCGGCCACCTGAGCCGGATCGCCAATGATTAAGGGATAGCGGCTGCCCATCGCATGCTGCTCCAACAACCGACGTCGCGTCCAGCCGCTGTAAGCTTTGCTCACCGACTCAATCGCGCGGGTATCACCGGTTTCAATCGGTGCATCTAAATCGAACGCGGCTAGATCGACGCCGATCGAGCTAGAGAAATGGGCAATACCCGCTTCCGGGCTGGCATATTCGAGATAACTGCGATATTTCTCCTGCGCTTCGCGTTCCGTCGGTGCCACAATCACGCCGACGCCCATAAAAATACGCAAATCATCAGCGTGACGCCCCGCGTCCATCGCAGCCTGACGCAGCCGTTGCGTCTGCTGACGCATGGCGTCAGGTGAACGGGCATTGACGAAAGTACATTCAGCATGGCGAGCAGCAAACTGGATGCCGCGTGCAGAGGTTCCGGCCTGAAACAGCAATGGCGTGCGCTGCGGTGACGGGCTGCTGAGGTGATAACCCTCAACCTGATAGAATTCACCCTGATGGTTAATTAGATGAATTTTGTCGGCATCGGCATACAGCCGGCGCTGGCGATCGACCACCAACGCATCATCGTGCCAGCTGCCTTCCCATAACTGATAAGTGACATCCAGAAACTCGTCAGCCTGATCGTAGCGTCGATCATGGGCCAACTGTTGTTTGTTGCCCATTGCACGGGCGGCGCTGTCCAGATAACCCGTGACGATATTCCAGCCAATACGCCCTTGGGTCAGATGATCCAGCGTCGACAGGCGACGCGCGAACGGATACGGTGCTTCGTAACTGAGATTGGCGGTAACGCCAAAACCGAGATGCTGCGTTACGCCAGCCATTGCCGACACCAGCATCAGCGGATCGTTAACCGGTAACTGAATCGACTCGCGCGCGGTGAGATCGATGCCCTGCTGATAAACGTCATACACGCCAAGAATGTCAGCGATAAAAATCCCGTCAAACAGCCCGCGTTCCAGCAGACGTGCCAAATCGGCCCAGTAACTCAGAGAATTAAATTCCACTGAACGATCCTGGGGATGCGTCCACATACCGTGATGAATATGGCCGACACAGTTCATCGTGAAAGCATTAAGTAAAATCTGCTTTTGACTCATATCGTGCCTCGGCGCGGCGGCAATACGCCATTAAGCAGATGATTGCCAATCGCCGGATATTTCCAGCGCACCGGATCGTGCAACGTATGGGTGCGGGCGTTGCGCCAGTGGCGGTCGAAGTTGTATTCACGCAGGCTGGAGCGAGAACCGGAAAGCTCAAACAATAAATTGCTCGCCTCCAGTGAAACCTCCGTGGTCCAGGCACGGGCTTTCGCCACCTCGACAGATGCCCAGGCGACCGTTTCCGCATTAGGCTGTTGTTGTGCGACATCTATGGCGACGCCTGCCTCTTCGATTAACGCGTCGCCTGCAGCGAGTCGTGCCGCCAGCCGACCGGTGCGGTCAAGGGTAAGCGGGTCTTCGCTCGCGTGATCAACCCCGCTGTCTGGCCAGGGTCGGGCGCGATGACGCAGGAAATCGAGCATGTCCCTGAACGCCGCACGTGCAATGCCCTGATCGATAGCCGCATGCAGGATTTGTGCAAGTGGCCCAACGGTGGTGGGCCGTTCGAATGCGCTCTGAAACGGCACCACATCCTCAGCGGCAACGGAGACATTCTCAAATAGGACGCTGCCGCTGCCGGTCGTGCGCTGGCCAAAGCCGCTCCAGTCATCAATCACCGTGATGCCAGGCTGATGCCGTGGCACAAAGACCAGTTGCTCTTTTCCCTCTGCGTCTTTTGCCGCTGTAGGAATGCGATCGGCAAACAGCGCACCGGTGGCGTAGAACTTGCTGCCGTTAAGGCGAAGATCGAGAATCTGCGTGCTACGCTGATGCGCTGCGGGTGAACTGAACTCTGCCAACGCATTGCCCAGATGCACACCCGCCAGCACTTCGGCGTAAAGTCGTTGTTGCTGCGCCTGGCTGCCGTTAATGCGTAACACTTCCAACGCGTAAAAATGGTTTTGCGGTACCTGACCTATCGCCGCATCGGCTTCGCTGATTATTGCAATAACCGCAGCCAGCGTAGCGGTGGAAACAGCAATGCCGCCGTATTGCTTCGGCACGGTGATCGCGCCTAATCCTGATGCGAAAAGCTGCTGTAATTCTTTATGAGGTAACAGACGTTCGCGGTCACGCTCTGAGGCTCCGCTGCGAAACTGCTGTGCCAGCTGGTGCGCCACATCCAACGCCTGTTGCGCATTTTTGATGTGGGTCGCGGGCTGTTTTGGCTGAACCTGTGTCATCGCTGTTCCTTAAATCCAGGCGTGGCGCGTTGGGTAGACCGCGTTGAGGTAATAGTGACCAATAGCATGTGTTTTCCAACGCACCGGATCGTGCAAGGTGTGGGTGCGCGCATTGCGCCAATGGCGATCCAATCCATGACGTAGCAACGTGGCGCGGCTGCCGCCCCACTCCAGCAATTTTTCACTGGCGCGTAGGGCGACGTCGGTGGTCAAGACTTTGGCCTCGGCGACCGCAATGGAGGCACGCGCACTGTTTTCAACACTGAGCGCCAGCGGATCGATGTTATCGAGTACGTTAGCCGCACGCTTAAGTAACGCATTGGCGGCACTCAGCTCGGTGCTAATGCGTCCGATATCGGCAAGAAGGTAAGGATCATCCGCATTGCGTTCGACATTGGCATCCACCCAAGGACGTGAACTACTGCGCACAAATTCCAGCGCATCATCCAGTGCGCCTTGCGCGATGCCTGCATCGATGGCTGCCTGAATTAGCTGAGATACCGCACCGCGCAGCGTCGGTTTTTCCGCTGATGGCAAAGGGATGATCAACGCGGGATCGACCGCAACCTGCTCCAGCCGCACCGTACCGCTGGCGGTGGTGCGCTGACCGATGCCAGACCAGTCATCGATGATCTGTACCCCTTCGGCGGGCAATGGAATAAAAGCCATTGTCGGCAGGCCGTTATCCTGGAGCGCGGTGGTGACCAGAATGTCGGCGAACAGTGCGCCGGTTGAATAGAATTTCTCGCCGGTTAACCGCAAACCTTGTTCGGTGCTCAGCAGTCGAGCCTGAACATCGCGGGTATGTCGGGTGTTCTTTTCCGGGCCGCCGTTGCCGAGCCGTTTGCCACTCACCACCGCTTGCAACAGTTTCTGCTGCTGCGCTGCGCTGCCTTCACCCAGAATGAACTGAATTAACCCAAAGTGGTTTTGCGGAATCTGTCCAAGCGACGGATCGCTGGCAGAAATCAGGCGAAACACCTCAGCCAGGGTTTGATAACTCAGCCCGCCGCCGCCAAAAGCGCGCGGTACGCTGATACTACCTAAACCAATCTGGGTGAACTGATCGAGCAGTTCACGTGGATAAATCCGTTGCTGATCGCGCGCTACTGCACCGACTTTCGCCTTTTCGGCCAAAGAACGTGCTGCCTGAATCGCCTTGTCATCCTCGGTCAGCACAGCCGCCTGGATTGCTTCGGGGAAATCGAAAGGGTTTGTCATGGTTTTTCCAGTTAATAAACGGAAAGTCAGGGGCGGACCGCTCTTAATCCAGCGTGTTAGTTGAAATAATTAAGTGACAGGGATAATAGTCAGTTCATTTAAGGCAAGTAAATAGCGCGGGTTGTTACAAATATGGGAAACGTAATTCACTTTTTAGCTATAGCGTGAGCGCACTGAATCAATGTAAACCCTGACAAGGCATCATCAATGATTTATAAGATAAATTGCAGCGCGCGTTAATTCTTAATTTAATAGAATGAATAGTTTTTCTTTTTACGTTACGCACGGCCATTGCTTTAGCATTTAATACCACTAAAAACAGTAAGCGCTGCATTATTTATAACTGCACAGGCAAGGCTATTATATTAATTGAATTTCTCAGCGTGCAGAAACGCCTATTGATCGCAGAGAGAATTATCCGGTGTCACATGAAGCGACATATTATTCCCGAATAGGGATTAAAGGAGGATGTAACAGCAAGGCGCAGAGTGATATTCCCTTAAGCGTGATGAGTAAAACCCTGTAAAGCACACTCCATTGCGAAAATTGCCGGATGATTCAGGCGAAAAAACTTAAGGCTATTACGGATCCTTTTACTCAAAAAAACGCCTTAACCCATTGAGTGAAGGGAATATTTATTCCGTCATGATAAAAAGAGATTTACAATGAGGACATAATACGGCTTGCCCACGATCTCGTTTAGTTGAAGACTGCTTAGAAAATTTCTTACACACCGGGCACTGAGAATTAACTTCATGCTGCTGTAAGTTATCAAATATTCGATTTAGCCATGTCATGATAAATTCCTCTTTGAGGTTTATTTAGCCTAACACAATCGAATTTAGTTAACTTTTATATTTACGTCCTTTCCAATTAAACTCGCTAACATCAACAGAATGTTCACTATTTACTTTTGAACACCCGCCGCTCATTCATGACCGGCAGGCAGATTGATAGAGAATGTGGAATCAAATATTAGTACTCAGATTCCTCGCCTGGCAGAGGAATCGAGAGTTCCATACCTTCGGCACCTGCATAAAATATAATAAGATCAGTGGGTTCATTGGTTGTATAGCCGCGATGAGCAATATCGATGGACTCATTAAAGGCTTCTCCTGCACTGAAGGTTTTTGTCTCACCGGTGAATTTATCCTCAACGGTAAGCGAACCCGAAACGACGAAGGCGGTATTAGGGATAGGGTGCGTATGCCACGGCAACTCAGAATGAGCCGGAATGGTCATTTTCATTAGTGTAATCTCAGGTTTTCCCGTCGGGTAGTTTTCAATCCCCTGTCCGTTCCACGCTTTACCGCTATTTAATAACGTTTCGCTTGTCACCGTTTTTCCTGAATCACTGCTCATATCACTATTACCCCTTAAAATTAATCCGCTGACAAACCAGCTATTCATAATGAATTTAAGTAGCTAATTATAGACGCAAATTTTTAAAATATTTTACAACATATTAATAAGGTTGGTTTTTCGTTTAGAGCAAGGGATTGCCAACCCTATTAACGAGGGTTATGACGAAAGGGCCAGCCAATAAATCACCGCGCAGTTTCACTCAAGATCTCACTGGCATCACAGTAAACCGGAGACATCTCAATTTATCTATAACGATAACATCCGCTATTAAAACCAGGTATGTTAAATCCAGTTGGCAGCGTAATGCCTCATTCAAAATCACTTTCTTTCAACAATGTTATGAGATTACTTTTACAGGGAGAGTCCATGGCTAATTATTGTTGTTTTAAAAAACAGGGCAAGCTTATTGCTCTTGAAGCAAATAAATGCAGCCATGAAAAAGCTGAGCGAGATTGTTGTGATCAACCTTGTAATGATATTGAAGCCCGCGATGCTGCTGAGGCCCTGCTGAAATTTTCAATCTTACTTCATGTAAATGAAGCGGTTAAGCCTGCATATGCTAAAGAGACAGTTTTTCATTCAGCGTTGAAGTTATTTTTTAAACGGCAAAACCTCAATAAACCCTTCTGAGCAGGCCAAATGGTATTTCAGCATGCCATCATCAATTTACTGTGGAACGAATTTCACCTTGCGCATGAGTGAAATGAGAAAGGATGACGCGAAAAATCATTTCAGCCCAAAAGAAAGCGTCAACTGCACTTGCGTTGATTAAAGAGTATTCGTAGAGATTGAAGGCAACACTGTCACTGCCTTAATAGTTGAAAGTATTGAGTAGTGAAAATCAGAGGCAAGCGTAGCGTTAATCAGGCTCTTTTTTGACGCTAAAAAGAGCCTGTCAAAGTTTATGCGTGATCCAGTGAATCACGATGCTGCTGGCACTTAACCAGAATATGATTTTGAAAAGTGGTTGGCATACGATTTCGCACCACCGAAGAGGACCCAATATTGTTCTCAGACTCGTAATCATCACGGGTGATTTTGAGTGTGGCACTGTTTGTAAAGGATCCCGAAGGAGAGGCACTCCGCTGTTGCACATCGAACACGTTAACCACAAAGGTGTCATCATCGATTCTGATCACATCATAACGAACCAAGCGGCTATCTGTGTTGCTGTTTATATAGTGTGTTTCAACTTCAGAGAAAATCATCATCACATCCTTCGTGTTTTACAGCGGGTAATGCTGAAGCATGGATAATATGGAAACGGGCAAGCGATGTCATTGCCCGTTGTGCGATTATTGTTTATCCAGCATGAGGAGATGAGCTAAAAGAAGGCGTGCTTAAATGAGGTCGCGAGAGGGATCATCGCCTATCCTGAACCATTTCCAGACGGCGCAAACGACGCTCGCAAAGCAGTGAATAAATACCGCCGACTGCGACCAGAAAAGCGCCCGCAATCGTCGCTTCCTCTGGCAAATTACCCAGAAACAAGAACCCAATAATCACTGACCAAAGCAACGTGGTGTAATCGAAAGGCGCCAGCAAAGAAGCATCTGCATAGCGAAGGCTTAATGTCAGTAATATTTGGGTGATACCGCCAAACAGCCCGCAGCCGACCAGTAATAAAATTTCACGTCCTTCTGGTATTTTCCAGCCTGCAATCACTGTGACAAGTGAAGTTAATCCCGTCATGACGGTAAACCAAAAGGCGATCGCGCCGGCCTTTTCTGACCGATTCAACGAGCGGATTTGAATCAAAGCCCCGGCGGTAAAGAGGGCCGCCAGCAGCGCCAGAAACACGCCGGTAGAAGAACCGACATTCAAGGCGTTATCTGTCAGTGAAAGGTGCCCGGAAAGCATGATAACGATACCGCTAAATCCCGCCACCACTGCCAGCCAGCGGTGAGCGCGCACCTTTTCTCGTAATATTAGTGCTGCAAGCAGAACCGTAAACAGCGGGGCCGCGTAATTGATTGCGGTGGCATCGGTAAGCGAAATGTAGAGCAGCGCTAAATAGCTTAAATACATGCTGCAGGTTCCGGCAAGTCCGCGGATAAAGTGTCCCCGCACATTGGCGGTTTTAATCCCTTCTCGCACGCTGCCCTGCACCTTCAGCCAGAGTATTAATGGCAGCATCGCAAAGCAGGAGCGAAAAAATATCACCTCGCCTACCGGGATCGTTCCATCCAGCGCTTTTACACAGGCAAGCATCAGCGTTGAACTGAGCGCAGCCATAATTTTCATTGATATACCGGTTGCAGCACTCATTCAGCATGGGATCCAAAGCGGGTTTAAAGCAGATTTACACTGCCTTTTGTCATCAAAAGCCTATCAGAATCTGTCAGTCACCCTGCGCTGAAGTTGAAGGGTTAATCAGCAGATAGTTTTGTTTCAAACCGATGGCCATTCGCGCCGCGCCATTGATAACCCTCTCTAAGCGCAATAAAAAAGGCACCAAACGGTGCCTTTGATATTTTAACGGCTCAAAATGACCAGCGAACACCGGCGTTATAACGCCAGCCTTTAGCGCCATTTCCGTCAATCTCTTTACGGTAATCCGCCTCGGCATAGAACGACACATCACGCTTCAACGATGCCGAGCCGCCAATGCCTACATCCCACATCTGCCCGAACTTTCCGCTGTCAAAGTTTTGATTGATGTCGCTGCCGGTTGAACCGATGTTCACTTTCGCCGTTCCGCCCCAGCCGTGAAAATAGTTCGCGCGAAGGTACGGCGTATAGAGACGCTGGCTGTCGTCCTGCCAGGTGCGAGCGAGACGTGCGCCCAGTCGGCCAATGGTTTGATCATAATCATCATAGGAAACGCGGGTGCGATCGCTGTCGGTAAAGTTTTCCATGTTTAAACGCAGCCAGGTTAGCTGAGCCTGCGGTTCGAATCGTACACCGTGAGCAAACTCAAACGGATAGCCCGATTCCAGCGACGCGGCCCAACCCTTGCCTTTTGGCGACGCCACCTCTTTATGCCGCGCGATATCCGTTTCGCCGCGATACCAGCTCCATGCCAGCGAACCATCAACATAGAAACCGCTGTCACGTTGCCAGGTTCCATATAAAGCCAGGCTGTCGCTGTCGAAAGAGGTTGAGCTATAGCCATCAGCAGCATGTGGACGAATACGTGTGTTACCGCGCGTATAGGCGATGCCGCCGCGCAGGCTATCTTGTGCGCCATCTAACCTCAACAGGTTGCCGCCGAGCTGCACGGCACTGTAATCGAGGTCAAAATCATAACCGTAATCACTGAATCCACGGTTGCTTTGGTATTCCAGGTTTGAGCCGATATAGCGGATAAACATTTCACCGCCCAGTGCATCCGGATTGTTTTGCTGATAGCGCAGCTCCCCAAGCCGTTTATGCAGATCGTCGGTTATAGCGAGTGTGTAATACGCCAAACCAACCGGGGCTGAGATGTAAGAAGGCACCTGCGGCGTGACAGCCGGACGCGCTGCCACCTTACCACTACCCGCTTGTGGCTGGCAGAGCGAGCCATCTTCACAGACAAAAGTATTGGCGAGGCGATAATCCCAGAACGCGTTACCGCTGCCGCTGACTTCTCGCTGGCTGGCGTCGCTGCTGCCCGGCGCGAAACTATACACACTGTATTGCCACGGTCCCGATGCGACATAGCCCTGCTTTAAGGCAAAACTCGTGCGACTGGCGCTACCTGAAACCTGTGCCAGTGAAATACCCTCCGTTGCAGTGATTGTGCTGTCGCCGTTGGTATCCGCCACCGTGCCGCCAATAAGCGTATCGTCGATAAACGTGGTGCCGCTGACGTTACCATTAACACGCAACGCATCACTTTGCGTGTTAAACGAGTTGAGCCGCAGGCTACCGCCGTTTGAGACTAATTCGCCATCAAGGGTCAAAGTGTTATTGGCGACGTTAGCGCCGTTGGTTAAATCCAGCGTACCGGCGTTATTCACCACCAAAGAATCATCGGTTGCGCCCTGCAACAGTGGATTAACCCCGTCACCTACAAACAGCGTTGAGCCGCTGTCGATATTGATGGTGCTGTGTGCCAGCTTAATGTTGTCTGTTAACGTCCATTGCGTGTTGTAGAAATTTAAGGTGCTCCAACCTGCACCAAGATTGGTGCCTTTGCTCAGGTCGTCATTGGAGAACGAACCACCGCGCGCAGTAATCTCACTTAAATTAAGCGTGCTGCCCGCGCCGCCCTGAGTCGTGATATGGCGTGTGTCTGCCAGGCTGACCTTTTCTATAGTGGCGGAATTATTCGTGCCGTTGCCCATCGTCAAGCTGCCGTTGATCGTGCCGCCGGTCAGGATCAGGGAATCACGCCCATTACCCGTATCCACATCGCCCAGTACCTTACCGTCCAGAAGTGCAATGAGATCATCCGTCGCGCCGCCGGCGATGACCACGGTTTCGGGATTGGGTGCAGTGATGATGCCTTCATTGATGAATACCGTTTCACCTCCACGCAGGTCGATGATCGGAGAACGCAAACTCAAAGAGGAGATTGAGCCCTGATTGATCACTTCGCTGGCAGTACGGGTGACAATCGCCGAGCCGCCATTAGCGGCCTGAATGTCAATCGAGCCTTGTGTCACCACCCTGCCGCTGGTGTTAGCCTGCACGCCGGTTCCCTCGCCGGGAACAACGATGGAATAGCCTTGCCCAATCAGCAAATCATTGCTGGTGGTGGAACCGTCCTCATTAGCAAACAGATAACCGGTGCCGCCGCTGCCTACGTTAATTAACGCGCTGCCGTCAGGATCGAAGGAGGTTGCCGAGCGAATAGCGGCACCGCGTCCACTTTCCAGCCGAACGTTTTGCAGAAAAATCGAGGCGGTTTCCGCGCGGTTGTTAATCGCACTTCCGCTGCCGTAGGCTCCAAGGATAATGTCATTGGCTTCAAATCGCTGCGCGCCGCTGTCAAGCAACAAACCGTCAGCGCTGCCGTTGGCGCTCAGCGTGCTGCTGCCTTGCCCATCGCCGTAGATTTTTAACTCTGCGCCACTGCCAACCCGCAGCGCAGCGATGCCGTCATCAACCCGTAATTCGCTGTCTATGGGCACGTATTGACCATAACCGCTGCTGACATCAACGCCGATACCTGAAGCCACATGCACGCTGCCGCGGTTGATAAAGTTACCGCCATCGTGAACCCGAGCGCCGGTGCTGTCAGGCCCGGTCAAATTGACCCGTCCTTGATACTGGTTGAATAATCTTGCAGCGTTGCTGACCTCAAAAGCGGTGATAGTTTCACCGCCTCCCACAATGTCAGAGGCCGCATAAACGGTTGATTCATTGCCGACGCTCACCACAGCAGTGCTGTTGCGGCCATTAAGCGTGATGGGATTAGTGACAACGCCTTCCGCGTTATCGCTAACGCGCACGGCCGTTGCACCATTGCCGGTCACAGTAAACACGTCGGTGCCAAAGATGTTTGTGCCTAAGCCGGAAGCGACGATCCCCATGCTATTGGCTCCGCTTAACGTGACATTCGCGGCGCTGAAGGTTGAGAAGAAGGCCCCCGCGCTGATGCGATAAAGCGTGGATCCTTCAGTACTGACGTCCGTTGTGCCGCCGCCGCTGAACAACCTGGAACCGATATCCATGGCTTGATACGCAGTTTGGTTGGGACTGTGGAATACCACACGACTGTCGGGTCCAAGGTTGAGCGTTGCACCTAACACAGCTTCAGCCCCTATCACATCATCACCGTACAGGTTAATGATCCCGTTCTGATTAATGCGTGATAGTGGGTAATACGCTACTGCGCCGTAGGTTGGCGACACCAGGATGCTCTCTCCCGCACTCACGTTTAGCGTTCCGCTGTTATTGATCACAGAGGGCGTAACGCCGTCACCGTCTAACGGATAGTTATAGGCATAAAGCCCGGTACCACCGCGCGTGACACTGATGTCGCCGCTGTTCGTCACGGTTGCGCCAGAGTACGCTTCAATACCGTAGGTTCCCTGACCAGCAAAAGTGATGTTACCGGTATTGACCAGTTGTGCCTGGTTCCATGCCTGTAGGCCGGTTTGCCAGTCAGCGCTACCCTGTATATCGGCATGGTTCACCAGCAAGGTATTAGCAACCGGCGGTGCATCGGGATCGCTGTATTCGCCGAGCAGATTACGTGTTTTGCCGTCTACTGCTGCCGCTCTTGCTGTTTCCCCCACCATATTAAATGTGGTGTTCGCGTCAATAGTGCCTTGAGCGCCGCCTTCTACCAGCACGCCAGTTGCGATCTGACCAATATTGAATGTCGCGCCGTTAGTGTTAATTGTCGTGCCTTTGCCGCTGCCCATTACGCCAATTGCCGAAAAGTCGTCGGGCGTGAGTGTCAGGCTGTGACCATCAAAATCTGCGCCATCCTGGTAGCGGAAAAGAACGGAAGACCAGCCAGGCGTAGTAAAGCTGCTGTTGGCGGGCAAATTGATTTTGGCGTCTGGACCGAGGGCATAGAAGGTGATCTGATATTGACCGCTGCTCTGTTGAGGCAAAGCGTTTGACGTTACGTTGACGGTGGCATCGCCTTCGGCGCGAATGCCAATGACCGAGTCGCCATTAAGGTTGATCGGCCCGCTAAGATCCGCTTTAGCCTGGCCGCCCGGTTCCCCTTTTACCCAAACGGCGGTATCGAAAGTGCCGTCATAGACATTAACGTGGGCGTTGACGTTTATCGTGCCGGTAGAGAACGCGCTGGCGCGGTTGCCCTCGCTGGCAATGACTTTAATTGCTGTGGTGCTGTCACCGTTGACGTTGATGGTGCCGGTATTACCCACCCGCCCGCTGCTGCCGGAATCGACCACCAGCATGCCGACGTTCTCGGCTGGCTGAGACTCTGCGCGCCCGTTGAGGTCAATCACACCATTATTGAGCGCCAGCGCGTCAGGCCCGAATCTAACGCGCATGCCGACGGCATTCTGTACCTTAGAACCCACCACGATACGACCATTATTGATAGCGCTGGCATTCAGAATTTGATCAATGCCGATCACACCGTCGTTCAGATACACCTCGACATCTTGTGTTGCGTCTGTTTTACGGTTCTGCGGGGTGCGGCCAATATACAGGGTGCCATCCTCTGCATTGATAAAACTCCCTTCACCGCTGAAACTCACCCCTGTCGCACTGCTGCCGTTACCAACATTAGCCACGCCAACATTGATATTACCGTGGTTAATGGCATGGCCGTTGCCGAGCCAAATCGCCGAACTGCCTCCCGATACGGGCGCATCACTAAGGGCAAAGTTGATTACGCCATTATTGGTAAACTGGCTGCCATAAGAGGACGCGACAACTTTTCCGATATAGCCCAGCGTGCGGTTATCCACCCCTTCGCCGTTGGCATTATTGAAGAAGCCACCGTTGATCACCCCATTATTAACCCCTGTGCTGCCGTTGATCAGCTCCAGCGCCTTGCTTTCTGACTGTACCGGTCCGCTGCTGGCAAGTTTTCCATTAATTATCGCGCGCGCCCCGTTGCTGGCGCGCATCACTGCGGTGCTGTTGTTTTTGACTTCAAGGGTTTTACCGCGATTGATTTTCACACTGGCATTCGGGCCATCGGCGCTCAGCACCACCTGATCACCTAAAGGCTGTGCGACTTCATCATCAAGGTTATTGGTGCTCATGCGGTAAACCACGCTGCCTTCGCGCAGTGCATAGGCTTTACTGAATTCGGGATTGTAATCTTCCGCCCTGAGATTGGCGCTTCTGAGTTGCAAAACCAGCCAGTCATTATAATTTCTTAGTTCGGTGCTGTTAGTGACATTGAAGGCATTCACCGCGCCATCTTTGGTGGTTACGGTAAAAGCACCGCCATAATCCACCACGTTACCCACGTTATAAGCGAGCCGATCGCCACTGTAAGGCGGGGTTGCCGCGGTAAACGTGATGCGGTTATTTGCGTCCCAGTTCAGGTGTCCCCGCTTCTTAGCGGTAAAGAGTTCGCTCTGCTTAGCCGCCATCGACCAACGATTGGTGCTGGCGCTGCTCGCGGCGCCTTGCTTGCCAATAGCGATATTAAGTGTGCCATTGCTTACGGCGGCGACCCGCGCATTAATATATTGGCCATCTTTCACATCGTAATAATCAGGGACCTGCGCAGCGCCACTCACGCTAAGCAGATCGTTAAACGCAAACGTATCGTACACATCATAATATGTTGAGGTATGCGCTTCGAAATCGGGGATGCGGACAGTGAAATTTTGCAGTCCCAAATCGAGCCGTTTTTCACCGATCAGATTGTCGTTAATAATGCGGCCCGTGTTTTGCAATTCACCCAGCGTGATGCGAGTTGCACCACTTACGCCCGGCGTAAACTGCGGTAAACCGCTTAGGGTTTGTGTCGTGCCGTTACACAGGCAATAGACACCAGCCTTATTATCGTTAAATTCAGGGGTATAAGGTTTGAGTAATGCAGCAGAAGCATTGAGTATCGGAAATAACAGACCTTGCGCAGCAACAAGGCTCAAAAACAGAGGATTTAATTTAAACACAATGTTTTCCTCATCAGAGAAAAGACAAAGCCTGCTTAACGTTAGGCGTTATATTTCAGGCGGAGTTTATGAATAAATTGTTTTGGAAATGATAACGTTTGAAATAGGATGAAATGAATCACAGCACTTTGTTGCACTAACGTCCAGCAGGACTTAACAATCGGCAGGCTGTAGAAAAATGATTTAGAAAAATAGTTAAAAAAATAAATAGGGTTTATTGGACCTAATTGAACCGATTTAGCCAAGGTAATTCAAACGGATGATTTTGAATTAACGGCCTGTGATAATTAAAAATATCGCATGAAAATTCACGCAAGGATTATTAAGGTTATAAAAGCGTTTTTTGTAAAGAAGAATAAGTCTAAGGACAATTTTTCTACTGAGGAAAATTTTATATCCACTAAGCGCATTTATATTGTCCTTAATAGGAACTATCGCAATTCCAACTTATAAAAATACCCCTCTTTTTATTAATTGTTGCCTTTTTACGGATTGTGTTTACCTGATAGAGATAACATCCATTAAAGCCGATTGATGGAAAGTTGTTCATCGCCCTAATCCACTTCAAGCGATGAACCTGTGTTGCGTTTTAGTCAGAGTATTTTCACAAGCCCAATGGCCTTCTCAATCACCATCAAAATAGCCACGGCGACCACAATGAAAATCACTGAAATAGCGTTGACCGTAGGATCAAAGGTTTGATCGACATAGTTAAACACCCGCACCGGTATTGTGATGGTATCCGGCGCGCTCAGAAACAGACTTACCGACACTTCGCCAAATGATGTCACGCCCGCAAATACCGCGCCGGCAACCATACCAGGCTTAATCAGCGGCAAGGTGACGTGCTGAAAGGTATACCAGCGTCCTGCGCCGAGACTCATCGAGACCGCTTCCAGCCGCCTATCCATTGCGGCCAGACTGACGCTAACGGTACGCACCACATAAGGCAGCGCAACCACGATATGCCCGATCACTAAGCCACTGATCATACCCGCGATACCGGCAGCTGTAAGGACATACAGTAAGGCGATACCCAACACCACTTGCGGGATCATCAAGGGTGACAAAATGAAAGCCTGTAACGCTTCGCGATAGCGAAATTCAAGACGCGCCAGTGCCCACGCGGCAAAAGTTCCAAGCATGACCGTTATCGGTGTGACCACCACCAATAAGATCACGCTAATGATCAGCGAGTCGCGCCAGCTCTCATCGTCCAGCAAGGCATAAAACCAGCGCAGCGAGATGCCCTGCGGCGGAAACTGCGGATAGGCTTCAGGGCTAAAGGCTGAAAGCACAATCACCAGCACCGGCAACGCTAAAAAGAGATACACCAGAATGCCCGCAAACGAAGCCAGAATTTGGCTCAGCCGTAACATCAGGTTGCGATCACGGCCCATAATTTTTCTTCTCCCAGCGCTTCAAAAACAGGCCCGTAACACCTGCCACCGCCAGCGTCATAACCAGCAACGTCAGCGACAAAGCGGCCGCCAAGGGTAAGTTGGCAATCTGCATTGCCTGCTGATAGATGGCGATTGGCAACAGCGGTTGCAGACGTCCTCCGATTAACAACGGCGTGATATAACTACCGGCAGCGAGCGAAAACACAATGATAAAACCGGTTAACATTCCGGGCAGCGTTAAAGGCAAAATTACCCGCCGAAATGTTTGAGCCGGTGTAGCGCCCAGGCTCATGGCGGCCAACCGCAGTGACGGCGCTATGTCGCTTAACGACGTAATTAAAGGCAATACGGCAAAAGGCAGCATCACTTGCACGTAGGCGATCACCACTGCATTCATATTCCACAACAAACTCAGCGGTTGGGGTATTAAGCCAGTAAACAGTAAAAAGCCGTTAATCAGCCCATTTTGTGCGAGCAACACAATCCAGGCGAACGTGCGGATCACCACGCTGGTTAATAGGGGGGAAATCAAAATCACATACAACACTGTTCGCAATCCGCGCTGCTTGAGTGAAACCAACAGCCAGGCCGCAGGCCATGCCAGCAGCACGGTAATCACGGCCGTGAGTAACGACACCCATAACGTTGTCCAAAGCGCGTAGCGATATTGCGGTTCGCTAAATACGATCAGGTACTGCGCAAAGCTGTATCCTGGCAACGGATTAAGCAGGCTGTCGACATTGGTCAGGCTTTGATCGAACAGCAGCAGCAGCGGTACCAGCAAAAACAGCAGTAGAAACACCAGGCACGGCGTCAGCATGAGCCACGGGAAAGCATTAAGCTTCAGGGTTTCTTTTAGGTTGCTCATGGCTGTATCGCTTGGTCAGGCAGCACAATTACATCTTCCTCACGCCAGTGAAGATGCAGTGTATCCCCCACCGCAGGCAGGTTTTTAAAACCCGCTTCAGCAGGCTGCACGCTGAGTACACCGCCGCCAGGAAGCTCGCACAGCAGACGTAATGTTGAACCGGCGAAGCGAGCTTCTTTGATGATCGCACGCGAGCTGTTAACGGCCGATTCACCCGGCGACGAGGAAAGGCGTATACGTTCCGGCCTGACGATCAATAACGACGTATGTGGATGAAAAAGCGCAGCCGACAGTTGCAGCGGCTCAGCGTTTGCGCGGAAATGCGCCAGGGCAATATAGCGACCTGTAACAGGGTCGGGCGTAACGTGAAACAGGTTAGCCTGACCCACAAACTCAGCGACAAACCGGTTCTTCGGCAAGCGATAAAGCTCCGGCGGCGTGCCAACCTGCTGTAGCTGCCCTTGCCCCAAAATGCCGATGCGATCGGACAAGGTTAGCGCCTCTTCCTGATCATGGGTGACTAAAACCGTGGTGATGCCGACGCGTTTTTGCAGGGCGCGCAACTCGTCCTGCATCGCCTTGCGCAAGCGGGCATCGAGGTTTGATAAAGGTTCATCGAGCAGTAACACCTGCGGTTTTATCGCCAGCGCACGGGCAATAGCGACGCGCTGCTGTTGACCACCCGATAACTGATGCGGCCTGCGTGTTCCTAACCCTTCAAGCCGAACCTGCTTCAATGCGTCATCCACCCGCTGGCGCTGCTCGGCGCGCGGCACTTTACGCACCTTGAGTCCGAACGCGACATTCTCCTCAACGCTAAGATGAGGAAACAGCGCGTAGTTCTGAAACACCATGCCAATGTTGCGTCGATAAGGCGGTAGACCGGTCACGTCCTGACCGCCAATGAATACTCTGCCTTTATTGGGTGCTAAGAATCCAGCGATGATATTCAACAGCGTTGTTTTGCCACAGCCGCTAGGGCCCAGCAGAGAAAAGAATTCACCCTGTTCAATATTGATACTCACCCCGTCCAGCGCGCGGTGTTGCTCAAACTGACGCTCGACCGCTTCGATGATCACTGAACTCATTTTGCCGCTCCCAGCGACTGGCTCCAGCGGCGCGTCCAGTCAGCCAACTGCGGTGTAGCGCTGCGATAGTCGATCCAGATCAGCTTGCTATAAGCCTCTTCGCCCACTTTCACCTGACTTTTCAGTACATCACTGTACTGCACCTCTTTATTGGTCATACCGTAAAGCGATTTGTCTGAGAACGCTTTTTGCACCTCAGCGCTGGACAACGCGTTTACCACTTTATAAGCATTAGCCAGATTCGGTGCGCCTTTTGGGATCACCCAGTTTGCCGCACCAACCACTGGACCATCGGAAGGATAAACGAAGTCAACTTTCATGCCCTGCTGTTTCAGCGCGAATACGCGGCCATCCCAATAGGGCACAATCCACACGTCACCTCGCTCCAATAGCGTTTGAATTGCGCCTGGGCTATCCGGGAAAGCGACAGCGTTACCGCGTAACGTTGCTAACTTAGCAAACGCGTTGTCTACATCTGCTGGTTTAGCCAGTTCTCCGCCTAACGCATGCACCAGCCCGGCAAAAAATTGCAGGCCCGCTGCGTAAGTGGGTGAAGAGATCGCAACGTGCCCTTTGTATTCTGGGTTCCACAAATCCAGCCAGCTTTTCGGCGGGGTTTTCACCAGATCAGTCCGATACGCCAGTCCTAACTGACCCAGACTGAATGCTGCCGCGTAGGTTTTATTGTCGGTGACAAAACGTGACTGTACGGTTTGATAAAGCTTACCCAAGTTAGGAATATCTGCTGCCTCAAGAGGCTGCAATAAACCTGCTGCTTGTGCACGCTGCACCGTATCAGGCTGAAAAACCACAATATCATAAGGTGAGCGGCGACCTTTCGCAGCCCGTAATTTAGCGAACCACTCGGCATCTGCACCGGGCACCACGGTGAGTTTGATATGGTTATCTTTAGCAAACTGCTCCAGCCCAGACGCACGGATGTTCTTTTCCCAGTCGCCGCCATACACGCCTACTACCACCGAATCAGTGGCTTCTGGCGTAGCTGCTGCCTGCGCAGTGGAACTGATGGCGAGGCCGATTAAAGCGGAAAGCACGATCTTTTTAATTTTTATGGCAGACATGAGCCATCTCCTGGCGGTTAAGGGTTAAGGGGTGAAAGTTGCTGTTCCAGCGCGGCGACGGCGTGGACAAAACAGTGCCGCGCAATTGCGATGTTGTTATTGGTTTCAAGCGGAAAACAAGGGGGTAAATGAGCCAGTGCCTCAGCAAAAGCAGAGTGTCGATAACGCTGCCGCTCGGCAGGTGAGCGGGAATAGAGCAAGTGATTTAATCGACTGAGCACCGCCGGTTCGAACACCGTTAGCCAGTTATCACGCGCCACACCACGCGAGGATGGCGTAGCGCGTTCAGCCTGACGTAATGCCGCTGTCGCCGCCTCGTCAAGGCCTTCGGGGGTAATCGCCACGCCATATTGCTCAGCTGCTGCAGCCACCGTCAGCAACGCATTCTCCACATCCTGTTTCACAGCCACAGGATCGCGTTGAAAAGGATCACCCCAACCGCCTCCGCCCGGCGTTTGCAGCAACACTTCGTCGCCTTTCTTGACGCTTAACAGGTCTATTTTTCCCAGTATCTGACCGCCGTTAAGGTGCGGATCGAGCGTTAGCCGCGTGGGTTTGCCTGGCATTCCACCGTTCACGCCCCAAGGCTGAAAAAGCATTCGCTCCATGCCGCGCGCCAGCAGCGTAGTGTCATCCTGCAAAATACGCACGTGAATCTGCTGCCCCATGCCGCCGCGCCATTGACCTGCGCCTGCGGAATCTTCGCGTAAGGCATATTGCAGAATCTGGATCTGCGTTTCGGCCTCCACCATTTCGACCGGATTGTTTGCCAGGTTAGAAATACTGTTATCGCGGCCATCAATGCCATCCCGGCCATAGCGTCCGCCACCGCCGCCAACCATCGGCTCCATCACCTGCACGTTCAGCTCTTTGCCGTTGCCTCCACTTTCAGCCACCACAAACGGAATAATAGTGCCGCCGCTGGCGGCTGGCATGACTTGCGGTAAAGCCTGTCCTAACAGGCCATTCAGCAGATCGTTGACGCGCACTGCCGTGGCGTGTCTGACACCCACCGCAGCGGGATAAAGCGGATTTACCAGCGAACCAACGGGTGCGTAGAGCGAAATCGGTTCGAGCAGCCCGGCATTAAGCGGAATGGTTTTGTCCAGGGTGCAGATCAAGGCCAGAATACGCAGCGTGAGCCAGGCGTGCGGTTCACCGTGGCTGGGAATGTTCAGGGCGACAGCCACCTGCGCATCACTGCCGGAGAAGTCCAGATGCACGTGACCATCATCAAAGGTTGCGCTCAGCGCCAGCCGCACCGGCAAG
The DNA here is from genome assembly GCF_022761075.1 of Pantoea sp. MQR6. Taxonomy (NCBI): domain Bacteria; kingdom Pseudomonadati; phylum Pseudomonadota; class Gammaproteobacteria; order Enterobacterales; family Erwiniaceae; genus Pantoea; species Pantoea sp. MQR6. The sequence goes on from NZ_JAKYXB010000004.1 coordinate 51,574, forward strand.
CCACTGCCCGCCGCATCATCCAGAAAATCTTCAAACTGGTAGCAACCATCCGGGATGCGGCGCAGCACCTGACGCGCCCTTGCTGCCGCATACGTCTGCAAATCTCGCTGTGCCTGGACCACCGTTGGCGTGCCATGTTGAGCAACAATTTTTTCCAGCCGCTGGCGTCCCGCGCTCAGCGCCGCAAGCATGGCCTGAATATCGCCAGCGTTGGCTTCCGGTGTGCGGCTGTTGGCAGCCAGAATATTCACCACATCCTGATTCAGCTTGCCTGCACGCACCAGTTTCACCGGCGGGATTTGCAGTCCTTCCTGAAAAATATCGCTGTTAGTGGGCGATATACTGCTGGGTACTCTGCCGCCGACGTCTGAGGCGTGTAAAAAAGCCCAGCCCCAGGCGACGATTTCACCCTCAACAAACCAGGGTTCCAGCACTTGCAGATCGGGCAAATGCGTTGCTAAACCGCGTGATCGCCACGGATCGTTGGTGAGGATCACATCGCCCGGCTCTGGCTCAGTTATTGCCTGAAGAGTGGTGAGCGCATTTAACCCGACAAAGCCAGAAACGCCGATGCCTCGCGGATAGGCGAAAAATTTACCCTGTGGATCAGCGACCGCACAGCAGAAATCAGCGGTCTCTTTAACGTACAGTGTGCGGCCCGTTCGCTGCAGGATGTGACACATCTCTTCGGTCAGCGCCGTGAGTTTCTGATTCAAAATCTCAAGCGTAATCGCATCCAACTTCATCGTGTTTCCCCTTGCGGCTGACGGCTGATGATCAAATTACCCGCCTTATCCAGTTGCCCTGACCAGCCGGGTAAAATCAACGTAGTGGTATCGTCTTGTTCAACAATTGCCGGCCCTGCAAGAACGTGGTCGAACTGAATCTGTGACCGTGACCACACCTCAGCGGAGAGCCAGTTTTGATGGAGAAACAGTGGGCGCTGAAGGCGTGATTCACTCGCGGGTGCAGGAACAAACGCATTCTCTGACGGGCGCGGCAATGAAGCCGTTAATGAAAGACGCAGCGTGGTTAATTCAATCCCGACGGCCGCATTATTAAAGCCGTAACGTTGTTGATGAAGCTGTTGGAAAGCCTGTATCAAACCTTCCAGCTGGATATTTTCTGGCTCCGCCAGGCTAACGCTGAGTTCATAAGCCTGACCGCTGTAGCGCATATCTGCTTCTACCATGCAGCGCGATGTATGACTCAGCGTTGCGGCTTGCTCCTGGAACCATTGCTGGGCCAGCTGATTGAGTTCGGCAATCGTACTGCTTAAGGTGCTAAAGGTTTCTTGATTAACAAACACACGCAGGCTGCGAACAAAATCTCTGCGAATATCCGCCGTAATAGCGCCTTGTGCGCAAAATGTCCCTGGACGCAGCGGAACGACAAGGCGATCAATACCGGCTTCACTGGCGAAGAAATTAGCGTGTGTGGGGCCTGCACCACCAAACGGAATAAGTGTTAACGCATCCGCTGAAACGCCACGATGCGCCAACGCTTTATTCAACGACGTCGCCATTTGCGTGGTCGCTACCGCCAACGCGCCGCTGGCAACGCGCTCTGCAGCATGGTCACCTTCAAGCCCCAACTGCCCGGCTAGGTTTGCCAGCGCCTGATGCGCCGCCGCAAAATCCAGCGGAAGAGTGCCAGCCAGCAGGGCGTCTGGCGCTAAAATGCCGCACACCAGATAGCAATCGGTAAGGGTGGGAACATTGCCACCGCGATTGTAAGCAACCGGCCCGGGATCAGCGCCTGCGCTCTCTGGGCCGACTTTCAAAATGCCATAATCGTCCACGTGAATAATCGATCCGCCCCCTGCGCCTAGCGCGGAGACACCCACCACCGGCAATATCAGTGGCATGCCGCCAATATCAGTACGATTGACGCGCTCTACTTCGCCGTCGGCCGAAACGGAGATATCGCTGCTGGTGCCGCCCATGTCAAATGTGACAAAGCCGCCGCTTTCGGTGCTTTTTGCTAAATACGCTGCGGCGATAACGCCTGACGCGGGACCGGATAATAAGGTATCAACCGGACGTTCACGGGCCGCATCCAGTGGCAAAACGCCGCCATTTGATGCGGTGATCAATAGCGGAGCATCTATCGTTTGCCGTTCAAGCAAATTGCTTAAACGGCTAAAGTAGCGCTGCATCAAGGGTTGGATATAGGCGTTCAGCCCAGCCACCAGGGTGCGTTCGTACTCGCGGATCTCAGGCCACAATTGTGCAGATGAAAGCACCGGAATAGCAGCGAAGTAGCGACTCAGTTGTTCGGCAAGTTCGCCTTCAGCTCGTGGATTGGTATAACCATTGATAGTGACCAGCGCGACGGCACTGACGTTTAAAGCATGAATGCGCTGCGCCAGCGCGTTCAATTCACTTTCTTCAGGCCACTGCAATACCTTGCCCTGTGGACTGAAACGCGCCGAGATTTCCAGTATGCGCTGACGAGGCAAAAATGGCGGTTCTCGATCGGCATGAAAATCAAAAGAAGAAGGCATGCGGGCGCGAGCTATCTCCAGCACATCGCGAAAGCCTTGGCTGATCACCAGCGCGACGCGGGCACCGCGACGCTGAATGATGGCGTTCAGACCCAGCGTAGTGCCATGCAGCACTAAAGTGAGCGCGCTGGCCGGCAATCCACTTTTTGCCAGTAAAGCCATTAACCCCTCACTGACCGCCAAAGCAGGATCTGAAGGTGTACTGGGCTCCTTGTGGAAGAGCGTGTTCTGACGCTGAGGATCAAATAAGACAAAATCGGTAAATGTCCCGCCTACATCTATTCCCACGGTTACCCCGGCATCGGGCCTGTTATTCACCTTATGACTCCTGAATCACTGGCAACTTACTAAAATCGCAGACGAAAAGTGCTGCTAATTTCCTTTGCTTTCAGCCATAAGACGAGTAACAAAAATCACTATCCTTTGCCGTAATTCGCATTAAGCCTTGCGCGCTATTGGCGCTAAATGGCTATAGATGGGAAAAATCGGTCTAACTCTTCGCATCGTGATGCTTTATTTTGGCTTTAACGCAAAGGAGAAATGAGATGTCGACATCGCTAAGCCCAGAGGAAAATGCCCTACTGCCTGCTATTGAGGCGTGGATCTCGTCCCATCGTGAACAGCTGATCGCTGAGTTGGCAGAATGGATTGCCGTGCCCAGCATTAGCCGAGCTGACCTGGCTGTACCGGGCGCGCCGTTTGGTCCGGCATGTGCCGAAATACTGGAAAAAGTGTTATCGCAGGCCACTGCGGCGGGGTTCCACACTGAAAATCATCAAGGCTATGCGGGATCAGTGGTTTATGGCGAGTACCCGCAGGACATTGGCGTAATCAGCCACTTGGATGTCGTACCGCCCGGTGATAACTGGACTTATCCTCCCTTCACGCTGTCCCGCCATCACGACTTTTTAATTGGACGTGGCGTCGCAGATAACAAAGGCCCGGCAATTCTGGACCTTTATCTGCTTAAGCTGATACGTGATTTGGCGATTCCGCTGCATCACAACCTACGCATCGTTTACGGCTTAGCAGAAGAGACCACTATGGCGGATCTGGCCTGGTTCGCGCAGAACGGTCCGGTTCCTGACGTCTCGATTGTGACCGATGGTAAGTTTCCGGTGAACAATGCACAAAAGGGTCAGCTAACGCTGAGTCTCCATGTTCCCGATGCCGGTTTACTTGCCGCTATACAGGCTGGAACGGCCAGCAACAGCGTGCCGGAATTCGCCCAGATCCTACTTCCTTCGGCAAAAGTAGTGAATACCGATCAGCTTACTGGCTTAGCGGCTGGCAATGTGACAGGGGTCGAGACAGAGAAGGGGCTTGTACTGCAGGCGCGCGGAAATGGTGGGCACGCCGCGTTTCCTGATGGCACGCTTAATGCCGTACGTGTCTTGCTGGCCGCGTTGCTACAGCTGGATCTGCTGAGTGACACTGAGACGGTGTTGGCAAACCAGCTAGACCGACTGTTTGGTTCACCTTATGGTGAATCCGCAGGTATTGGGTTGGAGGATAATCATTCCGGCAAACTCACGCTCAACGCGGGTATCTGGACAAATGCGGCGCCCAATGTGCTGAGCATAACCTGCGATATACGTTATCCCGTTTCCTTTCGCGGCGAGCAGATTCTGGAAAGATTTAAACAGCATCTTAGCGCTTCGGATGTGCAACTTAATCCTCAATGGCGTGATGTGCCGCCTTTCTTTTTACCCGAAGAGAACGAGATTATTCAGCTGCTGCAACAGAGCTGGAACGACATCACCAGACGTGAGGATCGGCCCTATTCCATGGGCGGCGTCACACATTCCAAGGTGTTGCCCAATGCGATTACCTTTGGGCCCGGCTACATTCGCACCGCAGAAAATACCCCTGACTTTCTACCACAAGGACACGGCCTGCCGCACGGTGCTGATGAGGCTACGCATCTGCCCTCGCTGCTGGCAGCGTTACCACATTATGTTATTGCTCTGATTCGGCTGGATCAGCATTTATATCAAAAGCGGACTAACCGCTGATAACAACGCTGGTGTGGCGTTGATAACAAGCCAGAAAAAAATAGATGGGGTGCTGGAAAGATTTCAGTAAGCCCCCGTCACCCTTTTACCGCCTCGGGAAAAACCTCCACCAGCCAGGCGATAAACACCCGTAGACGATGTGTCACATGGCGGTTTTGCGGATAAACAACGTGGAAAGGATAAACCGGAGGCCGCCATTCATGCAGTATTTCCACCAGCGATCCCTGTTTCAGCTCCTGCTTTATTGAATAAGTGAAGGTTTGAATAATGCCCATTCCGGCAATCGCCGCCGCCAAATGCGCATTGCTTTCATTCACGCCAATGCGATGATCGGGTTTAATTTCTTTTTTCTCGCCGTCCCTTTGAAATCTAAAAGGAAAGGCTCTGCCCGTTAACGGAGAAAGGTAGCTGATCAGCTTATGGCCATTGCTGAGTTCTTCGGGATAGGCGGGGATACCGAACATTTTTAAGTATTCCGGCGTGGTGCAGGTAATCAGGCTTGCATTACCAATATGCCGCGCAATCAGCGATGAATCGTCGAGGGGGCCACCACGAATCACACAATCGATATTGCCACTGATCAAATCCACGGGGCGATCGGCAACGCCCAAATCAAGGCGAATATCAGGATAGCGTGAAAGGAAGTCCGGCAGCGCCGGAATCAACACGTCGCGAGCCGTTGATCCCCCCACATGAATATGTAAGTGCCCGTGCGGTTTGTTGCGAGACACGATAAATGACGTATCGATATCTTCCAGATCGATAAGAATACGCGAGGCTTTCTCGTAATATTCACGCCCTTCCGGCGTGGTCATGACGCGTCGGGTAGTGCGCTGCAACAGACGAACACCCAGATGCGCCTCAAGAGACTTCACTAATTTGCTTAAGGTGGCATTCGGCATGTTGAGTGAATCTGCCGCGCGCGTGAAGTTTCCGGTTTCTACTACCCGCGTAAAAGCCCGAATGGCCATCAACTGATCCAACTGCCGCTCTCCTCAATTCGCCAGAATGATTATCCACCGCTGTGAATAGTCATTTTCATTTTTGCTAATTTTTCCGCAATGTCTTCGACGCTACATTACTTACAGGGCCTGTTTAGCAAACCATTTAATAAGTAAATGGCTTCAAAAACAGGCAGGTAAATCAACTTATCGGAAGGAGTATGTAATGAGCAAGCAATTGTCTGGAAAGATCGCGCTGATTACCGGCGGTACGTCTGGGATTGGACTGGCAGCCGCCCAAGAGCTGGCTGCACAGGGTGCGCAGGTTTATATCACTGGACGCCGTCAACAAGAACTGGATGCGGCGGTTGCCACACTCGGCTCCACTGCTGTGGGCGTTCGTGCCGATGCGTCATCGTTGACGGAGCTGGATGCGGTTTACGCGTTAATCGCTAAACAATCTGGACGACTGGATATCTTGTTTGCTAACGCAGGCGGTGGCGACATGATGCCGCTGGGCGCGATTACCGAAGAACATTTTGACCGCATTTTTGCAACCAATGTGCGAGGCGTTTTATTTACCGTGCAGAAAGCCCTGCCGCTGCTGGTTGATGGTGCCTCTGTGATTCTGACTGGCTCCACCGTCTCCATTAAGGGGACAGAAAACTTCAGTGTCTACAGCGCCAGCAAAGCCGCCGTAAGGAATTTTGCGCGATCATGGTCGCTGGATTTGAAAAATCGTGGGATACGCGTCAACGTGGTCAGCCCTGGGCCAGTACGCACGAACGGCTTGGGTGGATTGGTTCCCGAAGAACACCGTCAGGGACTTTTTGACAGCCTGGCAGCACAGGTTCCATTGGGCCGGCTGGGTGAACCTGAGGAGATCGCTAAAGTGGTCGCGTTCCTGGCATCCGATGCGGCAAGCTTTGTGAATGGCATTGAGTTGTTTGTTGATGGGGGAATGGCTCAGGTTTAAGGGAGTGGTTTATTGACTCTTGAGTTGATCGATAGGATAAAACGTCACCCTCTTTGGCGTTTTATCCTTTATTTGTCCTGTGCGATCTTTACCCCATAACCCCCCCGAGAATCCCCCTGCATTGACACAATCAAACGCGTTCGCACGCCGTCGCGAATAAGGTTTAGCCGCCGTAACGTATCTTACCCGTGAAGTGTTGAATGGCAGGAAATATTAACTACCGCAACACGTGGAACGATCGCGCCTGATAACGGCAGGCCTTAGAATGCGAAGACAAAAAAGGCCGCCCATTGGGCAGCCCGTTTTGGCACGTCCTTGTACGACCATGTTTATTTGATTAGCTCAGCCGAAACATAGGCACCGTTATCAACGCGCGCGCCGGTGATTTTGTATGACGCGCCTGCTTTATGTGCCTGAGCCGCAATTTTGGCTTCAGCACTGTCCAGAGTGGAAGCTGAAGCGGTAACACTTTGTGCGAAGCTGCCGAAAGAAACCAGTATCAGAGCGGTAACTGCAACAGTAGTTTTGATGGATTTCATGGTCATTTCCTCAGTGAAGTTTGTTTGTTTGAGGCGTCCTGCCTCGATGTGAACAATCATAGAGCTGAGGAGAGCGGATTAAAAGCTGAGCTATTTGCTCAAATAAATCAAAAATATTGAATATGTTTCGAGGCCTCCGAAAAGGCTGTTTTACAAGAACAGATTGATACGTTGCACAGCCTTAGCCAAAAGCGTGTTTAAAACTTAATGTCAGAAACCGTTTGGCCATCAGCAAGTTGCCTTCAAGCCGGTGTCAAGACGCTCCCCTTTCTAGCTTCGCGGCTAAAGCTGCCAGTGGAAATGCCGATAAATCGTACTCATCCAACCACTGTATCAAGCGACTATGTTAACGATAAATCATAACCAAACCGCTGCATTGTCGAACAAAGGACGTTTGAGCACCGGCTCTGTGCTGGAAAGAACCATTGAAAGATTGTCATCAGGGTTGCGAATAAACAGCGCAAAAGATGATGCTGCAGGACAAGCCATCTCCAACCGCATGACGGCAAACATCAACGCTGATAGCGCCGTAGCGCGAGGTCTTAATGACGCGATTAGCTACTCACAAACCGCTGAAGGCAGCCTGAGTACCATCGGTGACTTGCTGATTCGGGCTAAAACGCTGTCGATTCAGGCTGCCAACGGCACGTTGTCTGATGCTGACCGCATAAGTGTAAATAATGAATATCAGCAAATTCTTGCCGGTATAAATGACATCGCCGATCAGACGGAAATTTTTGGTCAGTATCCCTTAGCCACTAATAACCCGGAATTGCCGCCGGCTCTGCTGGGTGATGTAGCACCTATCAAAACCCAATTTCCCGTATCGGGTAAAAGCTATTCGTTTACTTCCGGCATTATCTCGCTGGCGTATATCCCTGCGGGATCGACAAATATAAAAATCAGCATCGATTCGCTGGGTCAGGACGATGATCTCCAGTTATTTACGCGAGACGGCAAGCATCTGGTTGGCACGCCGATCAACGGCAGCGATCCCGATTTTACCTGGGTAAGTAAGGGAATAACGGATGACGCAACCGCGACATCACGTCTGCTTACCAGCAGCAACGGCTTCGCCAGCGGGGCAACCTACGACGATTCGCAGCTGACTGAAGGTGGTGCAACGTGGGCATTGGCGGGCAGCAATTCGCTTAGCTATAACGGAATGACCATTAGCTACAGCGGTGATGGCGATCGTTATGAAGATGCAACCACCGGCAATTTCAACGATGGCGTCAATGGCAGTAACCGTCAGGAACGCATCAGCATTAATACCGTCACGGAAGATCTGATTGTGGTGGTAGTCGGCAATGGTTCTTTTAACAGCAATCTTACCTGGGGATTACTGCCAGAACCCACATCGACGCCCGCCGTTGCGCCAAAGCAGAGCCGGCCTTTAGACGTCGTGACCAGCGCAAACTTTGGTCAGCCGGTGCAGTCAGACAGGATTGCGGCTACGCCATCGGATACGAAAACCTTGGGACTGAACAACACCACGTTGCTGAGCGAAGGTGACATTTCCATTACCATGACAGCATTAGATGCAGCGCTAGAAAAAGTCAGCCAATACCGTTCAAGCTATGGCGCTAAGATCAATCGCTACGAATCGAATAAATCCGTGCTGACACAACAAGGGATCGACACAGAATCAGCCCGGAGCCGAATTCAGGACGCAGACTATGCCCAAGAAGCGAGTCTTTTAGCGCGAACGCAAATATTGCAGCAGGGACAAAATGCTGTCTCGAAAATAGCGAACAAAACGTCCGAACTCGTTCTTGATCTGTTGCGCGATCAATAACGGCTTTAGGTTCAACGTCCCCGGTTTTCATCTCCGCTTTAGCGCAACCACGCTTGATTATTCGCAGGTTATTTCACTCGGGGCCATGGAGGGCCACTGCCATAAAAGGCCAAACACGACAGCCTTTAAATACGCCTTTTTATGAACATTGACGCGCCATAATAATCTCCATACCAATTTGCTGGCCGTAAGAGAGTTCAAGCGTATTTCCATCCGGGTCATTAAAAAATGCCCAGTAGCCTACTGGCGGCAATGATTGCTGAGCTGCCCGCCGCAAAATCCCTTCCTGTTCAGCCAGTTTGACTTTGGCATCAATCTCTTCCTGGCTGCGACACGCCACACCAATATGACCAAATGGCCCGAGCGGCGTATCCACGCTGACCTGAGACTGAACCAAGACCAACGCAAACGGACGCGTTAAGTCTGAAAGCCAGGCGACTTTCTGTGCCTCAGCTATGCCTGGCTCGCGCTGATGAATCACCTGCATATCGGCATAGCGCTGGTAAAAATCGATACTTTTTTGCAGATCTCTCACCTGTAATGCCACATGGCTAAATCCGATATCGTTCGCTGACATATCCCTGCTCCTTGAAATCGCTGGAAGCTGAGGATGTCACAAGCAGTAATTAACAGTTGATCGCAGGTGCTTAACTGCTGCGCGGTTATGTCATGACGAAGCACACTGTGAGTTTGCTCACCCTTTTGACCCCTTTGCGCAAATAAAAGGTAAAGGCTATCAAATCCGTAGATCAATACAGGTAGGAGTTATCAATCTGCCGCTATATCTTGTTACGAAACCGAAACGGAGAATAACAATGAGTTCGACAGAAGATACACACAACACGTTAGCTGCAGGTAAATGCCCCTTCCATCAAAGTACGCCAGATCAAAGCGCGGGCGCGGGCACGGCGAGCCGTGACTGGTGGCCAAAGCAGCTGCGGGTAGACCTGTTAAATCAACACTCCAATCTCTCTAATCCATTGGGCGAAACATTCAATTATCGTGAAGCGTTCAGCCAACTCGACTATTTCGCCCTGAAAGGCGATATCAAGGCATTATTGACCGACTCACAGCCCTGGTGGCCTGCGGATTGGGGCAGCTATATTGGCCTTTTCATCCGCATGGCATGGCACAGTGCAGGTACTTATCGCGCCGTTGATGGTCGTGGCGGTTCCGGTCGCGGTCAGCAGCGCTTTGCACCCTTAAACTCCTGGCCAGATAACGTCAGCCTGGATAAAGCGCGTCGCCTGTTGTGGCCAGTTAAGCAGAAATATGGTCAGAAAATTTCCTGGGCTGACCTCTATATTCTGGCGGGCAACGTGGCGCTGGAAAACGCCGATTTCCGCACCTTTGGCTTTGGTGCCGGACGTGAAGATGTCTGGGAACCGGATCAGGATGTGAACTGGGGTGATGAAAAAACCTGGCTCGAACATCGTCATCCTGAATCTCTGGCGCAGGCTCCGTTAGGTGCGACCGAGATGGGCTTGATTTACGTTAACCCGGAAGGCCCAAATAACAGCGGCAATCCCGCTTCGGCAGCGCCAGCGATTCGCGCCACTTTCGGTAACATGGGTATGAACGACGAAGAGATCGTTGCGCTGATCGCGGGTGGCCACACGCTGGGTAAAACCCATGGTGCAGCCGCAGCCAGCCATGTTGGTGACGATCCTGAAGCCGCGCCGATTGAAGCTCAAGGCTTGGGTTGGGTCAATAGCCATGGCAGCGGTGTAGGTGCAGATGCTATTACATCGGGTCTGGAAGTTGCGTGGACGCAAACGCCAACGCAATGGAGCAACTACTTCTTTGAGAACCTGTTCAAGTATGAGTGGGTACAGACACGCAGCCCAGCTGGCGCTATTCAGTTTGAAGCCGTGGATGCCGATGAAATCATTCCTGATCCTTTCAATTCAGAGAAGAAACGCAAGCCAACCATGCTGGTAACAGACCTGACGCTGCGCTTCGATCCTGAGTTTGAAAAGATTTCGCGTCGTTTCCTGAACGATCCGCAGGCGTTTAATGAGTCGTTTGCGCGTGCCTGGTACAAGCTGACCCACAGAGATATGGGGCCAAAAGCGCGTTACATCGGGCCGGAAGTGCCAAAAGAAGATCTGATTTGGCAGGATCCGCTGCCGCAGGCAGTTCATACGCCAAACGCTGAAGATATTGCGCGTTTGAAAACAGACATTGCTAATGCGGGCCTTTCGGTCGGTGAACTGGTCTCTGTTGCCTGGGCCTCTGCTTCAACCTTCCGTGGCGGCGACAAGCGCGGCGGTGCGAATGGTGCCCGCCTGGCGCTGGCTCCACAAAGAGAATGGGAAGTGAATGCGCACGTTGCACATGCCCTTTCGGTGTTGGAATCAATCCAGCAAGCTTCAGGCAAAGCATCACTGGCTGACGTCATTGTGCTGGCCGGTGTTGTGGGTGTTGAGCAGGCTGCGGCAGCCGCTGATGTTAATATCAGCGTGCCTTTCACGGCCGGTCGTGTTGATGCTCGTCAGGATCAAACAGATGTAGATTCATTTAATCTGATGAAGCCGGCTGCTGATGGTTTCCGTAACTATCGTGGTGTATTGAATGGCACCTCAACTGAGGCGCTGTTGATTGATAAAGCGCAGCAGTTGACGCTGACAACCACGGAATTGACGGCGCTGGTGGGCGGTCTGCGTGCTATCGGCACCAATTTTGATGGCAGCCAGCATGGCGTGTTTACTGGCCGTTCCGGCGTGCTCAGCAATGACTTCTTTGTCAATCTGCTGGATATGCGTACCGAGTGGAAAGCGACCGACGTCACTTCGGAACTGTTTACGGGACGCGATCGTGTTAGCGGCGAAGAGAAATTCACCGCAACGCGTGCTGACCTGGTATTCGGTTCCAATGCCATCCTGCGCTCAGTGGCAGAAGTCTATGCCAGCAGCGATGCTAAAGAGAAGTTCGTTAAAGACTTCGTCGCCGCCTGGACGAAAGTGATGAATCTGGATCGCTTCGACCTGCTTTAAGAATCAAGCCCGGGAAAGGAAATCTCTCTTTCCCGGGCTTTTTCTTTAATAGCAATGTGATAAGGCCGCTTTACCACTGCGCTATATTCTAAAAATCATCCTGTTAAAGGGAATGACTTATGCTGATTAACCTACAAAATCACGTTAACGCAACTACACAGAATAAAAATAAAACGTGCCACAAGCGTGATACAACAACCAGAGTGTTGTGCTCAAACAGTCAGGCACATATCCAGGTAATGAACCTCAAAAAAATGGGGCTTTCACTTCAGGCTATTGCGGCTATTACTGGCTTCTCGGAAAAAGAGATCATTCATTTTCGCTAAAATACCTGATGGTGTTGAGTGAAAATATCTCTCTCGTTGTCGATTATTTACTGACTGACATTTCGAACGCTAACACAATAATAGCGTTTTACACCGTTGGCACTTTACTCCTGTAAAGGATGACGTGCGCACTTTTATTCAAACAACAGCTTAGATAATGGGCAGCAGATATACCACGAAAAAGCCTCTGTTTATACAATAAAAAAGGCGAGACACGCTTTCTGTCTCGCCTTTTTAATCACGGTTAATCAAAGAGTAAATGCCTTATTGATTAACTGCTTCGTGCCTCTTTCTGCACGGCATTGGGCTTACGATGCGCCAGTGGATAAAGCATGCTGGTAATCACTAAACCAATAATCCATGAAATATTGGCGCCGGGAACCAACTTCGCATAAGGACCGGAGAAAAAGGCATTCTCTACAAAAGGCACCTGCACAATAATCCCGCAAAAATAAACCACCAATGCTTGCGTATTCACTAAGCCGTAGCGTCCACCATCAGCACGAAAAATAGACGGAATATGATAATGCTGCTTATTAACATAATAGAAGTCGATCAGGTTAATTACGCTCCACGGAATTAATACTGAAATCAGCGCCAGAATAACGTTAATAAAGAGTGCCACGAAGTTATCTGAAGCACCCAACGCCACCAGCACACCGCCAATTAACAGCGAGGCAGAAAAGATCATGCGCACGGATGCGCCGGGGGACCATTTGGGGCGAAAGGTTTGCACTGCAGTTATCAGCGAAAGCACCGCGCCATATAAATTCATGGAGTTGTGGCAGATGATATTAATCAGAAACAGCACCATTAAAACCGGCCCTAACCAGCCAGTAGCATGGCGTACAGACATCATGGCATCGCTGGTTGGCGCAATATTCACCGCCATCATGCCAAACACAAACGCCAGAATAGTCCCGCCGCACGCGCCTAAGTAGGTGGCGATGAAGGGCTTCGCAATGCCAACATTGGCTGGCAGGTAACGTGAGTAATCTGAGGTATAGGGTGAAAAGCTAATCTGCCAAACCGCACCAATACAGAAGGTGCCGAACCAGCCCGCCGCACTGATACTGCCGCGTTCCCAGAAATCAGCTGGCAAGGGTTGCAACATCATCAATATCAGACCGACAATCAGCGCCGCGCCCATTACCCAGGCACCAATTTTGTTTATCTTATGAATAAAATGGTATCCCACCATGCCGATAAAGGTTGCCAAAATGGCACCAATAATTGTCGCGAGAGTAACCGGAATCGTCGGAATGACGTTATTAATCACCTTGCCAGAGAGTGATATATTTGAGATGAAAAAACCCAAATATATCACTGTCGTGAAACATATCATTAACAGCGAGCCGTAACGTCCAAACTGCGCCCGGCTTTGTACCATCTGGGGAATGCCGACTTTCGGGCCCTGAGCGGATGTCAGCGCCAGAAACAAACCGCCGAACATATGACCCGCGATAATCGCCGTTAATGCTGCAATAACATTAAGATGAAACGTTTCTGTTGCAATAGCACCACTGACAATCGCCAGGGGCGCGATGTTAGTACAAAACCAAAGCGTAAACAGGCTACGGGGTTTACCATGACGTTCCGATTCAGGTACATAATCTACTGATTTATCCTCAATAAGATTATTTTGGAGTGATTGAGTATTCACCGTATCCTCGAACTATAAAAATGAATTAGCGCGTAAAATAACAAAAAACGCACTCAAAAAAAACGCGCAGTTATTCTGACAGAATTATTTGTCTTTTTTATCCTGCAAAGCCTTGTGATATATCCGCTTAAAAAAAGCACTATTACGGCTTTTATTTTCTGCCGCTTGCGCTTAATAACAGACGTAAAATCAGCTTTATATAGAAATAATCCTTAGAAGCAGGATTGTTTAATCGGTGAATAACTGACCGCATTATTACACCGATTGGCAAGAAGGAGATTCGCCTTATATCGCCGGCACAAAATCGTCTCAGTCAGGCTAAACGTAGCCCATCATCCTCAACAGCGACTGCGCACGGTTCATCGCCTCAGCGCGATGCGTGACCCCCAGTTTCTGATACAAATTACGAATATGGGTTTTGATCGTTGTCGCCGCCACCGCCAGTTCTCCGGCAATCTGATCGTTGCTATAACCCGAATAAATCAGCCCCAATACCTGCCATTCACGCTGGGTTAAGGGGCTGGTGCGAATCAATTCAGGCACGTCAGGATGATTGAGCAAACGGCTGATAAAGCTTTCATCAAAATGGGCGAATTTGTGACGATGATATTTATTAATTTCCAGCAGGATCCGACGGGCACGATGACTATCAAGCTCATTGAGGGTGTTTAGCTGAATCAGCTGACGCAGCTGCTGCGCCATCATTTCCCCTTCAATGACAAAATGGCTGATAAAACCGGTGCTGCGCGCGAGCTGAAGCGCCTCAATCAGCGTACGCTGAGCTTCAACTTTTCGATCGGTTTGCCAATAGATCTGGTTCATCAACAGCAGGTTGCGGTTCATGTCACTCATCAGCCGCAGCGCACGTGCGTTGTCATTCAGCTCTTCAAGCACCACTTCGGCCTGGTTCATATCCCCCAGCAGAATCTGCGCACGCGCAATATTGCGCCACTGTCCTTGCAAGAAATGGTTGTTGGCAAAGGCGGGCTTTGGCGTTTGCCGCATCCAGCTAGCGGCGCTTTGTTCATCGCCCGTCATCTGCCAGTAGATCACGCGTACTTTGTCAGCGTTAGCGATCCAGTCGCTGTGCCAGCTGCCGTTGTTAAGCAAATTCTCAAGTCGATTAAGGTAGCTGCGTGCATTATCCAGATTACCGCGCGCTAAAGAGCATTGAACCAACAGGCCAAGGCATTGGATTTGCTGCTGCGGCTGATAACCGGTTAACACCTTGATGCCTTCGCGCGCGGCGTGCTCCGCCTCATCAAGCCGTCCCCACGCCCAGAGCAATTGTGCACGAATGCGCAGCAAAAATTCATGTAACGGGAACTGAGCCAGATGCTGTTCGCTCACCAGTACAAAGGCCCTTTCCTGGGTTTCATAAGCCGCTTGCAAAAATCCTTGAGCAAAGAGGATTTCGCTTTGCTGGATTAGACTCCAAAGCGCGTAATGCCAGGCTTCATCGCGGCGCGCCATCTGTTCCGTTTGGCGCATCAGCTTAAGTGAATTCACCAGATCGCCTTTGCAGTGCATCACTTCACCGTGCACAGATGTCGCCACAATGCGACTGTAGTGGCGCGTAGCCGGCAGGGTTTCAAGCGCCACTCTCGCCAGGCGCTCGGCTTCATCCGTATCGCCATCATTGATTGCAACCTGCGCGCGCAGCGCGTTAAATTCGCCGCGCAGCGCTTCATCAATTTCGCAGCTGGAGGCGTGTTCGAAGCGTGCCAGCAAGCTGTTTACTTCAGAAAAACGGTGCTGGCTCTGCATCAACCAGGCTTGCAGCAGCAGCAGCTTCGGGTTCTCTAGCGTCATCTCCCACGGCAGCGCCTTGAGTGAGGTTTCAAGTAGCGCCAGTTCGCTCTGATTGAACAACGTCCAGGCGTGTTCCAATAACACGTCGCGCAGCATGCTGGCATCGCCAGAAGCCAGCGCATGATGAATCGCTTCACCGGGAAAGCCTTGCGCCATCCAGCTTTCCGCCGCCGCACGATGTATCGCAGGCAGTTCGGCAGCCAGTTCCCATTCGCAACGCTGACGCAGAAAACTGCCGAACAGCGGATGATAGCTAAACCAACTGCCGGAATCGTCCATCCGTTGTAAAAACAGCCCCTGACGCTCAATCTCTTCCAGCCGCATCTGGCCATTCTCTTCGCGAGTCACACACGCGATAAGCACATCGTTCATTGAACGCAGCAAGGCGCTTTTTAACAAGAAGTTACGTGTAGGCAGATCGACATTATCCAGCACCTCTTCAACCAGATAATCGGCGAGATGGCTGGCATTAATTCCTGAAAGACGGCGCGCCGAGTGCTGCGCTGAACTCGCGCCCTGGCGGGCAGATAGTGCAATAAGCTGTAAAGCTGTGGCCCAGCCCGCGACGTCATCGCACAAGCGACCGCTCTCTTCGGTTTCCAGCGGTGAGGGCAACCGACAATCAAAAAACTGTTTCGCTTCCTGATGGGTAAACGCCAACTGCTGGCTGCCCAATTCAATTAACTGCTCGCGCACGCGCAGATTGGCAATGCCAAGCTGTGGCAGATTACGTGACAGCAAAATTAACGTGAGATTTTCTGGCTGATGACGCAAGAAGAAACGCATCGCGTCATGGATCGCACTGTTCGTGATGAGATGGTAATCATCGACGATCAGCCACAGCGGCTGTTGCCACTCCGCCAGCTCAATAAACAGCTGCGAAAACAACGCATTGAGATTGACATACTGCCGCTTCTGAGCAAGGGCCTCGCTGCGTGGACAGCCGCCATTGCTTGCCTGCTGTAAAGCGGCAATCAAATAATCGGCAAAGCGTTCTGCCTGATTATCGCCCTCGTCCAGTGAATACCAGCCGAGATGCGTTTTGCCGGCTGCCCATTGTGATACGAGTGTCGTTTTACCATAGCCTGCCGGGCTGGTGACTAACACCAGACGATAGTTACCGGCTGCCGTGAGTTTTTGTAGTAGGCGTTCACGTATCACGGTGCTTTCGAGGCGCACGGGCCGACTCAGTTTTGAGGGTATTAACATTGGCGTATACAACTCCAGGAAGGATTAACGCATCATTTTTTTACGCTTCGTAATTAATCCTCACACGTTCAAACATTCGAGTACTGAATGCAAGCAGACCGATTAACTGATCTTTACAAAAGTGGGGTTAATCACACTCCTGCGCCGGTTTCAGATTAGCCTTAGCTTTCTCCACCCTGCTCATCCTCCCTGCGTAATTCTGAGGAGGAGGAGGATGGGTACAAGCTGGACGGGCAAACTGGTACGCATTCTGACCTACCGCTCTGACAGGACAACCTAGCCATGACACAGCATCAATTTGATCCCTCCAGCTTCACGAATGCCCTGACACGTCAGTGGCAACGCTTTGGTTTACGCGATGCCCGCGAAATGACGCGCACGCAATGGTGGCAAGCCCTTAGCGGCGCGCTCGCAGAGAGTGTGGCGGAACAACCTGCCGTAACAGCGCCAACGTCTGCCCCGCAGCGCCACGTAAATTACCTTTCGATGGAGTTTCTGATTGGGCGTTTGACCGGCAATAATCTGCTGAACCTCGGCTGGTATAACGGGGTGAATGACGTCCTTTCCACTTTTGATGTCACGCTCAGCGATATTCTGGAACGTGAAACCGATCCCGCCTTGGGTAACGGCGGCCTGGGCCGACTTGCCGCCTGTTTCCTCGACTCAATGGCAACCGTAGGCCAACCCGCCATCGGCTATGGGCTTAACTATCAATACGGCCTGTTTCGCCAACGCTTTGTTGACGGCGCACAGCATGAATCACCCGATGACTGGCAGCGCGATCGCTACCCTTGGTTCAACCACAACGCTGCGCTGAATGTTCAGGTGGGTTTGGGTGGCAAGATCATCAAGGAGAATGGCGAATCACGCTGGCAACCTGCGTATCAACTGTTAGGTGAAGCCTGGGATCTGCCGGTTGTTGGCTATCAAAACGGTGTCACCCAGCCGCTGCGTCTTTGGCAGGCAAAACATGCTCAGCCTTTTGACCTTAGCCGTTTCAACGACGGCGATTTTCTGCGGGCCGAACAGCAAGGCATTGATGCAGAGAAACTGACCAAGGTGCTTTACCCTAATGACAATCATCAGGCCGGCAAGAAATTGCGTCTGATGCAGCAATATTTTCAGTGCGCCTGTACGTTGGTGGATATTTTGCGCCGCCACCATCAGGCAGGACGCACCATTGAAACGCTACCCGACTATGAAGTGATTCAACTCAATGACACACATCCAACTTTAGCGATTCCTGAACTGCTGCGCCTGCTGCTTGATGAACATCAACTGAGCTGGGATCAAGCGTTGAAAATCACCCAGCGCACCTTCGCCTATACCAATCATACCTTAATGCCAGAAGCGCTAGAGTGCTGGGATGTACGCATGGTGCGCAGCCTGTTGCCGCGCCACATGATGATCATCAATACGCTCAATGCGCAGTTAAAACAGCAAGTTGACGCTCAATGGCCAGGCGATGAGGCAAAATGGGCCAAGCTGGCGCTGGTACATAACAACCAGTTGCGTATGGCGAATCTTTGCGTCACCGGCGGTTTTGCGGTGAATGGCGTAGCTGCGTTGCACTCTAAACTGGTGGTACAGGATCTCTTCCCGGAATACCACCAGCTTTGGCCACAGAAGTTTCACAACGTCACCAATGGCATTACGCCGCGTCGTTGGATCAATCAGTGCAATCCTGCGCTCTCGGCGCTTATCGACAAAACGCTGCAGAAACCGTGGATCAACGATCTTGATGCGCTGAAAGCGCTGGAGAATTACGCCGACGATGCGGCGTTCCGCGCTGAATACCGCGCGATTAAGCAGCAAAATAAAGAAGAACTGGCGCGTTGGATAGCCGCACGTACCAGCATTCATGTTGATCCCAATGCCATGTTCGATGTCCAGATCAAACGCCTGCATGAATACAAGCGCCAGCATCTGACACTGCTGCATATTATTGCGCTGTGGCAAACCATCGTCAGCGATCCGCAGGCTAACCGGGTTCCTCGCGTGGTGTTGTTTGGTGCGAAAGCGGCACCGGGCTACTATCTGGCTAAAAATATCATCTATGCCATCAATAAAGTGGCGGAGACGGTTAACAACGATCCACGCGTTGGCGACCGCCTGAAAGTGGTATTTATCCCCGATTACAACGTTTCGGTGGCTGAGCGACTGATCCCTGCCGCCGATCTTTCCGAGCAAATTTCAACGGCCGGTAAAGAAGCGTCAGGCACCGGCAATATGAAGCTGGCCTTAAACGGCGCCTTGACTATCGGTACGCTGGACGGCGCAAACGTTGAGATTGCCGAACAGGTCGGCAGCGACAATATCTTTATCTTTGGTCACACCGTAGAACAAGTCAGTGCGCTGAAGGCAGCGGGCTATGCACCGCAGACGTGGCGCAAAAAAGACAAACAGCTTGATCAGGTGCTAAAGGCGCTAGAGAACGGCACCTTCAGCAACGGCGATACCGAAGCGTTTGAGTCGCTGTTGCACAGCATCGGCCCCAAAGGCGGCGATCCTTATCTGGTACTGGCTGATTTCCGTGCGTATCTGGAGGCACAAGCCCAGGCAGAAGCGCTCTGGAGCGATCAAGATGCCTGGACGCGTGCGGCGATTCTTAACACCGCACGCTGTGGCATGTTCAGTTCCGATCGCGCTATCCGCGATTATCAGCATCGTATCTGGCAGGCATCACGCTGAGGATCGCTATGAAACCGAAAAACCATCTTGATGGCTTTGCTGAGGCCGTTATTGCGAGCGAGTTCATTAATGCACATGGCCAGCCGCAGGCGATCCCACTGGTGACCCGCCAGCGTTTGCTGGCGATGATGCAGCCGCCAACAGCGCCAGCGACCTCGCTTCCTCCGGTCACGATTTTCCGCGACGGTGAGCCGCTGATTCTGCACCCGATCATCGATTCAGAGGCGCAGTGGCAATTAGTGAGCGAAGCAGGCGAGCATTGGTCTGGTCGTTGTCATGGGAATCAGCCGCTCCGTTTGCCCGCGCTGTCCATGGGATATCACGAATTTACCTTGATACAAAAAGATGAGACCCGACGCTGCCGTATTATTGTGACACCGTCACGCTGTTATGAGCCGCCCGCGCTGGTGGCTGGCAAGTCGTTGTGGGGCGCTTGCGTTCAGCTCTACACGCTGCGCTCAGATGATAACTGGGGCATTGGCGACTTTGGTGATCTGCAACGGATGTTGCAAGAATTGGCCCCGCGCGGTGGGGCCTTTATCGGCCTCAACCCAATTCACGCTCTTTTTCCGGCAGATCCTGAAAGCGCCAGCCCTTATAGCCCTTCGTCGCGACGCTGGCTCAACTTGCTCTATATCGACGTGGCAGCATTGCCCGATTTCCAACAATCACCGCAAGCGCAAGCGTGGTGGTTGTCAGCGGCTACGCAGCAGGCACTCACCGCAGCGCGTGAATGTCAGGACGTCGACTATACCGCTGTGACACAGTTGAAACTGGCTGCGTTGCGTTTGGCGTGGCAGCAATTCAAACTGCGCGCGCTTAACGACGATAACGTGAAAGCCTTTGCGGCATTCATCGACGAAGGCGGTGAAAGCCTGCGGCATCAAGCCTTGTTTGATGCGTTGCACGCCAAACAACGTGCAGAAAATCCTGCAAGCGGAGACTGGCCAACCTGGCCTGAGGCGTTACAGCATCCCGATAATCCCGCGGTACGCGCTTACGCGCAACAGCACGCCGACGAGGTGCGCTTTTATCTCTGGCTACAGTGGCTGGCGGCTCAGCAATTCGCGGCGTGCTGGCAGGTTTGTCAGCAGCAGGCGATGCCGATCGGGCTTTACCGTGATTTAGCGGTTGGCGTCGCGCAAGGCGGAGCAGAAACATGGAGCGAACGTGATCTCTACTGCCTTCAGGCGAGCGTTGGCGCACCACCTGACATTCTCGGACCGCTGGGTCAGAATTGGGGTTTACCCCCGATGGATCCGCAGATCATGCGGGCACGCGCCTTTGACCCTTGGATTGCGCTGCTGCGCGCTAATATGCGCGACTGTGGAGCGTTGCGTATCGATCATGTGATGGCGCTGCTGCGATTGTGGTGGATCCCCGTAGGACAAAGCGCTGCGCATGGCGCTTACGTCAATTACCCCATCGACGATTTGCTGGCTATCCTTGCGCTGGAAAGCCAACGCCATCAATGCATGGTGATTGGTGAAGATCTCGGCACGGTGCCCGAAGCCATCGTCGAAAAGCTGCGTGATGGTGGTGTGTACTCCTACAAGGTGCTCTATTTTGAGCAGGCGAATGAGCAAAGTTTTCGTGCGCCAGCAAACTGGCCACGCCAGGCAATGGCTGTCGCCACCACACACGATCTGCCCACACTGCGCGGTTGGTGGCAAAGCGACGATTTAACCTTAGGTAATCAACTGGGGCTTTATCCCGATAAACTGATCCTGGCGGGGCTTTATCAGCAACGGCTGGCCGCTAAGCAGGCGTTATTACACAGCCTGCATCGCACCGGGAGCCTGCCAAAACGCGCCGGGCGTCAGGCGCAGCGCACCTTAATGGGTAAATCCCTGAATCGTGCTATGCAGCGTTATCTGGCTGACAGCAACAGCGCATTGCTGGGATTGCAGCCCGAAGACTGGCTGGATATGGCCGCACCGGTCAACGTTCCCGGCACGTGTAACGAATATCCTAACTGGCGGCGCAAGCTAAGCGCATCGCTGGAACAGATATTCAGTGATCCAGAGATCACCACGTTGCTGCGCGATCTCGATGGTCGCCGACGTCAAAAATAAAACACAAAAAAACCTCACTGCTTAGCGGTGAGGTTTTTTCAATGCAGTGAAATAGGTTTTAAAAAGGGTGCGCCGAAGCGCACCAGATGGAGCAAATTCAGCCTTGTCGGGGTAACTTCACCCCTTGCCTTTTACACTGCTGATAAAAACTTTGCGCGCAGAGGTTGAACCTAAACGTTCCGCCTCATCCAGCAGCTTCAGCGCTTTATCAATGTTGCCGCTGTCGACGGCCTGTTTAATACTCTGATTAAAATAACCTTCAGTATCATTCATGATCGGTTCACGCTTAGCCGCAGGTGTTGGCGCGGGCGCAGCGGTATACGCCGCAGGCGCGACCGCTGGCGAGTTGCCGACCGTTACCGGTCCCGGACCCGATGAGCCAAACAGCGGCCCAACCAAAATGGATGAACCTGCACTGGTTTTCACTTTGAGCTTGAGCGTCCCTTCGCGGCTATGGTGAGCAATCGGATCGGGAATATCAGGCACCGCATTTCCCGTTCCTTTCGCGTAGGCTTTAGCGGGATCGATCATCGTAGTGGTTTGGGTTAGATCTTTTTCGGTAGTGAAAACCAGCAAATAGATTTTTTGCTGACCCAGCGCAGGCGTCAGCTTCATCACGCCTTCCAGTCGATCGGCGGACATGACGCCCGGCTGCTGATAGGTAAAGAAGCGGCTGGGAAACCACGCAGCGGGCCGCATGTTCTCATCCAGTACCAACACGTTAGGCGCAAAGACCTGATTCTTCTCTACTTCACTTGTCAACGTCAGGGTCAGTTCGCCGATATTGGCGGGCAGGCTGTATGCCGCAACCGGGCCGGCCAACTCCGCGTCATTCAAGCGCTGGCCGCTGTTCGCAAGCGTTGTGATTTGCGTGCGTGAAGGATCAACAGGTTGCCAGGTCAGTGACTGGATACTTTGAGCAGAGAGCGTGGGTGCAGCAGAGAGATCCTGCGGCACCAGATTGATATCAGCGTGAGCCGTGAAGCTTTGTCCCGCCAGGAGCGCAGCGCTCAGGCAGAACGCGACCAGCGTTTTTGTCATTTTCATTATGGTTACCTCAAAAAGACTGTCAGGCAGCGGCGTTAGCCAGGCAATAGCGTGCCGCGACCAAATTGACATAGCAGAGGCGAAAAGCGGCGCTTATCGCTGCCTTTCGCCTCTTTTTAGCGTGAAATCTCTTACCACCAAATTTCCATCTGCGCGCCGAATGACCACTCATCGTTGTCGCCACGGCTGCTGGTCAGCAAACCGTTACCGGTGCTGTCAGCCGAGGCAAATGAGGTCAGATCGCCTGCAGAGTCTTTGCTGTAGCCCCACTTCTCATCCCATTTTGCGTAGGTTGCAAACAGGCGCAGTGCAGGACGTGACCAAATGCTGTCACCCGCCTGCCACTGTTGAGCCAGCGTGACTTTGTATTGGCCGTTGCGTTCGCTGACTTCCTGCGACTTCACATTGTCGTAGCCCAGTTCCAGCAAGGTGCTCATGATTGGCGTCCATTTGTACATTGGGCGCACACCCACGGTGTACCACTCGGTTCCGCGATTGTTGTCGAGATCGGTGTTCTGATACATGGCGACGTACATCAGATCCCAGCGGTCAGCCAGGGTGATCGCCCCGTGATCGAGGATGCGATACATGTTGCCGTTGTTGTTGATGTTAGTGCCCTGCGGCAAGCCTTTGCCTTGAGAGGTCAGCGCATCCGTAGCGTACTGCAGCACGAATTTGTTATAGCCCTTCATCATGCTTTGGGTATGTTCAGCCGTGAACATCCAACCATCTTTCGACGCACCGTCTTCCAGTCGATAACCGTCACGGGCGTTTGCGCGACCGTAATCAACACCTAACTCAAGCACGCCATCTGGGTTGGTTTCCAGTCCGGCCAGACGCATATCAAACACGTCATTCGCGGTGCTGGTGGCATAATCACGAATCTGATCGTTAGAGAATGTATAGGAACCGCCCGCTTCGGATGAACGCGTAGCAGCAAACGAGAGCTTACCGAAGCCTAAATCAACATCTTCCAGGCCGGCACCGGGACCTGAAATATCCCAGTAGTAGAAGTCGATCATGTGAACGTCATGACGCTGATAGAAACGCTTACCGGCCCAGATGGTTGAACCCGGCAACGCTTCGATCAGGTTTTTACCCTTCACATTAGCTTCACGGAAGGCGGGAGACGTCGCTTCCCAGTCGTTTTGCTGAGAAACGGAATAGGCAACGTTGGTATCGAAGTAGAAGCTTTTATCGCCCTCTTTCCATACTTCTTGCCCCAGTTTCAGTTCAGCATAGGTTTCACACTCGTTGCCCAGACGATATTTACTTTGTGCACCGGTCGCCTGAAAACATTGTTGTTCACCACCGCTGCCCGTCCAGCCGATGCCGGAACGCGCGTAGCCGGTAAAATCTACCGCCATCGTTGGTGCAGAGAGCGTACCCACCGCGACGGCAACAGCGATGGGAAGTTTGCGCAGAGTTAACATTTTCTATCTCCTGAGGTCATTGCTTTTCTTGTTTTGGGGGTTACACACCAAGCTCTTGATGCAGCCTGCGACAGGCGCTTCCATCTTCACGGAACAAGTGGCAGCGCTCCGGCGGCAGGCCGATACCTAATGTGGCGCCCTCTTCTACCAGCACGACGTCCTCCTGGCGGTAAACCAGGTTTTGACGAATGGCGGGAATTTGGATGTGGATTTGCGTTTCATGCCCCAGTTGCTCGACCACCTGAACTTCACCTTCAAGGGTGACGTCAGCGATATCGCTGGGAAGCAGATGTTCTGGACGTATGCCTAACGACATGTTGCTGCCAACCTGCACGCCTGCGCTGTCAACCGGCAGCCAGACCAACTGCTGATTGGGCAACCTGACCTGCACCTGATCAATCGCGGTGGCGGTGACTTTGACGGGCAAGAAATTCATTTTTGGCGAGCCGATAAAACCGGCCACAAAGCGGTTGGCGGGATAGTGATACAGCTCAAGGGGCTTGCCGATTTGCGCCACTACGCCGGCGTCCAGTACCACGATCTTGTCAGCCAGCGTCATCGCTTCGGTCTGATCGTGTGTGACGTAAATCATGGTGCGCTTCAGGCGCTTATGCAGACGTGATATCTCAATGCGCATTTGCACACGCAGCGCTGCATCGAGGTTGGAAAGAGGTTCATCCAGCAGAAACACGCGCGGTTCAGCCACCAGCGTTCGGCCAATGGCGACGCGCTGACGTTGCCCGCCGGAAAGGGCTTTAGGGCGGCGATCCAGCAGATGTGCCAATTGCAGCACTTCCGCCACCTGATTAACGCGCTGGTGAATCTCAGCTTTCTTCATACCCGCCAGCTTCAAGCCGAATGACATGTTCTCCTCCACCGAAAGGTGGGGATAAAGCGCATAAGATTGAAACACCATGCCAATGCCGCGCTCTGCTGGCGGCACCTCATTCATTCGTTTATTACCGATCAGCAGCTCACCGCTGGTGATGGTTTCCAGCCCTGCAATCATGCGCAGCAGCGTTGATTTTCCACAGCCAGAAGGACCGACAAAAACCACGAACTCTCCTTCGCGAATATCGAGATCAATATTCTTCGATACCACCGTCTCGCCCCAGGCTTTGGTGACATTGCGTAACGCGACGCTCGCCATGATGCTTTTCCTCTCAGCTTGCTTATCCTTGCCCACCCACTTGGCAGACAGACCCCGGCGACCACTATGGGCAAGGAAACAACCGGCAACATCCTCCATAACAGGTGTGAAGACTGGGGGAGGAGTCGGGAGGAGGAGAAAGCGGGCACGTCACCGTTGTTCAAGGGAATGAAGCCATTTTTGTGATCACAGCCGCAGACCGAAGGTGAGTTTTTTGTGCGCCTGACCGGTATAACGGGTTCGTTTTGCTAAGCCGATCACAGCTTGGTTGGCGAAGGCGTAGAGCGTAGGAGGATGAGAAGTCTAAGCAGATAAACACAATGTAGCGGGTAGAGCATTTACCGCTTCCGCTAAAAGGATAGAGTTATGATGATGAAAACCGGCACCCGAATCCTGGCACTTTCAGCCCTTACGGCCGCACTCTTCTCGGCTTCCGCCGCGGCAAAAATAGAAGAGGGAAAATTGGTTATCTGGATCAATGGCGACAAAGGTTATAACGGACTCGCCGAGGTCGGCAAAAAGTTTGAAAAAGAGACCGGTATTCAGGTGACGGTTGAACATCCTGACAAGATGGAAGAGAAGTATTCGCAGGTTGCCGCCACGGGTGATGGCCCAGACATCATTTTTTGGGCGCACGACCGCTTTGGTGGCTATGCACAATCTGGCCTGCTGGCAGACGTTTCTCCCGATAGCGCTTTTCAGGAGAAGATTTTCCCCTTCACCTGGGATGCCGTTCGCTTTAACGGCAAACTGATTGGCTATCCGATCTCCGTAGAAGCGCTGTCGCTTATCTACAACAAAGACCTGTTGCCAACGCCGCCAAAAACCTGGGAAGAGATTGCGGGCATCGACAAGAAAATGCGTGAAAAAGGCAAAAGCGCCATCATGTTTAACCTGCAAGAGCCCTACTTTACCTGGCCGCTGCTGGCTGCAGGCGGCGCTTACGCCTACAAACCCACTGATGGCGGTTATAACGTGAAAGATATCGGTGTTGATAATGCCGGTGCCAAAGCGGGTATGCAGTTCCTGGTTGATCAGGTGAAGGCAAAAACGTTGAATGCGGATACCGATTACTCTATTGCTGAAGCAGCCTTTAACAAGGGCGAAACCGCGATGACCATTAACGGTCCGTGGGCGTGGAGCAACATTGATAAAAGCGGCATCAATTATGGCGTGACGCTGCTGCCATCGTTAAAAGGCAAACCATCAAAAACATTCGTCGGCGTGCTGAGTGCCGGTATCAATGCTGCGAGTCCTAACAAAGAGTTGGCGAAAGAGTTTCTTGAAAACTATTTGCTGACCGATACGGGTCTCGAAACCGTCAATAAAGATAAGCCGCTGGGCGCAGTCGCGCTGAAGTCCTATCAGGAAAAACTGGAGAAAGATCCTCGCATCGCCGCCACCATGAACAACGCGCGCAGCGGTGACATCATGCCAAACATTCCCCAAATGGCCGCCTTCTGGTACGCCATGCGCACCGCCACACTTAATGCGTTCAGCGGCAGGCAAACCGTTGATGCAGCGCTAAAAGATGCCCAAGCGCGTCTGAACAAGTAATCCTCTCCTGGAGCCGGAATTGTCCGGCTCATTACCGCTGTTAAGGAAAACCGAATCATGTCAGGAAAACCGAAAGCGAGGCGGCACAGCGCAGTGCTGAAGGGCTTACTCGTCGGGATCTGCTGTCTGCTGGTCGGCTATCTGCTGATTTTAATGTATGCCCAAGGCGAATATCTGTTTGCGCTGCTTACGCTGATTGTCAGTGGACTCGGCATCTGGATTTTTTCCAATCGCCGCGCCTATGCATGGCGCTATGTTTATCCGGGCATTGCCGGGATGGCGCTGTTTGTGCTTTTTCCCTTGGCGTGTACCGTCGCTATCGCATTTACCAACTACAGCAGCACCAACCAGCTTACTTTTGAGCGCGCGCAGCAGGTGCTGTTGAGTCGTCAGTATCAGGCCGGTAACGCGGTAAATTTTTCACTGTTCCCTTCCGGGGATCGCTGGCTACTGGTGCTGACAGACGGCGAAAATGGTCAAACGTTTGTTTCTCCACCTTTCACTTTTGGTGAAAAGCAGCAGTTAAAAATGACCATCGCGACGCCGCCTACGGGTGAACGCGCAACGCTGCGTACCATTACCGGTAATCGACAAGCGTTGAGCCAGATCAGCGCTGAACTGCCCGATGGTCGGCAGCTCGTCATGAGTTCGCTGCGCCAATTCTCAGGCACGCGACCGCTGTATGTAGAAAGCAGTAACGGCGATTTAAAAAACCAGCAGAGCGGCACTGTTTATCGCCCTAACGCTGAGAGCGGCTTTTATCAGGTGTTAAATGCCGATGGCAGCTGGGGCAGTGAGAAATTGAGTCCCGGTTATACCATCAACACCGGCTGGCAAAATTTTCTGCGCGTCTTCACTGACGAAGGCATTCAAAAACCCTTCCTCGCCATATTCGCCTGGACGCTGATCTTCTCGTTGCTGACAGTGGTTCTCACCGTCGCGGTTGGCATGGTTCTGGCTTGCGTGGTGCAATGGGAGGCGTTGAAAGGCAAAGCTATCTATCGCGTCATGCTGATTTTGCCTTACGCCGTGCCGGCGTTTATCTCCATCTTGATTTTCAAAGGCTTATTCAACCAAAGCTTCGGTGAAATCAACGTGATGCTCGACGCCCTGTTTGGCTTCAAACCGGCCTGGTTCAGCGATCCTACGCTGGCACGCGCCATGCTGATTTTGGTGAATACCTGGCTCGGCTATCCCTACATGATGATTTTGTGTATGGGACTGTTAAAAGCGATCCCGGACGATCTGTATGAAGCTTCCGCGATGGACGGAGCGGGACCGATGCAAAACTTCTTTCTTATTACCTTACCGTTGCTGATTAAACCGCTGACACCGCTGATCATCGCCAGCTTCGCGTTTAATTTTAATAACTTTGTGCTGGTGCAGTTGTTGACCAACGGCAGCCCCGATCGCCTCGGCACCACCACACCAGCGGGCTATACCGATTTGCTGGTGAACTACACCTGGCGTATCGCCTTTGAAGGCGGCGGCGGGCAGGACTTTGGTTTGGCTGCCGCTATCGCGACGCTGATCTTCCTGCTGGTGGGTGCGCTTGCGGTGATAAACCTGAAAGCAGCACGCTTAAAATTTGATTAAGGAGCAGTTATGGCAATGGTTCAACCTAAATCGCAGCTGCTGCGTCTGCTGCTAACGCATCTGCTGCTGCTGACCTTCATCGCCGCGATTCTGTTTCCGCTGATGATGGTGATTGCGATCTCGTTGCGTGCCGGTAATTTTGCGACAGGCAGCCTGATCCCGGATCAAATCTCGTGGGAACACTGGAAGCTGGCATTGGGCTTTAGCGTGGAGCACGCTGATGGACGCGTCACACCGCCGCCCTTTCCGGTGCTGCTCTGGCTTTGGAATTCAATAAAAATTGCTGCTATTAGCGCAATTGGCATTGTGGCTCTTTCGACCACCTGCGCTTACGCCTTTGCTCGAATGCGTTTTACCGGCCGCGCCAGCTTGTTAAAAGGGATGCTGATTTTTCAGATGTTCCCCGCCGTACTGTCGCTGGTGGCTATTTATGCACTGTTTGATCGCTTAGGACAGTATCTGCCCTTTATCGGTTTAAACACCCATGGCGGGGTGATCTTCGCCTACCTTGGCGGCATCGCTCTGCATGTCTGGACCATCAAAGGCTATTTTGAAACCATTGATGGATCGCTTGAAGAAGCGGCCGCCTTAGACGGTGCCACGCCGTGGCAGGCGTTCCGTTTGGTATTGCTGCCGCTTTCCGTGCCGATTTTAGCGGTGGTGTTTATTCTGGCGTTTATTGCCGCCGTGACTGAAGTGCCGGTTGCCTCGCTATTGCTGCGCGACGTCAACAGCTACACCCTGGCGGTGGGGATGCAACAATATCTCAACCCGCAAAACTATTTATGGGGCGACTTTGCCGCAGCTGCGGTGCTCTCCGCCATTCCGATCACACTGGTTTTCTTGCTGGCTCAACGCTGGCTGGTAAGCGGCCTCACTGCAGGCGGTGTGAAAGGCTAACGATCATCATTGTGTTATTGCCACTGCTTCCTCAATGCTCTCTGTGATTGAGGTCTTCGGCGGCCTTCGGGCCGCCTCTTTTTTTCAACCCTTCGGCTTTTATTCCCACATAAATCACGTCGCGCGCTCTGCTGCCAGCTGCGTCAGCCAGGATATCATCGCTTCGCTGCCAGGTTGATTCAGTGTTCGTTGCGGCCAGGCGAGCATATAAGGTTTGCTGAGCGGCAGGCTCATCTCGTCAATGATCACCAGATCCCCTCGCGATAGCTCAGCTGAAATTAATCGCCGCTGTCCTAATAAAACGCCCGCACCCGCGACTGCCGCATCAATGGCCAGCGACGTCAGGTTAAAGCTGAAAGCGGGCTGCGGCGAAGGTTCAGGCACGCCTCTGGCCTGAAACCAGCTGCGCCAGTCAGGCAAGAATCGTCCTTCGTTTCCCCAATCGAGGTGAATTAAAGGGGCTTGCTTGAGTAAAACCGCCTGCGGATAGCGCGTTAATAACAGCGGGCTGGCAACAGGAATGACCTCATCAGTAAACAGCCATTGCCTGTCCAGTTGCGGATAGCGATCCTCGCCAAAGCAGATAACAAAATCAGCAGGCGTGGCGGTGAAATCCACTGGTGCATGGGTGCCATGCAGACAAAGGTCAACCGTTGGGCAATGTTCACGCCACTGAGATAACTGCGGCATGATCCACTTTGACGCCAAGGCAGGCAGCGCATAGAGCGTAAGTTTCGGCGTGGCGGCTGCATGTCGAATGTTCTGCTGTCCAAGGTGCAAAATATCAAAGGCTTCGGTGACGTAGCGCAGATATTCTTTACCGGTTTCAGTGAGCATGACGCCGCTTTGCGTCCGTACAAACAGCGTGCTGCCGAGTTGCTCCTCAAGCTGTCGAATTTGCTGGCTAACGGCTGCGGGCGTCAGCGCCAGTTGTGCCGCTGCTTTTGCCAAACTTCCTAGCTCGGCGGCCACTTTAAAGGCGTGAATAACACTAATTTTGGGTAAACGCGATGTGTGCATAGGCATTAAGTTATCCTTATCAAAGCGTTAAATTTTTATCGTTATTCGGCATTGGCTTAGCGGGCTACAGTAAGTTGAAACCTGCCAACCAAGAGAATTGCACCCATGCCTGGATCACTTGTACGTTTGGACCTGCATCCTTTGGATGACATCGAATGGCGTCGTTCCTGCCGCGAGCAGCTCAACACGCAAGGTGCGCTGGTACTGCGCAACTTTTTGCAGCCTGAGGTGCTGGCGGCAATCAAGGCGGAAGGCGATGCACAGCGCCATCTGGCTTACCATACTGCCAGCAAACATAACGTTTTTCTGATGCAACCCGATGCCGATTTCAGCGCCGACCATCCTCGAAATCGTGACGTGATCAGCACCAAAGGGTGTATCACTGATGATGTCATCGCGGCCGATTCACCGTTACGTCAGCTCTATAACAATGACACGTTTAAGGCTTTCCTCTGCGATGTGCTGGGTGAAGCTGCGCTTTATCCTTACGCCGATCCTTTATCATCCATCAATCTTCATTACGCCCCGCACGGCCAGGAATTGGGGTGGCACTTTGATAATTCATCGTTTGCCATCACGCTGCTGGTACAAAAACCCCGTGGAGGCGGCATTTTTCAATACGTGAAGGATCTTCGAAATGCCGACGCGGGTGAGATGAATTTTAACGGCGTTGCGGCGGTACTGGATGAACGCCAGGCCGTTGATGACCTGGCGATTGAAGCGGGTGATTTGGTGCTGTTTCGTGGCCGTAATTCGCTGCATCGCGTAACACCAACTGAAGGCGACATCACCCGCATGCTTGCCGTCCTGGCTTATAACACGCAACCTGACATTGCCCTGTCAGAAACCGCTCGTATGACCTTTTACGGGCGACTTTAAGCGGTGGGTGCGCCGGTTAAGGCACGCCAACCTCGACGGAAAATTTGCTGCGTACGAAACGCCACTAATGCCTGCCAGTCATCATCGGCAGGCCAAAATCCTTCAACCAGATCGCGCTTAATGTCACGGCCTTGCGGGCTGTCTGGGTTTCCATACAGATGCAGCCAGTGATCCTCACGTACCCGCCGATGCATATCCTCGCCTGAATACGTACCGCATTCAATAACCAGTGGAAGCATTCGCGTTTGCGGCAGCGATGTCAGCAAATATTGTGACAGGTAGCCTGTCGCGGTAGCCGTAACGCCAGTGACACTGTCACTATCCTTGCCGGTGAGCAGCAGCGTCAGCCATTCTCCATAGATCTCTGCCCCCCAGCTGTGCGCAGCAACGCGCTGTTCGGCAATTGAAAGCAGCATCGGGTGTCCCCAAGCGCCCGCCCCGGTGTGAAGATCAAAGCTGAGGAGGGTTTTGGCTTCGCTAAGGTGCGTTGCAATAATCTTTTGCATCGTCAAACAGGACCAACTTGGCCGTTCGCCGCCATAAAAGAACCCGGTCGGTTCGCTGTATTGTCCCGCCTCTACCACCGGTTTCACGGCAGACCAGCCAACGGTTTCCAGCGCGGCTGCCAGTTGCCGGTCAGCACTGGCTCGCTCGCCGTGATAAATGCTGTGCCATTGCCCATATTGGGCATTTACAGGTGCGGGTTGACTGAAGTCGATAAAGTTTCGGTTCAAATCAATATTGTCTTCATTTACCCGCCGCAAATGCGCTGCACCCCACGGATTCAGCAGATGAATAAATACCAGCGCGGTATCAGCTTGCAGGGTCGCAACATCCAGTGCATCAAGCCAGCCGATTTGGCTGTCTGAACCGTAATAACCTTCAACACCGTGTGTACCAGAAATGATCAACATCACGCGGCTGGCCTGTGCACTGCCAATTAGCGCAACATCAGTATAGAGCGTTTCATTGTTGGGGCCAGAAAGTGGATGTGGATACGAAGTAAGCGTGCCACTTTTACGTTCTACCGCAGCGATAAAACGCGCCCGCTGCACACTGTATTGAGGTAATTCACGTTGTGCCATCGTCGTTAATCCAGTGGGTAGACATCAAAATTGAAGTATTTTTTTGCTAACTGATCGTAGGTTCCGTTTTTATGCAGCTCCGCCAACGCCTGATTGATCAATTGCTGATTTGCGGTGTCACCTTTGCGTAATGCAATGCCGACACCATCACCAAAGATCTTGTTATCAATGATGGTGGCTTTAATGGCGTAATCTTTACCTTCCGCTTTGCTCAAAAAACCCTGCTCAGCCGATACCGCATTGGTCAGGCTTCCATCAAGACGTCCTGCAATCAGGTCGGGATAGACCTCCATCTGATTAGCATAAGAGACCACTTTTACGCCTTCAGGTGCCCACTTGGTTAACGCGTAGGTTTCCTGGATCGTACCTTGAGCGACACCAATGCTTTTGCCGCGTAAGGTGCTGATATCGACAGTGAGTTTGCTGGCTGAAGGTGCAAGTAATGCGCTTGGCGTGTTGTAGAGCATGTCGGTGAACAGGACCTGCTGGCGGCGTTTGTCCGTCATCGACATCGCCGAGAGAATGGCATCAAACTTTTTCGCCTGCAGTGCCGGGATGGTGCCGTCAAAGCCCATTTGAACCCATTCGCACTTCACCTTGGCCTGCTTACACAGGGCATTACCCAGATCGATATCGAAACCTTGCAATGAGCCATCGGATGCTTTTGATTCAAACGGCGGAAACGTGGGATCTACGCCAAAGCGTAAGGTTTGCTGTGCAGATGCCGCACAGCTGAACGCAGCAAGTGAAAGCATTAACAGGGCGGACAGGCTCTTGTTCATCATTAACTCCGGGCAGGTGAAGTTGGAAAAAGCACAACGAGTTAATAGCATGGTGCTGTGCACTCCACCAGAGAATATGAGGCTTAAGGTCAGAGTAAATTATTATGAAAGAGAAGGAGTTAAGTAAATTTAACGGTGGGATGAAGCTGCGGTTGATGCTAAATGTCCTGTTTTGATTTTTGATTCTATGCTGAACATATTCATTACCTTGTCATTTCGGTGTAAACGACACAAAGGCGGAGATAGATATGAAGTTTGATCACTTACGTATTGCCAGACCGGTCAGCGAATTAGAGAGAAGTTCTGGCATGTATTGCAGAGGGCTTGGCCTAAAAAAAGTGGGCGAATTCAGCGATCATGACGGTTTCAGCGGATGCATGTTGGGCCGCGATGATTTGTCCTGGCATCTGGAATTTACGGTATGTCATAGCCACCCTATTCTTCCTTCACCTTCACAGGAGGATCTACTGGTACTTTATATCCCCGATAAAATCGACTGGCACAACGCTTGCGCCAGAATGGACGATGCGGGCTTTTCCCGATTGGGATCGTTCAATCCTTACTGGAACAATAACGGCGTGACCTTTGTGGACATTGATGGTTATCGCGTTGTGCTGCATAACGCAGCATGGGGTTCGCCTTAAGCGGTTTTAAGGCATGATTAACATGGCTTAACCTACTTAATAGTTTTTTCTCACTTTTCTGCCCTACTGCTTATGTCAAAGGCATTAGCAGTCAGCCGAGCCGTCGGGCCGATTAACACTGAGCATCGGGCTATACGAAGCACAACGGCCCGGTCTGGCAGGACGCCAGCAACGTTAACTCTCTGCCGGCGTCTTCGGTGCGCCTGGGCACGCTGAACAGTAATCCGGCATTCTGAGAGCAATACACGTCGTTGTCAGGCGTTTTTACCCGCTGGTTTATGATCTTCAAGATAGAAAATAAGATAGATTCCCGGTGAGTTTTCGACTTCTAACGAGGTATAGGTGTAACGAGAAATACTGCCTTTATCATCAATGATCGCTTTATTACCGGCACCAATGCGGCTTACATCGTGGAAATCCCACATTTCACGAAATTCATCACTTTTCTCAATCAGCTCTGTGATTATCGACTCGAAGTTTTCCGTAAAGCGCTCTGCGACTTGATAGGCTCTGAAAGCCGCAATGGTGTGTCTGGCGGCCTTTTCCCATTCAAAAATCTTTTTACGGTACGCATCGCTAAGGAACATCAGTTTCAGTGAATTTCTCTCGGCAGGCGCAATTAAAGACCAGTCAAAAATCTGGGTTGCCGCTGCGCGGTTCCAGTAAAGGATATCCATGTTCGCACGCCGGACAAAGGCAGGGTGCGGATGAAGGGCATCCACCATAGCGATCACTTCAGGTGAAAGTTCAGCGTTATCCTCATTAGATGCCCCGCCACCGAAGACAATGGCATTGAGGTATTGCTGTTCAATCATCGTCAGTTGAAGCACTTTACCAATACGCTTGAGAGCCGCAGGCGAAATGCTGATATCTCTTCCCTGTTCAAGCCATGTATACCAACTGACGCTCACTGCCGCCAGCTGTGCGACTTCCTCTCTTCGCAACCCGTCAACACGTCGATTCTGCGCGCTGAACCCGAAATCAGCCGGATTCAATTTCGCCCGGTGTCTGACGAGAAAATTTTTGATATCTGCGTTTCTTGACATGCTCACTCCTGGGTATGACCTGAAGTCATAGGATAACCCGCCCTCTTTTTCGCCAGGCATACAGCTTTTATGATGCCGCAAACTTTGCTGATAAGTCCCGTTTTCAACACGCTAAATTCGTTTTTTATCAATGCCGTTAGACAATCTACTGGAAAATAAAATGAGTACGAGCAGCACCAGCAGTATTAAAACCATGCTTACTGGCCTTCTGACACTGGTCACTGTGATGGGAATTGGGCGATTTTCTCTAACACCGCAAATCCCGGTGATGATGAATGATGGTTATCTGACACTTTCGAGTGCGGGGATCCTGGCTGCCATGAATTACATCGGTTATTTGGCGGGAGCGATTCATGTCAGTCGTATTAAGCACAGCCATGCGCAATATCTAAAGGCGGGTATCATGGCGACGGTGCTGGTTACGCTACTTTCTGGCACCACCGGTTCGTTTGCGATTCAGTGCTTGTTCCGCCTGATTGCCGGTGTCGGTGGCGCATGGGCGCTGATCATCGTGACCTCATGGACGCAAATGACGCTGGCTGGCAATAATGCACCTCGCCTCTCTGCCGCGGTATTCACCGGCCCCGGCGTGGGTATCATGTTATCCGGGATATTGGCCTGGTTGATGGCAACGTATCATTTTCACTCCTCCGCCTCTTGGTATGTCTATGGTGCGGTCGCGCTGATCGTGAGCTTACTTATTAGCCGGAATCTTCCCGCTGAATTTGGTCCCGCTAAATCGCAGGTCGCGCGTCATGAACCCATCAGTGCCGATTTGAAAAAGTTGGTGGTGATCTACGCTCTGGCCGGCTTTGGTTACATTTTGCCAGCAACGTTTTTGTCTCAGATGGCGCACAGCGCCTTTCCTGACGGCAATCAGGCGGCCTTTTTCTGGCCGCTGTTTGGCTTGTCTGCGGTTGCAGGCGTTGCGCTGATTATTCTTTTTTCAGCGCGATATAATACGCAAGTCAGTTTAGCGACAGCGATGATTTTGCAGGGACTGGGCGTGGCCGCAGCGGTTGTCGTGCATAACGCGGCGGGCTTGCTGATTTCAACAATTTTGACCGGATTGGGATTTCTGTCGATTATGCAGCTGACGATGCGCTTTGCGCGTGAAATATCATCAGGATCTGTGGCCAAAACCGTCGGAATTTTAACCTCGGGCTACGCCACCGGGCAGCTGGTCGGCCCGTTGGTTTCATCAGCAAGCGTTGCGCTCTTTGGTTCTTTAAACGAGGCGATTGTACTTGCGGCGCTTTGCCTGATTGCGGGCGGATGTAGCGTGATGTTGCTGATCAGGAATCCTCAGCCGCTCGCAGCGCAGGGTCAGCGCTAAGGGTCTGTGTTAAAAAAAGAAGCCGCTGTTCACATTCGCGAGCGGCGGCTTTGTTATCTGTTCTGTCATCGGTTAAGGGTTCAGGCCATTTTCTGTGAAACGTGCAGCGCCGCAGCATCATTGGCTTTAGCGACGGCATGGGCCAGATTGCTGTCGAGGCTCAACGCCTGACACAACACGCCCATAAAGCAGTCTCCCGCACCGTGCGTGCTCACTAAAGTAATCTTTTTGGCTGGCAAACTGTGGCTGGCTTGCCCCGCCTCAATAAAGGCCACGCCATGTTCACCCGCAGTAACCACCACGCTGGAAAAACGCGTAGCGAGCGTTTCCGCTGCGAGCACGGCTGAAGCCAAATCATGCACGGTCACATTGCTCATATCACGCGCTTCAATGGCATTCACCACCAGCAGATCAATGCAGCCCTCAAGCTCAGGTGTGAGTAAGCGTGCAGGTGCCGCGTTAATGCAAACCGGGATATTGCGCTGCTTTGCTGCACGTGCAGCGTGTAAGTTGACCGCTTCGGGAACCTCATTTTGCAGCACCAACATCGTTACATCTTGCCAAAAGGCCTCGTTGTCGAAGGTTTCTGCCGCGATGTGCTGATTGGCATTCGACACGACGACCGCGCCGTAATCACCTTCGGCGTCGGTTATCGCCACGCTCATGCCTGAAGGAATATCGTTAATCACGGCGACAGCATCGGTGTTAACGCCCGCCTGCCGTAATACATTGAGCAAATATTTTCCCTGCTCATCTGCACCGACCGCACCCGCAAAAGCGACGTCTGCTCCTGCTCTGGCGGCAGATACCGCCTGATTCCCACCTTTACCGCCAAACTTATAGCGGCAAGCGCTGCCCATTACGGTTTCGCCTTTCTCCGGGCGATGATGGGCATCCAGCATAATGTCGTAATGCAGGCTGCCGGTGACAACAATTTTACTCATGGTTAGAATTCCCGAAGGTCCTGAACCGCATGCTGTGTTTTCATCAGGTTTCTCTCCGCTCGCTTGAGATCTTTTTTAGCGATGGCCACAAACAGTGCATCCAGAATATTAAGCTGGGCAATGCGTGACGCGGCATTTTCACCTAACAGATGCGATCCCTGAGAGGTTGAATTGAGCACGACATGCGCGTGGCGCGCAATGGGCGACTCGGCGTAATTGGTTAAGGCAATCACTTTGGCACCATTACGCATGGCCAGTTTCACGGGATCATTTACCGCGCGCGTGGCACCTGAGTGACTAATGGCGATGACAACATCATCGTCAGATAACACGGCAGCGGACATCAACATAATATGGGCGTCATCGTAGGCCGTCGATTTAATGCCAATCTTAAGCATCTTATGCGATAAATCTCGGGCTACCGTGGCAGAACCGCCCACGGCATATAAATCGATGTGACGCGCTTTAAATATAATATCCGCCGCACGGTTGAATTCAGAAATATCAAGAATCGACATGGTTTCTTCGATTGCCTGAATAGATGTTCTGAATACTTTTGCCAGCAATTGCTCCGAAGAATCATCAGGCTCAATTTCAGCATGCAATCCTGCCACTTCAGATTCGTTGTAATAAACCAAACTGCTTCTGAAGTTTCTAAAACCGGTGAAGTTAAGTTTTTTAGTAATCTTAACAATCATCGCTTCCGAGACATTATTTTCCTGCGCGATCTCTTTTAAAGATGTTTGCTCAGTAATGTCAGTTCGGGCAGTAATTGCCTCAACCACTCGTCGTTCTAAGGGCGTGAGTTGGGGCAAACGCATACGGATTTGAGCACCAATGGCTCGCGGATCTTGCTTCATTATTTGCCTCGGGTCGCTCGGTCAATCAACATCGCTATGATAATAATAAGGCCAGTCGCGAGCAATTGGTAAAAGGCCTGAATATTTAGCAGAGTCAATCCATTACGTAACGCACCCAAAATAATGACGCCGATGATGGTGCCAAACACACTGCCTTTGCCGCCCATCAAAGATGCGCCACCAATGGCCGCAGCGGCAATCGCATCCAATTCCCATAAATTACCAATCGTTGGTTCGGCTGCGCCTAAACGTCCAATTAGAATCAGCGAGGCCAACGAAGCCAGCACGCCAGAGATAATATACACCGTGACTTTGGTGCGTTTAACCGGCACACCCGCAACACGCGCCGCTTCTTCATTGCCACCAATTGCCAGAATATATTCACCCAGCGGGGTTTTGTTCATCACGGTCCACAGCACCAGCGCAATCACCGCAACAATCACAATCGGCGTCGGCACACCCAACAGCGTACTGTTGATAATGCTACGAAATTCCATCGGAATGCCGAAAATCGGGCTGCCGCCGGTATAAATCAAGGCGATAGCACGGAACAGCGACAAGCCGCCTAATGTTACGATAAAAGGCTGCAAACCGGCGTAAGCGATCAGTGTGCCGCTAAAGATCCCGCAGATTGCACCAATTCCCAAGGTGGCCATAACGGCCAGCGGCACTGGCACGCCTGCTACCATCAAGGTTGCGCCTAATACGGCAGAAAGTGCCGCCGTTGGCCCGACGGATAAGTCGATTCCGCCCGAAATAATCACCAGCGTCATGCCCAATGCAATTAAGGCGTTGATCGAGGATTGTTGTAAAATATTGAGCAAGTTTGGCACCGTAAAAAATACCGGTGACAAAAATGAGAACGTAACAATAATAATTAATAATCCAATCAAGGTACCGGCATCGCGCACATTAAACTTAAACAGCGACGATGAGTGCGGAACAGCCCGGTTATTTGTTTGTGTCATCATGTTCATGGCCTTTAAATAAATGCAGGTGAAAAACTCAGGCAGTTTGGTCTACATCTTTAATCGCAAAACGGGCAATGTTATCTTCCGTTATTGCATCACCCTGTAATTCTTTCGTGATTTTCCCTTCTCTCATCACCAGAACGCGGTCAGAAATACGGATGATTTCGGTCATTTCCGAGGAAACAACAACTATCGCCTTACCCGCTTTCGCCAGCTTCTCAATCAGGTTATAGATTTCGGACTTGGCACCAATATCAATTCCCCGGGTGGGTTCATCAAATAAAAAGACTTTTGCATCGGCGGCGACCCACCGTCCAATAATCACTTTTTGCTGGTTGCCGCCACTGAGCGTACCGATGGTTTTTTCAATATCCATAGGACGCAGTTTCAGATCATTCATGACCTCATGCGCCACACGGTTCAGTTTGCTTTTATTAATCAGGCCCGCCAGCGTGAAATTACCCATTGACGGTAACGCCATATTCATTTTTACGGCGCGCTCTTTGATGATGCCCTCTTTCTTACGATCTTCCGGTACTAATCCAATACCCGCTTTGATGGCGGCACTGACGTTGTGATTGCGCACCGCATTGCCATTCACCAGCACGCTGCCGCTGCTGCGCTTATCAATGCCGGCGATCAGCTTCAACAGTTCGGTACGGCCTGCGCCCACTAAACCGGCAATGCCAAGCACTTCACCCGCTTTAACGCTGAAGTTGGCCGACAAAACATCATGGCCGCGTGCCAGGTTCTCAACGCGCAACACTTCCTGATCGGTCACGTAGGAGTTGTGATCGAGCCTCTCAATCTTGCGTCCCACCATTTTGGCGACAATGCTCTCTTCATCTTCATCGCAAATATTCACCACGCCAACCTGCTTGCCATCACGCATGATGGTAGCGCGATCGCAGACTTTGAAAATCTCGTTCATCTTATGCGAGACGTAAATCAGCGACACGCCCATCGCTTTTAAATCGGCAATCAGCTCCGCCAGGCGATCAAACTCACGGGGTGTCAGGCTCGATGTCGGTTCATCCATCGCGATGAT
The DNA here is from genome assembly GCF_022761075.1 of Pantoea sp. MQR6. NCBI lineage: Bacteria > Pseudomonadati > Pseudomonadota > Gammaproteobacteria > Enterobacterales > Erwiniaceae > Pantoea > Pantoea sp. MQR6. The sequence continues at coordinate 91,419 of NZ_JAKYXB010000004.1, forward strand.
TTTGGCGTCATCCAGCATAGCGCGGGCAATTTCTACGATCTGCTGCTGCGATACCTTGAGATTTTTGATTGGCTCGTTGGGATCGATGCTCGGATCCAACTGCTTCAAAATCAGTTTGGCGCGCGCCAGCTGCGCTTTTTTATCAACCCATAAACCTTTTGCTTTGGTCAACGGGCGGCCAAGAAACATATTCTGGGCAACAGAGAGTTCTGGAACATGCTGTAACTCCTGATGAATCATGGCGATGCCAGCATGACGGGCGCTGAGTGGATTCTTCATTTGTACCGTTTGGCCGTTAACGCTGATCTCGCCACCGTCAGCCGCACGAACGCCAGAAAGAATATTCAGCAGCGTTGATTTCCCCGCGCCGTTTTCACCAATCAGTGCATGCACTTCACCGGGCTTTACAGAAAAATCCACATTTTGTAAAGCAGCAGCACTGCCATAGGTTTTGGTAATGCCGCGCATCATTAAGCGATACTGTTCCATACCCTCTCCGCCTGACTTATTGCTGGGCCAGAAGCTGGCGCAACGTGTTGTTATCTTTGGTCGAAAACGCCTCAACATTCTCTTTGGTGATCAGCGCCTGAGGCGTAGAGACAACGCGAGAGATTTTCTGACCGTTGATCAGACGAATCATGACGTCCATTGCCACTTCACCCGTTAATACCGGGAAGCTGTCGACGGTGCCGGTTAGCTCACCGTGTTTGATGGATGCATAGGCGTCTGAGATACCATCGGTACCAAATACCGCAACCTGCTCAGATTTGCTCAACGAACGCACGGCTTCCACTACGCCAAGCGCCATGGTGTCGTTGTTTGCGTAAAAACCAATCAGATCAGGATGCTGCTGCAAAATGGTGGACGCGGCGTTGTAAGCCTGCTCACGACTCCAGTTGGCGGGGACGCTGGCAACAATGTTGAATTTGCCATTAGCTTGTAGCGTTTCTTTGAAACCGCCGGTGCGCTGGCCAGCCGCATACACGCCCGGCTGCCCTTCAATCACCGCCACTTTGCCGCCTTGCGGATGGTGTTGAATAAACCACTTGGCCACGCGAACGCCGTTGTCTTTTTGCACGTTACCGACGTAGTGCTGTGCATTTGGCATCACGGCATCGTTGACGTTTATCACCGGAATATTTTTACTTTTGGCCGTTTCCAGAGCGGGTTCGAGGTTGATGTCTGTTTGCGGCGAAACCAGCAATCCATTGAAGCCCTGAGAAATCAGCGTTTCCGCAATGGATAACTGTCCCATCTGATCGTCTTCATTCGCGGCCGCCTGATACGCCACGGTAAATCCCTGTTTTTTGGCTTCGTTCTGATAACCCTGACCCAGCGAGCGCCAATATTCATTGGTCAGCGTTTTTGATACGCCACCAATTTTCAATGCCTTATCTGCTTTCGGCAGCGCGCCATATTTGCTTTCAAGTTGCGACCAGTCTGTGCGATCCGGTTCGGTGTCTGATTTTAAGGGTGCCAACTCAGCAGCATAAACTGTTGAGCAGAGCAGTGATGAGGCAAGTACAGAGAGTAATAATTTCTTCATTTTTCAGCCTTTTAGTCTCAGCATGTGGGGTACAACTTTTCTCTTTATGACGAGCAGAGCATGTTTATTTGGCGAACATAATGTCATTAACGATCTGTTGCGAGGCGACGGCATCCTGACGGCTGATAGCGTCTAGCAGCGCCGGGTTATCGTGCAGTTTTTCACACAGCTTCAGCAAATGAAGCACTGTGGTGATATTGGTTTCCGCTTCACGGATTGGATCCAGACCGCTGGCATCCGGGAAGGTGTCAAAGTAGTAAGCGCCTTTATAACCATCGCGCTGCATCTGCCAGAGGAATTCCAGCGTGGCGCGTGGATTTACAGAACCCGCCATCAGGCCATCATCACGTTTGCCCCAGCCATCGTTGAGATCCAGGCCTAACAGTCGTGAACGACGGGCAACCATCGCAGCGGCATAAGCAGGGATTTCATTAGCGAACAGCACGTGGGCGAAATCCAGGGTAATACCGAGGTTCGGGCAGCCCGCTTCTTCCACCGCCAGCAAACAGGTGGTGGCATTCGGGAAGATACTGTAGGCGCGCGGCTCGTTGGGTTTGTATTCGATACTGACATCAACATCTGGCGCATATTCAGCGATTTCACGTACTGCGCTGACCGCGTCTTCCCAGATTTTTTTGTAATCCGCCTGGAAGCAGTAGTCGAAACCATCTTGCCCCATCCACAAGGTCATTAGCGTTGAGCCAAATTCACGTCCCGCATCAATGCCACGCTTGGTCAGTTCAATCGCTTCACGACGAATTGCCGGGTTCGGGTTAGTGAATGCACCAATTTTGAACTGCGGCGCATCCCAGCGCATCTGCATGCCATTCACTGCCAGGCCTGCATCTTCGATTGCCTGTCGCATGGTTTTGATATCGGTGGTCATATGTTGCGGATAATTCAGGTCGAGATGTGTTAATCCTTTGACCTTACCGGCGCGAGCAATCATCTGCAGGACTGATGGCTTTCCCTGTAGGTCTGGCCAGTAAAGGTTTGCTCCAGAGGCAAACGAGTTAAGGCGTGTAGCAAATTTCAGTTCCGACATAAGGATTAACCCTTCAAAATTAGATTGTGATGTACTTTCCAAGTTCACGATATCTCGTGAAGTTATATAAAATCTACCTTTACCCAAATAATAAGCAAGCGTAATTATGTGCAGGTGTTGTTTTTTGGGATGTGCTTCACAAAGCGTGCAAGAGCAGCAGAAGCCCCGTTATTTCTGGCACACGAAAAGCGCAGCGGTACATGACCGACCTTTTTTTAACCCAGTGCAGTTAGCTGCGCGATTATTTTATGGAGGGTTTTCAGTCGATTTACTTCACAAACTTGCACCAAGTTGTTGAGCAGCGATCTCTTTTGAAAAATTATTCGCGGCCAAAAGGGGTGAAGCATGATAATGGCGGACGCTTGCGGCACGCCGGACTCATCCGTGCGTTCTGCAACACTTACTCTCTCAAGGAACTGGAGTGATATATGTCCACATTGCGTTTACTGTTATCGGAATCGAATGATCCCTGGTTCAACCTGGCCGTTGAAGAGTGCATATTCCGCCAGATGCCCGCGACGCAACGGGTTCTGTTTTTATGGCGAAATGCAGATACCGTGGTGATTGGTCGCGCGCAAAATCCGTGGAAAGAGTGCAACACCCGACGAATGGCGGAGGACAATATCAAACTAGCGCGTCGCAGCAGCGGCGGGGGCGCGGTGTTTCACGATTTGGGTAACTGCTGTTTTACTTTTATGGCGGGCAAGCCGGAGTACGATAAAAGCGTTTCTACCGCCATCATTTTGCGTGCTTTGACAACGCTGGGTGTGCCTGCGGAAGCCTCTGGTCGTAACGATTTAGTGGTTAACACACTGGATGGGATGCGTAAAATTTCAGGTTCTGCCTATCGTGAAACCCCCGATCGCGGTTTTCACCATGGCACAATTTTGATGAATGCCGATCTTTCGCGCCTGGCGGATTACCTTAATCCTGATATCAAAAAATTACAGGCCAAAGGCATCACTTCTGTGCGCTCTCGCGTAGCGAACCTTGAGGAGTTGGCGCCCGGCATCAGTTATGAACAGATCTGTTCCTCCATCATTGATGCCTATTTTGAACATTTTGGTGAGCAATGCGCACCCGAATATATTTCACCCGATGCATTGCCTGACTTGCCTGGTTTTGAACAGCAGTTCGCCAAACAAAGCAGCTGGGAATGGAATTTTGGCAACGCCCCGAACTTTTCTCATTTGTTAGATACGCGTTTTAGCTGGGGCGGCGTGGAAATTCACTTTGATGTGGAACGTGGGGTTGTCAGTCGGTGCCAGATATTTTCCGATAGCCTCAATCCTACGCCGCTTGAAACGCTGGCGGTGCGGCTACAAGGCGTGATGTATCGTCGAGACGCTTTATCCGAACAGATGCTGCAATTAAAAGCTGAGTTTCCTGAACAACACAATGAACTTGATCAGCTGGAAGCGTGGCTAATTGAAAGTGTGAGTTAAAACCTTACTCTTCACTGTTAGTATGTTTAAAAACAATAACATGCAGTGTTTTTGGAACGCAATGCTATGCGATTTATCAAAGGATTCTAAAAAATAGCTTCCCTTATAAACATAAAAAACCGGCCCTGAGGCCGGTTGTCTGTTTAACGCAGAATCCACTTTTGCAGGATGTAGATATAAAAAAGCCCTGTCCTATTGGACAGGGCCTGATACAAAAGATGACTTAAACAGAGACACCGTGCTGTGATGCCAGTGCTGACAAGCCACCCGCAAAACCTTGACCAACCGCTTTGAATTTCCACTCACCGTTGTGGCGATAGAGTTCGCCAAACACCATTGCCGTTTCAGTGCTGGCGTCTTCAGAGAGGTCATAACGCGCGATTTCGGCATTGTTGTCTTCGTTAACAATGCGGATATAGGCATTGGAGACCATACCGAAGTTCTGCTTACGCGTTTCTGCATCATAAATAGTGACGGCAAAAACCGCTTTCTTCACTTCTGCAGGGACGTTGTTCAGTGCAATTTTAACCTGCTCATCATCGCCTTCGCCTTCACCGGTGCGGTTGTCGCCTTGGTGCGCAACTGAGCCATCTGGGCTGGTCGCGTTGTTGAAGAACACGAAGTGTTGATCGGACAGTACTTTACCGTCATCACCGACCAGAAATACTGATGCATCGAGGTCGAATGCCTGTCCGTCAGTCACACGAGCATCCCAGCCAAGACCCGCGATCGCTTTGGTCATGGTTGGGGCTTCTTTGGACAGGTTAACGTTACCGCCTTTCGAGAGATTCACTGCCATTGTGTTATTCCTCTTTGCTTTTCACTTAGGCCCGGAGTCACTCTCCGGGCAGGATTTAACTGCTTAAAACACCCTAATGTTAGGATGCGTTAATACCATATTGAGCACAGACAGAAGCCAGACCACCGGCATAACCTTGGCCTACCGCGCGGAACTTCCAGTCACCGTTGTGGCGGTAAAGCTCACCAAACAGCATTGCGGTTTCGGTGCTCGCATCTTCAGACAGGTCATAGCGTGCGGCTTCAACGTTGGTGTCGTTATTGACCAAACGGATGAAGGCGTTAGCAACCTGACCAAAAGATTGACGGCGCGTGGTGGCGTCATGGATGGTCACAACAAACACGACTTTGGTCACTTCAGCCGGGACTTTATTCAGTTCGATGATCAGTGATTCGTCATCGCCGTCACCTTCACCGGTACGGTTGTCGCCGGTGTGGGTCACTGAGCCGTCAGAAGAACGTAAGTTGTTATAGAAAATGAAGTCCTGATCGCCGCGGACTTTGCCCGCATCAGTTAACAGGAATGCGGAAGCATCAAGGTCGAAATCCTGACCATCAGTGGAACGGGTATCCCAGCCGAGGCCGATTTTCACGTTTTTCAGTGAAGGATCGACTTTTGCCAGAGAGACGTTTCCGCCTTTAGAGAGAGTCACTGCCATGTTGTTTTCCTCATCAATTCATTGTGCATACTGCGTATGCTTCTGTTAGAGGCGCGACTTACTCGCGCCCTTCTTCTTTCTCTTCTTCTTTTCCTGGGAAAAGCAGACTTGCAATGATACCCAACGCCAGTACGCCCATGACGACATACAGACTGGCGGTTGCGCCGATCGAATAGCCGTGATGGAAGAAGTGTTCCGTTGCATTCAAGCCCAGTTTCACTGCGATAAAGAACAGCAGAACAATAACGGCTTTTTCCAAATGCACCAGATACTGCTTCAGGCCTTCAAGCACGAAGTACAGGGTACGAAGCCCCAGAATGGCGAACATCATCGCACTGTAAACAATCAGTGGCTCACGGCTTACCGCGATCACCGCCGGTACCGAGTCGAAAGCAAACATAACATCTGAAAGTTCAACGACAGCCAGACACAACAGCATTGGTGTTGCATAGCGGGCTGCTTTGGCCACACGACCTATTTGAACATCTGCGTTCTCAGGTTTTGCCAGCTCTTCATCCACTTCCTTCTGGCTTATGACAAACGCATTGCCTTTGAGTTTCGGCCAGATAGGATAAAAACGTTTCACCATACGGTAGGCGAGGTGCTGAGAGTAATCTTCGATCTCATCATCGTTACCGCCACCTTTAAGCATCATTACTGCTGTCCAGCCTACAATGATGGCAAACACAACTTCCACCCACGGGCCTAACGCCAGCAGACCGGTACCGATGGCAACGAACACGCCACGGAAGACGATTGCACCGATGATGCCCCAATAAAGCACGCGATGGCGGTAGCGATCGGGGATAGCAAACCAGGAGAAGATAGCCATCATCACGAACAGGTTATCAACGGACAGCACCTTCTCAAGGGCGTAACCGGTAACAAACAGGCTAGCGACTTCGGGGCCGTGATGAATGTACAGGAAGCCCGCAAAGGCCAGCGCCATAAATATCCAGAAAACAGACCATGCGGCCGCGCTTTTCAATGAGATTGGCTTGTCATGACGGTGCATGAACAGGTCAATAAAAATGGCACCGACAGACAACAGCAGGAATACTGCTACCGTCTCAATCGGAAAGCCAATGTGGGTGGATTGCATGCATTTAACTCCAGGGATTGAAAATCAGTAACCGTTACAGACCAAATTCGCTGGTCTTGAAGCCCAGGGCTTCAATGATTTCGCGCGCGTTGGTTTTTTCGGTTTCATCAAAGTCGCCATCGCTTTTAGCCACAGCAATGCCCACGCGGACAGCAAGTTGCGCCTGCTCGGGCTTGTTTTTTAACGCAAGGATGTACTTCATGGTTTCGCCTTTGCCAATTTCGATATCGAAACTGAAAGAGGTAACCAGCTTGTTGAAAAAGTCGATGACTTCCGTGGTATCGAAGATGCTCAGCTCTGGCGACTCACGCAGGAAACCGATCATTTTCTGTTTTTCTTCCGGGCTGACGCCGTCGCTTGCTATCGCAATTCGGGCACATACGGCTACCGTACCTTCAAGAAAAGCGCGGTTCTTATAGCGGCCAACCTGCTTGGTCAGTTCGGCGCGGCCAGAGTTAAAACTCTCTTTCAGCTTGTTGAAAAAGCTCATTAAAATACCCTCTTAGTTACTTAGAGCCTGACTTCCAGCGGAATCCCCAGCCGAAAGCCTGATCCATATCCTGATGACCACCAAAATAGCGATTGATGCGTTCAACGCGGATTGCACCGGATTCGTTGACCAGGCGCGCAATGGCGCACATGGTTTGGCGATTATTGCCTTCGGTCAGCAACGTCTCGATAGGTGGCTGGCCAGGCACATGCATCGTGACGATGCCATCTGTGTTTTCCCAGCTTGGTACACCTTCAAAAATAAAGGCGAACACCAACACCTCACGCACGTTTTTCCACTCAGCGCCGTTGATGTGGATCCATTCCCCGTCGCTGACAGCACCGGTGCGATCGTCACCCTGCAATTTTACATAGGGCGAACCGTCTAAATTGCCAAAGTTATTACCCAGCGCCTGAATAATGGTGCGCTGCCCATCAGCAAGTTCAACATAGGCGGCAAGATCGAGATCGATGCCTTTATTGTTATTGAACACGCCGCTGAAAAAGCCTTTTTTGCTGGGCTCGCTGGAGCGTTTATTCCAGTTCAGGTTGATGCGGATCAGACCGTAATCATCTTTCTTTTTCAGGCTGATGGCGGGCTTTTCTTTAGTCAGGCTGACTTTGCTCAGATTCACCGCTGGTGCTGGCGCTGGCGTAGGAGCCTGAGCCGGTGATGCCTCATCAGCCACATCAATACCAAAGTGCTCAGCAAGCGGTTGCAGACCTCCGTTGAAGCCTTGCGAAACGAAGCGGAATTTCCATTCGTTGTTACGGCGATAAAGCTCACCCAAAATCAATGCGGCTTCGCTACGTCCCGCAACATCGACGTCGCAGGTCAGCAAGACATTGCCGACTGATTCGACCTGAATCGTGAGACGCTGAAGTTGTGCGACAGTTTTACCTGCCTCACACGTCACCGTAAAAGCGACTTTTTGCACGTCCTGACGCAGCTGGGGCACGTTCACCGTGAACATGGTTTCGTTACCAGAAGAGGAGAGACGAATGGTTTTATCGTCATTCTCACGCTGGCCATAAAAAACCATATCCGCATCACCGCGTACTTTTCCGTTTTCGTGAAGTCGGAATGATGAAACATCGACCGGTATGCCGGAAGAGACACGAACCACCAGCGATTGATTAGGAACGGGGGCATTGCCCCCTGGCGTCAGGTTCATTAGCAACCTACCGCGGCTTTGATGTCGGGGATCATGTCGTTAATGGTGCTGCCACGGGAGATGTTTCCGTGTGCAGTGAAATTCCACTCTCCGCCGCTGCGGCGTAGAGACGCGATCACTACGGCTGTATGTGAGCCTTGCTCAGCCAGTTTGTAGCGGGCAAGTTCTTTACCTTGCTGATCGACCACGCGACAGAATGCATTATCAACATCTTTGAAGGTCTGACCGGTAAAGCTGTTAACGGTCAATACCAGATGTTCAACGTTAGACGGCAAGCGAGAGAGATCCGCGCTGATGACTTCGTCATCGCCATCGCCTTCACCGGTGCGGTTGTCACCACTGTGGCGGATGGAACCCTCTTTTGAACTCAGTTGGCGAAACCAGACGGTGTCCAGAACGTTACCAGCGCTGTCGAGAAGAATGCAGCTTGCGTCAAGATCGATGCTTGAGCTGTTTCCACCCAGAAGCCCACCCAGAAATCCCTTTTTCTTGGCAGGATCCCAGCCGAGGCCGAACTGAATTTGGGAAATTGCGCTGCTGGATTTAGCCAGCGAAATCGTCTGATTCTTACTTAAAGATACCATCATATCTCCTTACTGATTGGTGTTTTGCTGCAGTAAAAAAAGGCGATCATTTTGAAAGCCCGGCAATCATAACATGAGATTTTTCCCTACAACATAAAAATCATCGTATGATATTGTAAAGTTATTATTTACATGTTTTTAAAGACAAATAATCAAAATTACCGTTTTGAATTACAAAAAATACTATACCAAAACAGAGCCTGTTCAAATTATAGTCAATAATATCATGTTATGATTGAATTATTTTAAGCGGGTGCTTACACTGCATTTTCTCGTCCTCCGGCAAACTTTTCAGGGCTCAAAAAAAATGGTCAAAACCAAATCCGTATGGTTTATGGAAGGCGTGTCTTCGCAAAAAGATATCTTGAATGCAGTGAGTGAAATGCGTGCGGCAGGTGGATATAACTTTGTCACGGTAGCTTCGCATCGATCTCACCGCCCGGAAATACTCTCTGAAGCTGACCATGCTTACATTGAGCCAGAGAATCCCGACGCGCTGATCCCGTTCATGAAAGCGGTGATCGAGAAACACAACGTTGTTGCCATTCATGCGGGCAAACGCGGCGCGCTGTATGAAGGGTTGCGACAGGAAATCGAAGCGTTGGGCGTGCGTTTAATCACCGGTGCTAGTCATCCAGCAACCTTTTTACTGGCCGATGATAAAGCTGCGTTCAGTGAGCAGATGCTTGCGCAAGGCCTTGCTGCTGTGCCTTCAGAGGTTGTCGCGTCATCTGAAGAAGTTTTGGCAGCCCTTTCCCGTTTGGAACACGCGGGTAAGCTTCCCTGTATTAAACCCGTAAGGGGTATATACGGCATGGGGTTCTGGATCCTTAAGAAAACCGCGCCAATTATGCAGATTTTAAATCACCCGGATTCACGCATCGTTCATCCTTCGGTCTTGATCAATACGTTGAAAATGGCCGAAGCCGCAGGTGAAAGCCTGCCGAAGCAAATCGTTATGCCTTTCCTCTCTTCACCCGAATGTTCAGTGGACATGCTGGTTGAGAAGGGAAACGTACTTTTGGCCGTATCACGCAGTAAAAGTGGATCGGTTCAGACGCTGGAAAACAGCGGCGCGGCTTTTGACCTTGCTTGCCACTGCGCGCGGACCATGAAAGCAGATGGCCTTATCAATGTTCAGACGCGAACCAATGACAGCGGTGAACCTGTCTTGCTTGAGGCTAACCTGCGCCCTTCAGGGGGAATTGGCTTCACGCTGCATTCTGGGGTGAATCTTCCCGGTATTTTTGCGTTACGTCAGCTCGATCTTATCAATGAGCACGACATTGCTGTTCACGCAGCCCGCTTCACCCGCGTTCAGGTCACACCGACCCATGCTGTTAAGCCGATTCCGGCCTGCACGGTCAACATCATTCATGAGATTTCGGCGAAAACTGAGAGCGTATAATAATGACTAATAATCCTCCCCAAACCGCTGGCTTTGAAATGGCTGGCGGCACGCTGTCTGTTGTCACCCATGACACACTTCCGCTCACGTCACTCTTTGGCGTAGCGGAGCGTAAAAACCCTAAGCGGGCCTTTCTCTTTGTAAGCAAAGTGCTGGGTCGTCATATCCCAATTGCCCCTGCGACCATGCGCCAAACCTATTGCCAGTTAGCCGCACAGATTCCGCAGGATTTACCCGAGCCAGTGCTCTTTATTGGGATGGCTGAAACCGCGGTTGGCCTTGCCGCAGGCGTTTTCCAGGAAGCCAAAAAGCAACTGGCTCAACCGGTCTTTCTTACCAGCACGCGCCACCCAGTGTCAGGTGAACTGCTTTGTGAATTCAAAGAGAATCACAGCCACGCAACGGATCACCTGATCTATCAACCAGAAGATGCTGAACTGCGCAGCCGGGCGCTTAACGCCCGAACACTGGTGCTTGTTGATGACGAAGCGACAACCGGTAACACCTTCCTCAACCTTTTGCAGGCCTTGCGTGAAGCGGGCCTTGATGAAGTTGAGCGGGTGGTGACGGTGACGATAACCGACTGGAGCAACGGTGACATTGCGAACCGTAGCCCTTTGCCCGTCGATGAAGTCGCCTTGGTTAAAGGTCGCTGGAGTTGGACCCCGCGCCCTGACGCGCCTGTTCCGGTCATGCCTTCTGTCAATGTCACCGCATCAGGTACTTCTCGCCTTTCTCCGTATCAGGATTGGGGCCGTCTCGGTATGGATGAAACCGAATGCCGTATTGGTACCCATATTGTGGCTGAACCAGGTGAAAAAGTGCTGGTGTTGGGATCGGGTGAGTTTGTCTGGCAACCCTTTCTGCTGGCAGAGAGACTTGAGCAGCAGGGTTCAGATGTCCGCTTCAGTTCGCTAACGCGTTCTCCGATTGCAACAGGAATGGCTATCGAGTCCGTGATCGTCTTCAGTGATAATTATGGGCTTGGCATTCCTAATTACGTCTACAACGTGGCTCATCAAAAATTTGATCGCATTATTGTCTGTGTTGAAACCCCGGCTGAAACGGTTTGCCCTGCGCTGCTTAAGCAGCTCGCAAACGTTGCACCACACGTTGAGGTGCTGACTTATGAATAAGCCTGTGAATCTGCCGGTTGTACTTTGCGATCTGGATGACACGCTGTTTCAAACGCTGCGTAAAATGAAAGATGAAACACATCAGGAGCCGGTTCGCGTAGGGGCATTTGATCGACAAATGGAGCCGCGAAGCTTCATGTCGCAAGAGCAAGCGATGCTGGTGGATTGGATGATGGCCACCGCTGAATTGATCCCGGTTACTGCTCGCGGAACAGAGGAGACAAGCCGCGTTGCGGTGCCGTTTACCTCCTGGAAAGTCATGACTCACGGTGCGGTGATCACCCGCCCGGATGGCAGCCTCGATCCTGAATGGGCTGCGCACGTGCTGAGCAATCTTGGGCCTTTACAGAAACGTTTGATCAATTACCGCCAGCAAATCAGCGATGCACTTGAGCAGAGTGGCATTGATGCCTGGTGTCGCATGAATCATGAATATGACGGCACGTCGGTCTATTTCGTGATGAAACATCGCGACAGCACCCGCATTGAAGAGCTTTACCGATTTAACCAGCAGATGATGGCAGTACTGGATACCTCCGATTTCTATATTCACCAGAACGGCAACAATGTTGCCTGGCTTCCGCTTTGTATCCAAAAAGGATTAGCGGTGGACTGGCTGTTGAAAAAACTGCGTAGCGATCGTGGCGCTTTCCCAGTGATGGGGCTGGGAGACAGCTTGAGTGATTACACCTTCATGAAGCATTGTCACTGGTTCGGCATGCCATCGCGTAGCCAGTTTTCCGAAGCCATTCAACAAAAGCTGTTTTAGGAGAAGTGGGCATGACAATTCAAAAAGAAAGCCACTTTAGCGGCTCATACTCTCCTTCAGACATTGAATTTCTTTTGACGCCAGTTGAGATTGAAATGACACCGGTTGAGGAGAAGGAGCTACTGATCCAGTCTGGACAGAAACACTACTCCGATATGTTGAGCCAGGAACCTGCGCCAACAGAGCAGCATCTGGAACTTTTTCATAAAGCGCTTGATATCGAAGGGCCACGTTTGGCCCGCGAAGTTGTGATGCTGGCGAAAGGGCTCGCTACTGAATTGCGCGATAAAGCCATTGTGCTGGTTAGCCTGGTTCGCGCTGGCGTGCCACTTGGTGTGATGCTACAGCGTGCGCTGCAGGATATGGGTGTTGAATCGCACCATTATGGCATCAGTATCATCCGCGACCGGGGTATCGACACTGAAGCACTCAATTACATTGAACGCCGACATGGTGCGGAAAACATCGTGTTTGTTGATGGCTGGACCGGTAAAGGCGCGATCACGGGTCAGCTGATTCAAAGCCTTGCAGGTCGTCCGGATTACCCTGAAAGCCCAAGGCTGGTGGTTTTGGCTGATCCGGCCGGTTGTGCCTGGCTTGCTGCATCAGACGATGACTGGTTAATTCCGTTCGGCATTATGGGTGCGCCCGTATCGGGTTTGGTTTCCCGTTCGATTTGGACTGAGCAGGGTTATCACGGCTGCGTTCACTGCGATCATTTAAAAGAATTTGAATGCAGTGTGATGCTGGTAGATGCGGTGGACGCATGGCGTCGCCGGATCAATGTTGCCGAAATCAAACCCGCCTCTCCCCTCGTCACACAACAGGCAGAACAGCGGAAACGGAGCCAGCAAGTGGTTGCAAATCTTGCCGCGCAATTTGAAATAAGCTCGATTAATCGCATTAAACCCGGCATCGCTGAAGCGACGCGCGCCGTTCTCAGACGTGTCCCCGATTATGTCTTGGTGAGACATAAATCTGATCCTGATGTTTCTCTGCTGGTCTATCTTGCTGAGAAAAAAGGGATTGAAATCATGGAAGTCGGCGACGCGCTCGATCAATACAGGGCTGTGACTATTATCAAAAAGGTGGCCTGAGATGAAAACAGCTCTTTCACCCTACATGCTGGGTGCCACGCTTTATATGCCAGCGACTCGCACAGATCTGGCTGATATCATCCTCAACGATAAAATTCCTGAGCTGCGCTCGCTGGTCGTCTGTCTTGAAGATGCCGTGAGCGATTCAGAAGTTGAGTATGCGTTACAGAATTTACACCAGCTTTTGGCTGAATTAGCCTGCACCGCGTCAGAACCACAAGAACAGAGGCGTCCGCTGGTTTTTATTCGCCCACGTAATGAAACAATGGCCGCAAAGCTGATCAGCGATCACTCGCTTGAAGGCATCGACGGGTTTGTTTTACCGAAGTTTACCTTGGCTAATTTATCCTGCTGGTGGGACATCATCTCCGGTACTGATCTGCATATGATGCCTACCTTAGAAACACAGGATGTGTTTGATGTGAATGCCATGACAGCGCTGGCAAACGAACTCACAAAGCACGCTTGTCGTGCCCGCATCATTGCATTACGAATTGGCGGTAACGATCTTATGAGTGTTATCTCATTGCGCCATCCGCGAAATATGACACTTTACGATGGCCCGATGGGATATGTAGTGAAAATGCTGGTAGCCGTCTTTGCGTCACGTGGATTTGCTTTGACCGCCCCCGTCTGTGAGCAAATAGACAATGTTGAGTTACTGCAACGTGAGCTCACACTTGATATTGCGCATGGGCTGGTGGGTAAAACTGCCATCCACCCTACCCATTTAGATGTTATTCACCGCGCGCTTGAGGTTCAACCTGACGAGTATGAAGACGCGTTACGTATCCTCAACTCTACCCAAGCGGTGTTTAAGTCTCAGGGAGCGATGTGCGAACCTGCCACCCATCGCAGCTGGGCTGTCAATGTGCTGGAGCGGTCAAAATATTGCGGCATCGCTAAGCAGTTTAATAATGTCCTTTACGCCTCACGCCAGTAAACCGTGAGCGTCTTTTGAGAAATGGTGTGAAATGTCCCTGAGCGCAAAACAATACAGACAATTTAAGCTGATTGTCTTATTGCATACCGGAAAGCCAGTAGGTAAGGAGACGCTTATCAAGGAACTGGATTGTTCCGAACCCACTTTTAACCGCGATTTGCGGAATTTACGGGATGAATATAAAGCTGAAGTACGCTTCCTGAAGAGCACTAACAAGTATCAACTCACCACACCGGGCGACATTACCCCAAAAGTGGTGCGTTATACGCGTGAAGCGCTGGCTGTTTATGAGAAATCGGCCCCTATTGGTAGCACCTCTTCTGTCATTTTGGACAAAGAGGCCAAGAAGCCCGTTTCATTATCTTTGCGTTTGTCCGTGATACGCAAAATAGAATCTTATGGCAATAAAGAAGGCATGAATCGTAGCCAAGTGGTGGAGTGGTTGGTAGATAATTACCTTGCCCGCTGCCTCGGTGCGGCGAAAACCAAGAAATAAACGGGTCCATTCAATACAATAAACGGCTTTAGGGCCGTTTATTTTTTTATAAATAGTTTTTCTCGCTCTTAATTACTGTCGCTAAATATAAATCACTCACTGTGGCTCATTCTGTATTCACCTCACTTTACGGTGATGACGATTTCTCTCCAGCGAAAGAGTAGAAGAGTTACCCTCTTATATCCTCAATCATTCGAATTGCAGAGAGGCGCTAAGCGGCTAAATTCCGGGCGCTTACCGTGGTCAGTGAAAATAGTGAACAAGTGAAGCTTGAGGTATGACGGGTCTCTATCATTAATGATCAAGATAGAGATAATGCATCCAGCTGGTCATGCGCAGCAAAACCTTTCGCATCACGGAAACATGACTAAAGTGATCAGAATAAACAGCTACTTGTGCAAATATTCCATCGGGGAGCGCGTCTACATCATGGTTTGGATCTAATTCAATCACCGTCAGGACCCCGTCAGAGCCGGGCACGATATTCAACGATTGCAGCACGCCCTGAGCTTGATAAGTGCCGCCCGGCACCACCGGTAAAACGCTAATAAGCTTGCCGGAAAAAACCTGACCCGGTAATGCATTAAAAACAACTTCAGCTTCATCGCCTGTCTTTAAACGCAGCAGCGAATTTTGCCTGAACTGCGCAATGATCAGCCGTTTTTGCTCCGGTATAAAAATCATTACCGGACGCAGAGGAAGCGCTGCCGCATAGGTTCCAGGCCGAATCAATACCTGTGTGACATAGCCGTCACTCGGGGCGCGAACCACTGTTTGTTCCAAATTATATTGCGCTTCGGTCAGCTGGGCCCGCAGGCTGACAATTTGCGATTGCTCGCCATTGACCACGCTCTCCAGCTGACTTTTAATCTGCCCCTGCTCCGCTACTGAGCCTTTTACTAAGGCATCCTGCGCTAAGAAATCCTGCCGGGCATTATCAATATCTCTTTCAGAAAAAGGGTTTACCTTGGCCTTACTTCCCGCCACATAGCGCTGGTAATCTTTGAATAAGCGGTCTCTTTCAGCCGAAACGTGTGAAGTATTCGCGATGGCTTCTTCTAGCTGGCCTTTTAACGCCTGTATGTTATGAACAGCTGTCATCAGATCGGCCTTGAGCCTGTCGACTCTGGCCTGAAAACGGGTTCGATCTAAACTAAACAGCATTTCGCCTTTGCTGATTCGCACATTTTGTTTATCAGTGACTTGCGTAACGATCCCTGTCACCTGAGGTGTGACAGGTATAGCAATTACCGCCTTTTGCGCCAACGCGGTGTAAGGATGGTTATAATTCATCAACAAGATCAGTGCGCTAACCAGAAAAACACCCCCTAATGCGGCAGTGGGTATTGTCCATTTATTTACCGGGATTTTGAATATTTTGAAGACAGCCCAGGCGAAAGCAACATAGGTGAGGATAATGAGTAAATCCATAGGGTTACTCCCGCGGACGCGCCTTGATACCGCTTAATTTGTGCTCCAGTTCCGCCACCCGCTGCTGCAGTTGTTCCAGTGACGCCTCTTGTTTTTGCATTCCCCAGCCACGATCCGCCCGATAAAGAGTGGCCCAAATCCACAAAAAGGGCCAAATGACATGCAAGGTAAACAAGCTAACCCAGCCCGCAACGTGAATAGCATCGGCATGGGGATGATTACGCGATTTAGCAATCAGGTAGGGAATATCATGAAGAATGATAATTCCATAAAAGATGATCAGAAAAACAACCACCAGAACGCCTAGCGCAAAGTAGTTAAGAAACATACCCGCCTCGAATAAAATACTTAGTTACTTAAATGTAGCCGTTATTTATTTACAAAATACGCCTATCGAGAAATGCCCACTCAATACAGCCCCGACAAATTAAATTATTTTCAGTTAAGCAATGAAGCTACGCCCGACTCTTTAACTTCATGTGAATAAAATTAAACCCTGTACCGATTAAACGAGACAAACCTCTTAATTAAGCATAACGTTCATTCATGCAAATGCGTTTTTATGGTTAAAAATGACATGAGGAGACATAAGGAAAATTTACGTTTATTGACCGGCTTATCTTTTAATTTTTCAGCCCAATTTTGATATTTATCATAAACCTGTTATCAGCAATCGTCTGGCTTCCGGCAGAGATTAACTATAATGACAGAGTTAAAATAGATGCAGAAGAAAGCCGCACCTCATCTAAAGTAAATTCAACTATTGCAACTCATTAATTTATTTGCGTTTCATTTAGTCATCTTTGCGGAATATTTATTTATCGCTGTAATCATGTCTCTAAAAAAGCAGCCTTAAGGAGGCGTGTCTTGAAGGCAAATAGTGATGGCATTGCCAAAATTGATAAAATAAAACGCTGGTCACCGGTCTGGATTATCCCCGGCGTGACCTTATTGATTGGCGGATGGATTTTATATTATCACTACAGCCGTCAAGGGCCGGAAGTCACGCTGATCACAGCGAATGCTGAAGGAATAGAAGAGGGAAAAACCACGATCAAGAGTCGCAGCATCAACATCGGTTTGGTTGAAAGCGCAGTATTGAGTGAGGATCTTCATCACGTTGAAATCAAAGCGCGTCTGCAAACCGGTATGGAAAGATTGTTGCACGGCAATAGCGTATTTTGGGTGGTAAAACCGCAAGTGGGACGCGGCGGCGTGACAGGTCTCGGGACGTTATTATCCGGCGCCTATATTGAATTACAGCCGGGTTCCAGCGGCGCACAGCCAACGCAATACACCTTATTAGATTCCCCTCCGCTGGCACCCGCTAACGCCAAAGGCATTCATATCACCCTCGACAGCAAAAAAGCGGGACAGCTCAATCCAGGCGATCCGGTGTTATTTCGCGGCTATCGCGTAGGCGCAGTTGAAACCAGTGCCTTTGATACCGATAAGCGCCTTATGAATTATCAGTTATTTATCTATTCACCTTATGACGCGCTGGTGACAACTAACGCCCGCTTTTGGAAAGACAGCGGTGTGGCCGTAGAAATGTCTGCTTCTGGGATGCGCGTAGAAATGGGATCGCTGACCACCCTGCTCAGCGGTGGCGTAAGCTTTGACGTGCCGGAGGGCTGGCAACCCGGTGCAGCGGCAGAGAATAAAGCGGAATTCCATCTGTTTGACGATCAGCGCAGCATTCAGGACTCCCTTTATACCGAACACATCGATTTCCTGATGTTCTTTACCGATTCAGTGCGCGGTCTGCAAGCGGGCGCACCGGTGGAGTTTCGCGGCATTCGCCTTGGTACCGTGGCTCAGGTACCCTTCTTTTTGCCGGGCGTGACGCAAGATCTTCACACCAATTATCAGGTTCCGGTGCTGATCAGCATCGAACCGGATCGTTTTATCAAAGGTATGGGCAAGAATTTCAATCTTGAACAACGACTTCATGAGGGCAAAAAACGCGGCCTGCGTGCCACGCTAAAAACAGGGAATTTGATCTCCGGCGCGCTTTATATCGATTTAGACTTCTATGAAAATGCGACGCCTTATAAAGGCCCTGTTGAAGTTGCCGGATATGAGATCATTCCCACCACCAATAGCGGGCTGAATCAGATTCAACAAAAACTGGTTGCCACGTTAGATAAAATTAACGGCTTGCAACTCAACCCGGTGCTGGCTGAGGCAACAGGTACCTTGAAAGAGAGCCAGCGCACACTGCGCGAGCTGCAAACATCACTGAAGCATGTCAATCAGTTCACTGCTAGCCCGGCCATGAAAACCTTGCCTGAAGAGATGCAGCAAACGCTGCGTGAATTGGGACGTAGCATGAAAGGATTACAACAAGGTTCCCCTGCCTATGACAAGTTAGTCGGCGATATGCAGCGCCTGGATCAGGTACTACGGGAATTACAACCGGTACTGAAAAAGCTCAACAGCAAAAGTAATGCGCTGGTGTTTGAAGCTGAACGCGATCAAGATCCGCAGCCAAAAAGAGCCAAATAACAGGCGACGCGTCAGCGCTATGAATCACGCCGCCTTTTATAATTGAAAGGCGGCGTGAAAGACTGTGTACGTTAATAACGCGATAAAATATTCACCTTTACCACATCAGTGGTGAAGCATTTCATCAACAACCTGTTTATTCATTAACTGGTAAGGATAGTAAGTAGGCCAACTTTCCATCTCTTTCAGCAGGGCCTCTTGAGATCTGTTGCCAATGAAAATATGGTAGTGCGCGGACTTGCGTGGAGCGATGGTGTGATCGCTGAACTGCACATACTTAGGCGCTTTACTGTTGGGCTCTTTACACTCAAATAAATAGCGAACGCCTTTATTGCCCGATGCATAAGTGAGGATTTTGTAACCGGCACTGTCATATTTGCATGAACTGACCTTATCGCCTTGATGAAACTCTATTACGCCGTTTTCAATACCAATGGTATCAATATCTGTCGCGTATCCTTTACGGTAATACTCTTTTATCTCTTCAAATGTTTTACGTGTATCTTTTTCCGCTTTTTTTCTGAAGACAGGATCCAGCTCGCCACTCTGCAATAAAGGATAAACAGACTGCCAAATGCCATCCCAGTCTGTCAGGCTTCTCTCTTTCACGCTTTCGTTACTAAAAATCCCTTCAGACGCTTTTTGCTCAGCTTCAGTCAACGGTTTACCGTGTGAATGATGCGCATGAGCGAAAACCTGACTGCTTAAAACAAGCGTACCCAGAGCCAATACAAGTTTACCCAAGCTATGTGCCAAAACGTAATCCTCAGTGAGCAACATGAAATGTAATGTTATATTATTACATTTGACGCATCAACTGAAGTTTCATTGCTGACTCAGCAAAATCGCAACGTGTTGAGCTAAGTAATAAGCTCATTCAAAAACAAGGATATCGGAGGAAGTGCTGACAATAATAAAGCAGCAAGTCAGCGCACAAAGCTGCGGCTAAACTTGCAGCGCGTGAAGCGATAAAAACGGGAGAGTTTTACACCCCCTTTTTTATCCACTCGATGGCGTAATCAAGAATCTGTTGTTGAGCGCGGTTTTGCGAGAAACTCCGTTTTTTTTCGATCATCTTCAAGATGCTGTCAGAAGCAACCAGCTCTTTTCTTTCAATGAGTTCCAAAACGGCTTCTCCAATAACGCCAGTAAGAAGTGCGTTTGTAGACATTATCTTTTCCTGGTTAAGGATGAAAAAGGGTAAAAAGTTTAACACCTAAACTTAGCAACTCGTGTGACCTCTGACCACGTAGAACTGTCCGAATCGTGATAATGAGTGTGGAGGCTTGATGAATGCAGGATTGTGCTGCAAACCCGGCGTAAACATAAACCGGGCTTCTGGCGACTTCAGCGGGTAAAGAGGGGCGGAATTTCAATAAGCTGCTTATCCGTGGCACCGGCATCAATAATCTTGAATATCGCGTCTAACATGGCCGGTACATCTTGCCGCACCATTTCGATGTCATACCCTAATAGGGCGACGAAAGGATCCCAGTCAAAGCAGCCCATCGCCAGCTGTTTTTCACCGGTATAGCCTGACATCAGCATCCATCGCATTACCCCTTCCAGCGAAATAGTGGAGTTAACAAACAAGCCTGCAATAGGACGTTCGCCCTGCCCGACATACTCTTTAAGTGCCTGTTCTGATTTTTCTGGCGCATAGCCGCAGGCCAGAAGTCTCGATTCAGCCACCTCTAAACCCCGTTCTTTGTGGGCATCCGTAAATCCGCGCAAACGTTCAAGGGTGTTGTGATCGGTCCGCCGCCCCCCCACAAACACCAGCGACTGCGCCGAACCGAGACGCCTCTCACAGCTTTTAAAAATACGATGCGTCAGCTCTTTTGCGCCGCCATAGTTATCTGAAATCACTGAGGGCGCGTGTCTGCCGGGAAGATCCAGATTAAGCGTTGGCACGCCAGCCTGGGCACAAATATCGGTGATTTTGTCGGGATCGGTTGCGCCGGTCGAGATCATCCAATCCACCTGATAAGAGAGCATGGCGCTTGCGGCTTCGACTTCCAGCGCAGGTTCTCGTTGGGTGCAAGTGATGATGGGAAAAAGCCCGCGTTCGCGCGCCATGGACTCAAAGCGCTCAACAATCGATCCGAAATAGCGGTTGTCGTATTTAGGCACAATCATGCCGATAATTTTCGACTTTTTACTGCGTAACAGGCTGGCGGGTTTGTTTAGTGCATAGCCCTGCTCTTCGGCAATGCGGGTAATTTTTTCCGCCAGCTTTGCGCTGATACGGCGTTTCTTCCAGCTGCCGTTGAGCACAGAACTGACCGCGCTGGCAGATGCGCCGGTCAGTTCAGCCAGGTCGTAGATCGTCGTTTTCTTGACTTGTTTGCGTTGAATCACAAATCCCAATCTCTGTTTTTTAGTTAGCTTGACACTAATTTTCAATAGTGACAATCATGCTCCATCGATTGAGCAAATGTAATGTCGATGTGAATTAAATGTGATTTAAATGGCAAATAAACGTTATGGAAAAAGTCATAGCGGGAGAAGCCTGTCGCAGTTAACAGACCCCTGATGTCCCGTAGCCGCTTTCTCCTTCGCGTTTTTCAGTCGCGAATGTCATGCCGACACGCACTGAAATGCTTTCCCGTCTAATCGAGGAGAAGAGAAATGCGTTATCGCAATATTCTGGTGGCTTCGGCTGCCGCGTTGGTTTGTGTTGCTGGTGCTGCCCAGGCAGCGGAGTCGGCGACAGTGGCTTTTCTGATGCCCGATCAGGCATCTACACGTTATGAACAGCATGATTACCCCGGATTCAAAGCGGAAATGGCGAAACTCTGCGCCGAGTGCAAAGTGATTTATCAAAACGCCAACGCCAGCGCCTCTTTGCAGCAACAGCAATTCAACTCGGTGATTGCGCAAGGTGCGAAAGTCATTGTACTGGATCCTGTGGATTCCTCGGCGGCGGCAGGTCTTTTAGAAATCGCCCATTCGCAGGACGTTAAAGTTGTCGCTTACGATCGTCCCATCCCGGGCAAAGCGGCTGATTTCTATATTTCTTTCGACAACGAAGGCATTGGTTACGCCATTTCTAAATCACTGGTCGATCACCTAAAAGCATCGGGGGTCAAAGCCGGTGCAGGCGTTCTGCAGATCAACGGTTCACCCACGGATGCCGCTGCAGGATTGATTCGGGACGGTGTGCATCGCGGGCTGAAAGAGTCTGGCTACAAAACGCTGGCTGAGTTTGATACGCCTGAATGGGCACCGCCGAAAGCACAGGAGTGGGCTTCCGGCCAGGTCACTCGTTTCAGCGATCAAATCAAAGGTGTGGTTGCGGCTAATGATGGTACAGGCGGCGGTGCGATAGCCGCATTCAAAGCCGCTGGCGTCACGCCGATCCCGCCCGTCACCGGCAATGATGCCACTATTGCCGCGCTGCAACTGATCATCGCAGGCGATCAATACAACACCATTTCCAAACCCTCAGAAGTGGTAGCGGCCGCAGCGGCTAACGTCGCGGTGGCCTTGATTCAAGGCAAAACACCCAAAGCGGGCACCACCTTGTACAACACACCTTCGCAACTCTTCGTGCCCGCAGTGATTACGGCCAAAAACATCAAAGCCGAAATCTTCGACAAGAAGATCCAAACGCCAGCGCAAGTCTGTACCGGTGAATATGCCGCAGACTGCAAAAAGCTGGGTATTCAGTAAGTCAGCAAGTCGTCCGTAGCGGACGCTTACGGACCTCTTTTTCATCGAATCAGGGTCACGCCATGTTGAATGAAAATGACACTCTGCCCGATAAGGGGCAGCCAATACTGAAGCTCAGTAAAGTCTCGAAAAACTTTGGCGCGGTTTCTGCACTGACAGATATCGATCTGGCGATCTTCGCAGGCGAAGTGGTGGCGCTGGTGGGTGATAACGGCGCGGGGAAATCGACGCTGGTGAAAATCCTTGCGGGTGTGCACCAGCCCACTTCCGGTACGGTGGAATTTGAAGGCAAGCCGGTGAATCTCGACAGTCCCGGCAAAGCGTTGGAATACGGTATCGCCACCGTGTTTCAGGATCTGGCACTGTGTGAAAACCTTGATGTGGTTGCCAATCTGTTTTTAGGCCATGAGATTTCCGCCTGGCAGTTAGACGAAGTCTCGATGGAAGTACGCGCCTGGACACTGTTAAACGAGTTGGCGGCTCGGATCCCTTCAGTGCGCCAACCTGTGGCGTCATTATCAGGCGGTCAACGTCAAACGGTCGCCATTGCCCGATCGCTGCTGTTAAACCCGAAAATCGTCATGCTTGATGAACCCACCGCGGCACTTGGCGTAGCCCAGACGGCTGAAGTGCTGAACCTGATAGAACGCGTGCGGGCCCGCGGGCTAGGCGTCATTATTATCAGCCACAACATGGAAGATGTGCGGGCAGTTGCAGACAGAATCGTTGTGCTTCGTCTGGGTCGTAATACCGGCATTTTCACTCCCGATGCGTCAAACCAGGAATTGGTCGCGGCCATCACCGGTGCCACGGAAAATGCCGTGTCACGCCGGGTCGAGAGAAGATCGCATCAAAGCCAGCCTGGAGATCTGTAAATCCATGAACACCATTATCAAAAAAAGGCGCGCCGCTCTCGATCGTAGCGATGAACGCGTGCATCACGATGAAAGCCTGTCCGGTGTTTTCCACTCCTTCGTTGATCGAATAAAAACCGGTGATTTGGGCATGTTGCCGGTGGTGCTCGGCCTGATTTTAATCTCTACCGTGTTCAGCATTCTTAATCCGGTTTACCTGGCTCCCAACAACCTGGTCAACTTGCTGTTCGACTGCGCAACCATTGGTTTTATTTCGCTGGGTATTGTCTGCGTACTGATGCTGGGAGAAATCGATCTTTCTGTTGGATCGATGAGCGGGCTCTCTTCCGCCATCATCGGGGTATTGTGGGTTAATCTTGGCTGGCCGATAGCCGGTGCGATTGCCGTAGCGCTGGTGATGGGTGCAGTGGTTGGGATGATCTATGCGCAACTTTATAACCGCCTTGGTATGCCGAGTTTTGTCGCGACGCTTGCCGGTCTACTGGCCTTGCTGGGGATGCAACTCTACATCCTTGGCCCCTCAGGCAGTATCAACCTGCCCTATATCTCCCCGCTGGTACGTTTTGGCCAGGTGATGGTAATGCCTGACTGGTTCGCCTATCTGGTGGCAGTGCTGCCTGGCGTAGCCATGGTGATTCAGGGCCTGAGAACCCGTAACCGTCGTGAGAAGGTTGATCTCTCATCTGAACCCATGGGTGCGCTGTTCATTCGCGCCATCCTGTTAACATTGGTTTTCGAATTTGCGGTTTTCTACCTTAACCTCGGTCGCGGCGTCCCGTGGATTTTTGGCCTGTTTGTGGTCTTCACCGTGCTGCTTAACTATGCGCTGAAACGAACCAAATGGGGACGCTCGATGTTTGCCGTTGGCGGCAATCGTGAGGCCGCTCGTCGTTCAGGAATCAATGTGCGTGCCATCTACATCAGCGCATTTATGCTCTGTTCAACCCTGGCGACGCTGGGCGGGATCCTTGCAGCCTCCCGATTAGCTTCCGCCAGTCAGCAAGCGGGCACAGGCGACGTCAACCTTAATGCAATTGCTGCCGCTGTCATTGGTGGCACCAGCCTGTTTGGTGGGCGGGGAAATGCCTATTCCGCGCTGCTGGGCATTATCGTTATTCAGTCCATCTCCAACGGCCTGACACTGCTTAATCTGCCCTCATCACTGCGCTACATGATCACCGGCGGCGTGCTGGCCATTGCTGTCATTGTCGATTCTCTCGCCCGGCGCTCTCGTGTTAATCACGGTCGCGCTTAAATAACGCATTCCTACAGGAGAAATAACCATGCTTAATTCACTTGAAAATAAAGTTGTCGCCATCACCGGGGCGGCTTCAGGAATCGGTCTGGAATGTGCCCGAACTTTTTTAGCCGCTGGCGCGAAAGTGGTACTGATTGACAGGGCGCGTGAGCGGCTAGAACAGCTGACAAATGAACTGGGTGAAAACGCGTTTCCGTTGGTAATTGATCTGCTTAAGCCGCAAGAAATATCAGGCATGTTGCAGGGCATTTTGGATGCGGCTGGCGGCCTGGATATTTTTTACGCCAATGCCGGAGCCTATGTGGGGGGCCCGATTGAGGAAGGCAACCCCGATGAATGGGACCGCATGTTGAACCTGAATATCAACGCGGCCTTCCGTACCGTTCATGCAGTACTGCCGCACATGATTGCGCAAAAATCGGGTGATATTCTCTTTACCAGCTCGATTGCCGGCGTTGTACCCGTGATCTGGGAACCGATTTATACGGCGTCGAAATTTGCCGTGCAGGCTTTTGTTCACACCACGCGTCGGCAGGTAGCGAAACATGGCATCCGCGTTGGCGCCGTTTTGCCGGGCCCGGTTGTCACCGCGCTAATCGATAACTGGCCAAAAGAAAAGTTAGAAGATGCACTGGCGAACGGCAGCCTGATGCAGCCGAAAGAGGTGGCAGATGCGGTACTCTTTATGGTGACTCGACCACGTAATGTCACAGTACGCGACTTGGTTATCCTGCCAAACAGCGTTGATCTTTAACCCTGTGATTCAGGAAAAGGAGAGCGTATGGGCAGCAAATTACAGGATAGCGCAGCGGATAATCGCGTCATGATTGGAGTCGATGTCGGCACCACCAGCGCGCGTGCTGGCGTGTTTGACCACTCCGGCGAAATGTTGGCAACCGCAAAACGCGAGATTACCCTTTTTCGCGCGCCCGGACATATCGTTGAGCAGTCGAGTCGCGAGATTTGGCAGGCTGTTTGTGCCGCAGTGAAAGAGGCGATCCAGCGCGCGGCCATTGATCCTCAGCGGGTTGCCGGTATCGGTTTTGACGCCACCTGCTCGCTGGTGGTGTTGGATGCCGCCGCTAAACCGCTGGCAACCAGCGACAGCAACAATGACGATCGCAATGTCATTGTCTGGATGGATCATCGGGCCACCGCTCAAGCGGAGCGTATCAATACGCTGCAACATCCGGTATTGCGCTATGTCGGGGGTAAAATCTCGCCAGAAATGGAGACGCCAAAGCTTCTTTGGTTGAAAGAGCATCGCCGCGAAACCTATGACAAAACCTGGCAATTTTTCGATCTGGCCGACTTTCTCACCTGGCGCAGCAGCGGCGATCTGGCGCGTTCCACCTGCACCGTGACCTGTAAATGGACCTATATCGCCCACGAAAAGCGCTGGGATGCAGACTATTTTCGCCAGATCGGGCTTGAAGAGCTGGCCGATGAGCAGTTTTCCCGCATTGGTCAGCAGATTGTCGAACCGGGCACTTGTTGTGGTAAAGGGCTGACACAAGAAGCGGCGGATGAAATGGGATTACCGGTCGGCACGCCTGTCGCTGCCGGGATGATTGATGCCCATGCCGGCGGTATCGGTACGGCAGGCGCCAAAGGCAGCGCCAGCCATAATCTTGCCTACGTATTTGGTACTTCATCCTGCACCATGACCACCACCGAAGCGCCGGTATTTATTCCTGGCGTTTGGGGACCTTATTTTTCTGCAATGGTGCCAGGAAAGTGGTTAAACGAAGGCGGGCAGAGTGCCGCTGGAGCAGCAATTGAACAATTGTTAGCGTTTCATCCGGCAGCTCGCGAAGCAGCAAATAGGGCGAATCAGCGTGCTGTTTCGTTACCGGTTTTCCTGGCCGACTTAGCGCTGGAAAAGTACGAGAACGCCTCGGCAGCGGTAGAACATACCCAAGGCATTCACGTTGTTCCTGAATTCCTTGGCAACCGCGCACCCTTCGCCGATCCTCACGCGCGTGCATTGATTGCGGGTTTAGGGATGGAAAACGATCTGGACAACCTGTTGTCACTCTACATTGCGGGCATTTGCGGCATTGGTTACGGGTTGCGACAGATCATTGATGTTCAGGATCAAGCCGGGGCAACCATCGAAAATATTGTCATCAGCGGTGGCGCAGGCCAGCATCCCTTCATTCGACAACTGCTCGCAGATGCCACCGGACACAAAGTGATTGCCACTAAAGCCAGTGAACCAGTGCTACTGGGTGCTGCTATTCTCGCGGCTTTTGCGGGCGGCATGGTTTCATCAGTCAGTGAAGGCATGTCACGTTTTACACACGTCGCCAGTGAATACATACCAGAAACGCATTATCGCGAGCGCCACCAACTTCGCTATGCTACCTTTCAACGCCTTCAGGAAAATGCACGGCAGTTGGAAGGTTAGCGGTGTGTATCTCTACGCGTTATTAGCCAATCATTCATGCCGTCTTGCTGGAGTTTAGCGCCAACCTCAGCGTGGCATCAACAAGCCTGTTTGCCCCGCTTCAGTACCTACTACAGTGAGACACACATGTTATTACGCCCCATGACAGCGGATGAGTTTGCGGTTTACCAGTTACTGTTTATTGATGAATATGCCAATGACCTCGCCGCCAGCCGGAACTATTCACCCGAGGAAGCCTTACAGCGTGCAACCGAATCCATTGATTTTTCACTGCCTAAAGGCGTAGAGACCGCAATGAACCGGCTTTGGTGCCTGGCGTTATCAGCAAGCGACGACCCGCCAGTAGGTTACTTATGGCTGGCAATGAAGGGTCAATCCGCCTGGATTTGTGATTTCTTCATCTACCCTGAAGGGCGCGGAAAAGGCTATGGCCGTGCTGCATTAGAAAATCTGAGCCACCAATTAGCGCTGGAAGGTATCGCGGAGATCGGTTTACGTGTTGCGCCGACCAATGCAGCGGCCAAACATCTTTATGAGAAACTGGGATTTTCAATAACAGGCATTAATATGTCGAAGCGATTGACGTGTTAAGCTATTTTTCACCCGACTCAGCATCATCATTCCGCTAAACCATAGCGCTTATTTAGGCCAGGACACCGATGATAATTGTCCAGATCTCCGATATTCATGCAGCGCCCAACAACGACAACTTGTCACGATTGGAGCGTATTCTGATGTGGTTGGATTGTATTGATGTAAAGGTCTTGGTTATCACCGGTGATTTAATTGATGACGACTGGACGGAGGGTTATGAGCAAATTTCAGCCCTGCTTAAAAATAAAAATTACGCCATACTCATCTTGCCCGGTAATTCTGATCACCCTGCGCTCATGCGCGCTGTTATTAAATCACCCTATTGGCACGATGATGTCGAACCCCTGCATTTTGCCGCGGATTTTGATGCGGTACGCCTCATCGGGCTTGATACCACCCTTTCCGACTCCGCTGCAGGTGGCTTAACCGAGCATCTCCCATGGTTAGAAAAAAGCTTATCAGCCGAAGGTCCTGCGACATCAATAGTGTTTATGCACCATCATATTTTCCCCAGTGGTATTCCAACGCTGGATCAGATCATGTGCCGCGATGCAGCAAAGCTTGAGGCCTGTTTACGCACTCATCCTCGAAAACCTGTCGCCCTATCATCAGGACATGTTCATCGTCCTGTCGCCGGCATTTTTTCAGGTATACCTGCTTATATTTGTGGCTCGGTTTGCCCGGCAAATCCAGTATGGTTTGGCTCCGAAAAAGTTCCTCCCGTTACCGACTCTTCCTCTTTTATGCTGCATTGTTTTACCGATGGCACGTTAGTCAGCCATTTTATTAATTTTTAAGTCTCCCGTTTCGCTACCGGCTATTTTTTAATCTTAAGTGGCACGTTGGTTATAAGTTATATCCGAAGCAATGTGTGCAGGTGTGAACACTTATATTACTATTCAGCGATTACCCAAACTGAAGGAAGTTGTTAAACATGAAAGGTCTGATATCAGCGTTGCTCGCCTGTTCCGTTGTGCTGCTGTCTGGTTGCTCGCCGGATAAAGATAATAAAGTTAAAGTGGCGATTAATACGGGGCCCGATCAGGCAATCTGGGAAGAAGTACAAAAAGTTGCCAAAGATAAATACCAGCTGGATGTCGAGGTGACTTCGTTTAACGACTATGTGCTGCCCAACGAAGCGCTGAATAACAAAGATGTTGATGCGAACGCCTTCCAGAGTCTGCCTTATTTAGAAGATCAATCTAAAGAGCGTGGTTATAAGTTTGCTGTCGTGGGTAAAACCTTTGTGTTCCCGATTGCAGCTTACTCGCACAAAATCAAAAACATCAGTGAACTGACAAACGGTGCGACCATTACCATTTCCAATGAGGCCACCACGCTGGGCCGCAGTCTGCTGCTATTACAGGCGCAGGGTTTAATTAAACTCAAAGACGGTGTGGGTTATTTGCCAACTTCACTGGATATTATTGAAAATCCAAAAAACCTGAAGTTGGTTGAAGTGGATACACCGCAGTTGACCCGCACGCTTGACGATCCAAACGTTTCCTTGTCGATTATTAATACCAACTTTTCGGCGCAGGCAGGCTTGTCCGCCACTCGCGATGGATTATTTATGGAAGGCCCAGATTCACCTTATGTGAATGCGCTGGTGTCACGTGAAGACAATAAAGAGAGTGACAAAATTCAGAAATTGAAAGCCGCGTTGCAATCTCCAGAAGTGTTAAAGAAAGCAGAAGAAGTCTATAAAGGCGATGCTATCAAAGGCTGGTAATGTTGTATTACGGGTGAGCCTTAGCTCGTGATGAATGGCCGCAGCAGAGATGCTCGCGGCCATTTTTTATGCACCAGACAATGATTCACACAGAAGCGAGCCATGCAACGAATAATTTTTAAACAACCCTCAGCCTATTATTCTGCGAATAAGCTTGGTTATTCTTTCCCATGAGGTTTTTCACGTCTAATCGCAGGCGTTAGCTCTTTTTTAAGGACATTTATAGACAAAACGGATGAGGCTTCTGTTAATGTAGGCGACTAAAGAACACAGATTCTGGAACAGAGCATGCTGTCAACAATCATCTATCGCAGTCATCTCAGTGATGACGTTGCCATTAAATCTCTCGAAGCGTTAGCCGTTAAAGCCAATAAAGTTAACGAGTCGTTTGGTGTCACCGGCATTTTGCTCTTTAACGGCACCCACTTCTTTCAAGTATTGGAAGGCCCAGATGCAGCAATAAATAAAATTTACGATCGCATCTGCGAAGATCCTCGTCATCATAATCTGGTTGAATTGCTGCGTGATTACGCACCCTTCCGTCGCTTCGGTAATGTCGGCATGGAACTCTTTGACTTGAGAGAGCATGACAAAGCGACCGTGCTTCAGGCGGTTTTAGATAAAGGCACCTCAAAATATCAACTCACTTATGAAGATCGTGCGCTGCAATTCTTGCGCACTTTTGTCGAATCTCGAGAAAAAGAAAACTACTTCGAGATCCCACCGGCGAGTGCCTGGGAGTTTATCGTTGATGATCAACCCGCAATAGAAAGAGAGATACCGCTTTCCATTGCTGAAAATTACAGCTTTGCCTTCCAGCCTATTATCGATCCGCTTTCACAGCGTATCGTCTCGCTTGAAGCCTTAATGCGAAACGCCACTGGCGGTTCTCCGCGTGAATTTTTTGCTCAACATTCCCAGGAAGCGTTTTATCGGTTAGATCTCGAATCTAAAAAACTCGCTTTTGCGCTGGCTAATAGGCTAGACGTTCAAGGACTGACGCTTTCTATTAATTTGCTGCCGATGTCGTTGGTTATGGTGCCCAACGCCGTTGATTTCTTGCTAAATGAAATTGCAGCAAATGGCTTAGTCCCAGAGCAAATTGTGGTTGAAGTGACCGAAAACGAAGTCATTTCACGCGCCGAAGAATTTGACTCTGCTATCAAGCAACTGAAAGCGGCGGGCATCAGCCTGGCAATTGATGATTTTGGTGCGGGATCTGCCGGGCTGTTATTGCTCGCACGCATTCAGCCGGACAAAATCAAAATTGATCGTGACATCATCTGTGATGTACACAAAAGTGGACCTAAACAGGCTATCGTCCAGGCAATTTTAAAATGTTGTTCTGCACTGGAAATATCAGTGATTGCGTCAGGCGTTGAAAAGCCCGAAGAGTGGATGTGGCTGGAAGCGGCAGGCGTCTGTTATTTCCAGGGTTCACTCTTTGCTCCACCAAAATTAACCGGCATTTCAGCGGTGGCCTGGCCTGAATTAAAATAATGTTCATTGCCCTTGTCAGGATATCGGATGCGCTGACAAGGTTTTCCGCTTATGACTCAACTATTTTGAGCATAGTGAAAAAACATTTCCTTTCTCTTCACGCTTCCCTTAAAAATTTCCATTCTTGTTTTGACTCTCTCGCCTCGCTTATTTAAACCATGTTCATTTCCTGACCAAATAAATGCCGAATCGAAGCAGCACCTTATTTCTTACACTACGCTTTAACTTCATCGCCTGTTACGCAACAGCTTGTCTGTTAATCAATCAATATACGTGTGCGATAAACAATTCGCTTTATTTGAACAGCGCTGATTTGCTTGTGCTGCCACGAAAAACAATTTAACCCCTGTAAAAGGAGACCTTATGTCAACGAAAAATCGTCCACAGCCTCCCTTTCCAGAGCAACAGCTGAGCTGGCCGGGTAACACCGCCGAGATGCAGCCGCTGCCCGATCACGGTGAAAACAGTTACAAAGGTTCTGGTCGCCTGGCTGGCAAAAAGGCAATTATTACCGGTGGTGATTCCGGTATTGGCCGTGCGGTTGCCCTTGCTTATGCACGAGAAGGCGCAGATGTGCTGATTTCCTATCTCGATGAACATGAAGACGCGCAGGAAACCGCCCGTTTGGTCGAACAAGCGGGGCAAAAAGCGGTATTGGTGCCGGGTGATATTACCGAAGCCGAAATCTGTAAGAGCATTGTCGATAAAGCGGTTGAAGCCTTTGGTGAGATCAACATTTTAGTGAACAATGCCGCCTTTCAGATGACGCGCCAGTCACTGGATGAGATTAGCGATGAAGAATTTGATCGCACCATGAAAACCAATATTTACGCCATGTTCCGTATTACCAAAGCTGCGGTGCCGCACATGCCGCCGGGCGGCTCGATCATCAACACAGCTTCTATTAACGCCGATCAGCCCAAACCACTGTTAATTGCCTATTCAGCCACCAAAGCCGCCATTGTTAATTTTTCGGGCAGCCTGGCCGCGCTTTTGGCTGAAAAAGGAATCCGTTCGAATGCTGTGGCGCCCGGCCCCATCTGGACGCCGCTGATCCCAACCACCATGCCGACTGAGAAAGTTAAAGATTTTGGCAGTGAAGTTCCCTTAAAACGGCCTGGTCAGCCCGCAGAACTGGCTTCCAGTTACGTCATGCTAGCAAGCGATGAGGCAAGCTATATTTCAGGTGCAACGATTGCTGTAACCGGTGGCGTCGCGGTGATCTAATGCCACACGTTCAGCGCCTGCTTAAGGCAGTAAGCAGGCGCTTACAGAAGGAGCTGAACCATGAAAGCCTATCCTTTGTCACTCTCTTTACCGCTGGCTTATCACGTTTTTGGCGGTGATCTGATTCAAACCCGCTTGGGTAAAACAGGCTTGCCCGATAAACGAATCGCTGAAACCTGGGAAGTCAGCGATGTTGATGGCATGAACGCTATTGTAACCAACGGCGAGTACGCCGGACTGACCTTACGCGAGCTGACGCAGCGCTATCCCGATGAAATGGTCGCACCCGGCTGGGTTGGGCCTCATTTCCCCCTGCTAACCAAATTTATAGATGCGTCACATAGGTTGCCGGTGCACCTCCACGCTAACGACACCGCCGCGCAGCAGCTTGAGCAGCAGCCCAATGGTAAAACCGAAGCCTGGCATATTTTATGGGCAGCTCCGAATGCGTCATGTCTGGCTGGCATTAAACCCAATCTTACGCCTGAAGAGGTTCGCTCCGCCTTACTGGCTGAAAAGTACGATGAGGTAATGGTGCGTAAACCGGTCAAAACCGGCGATACCTTTTACATACCCGGCGGCATGCTGCATTCATTCGGACCCGATACGCTGATCTATGAAATAGAACAAACCTCCAATATTCAGCAGCACGCCATGCCGTGGCGAATGGAAGATGGCAGCGAAATTTCTCGGCCAGAGCGAGAAAAAAATATTGATGCGCTAATGGCAGAACTTCGCCCGACGCTGACAACTGAACCGCAGCCCGGTTTAATCATTGAAGAAACAGCAAACATCTCCCGTCTGATGTGCTGTGCTGGCCCCTACTTCGCACTTGAGCGGTGGAAAATTGCCACAGCTTATGAATATGCATTTAACGGGACGCGCATTTTTTCCAACCTCGGTGATCCTCTTCATATTGAGGCCGCAGGCGAAAGTTACACCTTAGGACGCGCGGAGACGCTGCTCCTGCCCGCTGCTTTAGCCAATATTCGCTTGCAAGGCACAGGTGAACTTCTGGTGGGTTATCTGCCGAACATGCAACGTGATGTCGTTGAGCCGCTAAGCAGGCAAGGTTACGACCAGCAAACCATTGAGCGCATGGGTGATATTTTGGGCAAAAAGCGCTAACGAGATACGCGGGCTCAAATCAATCGGTTCCAAAATAGCGATCACTTATGCTATGGGCCGAAAAAAGTTATCCACAGAAAATGGGGATAGCCTGTGTATGGATGCGTATGAATGGTAACGCAGCAGGCACAAACAGGCTTTATGCATGCCCCAAAACCGCGTTTTTTACGGGGCTGTATTCAAAGCACCTCAAGATTTAACGTCAGCGCCTGCACTTTTCAATGCGCTCACTTCTTAACCAGTCTCGCCGTGGGTTTTACGGTTAAAAAACCGAACCAACCTCTGTAACTCGCTTCTCAGGCCGCCTTTGTAATGAAGTTTTACTCTTTTTTCGAACCCTCTTTTCCGTTCTCCGCCTTCTCTTTATTCAACACAGTAAACCTAACGCTGTAAAAAACCGCTTATAACTAAAAATTCCATTAACATATTGGTATTAACAAAATCCGCTAACGCGTTGTTATGAATCAAAAAGAAATGGAGCCTTCGAATTTAAGGCGCGCTTTTCGTGCTTTATTAATAAGTACATAACATAAATTTGACATTTTTTACGGTCAAATACTCAGCAACATATTGATTCATAATAAAAACTCATAAAACTGCGCCCGCAAAATTAATTATTGAGTCCCACAACAAAAAGTCCTATATTGGCCGCGCTTTTTTAATGAACGGTTCACTTTTTATTCAATTATTCAACTGAGACCTAACCTGACGTCTTGGTTGTAGGAGAGATATGATGACGGATAAAGTCCGTATTGACAGTGTAGATGCGCATTCATTAAACCGTAATAATGAGACTTATTTGGCCAGACAGGCTGAATTTGAATCAAACGTCAGAAGTTACCCTCGCAAATTGCCCTTAGCCATCGCCAAAGCACAAGGCGTATGGATTACTGACGTTGAAAATAAGCAATACCTCGATTGTCTGGCCGGCGCAGGAACACTGGCGCTGGGTCACAATCATCCTGATGTATTGCAAAGCATCCAAAATGTCATTACCAGCGGCTTGCCGTTACATACCCTCGATTTAACAACACCGTTAAAAGATGAGTTTTCAGCTTATCTGCTCTCGCTGTTGCCAGGCCAAGGTAAAGAGTATTGCCTGCAGTTCACCGGTCCATCGGGTGCCGATGCGGTTGAAGCAGCGCTGAAGTTAGCGAAAAAACACACTGGCCGTACGGGTGTGATCAGCTTCTCTGGCGGTTATCACGGTATGACGCACGGCGCACTTTCCGTGACCGGTAACTTGTCACCGAAAGAAGCCATTAACGGCATGATGCCTGAAGTGCAGTTTATGCCTTACCCGCACCTTTACCGTTGTCCGTTGGGCATTGGCGGTGAAGCAGGCGTGAAAGCCTTGACCTACTACTTCGAAAACCTGATCAACGACGTGGAAAGCGGCGTTCGTAAACCGGCTGCCGTCATTCTGGAAGCGGTTCAGGGCGAAGGCGGTGTGAACCCAGCACCTGCAGAGTGGTTGCAACGTATTCGTAAAGTGACTCAGGAGCACGGCATCCTGTTGATCATTGACGAAGTACAAGCGGGCTTTGCGCGTACCGGTAAACTGTTCGCCTTTGAACACGCAGGTATTGAGCCAGACATCATCGTGATGTCAAAAGCGGTGGGTGGCGGTTTGCCATTAGCGGTTCTGGGCATCAAAAAACAGTTCGATGCGTGGGAGCCTGGCCATCATACCGGTACTTTCCGTGGCAACCAGTTGGCCATGGCTACCGGCCTGACCACGCTGCGCTACCTGAAAGATAACAACGTTGCCAGCAAAGTCGCTGAGCAAGGCGAATGGCTGAAAGGCAAACTGGCGGACCTGCAGAAACGCTATCCAGTGCTGGGTAACGTGCGCGGTTTGGGCTTGATGATCGGTATTGAAATGGTCAAGCCAAACGAAGCGAAAGATCACATGGGTTGCTTCCCGGCTGATGGCGAACTTTCCGCGCTGGTGCAGAAGAAATGTTTTGAAAATGGCCTGATCCTTGAGCGCGGCGGCCGTCACGGTAGCGTGCTTCGTCTGCTGCCATCGCTGCTGATCACCAATGCAGAGCTGGAAATCTTTATCGATAAGTTTGAAAACGCCCTGCTTTCCGCTGGCGTCAAACCGGTTTGAGTGGAGTGAATTCGATGTCCCGGTTAAATCCCATTCTGGCTGCCTCAGCGCAGAGTACCGAAGCGTACCAGCAAGCGATTGAGCAGAGCAGCCAGGCCGTGGTTAAGTGGCTGCAACAGCCTGAAATGTATCAGGGAAAATCTGTTGCAGAACTGCGCGACCGCATTACGCTGGATTTCAATCCGCAAGGCCTGGGCAACCAGGCCGCCATTGAGCGTGCGATTGAATACTTCCTGAAAGACAGCTTGTTAGTGCACCATCCGCAGTGCGTGGCGCATTTACATTGCCCAAGTCTGGTGGTGAGCCAAGCCGCTGAGGTGATGATCAACGCCACGAATCAGAGCATGGATTCCTGGGATCAAAGCCCTTCCGCTACCATCATTGAGATGAAGCTGATTGAATGGATGCGTACTCAGGTTGGTTATCAGCCTGGCGATGCAGGCGTGTTCACCAGCGGCGGTACGCAAAGTAACCTGATGGGTTTGATGCTGGCGCGTGATGCGTTCTTTGCGCGTCAGGGTCACTCCATTCAGCAGGATGGGTTGGTTGGTAATCTGCGTAAGATCAAAGTGTTCTGTTCTGAGAACGCACACTTTTCGGTGCAGAAAAACATGGCGCTGCTGGGTCTGGGTTATCAATCCGTCACGCTGGTGAAGACCGATCGCTTTGCGCGCATGGATCTCAACGATCTTCGCGAAAAAGTGGCGCAGGCGAATGCCAACGGCGAGCAGATTTTGGCTATCGTTGCCACCGCAGGCACCACTGATGCTGGCGCGATTGATCCGCTGCGAGACATTGCTGCGCTGGCTGCTGAACACAATATCTGGGTACATGTTGATGCAGCATGGGGCGGCGCGTTGTTGCTGTCTGAAAAATACCGCGATTATCTGGACGGCATTGAGCTGGTGGATTCCATTACGCTGGACTTCCACAAGCAGTTCTTCCAAACCATCAGCTGCGGTGCTTTCTTGCTGAAAGAGGCGCGCCACTATGAGTTGATGCGCTATCAGGCGGCTTATCTCAACTCTGAGTTTGATGAAGCACAAGGCGTACCTAATTTGGTATCCAAATCTTTGCAGACCACCCGCCGTTTTGATGCGTTGAAACTGTGGATGGGCCTGGAAGCGTTGGGACAAAAGCAGTACGCCGAGATCATCGATCACGGCGTTACGCTGGCGAAGCAGGTTGCGCATTACGTTGCTGAGCAAGCTTCACTGGAACTGGTGATGCAACCGCAGTTAGCCAGCGTGCTGTTCCGTTATCGTCCCGCTTCACTGGCAACGGCTGACGACGCTGCCATTGCCTTGCTGAACCAACGCATTGGTGATGCGCTGCTGGACTCTGGCCGCGCGAATGTCGGCGTAACTGAATTTGATGGCGTAACCTGCCTGAAAATGACGTTACTGAACCCGACAGTGACCTTAGAGGACATTCAGCTGCTGTTGGCATTAGTAGAGAAGACGGCTGAGCAGCTGCAAACCGCGTAATTTGCGTTAACGAAGAGATAAATAAAAAGCCGATAACGTTTTGTTATCGGCTTTTTTATTGCTGTGTAAGTGCGTTAAACGCGCGTCCTATATTTCATCATCCAGATCACGCAGATGGTCATCTTTACGTAGCGTCATCAATGCCGTAATGCTGACCAGCGCAGTTGCCATCACATACCAGGCAGGAATATCCAGATTACCGGTTTGTTTAATCAACCCGGTGATGATCAGTCCCGCGCAGCCAGAGAACACCGCATTTGAGAGCGAATAAGCCAACCCAAGGCCGGTGTAGCGTACACGCGTGGGAAACATCTCCGCTAACATAGCCGGTCCCGGCCCCGCGAGCAGACCAACAATGGCACCCGCAATAAAAACCACCACGCTTTTGATCAACAGCGTGGAGGATTGATCCTGCAATACGTGTAACAACGGCAAGGCCAACAGCAGTAATAACACCGCAGCGAATACCATCACCGATCGCCGGCCTATTTTATCGCTCAGCATGCCAGCGGGAATAATAGTGGCAGCAAAACCCAAATTAGATATTACCGCGATCAACAATGCTGTATTGAATCCGGTATGTAAGGACGATTGCAAATAGGTAGGCATGATCACTAAATAGGTATAACCCGCTGCTGACCAAACCATAACGCGGCAAATCCCGATCATAATCGTTTTTAGCGTATCGCCAAGATTGGCTTTTTTCTGCGTCAAAACAGGCTCTGTTTTTTGCTTAATAAAAGTAGGCGTCTCTTCCATATTGACGCGCAGCCATAACGCCACCGCACCCAGAGGTAAAGCAATAAAGAAAGGAATGCGCCAACCCCAACTTAGCATCTGCTCAGGGCTTAACAGCACGGAAAGCAAGGCGACAATGCCCGCACCCGCCAGCAAACCTAGCGCAACGGTAAATGATTGCCACGCACTAAACAGACCGCGTTTACCGCGTGGCGCAAATTCTGTCATCAATGAAACTGCGCCGCCATATTCTCCACCCGCAAACAAACCTTGCAGGATACGCAAACCGGTAATGATCAACGGCGCAGCGATACCGATGCTGGCATAGGTGGGAATGAGACCAATAGCCGCCGTGGCCAGCGTCATCATGATCAGCACCACGATTAAGGTTGGTTTTCGCCCTATTCGATCGCCGATGCGGCCAAAAACAATGGCACCAAGCGGTCGGAAGAAAAAGGCAATCGCAAAAGAGGCATAGGTAAGAATAATGCCGGTTAGTTCCGCTTCTCCCGCCAGGCGAAAGAAGTTTTGCGCAATAATTGTGGCCAGGAAGCCATAAACCGCAAATTCATACCATTCAATAAAGTTACCGACCGAACCGGCAATTAATGCGCGCTTTTGTGATGCGATAATATCAGCAGGTTGAAGATGAGAACTCATGGTGAAGCGATCCCTTTCGACAATTCATCAGTGCCTTACCAATACCACAACCCAACGATGAATGCCTGCCAGCGAATGACAGGGTTTTATTTCACTCTAGCCCCGTGGGTTGGCTGCAAGACGTTTTGGGGCAACCCGTGACGCGTGCGGTTTACAGCGTTTAGCCAGCCATATTGTGCCTGTCCGGCCAATTGACATTGATTTAAACCTGCTATCAAATGCGCCATCCTCTTTGCTGAACCGTTGTTATGAACAAACCGACTCTTCCTGGCTTTCTCTTTAGCTTGCTGATGCTTTCCACCAGCGCCTCTGCCACGCAATATAATGTCTGGTATGAAAGCAACGGTGTGCGTACCGGCATGACGCAAACCCCTGATGAACAACCCGTGATGATTAGCATCGCTTTTCCCGGTCATGCGCAGTCAAATATTATGATTTCGTATAGCGCGAATGAAAAATGCACCAACAGTGCCAACACCTTTTCTTTGCCGGTTGATCACACCACTTTTGAGGTCGATTACCGCTGTACCCTAATCGATGAAAAATCGAGCGTGCAGCATTTCACTATTACTAATGCCAAAGCCGTTGCTTACCTCTACGGAAGGTTACAGGCGGGATTTACCGTGGTGCTGCAACGCAGCATCAAAGTTTATGTCGCTAATTTTACCTATCCAAAACAGGGTTCCTCACCCGATTTTTAAGACTTCTCCTCACGCTTTTAATCGCAAATCTTGCACATCCGCACGCTGACCGTTAGGGTGTGCAAAATTTTCTGACATCGCTGGATACACCATGACTTCTCACACTTCAAAAGATCCCTTGCACGGCGTTACGCTAGAAATGCAGGTGAATAGCCTGGTTGCGCATTATGGTTGGGTTGAGCTGAGCAAACGCATCAACATCAACTGCTTCAAAAGCGATCCCAGCGTGAAGTCCAGCCTGAAGTTTTTACGCCGAACACCTTGGGCGCGCGCAGAGGTTGAAGCGCTTTATCTCGCTTCGCTGGATGAAGTGGATGATGTAAAAGAGGATGCACCGGATGAATCGGCTGAGGATCCTTGGTCGAACTGGCGCGGCAACCAAGAGTAATTGCGGGATAAAGACAAAAAGGGCTGGTTTAAAACCAGCCCTTTTACTTTTTAATTCGCGGCATCAGCAATGATTTATCATCCGCGTATCCGCATCATTAATGTTTACGCGAGATTACAGCGCCATGTCGTGTTGCGCGTCTGCCGCTTTATGCTCAGTGGCTGGGGCAGCTGGCGCGTCCGCGGTTTTGCCCGTCATGTTAATCACCGGCGGTTTGGTCAGTTGCAGCGTTGCTGCGGTGTCATCCCAAACGCTTTGCGCCAGTGCCGCATCGTCGTTCAGCTTTTTGCCGTAGCTCGGCACAAACTTGTGCACTTTTTCCTGCCACTCTGGCGTTTTAAACTGTTCTGGGAACAGTTTCTGAACCACGCTCAGGGCGATCGGTGCTGCAGTTGAAGCACCCGGTGATGCACCCAACAGTGCCGCAACGGTTTTCTGCTGATCGGTCACAATTTCGGTGCCCAATTTCAGCACGCCGCCTTTGTCTGCATCTTTCTTGATGATCTGTACGCGTTGACCCGCCTGGATCAGTTTCCAGTCTTCTTTCTTAGCGTTTGGATAGTACTCTTTCAGCGCCTCGAAACGATCTTCTTCGCTCAGCATTACCTGACCAACCAGATATTTGACCAGGTCAAAGTTATCCAGACCCACGTGCGTCATTGGCACGACGTTTTTGGTGGTGGTCGTGCTTAATAGATCAAACAGCGAACCATTTTTCAGGAACTTGGTTGAGAAGGTCGCAAACGGCCCAAACAGCACAACCTTTTTGCCATCCAGAAAACGTGAGTCCAGATGCGGAACAGACATCGGTGGCGCACCTACAGAAGCCTGGCCATACACTTTTTGGTTGTGGCGGTTAGCCAATACTGGGTTTTCTGTTACCAGGAATGAACCACCGACCGGGAAGCCCGCGTAGTTATCCGCTTCAGGAATACCGGTTTTTTGCAGCAGCTTCAGTGCACCGCCACCTGCGCCGATGAAGACATATTTCGCATCAACCTCACGCTCTTCACCGCTCTTGCCATCTTTGATGGTGACATGCCAGGAGTTGTCGCCGTTGCGTTTGAAGTCGGTAACTTCAGAAGAGGTTTCCAACTTGAAGTTTTCATTCTTCTTCAGGCTACCGATCAGCTGACGGGTGATTTCACCGTAGTTGACGTCGGTACCTACTGGCGTCCAGGTTGCGGCCACTTTTTGTTGCGGATCGCGGCCTTCCATAATCAGCGGAGACCATTGCGCGATCTGCTTATGGTCAGTAGAGAATTTCATGCCCTGGAACAGCACAGTTTTCTGCAGTGCTTCATAGCGTTTGCTCAGGAATTCAACGTTATCACCCCAAACAAAACTCATGTGTGGCGTTGAGTTGATGAAAGAGTGTGGATTATTCAACACACCGCTTTTCACCTGCGCAGTCCAGAATTGACGAGAAATCATAAACGCTTCGTTGATTTCCAGCGCTTTGCTGACGTCGATTGAACCGTCTGCACGCTCTGGCGTGTAGTTCAGTTCCATGTTCGCTGAGTGGCCGGTACCTGCATTGTTCCAGCCATTAGACGATTCCAGCGCAACACCGTCGAGTTTCTCAACCATTACCTGTTTCCAGTCTGGTTGCAGCTCTTCAAGCCAGGTGCCTAATGATGCACTCATGATGCCGCCGCCAATTAACAGGACATCGGTTTTTTCTGGTGTGGTTGCAGCTTGCGTGGCAGATGTCACTAATAAAGCCAAAAGGGAAAGCGAAGGAAGTACTTTTGTTGATTTAATCATTACGGTCTGCAATTTAACGGTTGTGGTTAAAAAAAGTCCGCGAAGTTTAAAATATTGTTACTTATTAGTTGATTTGTTTTTAGTTAATTAATTAAAAAACAATGCCACTTATTTATTTAGTTACAAAATAATGTACGCTGTAATGCGTCACTTTCTTTGGTTAAGACGAGTCTTATCCCTGTTAAGCTGCAACGCAAGCCTATACTGATGAAGGTTCATCGCGTATGTTTCACAACGTTAAAATGAACTCACCCTTTTACTTTGAAGCATTGCCATGAACCCCTCTTTGCCGCGTAAACCGGGACGTAAACGTCCAATGAAACTTAGCACCCTGACCACGCTAATGATGGTGGCAGTGATCTTTACGGTGCTGCTTAGCGTTCATCTGCTCTATTTTATTCAGATAGATAATTTCACCCGCTCCCACGTCAAAGATAAAGCGCTGGCCGTTGCGCGCACCTTAGCTGACGATCCGCAAATCCAGCGAGGGTTAACACTATCTGCTGACCAGAGCATGATTCAACCTATCGCCAAAGCCGTACAAAAGCGCAACGATTTATTGTTTGTGGTGGTGACTGACATGAACGGCATTCGCCATTCGCACCCCAACACAGCCTTAATTAATCAGCGTTTTAAGGGCGCTGATTTGCTACCCGCCTTGGGCGGTCATGAAAATATCTCGGTCAATCACGGCACGCTGGTGGAGGCATTACGCGTTTTTACGCCCGTCTTTAACGCGCAGCATCAGCAAATTGGCGTGGTGGCGATCGGTATATCGCTTAGCGATGTGTCGGCGCAGATCTCTAAAAGTCGTTGGAATATCTTCTGGACCATTTTGCTTGGCGCTTCGGTGGGATTACTTGGCGTGCTCATTCTTGTCAGGCGACTGAAAGGTATTTTGCTGGGTCTGGAGCCTCATGAGATTTCCAGCTTGTTTGAGCAGCGTCAGGCGATCCTCGATTCGATCAAAGAAGGCGTGATTGCCGTTGATGAACAGGCGCGCGTTACGTTGATCAATCAGGCCGCGCAGCAATTGCTACGTGAAACAGCCATTGAAGCCCCGCTTAGCGGCGATCGCGTGCCCGAAAACTCCCTGATGCTGAATCATTTGCGAGACGCGCTGCATGGCGGCAAAGCCTGGCACGATGAAGAGTTGAACGTGCGGGGTCGGATCATGATCAGCAATACCGTGCCGGTTCGTAGCCGTGACCGCATTATTGGCGCGGTGTGTACCTTCCGTGACAAGACCGAAATCAGCCAGCTGATGCAGCGTCTGGACGGCATGGTAAACTATGTCGATGCGCTGCGGGAACGCTCCCACGAATTTATGAATAAGCTGCATGTTATTCTTGGCCTGCTGCATATGAAAAATTATGCGCAGATGGAAGCGTACATTTTAAAAACCGCGAATAATTATCAAACGGAGATTGGTTCGCTGCTACAACGCATCAAATCACCGGTCATTGCTGGCTTTCTGTTAAGTAAAATAAATCGGGCCTCGGATCAGGGACATCGTTTGATGCTCAGCGATGCCAGTTATCTGCCTGACAGCGGCAGTGAACAGCAGGTAGCGGTATTGATTACTGTTATCGGGAATTTGATCGAGAATGCGCTCGAAGCGTTGGATCAACAACAGGAAGGTGAGATACACCTGCTGTTGCATTACCAGCGTGGTTGGTTGTCGTGTGAAGTGAGTGACGATGGGCCGGGCATCCCGGCTGAGATTGAAACCGCTATTTTCGAGAAAGGGTTCTCCTCAAAAGGCGATGATCGTGGCGTGGGCCTGTTTCTGGTTAAACAGCAAACAGAGAGCCTTGGCGGGAATATCAGCGTCGAATCAGAACCGGGCGTGTATACCCAATTTTTTGTACAACTCCCGTGGGATAAAGGAAATAAAGTTTCATGATCAATGTGTTAGTGGTTGACGATGATGCGATGGTCGCAGAGCTGAATCGCTGCTATATCGGCCAGGTTGCAGGGTTTACTTGCTGTGGAACCGCGTCGACCTTACAACAAGCGAAAGATCGATTAATGCAAACCGATCCACCCGTGGATCTCATCCTGCTGGATATTTATATGCAGCAGGAAAACGGTCTGGATCTGCTGCCAGAATTGCGCAGCTCTCAGCGCCCGGTTGATGTCATTATTATCTCTTCAGCGGCCGATGCAGCGACCATTAAAACATCGCTGAACTATGGCGTGGTGGATTATCTGATAAAACCGTTTCAGTTTTCGCGCTTTGAAGAAGCGTTAACCAACTGGCGGCAAAAACGTGTGCAGATGGACAACCAACACTATTATCAGCAAGCAGAGCTGGATCAGCTGATTCATGGTAATCCTCCCGCCACCAACGAACAAAAGCGCTTGCCCAAAGGGCTTACCCCGCAAACGCTTCGCACGTTATGTCAGTGGATTGATGCGCATCCCGGAACGGAATTTTCCACCGATGAGCTGGCAACGGAAGTCAATATCTCGCGCGTATCTTGCCGTAAATATCTGATCTGGCTTGCTGAAATAAATATTCTGTTTACCACTATTCATTACGGTGCCACCGGCAGGCCGGTTTATCGCTATCGTCTGCAAGCGGAATATCACTCTTTACTCAAGCATTATTGTCAATAAAACAGCTCAACTGATATTGATGATCCAGCAGCTCAAAATTGAAGTGGCGTTGTGATGAGCAGATAACGCGCTGATCACGGGTGACGAAAATGGCTTCTATGTCAGCGTGTTCGGCAAGATACGCGATGCCCTTTTCGACACCCATGCCATACAACAGCGTGGTATAGATATCGCCATCAATTGAACGATCAGAGATTATGGTCACGCTCAGTAATTCATTGTTCAGCGGATAGCCCGTTTTAGCATCCAGAATGTGATGATAAATTTGGTCATTAACCTGGAAATAACGCTCATACACGCCTGACGTCACCACTGATTTATTCACTACTGTGATCACACCAATCAACGCATCGGTTGCGGCAAAAGGTTTTTTGAGGCCAATCGCCCAACCTTGTTGATCAGCCGGCTCGCCCAGGGTTTGTACGTTGCCGCCCAGATTAATCAATCCGCGCGTAACGCCTTGCTGGCGCAGAAAGCCCTGCACGCAATCGGCGATATAGCCTTTTGCAATCGCGCCAAGATCAATCTCCATTCCCTCTTTCGCTAAAAATACGGAATGCGTTGATTCATCCATTATCACGTCATGCGGCTCACAGCGCGTCAGACAAGCCGACAGTTCGCTTTCTGGCGGTACACTGTTGCCCTGAAAACCAATCTTCCAACATTTTACGACCGGGCCGATGGTGAAGTTAAAAATGCTGCCGGGTAGCAAGCTGACTGCTTTGGCACAGCGAATCAGCTCGAAAACACGCGGGTTAACCTGAACCGGATGCTGACCTGCAGCCAGATTGATATTCATCACTTCCGAGGGCGTGCGGTTTACCGTAAGCAGATTTTCCTGATGCTTGATTAAACGGAAAACATCTCTGGCCAGGGCTTCATTATGATCGAAGAGTTTGAGCTGAATGGGCGAGCCCATTAATACAGCGGAGTAAGCATAGACTGCGTCGCTTGTTGACATGATCGCCTCTGCTTAAGCGTTGAAAAGCGCTGTGCCCATATTGTCATGGGCACAGCTAACGTTTAACGTCGGGCGAAAGCCGCAGCGTTACGTCCCGCCAGAATACCGAAAATGATAATATCTGCCACCGCGTTACCGCCAATGCGGTTAGCACCGTGGATACCACCGACCACTTCACCCGCAGCCCAGGCACCGTTGATCACCTGTTTTTGGCTGTCCAGCACGGCGGTATCAGGATTGATCGTC
This sequence comes from Pantoea sp. MQR6, assembly GCF_022761075.1. NCBI lineage: Bacteria > Pseudomonadati > Pseudomonadota > Gammaproteobacteria > Enterobacterales > Erwiniaceae > Pantoea > Pantoea sp. MQR6. The sequence continues at coordinate 136,135 of NZ_JAKYXB010000004.1, forward strand.
ACGCCGCCCATCGTGTGATGCACACCTGGCGCGATGCGAATCGCATAGAACGGGCCTTCATTCAGCGGATGGCGCAGCGCAGTAGTACGGTTGAAGTCTTCATCTTTCTGCTTAATCACAAACTGATTGTAGCGATCCAGCGTCGCTTTTAAGGCGTTTTGATCCATATTCAGCTTCACCGCCAGCTCTTGCACAGTTGGCGCGCTGTTCACGAATCCTTTGGCAATGTATTCGTCAGCGGCTTTATTGTTTTGACGAACCTGTTCATCAAAGATAATCCAGGCACTTTTTTCCGGTAACGCGATGATCTCTGCAGAGACTTTGTCGCGCGTTTCCATCTCATTGAAGAAGCGTTGCCCCGCCTGACTGACTAAGATGGCCCCGCCGCCACGAATGGACTCAGAAATCAGATAAGACGTGGTCTGCTCAACGGTAGGGTGTATTTGGATTTCGCCCATGTCCACGGTATCTGCCCCGATGCGTTGCAACATAGCGATACCGCTGCCGGTGGCGCCTTTATGGTTCGTTGTAACAAAGCCATCCAGCTCAGGACGATACTGAACCACCATTTCGCGGTTTGCGCTGAATCCGCCCGTCGCCACAATCACGCTTTTCGCATACAGGATACGGCTGTCGTTGTACTCATCAACAACCTTCACCCCAGCAACCGCGCCGTTTTCATACAGGATTTCAGCGACTGACGTTTCTAACAGCACTTCAATGTTACGTTTATTAATGTTTTTAACCAATCCGCTGATCAAGAAGCCACCCACCGCAGAGCGGTCAGCAGGACGGTGCGTACGGTCAATACTCATACCGCCTGTGATGGTGATATCGTTCAGTTCGATGCCGTGATCAGCTAACCAGTCAATCGCTTCAGGGGCCAGTTCAACAAATTCTCTTAACAACACCGGATTGTTTTTGAATTTGCCGCCTTTAAGGGTTTCTTCATAGAACAGCTCTTTGCTGTCTTCAATGCCCCTGAGTTTCTGATAACGGGTTTCCGCTGCGTTCATGCCAACGGATGCTTTGATGGTGTTGCCCCCGATGGTAGGCATTTTTTCAATAATGACGACGCGCGCGCCTTCATCACACGCCTGAATCGCCGCAGCCAGACCTGCACCCCCGCTGCCGACAATCACCACATCATAGTTTTGTGGTGCCGCAGGATTACCGCCCTCCTCAATCACGTGCTCTTTGCTGGAGGTGGCCATGGCGCGAGAAACCGCTTTTTTCAACGCTTCACTTTGCGTAGTTGCCCCGGTGATGGCATCCACATGTGGGCTGTTTGCCACCAACATGCGGGTACGCAAGCTTTCAAAGGTGGTGGTGAAATCAACATCCAGCGAATCATCAGGCACCAGCGAAATATCGGTAATACGGTCGGTATCCAGCGTGACGTTGATTTTCAGCTTCAGCGCTTCCGCCTCAACTTTTTCCTGATAAACGCCCGCTTTGTATTTGCGACCGCTGTCGCTGACGTCACGAATCATCGCGTCCACCAGCGAGAAGCGCCACAGCGGCTCAGGAATGTTCAGTGCCTCGCGCTGGGTGCTGTCGATGTAAAGTTCAAGCTGCTCATTATTGATAATGCGGTCAGCCCAGTTGGGATAGGCGATGCAGGCTTTACCCACCGCGACCAAATCAAAACCGTGTTCCAGCGCAGATTCCGCATCCGCTTTGTTCAACACGCCGCCGACACCGATCACCGGCACTTTCGCCAGCGTTTCAGAACGCATGGCGCGGAACTTGGTGATCAATGGTGTAGGATCGCTGGTATCAACAATGGAAGGTCGCAGCAGCTGTCCGACGGAGAAATGCACATAATCCAGCCCGCGCGCCGCCAGTTTTTCCAGCAAATACATCGTGTCGTCAAAACGAATGCCGGGCACTTCGAGCTCTTCTGGCGAGAATCGATAGCCAATGATGAAGCCTTTGTGCGCGAAGCGGTCTGCCATTTTGTGAGTAATGTCGAGTACTTCCAGCGGAAAGCGGGCGCGATTGTCGCGACTGCCGCCCCACTTGTCATCACGCTGGTTGGAGTTTGGCGAGTAGAACTGCTGGATGAGATAAGTATTTGCGCCGTGAATTTCTACGCCATCAAACCCGGCCTTGATGGCGCGGTTAACGGCATCACCAAATTTGGTGATCATCACGTCGACTTCTTCTGCTGTTAACGCTTGTGGCGTCGTCGCCCCTTCACGCGGTGCGGCGATGGCGCTTGGCGCTACCGGCTTTTTGCCGCCGATCAGCTCGGGTTCGACCATGCGGCCGCCGTGGTAAATCTGCAAAATGGCGAGTGAACCTTCCGATTTGATCGCGTCAGCAATGCGCTTTAATCCAGGTATTTTGTTGTCGCTATCAATGCCGATAGCGCCGGGAAACGCAGGGCCTTTGGTGTCAATAAAACAGCATTCAACGATCACGGTACCAATGCTGCCTGCGCGGCAACGATAATACTCCACTAATTCGCTGGTGACGGTTCCATCATAAAAACCGGTGCAGGTCGTCATGGGTGCCATGACAAGACGATTTTTAAGCACGGCACCGTTTGGCAACGTAAGAGGATTGAGGATCGGGGTGAGCGTATTCATTTATGATCGACTCCAAAAATTAAAAAACCTTGAATTCTTTTGCGGACGCTATTTCTCAAAGAATAAAGTGGTCCGATGTCATGCTGTAAATATACCAATTTCTTTAGCTATATAATCGATAAATTTAGTTTTTTAACTTTTTAATTATTTGGAGTTAATTATTGCTGTTTTGCTAAAATAATATTTGACTTAATTGTTAACCATAGGTTGACAAAAATCAACCTTTCATTTACAATTTAAATATATACTTATAAAACAATAAGTTATAAATAAGTAAGACCATACAAAAATAAAGTCTCTGGCTAATCTCAGCCTGCAATAGATTTAATGCATCTAAAATTCACGTTATAAAGAATGAAGCCTGTTAAAAAAGAAAACGTCATTAATTATTTCTTGATCTAGATCAAAATCATTAATTATATAAATCGCAAAATATTCTCATCCACCCAATAAAGAGCTTCGCAGCAATTGGGAAATAAAAAATGAAATACTTCACCTGTCGCGATTAAACCGCTAAATAATCAGAAAAGAAACTAAAGTAAATGTTAGCGAACTATCGTGGCGTAAACCGCATCCTTATCAACTTGTAGACCAAAACTATGAAACCACTATCAACGATGAGTGAACCCCCAAAAGCAGCACCTGCTGCAACCGGGCAAAAAAAACGCTATATCATGTTGTTTCTTCCTGTCTTAGTCGCTGTTCTGTTACTCCTCGTTCCGGTCCCTGCGGGACTTGAACCTCACGCCTGGCATTTCTTTGCTATTTTCGTAGGCGTCATTATCGGTTTGATCTTTGAACCGCTGCCCGGCGCGGTCATTGGGTTAACCGGTGTGGTGGTCATCGCCCTGTTTAGCCAATGGCTGCTGTTTAGTCCGGCAGAACTGGCTGATCCGACATTCAAAACGGCAACGCAAGCCTTTAAGTGGGCGGTCAGCGGATTCGGCAACTCAACCGTCTGGTTGATCTTCGGTGCCTTTATGTTCGCTGCGGGTTATGACAAAACGCAGTTTGGTCGTCGACTGGCGTTGATTTTAGTGAAGTATCTGGGACGTCGCAGCCTGACATTGGGTTATGCGATTACCTTCGCTGACCTGCTGCTCGCACCGTTTACGCCGTCTAACACCGCACGCAGCGGCGGCACTATTTATCCCATTATCGCTAACCTTCCTCCGCTTTACGGCTCTAAACCCAACGACCCAAGCGCCCGTAAAATTGGCTCTTACCTGATGTGGGTTGCTATCACTGCCGCATGTATCACCAGCTCTATGTTCTTATCCGCCTTAGCCCCTAACCTGCTGGCGCTGGCGCTGGTAAAAAGCATTATTGGATTTGAAATCTCTTGGGGAACCTGGTTCCTGGCCTTCCTGCCGCTGGGTATCTTGCTGATTTTAACCATGCCTTTACTGGCGTACTTGTTCTATCCGCCAGAAGTCAAAATCAACGATGAAGTACCGCGCTGGGCCAGCAGTGAACTGGAAAAACTGGGTCGTCTGTCACGCAACGAAATTCTGTTACTGATCTTCGTCGTCTGCGCACTGCTAATGTGGATTTTCGCAACAGCATGGATTGAACCGGCTATGGCTGCGCTGCTGGTGGTAGTACTGATGCTGTGGACCGGCGTCCTGAACTGGAACGACATCACCAGTAACAAACCGGCCTGGAACACCTTTGCCTGGTTTGCCACGCTGGTCGCGTTAGCGGATGGTTTAGCACGCGTTGGATTTATCGCCTGGCTGGGTAAAGAAGGTGGGCATTTGCTGAGCGGCTTCGACCCACAAGTCGCGGCGGTAATGCTCATGATCGCCTTCTTCTTACTGCACTACCTGTTCGCCAGCACCACTGCACATACCACCGCGTTGTTACCCGCCATGTTGACCATCGCGGCCTCAATTCCAGGTATCAACATGCCCGTCTTCTGTCTAATGATGGTTACGTCGTTGGGTGTGATGGGCATTATTACCCCATACGGCACCGGCCCAAGCCCGATTTATTACGGTAGCGGCTACCTGCCAACCAAAGATTACTGGCGCCTGGGCACTATTTTCGGTGCTATCTTCCTGGCCGCCATGATGCTGATTGGTTATCCGTGGATGGTGTGGATGTTCTAAAAGCGCGATACAAAAGCGTGTAGATCAACGGCTTGTATTATACCATTCCAACACTTGCCAGCCCGTCGTCTCCTCGGCGGCTGGCAAGATAATAAAAGATTTCATTCTGCCAATGGTGTTGTTTCTTCTCCGACAAGAGGGAGAACGAAGCTGCAGATCATTAAGTGAGCATAAAATGTCGAATAAGCCTTTCTATTATCAGAACCCTTTTCCACTTACCCATGAAGAAACTGAATATTATCTGCTGAGCAGCGATCACGTTTCAGTTGCCGAATTTGATGGTCAGGATGTATTGAAAGTCGATCCTCAGGCGCTTACCCTGCTGGCCCAACACGCGTTCCATGATGCCTCCTTTATGTTGCGTCCTGCGCATCAGCAGCAAGTTGCCTCAATCCTGCACGACCCGGAAGCCAGCGAAAACGATAAATATGTGGCGCTGCAGTTTTTGAAAAATGCTGAGATTGCCGCCAAAGGTATTTTGCCCACCTGTCAGGACACCGGCACCGCGATCATCATGGGTAAAAAAGGTCAACGCGTCTGGACCGGCGGTGGCGATGAAGCCGCGCTGTCGCAGGGCGTTTACAACACATTTATTGAAGACAACCTGCGCTATTCACAGAATGCTGCGCTGGATATGTATAAAGAAGTGAATACCGGCACCAACCTGCCCGCGCAGATTGATCTCTACAGCGTGGATGGCGATGAGTATAAATTCCTTTGTATTGCAAAAGGTGGCGGTTCGGCCAACAAAACGTATCTCTATCAAGAAACCAAAGCGCTGCTTGCTCCGGGCAAGCTGACAAATTATTTGGTCGAAAAAATGCGTTCGCTGGGCACCGCAGCCTGCCCGCCTTATCACATCGCGTTTGTGATTGGCGGCACTTCCGCTGAAAGTACCCTCAAAACCGTGAAACTGGCCTCAACGCATTACTACGATTCTCTGCCCACTGAAGGTAATGAGCACGGCCAGGCATTCCGTGACGTGCAGCTTGAGCAGGAATTACTGGAAGCGGCGCAAGGTCTTGGTTTAGGCGCACAGTTTGGCGGCAAATATTTTGCTCACGATATTCGCGTGGTGCGTTTACCGCGTCATGGCGCATCCTGCCCGATTGGCATGGGCGTATCCTGCTCTGCCGACCGTAATATCAAAGCGAAGATTAACCGCGACGGTATCTGGATTGAAAAACTCGAAGACAATCCCGGCCAATATATTCCCGCAGAACTGCGTCAGAAAGGCGAAGGCAATGTGGTTAACGTTGACCTTAATCGTCCGATGAATGAGATTCTGGCCCAGCTTTCTGAATACCCGGTTTCTACCCGCGTATCGCTGACCGGCACCATCATCGTGGCGCGTGACATTGCTCATGCCAAGTTGAAAGAGCGTATCGATAACGGTGAAGGTTTACCGCAATACATCAAGGATCATCCGGTCTATTACGCGGGTCCAGCCAAAACGCCAGAAGGCTATGCTTCAGGTTCGCTTGGCCCAACAACCGCAGGTCGCATGGACTCCTACGTTGACCTGCTTCAGGCGCATGGCGGTAGCAAAGTGATGCTGGCAAAAGGCAATCGCAGCCAACAAGTGACGGATGCGTGTCATAAGCACGGCGGCTTTTACTTAGGCAGTATTGGTGGCCCGGCAGCGGTGTTGGCTCAGCAAAGTATTAAAAGCCTGGAATGCGTTGAATACGCAGAACTGGGAATGGAAGCGATTTGGAAAATTGAGGTGGAAAACTTCCCTGCCTTTATTCTGGTCGATGATAAAGGCAATGATTTCTTCCAACACATTGAGCGCAATCTGTGTGCGAAATGCGTTAAGTGAAGGAATGAAGCCGATGCTGTCTAAACGTCACCTTTGACGGCAGACGGCACAGCCTGATTTGCTAAAAAGGTCTGAGTCCAACTCAGACCTTTTTTATTTCTTCCTGATCATTCATCGCTATTGAGCCATCTCATGACCCGAGGGTGTTCAGCCGCAGTCAGACGCTGAAAAGCGGGCAGCAGCGCTTCAGCGGCATCTTCCAGCGCACCAATCAATGCTTGCGCTGCGACCGGTAGCTGTCGATTTTGCTGCGTGATAACGCCAAAGAAATAGGGAATATCCTCTTCCAGCGGAACAATCGTGACGCCTTCCAGCGGAATACCCCATGCCGTTACCGGTTCAAGAATCGCCACGCCCAGCCCGGCGCGAACGCAGGCAAGAATATTGGCCGACGAATTGGTTTCAATCATTTCATGAGGCGCAACCTTGAGTTTTTTCAGCGCCTTTTCGAAACGGCCTCGCAAACGTAGCGGATTCAAGGGTGCAATGAGACGACGTCCTGCCAGGCAAGTCAGCGTAAGCTGCGGCTCTTTCGCTAAAGGATCATCATGGCGTAGCGCAACCACACAGCGCGACTGCCCAATCCAGTGTAAATCCATCGCATGGTGTTCCAGCGGCAGGCTGCAAAGGCCGATATCCGCTTCGCCCGTAATCACCGCGTGCGCCGTTTGCTCGGCAGATTCGCTAATAATCTGCACTTTGTTTTGCAGATCCAATGTTGCCAACGCCTGGGGCAGCAGCCCGGCGGCCAAGGCAGGTGTCGCAGCAATACTCAACGGGCGATGCTGTTGATGACCAATTTCTTCCGCACGTAGCCGAATTTGTTGCAGTGATTGCAGCGCTTTTTGCACATATTGATGCAGTTGCAACGCTTCTTCACTGGGGTGAATACGCGGTCCATTACGGATAAAAAGCAGATATCCCAGCGACTGTTCCAGCTCTTTAATCAAGCGCGTAACAGCGGGTTGAGAGCGGTTTAACGCTTTGGCCGCAGCCGTGACGCTGCCGGTAGAAATCACTGCGGCAAAGGCTTCCAGCTGTTTCAAATCCAAATCATGTAACGTTGTCATTCAGAAAACATGTCCTGACGAAAAGAATTCACGGCAATCATAGGGTAAACCATCATTTTTGTAGAAATCCTGCGACGACCCTTACCGCTTGATGGCGAAAGAATGTGAGTTTACCGCTGAAAGCGTTACAGCCCGACACCTGCCGGGCTGTAACAACGTTGCGTTAAACAGGGGTTAACCCCATCAGGTTCTGACCCTGAGCGCTGCTTCAATTTTATCGGCGGCTTTTGTCACGATGTAAGCGATAACCATGTAGAACACCACCGCAATCGCAAAGGCTTCGAGATAATAGAAATTTAATGCTGCAGTCAACTGTGCCTGCGCAAAGATATCAATCACCTCAATGGCGAATGCCAGCGAAAGTGCCTTCATGATCACCATGAATGCGTTTGCCAGGTCAGGAATAGCCGCGACGATAATTTGTGGAAATAGCACGCGTCGAAACAATTGCGCTTGGGTATAGCCTAAAGAGTGAGCTGCATCAGCCTGACCAGCGTCAAAAGAGTTCAATGCGCCCTTCACCACTTCAGCCTGAAACGCTGCAACACAGGCTGTCAGCGCGACAATAATGATCACCCAGTTCGGCAACGAATGCGCATTCACATCAACGCCAAACATCGACGCCACAAAATGCAGTGCGGGCGGCAAACCGTAGTACGCAAGGAAAATCACCACCACCATCGGAACGCCTTTAAAGGCGATCTTGTAAGTGATGACCAACTGTCGCAACACCACAATGCGTTTGTGTTCAATGAACGCAAACAGGCCGCCAACCAGCGTTGAGAAGAGAAAAATCGTCACCGCCATCGCCAACGTGACAGGCACCGCCTCCATAATGCTGAGGAAGTCCGGCAGCAAAACGTCAATATCGAACATAATTATGGCTTCCCCTTTAGACGTTTGCGGTGAATGTGATCTTCGCTGACGCGGTTTTCGAGGTGTATTTCGCATGGCGAAGCTCGAAGAAACGCACAATGATCCAGGCGATCAAGCACAGCAATGAGTAGATACCAGCCAACACCAGATAAGTACCAAACTGATATTGGTTGTAGTCGCGTTCCATAATCAAATGCGCCGTTGCCATCACATCCGCCGCGCCGATATACATCACCAACGCCACATTGTGGATCAGGTAAATAATGGCGTTGCCGTAACCCGGTAAAGCAATGTGTACCGCCTGCGGTCCGATAACACGGGTAAGCTTTTGGCGAAAGGTATAGCCGAGGCTGTCGGCGGCATCATGCTGACCGCGCTCAACCGCCAAAAATGCTGGACGCATCACCTCAGACAAATAGCCGCCGTGGTAAAGACTCAATCCCACCATTGAGGCTGTTGTCGCCGAGAGGAAATCGTCCATCCCAAACAATCCTGTCACCAGCGGTAAACCGTAAAACGCCACAAACAGTTGCAGCACCACGGGAACACTTCGGGCATAGGAGACATAGAGATCGGCCAGCTGGCTAATTACCGCAATCCTGCGTACCCGGAATGTTGTCGCCACCAGCGCCAGCACAAAGCCGACGAGTAAGGCGACAAACATAATGGCGAGCGTCAGCGGCAAAGCCGAAAGTAGCTCGGGAATCATGGAAGAGAGATCCACTTGAAACACTCCTGATTAAAAATTCAGCGTTTACCTGTCATCATCGACTCTGTGATGTTAAGCGGATCGATTACTTCATGTACCGAACAACGTCTTCGCCAAACCATTTCTGTGAAAGCTTATCCAGCGTGCCATCATCTTTCAGCTCTTTAAGCGCCTTGTTAACGTCATCGTTCAGCGCTTTGTTTTCATCTGATTTATGAATCATCACGTAGGTGTTATTGATTGATACCGGTTCGCTCGCTTTGATCGCCAGTTTCTGATTATCAATCACCGTCTGCTCACCCAGGTTAGAGGGCAGAATCAGGGCATCATATTTGCCGCTTTGCACTTCTTTCAGGCGATCTGGATAAGGAATACCGGCGCTTGAGGCTTTAATAGTAACTTCATCGCTTGGGTTCTCTTTCTGCCACTGAGTAACAAATTTATAGACGCCGCCACCTGCAGTTACCGGCACGATTTTCTTGCCTGCCAGATCTTTCATCCCGTTGATGTTGCTGTCTTTACGGCTGTAGATCTTCATCAGACTGGCACCGATTGGGCTATCTGGGATCAGGAACTGTTTGCTGCGCGCAGGCGCTTTGTAATAACCGCCGGAGACCATGTCATATTTGCCGGTAACAAGGCCGGTTTCTTGTGCCAGATCGGCGGCCCCCTCCATTACAAATTTGTACTGCGGCAGTTTAGCGTTGACCGCTTTAAGTACATCCGGCTCATAGCCTTGTGGCTCAACGCCGATAGCGCCCCATGACAGCGGCTTAGATTCTGCCGCCGTGGCAATTTTAATGGTACGCACGCTATCTGCGTAGCTAAACCCAGCGGTGGTCATTGCCAGGGCAACGATGCCCGGCATAGCGAGGCGACGTAATGTGGTTTTGATTGCAGGCATGTCTGTCTTTCCTTTTTAGTTTTTAGAGTACGCGTTCTGAACTGAGGAACTGAGCCAGTCGCGGTGTCGCAGGGTTGTCGAAAATCTCGGCTGGGCTGCCTTCTGCAGCGACCACGCCCTGATCCATAAAGACAATGCGGTTTGAGATACTTTTTGCGAACTGCATTTCATGCGTGACCAGCAATGACGTGATGCCTGAAGACGTCACTTCTTTGATCACTTTAAGCACTTCACTGACCAGTTCAGGATCCAATGAGGAAGTCGGCTCATCAAACAGGATCACATCGGGGCGAACCGCCAGCGCACGCGCAATACCGGTGCGCTGCAACTGCCCGCCAGAGAGCTGAGAAGGATAGTGATCTTGTTTGGCAGACAACCCAACGCGCTCCAGCTCCTGCATCGCAATGTCGCGCGCCTCTTCTTTAGACTTGCGTTGCACCACGACCAGCGGATCCATCACGTTTTGAATCACCGTCATGTTCTTGAAGACGTTGAATTGCTGAAACACCATCGCCGTTCGCAGGCGAATAGCGTTGATTGCCGCTTTGTTGGTGGATTGATAATCCATGCGGATTTGATCCAAGGCGATGGTGCCGGACGTTGGCTTCGCCAGATAATTGATACAGCGCAGCAGCGTGGTTTTCCCGGTTCCGCTTGGGCCGATGATTGATACCACATCACCGCGTTTTACCGAAAGATTGACGCCTTTGAGTATCTGGTTGCTGCCGTACGACAGTGTAATGTCATTGAGTTCAAGCATGGTTATTGACGCCCTTTTGCGTGAGAAACTCTGTTTAACGCGACTGAATTTGCCCTACCTGGCCTAAATAATGCGAATGGCAGAGAGGCGGCCAGCGTGTTCACCCTTAGGAAGGGGGTCAGATGCGTAGCCAGCGCCTTCGCGATTCGAACGGTGACGGGAAGAAAGATCACTTTTCGATCTCTGCATGACCGAGCACATGCATCAGGCGATTAGCCCAACCGAAAATCGAAATAGCATGAATCAGGTCGAGTATTTCGTTGTCGTCCAGGCCTTCTGCTCGCAGCGCGTGAATATCTTCTGGCGTTGCCTGTGACGGTGTCACCGAAAGGCGACGGGCAAAACGGTAAATAGCCGCATCGCGTGCGTTAAGCGTTTCGGGTTTATTGAAATAGAGCGCGCTGACCACTTCATCGCTTTTGGTCAGTTGTGCATGACGGCGGGCGTGAACAACCGCGCAATATTTGCAACCATTGACGATGGAAGCGCCTAACGCACCCAGCTCACGGTCAGCGCGCGCCAGGCCGCCTTCGACATACATGATCGCGTTAAATAACTCGGTGCGGGCCACATAGCTGTCCGGGTCATGTGCCAGCGTGCGCACATATTCTGAGACCTTCTTGTTAGAAGGCGTCACCTTCATCGCATTAAGTTGCTCGGGCGTGGCCTCGGCAAGTTCAACCGGCGCGATATAGGGATGCCAGGTCAACGGTTTCAGGCTAACTAAGGGGATCATGCTGACCTCATCAGGCGTAAGCCAGCCGCAACGCGTGTCTGGAAATTCACAAATGCAATCAGTTCAGAGAGCGCGACAATCTGGGCATTATTCAGGCCCGCCTGCTCGAGACGCGCAATATCATCTGCTGCTGCCTGATCTGGCGTCACCGTCACCAAATCAACATGGCGCGCAACGGTTGCCAACGGCTCAGGTAATTCTTGCGTGCCTGCGGCCAGCGCCTGCAATGTTTCTGTCGGTGACAGCGCGGTAAGCTGCGCGCCATATTCAGCGATCAACGCCTGATCTTCATTAAGAGCAGCAATGCGATGCGCTAACGCAATACGCAGATCGGGCGCGAGTCCGTGATCATTTGCGGGTTCAAGCACTGAAAGCCGACATTGCTCTGCGCCCGCTACAAATTCTGGGCGGAATCGGCGTGCACGGAAAAGCGCGTCTTCCAGTGAAAGCCCAGCGGCCTTATCAATAGCGTCGATCACAACGCATTCTCCTGTTTAATTAAAAGGGTTGAATCAGTCCATTCGTCGCCCTGAAGTTCAGGGATGTCGTAAGCGACCAGGTTGGAGAAATGGGTTTCGACATCTTCGGCAAACAATGAGGCGGTGATGCCGCGCACTAACCGCTCGGCTCCGGCACTCACAGCGGGAATATCACCTGAAACCTTGCCGTGTGTGAGCATCGCCGCATCGTTAAAGCAGTAGACGTGCGCCAGCAAGGGGCAGGAATCTGCAACGCGTTGCTGGAACTCAAATGCCGGGCCGAGATCGGGCGCTTCCAGCATATTGCTACGGGGCTCGCCCATATCTGGCGTGTAGCGACCATCAGCCCAGGTACGAATGTGCGGCGCAAGGGCAGCGAACTCCGCACGTCCGCTGAAATCATTTGAGAAACCCGTAGCTGCAATGAGAAAGTCGTAATGCATCGCCCCTTGTGTGGTTTCGATCAACAGACCTTTCTCATCTTGGTGAACCGCAACAATGCCGCAATCCAGCAAGAAACGGGCATTGGCATGGCGAGATACGCGCAGCGTCGAGGCGCGAGGCGGCGGCGTTTGCGTTGTCGCGGTGTAGTCGACAAATTTCCATTTCCACTCATCAGGCAATTGATGCATTCCGTGCACCACGCCCTGGCTACCAATGCCGGTCATTTTATTGATACGCGGCATCGCTTTTCGGCGGATCAGCATATCAACAGAACCTGCCCCCGCTTCAAGTGCAGTGGCCGCATTGTCCATAGAAGAAGCGCCAGCGCCAATGACGGCGAGACGCTTACCTTTCAAGGCAGCGAAATCGATCTCATCGGCTGAGTGCGCCCAGAACTGATGGTCAATGCCTTGAAGGAATTCAGGCACAGCAAAGCCGCCTAAACCCGAGCGGCCTGTCGCCAGAACCAATCGACGGGTATAAACACGCCCGGTTTCTGCGCCTTCAATATCTATCGCAATCAGATCGTCCACGAAGGCAATCGCGGTCATGCGCACGTTGTTCTGTACCGGCAGATCCAGCACGTTGCGATACCAAATCAGATAATCCATCCACTGATCTTTGGGAATTTTGTCCAGTGCTTGCCAGGCTTCCGCTCCCCACTGCGCGGTAAACCAGGCGCGAAACGTGAGTTGAGGTAAACCCAGCGCGGGGCCATGCAGGCTTTTGGGTGAGCGTAGCGTTTCCATGCGCGCAAAAGTGATCCACGGGCCTTCGCGACCCGCAGGTGCGGCATCATAGGCAACCACATTGTTAATGCCGCTCAGCACCAGCTTTGCTGTGGCTGCCAACCCGCACATGCCAGCCCCAATAACCACAACATCACGCACCGCATTGCCTTGGTAAGTCCGCTCGGGCACCCACGCTTTGGCGGGCAGTTCAAGGAATGTCAGGTCTTGCTGGAGCTGGGCTTCAAGCGTGGCAAGGCCACTTTGCCCTGCTGATGTTGTATGCGTCATTGAATGGGATCCCTTTCTAAACTGACATTGGTTAAGCCAGATCGCGTTAAGTAAAACAGCGAATAACCTACTGATAGTGAGGTTTTTTATTATTGATAAATTGCATTATCAAACACTCAACATCCAATAAATGGATAGTAAACAGCAAGGTTTTGGATAATCCTCTTCGCTATTAAAAGAGTCAATAATGTCGGTCACTTATCAACCAATGAATTTCTTATATCTTATTGCGAAATTGATATAACGCCATTTTACTCGCTTGAGCTTTTATAATTTGCAGTTAGCAGGTTGAGCTGAAAAGATGACGGAATAATTAGCTGAGGTAATATCTTTTAAGAGAGGAAATCGGCGTTAGCCGTAAAGCGTGGGGATGAAATCAGGAGTAAACGCACGGTATTCAGCGCAGAATAAAGCAAAACGGGTAACGCATAATGCGTCACCCATTGCGCTATATATCAACTGCTTATAGGACTATTAACGTCATGACAGCTTGTCAGGCACGCTGCCAACAGACAGCCCGCGAATAACGTCATTACTGCGGAATCACTTTCTCTTCTTTCAGCTTATCGAACAGCTCGGTGAATGAATCCAGCGAGCTACGATAACCGGTAAAGCCCGCTTTCCGGCTTTTGCTCATATCAGTGAACGCTTCCATTGGTCGGCCTAGATCTGCATCGGTGTGCCACCACGAAACCAGTTTGTTGATATCGGTTTCACGCAGCTGATAACGGGTAGCGATCTCTGTCCATGCCGCTTCTGCTTCCTGCATACGGTTCTCCAGCGGCATGATCTGCGCCGGATAATCCGCCGCTTCAACACCAAAATAAGCAGCCAGACGCGGCCACATCCAGTTCCAGCGGAACACATCACCGTTCACCGAGTTAAAATCTTCGTTAGCCGCTTCAGGCGATGTCGCGGCCCAAAGCAGCTGCTCTGCCAGCAAACCTGCATCCGTCACATCGACTACACCGTTCCACTGTTCTGGCGAACCCGGGAAGATGAATGGCCAACCTTTCTCACGGCACAGCGTGGCGTAGACGGCCAGCGTCTGACCCATGTTCATCGCATTGCCCAATGCGTAACCTACAATGGTGTGCGGACGATGCACGCTCCAGCGGTAATCATATTTTTCCGCACCCGCAAACACTTCATCTTCCTGCGCGTAATAGAAGTTATCAACCGGCTGACGTCCCTGCTCTTCACGGAATGGCGTGACCGGCACCGCGCCTTTACCGTAGGCTTCGAACGGGCCGAGATAGTGTTTTAGTCCGGTGATCAGTGCAACATGCGCGCCTTTTAGGCGATCGCCTAACGCTTCGATCACGTTACGCACCATCGCACCATTGACGCGGATATTCTCTTTTTCAGTGTCCTGACGTGCCCAAACGCTGAAAAACAGGGCATCCGGCTTCACATCTTTCAATGCTTCGCGAACGGCAGTTTCGTCAGTTAAATCAGCGGTCAGGCTGGCGCAACCTTCTGGAACGGCACCGCGTCCCCGCGAAAGGCCGCTGACCTGCCAGCCTTCATGCAATAATTTTTCTGCCAATGCACGACCATTAACCCCACTGATACCGACAATCAAAGCGTGTTTCTGCATTTCAATTCTCCTCATTTTGCGTATTTACTAGCTTAATAGAGAATTTAAGGCTTATCTGTGTCATTTTTTCACAGCATTCCCAACTTGAGTTCATCAATCTATGCACGATCAGCGTTTAAAAGACATTATCCCGTTCGTTGCCAGCGTAGAGCGCGGCAGCTTTACTGCCGCAGCCCAGCGTTTGCATGTCACAGGTTCAGCCATCAGTAAAAGCGTCAGCCGACTTGAGGCACGACTGGGGTCGCGCCTGTTGGAGCGCACCACACGCAGCCTGCGCCTGACTGATGCCGGAACCGCTTACTACCAGACCTGTATCCGTATTATGGAAGAACTGGCGGAAGCTGAATCAGTATTAGCCGCGCAGCGCACTATTCCATCCGGTCGCTTGCGGTTGGCAATGCCCAATACCTATGGCCGATTAAATGTCATGCCGCTACTGATCCCGTTCTGCCAGAAATACCCCGAACTGGAATTAAGCCTTAGCTTTTCGGATCGCGTTGTTGACCTGTTTGATGAAGGCATTGATGTGGCTATTCGCATTGGTGAAGTACAGGACCTACCGGAATCGTTGGGATTTCGCTGCATCGGCCGGGAACGTATGGTGTTTTGCGCTTCGCCGGATTACCTCATTCAGCAAGGTCGGCCGCAGAACGAAAGCGAATTGCTGCAACATCGCGCCATTCTTTACGAGCGCGTGGATGGCTCCCCCAAGCCCTGGTTGTTTATTAATGAGGAGGGCTATCCCACCTGGCGAACGCTACCGCATCGTATGGCGCTTGGAGACGTTGATGCGCAAGTTCAGGCCGTCTGTGCCGGATTGGGCGTGGCGCAAATGCCATCATGGTTGATTCGCCGCGCGCTTGATAACGGTGATTTGGATGTGATATTACCCGACCTTCAGCCGGATGGATTGATGCTGACATTAGTCTGGCCGCGACGTAAGCAGCTCTTACCGAAAGTGGATGCGCTGTTAGGGACGCTGGCGGCGTTAGTGATTCGTTGAAAGCGCTCTTTTGCGCATGTTGTCAGGCGTGAGGGAGCGTGTTAATCGCTTACCCGCTGTGGGGAGTAATTCCTTCACTATCCCCAATAAAGGGATATGAGTTAACGCTCCCGACAAGGGCAAAAAGTCTTCTATTGATAAAATCCTCCCTCGGCACTTCATCACTTTAGCGGCGGTTTATTGCAGAGAGCGTAATAGTTGCGCTTTACGCTGACGTTGGTCACACCAGACGGTAAATATTCCCGCCAGGGCAACAATAGACGCGCCCATTAACGTTGAAGGCCCAGGCAGGCTATTCAGGAACAGATAACCAATCACCATCGACCACACCAGCGTGGTGTAATCAAATGGCGCTAATAATGAAGCATCGGTGTAGCGCAAACTCATCGTTACCAGAATTTGGGCCATGCCACCAAAGAAGCCGCAGCCAACCAGCAGTAATAGATGAAGCGGTGTAGGCATTTTCCAGCCAAACAGCGCGCTTGCCAGACCAATCATCATGGTCATTAACGAAAAATAGAACACAATGGCACCGGGTTTTTCGATGCCGTTAAGAAAGCGAATTTGTACGTTAGACGTGGCAGAACAGAGAGCAGCGATCAGAGCAAACAGCGCGCCTAATCCAGCACCGGTTGCCTGGCCTTCCGCTGCAAAAAAAGAGCCGCTAGCGGTCAGGTTTGCCGAAAGCATAATAATGATGCCGGAGAAACCGACGAGAACAGCCAACCAGCGGGATAAGCGCACATTTTCCTTCAACAGCAACGCCGCCATAATCACCGTAAATAGCGGCGCAGCGTAGCTAATGGCTGTGGCATCAGCCAGAGAAATATATACCAGTGCCATATAGTTAAAATACATGCCACCGGTACCGGAGAAGCCGCGAATAAGATGACCGAAGATATTTTTGGTTTTTATACTTTCAAGCACATTACCTTGAATCTTTAGCCAAATTAATAAGGGAATTAATGCCACAAACGATCGGAAAAATATCACTTCACCCGTGGGGATATTACCTTGTAATGCTTTTACGCACGCCAGCATTAATGTCGCACACAGGGCTGAAGAGATTTTCAGCAAAACCCCAAATCTGGCATTCATTTTATCCCCTTCAATAACGTTCATTCTCAGGCGCAGCCATTTCCCACACCAGGATCGGGATTACCATAGGGCGCAGCCGCTAAGAGCCGATAAGATAATTTTGTTCTGCCCGGATAGTTTTTGCTTATCACGGCGGCGTGAAGCGCGCTTTGATGGTCATATAATTAGCCTATCTCCCGACACTGTTTACCTCTTACCCTCCACCAGACAAAGTCGATATAGTCCAGAAATGTCGTCATAACCGAACTAATAACAGTGACGTTTTACGCCGTCAGGCTATATCGCCTGCTGCGCAACATCAGCCATGGGAAATGCACAATGACTTTGAAAAAATACGTCTGTTTGGCAATGGCCTTACCGTTAACCTTATCGGTCTTACCGGCCAAAGCCGATCTGTTGTCAGACATTCAATCTCAGGGCGAACTTAAATGTGCCGTCTATTCCGATGTGCCACCGTTCTCCGCTCCCGATCCTAAGACACGTCAACTCGTCGGCATGGATGTTGATCTCTGTAACGCGCTGGCTAAACAGATGGGCGTGAAATTGCAACTGATGCCAACCTCAATTGAAGCGCGTATTGCCGTCATTGCCACCGGCCGCGCGGATGTCTTGATTGCCAACCTTGCTTATACCAAGACCCGCGGTAAGCAGATTCAGTTCAGCGACCCGTATTACGTTGCCAAAGAAATGTTGCTGGTGAAAAAACCCAACGCAGACAAAATGCTGGCAGATTTCAAAAACAAGCGTATCAGTGCCACCAAAGGCACCACCTCTGAGCAATCCATTGTGCTGAAAGGCGGCAAACCGCTGACTTTCCAGGATGCAGCTTCAGCTTTCCTGGCGCTGGAACAGAACAAAGCGGTCGGCTTTGTGACCAACACCATGACCGGCATCAAGATGATTAATCAGGCGAAAAAAGAGGGTATCGACCTGGCGATGATCAAAGAGCCGATGGCGCTGGAACCAATTGGTATCGGCATGAAGCGTGATGAACCGGCGCTGCTGGCTAAAGTCAATGACAGCCTGAAAGCCATGGACGATGACGGTACTATTGATAAGATTTGGGCCACCTGGATTGGACCAAACACTGAATACAAAATGGTGCGTGAGGAGCGCGTACAACCGCTTGCCAGCCTGAAATTCGAAGCCCTGGAATAACCGATGGATCGCTTGTCCAGAGAAGTGGCGTATTCCGCAACGGATAGTCCGGCAACCCTGTCAGAAAGCATCCGGCTCTCGACCATGGGCAGTCGCGCCTGGCTGATAGAAGCGCCAGGTGCGTTTGACCTCCCCGCTCAGCGTCGTATCTGGTCGTTGGCGCGTATCCTGGCGAGCAGTGAAGATGTCGAGTCGCTGATCCCAGGCGTAACCAACTTACTGGTGCTGTTTCGCGCCACGCCCGCCGATCCCGACGTCATCCACCAGCGCTTGCGGGTCAGTTGGCAAGCGGCGCAGGCGATACATCCGCAGGGAAAATTAATCGAGATCCCGGTCTGCTATGGCGGCGAACACGCTACCGATCTGGATGCGGTTTGCCGTCATACGGGGTTGTCAGCGAAAGAGGTTATACGCCGTCATTACCAAGGCAGCTACACCGTTTTTGCCTTGGGTAGCGCACCTGGCTTTGGTTATCTGCATGGCCTGGATGCTTCCCTGGCGACGCCGCGTAAAAAAGTGCCCTCCCTGAACATGCTAAAAGGCACTGTAACCATCGGCGGCCCACAAGCGGGTGTTTCAGTCCTGACCGGACCCAATGGCTGGAATGCAATTGGCTATGCAGAACTCGACGTGTTTGATCCCTTGTCAGACGTTCCGGCCTTAATGGCACCGGGTGACAGCATAAGGTTTGTGCCAGAGAGGATTGAACTGTGATAATCATTGAAAAAACCGGCGCGCTGAACACAGTGCAAGATCTGGGCAGACGTGATTATCGCCACCTTGGGGTATCGGTAAGCGGCGCAATGGATACGCTGGCGCTGCGTGCCGGTAATCTTTTGCTGGGTAATCAAGAAAATGCCGCGGCGATTGAAATACAAGTTTTTCCTTTTCGGGTACGTTTTCAGGCTGACACCGCCATTGCTCTAACCGGCGCTGATTGCCGTGCTCAACTCGACGGCGTTGACTTACCGCCGTGGTGGGGCTGCAACGTTCGAAGCGGGCAGGTACTGGAATTGCGCTACCCGCGCCATGGCGCACGCGGCTATCTCTGTGTGGCGGGCGGCATTGATGTTCCTGTGGTGATGGGATCACGCAGTACCGCGCTGCGCGGTGGCTTTGGCGGTTTTGCTGGCCGTCAGCTCGAACGCGACGATGTACTGACATGGGGTGAAAGCCAGACACCAGGCTTACCGGAGAGCGGGATTGGCATCGAACCCCCCTCTTCTGCTTTGCGCCACGCTTTCCCGTTGAACCGCAGCGGCCAGCGCCTGATTCGTGCCATTCCCTCCGGTGAGTACGCGCTATTTTCCGCAGACGCTGAACGCTTTTGGCAGCAACCATGGCAAGTTTCACTTCAAAGTAACCGCACCGGCTATCGCCTGGCGGGCGAACCGATTTTACCGTCAACGACTGTTGAGATGCGCTCTTACGGTTTGATTCCTGGCATTGTGCAGGTTCCTCCCGCTGGCGAACCGATTATCCAACTCAGTGATGCCAATACGGCGGGCGGTTATCCGAAAATTGCCTGTGTAATTGAAGAAGATCTCTGGCAGCTGGGGCAAGTTCAGCCGGGTCAGTTTATCCAACTCATTCAGGCCACACATCAGGATGCCATTGTTGCCCATGAAGCGATCAATCACTGGCTGGCGCGCCTACGCGTCTGGCTGCTTCCGCTCAAACGCGTCGTGGGACATTAATTTTTAACAGGAGAACAGCATGAAGATCGATGTGAATTCCGATATGGGCGAAGGTTTTGGCGTCTATCAGCTGTGCGATGATGAGGCTCTGATGAAGGTGGTCTCTTCCGCCAATATCGCCTGTGGATTCCATGCGGGCGATCCGGCCATCATGACGCGCATGGTGCGGCTGGCAAAAGCGCGCGGGGTGGGTATTGGTGCGCATCCCGGTTTGCCAGATCGCCAGGGTTTTGGCCGCAAAGAACTGCCTTTTTCACCCGATGAAATTTGCCAACAGGTGATCTATCAGCTGGGCGCGCTGAGCGCCATTGCCCGCGCTGAAGGTACGCGAGTTTCGCACGTCAGTTTCCACGCAGCGATGGGCAATATCATTAACCGCGACGAATCGCTGGCGATGCAGGTCATGCAAGCCATTGCACGCCTCGATGCTGAATTGATCATTTTTTCACAACCCGATACCCATACCGAACGCGCGGCTCTCGCCGCTGGCTTAAAAAGCCTGACGCTGTTTCTTGCCGACCGCGCTTACGATAAGCACGGCCAATTGGTGCCGCGTAGCATTCCCGGCTCGGTGATCAAAGATGATGCAGCCGTGCGCGCTCGTGTGCGCCAATTTTTGCAAGAAGGCACGGTAAACACCTTTGACGGCACGCTGCTACCGCTTCGCGCACGTTCAATTCTGGTACACAGCGACACGCCGGGTTCGGTCGAACTGGCCACGCTGGTACGCAGTGAAATTGAAGCCAATGGCGCAGAAGTTGCCCCAGCGGCGTCCGTTTTAGCGGAGTAATTTATGAATATTCGGCGGCTGAAGTCTTTTATCACCATTGTCGATATGGGCAGCATAACGCGTGCCGCCGATGCCTTACACATCGCGCAACCTGCACTGAGCCAGCAACTGGTTGCGCTTGAGGAGCATTTCAAGCGCAAGCTGCTGATTCGTAGCCAGCAAGGCGTGGTTCCGACTGAGGCGGGTAACGTCCTTTATGGCCACGCTAACGTCATGTTACGCCAGTTTGCTCAGGCCGAGCTGGATGTGCTGGATGCTGGACAAGCCCTTTCGGGTCGCGTTTCGGTAGGGCTTGCTCCTTTCAGCATTGCCGCCACGCTGGCAATGACGTTGCTGACAGAGATGCGCCAGCGCCATCCTGGCATTTTGCTGCATTTGGTGGAAAGCGTGGGTCAGGCTTATAGCGAACTCGTCGCCAATGGGCGGTTGGAAATGGCGCTGCTGCATGGTCGAGGCGGTATCAAAGGGCTGAATTACGAGCCGCTGGTTCAGGAAGAGTTTTTCTTTGTGGCACACGCTAATTTTGACTTTGATGATGATGGCGGCCCGCTTCAGGTTAAACAGCTCAGCACTTTGCCGATGCTGCTTCCGCCTGCGTATAACTTTGTCCGACGCGCTATCGACGAGGCTTTCAGCCTGAATAATATGTCGATTAATGTGGTCGGTGAACTGGAAGCGGTGAAAAGCATTGCCCGCGGCGTCGACGCCGGTCTGGGTTGTACCATCATGCCAAAAGCCATTGCAGAGCGAATTCAATCAGAATCACGTGACGTGGTCATCCGTTCTTTGGCTGGCCCGGCGATTAACGAAACGCTGTCGCTGTGCATCTCCGATCGCACGGCACTTTCTGAGCCGGCGGCAGCGGTGCGTGAGCTGCTGCTGGAGTTAACGGCAGGATTGAATTAATGGGGCACATTATGTGCCCCGACAGAATTACAGCATCGCCTCTTTGCGGCAGTTAATCAGCAGCTCCGCTACCGACAAGTTGTTTGGCAGCCGCAACAACAGCTCCACCATCTCAGCAAGATCGTCCGGTTGCGTCATCTCTTCACGACTGATTTCTGTCTCGCCCAACGTCATATCAGTCGCGATATAACCGGGGCAAAGTGCGGTGGCGCGTACGCCGTGATCCCAACACGCCTGACGAATACCGTGAGTGAGTGCCACGACGGCAAATTTGGTCATGGCGTAACCGACATTACTCCCTACTCGACGTCCGGCCAGCGAAGCGACATTAATCACTCGCCCTTCGCCGCAGTCGATCAAAAATGGCAGCGCAGCACGGCTTAGCCGCAGCGGGCCTTTGACATTGATCTGCCACATATCATCCAGCGCCGTTTCGTCCTGATCCATCACCTGTACGCGCGGGTTGATCCCGGCACAGTTAACCAGCGCATCCAGCCGTCCCCGTTGTTCAAGCGTGTCAGCTACCCACTTTTCACCGGAGCCGGCCACGCTGGCGTCGTAAGAAAAGAGATGCAAATTAGGCTGTGGCGCTAACGCAGAGGGATTGCGGACGCCAGCAGATACAATAAAACCGGCCTGAAGCAGGCGCTGTGTAATGGCTAAACCGAGGCCGCGCGCGGCCCCAGAAACCATCACCACACGTGATGATGCAGTCAACATGCAAACTCCTTAGTGGCAACCGGTACAGAACGTAGTAATGCGATCACAGCCTGTTTGCAGACGCTCCATGCTGGTGGCATAAGAGAGGCGGAAATAGGGACTCATGCCATACGCCGCGCCTGGCACCGTCACCACATGCTGTTCTTCAATTAGCGCCATCACAAAGTCGGCATCGTTACTGATTGCCCGGCCACCCGCCGTGGTTTTGCCCACGAAGGCAGCAATATTAACGAAAAGATAAAAGGCGCCCTGCGGCGTATGGCAATGCACACCGGGAATGCTATTAAGGCGACCCAGCACATAATCGCGGCGTTGACGGTAAATCTCAGCGCGCTCTTTAAGCAGATCCTGCGGGCCATCCAATACGGCCACCGCCGCAGCTTGCGTAAGCGTGGTAACACCGCCACTGTTTTGTGTGTTG
This sequence comes from Pantoea sp. MQR6, assembly GCF_022761075.1. Taxonomy (NCBI): domain Bacteria; kingdom Pseudomonadati; phylum Pseudomonadota; class Gammaproteobacteria; order Enterobacterales; family Erwiniaceae; genus Pantoea; species Pantoea sp. MQR6. The sequence goes on from NZ_JAKYXB010000004.1 coordinate 159,052, forward strand.
ACGTTGCTCATCGCCTTGATCAAGGGCAGCGGGCCGCCGCAAAAGCCTAAGCGCCACCCCGTCATTGAATAGGCTTTTGAAACACCGTTAACGGTAAGTACCCGGTCATACAAACGCGGTTCTACCTGCGCCAGCGTCCAAAATGTTACGCCGTCGTAGATCAGATGCTCGTAAATATCGTCGGTGAGGATCCACACCTGTGGATGACGCAGCATCATATCGGCGATGGCCTGCATCTCTTCACGCGTGGCCACTGAACCGGTTGGATTGCTGGGGTAATTGATCAGCAGCCATTTGGTATTTGGCGTGATGGCAGCATCAAGATCGGCAGCCAGCGGCTTGAAGCCGTTCTCTTCATGGCATGCCACCGGCACAGGTGTTCCACCCGCAAATTTCACAATATCGGCATAGCTGATCCAGGATGGCGTGGGGATCACCACTTCATCGCCAGGATTGATGGTCGCCATCATCGCATTGAAGATGATTTGTTTAGCCCCACCCGCCGTCAGAATCTGGCTGATATCGTATTTTAATTCGTTATCACGCAAGAATTTACGTTGAATCGCGGCACGCAGTGCGGGTGTGCCGTCGGTAGGAGGATAACGCGTATCACCTGCTTTAGCGGCGGCGTAGGCAGCGTCGATCGCATGGTCTGGCGTCGGGAAATCGGGTTCTCCGGTAGAAAGACCGACGACATCAACCCCTTGAGCGGCAAGATCGCGCGCCTTTTGGGTCATTGCCACCGAGGCAGAAACGGAAACATTTTTTAAGCGATCAGCGATATCAGGCATGGTAGCGGTATTCCAGGTTGCAAAGTCGGCTTGAAACCGCGCGGAATATCCGCCTGGCAGGCATTCGCGCAGTGTGATGTTGTCAACAAAGAGGCAGAAGGTGACTTCCGCTGAGCATAAGTTGCAGGGGGCGGGCACAGTTAATAGTGCTTTGTTGTGGCGACATAACACAAAGCAATAGTTAACTTGCGATGCAACGTCACTGTGATTTTTATCGTCAAAGCGACGGCGAGAAAGGCGAGCAATGAAAATAGCCATAGCGGGAATGCATAGGCGTATCGCGAAAATGTATTGGGTGTTTATGGCGTAATCATATTAACGTTTTGTGACGCCCAAAATAGAAATTAAGCCTTTTAATTTCAATAAATTATAATTCCACGCAATTCTCTACCCTACATAAATCCTTATTGCCGTCTTGCCTTCACCTGACGGCCTTAGCGCCCTTGTCTGGAGGAAGTATGATGGCTGACATCTCGACGCCGTTGGTGCAGGTTAGAAAATTCCGGGTTTGGCAGTCACCCGCGTTGTTAATTATTCCGTTGCTCGCCTTTCAGTTGTTTTTCTTTTTCGCACCGGCTATCCGGTTAATGTTATTTAGCCTGATGACCCAAACGCCGGAAGGCAATATAGGTGCCCCGCTCACGTTCAGCCATTACCTGCACTTTTTTAGCGTCGCGCTGTATAGCGATGTGTTGTGGAATACCTTGCGTATCAGCGTCATTACCGCGCTGATCGCCTCAATACTGGCTTATCCGGTTGCTACCGTACTGGTGCGAGGACAAGCCTGGGTAGCACGCATCATGACGTTAGTGATCATTGCGCCGCTGGCGGTCAGCGTTGTGGTGCGCGCGTATGGCTGGCAACTGATTTTAAATAATGGCCCAACCGGTTTACTCAATTACGTGTTACTGCATTTAGGACTTATCGATCGGCCAAACGCCCTGATGTTCACCGACTGGGCGGTGATTATCGGTTCACTGCATATTTTCTTTCCGATGATGGTGCTGCCGTTGGCCTCGGCACTGGGCAAAATCGATGCCAATCTGCCCTTTGCTGCCCGCACGCTTGGCGCACCTGCCTGGCAAGTTTTCTTTCGCATTACTCTACCGCTGAGTCTGCCCGGATTGGTGGCAGGCATGACGTTGGTGTTCTCACTGGCGGCAGGTTCCTATGTCATTCCTGCACTGATTGGCGGGCCGCGCGCGCAAATGCTGGGCAACCTCGCCGAGCAGCAGATTGTTGCCGTGTATGACTGGCCGTTCGGCGCCACCATCGCCACCATTTTGGTATTTATCGTCATCGCCGTGAACACCTTGTCGATGAAGCTATTGGGTGGGCGTCGTCTGCCGGGAGCCAATACATGATCCCTCGCCTGCAAGGATTAAGCGGTTGGCTGCTTTATGGTTTTGCTGCCGCCATGATGGTGTTCATCCTGACGCCAATCTTACTCATCATGGTTATCTCATTCTCTGATGGCTATTTTGTCAGCTTTCCGCCGACCGGTTTCACGCTCGACTGGTATAGCAAGGTTTTGGGAAATCAGGAGTTTATCGATGCGCTGTTGTTCAGCACGCTGCTCTCTTTAGGCACTACCGCGTTATCGCTGCTGCTCGGTGTGCCTGCTGCCATCGCGCTGGTAAGAGGCAACCTGCCGTTTGCCTCGTTAGCCAAAGGGTTGCTGCTTTCGCCGCTGATCTTCCCGGTATTGATTACGGGCCTGGCGCTGCTGCAGCTCTTTACCGGTTACGGCTGGGGCAACGCCAAACTCAACCTGCTGCTGGCGCATACCGTAGTGACAACGCCCTATGTGGTACGCACCGTGATCACCAGTCTGGAATTAGTCAATCCCAGTCTGGAAGAAGCTGCCCGCACGCTCGGCGCGACGCGCTGGGCGACATTTTATCGCGTGGTGTTGCCGCAAATTGCGCCTGGCGTGGTCTCCGGCGCCATTTTTTGTTTCATGGTCTCCTTCGATAATTATCCCGTCTCCATGTGGTTGGCGGACTCCGAAAACACGCCAGTGCCGGTGGTGCTTTATCGCCAGATTGGCACGGTATTCGATCCGTCGGTGGCCACCATGTCGACGTTGATCATCCTGCTGGCCACCGTGGTGGTGGTCATGCTGGAAAAAATGGTTGGCCTGCGTCGCGCGATGGCCGCGTAACTGTTCACCTCAGAGGAATCACTATGACATCCATGAAACGCCGGACGTTTATCAAAGCCGTGGCAGGCGCAGCGCTGCTGCCTTACATCCAGGTTAAAGCCAACGCCGCCGATCGTGTATTGCAGGTTGGCGTCTATAACTCCGCGCAGGGCGCACTGATCAAGCAAAAAGTCCTGCCTGATTTCGAAAAAGAATATCATTGCAAAGTCTTGACCACCGAGGGCGCGACGCTGGCGAACATTGCGGCTTTGCGCGCGACCAAGGCGAAGCCGGTGTTCAGCGTGATGTCGATGGATGATATCGGCATACCGCAGGCAAAAGCGGAAAACCTGATTGAGCAATTGCCCGCAGAAGGCATCCCAAATCTTAACAACGTCTTTGATCGGTACGTACTCAGCGACCGCTATGGCGTCGGCTTTTCGGTCTCAATGGCTGGTCTGTTTATTAACCCACAGATGAGCCAGCCGATTGCCAGTTACAACGATATTTTCAATTCTCACTATGCGCATCAGATGATCCTCAACACGCCAAAAAATACCCAGAGTATTTTGATGCTCATCGTGGCGGCGTCGCTGGCGACCGGCAAACCGTTTCAGGAAGCGCAATACGATATCGATAAAGCCTGGGACAAACTGGCAGAGCTGAAAAACAACGTCATGACGGTGTATGACGGCGAAGCGCAGGTCATGATGGTGGCGCAAGGGCAAGCCATGATCGGCGGCATCGAATACTCCAAAGCCATTTACCCACACACCAAAAAGGGCATTCCGCTGGATATGATCTTCCCCAAAGAGGGCGCGTTTACCGGTATCAACGGCCTGGCCTTGGTGAAAGGCGCTCCGCAGCGGGAGTTGGGCCTGGCGTGGATCAATCGTCTTTTGGAACCTTCGGTACAGAAAATGTTGGCAGAGGTGACACTCAGCGCGCCAACCGTGCGTGGCATTGAGTTTGACGAGGCGACACTGAAATATCTGGCTTATCCCGAAGCCAAAATGCAGCAACTCAACCTGTTTACGCCTGACTGGACCTCTCTCATCCCGCGCCGCGCCGAGCTGCTTGAGCGTTACAACCAGACCTTTAATGCGTGAGGATGACAATGCAACGATCTTTTGACGTTCAACTCGACAATCTCAGTAAGTATTACGGCAAAAGCATGGCGGTTGAGAACGTCTCATTGACGGTCAATGCTGGTGAAATTCTTGCCCTGCTGGGACCCAGCGGCTGCGGTAAAACCACCTGTTTACGCATGGTGGCGGGATTAGTTACACCGACCTCCGGCGACATTCTGGTCGGGGGTCGTTCGATTCTGGACACCGCCGTCCATCGCCGTAATATCGGCCTGCTGTTTCAAAACTATGCCTTGTTTCCCCACATGACTGTGGCGGAAAACGTCGCATTTGGATTGAAAATGCGTGGCATGTCGCGCAGTGATTATGACGATCGGGTAAGGAAAGCGTTGGATATGGTCCAGCTCACCTCTTTTTGCGATCGTTTCCCGGCGCAGCTTTCAGGCGGTCAACAACAGCGTGTTTCACTGGCGCGAGCACTGGTGATTGAACCCGATATGCTGCTGCTCGACGAACCTTTGGGTGCACTGGACAAGAGTTTGCGTGAAAGCATGCAACTGGAAATCCGCCAACTGCAACAGCGTCTCGGGCTTACCACAATCATGGTAACGCACGATCAGGATGAAGCCTTGACCATGGCCGATCAGATCGCCGTGATGCAGGGCGGCCGACTCGAGCAGCTGGCCTCGGCGACCGAAATTTATCAAAAACCGGCCACCGCTTTTGTCGCGGGTTTTATCGGTGCTTCGAATTTCCTCTCTGCCCGCCTGGTGCGCCGTGACGCTGAAGGTAGCGAGCTACAAACAGCAGATGGCCTGAAACTTTCCGTAGCAGGCGCACCCGCTGCCGACAGCGCATTGACGGTCACTATTCGTCCAGAAGCGATTCGCCTACAACCGCTGACACCGCAGACCGCCCGCGCTTCCCATAACGGCGTAATAGCTGAAGTGGCGCAGGTGATTTATCGCGGTTTCATGTTGCATTACGATCTGCGATTACCCAGCGGAGAAAAACTTATCGTCTGGAAGCAGACACAAGGCGAACCGGGCAATCCCGCATTTGCTCCTGGCGAACAGGTTTATGCGCATTGGTCACGAGAAAGTAATCATGTCATCAGTGGCTGAGACAGGGGTTTTGCACTTAAAGAGTGCATGCCGCCGCTGTGGTCAAAACGGGCCGCTGCGTTAAGCACGTAATGCTACTGATGCTTATGGATAAATAAGCACTCATTTGCACACGTTGGCACTGATCTTGCGTGTATCAAGCTACACGTTATGAAATGAGTATGTGCTTATGAATCTTCGCCGCTTGAAATACTTCATTAAAATCGTGGATGTCGGCAGCCTGACGCAAGCTGCTGACATTCTGCATATCGCGCAACCCGCTTTAAGTCAGCAGTTGGCGACACTGGAAGGCGAGGTCAATCAACAACTGCTGATTCGCACCAAACGTGGTGTGACGCCTACCGAGGCCGGTAAGATTCTGTATGCCCATGCGCAGGCGATATTGCGCCAATGCGATCAGGCGCAGAGCGCTATCGACGGCGCGGGCCTGGAACTATCCGGGCATGTTTCCGTTGGTCTCGCGCCGGGAACGGCGGCACAACAACTGGCGCTGCCCTTGATGGCCGAAGTGAACCGTCAGCATCCCGGCATCGTGCTCTATTTCAATGAGAACTTCGGCACTACGCTGAGCGAACTGATTATGAATGGACGCATGGACATGGCAGTGATTTATGACAACCGCAATATTCATGGCCTGCGTTTTATTCCCTTGATGAAAGAGGATTTGTACTTTGTTTGTCCTAACAGCATGGGCAAGCCGGTAAAGGAAATGACGCTGGCTGATGCAGCGCGTGATGATCTGTTCCTACCGCGCATCTATAACATCATGCGTAAAGTGGTGGACGATGCCTTTATTCAGCAAGGCCTGAGCTACCGCGTTAAATGCGAGATAGAGTCGCAAACCACGCTCAATGCCGCGCTTGCAGCGGGTATGGGTTGTACCATCATGCCTGAATCCGCGGCACGCGGTATGGTGAAAGCCGCTGACGCCTGGATGGCAAAAATTATCGAGCCCGATGTTCAGACCTCGCTCTCCTTCTGCATGTCCGATCACCTGCCGCTCTCGCAACCTGCCGAAGCGGTGAAAACCATTCTGCTGTCACTGATGGCGCGACGCACCACCGACAACCGACCCTTGACGCTGGTGGGATAATAAGACGCGCTTATTGCCGCAAAGCGAAACCCTCTTACTCGCGGTGATGGACATCGCGCTAGAGTGGCAATATTGCGCATCCCGGCGCGTGCTGCCGGTGAGGCGCTGTATCACTAAAATCGCCTGCGATGGAATGGATATGGAAAAAAACCTACTTGCCCTCAAAGAATTACGCCAGGTTGCGCAGAAAATGCGCACCTCTGGTTTGCGTCTGATTGAACTGAACGGCAAAGCATGGTCCGTACGACTTAAATTCGACGAAACCTGCGCTCAATTACCCCCTACGCCCCAGCCTGTTTTGTCTGCAACAGATGTTGCACCAACCCGTGTCTGCGCTCCGATGCCGGGAAAAATTATCTTGCAGCATCCGCTTCAGAATGTGGCCTATGCCCAACCGGGACAAACGGTGAAGCAGGATGAAGTATTGGCGCTGCTGAGTGTTGGTGGCTTCTACTTACCGCTGCGCAGCCCGATCAACGGAACGGTGCTGGCCGTCTCCGTAGATCAGGAACAAGCAGTGGAATATGGCTGCGAGATAGTCAGCGTGAGCGCGTCAGCCGGGGTTTTTGCATGATGCCCTCAAAATAAGTCAACGGGCAGAAAGACGGCAAGTGCGTTCTCTCCAGGAGATTACATAAAACAGTGACTGGGATGGGCGAACGCAGCAACGTGAAGTATGGCGGGTCTATAAGAGAGCCTTATTGCCTCACACCTTTAATGTCTTATACCCGCTGCGCATAACTGAATAGAGTCAGAAAACACCACAAAAACGGCAGCGCGATAAGCCACGCTGCCTTAACAGGAGAGGCACAATGCCATTTTCAGATTATAAAGTTGCGCTGGTGACTGGCGCATCCGCCGGTATGGGCGAAGCCATCGTTGAGCGTCTGTGTCAGGAAGGCATTACCGTTCATGCCGTGGCGCGTCGTAAAGAGCAACTGGCCGCGCTGGCCGATCGCACCGGCTGCATTCCTCATGCAGTTGACGTTAGCAATTTGGCAGCCCTGACTGAACTGTGCCGTGACTTGCAGGTTGATATTCTGGTGAACAACGCAGGCGTCTCTCATCCAGGTTCGATTCTGGAAGCGGATGAAAACGTGATTAATACCCAAATCGACGTCAATTTGCGTGCCGTGCTGCATCTTTGCAGCCTGTTAGTGCCAGGTATGATGAAGCGTGACCGCGGGCATGTCATCAACATCACCTCCATCGCTGCTATTTATAACTTCAACGGTAATTCGGTCTATCACGCCACCAAAGCGGGCGTACATGCGTTGTCTCGCCAGTTGCGCGTTGACTGCTATGGCAAACGCGTTCGCGTAACAGAAATTTGTCCAGGTCGCGTCGCCACCGATATTTTTGGCAACGTTTCTGGTGATCATGAAGAAGCACATCGTCGCTTTATTGAAGGGTTTGAACTGCCGCAAGCTAAAGACATCGCCGATTGCGTGGCGTTTGCCCTGTCAGCACCGGTGGCGGTCAATATCGGCAACATTGAAATTACGCCAACACTTCAGGTGCCGGGTGGACTCTCAACCATGCGCCCAGATGATGCAGTCGCTTGATTGACTGACTAAGAGGAACAACCATGGCACTCGATTTCTCCGCCGTAATGACGGGCCAATTTGGCCAGATGATCGTAAAGGGTGCGGTAGTCACTCTGGAGCTGGCGTTGGGTGCCTGGCTGCTAGCCATGTTCGTTGCGCTGATTCTGGTTGCGGTGCGCCTGTCGCCAAGCCGGTTAGCACAATGGGTAGTCGCTGCCTATGTTTCGTATCACCGTAACGTGCCCACGCTCATTCAATTAATGATGTGGTATTTCGCTATTCCTACTCTGCTGCCGGAATCGGTGCAGATGTGGATCAACGACTTCAACGCTGAGTTTCTCTTTTCACTGTTTGCGCTTGGACTGTGTCAGGCGGCCTATTTCTCTGAGGATATCCGCAGCGGTTTGCGGGCCATTCCAGACGGTCAAAACGAGGCCGCTCGCGCACTGGGAATGGGTTACGTCCGCGCCCTGCGTTCGGTGATCCTGCCACAAGGCATCCGAAATGCGTTACCCGCCATCATCAACCACACCGTATTGCTGTTTAAAAATACCAGTCTGGCGATGGTGATTGGCGTGGCAGAGCTGACCTACGCGACAAAAGATATCGAAAATCAGACCTTCCGTACCTTTGAAGCTTATCTGGTCGCCACGGTAGGTTATCTGGCCTTCTCACTGATGTTGATGGGCGCAGGTGCGCTTCTGGCGCGTCGCTTCCAGCGTGTGTATGCGAGGTAATCACGATGTTTGACGTTTTCACTATCCTGCACGACAACGGCATGCTGTTACTGATGGGACAGTATCCTAACGGCCCGCTAGGCGGCGTACTCTGTACTTTGCTGATCTCCTTGCTAGCGGTGTTGTTTGCCTTTCCGGTCGGTGTCCTTCTCGGCTTAGCCCGGCTTTCGCCGTGGCGCTGGCTGCGTTGGCCCGCTGCCTGCTGGGTTTACCTGCTGCGCGGTATCCCGCTGATGATGGTGGTCTTCTGGACCTATTTTTGCGTTCCTTTATTGATTGGTCACAACATCAGTGGCTTCACCACCATGCTTTGCACGCTGGTTATTTATGAGAGTGCCTATATTGCTGAAATCGTCCGCGGCGGTATTCAGGCCCTGCCACAAGGGCAGTATGAAGCCTCTCGTGCGTTGGGGATGGGCCACATTAAAGCTTTGCGAATGGTGATCCTGCCTCAGGCCTTATTCAACACGCTGCCAAGCCTGGTAAGCCAACTGGTTTCAGTCATCAAAGACAGTACCTTGGGTTATGTCATCAATGTTCCTGAGCTGACGTATGCCGCTAATCAGGTGAGTAATCAGTTGCTGACCAAGCCTTTTCAAGTCTTCGCTATTGTGGCGGTGAGTTACTACATCATCTGCTTCAGTCTGACCTGGCTGGCAAACCGGCTGGAAGCGCACATTGCCGATAAACGCCGTAACGAACGCTCGGAACGTGGCGACCTCGCTGCACCGAGGGTTCTCACTCATCCTCATCTCAATAAGGAGCTGTCATGAGACCCATGATTATGTTCAACCAAGTGAACAAGTGGTACGGCGAATACCAGGCGTTAACCAACCTCAGCGCGGAAATTAAAACCGGTGAAGTGGTTGTGGTATGCGGCCCATCAGGTTCGGGTAAATCAACCCTGATTCGCACCGTGAACCGCCTGGAACCGATAGAGCAAGGTGAAATACTGTTTGATGGAACGGATATTCACGGCACCAGCACACGGTTGAATCAGTTACGTACGCGTATCGGTTTTGTCTTCCAAAACTTCAACCTGTTCCCTCACGTTTCCGTTATAGAAAACATCATGATGTCGCCGATGAAAGTGTTAGGCGTTAAGCGTTCTGAAGCTAAAGAGCATGCGGGAGAATTGCTGGAGCGCGTGGGACTTTCCCATAAAGCTAACGCCTACCCCGCGCAGCTTTCTGGTGGTCAGCAGCAGCGCGTGGCGATTGCGCGCGCATTAGCCATGAAGCCGCCGGTCATGCTGTTTGATGAACCCACCTCTGCGCTCGATCCCGAAATGGTCGGCGAAGTGCTCAATGTTATGCGCGGTCTGGCGCAGGAAGGCATGACCATGATGTGCGTCACGCATGAGATGAATTTTGCTCGCGACGTGGCGGATACCATTTGGTTTATGGATCAGGGGCAAATTCTTGAAAAAGCCACACCAAAAAATTTCTTCACTGCTCCACAACATCCCCGCGCGAAAATGTTTTTAAGCGATTTGTTAGCGCATTAAGGGATAAATCCTTGTCTGTCATGATGTGCAGTTTTGATATTCAGAACTGCACATCAATAAAAAAATAGATAGATTTGCCTCCCGTCATACATTCCGTCTTTCATTCTACATTCCTCCCGGTGGCAAATAATACCAATGAAGAATAGTTCCCGTTGTTTATTAAAAGGGTGAAAATAAAACACGCTTTTATGATTTATAAATAAACCGCTCAAACGCTTATTTATTATTCACTTCGCCATATTTCGTAACAAACTGACCTATCTTTTTACCTGTTAAACTTATTACGGCCTTCTCTGAAGCTTATGCTGCACTTTTTTCTGCACCTAGGTGCAGAAAGTATTTGCATACGCCTGCTCGAGTTAACATAATCTCAACACGGTCTTAATGGTTGTCGAAAAGTCCATACGAATACATAACGTCAGTCACGTTGTGAGCAGTATGCGCTACAGAAAGTTTCTTTTCGTTTTCGTTTGACGTTCAATGTCGGTAACGGATGCAAACATGACTCAAGCGAATCTATGACAAAAGAAACCAAAACGCCGAAAAAAACGAAAGCCAATGCTAGCGCAGTGGCAAAACTCGCAGGTGTATCAAAATGGACAGTATCGAGAGCATTTACACCCGGTACCTACGTTGCGCCGGAGACCAAAGAGAAAGTGATGAAAATTGCGGCTGAGTTAGGATATCGCCCTAATTTACTGGCGCGCAGCTTGACCAAAAAAAATACGCATATCATTGGTATTGCTATAGATGAGTTGAAAAACCCTCATTCAATGCAGGTGCTAAATGCGGCAACCAAGGCGCTACAGGCAAGAGGTTATCTTGCGCTAGTGCTGAATATTACTGCCGGTGAGAATTATCAATCGGTGATACAAATGGCCGATCAGCTACAGGTTGATGGCATTCTGTTTGTTGCAAACGATCTGAGTAATGAGCTTCTCGATATCGCTCAAAGCCTTCACTCTGTTCCGTTGGTGCAGATATGCCGTAACAGTGAAGATCACCGCAAAATTGAAGTCGTCAATGTTGATGGTTATCAGGCGGGTCGTGAAATAGCCGCATTGCTGCTTGCTCAAGACTATACGCGGTTTGGCTATATGAAAGGGCCTGACACTGAATCCAGTCATCTGCTTCGTATGGACGGGTATCAAACAGAACTTGAAGCACATAACTGTAAAGTCGATGTTTTGCTCATTGCTGGCGGGTATGAGCGTAAGCTCGGTTATCAAATGATGGTGGATTATTTAAACAGCACACCCGTAGATAAGCGTGTTGATGCCTTGTTCTGTGAAAACGACATTTTAGCTATTGGCGCATTGGAAGCGCTTTATGAAACTGGCAATTTCCATAGCATCGCTATTGTCGGTTTTGATGGTATTGAAGAAGCCGATTCACCTGTGTGGGCGTTAACGACTTATCACCAAAACGCAGAAACGCTGATTATGGAAGCGATCAATCGACTGACTGAAAATAAGTCTTCACCCGCGAGTGAATGGCAAAGAGGAGAACTCATTATCCGGCGTTCTCATCTTAAGCAATAAAAGAGCAAGCCAGCTTGCAGTAGCCTCTAACGCTACTCGCAAGCTGTGTTTACAAAGCAACCCATTACGCACAAATAGGTTTGACTATTATTACGTAATGATCTCAGACCTAAATTAAAAAACAAAGAATTCGTATTTAAACATTACTTTTCATTTTTAACATTTAACACACCAGAGGTATCACCATGCTCAATATCATCGCATTAACCTAAGCCCTTTTTAAAATAATAGACGAAAGCGTTTAAATAACTTTTGGTCCCCCAAAAGCGCTCGCTAACGTCTCAAATAAATGATGACGCGCCTGATTACCGTGTTTTTAACAGGGTTGGTTTTCTATTGCCAATCTTCAGGGAAGTTCACTTATTCATTGGGTGAATATAAGTCGTGCTGGCAAGCATTAAGGAAATGGATATGAATCGTAGAGAAGCACTCTTTTCACTCAGTTCACTTGTGGCGACGGTAACGTTAGCGCCAAAGCTGAGTGCCAAAGAACTGCATAACGTTCCGCTTGAAACTCATTTAACTTCAGATGCTGTACCGTTACCGGCAATGACGGGCGGCTATCGGGTTCTGACCAATGAAACAGACAGAAAAAACCTGACGGCCATTTTTGATCGTCTTATTCCTGCTGACGATCATGGCCCTTCGGCCTGTGAAGAAGGGGCCATCGAGTTTATAGACGATCAGCTGGCTGGCGATTACGGTTCCGGCGCGGCGCTGTATCTGCAAGGGCCTTTGCGTCCGGAAAACGAAGAAAAATTAATGGGTTCGCCACAGTTTTTGTCAACGCCGAGAGAGCGTTATTTGACAGGTCTGCAAGCGTTGGAAGCCTGGTCTCAGGTCAATCATCACGCTTCATTTCATACCCTCAATGCAGAACAAATCGATACCTTTCTCACCATGATGGAAGCAGGGAAAATTTATCTTGGCAAGGAGGTGAACAGCCAGGCGTTCTTTGAATTAATGCTGCAAAACGTACGTGAGAGTTATTTAGCTGACCCGCTTTATGGTGGCAACAAAACCATGGCTGGCTGGAAGATGATTGGCTTTCCCGGTGCACGTTACGACTACCGCCAATATGTTGACCGTCGCGGCGAAAATTTGAAGTTAATTCCTGTAAGCCTTATTCCAAAAGATTGATTGTCGGAGCAGAGTAAATGTCACAAATAAGAAATAAAGCCGACGTCGTGATTGTCGGATTAGGCTGGGCGGGTTCCGTCATGGCAGAAGAGTTAACGCGTGCCGGACTGAACGTCGTCGCGATTGAGCGCGGTGCCTGGCGTGATACGTCAACCGATTTCCCGGTTGCCGTGGATCCTGATGAACTTCGCTGGCATACACGCCGTCAGTTGTTACAGCCGATGAGCGTTGAAACCACCACTTTTCGTAACCATAGCCGGCAGGATGCCGCTCCCGTTCGTGACTGGTCAGCCTATCAGTTTGGCTGGAACGTCGGCGGTGCAGGTACACACTGGGCCGGAATGTCATGGCGCTTTACGCCTTGGGATTTTGAAGTTGCGACGCAGACCCGCGAACGCTATGGCGCCAGTAAAATGAAGGATTTGCAGCTGCAAGACTGGGGTGTGACATATGCTGAAATGGAACCTTATTACGATCGCTTTGAGCGCATTGCTGGCACTTCCGGCATTGCAGGTAATCTAAATGGTCAGCCGCAGCCAAATGGCAATATCTTTGAGGGATCACGCAGCCGCGACTATCCAACGCCCCCCCTCAAAGATACGCACTGGTTGAGAAAGTACCGCACCACCACAGCAGGTATGGGCTATCACCCTTTCACCATTCCGGCTGGCAACCTGTCCCAATCCTATGTTAATCCACTGGGTGTCACCATGGGCCCCTGCACCTACTGCGGTTTTTGTGATTTCCACGGTTGTGGCAACTTCAGTAAATCTTCTCCTCAAGCCTGTATTCTTCCGGTGTTAATGCGTCGTCCAAACTTTAGCGTGTTGACTGAAACCGAAGTGTTGCAGGTCATCAAACATGAAGATGGAAAAACAGCCAAAGGCGTTCGCTTCATCACCAAAGAGGGTGTTGAAGGTTTTCAGCCTGCCGATGTGGTCTGTATCACTGCCTACCAAATGGACAATGTGCGCATGTTGCTGCTGTCGCAAATTGGTGAGCCATATAGCCCAGAAACCGGTCGCGGTACGATCGGACGCAACTACAACTATCAAAGCTGCTCCTCAGTCACCGGTTTCTTTGATGGTGAGTTTATGAATCCCTTTATCGGGGGTGGTGCGTTAGCGGTACAAATTGATGACTTCAATGGCGACAATTTTGATCACAGTCACCTCGACTTCATCGGTGGTGCCGGGATCATGGCCTATAACACTGATGGCCGCCCTATCCAGCATATGAACAGCCTGCGTGAAGGAACAAAACGCTGGGGAAGTGAGTGGAAAGCAGGCTATGCACGTGACTATCAGACCGCTGCCACCGTGTTTTGTCAGGGCACATCAATGCCGGTGCGCGGCGCTTACCTCGATCTCGATCCTGTCTATAAAGACCGTCATGGTCGACCGCTGCTGCGCGTGACCTTCGACTGGAACAGTAACGATATCAAAATGGTGAACTACGTTACCGAAAAAGCCAAAAGCATCATGAAGGAAGCGGGCCCCACCACCACCATCTTTGAACGCCAGACAGACAGCAGCTGGAATCCCTACTTACAAGAGAGTTCACACACCATTGGCGGCGCGGTAATGGGCGCAGATCCCCATACCTCAGCAGTGAATACTTACTTGCAAAGCTGGGATGTCCATAACGTGTTTGTCGTTGGTGCATCAGCTTTTCCTAATAACGGCGGCTATAACCCGACCATTACCGTGGGCGCGCTGGCTGTTCGTGCTGCTCAGGCCATCCATCAGATGTACATCAAAAATCCTGCTCCCTTGGTGAAAGCATAATCATGAGTACAAAAAAGAAAATTGGATACAGTCTGGCGGCGCTGGCCGTTCTGGCGGGGATCGGGGTGTTCGGCAAATTATGGCTGGTGATGGACAGCTCACGCTCTGATGTTGCTGATAATAAAACCGTGTTGGCTGACTATCGCAGTTCAGATGCAGAGGCCATTAAGCGCGGCGAATACGTCATGCGTCTTAGCGATTGCGCAGCCTGTCATGAGCAAAGTTTTGCGGGCGGATACAAAATTAATACGCCGTTCGGGGAGCTTAAAACTTCGAATATCACGCCAGACCGCGAGACCGGTATCGGCAACATGACCGAGCGCGACTTTTTCAATGCTGTACGTCTCGGCCGTGGCGATAAGGGTTTCCTCTATCCTGCCATGCCCTATACCGCATACGCCAAATTAAACGATCAGGACATGCATGATCTCTGGGCCTATGTCTCAACACTCAAACCGGTAAACCATAAGATTGATGAAAATGGTGGGATGAATTTCCCGTACAACATTCGTCTGGCGATGGCGGGCTGGAACCTGCTGTTTTTTGATAACAGCGGTTTCAAGCCTGAAAGCCTTAAAACAGCGTCAAGCAGCGATCAATTGGACCTGATTAATCGTGGAAAATATTTAGTTGATGGGCCAGCGCACTGTAGCGTTTGTCACACGGCGCGCAATGCGCTGGGCGGGGAAATCAGCAGTAAATATTTACAAGGTGGGGCGCTCGGAGATTGGTACGCACCCGACATTACCCCTAATGCACATAGCGGTATCGGAAGCTGGAGCAATAAAGAGATCGCTGAATACCTGAAGACGGGCTCAGATGGCAAGAGCGTCGCAGCCGGGCCAATGGCCGAAGCGGTTGAACACTCCATGCAATATTTCCGCGACAGCGATTTACAGGCCGTCACCGCTTATCTCAGAAGCCTTCCTGCATCCGACACGCCAGCCCCGAAGGCTTTTGTGATGGATGAAACACGTAAGAAGAACGCAGAGCTGAGCTTTGAAGTGAACTGTACCGCTTGCCATGGTGTGCAGGGCGAAGGGATCAGCGGCATGGTACCGGCGTTTGCGGGTAATAGATCAATGCTCAATAATCCGACTAACATGATAAATTCCCTGTTAAACGGTGCACGAGCTGCCAACACCGCAGACCGACCTACCGCAGCCGGAATGCCCTCTTTCGACTGGAAGATGAATGATCAACAGATGGCCGACATTCTCACCTATGTCCGTACGTCATGGGGTAATCAGGGAACGGAAGTGACGGCAGCAGACGTGGCGGCAATGCGTAAACAAACGGCGGCAAAAGAGAAACTCACGGCACCAACGTTAAAATAAGTGGCGCAGCCAGCCGCAATCTCGCTTGCGGCTGGTTTGTTTTGCAGGTGCCGGGTGTGCGTTACGCCTTTCGTCTGGCGGTGTGCTGGTCTAATTCGCGGTTAAATTGTTCCGCGCTCAGGTTATCCTGCAGCGCTTGCAGCAAGAGCTGCTGTTGCGTTTTTGGCACCAATCCACCTACCGGCGGATCGGTATCCAGATTAGTTGGGAAAGAATAGCCGCGCGCCGCAACGGCAATCACGGCATTGCGCGTTTCTTCCGAAAGCGTGCTGCCTTTGAGTGAGGGATAAATCACTTTAAGGATCTGCTCATGATTGACTTCCTCCATGGGAACGCCAAACGCCGATGAGATTTGCAGCAAGTTCGCCGTTCGTACGACATCGTGCGTCGAATTATTGCCTGCGGCATGGAACAGCGCCGGGTTAAAGAATAATCCATCCCCTTTGCGCAGCGGCAGCTGGACATAATTTTCATTAAAGAAATCGACAAACTCTGGGCGACGGTAAGCGATATAGCCCAGTTCATACTGATGCGACCACGGCAATAATCGCGTTGGGCCTGATTCGAGTGGCATGTCCGTATGGGCGACGGCACCCTGTAACGTCAAATATTGCGAAAGAATTTGCGCGGGAACAGGAAATTCAGCGGCAAAGGCGCTTTGTTGAAAACCCAAATGATAATCACGGTGCGCCTGTTGCGCTTCGCCACCAGGACGAACCTGATTAACCTGCGAAGTCATGCGCCAGGCTGGCCCTAACCACGCCTGGCAGATCAAACCCAGCGTGGTATTGGCATAGTAATTCGTGAACACGTGTGGATTAGCTTCAGCCAGTTTTTGCAGAGCATTCCAGATGCGACCATTGTTGCCAGCTTTTGAAAAGTGGTCAGCCTGTACCTTGGACTTAGCCTCCTCGTGCATAATCTCTTCAAAAACCTGAGAGGCGCTGTCAATGATTTCAGTATCGCTATAGAGCCCCCGCACCACAAAAACGCCAGGCCCATAGGAAAGCGCCTTGTGTAACTCACTCAGCACCCGCTTTTTGTCTGTTGCTGCAATTTCGTCAAGCACATGCCGATCGTAAATCAATACATCAGAGGTGACTTCGCTGGCCAGCGGATAGTCGGCGCGGTCGACATGTTGGGCACAAAAAGAACTGAAATCTTCAACTGAAACCTGATCTTCATTCACGAAATATTGAGATGTCATAGCAACCTCATTTTTGACTGTTGTAGGGTACGTTTTCTGCCTCATGCCATTCTAAAGCAGAAGAATTCCTTTCCAGGTTAGCAGTTACATTGCGTTAACAGAACCTCAAAAAAACCTCACAAAACCCTCATGTGATCGCTGCCCTGTTTCATGTCAAAACGGATCGCCACGCAAATGTGCTCTCTTGTGGTGCTACACGTATTTAGGTTTCATCCAGACCGAACCCTGTTCATGGCTGTCCACAACGGCATCGACGAAAGCCACGCCTTTTAATCCATCATAAATTTGCGGTATTACGTGGGTATTCTCTGTGAAATTGCGCTTTTCATCGCGCAGCCGAAGAATTGTCGCGAAGCCTTGGTAGAGATTTGAAAAGGCCTCAATGTAGCCTTCGGGATGACCGGGCGGCGTACGAGTGCGTGCTTTCGTCAAGTCGTGGAGCGTATCCCGGCCACGTTTGATAATCTGGCTATCGCCCTCCAGCGAGGTATAGAGCAACTCGTTAGGCTGCTCCTGAAACCACATCAAACTGCCTGTTTCACCAAAAACGCGCAAGCGTAAAGCGTTAGAGCAGCCGATAGCGACTTGTGATGACCAAAGCATGCCCCTTGCGCCACCTTCGTAACGGATCAGGACGTGTGCGTTATCATCCAATGCCCGGCCTTCAACGAAGGTAGCGAGATCGGCCAGTACGCTTTCGGCCTGCAGGCCAGTGACATAGCTGGCCAAGTGATAAGCATGCGTGCCAATGTCTCCGATTGAACCGCCCCGCCCATTCTTCTTAGGGTCAACACGCCATGCCGCTTGTTGATTGTTTTTAAGCTCAATGCCTGTCGCCATCCATTCCAATGGATATTCAACCTGTACCGTGCGGACTTTGCCAATCAGTCCTGCTTCGATTTTGCTCCGGGCTTCCATCACCATGGGATAACCGGAATATGTATACGTTACCCCTAAAAATCTTCCGGTACGCTGCACGACTTCAGCCAGAGCCTCTGCATCATCAAGCGTGGTGGTCAGCGGTTTTTCACAGATCACATCAATGCCAGCGTCAAGACAGGCGCGGGCGATAGGATAGTGGGTAAAATTAGGCGTGCAGATGGCGATGATGTCCACGCCATCTTCGCGCGTGCTTTCAGCGGCAATCATCGTCTGATAATCCTTGTAAGAGCGCTCTGCTGCGACAAAATTCTGTGCAGCAAAAGCATGCCCACGCTCAGGATCCACATCAAATGCGCCAGCCACTAATTCATATTGATTATCCATTCGGGCAGCGAATCGATGAATACCGCCGATATAAGCGCCTTCACCGCCGCCCACCATGCCGAGCCGGATGCGGCGACCTTTCAATGGCTGTTTATTCATGACACTCTCCCTAAATTCCAATGATTTTTCTGTTTAGCGACTGATCTGCATAGGATTTGCAGAAATCATCAAATGATCGTTCTGTCACATGAATGATCTTATCGTTGATGAAAAGCGCGCCTTCGCGTGCACCATCTTCTGGATTCTTGAAGCAACACTCCCACTCAAGTACCGCCCAGCCGTCAAAGTTATAGCCTGTCAGGCTTGAAAAAATGGCAGTGAAATCAATTTGCCCATCTCCTGGAGAACGGAACCGCCCCGCGCGGCTCGTCCAGGGCTGATACCCGCCATAGGCGCCGGTTTTCCCATTGGGACGGAACTCTGCATCCTTGACGTGAAAAGCTTTAATACGTTGGTGGTAGTGATCGATGAAGGCGAGATAATCAATACTTTGCAGAACAAGATGACTGGGGTCATACATCATATTGCAGCGTGAATGATTGCCCGTTTTTTCCAAAAAGCGTTCAAATGTCAGGCCATCATGCAGATCCTCAGTAGGATGGATCTCGTAACAAACATCGACACCCTGTTCGTCAAATGCATTGAGGATTGGCATCCAGCGTCGGACCAGTTCATCAAATCCCTCTTCAATCAGACCCTCGGGCCATTGCGGATAAGGATAAAGAAACGGCCAGAGCAAGGTGCCTGAAAAGGTCACATGCTTATCCAGCCCTAACCGGCGTGACGCTTTTGCAGCCAGCTTTAGCTGCTCCGTTGCCCAACGTTGGCGCTCCTCAGGATTGTTTCTGAGCGCAGCTGGCGCAAAGCTATCAGCCGGCAAATCAAAAGCAGGATGCAAGGCCACCAGCTGACCTTGCAAATGGCTGGCGAGGTCGGTCAACGTCAGACCATATTCATTCAGGACACCCAGTATCTCATCGGCGTAAGTCTGGCTTTCAGCAGCCCGATGAAGATCGATTAGGTTTGTATTCCAACTGGGGATCTCCACGCCTTTAAATCCTTTTTCTGCCGCCCACGATGCCATGCCAGCAAGCGTATTAAAGGGTGCACTTTCTCCGGCAAATTGCGCCAGAAAAACGCCAGGACCTTTAATTGTTTTCATAACCACTCCCAATTAAAAAAGATGCACCTGCTCTATTAACAGGTGCAAAGACACAGGGAAAAGCATTCAATTTCTTTCACTTATTACGAGTTAAACTCATTTAAAAAACGATGAAATGAAAATTCAACTCCAGGTTGAAAATATAATTACATCGCTAGTCAAAAATCAGCACAGAATAATTCATTGATATTAATTATTGGACGTCAGAAAATTTTTATAATTTTCTGACGTGATAACCTGATAAGGAATCCAGGTGTAGGTTTCGACTTTCTTTTTATCCAGCAGCGCTCGGGTTACTTTAACCGCACCCGTTGCTTGCCCTTTTGCATCCTGAAATATAGAGAGCGCCATTTTTCCATTCTGAACGAATTTCAGGCCATCTGGCGTACCGTCAATTCCTGCAATAAGAATATTTTTCTTTTTTGACTGCCCTAAAGCAAGAATAGCGCCTATCGCCATTTCATCATTATTTGCGGCAATAGCATCAATGGGCGTTGCGTTCAAAAGCCAGTTGGAAACCACATCTACTGCTTCATTGCGTTGCCACTTAGCCGTTTGTTTTTCAATGACTTTCATATCCTTATGCTCTTTAATCACCGCTTCAACGGCACGCGTTCTTTCGCGCGCCTCTTCAGTAGATAACGCCCCCATGATAATCGCGACGTTGCCTTTATAATTCATCATTTTAGCCAACGCTTCCATCTCCATTTTCCCACCCAGCGCTGAATCTGAGCCAACGTAGGCCATATTTTCGGGGAGTTTGACTTCGGGTTTGCGGTTAACAAACACCAGCGGAATATTGGCACTTTCGGCCGCCTTGATCATGGGTGCCACGCCTTGCGTGTCAACAGGATTGAGAATGATGGCATCAACCCCCTGATTGATGAAGTCATCAACCTGCTGTGCTTGCAGGGCAACGTCTCCTTTTGCATCAACAAACTGGCCGTCCAGTTGTTGCTGTTTTAGCTCTTTATCCATCTGCGTACGCAAGATTGAAATAAAGTTAAGATCAAAGTTGGACAATGCAACGCCGACTTTCATCTCTTTAGCTTGGGCAGAAAAAATCATGCCGGCAGCAATACCGGTAATGGCAATGCGTTTAATGAGATTCATTATGTCACCTGTAGGTTGAGGATGTGCTTTCTGTATTTATTTTCCGGTTATAGTGATGCTTCCTGCAAAAAGACAATCCCTGGCTCTTTCCCCGGCAAAAGAAGTTCATTAAATTATCCGATAAAGGATAACGGTAATCGTTTCCTGATAAATAAAGAGTCGCATCACAGCCTAAGGTGCGATTAATTAATCAATCTGTCATAGCATTAGGTGCCGATTTTTACGTTGAAAGTGGCCCACGTTAATCAGTAAAAAGCGCTCATGATTAAAGCGTTATTTAACTAAGACGTCTCAAGTAGATAAACGCAATTTTTATGAAGATTATTAATCCTGCGTTCAAGTTCTTTAACGCCGTAATTTTCAATTTCTTCATACATGCTCAAAATCTCATGTTTACAATGTACCCGGTAACGCTTACTTCGTTTTTGCTCTTCCAGCCAGGAGAGTAGCGCTGCTTTTATCTCAGCTTCATTTTTACGAAGCGGATCGTTTCTTTCTTGCCAAATGGCCAGTAAGAAATGGCGATAGAAACCGGTTATCTCTTCCATCTTCTCTACATTTTGCATACTAAAAAGACCAGACTTTGCGGGCAGCCAATCGAAATCGGCTGCCTGATTTAAATCACAGAGGCTGTGCCGGAGCCGGCGAGTTTTCATAGCCTCCCCAGACGGACTGGTCATAATTGACCACTGAGCCCGTCATGAGTCCTGACTGTTCACTTGCCAAAAAGACGACGGCGCGAGCAACTTCATGCGGATCAATCAAGCGCCCAAAGGGCAGATCGGCTGCCGCTTTTTCCAGCCAGTTATCCTCCGCACCATGATATTGCTTCATAATCCGATCTTCGCCTTCGGAAGCCATCCAGCCAATATTCAGTGCGTTAACCCGAATATTGTTGCGCAGCGTGGCAAACGCGGTGTTGCGCGTCAGTGTCGCCAGTGCACCTTTTGATGCGCAATAGGCTGAAATGAAAGGCTGCCCGGCCAGCCCAGACATAGAGCAGATATTCACAATGCTGCCTTTCACTTCTGTGCGTTTCATCAGCTTCACGGTTTCTTGCATCAGGAAAAACGGCCCGCGTACATTCGTCGCAAACATTTGGTCAAACAGCTCTGGAGAAGTGTCGATAATTGTCCCGCGGTCGGTCATTGCGCCCGCATTGACCAGCACATCAAGTCGGCCAAAATGCGTTTCGGCGGTTTTGATCGCTTTGCGGCAGTCCTCAACGTTTGTCAGATCCGTTTTGACAAAATGTACGGCACACTCTGGGCTGGATAACTGTTCAGCCACTGCGGCTCCCTTCTCGGCATTACGACCACACAAAATCAGGCCCGCTGCACCAGACTGTTTAAACTCTTTTGCAATTGCCGCACCTAAACCCTGCGTACCGCCGGTGATTACGGCAATTTTTCCATCAAGAAAATGAGTCATTCGTCTTCTCCTTCAGTGAGAACATAATTTGCCTGAGCCAATGCCTTTATCAGACTGGCATAGCCGATTCTTGCGTATTCCAGCGGAGGCGCCAGTGCAGGATCCTGCTCAGCCTCCACCACAAACCAGCCTTGATAACCGGTTTTTGCCAGCTCGCTGACGACCTTATCAAAGTTGATGCAGCCATCACCGGGCACGGTGTAAACCCCTTTAAGCACTGCATCCAGAAATGAATCGCGCTGCCAGTCCAGCGCGGCAAGAACCTCGGCACGAACATCCTTGGTATGTACATGGTTAATGCGATTCGCATGCTTTTTCAGGATGCTAAACGGATCGGCTCCGGCGAAAACCAGATGACCGGTATCAAACAGCAGTCCCACTGACGGGCCGGTATGCGCCATTAACAAGTCGATGTCGCGCTCATCTTCAATAGCCGTTCCCATGTGATGATGGAAAGCCAGCGGGACACCAAACTCAGCGCAGTAGTCAGAAAAAGCTGTCAGCTTTTCACCGTAGCGTTGAATTTCGCTCTCGGTTAAGCGACGACGTTGACTGAGAGGAACATCCTGACGGTTTTGAATCGTTCCGGCCGTTTCGCCATACACAAGGCATGCCGCGCCGCAATCTTTAAACAGTTGCAACTGTGGCGTTACTTTCGCGATTTCACTCTCCAGGTCGTTATCCAGCAAAGTGCCGGAATACCAGCCTGACACTAATTGCAGGTCATATTCAGCCAGCTGTGGGCGAAGCTCTGCGCTGCTCAACGGAAATTTCCCGCCTGTTTCAACCCCTGAAAATCCTGCTTCGCGACTCTCTGCCAGGCAAGTCGATAACGGTGTATCACCCCCCAACTGAGGTAAATCGTCATTTGACCAGGCGATGGGAGCAATGCCCAGTTTGGCTTTTAAAATCATGGTTCTCTTTCCTGATTAGGTTAAATACCAATCCGCTGTTTTTTGCGGGCTTCTTCTTGCTCCCGTCTTGCTTCCATCACACTCTCCCGGGCGCTGACTTCGGGTACGCCAACATCCCACCAGGCATCGCCTGGTGTCCATTCATGCGGATGAGTGTCAATGCAGATAACTGTGGTGCGATCGTTGGATTTAGCCCATCCAATGGCGGTTTCCAGCTCATCAAGGTTGCTGACTTTACGTGCCAGTGCGCCCATCGACTGCGCATGCGCGACGAAATCGACGTGAAAGGGTTCTTTTACTTTGCAATCTTTAAGCAGATTGTTGAATGACGCGCCGCCTTTGGCATTTTGCAGTCGGTTAATGACCGCATAGCCGCCGTTATCGCACACCAGCAGAATCATCTTGTGACCGGAGAGCACCGTTGAATAGACATCGGAGTTCATCATCATGTAGGTGCCATCCCCGATCATGACGAAAACATCTCGCTCTTCTTCAATCATGGCGGCACCCCAGCCGGCGGAAATCTCGTATCCCATGCAGGAGAAGCCAAACTCGCAATCAAAGGTACCAGGCGTTTTTACTTTCCACCCTTTGACTAACTCACCTGGCAACCCCCCCGCTGCGCTGATGACATAATCCTCTTTCGCTGCACTGGCATTTACCACGCCAACCACCTGCGCATAAGTTGGAACGCCGTCAGGGGTGATGGCCCGCTCTTGTTTTTCTGCAATTAGATGATTCCACTCGCTGAACCATGCCTTTCCTTGTGGAAGCCACGCGGGATCGGCCTGATAGCTGCCTAATGCTTGATCGAGTTCAGACAAACCTTCTCGCGCATCGCATACCAACGGAATGGCAAAGTGTTTGTTGGCATCAAAGCGTGCTGCGTTGATAGCAATAAATTTTGCTTCATGTGAAAAGACTGACCATGAGCCGGTTACAAAATCCATCAAGCGGGTGCCGACAGCGATAATCACATCTGCTTTTGCTGCCAGCGCATTAGCGGATGTTGAACCCAGGATGCCAATCGGGCCGGCATGTACCGGATGATCGTGAGTGAAAGCGCCTTTACCCGCGATGGTTTCAACCACGGGAATGCCGCGTTCTTTAGCGAGTTTTTCTAATGCCGCTTCCGCTCGCGAGTAACGGACGCCGCCGCCAGAAATAATCAGCGGATTTTTGGCTTGTTGCAGCAGTGCAACCGCTTTATTCAGCAACTGACTGTCCGGGCGTGGACGTGGAATGTGGTGCACACGGCGCTGGAAGAAGGCTTCGGGAAAATCCCACGCCATCTCCTGAACATCCTGACAAAGACCGATAAAAGCAGGCCCGCACTCGCCAGGATCCAGCATGGTTGCAACTGCCTGCGGCAGCGAAGAGACGATCTGCTCCGGCCAGGTTATACGGTCCCAATAACGCGTTACAGCTTTAAACGCATCGTTAACGGTATGCGTTGGATCGTTAAAATGTTCAACTTGTTGCATAACCGGATCGGGATGGCGTTGAGCAAAGGTATCACCGCAGAGCATTAAAAAAGGCAACCGGCTTACATGTGCCACGCCTGCAGCTGTCAATAGATTCGTCGTTCCCGGCCCGATTGACGCTGTAACCACCATAATCTGCTGGCGCAGGCGCGCTTTGGCGAACCCCGCCGCGGCGAATCCCATTGACTGTTCATTTTGGCCGCGCCACGTTGGCAGCACATCCTGAACACTTTCAAGGGCTTCCCCCATGCAGGTCACGTTGCCATGACCAAAAATGCCAAACACACCAGGAAACAGCGGGACTTCCTGATCATCAATCTCAGTAAACTGGTTACTGAGATAGCGCACAATGGCCTGTGCAGTGGTGCAACGATACGTCGACATAATATCTACCTGCTGTAAGGCCCGTCGGTAAGAACAGGCGGATTGTAGGAATTTATGTTGCTATAAAACTTTATGCGCAACAAATGTTGCATTCCGGGGCGTAGCTTCCCTGTTGGGAAGCGGGTTCGGGCCGGTAATCAGGGAACTATTTTGCTGGCGTCTTTTTAAATTCTTCTACCCGTAAAGTACGCTCAGTGACCGTTTCAATCCTTGGCTGCTCTTCTTCCGGGTGCATCGCCGAAGCCACTGCGAGTGCGATGCACTGAACTAAACACACCGGCGCGGCCAGCGAACGGGAGAAGCTGTACTCTTCCTCTGGAATGGTGAAAAGTACCGAGGCATTTTTGGCTAACGGTGATAGCACGCTGTCGGTAATAGCGATCACGGGTATGCCTTTTTTCTCAGCAATGTCAGCAATATTCATCACTTCTTGCGCATAGTGGCGAAACGAAACGGCAATTAACGCATCGTTTGCTGTCATGTTCATGGCCATATGAGGAGCAAGCCCGCCCGGCATATCCAGTAATACCACTTTGCGGTTAAGCATGGTCAGCAGATAACGCATCAACATCGCAACGGGTTCGGAACGGAGCTGACCCGCAATAAAGATGGTTTCGGCGTTTTTCAGATAGACCGCGCTTTGATCTAAGTCAGCTGCCTTGATGCTTTCCAGCATGCCCTGAAGCGTCGCGATATCTCTAACGACCAGACTGTGCAGAAATCCTAAACTTCCCTGCTGCTGGTTTTTTTCTAAATCATTTTCAAGTGCAACAATACGCTCGTTGTAGCCAGGTGCAGATGTTGCCAGGCGCGTTTGAAATACTGACTGCATCTGCTTGAATCCGCTGTACCCCAGATTTTGAGCAAATCGCACGAGCGTAGAGGGGTGCAGGCCGCATTTTTGCGCTATCGCATTAATCGATTCCAGCGCAACGGCATTTGGATTCTGCATAATAAAACGCGCCACCTGTTGAAAACGCTCTGACAAATGGGGATATCGCTCAGTGATATCGTTTACCACTTGTTCATAATTTTTGTGCGGTGGCCGCTGCAGTTTTTTTTCTGCATCTTTACGACTAGCCATGACAACGTGCCCTCAATACTCAATCAAAAAGTCATTTTAAACTGAGAATCAGGGTGCTTTCTCAGTAAATGTATGTCCTGCTCAGTTGACACTTCTGCCCGCTCACCACATCAAGTTATAGCAACTAAAATTGCATTTCAATTTACCTTGCAATTGAAATTTCAAATTACGTGATCTGATTCTTATATTTAGCATAAACATTCGCCTCTCCAGTGCATCAAAACATCCTTCGCAACAAAAATTGCAAGCAAATTTAATCATTACTTTCAATAACATAAAAATTATTCTCCCTTAAAAACCTGACTCAAAAACTCAAAAAAAGCGCATTGCAATTTTTATTGCAGCGATCTAATCATTGCAACTAGATTGTTAGCTGTAACGCTGAACGGGGCTTCGATTTCGAGGTGTACATTTCATCGGTCTGGAGAAAACGGACCTCAGAAAAGACAGGAAGCGGGTATGTACAAAGAGTTTGGACAATTCATTAATGGTCGCTGGCGTGAAGGCCGCGGCGGCTACCCAATCGTGGTGACCGACCCAGGCCGCGATGAGAAGCTAGGTGAAATCACCTCAGCATCAGAACAGGATACGCTTGATGCCATTGCCAGCGCTGAACAGGCTTTTTCGCTCTGGAAACAGACGCCAGCATGGGAGCGCGCTGAAACGTTACATCGCGTGGCTCAGGAGATGGAAAAAGCCCGCGAGCGCGCCGCAACAATGATCTCACGGGAAAGCGGCAAGCCGCTGGGCCAGGCCAGTCGTGAGTGGACCTTATCCATCGACCAGTTTACCTGGTATGCCGAAGAGTCCCGCCGCATTTATGGTCGCATCGTTGAAAGCCGTGTGGCAGGGGGTCGTTGCGAAGTTTCCCATGAACCGGTTGGCGTGGTTGCCGCTTTTACTGCGTGGAATTTCCCCGTTGTCCTGATTGCCCGCAAAGTGGCACCCGCGTTAGCTGCGGGTTGCAGCGTCGTGTTGCGCCCCTCAAGCGAGGTTCCCGGTTCTGCGATGATCATTATGGAATGTCTGCAGAAAGCGGGCCTTCCCGCTGGCGTAGTGAATATGGTGGTTGGCGGTACTGAACAGACTTATAAACCCCTGATTAATTCGGCAGCGGTGAAGAAAGTCACGCTGACCGGCTCCACTGCGATTGGACAGCAAATGATTCGGGATTCAGCAGCCACCATCAAACGTCTGAGCATGGAGCTTGGCGGCAACGCACCCATGATTGTTTTTGACGATGCTGATATCGAAAAAGCACTGGACCTGGCCGTGCCGACCAAGTTTGCCAACTGCGGGCAGGTTTGTGTCACGCCAGACCGTTTTTATGTTCAGGAATCAGTTTCTGCAGCCTTTATTGAAGGGTTTGCCCGTCGCGCAGCCAACATAAAAGTGGGTTATGGACAAGACGAAGGCACTGAAATGGGGCCGTTAATCAACACACGCAGACTGGAAGCGATTGAAAAAATCGTTGAGGACGCGCGCCAAAAAGGTGGCCGTATCGTTACTGGCGGTCAGCGTATTCAAGATAAACCCGGTTTTTATTTCGCACCCACGGTTATTGCTGATGTTCCAGATGATGCGCTGGCGTTGTGCGAAGAGAATTTTGGTCCCATCGCCGCTATTACAACCTTCAGTGATGAAAGCGAGGTCATTGAGCGTGTTAATCGCTCCGAGTTCGCTTTATCTGCTTACGCATTCACCCGCGATGCAGCACGGATCCGCCGCGTTTCTGCCGCCCTTCAGGCTGGTATGGTCGGCATCAACAGTTTCGCACTCGCGGCGGCAGAAGTGCCTTTTGGCGGAATCAAAGCCAGCGGTATGGGAAGTGAAGGTGGGAGCGAGGGGATCCTCGAATACATGAACGTCAAACTGACTCAAGTTGTGCTGTAAGGAATACGCGATGATCAACAATAACGTTAAACGATTATGGGAACGCGGGTCGCCAGCGCTTAATGGCTGGCTTTCTATCGCCAGCCCTTTCACGGCTGAAATCATGTCGGCGCAAGGTTATGACGCTGTCACCATCGATATTCAGCATGGCTTTGTTGGTTATGAAACCGCCGCCACCATGTTACAGGCCATGCGTGCAAGCGGTGTGACACCGATGGTGCGTGTGCCGTGGCTTTCGCCAGGTGACATCATGAAAGCGCTGGATGCCGGTGCGTACGGCATCATTTGTCCGATGGTGAATAATGCCGAAGAAGCACGGCAGCTGGTTTCCTGTGTACGTTACCCGCCACTTGGCAGCCGCAGTTTCGGCCCTACCCGCGTCACCTTCTCTGCGGGTCAGGATTATGGTCAGCATGCTGATAATGAAATTCTCTGCTTCGCCATGATTGAAACGGCAGAAGCCGTCAAGAATATCGATGAGATTGTCGCGACTCCCGGCCTTGATGGTATCTACATCGGCCCGGCAGATCTCACGCTGGGGATGACCGGCAGGAAATACCGTACCGGTTTTGATCGCGATGAGCCGGAGATCGTTGACTGCATCAGGCACATCATTGAACGCGCCCATGCTGCGGGTATTCGTGCAGGCCTGCATAACGGCACGCCGGAATATGCAGCCAAAGCGGTGGAATGGGGATTTGATCTGGTAACGGTATCCAATGACGTTCAGCTGTTACGCGGTGCCGCAGCGGCCAGCGTCAGTCGCTTTCGCCAGTTGACCGGCCAGCAGTCTGAGAAAGAGATTCCCGCCCAAAAGGGAGGATATTAAAATGCCCCATGTCCTTGTAGCCGGAAAAATTCACGATGCCGGACTCGCTATTCTGAAAAATGCGCCAGGTTTTACCTTTGACTTGGTTCATGAAGTCAGCGTCTCCAGCTATGCCCCTTTTATTCAGAACGCTGATGCCTTGCTGCTGCGTACGCAACCTTTGACCAGCAAAGAGATCGCGCAGGCTGCAAAACTGAAAATCGTTTCACGGCACGGCGTCGGATATGACGCGGTTGATCTGCCCGCGCTGAATGAAAGGTCGATTCCGCTGACGATTGTCGGTGACGTCAATTCACTTTCCGTGGCAGAGCACACCCTTTCAATGCTGATGACACTGGCGAAACAGCTGCGCGTATACGATGAGAATATGCGGTCAGGGCAGTGGAATTGCAGAAACAGTTTTTCAGCCATTGAGTTAGCGGGTCGCACGCTTTTTATTCTTGGTTTTGGCCGTATCGGACGTGAAGTTGCTCGAATGGCACGCTGCTTCAATATGAAGGTAGTGGCTTACGATCCCTTTATTCCGGCTGATCTATTTACTGATTCGGGTGTACAGCAAATAGAACAAATTGAAGAGGGTCTTAAAATCGCCGATGCCGTTACGGTGCATTTACCGCTGAGCGACACCAAGCCGCTGATAGGTCGAAAAGAACTGGCATTGTTGAAGCCGAGCGCCATTGTCATTAATACCGCACGCGGCGGAATTGTCGATGAAGCCGCTCTGATTGAAGCGTTGAACAATGAACGTTTGGGGGGAGCCGGACTGGATGTATTTAGTGAGGAACCGCCTCCATCCTCCTCACCTTTATTACATGCTTCTTATCGCTTATTGCTGAGTCCGCACTCTGCTGGGTTGACACAGGAAGCGGCAATGCGGATGTCCGTCTCTGCGGTGAATAATATAATTAATTACTTCAACGGAACGCTCGAAGAGAATTTAATTGTCAATCATCGAGAAATAAATAAAGCCGGCATTGTTTAAGTCCTTTTAATTAGTCTGAACATCACTGACCTTACAGGAAATAATATTATGAAAATTGCCGTATTAGGTGCAGGTCGCATCGGGAATGTCCATGCGTCAAATGTCGCTGCACATTCAAAAGTCGAGTTAGTTGCCATTGCCGATCCTTTTATTGAGAACGCCATTAAATTAACCGAAATATATGGCGGAAAAGCGGTTAAAGATCCGATGGAGTTAATCGAAGATGATTCCATTGATGGCATTGTTATCGCGACGCCGACCGATACTCACGTTGATTTAATGCTGAGTGCTGCCCGAAAAGGGAAAGCCGTGCTGTGCGAAAAGCCGGTCGATCTGAATTTAGAAAGGGCTAAGATTGCGTGTGAGGAACTCAAAAATCTCGATGCGCCAGTGATGATTGCGTTTAATCGCCGTTTTGATCCCAGCGCCAGCGAAATTCATCAAGCCATCACCAACGGTGAAATTGGTGAACTGCATCAAATTATGATTTCAAGCCGCGATCCCGGCTTCGCCTCAATGGATTATTTGCGTCACTCTGGCGGTATTTTTCGCGACATGACCATTCACGATTTCGATATGGCGCGCTGGTTATTGGGCGAAGAGCCGATTGAAGTGTATGCCTCCGCCAGCCGCATGTTGGAACCTGCGCTGGAAGCGCTCAATGATTACGACACGGTGATGGTGCAGATGACGACCCGCTCTGGCAAACAGTGCCATATCAACTGTAGTCGCCAGGCCGTTTACGGCCATGACCAGCGTATCGAGGCATATGGATCAGCAGGCATGTTGATGAACGATAACCTGCGCCCTTCTACTGTTCGTCGTTACAACCAAAATGCCACCGATTCTCGTTCACCTTTGGTGCATTTTTTCCTGGAGCGTTACGCCGATGCTTACCGAAAAGAGATGGATGCTTTCGTCAATATGATCGGTCAGCCAAAAGCCGTTCCGATTACGCCTTTCGACGGTTATATGGCACTTAAACTGGCTGAATGCGCTCAGCGCTCGGTGGAAAGCGGTAAGCCTGTAAAAGTCGAAGTGTAAAAAGAGCGAACTGCGAGAAACATGATGAAAAAGATAGGCGTAGGGATTATCGGAACCGGATTTATGGGGCTTTCGCACGCGCTTGCCTACCGGGCAGCTGCGGGCATCTTCCCCGGTGAAGTCTCACCGGAGTTGATTTGCGTGGCGGATATTGAGGGTGCTGCGGCAGAGAAAGCGGCTCAGCGTTTTGGCTTTCGTCGCCATACCGATGACTGGCACACATTGATTAACGATCCTGATATTGATGTTGTCTCCATCACAACACCCAATCGTTTTCATCTTGAACAGGCGCTGGCCGCTATCAAAGCCGGAAAACACGTGCATTGCGAGAAGCCGATAGCGCCGGGCAGTCAGGATGCGGCAATCATGACGGAAGCGGCGGAAGCAAAAGGTGTCGTTACTCAGGTCGGTTTCAATTATCTGAAAAACCCCATGCTCAAATTGGCGAAAGAGATGATTGAGCAGGGTGAGCTGGGCGATATTGTTAGTTTTCGCGGCATTCATGCAGAAGATTTTATGGCATCACCGCTTACGCCTTGGTCGTGGCGCCTTGATCCTTCTGGTGGAGCAGGCGCGGTGGCGGATCTCGGTAGCCATATTGTCTCAATGGCACGCTTCCTGCTGGGGCCGATCGTCGCCGTCAATGCTGACCTGGAAACCGTTATTAAAAGCCGCCCAACGTCATCCGGTGCAGCGGAAAAGCGTGCGGTCGAAGTAGATGACATTGCTCGCCTGACGGTTGAATTTGCACGGGGTTGTAAAGGCAGTATTGAAGCGAGTTGGGTGGCAACCGGCCGCAATATGCAGCTGGGTTTTGAAATTTACGGCACGCGGGGTGCACTGCATTTCACTCAGGAGCGCTTTAACGAGTTGCATTTTTACCGTTCAGAAGGCAATAGCGGTCATCATGGTTTTCAACGAATCGAAGCTGGGCCAAAACATGCCCCTTACGCGGCATTCTGCCCTGCTCCCGGACACCAACTCGGCTTTAACGATCTTAAAACCATCGAGATCGCTGAGTTTCTGCGTGCCGTTGCAGGTCAGCCCGTTGCCGGGCCCGATTTCCGTGAGGCGTGGGAAATTCAGAAAGTGATTGATGCAGCTGTAGCCTCATCCAGAGAAAAGCGCTGGATGATTTTGTAAACGTTGCCCGTGTAAACCTGCCTCCTGTTGTTTAAGGAGGCAATTTTATAACTCCTCACATTACTTCACCTTCGTGTGGCTTTAGGAGTGAGCGATATGAATAAGTCCTGCGCGACAGAAATCGAGACTGCCAGTGATGCACTGATTCGGCATTTCAAACTTATCGCCCGAATTGAAGGCGTCTCGCAGCGAGATCTTCAGTGGCATTTAATGGAACGCTATGTAAATACCTGGCTGACCCAGCAAGGTCGCTTCCATATTCTGTGTGATGTCTTGCCGAGCCTTAACCCATCGCGCAAAAGCGTGAGCTTCAATATCTCTTTGAAGATTATCGGCCTTGAACTCTCCTCAACTTTTTTTCCGCTGACATTCCTGTTACCGGTGCCAGATGAGCCTTACGAAGCCTGGCGAATTTACCCGCAATCCCGCTTCGTTGATCCTGATAATGGCGCTGGGCAAACAACAAAACGTCAAAGCCTTTTGTTGCCTCACACTGTTTCAGACCGGTCTATTCTCTGCTGGGAAGGTCACTGTTTTATCTTTGACCCGCAGTTTCTACAACCGCGAGCGTTTCAGGCAAAACAGAAAGAGATTAAACAAAAAGTTGAATACAGGGTTCGTCAAGGTATTGAGCTATGGGCTAACACCAGTTGCAGCGCATTGTCTGCTTGAGACTTGTCAGGCAACACATTAATGCCCCGACAAACCACGCGAAAATTAAAACTAACGCACCTGCCAGCCTACAAACATTCATTTTTAAACAGGCTTCTGGCGCATTTAATTAGGGGTTAAAGCGACGGAATCTCTGCCATCGACAGCGGGTCGGATTAACACTGTTCAGCAACAGCAGTGCGTAGAAGATGGCTCGGTGGTGTTTTTCCGAGCCATTTTTCAAATTAATTCAGTGATTACCAGCGCTGATGTACCCAAGGGGCGATCTTTTGCTGATAGAGCGTTTTAAGGGCTGTCATTGTTTCCTGATCCAGCGGGGCAAGATTGCTGGCCTGCGCGTTGGCCTCAGCCTGAGTCGGATTTTTTGCGCCGGGGATCACAACACTGACCGCGTCATCCATCAATATCCAGCGAAGCGCAAACATCGCCATGGTGACATCGCCTTTCACTAACTTACGAATATCCTCTACAGCATCCAACGCTACGTCATAAGGCACCCCAGAAAAGGTTTCACCCTTGTCAAACGCTTCGCCATTGCGGTTAAACGCCCGGTGATCGTCTGCGGAAAAAGCCGTATTCGCGTTCATTTTTCCCGTTAATAAACCTGATGCCAGCGGCACGCGAGCAATCACCGCAACATTACGCTTACGCGTTTCACGGAAGAAAAGTTCAGCCGGACGCTGCCTGAAAATATTATAAATAATCTGAACTGACGAAACGTTGGGATAGTCGATGGCCTTCAATCCTTCTTCAACTTTCTCAACGGAAACACCGTAGCTGCGAATTTTTCCCGATGCCACCAGCTTATCCATGACGTCAAAGACCTCCGGCGTGTAATAGATTTCAGTCGGAGGACAATGCAGTTGAACAAGGTCTAACGAATCGACTTGCAGATTATTTAAAGAGCGCTCGACGAACGCCTGCAGGTTGCTCTCTGTATAACCTTCGGCAACATGCGGAGAAAGACGTCGCCCGAGTTTGGTCGCCACAAACGGACGCTTGCCGCCACGTTCGTTCAGGACTTCAGCAATGATTTTTTCAGAGCGGCCATCGCCATACACATCCGCGGTATCGATAAAGGTCATGCCCGCATCTAAAGCTGCATGCAGCGCGCTTTTTGCATCTTCATGAGAGACTTCGCCCCACGTTCCCCCAATAGCCCATGCGCCAAATCCAATTTCAGAAACGCGTTGTCCGGTCCGTCCAAAATTTCGATCTTTCATGAATCGTGTCCTCGTGATGTTCAGCTGAAGATGGGGAGGCGTTTTCCCACATGCGTAACGCCAATGAAAAAATCGACGTACTGACAGCAGCATAGCGTTAGCGCGTCGGGAGCGCCGGAGATAAAAAAGAGAAATGCGATGAAAGGTCGCAACAACGAAAGATGTTTTTCCCCAGGCGAACTTACCGCGCCTATCAGGCCACTCTATAGCGGCTATTTCACCCTGCGCATAACCTTAGCGGGATCATTTATTAGCCTGGGGATAGCGGAAAAATTAACCTGAGTTCTTTTTACAGGGAAAGAGTCATGAAGATCCGTTATTTATCGTTGTCACTGATGTTAGCGCTACTCTCAACTTCTGCGCTGTCTGCCGAATTGATTGTTGGCGACCAAAAAGGGAATGCTCGCGCCGTCATGGAAGCCGCAGGCCAGTTGGAAAACCTCCCGTATAAGCTGAGCTGGTATGAATTCCCGAATGCTGCGCCCTTGCTGGAGTCGCTTAATTCCAACCACCTGGATGCAGGCTTGGTGGGAGATGGCCCGCTTTCCTTTGCGGCGGCGGCTGGCGCAGAGATCAAAGCTATTCAGGCATCACAGTATCTGGGCAATGCCATCATTGTGAAAAAAAGGAGCGGGATAAAAAATGCTGCTGATTTAAAAGGTAAAAAAATCGCTACCGTCAAAGGATCTTCCGGGCAGAACCTGGTGCTTAATGCCTTGAAGCAGGCAAACATTCCTGCTGACTCGGTTTCATTTATTTTCACTACGCCGGCAGAAGCCACGCTGGCGCTAGATAGCGGCGCAGTTGATGCCGTTGCCAGTTGGGAACCCTATGTTTCCTTCGCCGTCGCGCAATCTGGCGACCAGATCGCGGTGGATGGACGCGCCTTCCCTGTATCTAACTATTTAGTCGCGACTGATACCGCGATTGCCGACAAACGAGACTTACTGCAGGATTTTCGTCAGCGACTGGTTCTCGCCCGTGAATGGGGTGTTGCTCATCCTGAACAGTATGCGGCGGGAATCGCTAAGGTGCTGCGACTGCCTGAAAACGTAGCATTGAGTAAAGTGCAACGAGAAAATAATGCGCCCATCAGTGACATCGCCACTGTGCGCAGCCAGCAGCAAAACGCCATTGACACGTTTACGCGCACAGGGTTGATTAAGCCCGGCCTTAAGGCCGATCAGTTAATTGATGCCAGCTTTTTTGCCCAGCAATAAGGAAAATCAGCATGATGAATTTGGCGCTTTATCTGGATGCCGGTATTCACCAAGGCGGCTGGCGTCACCCGGATGCCGTCGCGAGCGGCGGCACCAACTGGCCACTCTATCGCACCGTGGCACAGCGCGCTGAAGCGGCGAAGCTAGATATGATTTTTGTCGCCGACAAGCTGGCGATCGATGATATCTACGGCGGCGATCTGAGCAAAACCGTTCACAGTCGTCAGGTAGGCTGGGCCGAGCCCTTGACGCTGCTGGCAGCGCTGGCGGCTGTTACTGACCGCATCGGCTTAGGCGGCACAGTTTCATCCTCCTATTCCGTGCCTTACAGCACCGCCAGAATGCTGGCGAATATTGATCATATCAGCGGAGGCCGCGCCGCCTGGAACGTCGTTACTTCGTTAAGTGATACCGAAGCGCGTAATTTCGGCAGGGAAAAGCACTATTCTCACGTGGAGCGTTACGCGCGCGCAGAAGAGTATATTGCGCTGATGAAAGCGTTGTGGGACAGCTTTGAAGAAGATGCGATCATCATTGATAAAGAGAATGCACAGTTCGCTTCACCTGAAAGCTTTCACTATATCAATCACCACAGCGACGCGTTTGATGTGCGCGGTCCGCTGAATGTACCCCGCCCACCGCAGGGACATCCGGTGTTGATTCAGGCGGGGGTATCAGAAGCTTTCACTGAGCTGGCAGCAAAACAGGCTGAAGTGTTGTTTGTGGTGCAGCCAACCCGCGAGCGCGCCCAACAGTTTTACGCCACACTGAAAGAGAAAGCGCAGACAGCGGGACGTCAGCCCGATCAATTGCGCATCTTGCCGGGCATGGTTCCAGTGGTTGGCGAAACGCGCCGTGAAGCGGAAGAGTTGGATCGATATTTAAAATCGCTGATCACCACCGAGTCGGGACTGAGCTTCGTCTCTGCCAGCATGAACATTGATCTCTCGCAGTATCCTGCCGACGGACCGATGCCAGATTTGCGCGACCATATCACCGGCAGCAAAGGCCGTTTTCAGTATGTTATCGCTCAGGCGATTGAAGAAGGATTAACACTGGGAGAAATGGCGCGACGCTACGCAGAAAGCCTTTCTTTCCCTTCGCCGGTAGGCACACCCGATGATATCGCCGCGATGATGATCGACTGGTATCAATCCAAAGCCTGCGATGGCTTTGTCATATTACCGACCTATCTGAATAGTTCAGGCGATCTGTTTTTGGAGGAAGTGGTGCCACGCTTGCAACAGGCTGGCGTGTTCCGCAAAGCGTATCCCGACGGCACGTTGCGCGATACGCTGGGGCTGGAAAAGCCGCTGAATCAGTTTAGCGTTTGATATTTGTAACCGTTTCGTCGCCGGGAAGCAGAGTCGCTTTGCCCGGCGCTGTTGTGACGTTGAATGGAATATCACGACGCCCATGGCTTGTCATCTTCATTCCCCGTAATGCATGCCTTCCAGTTTCATGCCGTCTGGATCGAGAAAAAACACCGCGTAATAATCGGGATAATATTCACCGGCGGCATCAACAATGGTGACATTATTCTGCTCCAGCCACGTCTGTAACTGATCAACATCCTGACGGCTATTAAGAGACCAGGCATAGTGATGAAAACCGGGATTACCCCGGCGATAGGGATTTTTCAAGCCCGGTTCATCAGCCTGATAGATCCACAATCGGGTCGTTCCGTCGCTCCATCCCATCGCCTGTGGCTTTTTATCCAGCACCTCAAAACCCAGGAAGGTCATTAATCCGTGATAGAAGTGTTGTGACGAAGCAAAATCGCTGACCGATAACACAATATGATCGACTGCGCGTACACGTGACATCTTACCTCCGTTCTTTTCTGACGCTTGATATTTAAGCGTAGACAATCACCCGCCATTCTTCATGAGGCGGCGCGGCTCGGTGTGATTTTAGCGTGATGAGATGTCAACGATGTGCAGTTTTTCACCGTATTGCGCGCGCTGTTTAATCGGCTGGCTGTTATCGGTAATGATGTGATCAATGCCTTGTAAGTCACAAACATGCGAAAGCGCGCGGTAGCCAATCTTGCTGCTGTCAGCCAACACCACGGTCTGCTCTGCCGCGCGGATCATCGCCTGCTTCACTGGAATTTCCACGGTGTTGATATTGGTCAAGCCACGTTCATAGTGCACGCCTTCGGCACCCAAAAACGCCCAATCAACATGCATGCTGTCGATTTTACTGATCGTGTCCTGTCCAACCAGCGTATAGACGTTGTCCAGCATCAATCCGCCGGCAACGTGTAACGTAATGTCTGGATATTGGCTAAGCGTAAACGCGGTATAAATATCGTTGGTCAATACCGTCAGGTTCTTCTTCTCTTTTAACGCCAGCGCAAGTTCGTATACGCTGGAACCGTTATCCAAAATCAACGACTGACCATCCTGAACCAGGCTGGCAGCGTAATGACCAATAGCGCTTTTTGCCTCGCCATTCATCTGCCGCCGCACACTGTAGGGCGTGTCCGCATGGCTGGATGAAGCCACAGGCAGCAAACCACCGTGCGTGCGCATCACTTGTCCACTCTGTTCCAACCGTGAAAGATCGCGGCGAATAGTAGAGCTATCAACCCCAAATTGCGCCGACAGTTCACCGGCGTTGAGATATCCCTTCTCGTTGATCATTGCAAGAATCTGGTTACGTCGCTCAGCCGCTGTCACCTGTTCACTCCATTAAATACACACATTCGTGCATATCATGCCTGTTTTTAACTTTCACGTCACTACGCTCCGCACTCCTGACGCCTGCCAACGGCTATTTTTTCATAGCCATAAGTTTTTCGCTTGAAAACAGGCATTGACTGCACGAATTCGTGCAATGTATGTTGTCTCCTGTCTCATTAACCAGGAATGACGTATGACCACTCTGAGTGAATACGAAAAAGATATTCTTCAGCAACCGGACGCGCTGCGCGATCAGCTCAATTACCCGCTACCCGCAGAGCTTCACCAGCTTGACCTGCATCGCTATGACCGAATTGTATTGGCTGGCATGGGCTCATCTGATTACGCCTTGATCCCCATTGAACGCGCATTAATTGCGCGCGGTTTACCGGTATGGCGCATTGATGCCGGTCGCCTGCTGGATATGCCCGATCTGATAACCGCCAACACGCTGCTGTGGATGACATCGCAATCGGGTATGAGTGGTGAAGTGGTTAAGCTGCTGGATATCATCACGAAACCGCTGACGCTGATTTCAGTAACCAACGACATCACCAGTACGCTGGCTCAGCGCGCTGACATTTTGGTGGAGTTGCGCAGTGGCGATGAAGCCACCGTCAGCGCGAAAAGTTACCTCAACACGCTGGTCGCCAGCTATCGCATCCTCGCCGCTCTGACGGGCGAAGCGGAGCAGCCGCTAACAGACAAAGTGGCTGCGCATCTAAACAATATTGCTGAGCGGGTGAGTCAACAGGCGCAAATCCAGCCGATCGTGACCCCTTTCTTTCTGCGTACTCAGCCACGTTTGGCCATGATTGGTATCGGTGCCGATGCGGCAACCGCCATGACCGGTGCGCTGATCACCAAAGAATCGTCAAAAGTCAGTGCAGAAGGCTTTATCGGCGGCGAGTTCCGGCATGGTCCGATGGAAACCTCCGGCAAGCAGATGACTGCCCTGCTGTTTGGTAATGGCAGCGAACCAACGCTGATTCAGTTAGCTGAAGATTTGCAGCGCAACGGCACGCACGTGGTCACTGTCGGTCCACGCGCTTACGCAGGCAGTGAACTGCTGGAAACGCCTGACGATGAGCTGCTGCGTTTAGTGTGCGCCATGCTCTTTGTGCAGCACCTGACCGTCGCGCTGGCACGCGGCAACGGCATGGTGCCCGGCGAATTCCTCTACGGTAAAAAAATAACGGTAACGTTATGACCAATTCTGCTCGCCTGCTGCGCGCAGGCATTGATATGGGCGGCACCGGCACACGATTCATCCTGCTGGAGGGTCTGCGCGAGGTGGCGGCGTTAACGGTGCCTACCGCAGAGTTTGATGCGATCCCGCAATCCAGACGCAGCGATGAACTGGTCAGTCGGTTGCGGCAGCTCTGTCCGGCGGACGGGCAGATTATTTCGCTGGGCATCGGTGCCAGTGGACCGGTTAATAACCGCAGCGGTGTGATTGAAAACAGTGACACGCTGGCCTGTTTCTCTTTTTTCCCGCTGCTCGACGAGCTGCAGCAGCGTTTAAACGTGCCTGCCGCCATCGATAACGACGCGGTGGTTGCGGCACTGGGCGAGTTTCACGCCGGGGCGGGTGTGGGAAGTCAGCGCATGTTGATGGTCACACTCGGCACCGGTATTGGCGTGGCGTTACTGGATAAGGGCCAGCCGTTTCGCACAATCGATGGCCGCCATCCTGAAGCGGGTCATATTCCTGTCTCAGGCAGCACGCATCGCTGTTACTGCGGCGTCACGGGGTGTTGGGAAACGGAGGCGTCACGCGGTTGGCTACAACAGGCTTTGCTGCAACTGCTGCCAAATCTTCACTGGCCACAACTCACTGTTAAGCGACTTGATGCACTTAGCGCGGACGATCCTCGCGTAGCCGCAATTTTAAGCGAGTACGGTGGCCGCGTGGGACGAGGGCTATCCACCCTGCTGGCACTTTATGGCCCCGATCTTACCGTGCTTAGCGGCAGCGCTGCGCGTTTGCTGCCGCTGTTTCGCCCGAGTTTAGATACGGCTCTGCAACGCGCCAGCGGCTACCACCTCTATCCACAGATTATTTCATCTTCTCTCGGCGATGCGGCGGGCGCGCTGGGAGCGGCATTACTGCCAACGATCAGGGAACCCGTTAAACGCTCGTAAAACCATAATCGCGCACCATAGCGCGGCCTGGGCTGATGGCGTTCACCTGCATCAGCCATTATTTCACCTGTTTTTGGAGTGTCAGAATGAAAAGACGCGTCACCCTGCAGCTCAGCGGATGTCTGGCCGCGCTGCTGATTTCCGGCTATGCCAACGCCAAAACGGAATTAAGCGCACTGTTTATGTCACAGTCTGCTTACAGCGAAAGCGATATTCGCGCCATGACCGCCGATTATGAAAAGGCGCATCCTGATGTAACGATCAATCTTGAATTTGTCCCGTACGAAGCGCTACATGACAAGATCGTTGCCGCGCGTGGCGCGGGCAGCAACGGCTATGACGTGGTGTTATTCGACGATATGTGGCCAGCAGAATTTAACCGTTTTAACCTGTTGAAAGATGTCTCCAGCCACTTCACGCCAGATGTCAAAAACAAGATTTTTACCGGTGCCCTGAATACCGTTACCTGGAAAGATAAGCAGTACGGTATGCCGTGGATCCTCGACACCAAATACCTTTATTACAACAAAGCGATGCTGGCAAAAGCGGGGATTACCACGCCGCCAAACAGTTGGCAGCAGGTGATGGAACAATCGCAGCTGCTCAAGCAGAAAGGCATTGTTAAGTATCCGCTGGTCTGGAGTTGGTCACAGGCGGAAGCCTTGGTCTGTGAT
Source organism: Pantoea sp. MQR6 (assembly GCF_022761075.1). Lineage (NCBI taxonomy): Bacteria > Pseudomonadati > Pseudomonadota > Gammaproteobacteria > Enterobacterales > Erwiniaceae > Pantoea > Pantoea sp. MQR6. The sequence continues at coordinate 199,444 of NZ_JAKYXB010000004.1, forward strand.
TACACCACCATGGTTTCTGCCTTCAAAGGCGATTTCTATCAAGATGGCAAGCTGACCTTTAACGCGCCGGGCGCCTTAAAAGCCGTGACCTTTATGAAAGATTCGCTGGATAAAGGCGTGACCAACCCAAACTCCAACGAGTATCTGGAAGAGGATGTGCGCAAGGTCTTTTCCAACGGCGATGCCGCCTTCGCGCTTAACTGGACTTACATGTACAACCTGGCCAACGATCCGAAGCAGAGTAAAGTCGCTGGCGATATTGGCATCATGCCTGCACCGGGTGATGCGCCAGGTGAAGTGGCGTCCATGAACGGTTCCATGGGTTTGGGCGTAACCCAAACCAGCGGACATCCCGATCAGGCGTGGGATTACATAACCTATCTGACCTCGCAACCGGTGCAGAACCATTATGCCCGTCTGAGCCTGCCTATCTGGAAATCATCCTATCAGGATCCGGCGGTGCGTCAGGGCCAGGAAGCGTTAATTGATGCGGCTGACAAAGCGCTAAACGTGATGTTAATGCGCCCGATTATTCCTGATTACTCGCGCCTTTCGAACATGCTGCAGCAGCATCTTCAGCAGGTTTTGCAAGGTCAGGAGACGCCAGAAGCGGGAATGCAGGCATTGACACAAAGCGCGTCGCGCCTTCGGTAAGGACTTTTCATGCTCAGTTTGCAACAACGTGAGCAGCGTCAGGCATGGGTGCTGTTGGCACCCATGTTACTGGTGATGTTTCTGCTCACCGGTTGGCCGCTGTTCCGCACCATCTGGCTTAGCTTCACCGATGCGGCACTGATCGGGAGTGATGGCGCAGCTAACCTGATTGGCTTCGATAACTATTTATATGCACTGACCGACCCCGATTTTGTCGCCTCTATTGGCCGCACGCTTTATTTCACTGTGGTCTCAGTGGTGATTGAAGGCGTGATCGGCGTGCTGGTCGCGCTGCTGCTCAACCAGCGCTTTTATGGCCGTAATGTCTTGCGAGTGCTGGTGATTCTACCGTGGGCGCTGCCGACCATCGTCAATGCAATGATGTGGCGACTTAATTTCAATCCCGATTACGGCAGTATCAATGCCCTGCTTACGCAGCTAGGCGTAATGGATCATTACCGCAGCTGGCTCGGTACGCCTACCTCGGCGCTCAATGCCGTGATGCTGGCGGATATCTGGAAAAACTATCCGCTGGTTACGCTGCTGGTGTTGGCAGCAATGCAGTCGATTCCTGAAGATCTTTATGAAGCTGCACGTCTGGATGGCGCATCGGCGCTGCGGCGGTTTCGGGCCATTACGCTGCCCGCTATCGCTGGGCCGCTAAGTGTTGCGCTGGTATTGCGCACTATCGACGCCTTCAAAATCTTCGACATTATTTATGTGATGACGCGTGGCGGCCCGGTGGACAGCACCAAGACCTTGAGTTTCTTTGTCTATCAAGAGTCTTTTAGCTATCTGCGTGCTGGCAGTGGTGCGGCTTATGCCATTTTAATGACGTTGATGTGTAGCCTGCTGATCGCCATTTATATGTTGATGCTGCTGCGTCAGCGCCGCCGGAGTAAAGTCAGTGAAACGTAAAATCCGCGCTGTTTTGCGCTATGCAGCCGCCTTGCTGGTGGCGCTCTCTATCCTCGCACCGATGGTCTGGCTGTTTTTAATGAGCGTCAGCTCAACCGCCGATTTAACGCGCCTTCCGCTGGAGTGGTTGCCACGTCACTGGGACTTCTCGCGTTACGCCCGGCTGGTGTCACTGGCACCCGACCAGCCTGGTGCGCTTTTTTTACACGCGCTACTCAACAGCCTGCTGGTGGCGTGTGGCGCAACGGCGGTATCGCTGTTACTGGCGATCCCGGCAGCATTCAGCTTCTCACGCTATCCTGGCCGTGACGGCTGGTTGTTCGCAAGTTTGGCGATCTACATGGTGCCGCCGGTGGCATTTGTGCTGCCGCTCTACTTTGTATTGCAACATCTCAACCTGTTGAACACGCATATCGGCCTGATTCTGGTCTATTGCTCATTGATACTGCCGTTTCTGACCTGGATGTTGAAAAATCAGTTCGACACCTTGCCCCAGGATATTGAGCAAGCGGCACGGTTAGATGGTCTGCGCTTCTGGCAGGTTTTGCTGCGCATCACGTTACCGTTAGCAAAACCGGTGCTGGGCGCGTCGGCTCTGTTTGGCTGGCTGCTGGCGTGGGACGAATTTTTCTATGCCCTGTTCTACACCAGCAGCATTGATGCACAAACGCTACCGGTGACTATTGCCGGTTTCACCGCCGGGCGTGCCACCGATGACGGCCTGATTGCCGCTGTGGGCATCCTCGCCTCATTACCTCCGTTGTTGATCGCCATCGTGCTACAAAAATCGCTGGTCAGTGGGCTAGCGAGCGGCGGCAGTAAAGGTTAGCGAAACATTTTTTGGAATCTACGATTATGGCAAGAGTTGAACTGGTACAAGTTTCCCGCCGTTACGGCAAACAGACGGTATTACAGCCGCTGGATCTGACCATTCCCGACGGCAGTTTTACGGTGTTGGTTGGCCCGTCTGGCTGCGGAAAATCAACGTTACTGCGGTTGCTGGCTGGACTGGATAGCGTCTCTGATGGCGCAATCTTGATGGATAATCAGCAGATAAACGATCGCGATCCAGCCGATCGTGATATCGCCATGGTATTTCAGAGCTATGCGCTTTATCCCCATCTGACCGTGGCGGAAAACCTGGCGTTTCATATGCAGGTCAAGAAGATCAAACGCAGTGAGCAACAGGATAAAATTACCCGTATTGCCGCTATTCTCGGGATAGATAAGCTGCTGGGTCGTTATCCGCGCGCGTTATCGGGCGGTCAACGTCAACGCGTGGCGATGGGTCGCGCCATGGTGCGTAATCCGCAGGTTTTCCTGTTCGATGAGCCGCTCTCTAACCTGGATGCGCAACTGCGCATGGAGCTGCGAGCAGAGATTAAATCCCTTCATCAGCGATTCAAGACCACCATGGTATATGTTACGCACGATCAGGTTGAGGCGATGACGCTGGCAGACCAAATTGTGGTCATGCGTGAAGGTGTGATTGTGCAACAGGGCAGCCCGCTGGAAATTTACGATCGCCCAGTAGACACCTTCGTGGCACGCTTTATCGGCTCACCGCCCATGAACTTGCTTGAGGCACAGCTGGTTTCTCGTGAGGGGATCCCGGGCGTTGCCTGTGGCGAATATTGGTTGCCTTTACCCGCCAACTGGCGTGACGCCGCCATGCGCCAGGGTGATAAACCGGTGCTGATGGGGGTTCGCCCTCATCACTTTCATCTGGCAGATTCGCCCGCCTTACCCGCCACCGTGAAGCTGGTGGAAGTCACAGGAGAATCCAGTTTGCTGCATCTTGACTGGCAAGGCTTGCCGCTGCATGTCCAGCTCGCTGGCCGCATAACCGCACAGCCGGGTGAAAAACTGTCGTTGGCGATTGATCTCTCACATTTGCATCTGTTCGATAAAGAAAGCGGTAAACGGTTGTAGCCCAGGCGGCAGCGAGCGACGGAGGCGAAAACCGCTCGCTGCGCCCTTTCGAACCTTTACTTCATTCCCTCGCTCGCCGCTTTAGCGATGGCGATTTCATTCGGATTAGCGGATCCGCTGACGCCCACCGCGCCGATAATCTTTTCCTGCCACACCACCGGCGAGCCGCCGCCCAGCGGGATCACGCCCGGTAATGTCGCGATAGCCGGTTCTTTGCCATTGGCGCGATCCATATATTTGTCTGTTGGGGTGCGATACAGCGCGGCGGCGCGACCTTTTAAGATTGAAGAATCAATACAGCCTGCGGGCGCGTTGTCCATGCGCTGAAAGGCCAAAAGTTGACCGGATTGATCCAGCACCGCAATGCAGACATTGGCATTCAATGCGTGCGCTTTTTCCTGAGCGGATGCGATCAGCTTTTGCACATCGCTTTGCGTCAAAATGGTTTGCGTCGTGGTCGCCTGCGCCGCAAAGCCACTCATCACACCCGCGCCGAGCAGCAGCGCAAGGGCAAACTTTTTGTTCACGATACGTTTTAAATTTCTGGTCATAACAAAACTCCTGTCTTAACGAGGGGGCCGGCTGCGGCCCGTCAGATTATGCTCGCCGACGGCGTAGCGGAAAGAATGCCCATAACAACACCAGCACTATCCCTGCCACCCCGATCCAGGCAAGCCCGGCGGCGTGGCGTACAATCCAGCTGCCGCTCTCGCCATGAAGCGTTTCTTCAACCTGTTGCAGGGTAATGACGTGTTGAGGATTGCCAAACGTGACGGAAACATAATTCGCCACTTTCGCCAGCTCCTGCTGAGTGAACTGATGTTCAAAAGCGGGCATAAAGGCATGACCCGCAGGCATGTCACGGTTGATGCCTTCAGCGATAATCATGATCAAATTGGCGGGATCGTCAGCGGCCACCGAGGACAATCCCACCAGCGACGGATAAGCGTGTTGATCATCGCGTGTGCCACGTCCATCACTGGCATGACAGCTGGCACAAGCGCCATTATAAAGCTGTGCGCCACTCATCTGCTGACTCGACACGTAATCCTCGATGCTGTCACGCATGCCTGTTTCAATGGCCGAAACAGGCGTAGCGGCAGGGGGTTTTAAGGGCTGCCGATTAATACCGCCTGTTGCAGGAAGCTGCTTCAGGTAACGGGCCATTGCGTACAGATCGCTGCTCTGTAAGCGTGAGAAGGATTTTTCAATCGCGGTGCCCATTTCGCCTCCCGCTACGGCTTTACCGTGCAACACGCCGGTGCGCAGATAGGTCACGATCTCCGCTTCGCTCCAGCTGCCGATGCCAGCTTCTGCGTCTGGTGTGATGTTCGGCGCGGTCCAGCGGCCCACCTTGCCGCCAGCCAAAAAATGTTCGCCCTGTTCGGCCATCATGCCGTTGCGTGGCGTGTGGCAGGTTGAACAGTGCGCCAGCGTTCGCACCAGATATTCACCCCGATCTATGCTGCCCGCGGCGGCATCGCTGCCTTTCACCGCAGACTGATCGAGGAACATCAGATTCCACAACGCCATCACCGGGCGAAATGAGAAGGGAAAGGGCAAGTCGGTTTTTGTCGCGGGATGATCGTCAGCGGCTACGCCATTCATGAGATAGGTGTAGAGCGCCCGAATATCGTCATCTGACATCCCGGCAAAGGCGGTATAAGGCATGGCGGGGTAAAGATAATGATTGCCGGGCGCTTTACCTTCGCGCATCACGCGGGTGAAATCCGCCAGACTGTATTGACCAATGCCAGCGGTTTTCGACGGCGTAATGTTGGAACCATAAATCATGCCCATCGGCGATTGAATGCCGAAGCCGCCGGAGAAGGGTTTGCCGTTTTCAGGGTTGTGATGGCAAGCCGAGCAATCACCTGCAATCGCCAAATACTCACCGCGCTGAATCAACGTTTGCGTGGCGTCGGCCAGGCTGGCAGCGCTGAAAAGCAGTGAACAGACCGGGAAAAGCGCGTAGATGACCTGTTTCATCGCGTCAGATCTCCCGAATAATGGTATCAGCAAGGCGAAGCGCCAGCGCGATACCTGTTAGCGTTGGGTTGACCGTTGCCGACGTCGGCATTACGCCGGTGGTGGCCAGAAACAGATTGGGATGATCCCAGCTGCGGCACTCGCTGTTGACCACCGAGTTTTTGGCATCGTCGCCCATGATGGTGGTACCCATGATGTGATACTGATTACGCCAGCCGGTTGGCGCTTCAATAACCTCGCCGTTGAATGCCTGAAGGAAGTTAGCGAAATCGTGGTAAGCCTGAGGGCGCATGCCGCGCACGTAGCTGTCGAGCTGGTAATTGACTTTTAACATCGGCAAGCCGATGGCATCCCTGCGGTCGTAATTGGGCACGACGCGGTTAGTGGGAACCGGTAAGGTTTCACTCATGGTGCTGATATTCATGATGCGTGAAGCGCGGTCAAAAATGGCGTCATCCAGCGCTTTGCCCATCAAGCCTTGCTTCAGCAGCGGAGCGGTGACATCCACGTTAGGCACTAAATTACGCAGTGAATAGCGAATAGCAGAGTGCTGTGCACGGCTCGGTTCATCGCGACGATTAGCGATAGTGCCGTGTTGCACCGAACCGCGCCCAGTCCACAGCGGCTCATCAGCGAGAAACGTCAGGCTTAAACCGGTGTGATCCATCAGATTACGGCCAACCTGATCGGAGCTGTTGGCTAACTCGTTCATCAGCAGCAGCTTCGGCGTTTCAAGGCCATGCGCCGCAACGATAAACACTTTCGCGGTTAATCGGGTATTGCTGCCATCTGGCTTGCGATAATGCAGCGCCTCAATACTGTTTTTTGCGCCCTGCTCAAATTTCCAGGCTACGCATTCAGTACGCAGCTGCGCGCCCAGCGCCACCGCTTTATCAACGTGCATATCGCCGGAATACATCGCGCCAATCGGGCAGATCGGTTCGCAATTGTTATTCCCTGCGCAGGCGGGACGTCCATCATAAGGGCGTGAAACGCGACCATGCGGCTCGTGGATCACCTGATAACCCATCGGGCCAAGTTTGGCCTGCATGCGTTGCACCATATAAGGCTTGGCTTCAGGCGGCAGCGGATAGGCTGCGGATCGAGGCGGATAGTGACCGCGCCCTTGCCCGCTTTGATCTTCATCAGCGGTGCCCACCACGCCGACTTCGCGCTCGGCTTTCACATACCAGGGTTCCAGTTCGCTGTATTCAAAAGGCCAGTCACGCCCGACGCCATAGACACTTTTCAGCTTGAAATCATTGGGCAGTAATCGCCAGCAGGCCGAGGCCCAATGCCGTGTACTGCCGCCTGCCACCCGCAGGGTGCTGGTGACATACTGAAAATCGTCGTCACCCTGGGCCTCAACGTAACCTTCGGTATAGCTGTTTGGTGCCCAAGGCAAATTGGGATACGGCGCACACCAGTTGCGTTTACTGGCGCCGTTGCGGTAATTCTCTACCACTTTCCAACGAGGAATGTACGGCCCCGCTTCTAACATAATCACTGATTTCCCGGCTTTAACCAGTTGGTAGGCCGCATTTGCGCCCAAGGCTCCCGAGCCGATAATCACGACATCAGCATCAAATTCACGCATCTTTATTCCTGGTTTTGTCTGTTCTTATTGTTTGGCAATCATCGCTTCGGCTTCTGCCAGCGTGCTGGCTTTTCCCTGTACCATTAATAACCACGGCGCTTCCGGCTCTCGAATATGATTCGCTGCGGCGGGCGAGCGATCGCCCCAGTCACGAATCGCGGCGGGCATCGCAGGGGCCGTTACGCCAGCCGGCACCTCGGCCCAGTAATCCTGGCCCGAACGCGCATAGCTGGGCCGAAGGGTGTGATTGCGGGTTGGCTCATACATCAGTGCGGAAAGAAAAGTCACGAAATGCGCATCGTCCACCGCTTTCACGGTGGAGGGTTGACCGGTGTAGCCGAGATACCAAGGTGAAACGATGCTGAGCGCCGTTTTAACATCCTGATCGTCCAGGCTCGCCACCAGCCGCTCGCGATCGTCACTTTTCAATGTCGTTAGGTTAGAGAACAGCCGGGTAAGATGAGCCGGAAAGTTTTTATCCTGCTGACACAGTAACGCCCCCAGCCGCGCCGTAATATTGGCATCAAGGCCACGACGTCCGGTGAGTAATTCACTGACACGTTGCAGTTGCGCGACGTGGCTATCTGGCTCGGAGGCGATCAATTCGGCGTTCAGCGGCATCGACAAGATCACCGGAGCCGCCACCATTAGCTGTAAAAAATGCCGTCTGTCCATTTCGATCTCCGCTATCCGGCGTTCAGGACGCTGAGGGCACCTTTCGCTGCTTCTGCATCCACGTTGCCGTCTGGCGTACTGACACCAATCGCACCCACCAGCACGCCCTGAATGATCACCGGCTCGCCGCCTGGCAGCGGAACCACCGCCGGATTGCCCAGCAGCGCGACATTACCGGCCACCACTTTTTGCTGGAAGCTTTCAGTCGGCACACCAAACGCAACCGCGGCATGCGCTTTCTTCGGTGCCAGTTCACTGTTAGCCAGCGTTGCGCCATCCAATCGGTCGTAACTCAGCGTTTGCCCCGCCGCATCAACCACGGTGACAACACCGCCCAGGTTATGGCTGCGAATAATCTGTTCGGCTTTGCCGATCAGCTGTTGCGCCTGTTGGTGATTCAGGGTTGATATTTGCGTAATAGGTTGTGCGGCGTGAGCGACAGCACAAAGCAGCCCGCCGCACAGCAATGCTAGCGATTTCATATATTCACCTGCGAAGTAGAAAGGGAAATTAAGCGCGCCTGGTCAGGATCTGGCGAAGCGGCGTTGGATAAGGTAATCGAGGCTCCATTTGCCGCTGCCGTTGAGATAAAGCAGCAGGAACGCGGCGGCGCAGGAGATGTTTTTCAGCCACACCATCAAATGGGCATGGCTGAATCCCTGATAAAACAGAAACCCCGCCACGACGGAGAAGATCGCCATGAAGACTGAGGTAAAGCGGGTAAGAAATCCCAGTGCAATGGCGGCGCCTCCGCCGACTTCAAGCAGAATCACCAGCGGCAAGAAGAAACCCGGCACCTGGTTGTCTGCCATCTGTTGCAGGTTGTCGCTGTAGTGCGAAATTTTGTCGAGGCCAGACGTAAAAAACAGCCCCACGGCCATGACCCGGCACACTGCATTTAAAAGATCGTTTGAACATTTCATGACGTGACCAATTTGATGCAAAGTTGTTAAATTTATGCACGAATGAGTCTGTGCAATTCGTTTAATCCACCTTGTGCGTTAACGGTCATATAACCGTTTTTCGCTGGCGGCGATGCATAACCTAACGCATAACTTGCTGAGAAAAAGAGTAAAATATTTTCCTCAGATTTTATGGCTTCGGTTTTATTTGAAGAAAGTCACAAAAAATTTGGATGTTAAAATCAGGATCAAAGCCGCTCGAATCCACTGCTAAATTTTTAACAAATCGATCGACCTCGCGTCGTCAGTGCCTTTCGCTGCTGTTTAGCAGATACATCAAGCGCGATGAAACGGCGCATAAGCCCTTCGTTGACCCAACCTATTCCCGTGGGGAATATATTGATAAGTAAATGGGAATACTTTTTATCGTTTGAAGCTGCCAGGATGAGGTAAATCTATTCGGGAGAGACAACATGGCTTATCGGTTTTTAGTCACCACCAGCGCGCTCGGCCAAGGTGGCGTTACGCTGCTGGCTGAAGCGGGTTGTCAGGTGGATTACCTCGACAATCCCAACGATGCACAGGAAGTGGAACAGCGCATGGCCAACGTGCCTTACGATGCCGTGATTTCGCGCACCGTTAATTTAACGGCTAAAGCAATCAACGCCTGTGCTTCGCTGAAAGTAATTTGCAAACACGGAGTTGGCGTAACCAATATTGATGTTGCTGCCGCCAGCGAGCGTGGCATTCCGGTATTAACCACGCCCGCAACCAACGCGCAATCCGTCGCTGAATTAACCCTTGCGCTGATGCTCAATGCCGCGCGTCGCTTGCCCTATTTTCAACACGAAGTGAATGCCGGACGCTGGACACGCAGCGGCGACGGTGAAGAGCTGCACGGCAAAACCCTGGGTTTAGCCGGATTTGGTGAGATTGGTCGCCGCGTTGCCCGCGCTGCGCAAGCTCTCGGCATGCAGGTGGCTTTTTTTGATCCGGGCGTTAAGGCTGAAAATGGGGCAACCGCTGTGACGCAGTGCGCCACGCTGGATCAGCTGCTGGCCTGTTCTGATGTGCTGAGCCTGCATTGTCCGGTAAATGATAAAACGCGCAACATGATCAATGCACAAACGCTGGCGCGTCTGCCGCACGGTGCCATTTTGATCAATACCGCCCGTGGCGAGCTGGTGGACGAAGTGGCGCTGTGTGAGGCACTGAAAAAGGGTCAACTGCGGGCCGCCGCGCTGGACACCGTGGCCAGTGAACCGCTGGCGGCCGATCACCCGTTTCGCGAACTTCCCCAACTGATTATCACACCACACATTGGCGGTTCCACTCCGCAGGCGCTGGATGCAGTGGCCTACAGCGCGGCGCATCAATGTCTGGCCTGGCTAGATGCACAGCAAATTAATGCGGCTGCCTGTGTAAATCCGCACGTTCTCAACAAGGAGTAAATCATGACACATCGTAGCGACTGGCCTGCTGGCTATTTCATTGGCGAACGCGGCCCACAAGCGGACGCCGCCCTGGTTGATGCCTTCCGTAAACTGCCGGTGCCGAACATTGGTGATTGCATGGGTCGCAGCACCGGTGCAATGGGGCTAACCGCCTATCATAACGATGCGAATTTAGTGCTATGCGGTCCGGCATTAACGGTAAAGGTGCGTCCGGGCGACAACCTGATGATTCACAAAGCCATTGAGATGGCGCAGCCGGGCGACGTTATTGTCGTCGAAGGCGCAGGCGATCTGACGCAGGCCTTGATAGGTGGCCTGATGCGCACCTCGGCGCAAACGCGCAAAATCGCCGGTTTTGTTATTGATGGTGCAATACGCGATCTGAATGAGTGGGCTGAAGGCGGTATTGCGGTTTGGGCGCGGGGTAATACGTTGCGTGGTCCGTCGAAAGAGGGGCCAGGAGAAGTCAATTCACGGGTGAGCTGCGCCGGTTTAGTGGTTTCGCCAGGCGATTTAATTGTGGGTGATGCCGACGGTGTGATTGCCATTCCGTACGATCAGCTCACCACCTTGCTGCCGCGTGTAGAAGCACATGCCCTGCGTGAAGCTAAAATTCGTGCCAGCAATCAATCTGGCACATCCGATCCTGAACGCTTTAATGCCATCCTGCGTGCCAAAGGCTGCCCAGTGTAATCGCCTAAAAACCCGTTTTTTACTGCGACAAGGCTTCTTAACCCTCAACGCCCCACTGCAACTACAGGAGATTTACCCATGCGGAGATTACTATGCAACGCGTTGCCCGTGTTAACCGTCGGATTATGGCTCAGCCAGCCGGTACTTGCTCAGGATGTGCTGCCCACGACATTACCGACCCAGGAAGATGCGCGACTCCAGCAGGTCGCAACCTCTAATCACGTCTGGAATGGCGTTACTGTCAGTCAGGATGGTCGGATATTCGCTTCGTTAACCCAATCCGAAGGCGCCGGCCCGCAACTGGTGGAAGTCGGTCAAAACGGTAAACTTACGCCGTTTCCTGATGAAGCGTGGAATCGCTGGGATGAGAAAGATCCTGAGCATCATTTCCTGCACGTGAATGCCGCACGCTTTGGCCCGGAGGGTTATCTCTGGGCGATGGATGCGGGGAATAAAGGCATTGGCACCGGTGCACAAGCCGTTACTGGCGGTGCCAAGCTGGTCAAAATCGACATTAAAACGAAGCAGGTCGTGGCGAGCTGGGTGATTAAACCGCCCGTATTGAAAGCCACCAGCTATCTTGATGACGTTCGTTTTAATGGCGATTTCGCCTATATCACCGATCCAGGCGCGCCGGGATTGGTGGTGTTGAACCTAAAAACCGGCCAGGCGCACCGGGTACTGGACGATCATCCTCTGGCGATTGATCACTTGCCGCTTTACGCCGACGGTAAAAAGCTTTATCTCCCCAGCGGCAAAGAGAAACGCGTGGGTATCGATCAGTTAGAGGTTTCACCTGACGGTAAATGGTTGTGGTTCCAGGCCATTCCTGGGCCGCTGGCGCGTATCGAAACCCGTTATCTTGACGATGCCACACTGCCCGCCGCAACGGTGGCGAAACAGGCGCATAAAGTCGTGGATACCTGGACGACCGGCGGCACAGCGATTGACGCGGAAGGCAATATCTACGCTTCTGAATTGAATACGCGTAGCATCAAGCGCATTACGCCGGAAGGGAAAATCAGCACGGTTATCAGCGATCCCCGATTGGTTTGGGTTGATGCCATGTGGATTACCAAAGGCGCATTGTGGATGCCTGCCGCACAGATTAACCGCACGCCAGCCACCACCGGCGGCAAAGCGTCGACCGTTGAGTATCCGGTCAAAATGTATAAGTTAGCGCTGCCGATTGCGCCCGCCGATCGCGATCATCATTAAGCGGTGAAACCCCACCACGGTGGGGTTTTTTAATGCCTGATTTAACGGCGATAGGCTAATGAACGTACTAGTCGATCGCCAAGTTTTTGAATGATCTGCACCATAATCAGCAGCACGATGAGGGTCGCCGCCATGATCCGGTTATCGAAGCGTTGATAGCCGTAGCGAATGGCTAAGTCGCCTAATCCCCCGCCGCCTACCACACCCGCCATGGCTGAGAAGCCAATCAGCATTACGATGGTCAGCGTCATTCCCGCCACCAAGGCAGGCAGCGCTTCAGGTAACAAGACGCGGCTCACGATGTGCCAGAGATTGCCGCCCATTGAGATCACCGCTTCTATGCGTCCGCGATCAACCTCATCCAAGGCATTTTCAACAATGCGCGCAAAAAAGGGAAACGCACCCAAAGTGATCGGCACGATGGCGGCGGTGCTGCCTAAAGTGGTGCCTACCAGCAATCGGGTAACCGGGATCAGCGCAATCAACAACACCACAAATGGCAAGGCGCGTCCGATGTTAACCAGCGTGTTCAGCGTCAGGGCAACGGCGCGATGCGGCAATATCCCATCCTGTCGCGTTAGGAAAAGCAGTACGCCCACCGGCAAGCCAATGGCAACGGTAAATAGCGCGGCAAAAAAAACCATGTAGAGCGTTTCATAGCTGGCTGTCAGCAGTAAATCCTGAAAGCGATCCCAGTTTACGCTACGCATCGGGTTAACTCCGCAGGCAGATATTTGGCGAGGAAGGCGCGATCGGCTTCACCTTCCTTCAGTAATAAATCTCGTAAACGGCTCTCTTCACGCTGCATGATTTGCGCCAGCGTGCCGCTTTCTATCAGCCTTCCTTTTTCGAGCAAGGCTGCGCTATCACATATCCGCTTTACTACCGACATTTCATGGGTGATCAGCACAATCGTGATGTTGAGCTGATGTTGAATAGAGGCCAGCAAATCCAGAATCGTCACGGTCGTTTCTGGATCCAGCGCGCTGGTGGCTTCGTCACACAGCAAATAGCGCGGTTGAACGGCCAGCGCACGCGCGATGCCGACACGCTGTTTCTGGCCGCCCGACAACTGCGAAGGCCAGGCGTTAGCAAAACTTTCCAGCCCCACCAGTTCTAACAATGCAGCCACGCGCGCGCGCCGTTGTTTTACCGGAAGTCCGGCAATCTCCAGCGGCAAATCGATGTTGTCGTGAACATTACGCGAGTGCAGCAAATTGAAGTGTTGGAAAATCATGCCCATTTGCTGGCGCTGACGTCTGAGCTGAGCAAGCGAGAGCGTTGAAATCTCCTGGCCATCAATCGCTATCGAACCGGTTGACGGACGCTCCAGCAGATTCAAACAACGTAACAAAGTACTTTTACCCGCCCCGCTTCGTCCGATAATGCCAAAAATTGAACCGTCCTGAATGTCCAGCGAGATTTCAGCTAAAGCCGGCGCAGCTGCGCCGGTATAGTATTTGCTGACCTGTTCGATTTTAATCATGCGCGGCATCCGCAACCGGAATCACCGACCCGTTGTAGTTTTTGCGGATAAAGTCTGCCACCTGCGGCGAGGTCAGATCTTTTGCCAACTCAATCACGCGCGGATCTTTTGCCAGCTGCGGCGTAGTGACCAACAGATTGGCGTAAGGATTGTGCTTCGCTGATTCCAGTCCCAGCGCATCTTTCGCCGGTGACAATCCCGCTTCTAAGGCGTAGTTGCCGTTGATAATGGCCGCATCGACATCATCAAGAGAACGCGGCAGCTGCGGCGATTCAATCTCTACAATTTTGATTTTCTTGGGGTTTTCTGAGATATCTTTCGGTGTTACCAAGGTGGTACCGGCTTCACCGCTGGCGTTAAGACGCAGCACGCCTTTATCCTGCAATAACCACAATGCGCGGCTCAGGTTAGTGGTGTTGTTTGGCACGGCAATCGTCGCCCCTTCTGGCAGCGCATCCAGGCTTTTTACTTTGCGGGAATAGATGCCGAGCGGCTCGATATGCACACTGGCCACCACGTCGAACGTTTTACCCAACGCTTTTTCCTGATCTTTTAAATACGGCAGATGCTGGAAATAGTTTGCGTCCACATCACCCGATGCCAGCAGTTCGTTGGCATTGATCCCACCGCTTAACTCGACGATTTTTAAATCGAGTTTGGGATCGAGCGTTTTAACGTACTCCAGTATTTCGGCATGCGGTACCGCATCAGCGGCCACGCGCAACGGTGCAGCATAGAGGTTTTGTGCAATCAGCAACGACAGTCCAGCCAGGCCTAATAGCGTTTTCTTCATGATTTTTCTCAGTGTCATTATTGTTGGGCGTATTCAGGATAAAAACGTTGTGCAACTTCGGGGTGCGAGCGCAGGCGTCCTTTGAGGTAATTCCAGCCCACATCACGCAGTAAAGGATTTTGAGGATCGCTGCTCGGCCCCTGCGCTAATTGCGAAAGCGATTCTGGAAGCGGGTAAAGCGGCACCACCGCATCAAGCTGTGCACCCAGAAAGAAGGCAATGGAAAGGCGTTCGCGCTGCGCTTGTGGCGATACCACGCGGTGCACGGTGGCACGCAGATAACCGTTGGTGGCAAGCTCCAGTAATTCACCAATATTCACCACAAAAGATCCAGGCAACGGCGAGGCGGCAATCCATTCTCCGGGATTAACTTCAACCTCTAATCCGGGCTGATCGTCCTGAAGCAGCAAAGTCAAAAAGCCGGAGTCCTTGTGTGCGCCAACCCCCTGACGTGATTGATCATCTGCACGGCCAGGATAGCGAATGAGTTTGATGTGCTCGTTGGGATAACGCCCGTAAAGGTTATCGAAAGCATTACGGGGTAATTGCAGCGCTTCGGCAAAGGCGCGTAGAAGCTCAAGGGCAACGTGAGTCATTTCCTGTTGCCAGCGCGTTAACAACGTTTTCAACGCTGGCAACGCGTCGGGCCATTGATTGGGGCCTTGCAAGCGTTGCCAGGCGGGTGCGTCATCTGAGTGAGGCAGCGCCTCTCGTTCAGCACCAATATCAAATTGCTCTCGATGGTCGGGTTGATTGCGGGTTATTTCTGCACCCGCGAGGTTATAACCACGAAAATGTGGAGAGTTAGCCATTTTAACTTTGCGTTTTTCATCTAAGGGCAAAGCAAAAAAAGCCTTTGCCACGCGCTGCACGTCATCTAATAAAACCTGATTAATACCATGGTTAATAAGATAGAAAAAACCCACTTCACGAGCGGCGTGACCTAATTCATTTATTGATAACTGGCGCTGTTCTTCATCGCCATGTAATTTCGCGAAATCAATAATCGGAAGCTGCACTTTATTTAGCGATTGCATGATTAACATCCTGCCTGACCGTAATGACACAACATTGCCATTGGCTTGTCTGGTTCACTACTAAGTTATCCTGCTATCGATATGCCATTCCCGGAAATAACGCGAATTATTAGGGTACTGATTTTTATAATCTTTTAATTAAAGTAATAATCCTGAGTAGGGATTGATTGTGGGATTAAACAGAGTATTGCGTTATTGGAAAAATACAGATGAGAATGAATAAGACATTATTAATGCGTAACAAAATGTTTGAAGGTGTGATCCGCTATTAATACGGCGTGCCCTGCTGGATTTGTCAACAATTGCGGTTATTCCGGCTATAAACTTGCAAAAACTGACAATAATAGTCTAAGGTTGGGCGGCTGAGGTGCTTACCGCTTCACTTACCCACAATTTGGGCTTCTTATAGCTTTCATTTCCTTCGTTCTTCTCGATCATATTTGCGGCTGCGAAAGCTATAAGACTCCCTCAATTAAGCTGTATGAGGAGAATATGACCACCAAAAACCAATCATCTGAACATCCGAAAAAACACTTCTGGAATAAGAAGCAGAAAGAACTGACCGTTGATGACATCACCGTCATTGATAACGGTATGCTGAAACGTGCTGTCGGTGCGGCTGCCTTGGGTAATGCCATGGAGTGGTTCGATTTCGGTGTTTATAGCTATCTGGCGGTGATTATCGGGAAAGTCTTTTTCCCGGATGCCAACAACGCGGTGCAGCTGATCGCGACCTTCGGTACATTTGCCGCCGCCTTCCTGGTACGCCCCATTGGCGGCCTGGTCTTTGGGCCGCTTGGCGACCGTATTGGACGGCAGAAAGTGCTGGCGATGACGATGATCATGATGTCTATTGGGACATTCTGTATCGGGCTCATTCCCGCGTACTCCTCCATCGGTATCATGGCGCCGATTCTGCTGCTGGTAGCCCGACTCATTCAGGGCTTTTCTACCGGGGGTGAATATGGCGGAGCAGCAACCTTTATAGCGGAATACTCCACTGATAACCGCCGTGGCTTTATGGGCAGTTTTCTTGAGTTCGGTACTATCGCCGGTTACCTGCTCGGCGCGAGCCTGGTGACGGCCATGACGCTGCTGCTCTCTAATGACGCCATGATGTCGTGGGGCTGGCGTGTCCCGTTCTTTATCGCCGCACCGTTGGGCTTGTTCGGCCTGTATGTACGCCTGAAACTGGAAGAAACACCCGCATTCCAGCAGCACATGGAAAAACAGGAAGCGTTGGAGCAGAGCAAGCCGCGTCTTACTTTGATGCAGATGCTGAGCAAATACCGCGCGCCGATGATGAAATGTATTGGTCTGGTACTGCTGTTTAACGTGTCCAACTACATGTTGACTTCCTATATGCCGAGCTACCTGACGGGTGTGCTGGGTATGAACGAGATGAGCGGTTTGCTGCTGGTAATGGTAGCGATGTTTGTGATGATGCCGCTGACCTTGTTATGGGGTCGCTGGACCGACAAAATTGGCCGTCGCCCGGTGATTGGCTTTGGTGCCGTAGGCTTGATCCTGCTGTCGATTCCCAGCTTTATGCTGCTCGGCACCGGCAACATGTGGGCGGTTTTTGCTGGCCTGCTGATTCTGGGGGTATTGCACACCTGCTTTAGCGGCACCATGCCTTCAACGCTGCCTGCGCTGTTTACCACCGATATTCGTTACAGTGCGCTGGCAATCGGCTTTAACCTTTCCGTTTCACTGTTTGGTGGTACCACACCACTGATTACCGCCTGGTTGGTGGACACCACCCACAACGTGATGATGCCTGCTTACTATATGATGGGTGCAGGCGTCATCGGCCTGGTGACTATCCTGACAGTACGCGAAACTGCACGTCAGCCACTGAAAGGCTCTTCGCCTGCTGTGGCCACTAAAGCAGAAGCACATAAGCTGATTGATAAGTTACGCTTGCGGAACAGTAAATCGAAGCCGGTTCCGGCACCGTCAAAATAATGCGTTAATCACTAAGCAAGCCGGGATAATCCCGGCTTTTTTAATGCGAGATTAGCCCCTCTCTCGACGCACCATGAACATCGGCTTTATTACGTAGAGCATCAACCCTTCTTAGTTAAAAGCGATCAAAACGGTAAGGATGCGGATCAATAATCGGCGTGTGGTTAATCACAAGATCTGCCGCCAACTGCCCTGCTGCAGGCGAAGTGCCAAATCCATGACCTGAAAATCCTGTTGCCAGCGTTAAGCCCGAAAGCCGGTCAACGGGTCCGATAACCGGATTGGAATCTGGCGTTACATCAAGGGTTCCTGCCCAGGCTTCAGCGATTTCCGCACGCTGGAAAGCAGGCCATGCGGCTTGCAGATTATTCATTGCATCCTCATTAAGAGAAGATTTAGCTGATAAGAAGAGTGCGCTGTAGGGATAAGCGCGCTAAATGCGGGTTTGTAGCATCAAAGAGTCAGGCGAATTGCCGCGTTAAGCGACAATCTTCTGGGATTCGCTTTAACGAAAAAAGGCCGCCGATAGGCGACCTTTATAAAACGCGTACCCCACCCGGCGCTTATCTCCGGCACTCGCAATGGCTTAGCTCTTGAAGGGGCAAAAGGATTCTCTCATCAAACACGGCGTCAGATTTAACCGTTATTGCTATCGTTATTATTAGCTTGCTACCTTTTTACCAGGTGTGTTGTGCCACATCGCAATACGACTTCTGTGAAACCGAAGCGCTGTAAGCGATATTCATTGTCAGTTCTGGTAAATATGGGTAAAGAACTAAGATGAGCGATCAATAACGCCGGTTTGATTATCAGAATATATTTACCGCAATCGATATGAATCCGCATTTTTCATATTGCGTACATATTAAATTTTTATTTGACCATTAATTATACAAATTTAAATATAATGATTTCTATTTTTTAGAATAAAGAGAGGCTCTACTTAGCACGCGCCTACTTTCAGGCCGAGTTCTATATGTTGTGGGCGGGCAAAAATAGCGGGGAAATACAGGCATAAAAAAACCCGCTCGAGGCGGGTTTTTTAATCATCAGGTATTTTATCTGCTCAGGCTGTTGCCTTCATCGCTGTTGTAAACGTACCTGAAGATGCAAATTAGATTGCTACAACGTTTGCCGCTGATGGGCCTTTAGCACCACTTTCGATGGTGAATTCAACGCGCTGGCCTTCATCTAAGGTTTTGAAATCGTTGCTCTGAATGGCAGAGAAGTGTACGAATACATCTTTGCTGCCATCCTGAGGAGTGATAAAGCCAAAACCTTTACCTGCGTCAAACCATTTTACTAAACCAGTCATTTTACCAGACATAGATACTTCCTTAATTTTTGAGCCACTAATGCGGCGAAGATGGTCTGTTGTGCAGAGAATTACTTACTTGGCACTTAGGAGGAGGCTCTCGAAGAAGGGTATCGCTGGATATCACTTTAACTGAGGACTGCTTTACTAAAACTGCTTTCATAAGGTCTGTATTACAAACCGATGGAGCTATTAAGCCATTGTTCAGAAGATTTAGCAATGCCTTATTTTAATTATTTTCACAGGGCTTGCTGAATGAGATAGCGAGAAGAAACTTTCGCATGAGTACCACGTTACCGCGATTAAAATATCCCGCCTCGCTAATGAACCCTCACGCTTGAAATATTATTTTCCTGCCTTTTATTTATTCCTGCCGGTTTCATCCGCTGCCTGTTTTTCTGCTCGGTCTTTTAGTCAGACAGTTTTAACGTCATGCACTCAGCAGGGCGATGAAGAGGGTTCCCTGAATCGCCCTGCCCTGTTACTTACGCAATGTCTACCCGATTAAAAGCTTTGCCAGTTTTCCTCAGCCGCGCTTTGACTCGGTTTAGGCAGCAAATTTTTCACTTTCTGAATTGTGCCTGATTCAGCAAGTGACGATTTGCTCGCAAGGGCGTGTTTGCTTTCTCTGTTATCAATGCGGAACTCGCCAACCATTCTGGTCAGCGCGGCCGCCTGTTCCTGAAGTGACTGTGACGCAGCAGAGGCTTCTTCCACCAACGCGGCGTTTTGCTGAGTCACATCGTCCATTTGGTTTACCGCTTTATGAACTTGCTCGATTCCCTGGCTCTGTTCTTGAGCTGCCGCCGCAATTTCATTAACTAACGCGCTAACCTGGCGAATGGCGTCTTTCATTACCGACATGTTTTCGCCCACGTTGCTTGCCTGATCCGCACCGGTTTCAGTTAGCTTGAATGATTCGTTAATCAGCTGCTTAATTTCTCTTGCCGCCGTGGTCGAGCGCTGCGAAAGATTTCTGACCTCGCCGGCGACTACCGCAAAACCTTTGCCGTGTTCACCCGCGCGTGCGGCTTCAACTGCCGCATTCAGCGCCAGGATATTCGTTTGAAAAGCAATGCCTTCAATCAACGCAACAATCTCTGAAACGCGACGCGAGCTTCCTTGTATATCTTTCATCGTCACCAGCATTGCATCCAGCGACGCTGAACTTTTTTCTGACAACTGATTAGCATTAACTGCCAGCAAACTGGCCTGGCGAGTGTTATCTGCCGTCTGACGCACCGTTTCACTCAGCTCTGTCATACTGGCTGCTGTTTGCTCCAGCGAGGCGGCTTGCTGCTCGGTTCGTGAGGAGAGATCTTCATTGCCTGCGGCAATCTGTGCTGAGGCGCTACCCACTGAATGAGACGCCGCATTAACTGACGCCAGCGCATCTGCGACACGCTTCATCAGGGCATTAAATGAGCGTGCCATATTGCCGATTTCGTCCCGACGACTTTCATCAGCACTGACCGTAAGATCAAGGTTATCACTCGAATGCGTCATGATGCTGCCGATAGCAGAGAGATTGTTTCGTATGCGGATAATCGTGGATGCGGCAAAGAGACCAAACACCAGAATCGTGGCGCAAACGCCGGCAATGGTGCCCCAGAAAAGGGTGTTGTAAATGCTATGGTTCGTTGCACGAAGGTCCTCCCCAATCGCGATATTCAGCGCTAACTGCTTCTGATAGCCCGCTACCAGTGTCCGAATAGCATCACCAACGCCCTCTTTCCTCTCAAGAATGGAGCGGCTGAGCTCATCCTGATGCGCGCGAGAGGCTGCAATAAAGTCGGGCAGTCGCTGCTCTATCACATGAAGGTTATCAAAAGCGATGTGGGTCAGCCTTTCATCTTCATCGTTTGAGATGTCGTGCTTCAAATAGTAATCCGTCAGCGTCTTCAGACCGGCAACACGCTGCTTAATTTCATCTTCAATCGCGGGCAGTTTGCTATTATCAGCCTGACTCTGATGTTGATAAAGCGTAAGCGCGAGCTGATTACTTTGTTCAGTCAGCTGACCTAAATCCTTGATGGAGGAGATGGTATTGATCTGGACATACTCGAAGCGATCCTGAAAGCCAGACAGAAAATATATCGCAAGTACTGCCTGGCTAATAATGGCTAAAAACAGCACTGAGAATGTCAGTATGAGACGCTGTGTGATGTTCATGTTTACCCCTGAATTTTTTATACGATCTTCCTGCGTGCAGGTGACCATCCGCAAAGGGTTATCGGCAGGCACTGACAAATAGTTATTACTTATGGTGGGGGGAAGCTGATGTGAGGTGCGGTAACGCTTTTATGTCAACAAACAGGCTTGAAAGAGCGTAATAACCAGGCATAAAAGAGAAGGTTTGGCTAGCGATAGAGCGGCAAGAAATTCGTAGTGAATTTCTCTGTCGAAGAAAGGATGAGTAAGCGATGATCCGCGTATAAAGTTAGACGGGAGCGCAACTGCTCTGACAGACCAAATCTGCGAGCGGGATTTGGCCTGTCAGGAACAGCATTATGATGCTTTTGCGCGTTCAGGCGCTTCACTTTTAACGCATTACCCCATTGCAGCGACTCACTTTCCCCCACACTGCAGGTTTTTCTGAGTCACATTGCTGAAGGTTTTTTCTTTTGAACATCTGCGTTAATGACACTGATGATTCATCATAACTGGCTGCGCTGCTTCTGATCTCCCAAAGCATCTTCCAGGCATTTGCGAATGATGTCTGGCAGGCAACTGTAATCATGGTATTTCTCTGCTATCCGCTGTAACTGCTCTACAAGTGGATCTAATTCATTTCGGGCGATATCTTTTCTGTTCGGATAAAGATAATAAATGTTGCTCATGACGACTCCACGCAGAACATTCTGTCTGATCCCTATCATCATGCTGCCATTTCATTCTAAACAATCGGTCCTGAAACGCCTAAACAAGGGCTGTTTTCTTGCGTTAAAGTTTTTTAACATCTGACGAAAGTACCTAACATACAAGTAGAAATTACTACATCGTTGCTGAATAAGCGGGTACTGATGAACGCAAATCGTACAGAACAGTACCCTTTTTGCTCATTTGAGTTAGTACTGACCGGGTAAATGCCTTATCGGTGTAGGACAATTGGTCAGCCCAAAAGCCGGCTTTTTTCTTGCATGGTTAAAGTTATTCAAACAAAGCGGGCACTGCGTGGCATCAGGATGATGAATTTTAGCAACCGTTACTGCCTGACCCTTGGTATATAAAGAGCCGATAAAAATCCTGTTTACATCTGCCGGCAGATTAACACAACCCGCTTGATGAATTACCCAGTTGCCAGTAATCGCGTTTTTTAACAAATAATAAAATGATGGTTTAAGCATAAAAGTCTCAAGTAGTTTGCTGAAGTAGTAAATGGATCAAATAAGAAAAGTCATTACACACTGAATTTTCATTAATCATATCTGTTTTTTTTATCATCAACTATTAAACCACCGCGCTTTTTTTGAATTTAGGAATTCCCCCTTAGGCAATGTTAATTTATATAAACTATATCCATTCTGGAATTAAATCATTAACGCAAACTCCGCCACCAAACTTAAACACCACTTATCTCTAATGTGGGTGTAATTATGAATACAAATAATATAACTTTAAAATCAAGTGGTTACGATGAGGTGAGCAATCATAAAATTGCATTTTTCTAATGAATTAAGATGTTTATCGCGATCAGAACCTATCAAATAATGTACATAAGTTTTTTCGGGTAATGATTCAAAAAAAAGCCAAACGGCACTTTTCAATTTAAGAAGGTACTAGCGCAAAATCTATTCGTAAAGCAAGTCTGTAGTATGGCTGACCAATTGAATACGCTGAGTGAAATGCTTTAATCGTGAAAGAGGGTGTTCTTTAAACATAAATCGAGGCTTTGCTCCACAACAAGGATTAATTCCAAATATGCTGCGTACTTCACAATCAGAAGCAGCAAAAAAATTTGGCTGTGCCAGGCTTAGCGCTACAGACACCGAAACGGCTGTCTGCCAAAGCAATAAATTAAAAGAAACATTATTAAGGAAAGCGAAAATGAATGAAGATCGAATTGGTGGTAACTGGAAACAGTTCAAAGGAAAAGTTAAGGAAAAATGGGGCGATCTTACTGATGACGACATGACTGTTGTGGAAGGCAAGCGTGATCAGTTGGTGGGCAAAATTCAGGAACGTTACGGTTACGAAAAAGATCGTGCAGAGAAAGAAGTAAAAGATTGGGAAGATTCAAACAAATATCACTGGTAAGCCTGCCAAAGGTGCCGGTAGCCCCCTTCCGGCACCTTCTCCTTCTAAAAACAACAATCCTATTACTTACCGAAACGCGCGATCGTACTGGCTGCACCCAGCGAAGGGTCTTTGATTTGTTCCAATAATTCATTATGCATCAAGCCCAATTTCTGGTGAGAAACGCGCAAATCAGGAATGTGAAAACGAAAAAAAACGGCCATTTCTGACCATTTTAAAAAGCGCTGTTTTTTTGTCAGCGATTAATGTGCAGGACGATTCACTTCAACGGGACGCAGATCGAACAGCAGCACCTCAGCATTATCACCGGCGGTAAAACTAAGCGAAGTTTCATTACGAACCCGCGCACCATCACCTGCGTTAAAGCGAATACCGTTCACTGTGACAGAACCCTGCGCCACGTGAATATAAGCGTAACGATCTTCACCTAACGTCACGGTTTGCTGCTCATCACCATTAAACAAACCGGCATAGATACGCATATCCTGACGCACGCTTAACGCGTTGCCTTGCCCTTCTGGCGAGACGATCAGGCTAAATTTGCCTCGTTTATCCTCTTCAGGCACAGAAACTTGCTGGTAACCTGGCTGCGTGCCGTTTTCAGCTGGCACAATCCAGATTTGCAAAAAATGGACGCCATTGGTGCTGGAATGGTTGAATTCACTGTGCGTGACTCCGCTACCGGCGCTCATCAATTGCACGTCACCGGGAACGATTACCGAACCGGTACCCATGGAATCTTTATGTGCTAACTCGCCTTTCAGCACATAAGAGATGATCTCCATGTTGCTGTGAGGGTGCGCGCCAAAACCGCGAGCGGGTGCCACCTGATCATCGTTAATCACCAGAAGGTCAGAAAAACCCATCTGTTTGGGATCACGGTAGCCCGCAAATGAGAAGGTATGACGTGATTTCAACCAGCCGTGATCACCTAAGCCGCGTTGTTCTGATAATCTTTGCTCGATCATGGTCTGCTCCTAAATTTTTTGGGGAAGTGGATTTGCCCTTCCGATAGAGAAGCAGTATACGTAAACTAATTTGCTCAACAATTAGCTCTGATATGAATCACTGTCACCTTTAAGTGGACAATATGCAAATCGAAGATCTTCGGATATATGTGGCGGTGATGAACGCCGGAAATTTCACGGCAGCGGCCGACCAGCTCATGCTATCGAAACAATATGTCAGTCGGCGCATGGCAGCGCTTGAGGCTTCACTGGGCGCGCGTTTGTTGATACGTAATACGCGAAAATTATCGGTAACGGATGCGGGTAAAGTCTTTGCCCAGCACGCGCAACGCATCCTTGATGACATACAGGAAGCAGAACAAGCCGTTTCTGAGCGACGTCAAGAGTTACACGGTACATTTCGAATCAGCATGCCGATGTCGTTTGGCATGAGCCATCTTTCACCGTTAATCGCGGATTTTTTGGCTGAACATTCCGCGTTGCAATTTCAGGTTGAACTGGCCGATCGCTATGTTGATGTGATTGGTGAAGGCTTTGATATGGCGATCCGCATTGGCACCTTGAGCGACTCAACGTTGATCGCCCGTCAACTTGGCGAGCTGAAGCGGGTAATCTGTTGCAGTCCCGCTTACTTAAAGCGTGCAGGTGAACCCAAGGTTCCTGAGGATCTACTGCAACACGCCTGCCTGCGTTACGGTAGGGAAGGCCAAAACGGTTGGGAGCTAAAGGTCGACGGGAAAAAGAAAGTGCTGGCGGTACAAGGCCCGATGATGAGCAATAACGGTGAAGTGCTGTGCGACGCGGCGATCTCTGGTTTAGGCTTGGTGCTTTTGCCCGAATTTATTGTAGGCCCGGCATTGCAACGCGGCGAGTTGGTGTCGGTGTTAGATGCCTGTCATCCCGACTCACTCTGTTTGAATGCGGTCTACCCGCAGCACCGACAAAGAAGTGAAGTCAATCGGGTGCTGCTGTCGTTCTTACAACAAAGGCTTAATGCGTAAACTCTCCCTGTTTTGATCGACAACAGGGAGAGTGGCGAGCAGGTTAATTCACGGTTTTCAGCGCCGCAAATACGCGCGCAATTGCCACCGCACCAGGATCTTGTACATCTTTCAAATTATCGCTATTGAGGTAAGAAGAACGCCCCGCTTTTGCTTTGGTCATGCTGGCGGTATTTTCCGCGCCTTTATGTGCCGCATCCGCGACGGCGTTGAAATCCTTGCCTGCGATCATCGCTTCGATAGCCGGTTGTAGCGCATCTATTAACGTGCGGTCGCCGAGTTGTGCACCGCCATAATGCTTCATTTTTTCCAGCCCCTTCTGCAAAGCCTCCGCTAATGCGCGCCCTTCTGCCAGCTGCTGACCCGCCGCGGTGAAGAAAATGGCCATTAATACACCGCTGGACCCGCCCATGACTTTTGCCAGTCGCTCGCCAATGACGGCGAACAGATCGGGCAAGGTATTCAGCGGCAAGTGCTGCTCTTTGCACTCATCAAGAATGTGTCGTGCACCGGCGGCGAAGGTCGAACCGGTGTCACCATCGCCCACCTGAGCATCCAGTTTGTTCAGATCACTTTCATTTTTGATCAGCGTGTCGCAAACGGCGCTGAGAATGCGGGCGACATGGGCGTTTTCAGACGCTTCGAAGGCAATTTCGCTCGCCTGCTTTTCAGCTTTATGCGGTTTCAGAGCCTCAACTTTGACCGCTTTACACCAGCCAGCCGCTTCCACGGGCGCGCAAATCGCCTCCTCAAACAATGGCGAAAGTTCAAGGCTGGTGACGGAATAGCCTTTCATATCCAGCGCCGTCATCATTGCTGCAGGGCCAATCAGATACTGCACACTGTTGCTCAACGGTGATTCGATCAAATCGCGCGTGACGAGATTCATTTCCAGCGCTGACATTCCGCCAAGATTGTTCACCAACAAGACGCGCGGCTTGTCGGCATCTCGATTCTGCAGCACGTTTTCCAACAGCTGTTTAGCAATCTGCTGGCTGCTCTGGGATTTAATCACCTCAACGCCCGGCTCACCATGAATACCTAACCCCATTTCCACGCTGCCTTCCGGCACGCGTTCGTCGGTATCTTCACCTGGCAAATGGCAGCTCGACATCGCAACGCCCATCGTTGACATGGCTTGGTTTGCCGCCTCCGCCGCTTTGGTCACGGCGGCTAAATCATCTCCGCGCTCGGCGACGAAACCCGCAATTTTATGCACCAGCAAGGTTCCTGCCACGCCACGCGGCTGTGGGTTATCAGGCAGCGCAATATCATCGCCAACGATAACCATGCTGACATCAAAACCTGCTTTACGCGCTTTTTCTGCCGCCAGGCCAAAGTTAAGGCGATCGCCAGTATAATTTTTAACAATCAACAAACATCCGGCCTCGCCGGTGAGATTAACGATGGCGTTATACACCGCTTCGACGCTGGGAGAAGCAAACAGATCACCGCACACTGCGGCGGTTAACATCCCTTTGCCGATGAAGCCAACATGCGCAGGCTCATGTCCTGATCCTCCGCCAGAGATCAGCGCCACCTTTTTTTTATCCCAGTCATTACGCATCACAATACGTATCCATGGATCGACGTCTAATCGCACCAGATTGCGCCATGGATTGGCATAAATGATGCCATCCAGCGCATCAGCAACCAGATCTTCTTTCTTATTCATCATGAATTTAGCCATTACTTATTCCTCATCTGAATGTTTCGATGTCGATTCCACGAAAAGGAAGTGTTGCACATGGAAACCCACCGCGTGGGCTAAAAGTGGCGAAATCATTCCTAAAGTCGCCATCATTGATGCTGAAATGGTGGCGTGGAATGCGCAGTTTACGGGTGAGAAGTAGCGCGATATCGCCCACGCTGGGCGACATCATTTCGCTTTATCAACAAGGCTAAAAATGGCGGCGCTTTACTTAACCTTGCCGTGAAAAACCCAAAACGCCCACGTGTGATAAATCAAGGTTATCGGCATCACGATAGCCACACCCGTCAGCACAAAAATTTGTGTAACCTGATCCGCAGCACTGTTATGCAGATCAATCTGTTGCGGAATGAGCCACGGATAAATCCCCCAGGCAATGCCTGCCATTACGGCGGCGATTAAAGCCAGCGTTATGGCGATTTGCCACTTGGGACCCAATCGGTAGAGCGCAATCAGCAGCATGAGCCACAATGCCGCAATGAATAAACAGATCGCTTTTCCCCAGCCATGCCACGTTTGTTGCCACGGATCGGGGTTTAATAAGATCAGCGCCAAAAACAGCACCAGTGCAACCACCCAAAAAAACCATGCCAGCGTGTTTGCCCGCTCTTCAACCGATTCTCCAATGCGCCAGCGGATCCAGCAGCAGCCTAACATCAGATAAATAGCCATCAAGCCAAAGCCCGACAACAGGGCATACAGGCTGAAGCCGAATAAACTCTGCCCTTCCATCACCTTGCCCGCGCACCAACCCTGACAAAAAGCGGCCAGTGCGGAGCTTAGCGGCAGCAATTTATCCAGCCAGTGACGCAGTTCGCCAGCGGCCTGAGCACGATACTCCAGTGCTAGCGCACGCAGAAACAGGCAAAGTAGCATAATGAAAACCGGTAAATAGAGTGCGCTAAACAAACTGCTGTAAGCGGCAGGAAACAGTGCCAGCAGGCCACCCGCTACCAGCACCAGCCAGGTTTCATTGGCATCCCATACCGGCAAAATACTGTGCACCATGCGCTGTTTCTGTTCTTCATCGTCAAACCAGAAAAAAAGCATCCCGACGCCAAGATCCGCGCCATCCAGCCAGACATACATCAGCAGTGAAAATAACAGTGTCAGGGCGCAGAGATCGGCTAAGTTCATTGTCCGCTCTCCGAAGAGGTCGTTAAGCTATTCGCAACAACCTCAGTTTCCTTTGGCAGCGGCGCATTAACGTAACGCAACAGATAACGTAGCCCAAGAGCGAAACTGAAACTGTAAATCAACAGCACGCCAATAACCGAAGCCAGCGTCAAGCTCAGGGACAGCGATGAAACACTTTGCGCAGTGCGCAACAAACCATAAACGGTCCAGGGTTGACGCCCCAGTTCTGTCACCAGCCAACCCGACAGCATCGCGACAAATCCGCTGGGCGACATCAACACCAGCCACCACAACAAGCGGCGTGACGTGAGCAACTTATTACGCCAGCGCTGAAGGTTAGTGACACAGGTGGTGATCAGCATTAACGCCCCTAATCCCACCATGACGCGAAAAGCAAAAAACACCGGCAACACCGGCGGCAGCGTGTCAGCGGGAAATTCACTCAGGCTTTTAATATGCCCGGTTAAGTTGTGACGCAAATAGAGCGAACCCAGATTAGGAACGGCGATTTCAGCACGATTACGCTGCATTTGTTGATCGGGTATCGCAAACAGCCGCAGCGGTTCTCCATCTCCCGGCGCAGGTGATCTCCAGCTCCCTTCTATCGCGGCTAATTTGGCGGGCTGATAGCGCAGCGTATTTTCACCATGAAGATCGCCAATAACCAGCTGCAGCGGCACGGCAAATAGACAAAAAGTCAGGGCGCTGGTCAACATGATACGTGCTGCCGCTTCCTTTGGACGGTGCAGAATTCGCCATGCCGCTGCACCTGCCATCATAAATGCCACCGCAATTAAGGTTGCCAACACCATATGCGTAAAGCGCCAGGGAAAGGAGGGCGCAGAAAGCAGAGTCATAACGCTGTTAGCATGAAATACACCTGCATCATCGCGAGAAAAATCAACCGGCGTTTGCATCCAGGAATTAGCGGCCAGGATCCAAAACGCACTGATAAAGGCACCAAGAGCCACCATGCAGGTAACGATAAAATGAATACCGGGGCGGATACGCCCCATCCCAAACAGCATCACGCCAGTCAGCCCCGACTCCAAAAAGAAAGCCACCAGCACTTCATAAAACATCAGCGGGCCGATGATTCCACCTACGCGTTGAGAGAAGGGGGCCCAGTTGGTGCCAAACTGAAATTCCATCACCACGCCAGAAACCGCGCCAATCGCCACCGTCAGCGCGAAAATCTTTAACCAAAAATGCAGCGCTTCGCGCGCGCCGGGCTGTTTACCCCAAAGCCAGCGTGCCTCAAACCAGACCAGAAAAGGGGCAAGACCCAGCGTTAATGCCGCCAGCGTGATATGCATACCCATTGTCAATGCGAACTGCCCGCGTGACAGCAGCAGCACCCAATCAGCGTCACTCACGGGTCGATTTCCCGCTATAACGGGTGACCGGTGGCTCCTCTGCGCGCTGTAACTCTTGAGAGAACGCTTCCATTCCGGCAAACAGAGGCCGCAGGCTTTGCCATAACGCCTCGTCTTTCAGCAGAGACATTACACCTTTCAAGCCCGGTGCAGCTGAGTGCTGTTTCGTCTCTTCGCTGGCGGGTTTTAACGCCATCAGTGCGGCCCGAACTGCCAGAATCATGTGATTAAAGCGTTCAGGCGGAATGGTACCTAGCGCCATCATTAACAATGAGAGGTTTTGAATGGCGTTTTGCGAGCCGGGCCGATTAAGCCCTTCAACCAAAATTTTACCAATGTCGCTGTTGGCCTTTACGACATCGTTGGCGAGACGTAAAAAGCCGTGTTGGTGCAGGCTTTCCAGCAAAGTATCAAGCGATTCTTTTGCGGTAGGTTCGGTGCGCGTCGGCGGCACATCGTATTGCATGCGTTCGGCCATTAAAATTTCTCCGGATGTTTTACGTGCGCGGGTGGCTGTTGATAACCCGCCTGTTGCCATTTATCTTCTACGGGCAAATGATCGAGCGGCGTGCGCTGACCATAACGGAAATTATGCTGAGGCAGAGGGTTCGGTTGCGGTGGATGATCCAGCGCCTGCATTTTTACTGCGATTTCTTTATAGGCGGGCGTGTTCACGTCAGGATCGTGATGATCGCCGGTCAAACCATTTACGCCAGGTTTACCATGATGAATCGGGATAAACAGCACATTGCCCTGAACCCGCTCGGTGATCACCACCGGTACTTCAAGCGTGCCGCGCCGCGAAGTAATCGCAACCCAATCTCCCTCTTTCAACTGACGTTCAGCGGCAAGTTGCGGTGAAATTTCCACAAACCAGTTCGGTGACAGCGAGGATATACGGCCGCCTTGCCCAGTCTGATTGGTGGACTGAAAATGCTCCAGCATGCGGCCATTGTTCAGTAGCAGATCGTACTCACTATCTTCACGCTCTTCCGGCGGACGCCATTCCAGTGGATAGAGTCGTGCTTTGCCATCCGGGAAATGGAAGGATTCGGTATAGAGCAGCGGTGTACTGCTGCCATCGGCCTTCACCGGCCACTGTTGTGATTGCCAGCCCACCAGCTGTTCATAGCTAACCCCGGCGAAAATCTCCGCAATACTGGCTGTTTCTGCCATGATCGCGCCGGGATTAGGATAGCGCCACGGATGTCCCAGCCTGGCGGCTAAATCAGTGAGAATTTGCCAGTCGGGGCGGCTATCGCCCAGCGGCGGCATTGCCGGAGAGAAATGTTGAATACGCCGTTCGGTATTCACAAAGGTGCCCTCCTTCTCAACGCTTGGGCAACCTGGCAATACCACGTCAGCAAATTCGGCGGTACGGCTCATGAAAATGTCCTGCACCACCATAAAGTCGAGCTGTGTAAAAGCTTGGTGAACTTTAGTTGAATCCGCGTCAGAGAACGCGGTCTCTTCGCCAATGATGTACATCGCCCGCACTTTTTTCTCGTACGCTTCCTGCACCATTTGGAAGTTGTCTGCACCAACCTTGTCAGATAACGCTTCAGGCGAAACGCCCCACGCTTTAGCCCACTTTTCACGCGCAGCATGATCCGTGACTTTGTCATAGCCCGGATAGATATTGCTGAGGCAGCCAAAGTCGCTGGCACCCTGCACATTGTTGTGGCCACGCATTGGATAACCTCCAGTGCCGGGACGACCATAATTTCCTGTCACCAACAGCAAGTTAGAGAGCGCGGTGCTGGTATCTGCCCCATGGCTATGCTGGGTAATTCCCATTGCCCACAGCAGGCAGACGCTGCCCGCGTTACCAATCATCTCTGCGGCGGTGGTCAGTTCTTCAACGCTTAGCCCGGTAATATCGCTGGCAAACTCAAGCGTAAAAGGCGCAAGCGAGGCGCGATATTCCTCAACCTGAATCACCCGTTCACTCAGGAATTTGTCATCGGCATAGCCGTGGTCAAACATATAGCGCGCCATGGCTGAAGCCCATACCATGTCGGTGCCAGGCCGCACGCGCAGATAACAATCGGCTCGCTCGGCCATTTCGTGGCAGCGCGGATCAACAACCAGCAACTTTTGACCTTGGTGCTTGTGGCTCTGTTTAATATGGGAAGCGATAACAGGATGGTTTTCAGCCAGATTACTGCCAACAATCACAATCAATTCAGTAAGCTGTAAATCCTTGATACTGCCCGCATCTCCTCCGTATCCAACCGTCCGAAACAGACCTTGGGTTGCAGGGTTTTGGCAGTAACGTGAAGAGTTATCGACGTTGTTGGTGCCAAAGATCAGGCGGGCAATTTTTTGTGTCAGGTAGGCTTCTTCGTTGCTGGCCTTGCTTGAGCCGATAAACCCAATGGCATCACCGCCGTGCTGGTTGGCAACGGCACGCAATCCTTGCGCCACGCGATCCAGCGCCTCATCCCAACTGGCTGGACGGAAACGCCCTTCTTCACGTATCAGCGGCGTGGTGAGACGCTTCGGACTGTTAACAAAATCCCAGCCAAACTTGCCCTTGATGCAGGTCGAAATGCCATTCGCAGGCGCTTCAGCTACCGGCTGAATTTTTAGGATATGGCGATCGCGCGTCCACATTTCAAAGCTGCATCCAACGCCGCAATAGGTGCAAACGGTTTTGGTTTTCTTGATTTCAGCTTTGCGCAAGGCGGTATCAATCACGGAGATCGCCGTGATCGGTTCCATGCTGATGCTCTTTTCCAGCGCCTTAACGAAATCAATCATCGGGCGTTTTACCTTTTGCGGCATGGCGGTAAAAGGCCCGGCATCAGGCTGCATGGTTTTTTCCAGTAAAGCATTGCAGGGACAAACTGTTACGCAGTGTCCACAGCTAACACAGCTGGAACCCGCAATCTGCGTTCCGCCATCCCACAGCACGCGTGGATGCTCCGCAGTGTAATCGATGGATAAAGTTTCATTCACTTCTACGTTTTGGCAGGCTTCGACGCAGCGCCCACATAAAATGCATTGATCCGGGTCGTAGGTATAAAACGGATTGGAGTGATCTTTCTCGCTGGGTTTGCGTTCATAAGGGTAATACTGAATCGGAATGTGCATATCAGCGACGGCATTGTGTAAGGTGCAGTCGCCGGTGTTGTGTTCACAAACGGTACAATAAAGCTCATGACGATTAAGGATGCGATCCATCCCCTCTTCCTGCGCGGCACGCGAGGTGGCAGTTTGACTGCTGATTTGCATACCGTCTTGCGTGGTTAACGTACAACCGCGCACCTGTTCGCCATCCACGTCAACCCAGCAGACATCGCATGTTTGCAGCGGGGGAAGAGCCGGGTGATAACAAACGTGAGGTAATTTTTTCCCGTGGTCATCAAGAAAATCAATTAAAGGTCGATTCGCGGCTCCGCTTAACGCTTCGCCATTATAAATAATGGTACAAGTCTGCTCACTCATTTTCCGCCTCATTTCCGACATTGCTCCTGGCATCCTGCCAAGGTATACCCTGGGTTATTCGAGCCACAGCTAACCGCTGTATAACTTGAAGCCTGCTGGGTATATTTATTGTAAAGTTATGTCCTTGATGATAGCGGTTATTAACCATTCTGCCATATTGCCGCGCTTCGTTAATTGACCCACTCAGTGAACGGCGCGCCTAATTTCATTTCCGTCTCGCTTAAATGCTATATAATATTTAATCTTAATTTTCAAATAGTTAAATATTAGTAAGTCATAGGGTTAAGAAATTAATATTTATTAACAATAATTGCGCCATTAATAGCCTGATTTTTATTCAGATTTCTCTGCCTCGATAAATAGCATTCAGAATCAGTTCTATAATCTTTACTTGGTATTTTTAATACGTGACGATCCCTTAACGTGATTGGAGGAAATATGCGCGCATTAGTCTGGCATGCGGTAGGTGATATTCGCCTGGATACCGTTCCTGACCCTCAAATTGAGCAGCCCAGTGATGCAGTAATTAAATTAACTGCTTCAGCTATCTGTGGCACTGATTTGCATTTTATTCGTGGCACCTTCAGCAATATGCAGCAGGGAACCATTCTCGGGCATGAAGGCGTAGGTATTGTGGAAAGCGTTGGCGATGAAGTCCGCAATTTCACCCCCGGCGATCGCGTGGTGGTGTGTTCAACGGTGTCGTGTGGCGTTTGCCCGCCCTGTCGTGCTGGCCATACCGCACAGTGTGACAATGCAAATCCCAACGGGCCAGAAGCCGGAACCTGTTTCTTCGGTGGCCCGCAAGCCACAGGCCCAGTAAATGGCTTACAGGCCGAAAAAGCCCGCATTCCTTATGCAGCGAATACGTTGGTAAAAATTCCCGACGGCGTCAGTGACGAGCAAGCGATATTGATCAGTGACATCTTCCCTACTGCCTGGTTTGGTGCGGAGTTAGCAGATATCAGCCGTGGCGATATCGTTGTGGTATTTGGCTGTGGCCCGGTTGGGCAATTCACCATCGCCAGCGCCTTTTTGATGGGAGCCGCACGCGTCATCGCCGTTGATAGTCATGTTGATCGTCTGGCAATGGCGCGTCGTCAGGGGGCCTTCACCGTTAACTTTGAGCGTGAAGATCCGGTTGCCATCATTAAACAGCTGACTGGCGGAACCGGTGCAGACGCTGTTATTGATGCGGTGGGTGTTGATAGCCAACATGCTCATCATGGCCCCGCCAGCGATGAGGCCGAACAAAAAGCCGATAAATTTAAGCAAGAAGTTGAACAGGTCGCACCTGAAACCCATCCGCAGGAGGGCAACTGGGTGCCGGGTGATGCGCCGACGCAAGCGCTGGAATGGGCCATTGCCAGCGTGAAAAAAGCAGGTCGCCTCAGCATTATTGGCGTTTATCCTCCCACGGCGGAAATTTTCCCTATTGGCAAAGCGATGAACAAGAACCTGACAATGAAAATGGGGAACTGTAATCATCACACCATCATCCCACATTTACTGGAACTCACCCGCAGTGGCGTAATCGATCCCGTTGGTGTTCTGACCAATGTTGAACCGCTGAGCAA
Organism: Pantoea sp. MQR6; assembly: GCF_022761075.1. Classification (NCBI taxonomy): domain Bacteria; kingdom Pseudomonadati; phylum Pseudomonadota; class Gammaproteobacteria; order Enterobacterales; family Erwiniaceae; genus Pantoea; species Pantoea sp. MQR6. Next base: position 233,552 of record NZ_JAKYXB010000004.1, read on the forward strand.
TGTGATTGATGCGTATAAACACTTTGATAAGCGCGAGCCGGGATGGATTAAAACGGAGCTGATGCCTCAAGCCTAGCGAGCTGGCCTGAATGAGCGTCTTGGGGCGCTCTTTTTTTTGCTATCAATGCCCTGACGCGCGAATGTGATATGTCTCTTCGCCGTGCGATTTTTTGTCGATAGCGCTGCGTAGCGCAAGGGTTTTAAGCCGTTTTACCGGGCCGCTTTCAGGCTGAAATCGCCTGAGCGTTGAAATCACAGTTTTCACGGTTCAGGTCGGAGAGAAACAGCGTTTTATGGGGAGAAAAAGCGGCTTTTTACTTGATCTGGATCACGAAAATCAGCATCATGCGCAGCGAAAACCCTTACGATGCTGCGGAGATATTGATGACCCTTTACCAACATATGCTGGTTTTTTACGCCGTGGTGGCCTCTGTCGCAGCGCTTATCACCTTCTTTATCGCTAAAGATAAGTTCAGCATTAAGTTGTTGAGCGCATTTCTGGTCGGCGCAACCTGGCCAATGAGTTTTCCCGTCGCGTTAATGTTTGCCCTGTTTTAATTGACATTATTTGTTCACTGACCACACTTAGGCGATACGCCTCTGGTCTGCTGGACGCTTTATAGACCACCGACGTTTGTTTGCTCTCTCAAAATCCTAACAAGGAGCGGATATGCGTTTATTCACCCTGATTTTCTTCATTACCACGTTAACCGCCTGCAGTTCGCCGTGGGGCCCCGAAAAACCGGTGCCTAAAGGTGAAACGCGTCAACAAACCTGTCAGCCAAATACCAGTCCTAATCAAACCGATTGCGGTCATTTTCCTGAGCCTGAATTCCACTGATCACTGAGTTTGCAACCGCTGATAATCGCGAATTAATTGCGCCAGGCTGTTTGCACCAGACTTGGTTAAAATCGCCGCCCGGTGCGCTTCTACCGTTCGCGGCGATAGGTCCAGTTTTCTTGCGATCGCTTTACTGGTTAATCCTTCTACCAGCAAATTCAACACTTCATTTTCCCGCACGCTGAGTTGGGCATAACGCGTAATCAAGACCTGCTGCTGTTGCCAGTTCTCAGCAAGCCGTTGGCTTTCACTTAGCGCGCGGTTGATCACCTCAATCAGCGCGTCGACATCAATGGGTTTCGTGAAGAAATCAAACGCGCCGTGATGAAAAGCGCGTCGACACGTGTCGATAGTGCCATGCCCGGTCATTACGATGATGGGCAGCAGCGGGAACGGCATTTCACCCTCTTCCAGCCAGGCCAAGCCACTTTTCCCTGGCATACGCACATCAAGCAGCAAACATCCGTGTAAAGCGGTATTTTTTTGCTGCATCAAAGCATCAATACTGGCGAAACTTTGGCAAGCCCAACCCATTGATTGCATCAGGAACATCAGCGATTCACGCACCGATGCGTCATCATCAACAATGTAAATTGTTTCCATCACTCATTTCCTTGCTGCCGGTAGTCGCAACGTAACCCGTGCACCACCGGCGGGATCGTTGCTCAAGGTGATATCTCCATTCATACGTAAGATGAGCGTTTCGGTCAATGTCATGCCTAATCCAATGCCTTCCTGACGCGTGGTGAAGAACGGCATGAAAGCGTGCTGTAACGCTTCATGACTGAATCCCGGCCCGCCGTCATGCAGCACAATTTCTATCTTATTCTGGAGGCGACGACTTTCGATGCGGATCGTTCCTCGCGCGCTATTCTGTTGCGCCTGAATGGCGTTGCTCATGAGATTGTGAAAGATTTGCTCCAGCCACAGCGCATCGGCTAATACCGATGAGGCATCCTGCGCAAACTGGCTGTTGAGTGTAATGTCTGCCGCGCGCATCTCACGCTCAAGCAACGCCGCAACGCGCGCTAGCATGACACTCAGATCAACCGCTTCTAACAAAATCTCTTTTTGGGAGACATTGTCACGAAAACGTTTAAGCAGCTCACTGATACGCTGCGTCTGGCGCAATGAGGCTTCCAGCGCCTGGGGCAGCATGGCATATTCCCCGCGCGCTACCAGCCGCTGTGCACTCTGGACATAGGTTTGAATAGCGGTAAGCGGCTGATTGATCTCATGCACCATCCCAGCCGTGATTTCACCCAGCGCATTGAGGCGGGAATGTTGATAATAGAGCGCGCGCTGCTCTGCTCGCTTCTGCTGCTGACGTTGGCTGAATAAGGCCAGCGTAGCCGCCACAATGATGCCCCACAACATCGTCGCTGAAATCAGCGGCAGCCAGGAAAGCTGTTGCCAGGCTGGATTGGCATCCGCTTCCAGAACAAAGGGTTGCAGCGGATGCGCCAACGCTTGCTGCCAATGCCAAAACGCTTTCGGTTTCGCGCTGCCCTCGATAATCATTGGCTGCTGCTGCCAAAGTAAACGCAGCGAAAGAAAGTCGGTTTTATTGCGCATCAACGGTTCCAGCTCAATTAAAAAGCGGGTTTGTTGATAAGGATTATAAAGCCAGTAACGCCCTGCCTGAGCGGGCTCGACACGCTGACTGTCAAGCGCACGGCCTTGGGTCTTTTCCATCGCCAGCAGTTGAGGGAATTTGTGTTGCAGTGCCGCCAGCGATTCGTTACCGGATAGCAGTGGCAAGAAGGTTTCGTTTTGAGTGAGGATATTGCTCAGTGCACGTTGAATGCGGTAAAACTCAGCATTACGCAGATCGTATTGCTGTTGTATCTGCCACAGACCCGCCAGCCCGGCAGACAAAATGCTTAGAACGAGCCAACTCATTAAAGCGATGTTTCGCAGGCGCAATGCGTAAAATTCCTGATAGAGAAAGGGCGAATGATATCGCCCTAAACCTTAGATGACGTTTTAGGACGCATCAAAGCTTTTCAATGCTTCGAGCGCACAGGTTTCATCAAGATGGCCGCCCGGTGCACCGCCAATTCCGATAGCGCCAATCACCTGGTCGCCGCTCTTCACCGGCACGCCGCCCGCCAGTAGCAGATAACCTGGAATCGCGGTCATATTGGCTGCGCCTGGATTTTTCTGTGCGGCTTCCATTACCTTGCCGCTGCTGTTTTTACTGCTTAACGCGGTGAACGCTTTCATGCGGCTGGCTTCTACCGTATGCGGGCCTGCATTGTCCATGCGCTGTACTGCTTTAACAATACCCGCGCGATCAACAACCGTTACTGCCACGTTATATTGTTGTGCTGCACAAGAGGCGATGGCTGCGCTTGCCAGGCTATTCGCCTGATTTAACGAAATATTTTTTTCAATCAGCGTTGCGTTATTTGAAGCAGCATAGGCCGAACCAGAAGCTAAAAAGGCGAGTGTAATTAAAGCGATTTTCATGTCAGTTCCTGAGTAAAGTAAGCAGGTGATAACTCTACCCACCTTAATCAACGCTGAACATTCGGGTGATTACCCTTAATGCCTGGTAAAACTACCTGGCGGCTATTTTAGGTTGCTGTAATGATGGCTTTTTTATCAAAACAGGTTCACCACAAACGCGTAATAGTGTTAAGTCGCTTTATTCTCTCTGTTTTTTATCAACGCTTTACACCACCTACATCCATCATTAAAGTAGCGCGCAGACATCAAATATGATGCGTAAGCGTTAACGTCAACCAACGCACCACCTGCAGCTTTGCTGCACTTAGTGATGTTTATCATGACGACTGTTCAAACACCGGCTAAAGCCTCCTCCGTTATTTCGAGTTCTGGATTTTTCCTCTTTGTTTTATTGCTTACCGCGGCCAACCTGCGCGCGCCAATTACCGCCGTCGGGCCGGTGTTGGAAGATATTCGTCTGACATTTGGCCTAAGCGCCAGTGCTGCGGGCCTATTCAACTTTATTCCGCTGATCCTGTTTGCTGTGTTAGCGCCCGTAGCGGCGTTTATGAGCCAGCGAATTGGCCTGGAGCGCAGCTTATGGGGGGCGCTCTGCTTAATTACTGCGGGTTCAATCGTTCGCTGGAGCGAAAGTGAAACCGCGCTCTGGTCAGGAACCGTGTTATTAAGCGCAGGGATTGCGGCGGCCAATGTGTTGTTACCGCCCCTGATCAAGCGCGACTTCACCGAACACACCGCCAAGTATATTGGTTTATATGCGGCAACCATGTCGATTACCGCCAGCCTGGCATCGGGTGTTGCGGTGCCGCTTACCGCGCTCTCCGATCTTGGATGGCGCTTGTCGCTGGGCGTGTGGGCGGTGCCGGCAATGATTGCTCTCCTGGTCTGGTTGCCGCTGCTGCGCCATCGTCATCAACAGCCAACATCAACGGCATCCACAGAAAACCTGCCCACTCGCAATCCCTGGCGAACCCTTATCGGCTGGCAAGTCGCGCTGTTTATGGCGCTGCAATCTCTGGCTTTCTACACCTTGATCGACTGGTTTACGCCCTATGCGCAAGCCCACGGTTTTAGCCAGGCGCAAGCCGGATGGCTGCTGTTTTGGTATCAGGCTGTGGCAATTGTGGCCAATTTAGGTTGTATGGTGGCGCTGAAACGCGTGCGCGATGCCAGGTTGCTTGCGTTCATCGCTTCATCTGCGATCTTTTTTGGCATGCTGGGATTACTGCTGTATCCGCAGTTAGCGATAGTTTGGCTGACACTGGCAGGATTAGGCGCGGGCGCATCGCTGGTGCTCTCTCTTTCGCTGTTCAACTTGCGCGCCCGCCATCACCGTCAGGCTTCACAGTTGTCCGGTATGGCGCAATGCGTGGGTTATGGATTGGCGGCGCTGGGACCGCTATTTTTTGGCATACTGCATGAGCACAGCGGTAACTGGACATTGCCGTTTAGCGTGCTGGTGGCGTTGAGTTGCGTGCAAATGTTGCTCGCACCGCTGGCGGGCAGCGCGAAGCAGATTAGCTAAGGCCCAATCCCATCCGGCGGAAATTCTATTCCGCCGGAATCTCGTAATGCACCGCCAGCCACACCGTGAGTTCCTCGCTACTTGTCCAGTTAATGCGATGACGGCACTGCGCCGGAATATTCACGAAATCGCCAGCCCTTAAGACGCGTTCGTTCGGCTCATTTTCCAGTTGCAAACCGGCGGCCCCCTGAATCACCATCACCCATTCTCCTTGCTGTTGGCAATACCAAAAATCAGGCGGGCTGGCTTGCCCACTGGAAACGATACGCTCAATGCACAAGTTGGGTCGGCTGAGGATGGTTTCAAACGTCTCCTCTGCCCCCTTTTTAGCCGCTTCGGGAAACGTGTGTAAAAGATTGGTGAGCATGAGAATGACTCGTTGAAGTAAAAGGGATGAACAGGCGTGAAGCCTGCCCACGTTAACCTCTTAACTGACGACGTTGACCGGCGCGCCCTGCTGGAAACCCGCCAGATTAGCCGCAATACCTTGCAGTAAATTATGAACGCCGCTTTGACTTGCCCAGGCAATATGCGGCGTCAACAGCAGCGTCGGGAGTTCAGCTTGCAACAGCGGGTTGTCACGTCCTGGCGGCTCGCTACTCAGCACATCCAGCGCGGCACCACCAATCGTTGCGTCGCGCAAGGCAGCCGCCAGATCGGCTTCGTTGATCAATCCGCCTCGCGCGGTGTTGATCAGCAGTGCCTGCGGTTTCATTTTGCTCAGGGATTCGCGGTCAATCAGCTGGCGCGTTTGATCGCTCAGCGGGCAATGCAGCGTAATTACATCGCTGCTGGCTAACATCTCCTCGAAGCTGACATAACCTTCGCGTATCGTCTCACTGCCTTTGCGCTCGGCATACAGCACGTTCATACCTAATGCTGTCGCCATACGTCCCACTGCTTTGCCGATATCACCTTTGCCGACAATGCCCAGCGTTGCGCCAGCAATATCCAAAATTGGCTGACGGTGTACACAAAAATGGGGTGAATTGGGCCAGGCCTGATGTGTGCTGTTGACGTAATCCACCAGCTGACGGCGCAATGCGAAGATAAACGCGATGACGCCTTCTGAAACGCTGCGTGTTGAATACCCAGGCACGTTACTGACCACAATACCGCGCTCGCGACAGGCGTTGAGATCGATACAGTCATAACCGGTTGCCGCTACGCAGATGTAGCGAAGGTCGGGAAGTTGCGCCAGCGTTTCCGCTCGCATCGGGACTTTGTTGGTGATGGCGATGGTCGCGCCAGCCAGCGCTGCGACAATACTCTCAGCAGCAGTATTCGCGCGAAATTGCCAGTCGCTACACCATTCAGGTGGCGTTGGGGGAATCGGCAACGTTTCGCCATCGAGGGTAACAATTTTCATTTTTCGTCCTTTTATCGTTATTCATTAACCAACACCAAAAGCCAGCAAAATGGACCCGCATTTTCACACGACAATGTTATTAATATGTATTTCGCGAGTAACCACTAGGTTAATGGAGGCAGCCGCGAAAGTGAATATGTTCAAAAGGTGCGAATTTTTTTGGCAATAGCGCCACTTTTTTTAACCCCTTTAATGATGTCGCGTTACACTGCCGCCTCTAAATTCTGACGTAAAATGCACTCTTATGACCTTTTCTGCGCGGCTGCAACATCAACTCACTGCCTGTATTGCGATACTGGCCGTGCTGCTGTTGTTTGTTGCACCCGTGGTGTCGAAGAACCTTGCAGAACGTCATGACAAAATGGTTATGACGCACGACATGTCAGCCATGCGTGCCGATATGTCGATGATGCATCATCACACCGATATGCCCATGTCCGATCATGCAATGACGATGGATGAAAGCTTCGCCTGCGGTTACTGTGATTTGCTGGTGCATGTCCCGTTGATGTTGTGGGTGTTTGTCACGCTGATCTGGCTGATGCTGGTGATCTCCCGCGCCCCCCCGACGCCTGCCCTTGTTCAGCCGCTGTTGCGACGCGTTACTGGCATCCATCGCCCGCGCGCACCGCCACATTCTGCGTTCAACTTCACTGCTTTTTGACTTGTTCTTCTTGCGCACGTTTGCGCCGGAAGGTGTCTCCTGTCTTTTGAATAGTGTGGAATGGCTATGTCGTCATCACGGGAACTTTCCCCAGCACCCCGCGGCGCGGTGCTTAATCTTTTTCGTCGCCTGCATTTTTATATCGGCTTGTTTATCGCGCCGTTTATCTTCGTTGCGGCCTTAACCGGCACCTTATACGTGCTGACGCCCCAACTGGAAAACGCGCTCTACAGCAATACCTTAACCACTCAGCCACAAGGCATAGCCAAACCTTTGTCTGAGCAAGTTGAGGCTGCACGCCATCGTGCTGGGCAGAATGCGCGGATTTATGCGGTACGCCCGGCGCCGGGTAAAAATGACACGACGCGCGTGCAATTTACCCAAGCCAATCTTGGCCCTTCTGAATCGCGATCCCTCTTTATCGATCCTTATACGCTTAACGTAAAAGGTGACATGACGGTGTTTGGCACCAGCGGTGTATTGCCGCTGCGCACTTTGATTGATCAGATGCACAGCAGCTTGCTGTTGGGCGATTTTGGGCGTAACTACAGTGAACTTGCGGCATCCTGGTTATGGGTAGCGGCGCTTGGCGGCATTGTGTTGTGGCTAGGCACGCGGCCGCGTCGTCAGGTTAAAAAAGCTAAAAGCGGTTTTGCCCTGACGCGTCACTGGCACGTCACGCTGGGCTTGGTGTTGTCTCTTGGCCTGGTGTTTTTCTCTGTAACCGGTTTGACCTGGTCGCAGTGGGCAGGCAACAACATCAACAAAATGCGCAGCGATTTTAACTGGCTAACGCCGCAGGTTATCACCGCGCTGAACAGCAGCGAACCCGCAGCACCGGCCGATCCTCATGCTGAACATCATGGCGCGATGGAAGGCATGGATATGTCCAGCATGAAAATGCCGACAAAAGCGGCCAGCCCGCGCGTAATTAATCAACCGAATATTGACTGGGATCGGGTGCTCGATGCGGCACGTGGCGCAGGCATTAATGCGGCAAAAGTAGAATTACGTCAGCCAAAAAACGCTGAGCAAGCCTGGACAGTGACCGAAATTGATCGCAGCTGGCCAAGCCAGGTCGATTCCGTTTCCGTTAACCCCACCGATTTCAGCATCGTCGATCACGTTGAATTCGCCTCTTTCCCGCTGATTGCCAAGCTGACGCGGTGGGGCGTGGATGCGCATATGGGCGTGCTGTTTGGCTTACCGAATCAGTTGATTCTGGCGCTGTTTGGGTTGGGCCTGTGCAGCATGATTGTGTTGGGTTATCGCATGTGGTGGATACGTCGTCCGGCGGTGCCACAGCTTAATCCAGCACAAACGCTCTCCTCCGCATGGCTGGCGTTGCCGTTGTATACCCGAAGCGCCTCGCTGATTGTGGTTCTCGCATTGGGTTATGCCTTGCCGGTAATGGGCTTTAGCCTGCTGGCTTTTGTCCTGTTGGATATTCAGCGCTGGCGTAAAGCGCAACGTGCAGCACAACCTAAAATCGAAACGCCGCTGGATCAGCAGTCGCCGCTGGCGATCATTCAGTCACGCTTCGCCGTTAAGCGTAAAGAGATGCGCTATTTTTTGCGCAGCGTCACGGTGCTGGCCCTGATTGTGGGCACGGTAATGTCACGCGCCATGATCAGCGGTGTGATTGAGCAGTATCACATTCCGTTCAGCGACTGGTCGCTGACGATGTATCTCACACAGGCGATGATGATTCTGCTCTACTCCACCGTGTTTACCGGTCTGTTCTCCATTCCGCTGTGGTATTTCTTCCTGGGCGAAAGCGACGAGCAAGGTAAATAGCGAGCCTGTCGCCTGCCATATTGGCGGGCGACACCTCATTCAAAAAAGTTGACCGGGCTCAGCAAAACCAACGACTTCTCATTTTCAGCGGATCGTTTATGATCGTTGCCATCGACTCAATCTTTAAGGACAAACCATGAACATCATGCGTGCTAATCCTGAACAACTGTTTGAATACGGCCCTTTTACCGTGCGTCGTCAACGTCCGGGCGAAGCGCTTAGCCCGCTGGTGAGCGTTGATCTCATGACGCTAAAACTCGATGCCCGCATTCCGATGCAGGAACATCGCGATGAAGAGGTTTTCACCTATCTCTGGCGCGGTTCCATGCTGCATCAGGACAGTAACGGCGAGCGCACGCCACTCTCCGCAAAACGCGTGATGCTGGTGAACGCTGGCGAAGGCGTACGTTATGAAGAATCGGTGCCGCTGTTTGAGGCCGAAGTGTTGCAGGCGGTGATTAAACCCGCGCAGCCTGGCGGTGAAGCCATGACGCAGGTACTTGAGCGCGATCAGGGCGTGTTGCCAAATGGCTGGACTGAACTCGCTGGCCCCGAAGCGTCGGATGCTCCGTTGGAATTGCGTCAGAATGCTTATATTTATGATGCGTTGCTGGAGCGCGGGCAGACGCTTGAAGTGCCAAAGCAACCGGGTTTGATCGCCTATATCGTCGTGCTGGAAGGCGTGATCAACATTGGCGATCAGCGTCTGGGACGTGGTGACGCGGCCAGCGACCTTGATGAGATAAACGAGATCACTGGCGAACGCGATGCCACCTTAATCTGCTTCCTGGTGAAGCCAGATACCGCCGCGTAAATCCGGCAGCGTTACGTGATGGCGCGAGACCCTTTCTCTTGCGCCGCTATCGCCTGTTCGTTTTGCATCATGGCAAAGAACGTCTCCAGCTCACGTAACATCATTGACGCAGCAATCGAAAGTTGGCGCTGCGGTGCAACACACAGCGACAGCGTGAACGGCTTCAAAATCGGATCAATCAGCGGAATGAACTTCAGTTCACCGCGCCGATGCTCATCTACAATATCCAGCCAACACATGATGCTGATGCCTACATCATCACGCACCAGCGAACGCAGCATATGAATATTGTTGGTTCGCCCTACTTCGTTCAAGGTAATCCCCGAGGTATTCAGCAGCGCTTCCAGCGGTTCAGCCAGCATAAGCGGTGCTGATGGCACGATAAATGGCCAGGAATCGCAGTGGCTAAAGCGGATCGATTCCAACTCTGCCAACGGATGCTGGCTGTTCACCACAATGCCCAGCCGCAAATCCGCAAAAGATTTAACCAGCAACTCGCGCGAACTTTGTGGATTCAGCATGATGCCAAAGTCCGCATCACCCGCAGTTAGCGCATTGGCGATATGAATATTGCTCATGGTGGTCAGGGTAAAAGAGATGCCCGGATATTCTTGCCGGATACGCTGCAAGATGGACGAAAAAAAGCCGCGGTTAATGGCATCAATCGTCGCAATATGCACATGTCCATGCCGTAGCCCGCGCAGATCATCCAGCTGGGTGCAAACGCGCCCAAACTCTTTTTGCCAACCCTTAGCGGCATTAAGCAAAATTTCACCCGCCGCTGTCATACGTAATCCTGATGGATGACGTTCAAACAGAGGCATTTCCAATTGCTCTTCTACCCGCAAAATCTGCCGATCTATGGATGAAGCCGACACGTGCAACACCTCGGAAGCCTTGCGCAGCGAGCCTTGGCGGGCCACTTCGGTGAAATAAATCAGGAATCGGGAAAACGCGAACATAGGGGTGCTCTCTTTTTTGCAACGCTTCATGCGAATTTAACAGATGGACGCTCACACTACGGCAAAATAATAATCGCAGTCATGATAAAAACAGTGGCGCACACTGCGATATTGCAGGCCGACGCGCCCTATCGCGTACAGGTTTACCATGAAGCAGGCAGAGACTTTCGCCGTCACCGTCATCGCAAAGCAGTTCAACGGTAAAGGCAATCTGTTATTGACCCTCAAACGTGCCGATGCGCTGGCGTTACCCTCTTATACGCCGGGCGCGCACATTGATGTCGCGATCCCGCTCTGCGGCAAGCGCCAGTATTCACTCTGTTCTGCGGCTGAAGCAGAAGATGAATATCAAATATGCGTCCGCCTCGATGCTGCCAGCACCGGCGGTTCGCATTGGCTGCATCATCAGCTGAATCAAGGCGACAGCCTGACCATTTCCGCGCCGCGCAATCATTTTCCGTTACCGACTTCATCGCGCACGCTGCTGTTCGCGGCTGGCATTGGATTAACACCATTACTGGTGATGGCTGAAGCGCTGGCCGCTCGCGCGGCGGATTTCACCTTGCATCTCTACCTGAAAAATCGTGATGAGCTGGCGTTTTCTGCGCGTCTGAAATCGTTGGGCGATCGCGTGGTTTATCACTTCTCCAGTGAAAACGAAAGTTTGCGCCAGCACATCCCCGATGATCTGCTGTTTATTGAAAACAGCGTCATTGTTGCCTGCGGCCCGGAAGGTTTTATGCAAAATTTGCAGCGCCTCAGCCAGCAATATGGCTGGAACAGTGACCAGTTTTATACCGAACGCTTCAAGCCCAGCACGGTCACTCAACCGATTAACACCGACAGCTTTGATGTTGAAATTGCCTCCAGCGGCGCACGGTTCACGATCAAGCAAGAGGAAAGCATTGCCGAGGTGCTTGAGCGTGAAGGCATTGAGATCGATCTCTCCTGTGAGCAAGGCATGTGCGGTACCTGCGTAACGCGGGTAATAGCGGGTCAGCCCGATCATCGCGACGATGTCCTGAATATGAAGCAAAAAGCGGCCAACGACTGCATCGTGCTCTGCTGTTCGCGTTCACATTCTCCCCTGTTGGTGTTGGACTTATGAGCCCGTTCAACGGCGTGACCGGCGCACGTTTGCCCCGCTGGCTGTTACCTGAAAGCTGGCCGATGCAGGGCAATCAGCCGCAGCGTGCAACGCTGCACTTTCAGGATAGCGGCGTAAAAATCACGCCTGATGACACCGTTTCTCGCGACAATTACCTGGCGCTGAATGGCGCGCTGGTGCTGCCGCCGCTGATCGAACCGCACGCGCATCTGGATAAAACTTTTACCGTACAACGCAGCCCGGCGCAGCGTCCCGGCTTGCTGGCAGCGATTGAAGCGATGCACCAGGATCGCGCCAGCTGGACGTCTGAGGATATTCACCTACGAGCGAGTCAGGCGTTGCAGTGGGCAGTTGAAGCGGGTGTAGGTTTACTTCGCACACACATCGATTGGTTTACAACAGATGCTCCGCCTGCCTGGCAAGTGGTTGGCAAGTTGCTGCATCCACTTTGCACCATTGAGCGCGTAGCGTTGGTGCCTCTGCCGCTGTTTGCGCATGCCGAGGATGCCGAGGAAATTGCCCGCCAGGTTGCTGGCAGTAGCGGCGCTTTGCTGGGTGGGTTTATTCATAGTAGCAATTGGGATTCACAGGCTTTCTTGCAGTTGATGCAGGCAGCAGAACGCTGGCAACTCGACATCGATCTGCACATTGATGAGGAGCTAACAGAAGGCGCTCAGGGTTTGCGCTGGCTGGCAGCGTATCTGCAACAACATCCTTTTAGCGGACATATCACCTGTAGCCACGGTTGTGCGTTAACGCATCAGGCCGACGGCGAAGCCACGCTCGATATCCTGAAACACCATAACGTCACGTTGATCGCCCTGCCAGCCACCAATCTGCTATTGCAGGATGCGGTGCCTGACCGCACGCCGCGCCAGCGCGGTTTAACCCTGATTAAAGAGGCGATGACGCGAGACATCCCGCTGCTGCTGGGCGCTGACAATGTGCAGGACGCCTTTTGTCCATTCGGCAGTTACGACCCGCTCGACACGCTGTTCAGCGGATTATTAAGCGCACAACTCAGTGACGCCTTTGATCAGGCTTCCGCGTTGATTTGCCGCCGTACTGCGTTACACGCCAATGCGCCTGTGTTCACGCATGACTTATTGATTTTCCCCGACGCCGACCTCGCGAGCTGGCCACTACGCCAGCGCCAGCGCTACCGACTGGTTAATGGCGTCGTTCATTCCCTTTCCGCTGGAGAACCTGTTGATGGCGCTTGATGAAGGTGCGGGTAAACCGCTGGCCCACTATGCCGCGTGGCGACGCGCGGGTGATTACATCTTTCTCTCCGGCATCATTCCGGTTAATCCGCAACGCGGATTGATTGTTCGCGGCTACGACGACATTCCTGCCGCTGCGCAGCAACGTTTGGGTCGCAGCGGAGAGTTCTCTACCGATGCCAAAGAGGGGCCGATCCTGGCGCAAAGCTGGTACGTGCTGGAGAGCATCCGCACCACCATCGAAAGTGCCGGTGGCCAGATGAGCGACGTTTTCAAGCTGGTGCAATATTTCCGCAATCTCGACCACTTCCCGCATTACAGCCGGGTACGGAAACTGTTTTTTAGTGATGCACCGGTTTCTACCGTAGTGCAGGTCAGTGAAATGCTACCCAGCCCCGATGTGCTGATTGAAGTTGAAGCCACGGCGTGGTTGCCGCAATAACACGAGGATTTGAAATGCTTAATGGTTACATTCCGGCCAACCGCTTTTTGCCGTTTCTCAGCTGGACCGACATCGCAGCACTGCCGAATAAAGAAAACACCGTGATTGTGTTGCCGACCGGTGCCATTGAACAGCACGGGCCGCACCTGCCTTGCGCGGTGGACAGCGTAATTTCGTCTGGTGTGGTGGGTCACGCGTTAGCGCGCTTGCCCACATCGATACCGGCATTTGCCATTCCGCCCATTACTTACGGTAAATCTGACGAACACCTGCATTTTCCCGGCACCTTAACGTTGACCGGCGAAACGTTGCTGCACACTATTTTAGAGATCGGCGAATCGATTTATCGCGCCGGTTTCCGCAAATTTCTGATGGTCAACGGACATGGCGGCCAGCCGCAACCGCTGCAAATGGCGGCGCGCGAACTGCGACTGCGCCATGGCGATATGATCATCATCATGCAAGACACCTTCAAAGTGCCAAACTGCGCCGAAAGTTTTATGGACGATAAAGAGCGTCAAATGGCGATGCACGCCGGCCATGCTGAAACCGCATTGATGCTGGCGCTGGCACCAGAAACGGTACAGATGGAAAAAGCGGTCAGCAATTATCCCCCTGAATTCCCTTGCCCAACGCTTTCCAGCACCAAACCGATGGCGGCTTGGGTTTCTTACGATTTTGGCCCGAGTGGCGTGATTGGCGATCCGCTGCCGTCTACACCCGAACAAGGCGCAGCCATTCTCGATTCGCTGGCTGAGAGCTGGGCCAAAGTGATCACCGAAGTACATGAAATGCAGTGGATAACGCGTGAAGCGCCTGCATGGGGAAAAGCGCACTGGCACGGCAAAGTGTTAGACCATAACGATGCAGCGTCACTGTTAAAACAATAATCGGGGATTGGGTATGAAAAAAACATTGAGCCTTGTCGCAGCACTTTCCGTGGCCCTTTCCGCGCCGGGCATGGCCGCAGAAAAATTCACATTTATGACGAACTGGTATGCACAAGCTGAGCATGGCGGTTTTTATCAGGCGCAGGCGCAGAATCTTTACCGCGATGCCGGATTAGACGTCACCCTGAAAATGGGCGGGCCGCAAGTGCATACCATGCAGTTGATGGCAGCAGGCCAGGCGGACTGCATCATCAGCGATAACATGCAGGCGTTGCAATCCTGGCAATCTGGCGTTGAAGCGATGCCGGTTGCCACCACCTTTCAGCATTCGGCAATTGTATTTATTACCCATCCTGATGTGAAAAGTCAGGCCGATCTGCAAGGCAAAACCTTTTTGCTGGCTTCAGAAGCGTATACCTCTTACTGGCCTTGGGCGCAGAGTGCGCTCAACCTGAAAGCGGCCCGCGCCCGCCCTTATACCTTTAGTATTCAGCCGTTCTTAGCCGATAAAACGCTGGTGCAGCAAGGCTATCTGACCTCAGAGCCTTTTGCAGTACAAAAAGCTGGGGCACAAGCCAACGTTTATCCGATCAGCGAGTGGGGTTATCCGCCGTACGGCAACAGCATTGTTTGTATGAAATCGACAGTGGAAAAGCGTCCGCAGGTGGTAGCGGCCTTTGTTAAAGCCTCGATGCAGGGCTGGAAAAACTACCTGCAAGATCCCAGCGCGGGCAATGCGCTGATCAAGAAAGAGAACCCAAATATGGGTGATGACCAGATCGCTTTCAGTCTCGCGCAGATGAAGAAATATCAGATGCTAACCGGCGGTGATGCGCAAACTCAGGGCATCGGTATCATGACCGAATCGCGTCTGAAACAGACCTATCAGCTGCTGGTTGAGAATAAACTGATCGATCCGGCGAAAGTCCCGTTTGAGGGAAGCTACAACCTGACGTTCATCCAAGATGCCAAGGTCATGCCATGAATAAAGCCAGCCGATTGACCTTGATGAGCAGCGACAACGCGCCGGTAACACTACCCGGTGCAAGCGCGCCGCCGGCGATTGACGTGCTCTCCGCTGAGAAAATTTATCCCAACGGCACGCGTGCATTGCTGCCGGTTGATTTGACCATTCGTCAGGGGGAATTTGTCACGCTGCTCGGGCCATCCGGCTGCGGCAAAAGTACCTTACTGAAAATGATCGCCGGGTTGATTGAACCTAGCGACGGTAAGCTGATGCTTTTTCGCCGCGACCGCCGAGAAAAGCAGCGAGATTTACCGCTCTCTTTCGTGTTTCAGGAAGCGACGCTGATGCCGTGGAATAACGTGCATAAGAATGTGCGTTTGCCGCTGGATTTAGCCGGTGTGCCGCGCCCGGAAGCGGACACGCGAGTGAAAGAGATCCTTGAGTTAGTGGGATTGAGCCAGTTTGGTCACGTTTTGCCGCGTGAGCTTTCCGGCGGCATGCAGATGCGCGTCTCCATTGCGCGCGGTTTAGTGACGCGGCCCAAAGTGTTGCTGATGGATGAACCCTTTGGCGCCTTGGATGAGATCACCCGCAACAAACTTGATAGCGATCTGCTGCAACTGTGGCAAGAGCAAAACTTGACGGTGGTGTTCGTCACCCATTCGATTCAGGAAGCGGTATTTCTGTCGCAGCGAGTCATCATGATGGCAGCGCGACCTGGCCGCGTCGTTGATGACATTGCCATCGATGCGCCCTTCCCCCGTGATGATGAATTCCGGGTCAGCCAGCCATTCACGCTGTATGCCCAACAGCTTCAGCGCGGCTTGTTCAATGCCAGCCAGGAGAGCAAATCATGAAAACCCCGTTTGCTGCACGCCAGTCATTTCAAAAACTGTTTTATCCACTGTTGATGGCGGTGGCAATATTACTGCTATGGCAATGGTTGGTCACCGCTCTGCAAGTACCGGTCTTTTTGGTGCCCTCGCCGCTGGTGGTGGCGCAGAGCCTGATGCAGAATTTCCCTTCGCTGTTTATGTCGCTGCTCTACACCATGAAGATCACAGTGATTTCGTTTGCTGTGGCCATAGTCACTGGCTCGGTGATCGCCTTTTTACTGGTGCAGAACCGTTTTATCGAGACCGCGCTCTTCCCCTACATTGTTTTTTTGCAAGTGACGCCGATTGTGGCGATTGCGCCATTGATCATCATCTGGGTGAAAGACACCACCTTGTCGCTGGTGGTGTGCGCCACCTTGATGGCAGTCTTCCCTATCATCTCCAACACCACGCAAGGCTTGCGTAGCGTTTCGCCTGGGTTGCTGAGCTATTTCCAGCTTAATCACGCTTCGCGTATGCAGATTCTGCTGCGTCTGCGCATCCCTTCCGCGCTGCCCTATTTCTTCGGTGCCTTGCGTATCTCCAGCGGTTTGTCGTTGATTGGTGCGGTTGTGGCTGAATTTGTCGCGGGTACCGGCGGCACCGATACGGGTCTGGCTTATCAGATATTGCAGGCCGGTTATCAACTCAACATTCCGCTGATGTTTGCTGCGCTGTTATTGATTTCACTGGCGGGGTTTTTGTTGTTTGCCGTGATGTCATGGCTTACGCGTCGCGTACTGGCCGCCTGGCATGAGAGCGAGCTCAGCCACAGCTAATTTACTTACCACAGGAATGCATAATGTCTGATTCTATTCGTCAATCCGCGCTGTCTGCGGTGGTCGCGGCGTTACCTGCGCTCGATTGGATTAAAGAGGCCCCCAAGGTAAAACGTCTGTCGCGAGACTTTCATTGGTTCAGCCCAATTCTTAAAAATCAGTTGGACGATAAATTTGCCGAACTGGCGGTGCGTCCGCGTGATGAGGAAGAGCTGGCGGCGGTGGTTGCGGCCTGCGCTGCACAACGTTTGCCTTTAAATATTCGCGGCGGCGGCACGGGCAATTACGGTCAACTGATTCCGCTCCACGGCGGCGTGATGGTTGATATTACGAAACTGAACGCGGTGGTGGAAATGGGTAAAGGCAGCGTGCGGGCGCAAGCGGGTATTCGGCTTGGCGATCTCGAAGCCTATACGCGTCCGTTTGGTTGGGAACTGCGCTGCATGCCATCAACCTGGCGTTTAGCTACGCTTGGCGGTCTGTTTGGCGGCGGCTTTGGCGGCGTCGGCTCCATCAATTACGGTCCGCTGGCCGCACCAGGCAACGTGCTCTCGGTGCGCATTATGACCATGGAAGAGACGCCACGGATTATCACGCTGAAGGCGCCAGAAGCCATGCTGTTGCATCACGCGTACGGCAGCAACGGTATTGTGTTGGAGATTGAACTGGCGCTGGCGCCCTGCCATCACTGGATCGAACGGCTGGATAGTTTCAGCGATTTCGCCAGCGCAATGGCGTTTGCGGATGCGCTCGCCCGCTCACCGGGCTTGGTTAAACGCCAGGTTGCGGTGATGGCGGCACCCATTGCCGATTATTTTACCGATCTCGCGCCTGAGCAAATATCAGGCAAGCATGTGGTGATTTCGGTCGTTGGTAGTGAAAGTGACGCATTGTTGCCCGCTTTATTAACACAGCATGGTGGGCAGTCCGTGCTGCGTTACAGCGATGACCAGCATGAAGGCCATTCACTGATCGAATATTGCTGGAATCACACGACCTTACAGGCATTGAAGATTGATAAAACCCTGACCTATCTGCAAACCGCCTATGCACCAGACAACTATCGGCAACAGGTGCTGGATATGGAGCAGCGCTTAAATGGCGAGGTCATTTCGCATATAGAATTTTTGCGCGACATGAATGGCGCGCTAACGTGCAGCGGCTTACCGTTGGTGCGCTATAGCGATGAACATCGCCTTAACAATATAATGCAAACTTACCGCGATAACGGCGTGAAGATTAATAATCCTCACGTGCTGCATATTGAAGAGGGTAAACAAGGGATGATTCGCCCCGATGTTGTTGCAATGAAATGCGCATTCGATCCGCATAATTTACTTAATCCGGGTAAACTGCGCGGTTGGGACGTTCGTGAGACGCTGCCCGACGTTAAAATAAACGGCGTTACCGCAGTATAATTAATCATAAATAATCTACCGCTTGCTGCATTAATAAGCAGACGGGCGGGCTTTGCTCTATTTTAGACAGGAAAAGGTTCAGGAAAATGCATTTAAAAACGCTTTCATTTGCGGCATTGTTGTTTCCGTTCACCTCCATAGCGATGGCCGCTACGCAAAGTAATATTGACTCAAGTTGCCAATATGGCACCAGCGGTGTTGACAACTTTACCGACATATTTACCTGCGGCACGGTAAGCGGCAGCCTGCGCACGCTTTACTATTCAACCCACAATGCTTATTTCTCTAAAGGTTTTAATCAGGACACTGTGAGTTACGGTGGCAGTTTGAAATATGAAACCGCCCCATTTTATGGTTTCCGGGCGGGCGTTAGCGGAATATTTTTACGCGGAATTGATCATCCAGATGAAGCGCATACCATTAGTGATATTGGCGATAATCAAACCAATGTCGGTGAAGCTTATTTAAGCTGGCAGAAAGATGACTTTAAAATAACCGCGGGCGATCAGCGCATCGATATTCCTTTTGTCGGTGATTATGACTGGCGAATAACGCCGATACTTTTTCGCGGCGTTGATGCGCATTACGGCGACAAGCAAAACTTCCTGCATGCAACCAAAGTCTGGCGTTATAAACCGTGGGGAGACGACCAGTTTCTCGACAGCACCGCATACACCGATGTAGATGAACGCACCAACGGCATGTGGGGCATTGGCGGCGGACGCGCTACGCAATGGGACGATAAAACCTTAAGCGGTCAACTTTGGTATGAAGAGTACGCGGACTATTCTCGCATCGTATTCGGTGAAAGCCATTTACGCTGGCAAGAAGCGACCTTCCAGCCTGATTTTGGCCTGCAAGTTATTCGTGGCACCAGCCAAGGTAAAGCGCTGGCGGGCGAAGTCAACAGCACCTCTTACGGTGCACAGCTGGCGCTGAGCTTTACGCCATCACTGAGCTGGAAATTGGGCTATGACCACATCGCTGCCAGCGGTGACAGCTGGAATAACGGTTCGCTGGTGACACCTTACGCGCACAATACCTCGTCTGGCCCCTACTTCGCACAACCCTTCTTTACCAGTACCCAGGATTTAGGCAGTGGCAATGCGTGGTCAACGGACGTGAACTACGTCATGAATGAAAACCTGTCGATTGGCTCGCGTTATTCCTTTATGGATCTTAAACCGGCTGCGGACTCCTCCAGCATCAATCAGTCAGAATATTTGGTTTATTTCACCTGGAACTTTACCGGCGTATTAAAAGGCTTGAGCCTGACCGATTTTGCCGGAGTACAGACTTCGCCGCTGTATGACTCAGATTTCTGGCAGAATCGCTTGTCACTGCAATACGACTTCTAACACCATCACGGGAAGGCTGTATATCGCCTTCCCCTGTTTTTAGTAGATCTCCTCATCATATTGCGCCGCCTTTGCGCGCTGTAACGCATGCTTAAATTGCCGCACCTCTTCGCGGCGCCAGTGTCGCTGAGCCAAAGGGGCCGACTCCGCTGCCTGGGGTAAGGGAATGCCGGCCAGCGTTCCGCGATTACACATTGCTCTGACCAATCTCGGTGAAGAAACACCGATATAGCGCGCCATCTCATTCAACGTCATCAAGCCGCTACGCATTTTCGCCTCCTTTTTTTTTGGTAATAAGGCATTTTTGAGCTATTTCTCGGTTCATTTATTGATCTGAAACAGTGTTAAGCGACAAAGCGTCCGCCGATTCAAAAAGTTGCTACGCTGATAGCCATCAATATCCAAGAAATGAGAGGCTCACTTGCTACGTTCTGCATTGATATCACTGACACTATTTTCTTCATTAGCCAACGCACATAACGTGATGCTTGGCCAGCCGGTGCCTTCAATCTTTATCGCCGATAAAGGTGAAATGGTAATGCAGCAAGGGAAACTGAATTATCAAAAATGGCGTAGTCAGGCGCTGACCGGTAAAGTGCGTTTGATTATTCATGTCGCAGGAAGGATATCGGCAAAGGAGCAAACGGCAGGATTGATCAGCGCATTAGAACACGCCGCTTTACCGCGTAACACTTTCCAAACCACCACCATCGTCAATACCGATGATGTGCTGCCAGGCAGTGGCATATTTGTGGTGCGCAGTATTGAATCCAGTAAGAAATCGACCCCGTGGCAGCAATTTATTATTGATAACAGCGGTGTTGCGCAGCATACATGGCAGCTGAAACCGCAAGGTTCAACAGTCATTGTGGTTGATCAACATGGCATTGTGCGCTTTGCAAAAGATGGCGCATTAACTTCACAGGAAGTTATTCATGTGATGAGTGAATTGCGAACGCTGCTCGGATAATTGGCTGCATTTCATCGGCTCAGAAACGTTAAATTTTTGGTAAAGAATCGATGAATGTTTCTGAATTCCCCACCTTTTATTAATCCTCAACTAATATTGATTATGTGGTTTTTGACCACCGTGCCTTGAATACCTGCCAACCATAATGTGGCAGTAAACATACTATGAATATGGCATCGACTTTGTTTCGACTTGCTGTGCATTCATCTGCTAATAAGGACAGCCTTAATGACGGCTTGTGCAGAAAAACAGGTCAATTATCCTCACAGCGATATTTCAATGCTATTGAGCGATATTGAACTGCGTCTTGATGAACTTTTACCGGTAGACGGTGAGCGCGATTGCGTTGGTGCGGCAATGCGCGAGGGCACTTTAGCGCCCGGTAAACGTATTCGCCCCATGCTTCTGCTGTTAACTGCACGCGATTTGGGCTGTGATCTGAGTCATCGTGGACTGCTGGATCTGGCTTGCGCCATTGAAATGGTTCATGCAGCCTCGTTAATCCTCGACGACATGCCCTGCATGGATAATGCGCAAATGCGACGCGGCCAACCCACTATTCATTGCCAGTTTGGCGAACATGTGGCGATTTTGGCTGCGGTTGCGCTGCTCAGTAAAGCCTTTGGTGTGATCGCCTGCGCGGAAGGCTTACCCGCCAATGCGAAGAATCAGGCGGTGACAGAATTGTCTCACGCTGTTGGGTTGCAAGGCTTGGTGCAAGGTCAGTTTAAAGATCTCTCAGAGGGTGACAAACCGCGCAATGCGGATGCCATTTTGATGACCAATCAATTCAAAACCAGCACCCTGTTTTGCGCCTCGATGCAGATGGCATCAATCGTTGCGAATGCTTCCTCAGAAGCGCGTGAAAAGCTGCATCGCTTCTCACTCGATCTTGGGCAGGCGTTTCAGCTACTTGATGATCTTGCCGATGGCATGACGAATACCGGCAAGGATTGTAATAAAGATGCCGGGAAGTCGACGCTGGTGAATATGTTGGGCGCGAAAGCGGTGGAGAATCGTTTACGCGATCATCTGCATCGTGCCAATCAGCATCTTGAAGCGGCTTGCCAGAATGGTTATGCCACGCAACATTTTATTCAAAGCTGGTTCGAGAAAAAACTCGCTGCTGTCAGCTAAGGATGCTGCATGAGTCACTTCGCGGTCGTTTCGCCGCCTTTCTATAGCCATGTGCAAGCCTTGCAAAATGTCTCACACGCGTTGATAGCGCGAGGCCACCGCGTGACCTTTATCAATCAAATTGACGTTCAGACTTTAGTTAGCACGCCCACTATTCAGTTCCGTCCTGTTGGATTGACTAGCCATCCCGCAGGTAGCCTGGCGCACACCTTAAAACTGGCGGCGCATCCTCTTGGCCCCTCCATGCTGCGCCTGATCACTGAAATGGCCCGTACTACCGATATGTTGTGTCGGGAATTGCCTGCTGCGCTAACTGCATTAGCGGTTGATGGTGTGATCGTTGATCAGATGGAACCTGCCGGTGCTTTAGCCGCAGAAGCGCTGGGGTTGCCTTTCGTTTCGGTTGCCTGCGCATTACCGCTGAATCGTGAAGCCGATTTGCCGTTGGCCGTCATGCCGTTTGATTACAAAAATGATGACTATGCCAAAGAGCGCTATGCCACCAGCGAGAAAATATATGACTGGTTGATGCGTCGTCACGATCGCGTGATTGCTCAACATGCCAACAATTTCGGCCTGACGCCGCGAAATAAGCTGCACGAATGTTTATCCCCGCTGGCGCAAATCAGCCAGTTGATCCCAGAGCTCGATTTCCCGCGTTATGCCCTGCCCGAGACTTTCCACGCCGTCGGCCCGCTACGCTCGCTTACGCAATCCACTTCATCCGCTGAAAACTATTTTGATGATAACGACAAGCCGCGCATTTTTGCCTCGCTGGGCACGTTGCAAGGCCACCGCTATGGCTTATTTAAAACCATTGCGCGCGCCTGTCAGGAAGTGGATGCACAGCTGCTGCTGGCACATTGCGGTCGCCTTTCACCTTTTCAGGCGGAAAAGCTGGCGCATAACAGCCATACGCGCGTCGTGGATTTTGCCGATCAGTCGGCGGCTCTGGCACAAGCGCAAGTGGTGATTAGCCATGGCGGACTCAACACCGTGTTAGATGCGGTAAATCATCTCACGCCGCTGTTGGCGTTGCCGCTGGCGTTTGATCAGCCCGGTGTTGCCTCACGCATTGTTTATCACGGCATTGGACGAAGCGCTTCACGCTTCACCACCAGCCATGCAATGGCGCGCCAACTGCGTTCGCTGCTGAGTAACGATCACTATCGTCAGCGCATGCGCACGTTACAGCCCGCGCTGCGCCAGGCGGGCGGAAGTGAAACCGCGGCGGCCATTATTGAACAGGCAGTCAACACGCGCCGTCCGGTGTTGCATCCCGCATTTAAAGGAAGCCTGTATGCAACCGCATTATGACCTTATTTTTGTTGGCGCTGGATTAGCAAACGGCTTGATTGCACTGCGCTTACAGCAGACGCATCCTGAACTTTCGCTGTTGCTGATTGAAAGTGAACAGCAAGCGGGTGGCAATCATACCTGGTCCTTTCATGCCGACGATCTCACGCCGGAACAGCATCGCTGGATCGCTCCGCTGATTGCTCACTCCTGGACGCACTATCACGTGCGGTTTCCGCAACGCACTCGCCGTCTTAACAGCGGCTATTTTTGTGCTACCTCACAGCATTTTGCCCGCGTGCTGTATGAGCGATTTAGAGACAACTTGCTGACGCACACTCAGGTAACGGCAATCACGCCGGTGAGTGTGCAACTCGAAGATGGACGTATGATTACCGCCGATGCGGTGATTGACGGGCGCGGCTACCAGCCGGATGACGCCCTGCTGGTGGGTTTTCAGGCTTTTGTCGGTCAGGAATGGCAGCTTAAGCAACCGCACGGCTTAACAGCGCCAATCATCATGGACGCCACAGTTGACCAGCAGCAAGGCTATCGCTTTGTTTATACCTTGCCGCTCTCTGCAACCCGATTGCTGATTGAAGATACGCATTACATCGATAACGCGACGTTAAACGCTCCGCAGGCGCGCCAGCACATCAGCGCTTACGCAGCGCAACAGGGTTGGCAGCTTGACCGGTTAATGCGCGAGGAGCAAGGCGCGTTGCCCATTACGCTGACCGGTGATCACCAGGCATTTTGGCAGCAACGTCCGCTGGCCTGTTCAGGATTACGTGCCGGTCTTTTTCATCCCACCACCGGTTACTCCCTGCCGCTGGCTGTCGCCCTGGCCGATCGTATTGCTGCAAGCAGCCGCTTTTCCGCTTCATCGCTACAGGATCTCATCCGCCACTTTGCCCACGAAGCCTGGCAGAAACAGCGTTTCTTTCGCATGTTGAATCGCATGTTGTTTTTAGCTGGACCGGCTGATCAGCGCTGGAAAGTGATGCAGCGTTTTTACGGATTACCGGATGGCCTTATTGCCCGCTTTTATGCGGGAAAATTAACCTTGCCCGATATGGCACGCATTCTTAGTGGCAAACCGCCGGTCCCTGTCGTGGCAGCTTTGCAGGCTATTTTGACTACACCTTCCCGTCTACGAGCGATACGATGAAAAAAACTGCAGTAATTGGCGCAGGCTTTGGTGGCCTCGCATTGGCTATTCGCCTTCAGGCGGCAGGTATTCCTACCCTTTTACTTGAACAGCGCGACAAGCCTGGCGGTCGCGCTTACGTTTATCAGGATCACGGTTTTACTTTTGATGCCGGGCCAACGGTAATCACCGATCCCAGCGCGATAGAAGAGTTGTTTACGCTGGCTGGCAAACAGATGAAAGAGTATGTCGATCTGCTGCCGGTCGCGCCGTTTTACCGTTTGTGTTGGGAAAATGGCAGCATTTTTAACTACGACAACGATCAGGCGCAGCTTGAGCAGCAGATAGCGCAATTTAATCCGCGTGATGTCGAAGGTTATCGCCAGTTTTTGGATTACTCCCGCGCCGTTTTTAAAGAAGGTTATCTGAAACTCGGGACGGTGCCGTTTTTATCGTTCCGCGACATGATCCGCGCCGCGCCGCAGCTTGCGCGTTTGCAGGCCTGGCGCAGCGTTTACAGCAAAGTCGCAAGCTATATCGAAGATGAACATTTGCGGCAGGCTTTTTCCTTCCACTCATTGCTGGTAGGCGGGAATCCTTTTGCCACTTCCTCGATTTACACGTTGATTCATGCACTTGAGCGTGAATGGGGCGTCTGGTTCCCGCGCGGCGGCACCGGCGCGCTGGTCAATGGCATGGTGAAATTGTTCGAAGATTTGGGCGGTGAAGTCGCGTTGAATGCAAAAGTCAGCCGGTTAGAAACTGAAGGCGAAAACGTCAAAGCGGTACATTTGCAGGATGGTCGCGTATTCCCCACGCGTGCCGTCGCGTCGAATGCCGATGTGGTGCATACCTACAATGACTTGCTCAGCGAGCATGCGGGTTCAACTGCGCAGGCCCGTTCGCTTAAGGGCAAACGCATGAGCAACTCGCTGTTTGTCCTCTACTTCGGCTTAAATCACCATCACGATCAGTTGGCGCATCACACCGTCTGTTTCGGCCCGCGCTATCGCGAATTGATTGATGAGATATTTAATCATGACGGCTTAGCTGAGGATTTTTCGCTTTATCTTCATGCGCCTTGCGTCACCGATCCGTCGCTTGCGCCAGCGGGTTGTGGCAGTTACTACGTGTTAGCGCCGGTACCGCATCTGGGAACAGCCAATCTCGACTGGTCGGTAGAAGGCCCACGCCTGCGCGATCGCATCTTTGACTACCTTGAGCAGCACTACATGCCGGGGCTGCGCAGCCAGTTAGTGACGCATCGCATGTTCACCCCTTTCGACTTCCGCGACGAATTAAACGCTTATCAAGGTTCGGCGTTTTCAGTTGAGCCGATTCTTTCGCAAAGCGCCTGGTTCCGCCCACACAACCGCGATAAGCATTTGCATAATCTTTATTTGGTGGGTGCCGGTACACATCCAGGTGCAGGCATTCCTGGCGTCATCGGGTCGGCCAAAGCCACCGCAGGGTTAATGCTGGAGGATCTGGCATGAATAATCCGTCATTACTCGACCACGCGGTGGAAACCATGGAAGTAGGCTCGAAAAGCTTTGCAACCGCGTCAAAGCTATTTGATACCAAAACCCGTCGCAGCGTATTAATGCTCTATTCCTGGTGCCGTCATTGCGACGATGTGATTGACGATCAGCAATTGGGCTTCGCTTCAGACATCGTCTCATTGCAAACGCCAGAGCAACGTTTAGCCCAGCTTGAAGTTAAAACGCGTCAAGCCTATGCCGGATCGCAAATGCATGAGCCCGCTTTTGCGGCGTTTCAAGAAGTCGCAATGGCGCACGATATTTTACCTGCTTATGCTTTTGATCATCTCGAAGGCTTTGCCATGGATGTACGTGAAGTGCGCTATGAAACATTCGATGACACGCTGCGTTATTGCTATCACGTGGCGGGCGTTGTGGGATTGATGATGGCGCAGATTATGGGGGTACGAGACGCCGCGACGTTGGATCGCGCCTGCGATTTGGGGCTGGCGTTTCAGCTCACTAATATTGCGCGTGACATAGTTGATGATGCGCAAGTCGGCCGCTGTTATTTACCCGAACAGTGGTTGCAGCAAGTGGGTTTAAACGGCATTAACTATGCCGCTCCAGAAAATCGTCAGGCTTTAAGCCGGGTCGCAAGGCGCTTAGTCAAAGAAGCGGAACCTTATTATCATTCGGCAACCGCTGGATTAGCGGGCTTGCCACTGCGTTCAGCTTGGGCGATTGCGACAGCAAAAGGGGTTTATCGCAAAATTGGGGTCAAAGTGAATCAGGCGGGCAAAAAGGCGTGGGATCGTCGCCAGTCCACCAGCAAGCCCGAAAAGTTAGCGTTGCTGGTGTCGGCTTCAGGTCAGGCGGTTATGTCTCGGATGATGACTTCGCCGCCGCGCCCTGCTCATCTTTGGCAGCGTCCGCATTAGATTTCTTACCGTGCCGCTCTCTTAGTGTCGCCTGCAATTTAGACAGCGGCGGCGCATAGAGGAAACCAAACGAAACGCAGCCCTCTTTACCGCGCACAGCATGATGCATGCGGTGCGCCATATATAAACGTTTGAAGTAGCCACGGCGTGGAACATAGCGGAACGGCCAGCGCTGATGCACTAACCCATCGTGAACAATGAAATACATAATGCCGTACAGCGTCATTCCCGCGCCAATCCATTGCAGCGGCCACATCCCTTCACTTCCCAGATAAATCAGCAAAATTGCCAAGCCGGCAAAGGCAACTGCGTAAAGATCGTTGAGCTCAAACCAGCCTTTATGCGGCTCATGATGCGACAGATGCCAACCCCAACCCCAGCCGTGCATGATGTATTTATGCGCCAGCGCGGCAGCAATTTCCATGCCTACGACAGTAACCAATACAATCAAGGCATTCCAAATCCACAGCATAGTTTCTCCAGTAGGTGCTTCCTGCAATGGGCATGAGTGCGCAGTATCACTATTTTATCGCCGTGTTCAATTTTAACAGAGAATTGAAAAAGCAGAGGAGGAGAGAGAGGAAATTGGCGCGCCAAAAGGCGCGCCTGCCGTTAAAAATCAGCTTTGAGGACAATACGATAATTGGCCTTACCGGCACGCAGGTGATCCAGCGCGTCGTTGATTTTTGACATGGGGAAGTATTCCACTGTTGGCGCAATATTAGCGCGTCCAGCCAGTTTCAACAGCTTACGCAATTGACCCGGCGATCCGGTGGACGAACCCGTCACCGCATGGTCGCCAGTAATCAGACTAAAAGCAGGCACTTCGAATGGCTTCATTACTGCACCCACGGTGTGGAACTTGCCGTTCGGTGCCAGAGCATTGAAGTATGGCTGCCAATCAAGGTCAACTGCCACCGTACTGATAATCAGGTCAAACTGGCCTGCCAGCGCTTTTAAGGCTTCTGGATCGCGGCTGTTCACAACATGATCCGCACCCATGTCCAGAATCGCCTGCGTCTTGCTGGCTGATGAACTGAATGCAGTAACTTCGGCTCCAATCGCACGCAAAATTTTAATCGCGATATGGCCCAATCCACCAATGCCGATCACACCTACGCGGCTGGAAACAGAGACGTTATGCATCAGCAACGGTTTGAATACAGTGATGCCGCCACACAGCAGAGGTCCCGCAGTTGCGACATCCAGTTTTTCTGGCAGCGGAATAGCCCATTGCCAGTTAGCGCGCAGCGAACTGGCAAAACCACCATGATTATTGATCGTAGAGACTTTACCCTGCTGGCAATTTACCTGCTCGCCATTGATACACGCGTCGCAGTGCTGACAGCTTTTTGCGAGCCAGCCAATGCCAACACGCTGACCAAGGCTCAGTCCCTTGTTTTTTGCACTGTCACCCAGCGCAACAACACGACCAATCACTTCATGACCCGCTACCAAAGGATAAGTAGACGCGCCCCATTCGTTATCGATCATCGATAAATCGGAATGGCATACGCCGCAATACTCCACTTCAACTTCAACATCTTCTGCATCAAGTGGGCCTGCATCGTAGTCGTATCGTTCAAGTGCCTGACCGGCTTGCATCGCAGCATAGCTTTTAACTGTCATAGATTACCTCTGTTTAGAAATCGGCTTTTGCCGTAAGCATGTTCGCTACTGTCACGAACTTTCCACCACCCAAATGGTGCAATGTGTGTAAATCACGGTTGTCAGCATTGAAATGCCAGCGCCCGTCAAAGAAAACTCGACTGTCAGCCGCCGCTGCGACCACTTCGCCAAACAGAGTGTCATACGCCTGTTGCGCTTCTGTTTCTGGCAGCAGACGGCATTCAAGCCAGGCGACACAACTCTCTTCCAGTAATGGCACGCCAAGTTGCGGTCCCTTAATGGCCTGAAGAGTAAAATCGCTGAATTTATCTTTATCGCGTCCTGATACGCTGCCCACGGCATACGTGAGATCGACGAATGCGGCTGCCGGCACGCAAATGCCAAAGGCGCCACCTGATTCGATCAGCTCGCGGGACCAGGTTGCTTTGTCTACCACAATAGCGATGCGCGGCGGGGTGAACTCAACCGGCGTAGACCAGGCCGCAGCCATGACATTACGGCGCTGTGATGTGGGATCTTGACTGGTAATAAGAATCGTAGGTCCGTGATTAAGGAGACGGCTGGCGTGTTCTAACGCCACCGGGCGGAAATGCGACATGGAACATCCTTTAATGCGGAAATAGGTAAAGCATAACCTGAAGAACAGGTCATAAACTGCTGTAAATGCGTCACATTAACGGATTTTGTGCCGCATCCACTTGCCGCATCGTGCCCCATGAAAATAAGATCACAGCAGATCGTGATTCAGCGGCGTTCGAAACGCATGTCGCGCCGCGCTCATTAATTGGCTGGCTGTTACCGTGGCGGGTAATCGCATCAATATTTTGCTCGCCTGCCAGTAACACAGCACCATTGTTTCATCATCTTCGATCTCTGCCAGTTCACGCAGCCTGGCGCGCAATGACAACACGTTCAATGTTTGATGTTCATCTAGCATGTCAGCGATGGTCTGATTAATGATGTGATGGAGGGTTTTCCAGGACAGATCTGTGTGCAAAATTAACCTCTTTTAAGGCTTATTGGCTCCGGGCAAATGAACATAAAAATTCGCTGCAGAAAACCTGCAACGCAAAAGCAGAGAAGTATGGCAATAACTATAGACGCTTCTGGCTGCTGTCGCCGGGATGCAAAGGCATAAATTTAAAGCCGCTGAGTTTACCGATTTTTAACGCCTTTTGTCCTGTTTTAAACCTGACTTTTAGTCACGATAAAGCGAGCGCTAAAATTCTTGTAACAGATCTGCAGTAAACTTAACGGGCTGATACGACTAAGATTTGTTGATACGTCTGCTTTTCATCCTCCCTTAAATAAAGGAAAAATCATGAGCCAGAATGCCACACTCTCTGCCGATCCGCTGGTTTGGGGCCACGGCCCCCACATTTTTGAAGTGTTTCTGGAACCTACCTGCCCTTTCTCGGTCCGCGCTTTTAACAAATTTGACGCGCTGCTGAGCGAAGTGGGTGAGGAGAAAATGACACTGAAAATTCGCTTACAGTCACAGCCCTGGCATCTCTTTTCAGGCGTGATTGTGCGCTACATTCTGGCGGCCTCTTTTCAGGGTAAAGAAGCAGCAAAAGCAGTGATGAAAGCCGTTGCCGATCATCGGGAAGAATTTGAATTTACCGATCATTGTAGCGGTCCTAACATGGATGCTACGCCTCATCAGATTCTTGCTCGCCTGAAAGATTACAGCGGAATTGATGCGTATGAGGTATTCGCGCGCGCCGATCTGCAAACCGAGATCAAATGGCATTGCAAATATGCACGCCAGAACGGCATCCACGTTTCACCCACTTTTATGATCAACGGCTTGGTGCAGCCCGATATCGGCAGCGGTGATGATATTACTGACTGGGCTAAACGCATCCTGGCTTAATCAATGCTGCCCATTATCACCAAGATTGTTGATAATGGGCGCATAATTCAACGCCCTAAACTTAAGGATTCAGCGATGGCATTGACGCTCGAACAATTAAAAATCAAATATCCCAACGCCCTTGCCTGGCCGTTTGGCGATTCAGCCGAATTGGCTAATCAGCTTGCTACATTAGTGATCGCCGGTAAAAAGGTCGCCAGCTGCGGCTCTTTGCAATCCTGGAACGCAGATGACCACAAACCGCAGCCTGGCAGCTACAGTATTATCCTCAACGGCAATAATCAGCCGGTCTGTGTTATTCGCACTACCGGCTTGTTCCTGACACGTTTTGATCGCGTAACGCCTGAAATGGCGATGCTGGAAGGCGAAGGCGATCTCAGCCTTGATCACTGGAAGCAAGAGCATCAGCGCTTTTTCCAAAACGAAGGCAGTTTTCATCCTGAGATGGAACTGGTATTTGAGACCTTTCAATTAACTGAAGTGGTATAAATTCACCGATCAGGATTGATAAAAGTACACGATGAGGTTTAGAAAATAAGTGTGATGTTATGCAAACTTTCACGTTACGCTAAACCTCATTAATTGACCCTTTTTATGTGTGATTCTGAGGCTTAGGCTAATGCCCTCCCTGAAAGCGGGTAGCAGCGCAGATTGAGCGCCATTCCAATAACCGTTAAGCGCCATGTTGGCTTGGTGAACAGCATCAATTTCAATGCACGATCTTCATTATCTGGCAGCCCGCTATTAGAACTCATCCGCGACCAACAGAACATCGCTACTCTTCGTATTGACAATGAACGGCAACAAAGCGGAGGGAGAGCTTTCCCTATTGGGAAAATAACATTCACGGCTAAATGCGTCTCTACTGATAAATGCAGGTCTTAATGCACGCATTACTCACGCAATGTTTAACATTGATTCGCTGCAATTATTGCTAATCGGCAATGCCCACGTTGCTCCAGTGCCTGCGCAGCCTTAGCCGCACGCATTCCGCTGGCACACACCAGTACAATGCGCTGTTCTTCAGGTGCCTGCCAGGCTGCAAGCTCATCAGGCAACAGACGCAGAACATTGTCAGCGATGCTGGTTGGCGCTTCCATAACACTGCGCAGATCAATAATACAATCTTCAGGCGTAAGCAGTTGTAGGTCGATAAACGGCACGCCGGGATGCGCCGGCTCCTCCGCATCATCAAAGCGGAACTGCCTCACGTGCCACTCGACAAAATCGCACTTGATCATACAACCGAGGGGCGACGGCTTGAGTTGCAGCAAGATGCTGAGCGCCATTTGTGCCTGTAATGCACCAAGCGTTGCCACGGCTGGCCCCATTACGCCCGCGGTATTGCAGTTGGCGGATGCAGTAGGCAATTGAGGGAAAAGTGCCCGATAGCTCGGTGCATCTGCACAGAAGCTTCCGACATAACCTGTTCGGCCCAGTACCGAGGCGCAGACCAGCGGAATATGGCGCGGATAGCAGACGTCAGAGAGTTGATAGGTAATAGCGAAATTATCAGCCGCGTCGATCACAATATCGATGCCATCAAGCGCATGACTTATCATGCTGGCGCGCAGTGTGTGTGGATGTGCTTCTACAATCGATTCGGGATTGCGCTGCGCTAGCGCCCGCTGGGCGCATACTGCTTTTGAGTGACCCACATCTGCCATGCCAAACAGCGTTTGCCGGTGAAGATTATGCAGTTCAACCACGTCACCGTCGTAAAGCTTTATAAATCCTACGCCAGCGCCCACCAGCAGCGGCAGTAGCGTTGATCCCAAGCCACCCGCACCAACCACCAGCACGCGTGCGCTTGCCAGACGCTGCTGCCCGGCATCGCCTATTTCTGGCAGCATTGATTGCCGCTGATAACGACTCATCTTTTATCCTCAACTGAACTCGGCCAAACCGAAAATGGGTGTAGAAGCGGCTGCCATGTCGCGGCGTTCCATCATCCCTGCCTGCTGCGCTTCCAGGCCAGCATGGATTGCTGAGGCAAACGCACCCGCCATACGCACCGGATCGCGTGCTTTTGCCACAGCCGTATTGAGCAGGATCCCGTCAAAACCCATTTCCATCGCCTGTGCCGCCTGGCTCGGCGCGCCAATGCCGGCATCAATGATCAACGGAATGCCCTTGAACCAGGCACGCATAGAACGCAATCCTTCGATATTGCGTAATCCCTGACCGGAACCGATAGGCGCGCCCCAAGGCATCAATAATTCACAGCCCGCTTCCAGTAATTTTTCGCCAACAATAAGATCTTCCGTGGTGTAAGGGAAAACGTTGAAACCGTCGGCGCAAAGAATGCGTGCGGCTTCGACCAAAGCAAAAGGATCGGGTTGCAGCGTGTCGGCATGCCCAATGACCTCCAGTTTTATCCAGGATGTATTGAAGAGTTCGCGTGCCATTTGCGCGGTGGTTACCGCCTCTTTGACTGTGTGACAACCGGCAGTGTTAGGCAGAATTCGCGTGTTCAGCGACTTCAACAGTTCACGGAATGCACCACCTGCACTGCCCTCGCGGCGCAGGCTAACCGTAATAATTTCAGTGCCCGATGCGCTAATCGCTTGCGCCAGCACATCAGGCGACGGATAACCGGCGGTTCCCAGTAAAAACCGCGACTGGGGTTGGAAATCGTAAAACATACTTAACCTCCCTGCATCGGTGACAAAATTTCTAGCTGACAACCTGCGGTGATGTGCTGAGCGTCGTAGCGAGATCGCGGTACAAATTCACCGTCCACGGCGCTGGCGACGCAGCTGGCATCTATCTGCTGTTCTTGAAGCAGTTCTGCCAAGGTGTTGGCTTCCGTTTCGATCGGACGACCATTAAGTTGAATACGCATTACAAAACCTCCTGGGCCAGTTGCTGCATCAGTTTTTCAGCCATAATGGGTGCCAGCAAAAAACCATGCCGATACATACCGTTTAAGGAAAATATGCCGTGTTGGTAGCGAACCTCAGGCAGGTTATCGCGATAGGCGGGACGCAGACCGGTGCCGCTTTCAACAATGCGAGCTTCAGCCAGTGCCGGATGAAGGGTGTACGCCGCGCTAAGCAATTCCATCATGGCGCGCGCGCTGATTGGGCTGTCGTCATGACTTTCCACCATGGTGGCACCAAGCATAAAACGTCCTGCTGCTCGCGGCACCAGATAGCAAGGGAATCGAGGGTGTAACAGGCGAACCGGGCGCGAGAACTGAACTTCATCAGTTTGCAGGATCAGCATTTCACCGCGCACAGCGCGCAGTGCAGGCTGGTCTTCGGCAGCGTGGATGCCGCGACAATCAATGATTTTTCCGCTGGGTTCGCCGTTATGAAAAGAGACATTGGCCTGCAGCAATTTTGCGCGCAGTTGCTGCATAGCATCACGTGGATTTAGGTGCGCTTCGCCTGAAAAGAACAAGCCGCGTGCGAAGCGATTTTCCAACGCAGGTTCGATTTCGCCCGGTGCAACCCATTGATGCTCCGACGTCATTTTTGCGAAGCGCGTCAGTTCCAGGCTATCACGCGGCGGCGCAATAACTAACGTGCCGTTGTGTTCAACGCCATCAACACGTTTTGACCACCACGCAGCGGAATGCTGTCCCCAATCGATAACCGCTTGAGGTGCGCTTTCAGCTTCGCACCAAGGTGCCAGCATGCCGCCAGCCCAATGCGAAGCCGGAAGACAATCCTCTTTGCTGATCACTTCGACGGATTCACCCTGTTCGACCAGCAGCGTGGCGACACATAAACCTGACACACCGCTGCCTAAAACCGACCAGCGGCTCATGATGCGGAGGCTGCGAGT
Source organism: Pantoea sp. MQR6 (assembly GCF_022761075.1). Lineage (NCBI taxonomy): Bacteria > Pseudomonadati > Pseudomonadota > Gammaproteobacteria > Enterobacterales > Erwiniaceae > Pantoea > Pantoea sp. MQR6. Next base: position 267,328 of record NZ_JAKYXB010000004.1, read on the forward strand.
AAAGCAGTTACATTGGGAGAGTTCATCACATTGGCCTCGTCGTTTAACAGCGAAGACCCGTGATACATGAAAGGAAAAAAGGCGAGAGCAGTGCGGATCGGCCCTTGCGGCAAGGAGCTCAACGCACTGAGATCCAGGTCTTCCTACGCCAGTATCAACTGGGTCAGGTTCTAAGGGTCGCTAAGCCGCGCATTGCGCTATTAGCCTCTCAGTCTCTTCGGCGAGACTCCCCTGACGGGTTCTAGTTTTATTTTAAGGACGGGGATTCGTCAAGGGCACGTGAAGGAAATCCTGATTAAAAACGTCACTCATCCTTGAATGAACGTAATCAAATAAAAGAACGTTATCCCGCGTTGCGCTGGAAATGGCTGTTTACAAAGGCGCGACAACGTGGCGATACAGGGTCGAGGAATACCTGCTCCGGTGCGCCAGATTCCTCAACGATTCCTTGATGCAGAAACACCGCTTTGTTCGATACTTCGCGGGCGAAACCCATTTCATGGGTCACGATGATCATGGTGCGCCCCTCTTCCGCCAGGCTGCGGATTACGCGCAACACCTCTCCTACCAGTTCTGGATCGAGTGCTGAAGTCGGTTCATCAAACAGGATTGCTTTTGGTTGCTGCGCCAGCGCACGCGCAATCGCAACGCGCTGTTGTTGCCCACCCGAAAGTTGTGAAGGCCAGGCATCGCGCTTTGCATACAAGCCCACTTTGTGCAGCAACGCTTCGGCTTCTTCAATTGCCTCTTTGTGACTGCGCTTTTGCACATGCACCGGCGCTTCAATAATATTTTGCATCACGGTTTTATGCGGCCACAGATTAAAACTTTGAAACACAAAGCCAAGCTGCATACGCATCAGCTTGATGCGACGACGCTGCTCACGGCTGAGCTTTTCCTCCGTGTTATCGATAGAGACGATTTCATCGCCCACCGAAATCTCACCAGCCTGAGGCACTTCCAGGAAAGGAATGCAACGCAGCAAGGTACTTTTACCGGAGCCACTGGCGCCAATCAGCGAAATAACATCACCGTCGTGTGCCGTCAGGCTGATATCGTGCAGCACTTCATGGCCCGCGTAACTCTTTCTGAGATGACTCAGCATAATCGTGGGTTTGGTCATGACCGCGCTCCAAAATAGTAAGGTGATAAACGTCGTTCCAGCATTGAGACGCCTTTGCTAACCAGCATGGTGAGTAGCAGATAAATCACGGCGGCGCTCAGGAACACTTCCAGTGCGCGGAAAGTGGACGAAACAATGGAATCCGCAATACCGGTCATCTCCATCAGGCTGATAGTGCTGACCAGCGAAGTGGCTTTGATCATTGAGATGATCTCATTGCTGTAGGCCGGTAATGCCTGGCGAATGGCAATGGGCAGCGTGATGCGGGTGAAGATCTTATGCGACGACATGCCAGAAACTTTTGCCGCTTCCAGTGACTGAATGCTGACGGCACGCAAGCCGCCACGCAAGATTTCTGAGGTATACGCCGCATCGTTGAGGATCAGCGCCAGTAATCCGCACCAGTAAGGATCGCGCAGCAACGGCCAAAAAATACTTTCACGAATGGCGGGTAAGCTGCCCAAGCCGTAATAAACCATGAAGATTTGGATCAGTAGCGGTGTGCCGCGAAACAGCCAAACGTAGAAGCGGCAAACGTAACTGCCGATGTGCGTTTGACGCAGCAGATTAAGCAGCAGCGCCAGGATAGCGCCGCCGAGCAAGGACAGAACCGCCAAATTAATGGTCAGCGGCAATCCTTTGAGCAACGCCAGTAGCGTTTCCTGCAAGAAAGTGAAATCCACGTGGGCTCCTTAAAGATTCGCGCGCTGTTGGCCGCGCAGGGCAAATTTTTCCACGTAGCGGAAAACCAAGTCTGAACAGGTGGTGATTATCAGGTAAATCACGGCCCCTATGCTGTAGAAGAAGAAGGACATCTGCGTTGAGTTAGCGGCGGTGGAAACCTGATTCATGGTTTCGACCAAACCGGTTACCGACACCAATGCCGACTCTTTAATCACCGATTGCCACTGATTTCCCATGCCGGGAAGCGCGGTGCGCAGCGCCTGTGGCACGATCATTCTACGGAACATCATCAGACGTCCCATGCCCGTCACCGTTGCGGCTTCCAGCGTCCCTTTTGGAATAGCGTAAAAGGCACCACGAAATACGCTGCTCTGATAAGCCCCGGAAATCAGTCCAATTGCAATTGCGCCTGCGATAAAACCATTAACGTCGAACGGCCCCTGAAAACCCAGCGCGGTGCCAACAGAAGAAACCACCTGACGTCCACCAAAGTAGAACAGGTAGATCACCAGCAACTCAGGTACACCACGAAATACTGTGATGTAGCCCGCTGCCAGCCGCTGTTGCCAGCGCGAACCGGCGATCTGCATCCAGCACAGTAAACTGCCTAAAATAGCGCCCAGAAACCAGGCGCACAGAGAAACAGTGACAGTAACCGTGGCGGCGTTAAGCAACACGCCGCCCCAACCTTCATCACCGAAGCCAAGTATTTGCCAATCAATATTCATAAACATAGGCAATTAGGCTTTTGGTGCGACGTCTTCGCCAAACCATTTAATGGAGAGTTTGCTCAGCGTGCCGTCTTTAATCATGGATAACAGCGCCTCATCCAATGCCGCTTTCAGCTCGGCATTGCCTTTACGCAAACCAATTGCTGAACCCGCTCCCAGCACGCCACCCGTAAAACCGTAGCCGCTGCTGCTGATAGCGTCGGTGTGTTTTTTCACAAACGCATTAAGATTGGTACGCGAGGCCATAACCGCATCAACACGGCCATTCATCAGGTCGGCGAAAGTTTCCGGGCCAGCTTGATAGGTACGAATTGTCGCAACGTCGCCCAGATACTTTTGTAAGAAATCAGCCTGAATTGTGGCGACCTGCACGGCAATGGTTTTGCCTTTGAAGGTGGCTTTCAAATCATCAATAGACTTTTTCATGCCAGCTTCATCGTCAGCGGCAACCACAGTACCGGTGCCCGGCAACGAAGCTAAAGGTGAGGTTTTTGCTGTGACAAAGCTGGAAATGCTAACGGTATATTCGTGGGTGAAATCGATCGCTTCGGCACGTTTAGGCGTAACAGTGACCGCATCAATGACGGCATCATATTTACCGTCAATCAGGCCGGGAATCATACCTGACCATTTTTGCGCAATAATTTCATATTTGAAACCCGCACGTTTTGCCAGCTCCGCCACCATATCGGGCTCATAACCAACAATTTTGCCGCTTGGCGTAGTTTGGTTAAACGGCGGATACGCGGCTTCAGTGGCAAATTTCAACGTGCCAAAATCTTTAGCATACGTAAGCGCTGACGTACTCAGCAGAACCATTCCCAGGGAGACAGCAAACAAGCCTTTACGCATCATCATCTAAACCTCAATTTTTTATATTAGGAGAGCAAGTCAATCGCGAGGCGTGTTAACGCCTGCGTCCCGGCGGCAATACTGCGTTCGTCCGGTTGATAATCGGAGTTATGCAGATGATCGTCGCGTCCAGGCGTAGCAGAACCAATATGAATCTGGCATCCCGGAACGCGTTCAGTAAACAGTGAAAAATCTTCCGCGCCAAAGCTGGCGCTGGGTTTTGCGATGATCGGCTTATCAAATTGATGCGAGAGAATGGTTTCCAGCGTATCGATCAATGTGTCATCGTTCATTAATGGCGGAACGCCGCGCTGATAGTTGACCTCAATCCGCACGTTTTGCGCCAAAGCGACACCTTCGCACATCCGCTTGAACGATGCTTCCATATCAGCACGCACTTGTGGCGATTTGGTGCGGATGGTGCCCTGAAACAGGCAGCTGTCGGGAATAATATTATGCGTGGCGCCGCCCTGAATATGACCAATCGTCAGCACTGCGGAGTGCGCGGGGTCACGCTCGCGTGAAATGATGGTCTGCAGTTGGCTGATCAAATGCACGGTGGCGATGATGGGATCGCTGCCCATGTGTGGACGTGCCGCATGGGTGGAAACGCCATGAACCGTCACGTCAAACTCATCGCTGGATGCGGTGCTCGCACCGCGCGTTAACGCGATTTCACCGGCTGCCAGCTCTGGTTTATTGTGCAGCGTAATCGCCCAGTCAATGCCTTCGGCTGCACCATCGGCAATCATCGCTTCTGCACCGCTGTCAGGCGTCTCTTCTGCTGGCTGAAAAATCAGGCGTACCGTGCCTTTTAGCTGTTGACGATAGTGCGGCAAAATAGCGGCTACGCCGAGCAGCGTCGCGGTATGAATATCGTGACCACAGGCGTGCATTTTTCCGGGATAGGTGCTGCTGAACGGCAAACCCGTTTGTTCTTGAATCGGTAATGCGTCCATGTCGGCACGCAGCAGCACGACTTTGCCTGGCTCAGCGCCATGAATATCTACCATCACGCCGGTTCTGCCTACGCCGGTTTTGGGCTGCAAACCCAAAGCCAGTAATTGTTGCGTGACCAAATTGGCCGTGCGAACCGTATCAAAACCTAATTCGGGATGTGCATGAATATCACGACGAATCGCCACTAAATGGGATTCAAGTTCTTTTACTCTGGCGTTGATTTCCTCGGCCAGCAGCTTTTTATCTTCATTCATAGCAGGCTCGATAATAAGGTGTCAGCGTTGTTTTCCGCGGACAGGATAATATTTAAGGCGGTTATAAGCCGTTTTGTGAAATTTGCGACCGTTTATTTATTCACAGCACGTCAGATAAAGCAATGCAGAATCGAGCCGATTACAAGCTTAAAAATCAATGAGATAGGGTAAGTGAATGGGGAATCGAAGAATAATGCGGCGGATAAACAATATTATTAATAATTAATCTCGCCGCATAAATTTAACTACTTATGTTACTGAACAATTAGGCTGGTTCAGGTTGTGAAAAAGTCGCCAGCAACGGGTTTGGATACGCGAGGTGGCGATACGTTGCGTGCCGTTAATTATATGTCATGGTAAACGTGGCAGAGGCGTTTGTCTTTCCGCCAGCGATGGAAGCAGCCGTCTGATAATAACGCGCGGTTAACGGTAGCAGTAAATTCCCTGTCATTGTCGCGGTGCCAAAGTTCAGCTCGGTACCGAGATCCACCGGCGTGCCGTCTTTAAGCAGCTGAATCCCTATGCCTGACGCCTGGTCCGTACCGGCGTTGAGAGCCAGTACGCCTGTCGGACCCGCGAGTTTTCCATCCAAAGTCATTTTTACCTGCGTGCCCGAAGCGCAGTTTACCCCGACAGTAAAGTCTTTGGGTTTCGCAACCGAGCCTACGCCGCTGAAATCCGCTTCCACAGCGTTATCCAACCTAACGTTAATGACCGTGTTATTAATGGAGCAGGCAACGGGAATGATATAGGTGTCGCTCCCCAGATAGGCCGTAGCATGAAACTCCGGGTAGGAAACAATTTCGTACTTTATGAGCGTTCCCGCTATCACCCGCCCGGCCCCGACGCTACCCGGCACAGTTTTGACCAGCTGTGCCACTACACCTTCTCCATCTAAATAAAAATTCTCGTTAGGGGACATATCATCCAAAGTAGGGAATTTTGTAGAAGGCTCCCCTATACGGAGGCCCACGCCCCGGATATTCGTGTTATAGACATTATTCCCGTAAGCACTGAGTGTGGGAAAGCTTAAGAGCGTCCCCTGTATGGCGTAGGCGCTATCGCATACAAACAAAGCCTGCGACCCGTGATAACCGTCCGTTCTGGCAACGGCAAGAACGGTACCCACCGGAGCGTCCGCCCGCACCATCACGCTGCCAAAGGTGAGCGGTTTGTTCTCAGGTGCGGATATCCCGGCTCCCCAATTACAGGCTGCCATTGCCGACTCAGACAGGATAAATAATGGGGATAGGGTAAGGCTGAGCAACAATGCCTTCGTTTTTTTATCAGATGTGGTCATGGGTAACTCCTTATTCGCAGAGCGCAGTGACGATTTTCACAGCGACGGTTTGTTTTGTTTGCGCAGGCAGGGTGAAGGCGGCCTGGCACTGCTGCGTTGCGCCACTGCCCCATGACACGTTTAACCTGCCGCTTTGCGGCACGCCGCTCAGATATACCTGGCCGCCATCTCCCACGATCCCACTGTTGCCAGCGTCGCCGTCAAGGGTCGCCATGGCGCCAAACGGGACCGGTCCTGCGCTGCGGTTAAGGTTGACCAGCACGCGGCTGCCGGTGCGGGTTTTAAAATCGGCCAGCACCAGCGCGCCCTTCGTCGGCACCACCGACGACGTGGCGGTATCGATGTCCATGTCTTCGCCGTACGTACCGGTATCAAGCGCAATGCGGTTATGGCGGTAGGTTGAGGCGTAAGGCACCACACTGTAGCCACGCCAGTCGGTTTTCACTCCGGTGTGGTTTTCAACCCTGACGCCGTCTGCGCCCGGCGCGCGGACCAGCACGGCCGTCTCACCGGTGGCCTGACCAAACGTGACGCCGTACGGGTGCACCACCACCGAGCCCTGTGCACCATAGTTCACCTGGCGGGCATTGCTGGCGTAGTTATAACCGGCGCTGACTTCGCCGTAGGTACCTTTATAGGTGCCGCTCAGGTCGCCACCATAGCCCTGACCGCGACGGTCATAGCGCTGCTGAACCCTATAGTTCAAGTTGTTATCTTCAAGCGCCGTGCCACTCAAGCCGGCATTGTGCGTGGTGCCGCCGCTCTTACTGCGGGTCAGGCCATAGCGTGCCCAGCTGCCCGCCATAAACCGGTCAAGCGGGATCTGCACGCTGAACGCCAGCTGGCGGTCTTCGCTGCCCAGGCCCGGCGTCCGAGACAGGGTATAATTCAAGCCGTAGTTCACACCGCCATGGGTCAGATAATAGCCGGCTGAAATATTGCGCTCACTGCCGGTTTGCTGCCAGTAGTCCTGCTGCGAGGCCGAGATATAAACGCTGCCGTACTCTCTGAGCGACTGGTTGAGGTTGAGCATTGCCTGGCTGCGTTTGTTGTACCGTAAACGCCATACCTCATCCTGGCGGACGTCCACTTCGTTCGCTTCCTGCATGCTGAAGAACCCTGACGTGGAGTAGCGATATCCCGCCAGCGTGAAGGTGGTGCCCGTCGCGGCAATATCTTTGGCGTATTGAAAGCGGAAAGACTGGCCGCGGTGCGTGGAGTCATCGCGTAATGTGGCCTGTGCCTGCGTTGCATCCATGGAGACAGAACCCCAGTGACCAAAGCTGTGCCCCAGTCCCAGCGCCGCTGACTGATAGTTGCCAGACGCCTGCACCCCGCCGTACACCGTGCTGGACAGTGGCAGGCCATAAATTGCCGTTCCTTGAACAAAATTCGGCGTATTGCCGCTCAGGTAAGCGGTGCGGTAGCGCCCCGCCGTCGCGGCATATTTCAACTGCCCTTCGCGCTGCATGATAGGCACCGCAGAGAAGGGCTGCAGGGAGACCCGCTCTGAACCGTCAGCTTCGCGGATAACCACTTCCAGATCCCCGCTCGAAGCGGTCGGATACAGGTCAGTAATGGTGAACGCACCCGGCGCCACGTAAGTCTGGTAAATCACGTAACCGTTCTGACGCACTGTCACCTGCGCGTTAGACTGCGCAATGCCACGGATAACCGGGGCAAAACCGCGCAGGCTGTCGGGCAGCATATTGTTGTCAGACACCAGCTGCACGCCCCTAAACGGCACGCTGTCAAACACCTCGCCAGGCGTGGCGCTGTCGCCGAGGGTAAGCTGGCCTTTTAAGGGCTGTACGTCACGCTGTGCGTACGTACTGATGCTCTGCCAGCTGGCTCTCTTCTGCCCGCTGCCTGCATAGGTAGAATAGTTACGCAGACGCCAGGCACCGGCGTTAAAGCCGCTGCGCAAATTGAAGAAGTTACTGCGGCTGCGGCCCGTGCCGTAGTCAGTGTTGGCCCCGCTATAGCTGTAGTTCAGCCGGGCCGAGGTCAGCCCCTGATCCCACAACGCAGGATTAACAGCATTACGGGCCTCAATGTTCAGCGCCGCCTGCGGAATGCTCACGTCAAGGCGCTGCTGGCTGAAATCAAAGCGGCTGTCGGCGTCAGGGATAAGCTCACCCAGGTTGCTCAGCGCCTGGTCCTGACGCATCAGGTTCAGCAACGGGAAGGCTTCATTTTTCACCCCCATCGCGCTTAATTCGGCGGGCGTGAATTCGGGCAGCAGCCTGCCCCCGCCGTCGACAAATGTGACGTCGCGGGTGCCGACCTGGTTGCCGTTGAGATAAACATCGACGAGATAGACGCCGGGCAACTGCCCGCCAGCCGTGGAAAACTGTCTGAGGTCACTTTCGGCCGCGCTGCTCTCTTTTAATTCCAGCGCAGCAGGGTCGAAATAGTCGGCGGCGGCGGCGGGTGAAGCCGTCAGACAGAGACCGGATAAAATACCGGCAGCCACAAAACAGGCTACTGTCGAATAAGGCAACCCGCGGACCGCCTGAAATTCGTTCTGAAATGTATTATTAATAGGGTGACGCATTGATTTTATTATTGATTTTTTTATCGTTGAGGTCATCGTTCATATTTCCGCTTGGTGATTTTCAGGCGCAGCCGCTCAGGCCCGGCAGAAACATCAGCCGGGCGGAGTAAGGATTAGCTAAAAGGAGGGGGGTTAATTACAGCTGACGCGTCTCGGCGCCGGTCACACCACCAAAATCATTTATGGCTGTCCAGCTGACTGAACCGCCTCGGGCCTTCATTAACGGCAGCTCCAGGACGGATTTCGGGGCGATCATGCCCGGCGCTTTCAGTGGCGTGTAGCCCACGGTGATGCTGTTAAACGAGACGTAATATGGCGTGGGATTCGTGATAACCAGCTTGTCACCGCGAACGGCAAACGCCAGCTTCTTATAGGCACTGCCAGCATTCTCTTTCAACGCGGACGGACGGTAGAACAGTTTGATTTTGGTCTTAACGGAGATGAGTAAGCGGTTTGTGTCGGTGCTTTCAGACGCCGGAATAGACTTGATGTTTGCCCAGAACACTGACTCCCGGTCTTCGGGTAAGCTTCCGCCCGTGCGCACAATGCGGACAATGTTTTCTTTGCCCGCATCGAGTCGAAACAGCGGGGGCGTAATAATAAACGGGGGCTTGTCTGCCGTGGCTTCCGGATAGGTTTCCACCCATGACTGAATCAGGAAGGGTGCTGTTTTTTCAGGGTTCTTTACCGAAATGGAGGTCTCTTTTTTATCCGCATGATAAATAATGCGCGTCCCACCGATAATCACGCCCGCCTGGGCAGACTGCAGCGCGGCTAAACCAAGAAGACTCAAAAAACACAGGCCCGTTAATAAGCGAGACATCTTTTTTCCTTCACTCTTTTATCGTTAATCCGGCAAAAAAACCCGCCGCGAGCGGCAGGTTAATGACATCCGTGTTCCGGGGTATCAGTTATACAGCACGGTGAAGTCAGCAGCGGCGTTCGCCGAGCCTTCTGTCACGGTGGCAGCCGTCGACTGATACTTGGCAAAGTAGGTCAGCGTGGTGTCGGCTGCGGTGCTCAGCGGATAGGTTTTAGACTTGGACGCCAGCGGAATAGCCGTGGTGCTGTCATCTTCGAACAGAGCAATGGCCACGTTTTTAGCGGTAGAGGCCGGGCTCAGCGCCAGCAGGTTGCTGTTTACAGGATCAGCCGGGCCGCCGAAGCTTACTGCGGCGGTGGTTGCCGCGGCCGGACAGGCGCTCAGTACCACGGTGATTTTGCCGCTACCTGAGGTAGAGCCGGCCGTGCCGAAATCGCTGGTACCGACGTTACCGAGGGCAACGGTCTGGGCTTGAGACGCGGCGTCGATGGTACAGGAAGCCGACGTCACGCTGCCGGTGAAGTCGATAGTGCCGCTTGCTGCGTTTGCCGCAGAAGCGAAAGCGGCACCTGCCAGGATGGCCAGTGCGATAATGTTCTTGTTCATGGTGTTGCTCTCCATGCCCGACTGTGAGGAGTCCAGGCTGTTTAATGAGGTGTGCTAAATGAATCAATCGCCGGCAGTGAAACGTTCGTTCGCTCAGCTGCCGGGCTGAAAACATGATGCAGGGTTTACCGGGAAACATTAATCAGCCCGGTCTTCTTGTCGCGTAGGAAACGGATGATACGTGGCAGGGGTAATTTGCCGGGGGTCAGCGTGGTGGGTTCAGAAAAGGTCTCGTGAAGGGCCATAAGGCCCGTCGGGCATGGTGACTCACGTCGTCGTACTTGTGAAACATACGCTATCGATTTTCTCCTGAATCGTTTTTTAGGGAATGATCACGCCTTAATCAGCTAAAATTTTAGTTAAGGATCTTTAACGCCAACGGCACAATGCTTTCGTCAGGACGCGTTTGGGGAATTTTTCCGGCTACGCGCATGCCCAGCACAATGCACAGCATCAATGAAGCTGTGGCATCTGCATTCAACTCCGCGTTGATTGATCCATCCTGCTGACCTTGCTGAATTAAAAGCTGGATATTCTTTAAATTACGCATCAGTGCTTCGCTGACTGCGTCCGCGAGATCGTGATCAAGTGTTTGCAGTTCAACAGCACTACCTGCAACCAGACAACCGCGCTGCCCTTCTATATCTCGCACCGATTCAACATAAAAAACCAATAGCGCTTCCAGACGTGATAAACCTGTTTCGCACGTTGCCAGTCGGCTACGTAGATCGCTGTTGCGCAGCGACAGATAGCGGGAAAAGACTTGTGTAAATAGCTGATTTTTATCGCTGAAAGCTTTGTAGATGCTGCCAGTGGTAAGCTGCATCGCTTTACTGAGATCGCTCATGGATGTGGCATGAAAGCCTTTCTCACGGAACACCAGCATGGCGCTATCCAGCACCGCTTCCAACTGGAATTCACGAGGCCGTCCCCGATCTTTGAGAGTCGTTGGGTCACGCATCAATTTACCTTATTTAGGAAACAATCATTTCCCATAAGCTAATGGAAAACCATGATGATGTGAAGCCTGAGAGTAGCGACAATAAAGATCCTGCTCATCTCAATTTTGATTATTCGACATGATGCGCAGCGTATCGGTGAGGGAAGACGGTAATATTTGCCCGTGCGTTTGGCCCGGATAACGTGACAGATGCAAATCTCCACCTTTGTGTTCAAGTATCTGCATTAATTGGCCCTCTTCGTGCTTGAGATCACTCGAGTGGCCTTTACGTTGTTCGGTCACGCCATCACCTTCCATCAAATAAAGCGATTTGTGCTGCAAGCGCGCCGGATCACTCTCTTCAGCCAACGCGATAATGCGTTGGTTTGCCCAACCTAATGATGGCGCAGCAGCAAAGTAGTTGTGAAACCATGTTGTGTTGTAATAGGAATCAAGCACAAACAGGCCACCGAAGGAGTGTCCCCAAATGCCGCGTTTAAGAGGATTGCTGGGGGCTTGCTTTTCGACATACGGCACGATTTCATTTAAAAGAAGCTGACGAAACTCAGCGCTTCCGCCGCCCTTTCTGCCTCGCATCCGCTGATCTTGTTCAAGATTTTCGCCTGCCGGTGTGTAGTCAAAACTGCGCGCGGCCACGTCAAAAGGGAGATTGGTGTCGTAGCCTACCGCCACCAGCACGGGCGGCGCTTCGCTGCTCATCTGTTTTAACATCGACTCCGTTAAGCGCGCCATTGCCGCGTTGCCATCCAGCATATACAGAACCGGATAACCTGCTGCGGGAGCGGCTTTTTTAGGAATGCCAATCCAGACTTTATAGCGACGCTCGCCATCAGCAGAGGTGAAGAAATGCGTCTGAAATTGATAATAAGTTGAACCCATGTCAGCGATGTTTTCGCCCAGCGGCTTGAGTTCAGGCCGGGCTAACAAAGATGTCGAAGGAAGTAACACCACCAGCGCTAACAGCAGAGTTGAGTAGATTGAGCGCAGAGAAAAGAATGCGTTAAACATGAGATCGAATGCCTGAAATTATTAACTATTATTTAACTTTCATGCATCCTGGCATAATTTTCCCCGCGACAAAATCCCGAGTTCAGTGTGGGAATTAGGGTACGCCAAAGTAACGTAATAGAGCCGTCATCACTGCAGCGCTGATAATAATCGTAATCAGCGGGGCTTTGCGCCAGGCGAGAAAAATGGCAAACAGAACGCCAAGTACGCGCGCCATTCCGGCAAAATGTTGTCCTTCGAATAGCGTGCTGGTGGCGGCAACGGCTAACAATAATACCGTTGCAGCATCAGCCAGCAGGCTTTGAGTACGCTCGGTTATGGCTAAGCGATTGCCCAACTTCACGCCCGCAAAACGGATTAAATACGTCCCAACCGCCAGCAATGCAATTCCGGCGATGATCAAGCCGTGCTGATTCATTTGCGTGATCTCCAGGCGAGCAAGCCCAATAACGAAAACAGTACCGGCATGCCTGCGGGAACAAATGGCGTGGCGGAAAGCGATAACACTGCCCCTACTGAAGCCGGAAGCCGGGTACGGCGTTGACGCAATGCCGGAAAGATCAACGCAATCAGAATGGTGGGAAATACGGCATCCAGGCCGATGGTGGAGATGTCAGGAATGAACTGACCAATGGCGGCTCCGGTCATTACGCTGATCGGCCAGATTAACCCAATACCTATGCCGCAGATCCAAAATGCTGCTCGCCGCTGTTCAGGCTGAGGCTGAGAAATGCCAAATACTACGCTTTCATCATTCATAATATGGCAGCCGAGCAGACCACGAGAACCGCGTCCTACCAAATCTTTAACCGCGATGCCAAACGGTAAATGGCGTGCATTAACCAGAAGCCCTGCCGCTGCCGCAGTAAGAGGACTCCCGCCGCTTGCGACGATACCGATAAACAAAAACTCTGACGCTCCCGCCAGTACCAAGGTAGAGAGCGCAAGGGGAACCCAAAGCGGAAACCCATCGGCAGTTGCCAGCGAGCCGTAACTCAAGCCAACAATCCCATCAGCAATACAGACCAGGAAAATAGCTTTTACGACGCCTTTTCCCACTATCTCTTTTTGCGGCAACATAATAATTTCATCTCATAACGAACGATTTATCCATTATAATGAACCTGAGTAAATAGCATTACAAGACGAACGTTACGTTCGATTTATCAAACAGGAGTAAACGTGACGACGCCCATTAGCATCATTGCCAACGGTTTAATCCGTGAGCGTCAGCGTGCAGGCTTATCGCTGGCAGAAGTCGCTCGTCGAGCCGGAATTGCGAAATCTACACTTTCTCAACTGGAAGCAGGCAATGGTAATCCCAGCATTGAAACGTTATGGTCGCTTTGCGTAGCGTTGAATATTCCCTTCGCCCGCTTGATGGAACCTGAAGCGAATCGGATGCAGGTGATTCGCCGTGGCGAAGGGCCGACCGTGACGGCTGAACATGCAGATTATCAGGCCGTTTTATTAGCAACCTGCCCACCCGGTGCGCGACGCGATATCTATCTGCTGCATATCCAACCTGGCTCCGAACGCCAGTCTCAGCCGCATCCACCGAATACGGTTGAGCATTTGATTCTGACGCAAGGGCGAGCTTTAGTCGGCCCCATTGATTCGCCGGTTGAACTGGAAGTGGGTGATTACATCAGCTATCCGGGTGATGAGGCACATATCTTCCGCGCGCTGGAGCCCGATACCTTAGCGGTACTGGTGATGGAACACATTTAAAACACAGAGCCACCTTGCGATGGCCTTTCAAATGCCGACGTCCTGACGTTTATTCACTCTTCAAGAATGGCGACGGCCGGATCGGCTTTCCGCCTGGTTTGACAAGACCGATGCCTGAAAGATCCAAGCGTTCGTGATTGAGCTGTGTGATCTTTGTTACAGAGTTGGGTTGACGTGAATCCCGGCATCGTTGATCTTAATTTTCTCACTTCAGGGCTGCTGGCTTACATGCAGATGAGCCAGCCTTACTGTTTTCTTCTCGGGAGGTGTTCAACGATGCCACAGCGTATTGCTGTTATTGGTGCAGGCGTACTGGGATTATCCGTGGCGCGTTCACTGGCTATTCAAGGTGCTCAGGTTACGGTATTTGATAAAAGCTTACCCGGCAGTGGAACCAGCCAGATTAGCTATGCATGGGTAAACGCTAACGGCAAAAGTCCGCAAACCTATCACCATCTCAATGCTAGCGCGATTGACGAACACAAACGGCTACAACATGAAAGCGGCTTAAACGCGCCGTGGCTTCTCGAAACCGGAACCTGGGAGTGGGCAGCTGATGCTTTCACCCTTAAACAATTAGAATTGCGGGCAGAAAAGCTTGCCGCGCTGAAGTACCCTTTTCGCGTAGTGGATCGTCATAGCCTGTTGCAAGCTTTACCTGAAATACAACTCGATCCGCGCATTCAACAAGCCTGGCATTTCTCGTCTGAATGTTTGATCTATCCCAGTTTGTTCGTTGCACGGTTATTGGCTGATTTGCGCGAAAAAAACGTAGAGGTATGCGTCAACCGCGAAGTTATCACCCTGGATGAAACCGAAGAAAATGTAACGTTGACGCTGTCTGACGGCCAAGAATGGCAAGGTGATCACCTTGTTTTAGCTACCGGACGATGGTCATCGGAATTAATTGGGCAACTGGGACTTGAACTGGATATGACGGATGCGAATCGTGCGGATAAAACCGCCTGCAGCTTTCTCGCATACACTAATCCGCTCCCCATCCAACTCAATAGCAATATCATCACCCCAGAACTTAACGTGCGACCCGATGGGGGCGGCCGATTGATGCTTCAGGCGCTGGATTTGGACCACCACGCCGATCCTGCCCGGCCGGCTGATGTGAATGGCATGATTAGCGTTGAAATGTTGCGGCGTTTACGTCGTCTGTTTACCAATGCGCAAGGTGCCCGAATAGAGCGAATAGAAGTGGGTCAGCGCTCACGTCCTGCGGATGGCTTGCCTGCTCTGGGTTTTGTCACGTCAGCTCAACGTGTTTATCTGATGGCGACCCACAGCGGTATGACACTTGCACCGCTTTTAGGTCGTTTAGTGGCTGAAGAAATAATCGCCGGCGCTCGTTCAGATATGCTTACTGATTTCGCGCCGGACAGATTATTGCGTCCACGCAGTGAAAAAAAGGGATCGGCTGCGCCAGCTTATTTACCCGCAGCGCAGTAATCCGTTAGCGGCGATTTTTCCATACAGTCTGGATGTTGCAGAACTCATGCACGCCGAAATGCGACAGTTCACGACCGTATCCACTTTTCTTCACGCCACCAATTGTTACGCGAGGATCAGAGGCGCCGTTGCCATTGATAAATACCGCGCCAACTTCCAAATGCTGCGTCATGTGATCGGCAATGTCATCATTGCTGGTCCAAACTGTTGCACTCAATCCAAACTCGCTGTCGTTAGCGATTTGTAAGGCATGCTCTGGATCGCGAGCCACCGCAATCGCAGCGACTGGCCCGAATAACTCCTGCTTGAAGGCTGTCATTTCCGTGGTGACGTCAGACAAGATGGTCGGCGCGTAATAGTTTCCCTGCCCTTCCAGCTTTGATCCCCCTAACACCAGACGAGCACCCTCACGGATCGTTGCCTGCACTTGCTCATTCAGTTCGTCACGTAAATCAGCACGCGCCATAGGACCCAGGAAAGTTTTTTCATCCAAAGGGTCGCCCAACGTTAATGCTTTTACGGCAGCGGTAAACCGTGATTCAAATGCTTCAGCAATGGATGCTTCGACAATAAACCGTTTAGCCGCCATACAGACTTGCCCGGTATTCTGATATCGACCAATGACCGCCGATTTCACCGCTTCATCTAAGTCAGCATCCGCTAATACGATAAAAGGATCTGATCCACCCAGCTCAAGCACTGTTTTCTTTAATGCTGCGCCAGCTTGCGATGCAATTGCTGCACCTGCACGTACGCTGCCTGTTACAGCAACAGCGGCAATACGGTCGTCTTTAATTGCAGCCGATACGCCGTCGTTATCGACATTGATGAGATTGAAACCGCCTTTTGGAAGATCGGTCGCATCAAACAGCTCAGACATCAACGTAGCGCTTCCCATGACGTTAGGTGCATGTTTTAGCATGTAGGTATTACCCGCTAACAACATGCTCACAGCGCCGCGTAGAACCTGCCAGAATGGGAAGTTCCATGGCATGACGGCAAGGATGACGCCGATTGGGCGAAATGTCTGCCACGCATCAGGAACGTGAGTAGGTTGATCGGCCAACATTGCTGGCCCATGTTCTGCATACCAGTCGCACAAATTGGCGCACTTAAGCACTTCTGCGCGCGCTTGTGTGATGGGTTTCCCCATTTCTAACGTTACGCTGCGTGCAAGCTCATTTTCACGTTGGCGAATTTGCTGACCCAATTGACGTAACACAGCAACGCGGGTTTCCATGCTGCTGTGTCGCCATTGAGAATAAGCCTGAGCGCTGGTATTTAATGCTTGCTCTAATTCAGCCGCATTTTGCATAGGGTAACGTGCAAGGATCTCACCGGTGGTGGGATTACGAGAGATAGCAAAATCAGTCATGGTGCCTCGTTATTTGTTTAATAGTACATGACGATAACCATACGCCGCAGATGTGTTGATGAAAAATGAATAATAGTGAGCAAGTTGTTTATAAATCGTGAACCGAGCGAAATCGCTTTACGCCGATGTTGGTCTGGAAAAGATCTTTATTTATCTGAGATAAAGCGGGATGAAAGGTTAGCATTTCCAACGTTATCCACTTATACAGTGAGTAGATCCTAAATAACGATCATAAAGAGATCCTATATAGATCCTAAGAGATCCCCGATCGTCGCAGGCCGCATGGGACAAGGGCTGAGAAGGTGATCGCGTTCACTGTAATCAGTAAAGTGTTCACTATAATCAGTACTTTATTCACTGTGCACAGTAGAATGTTCACTGTAAACAGTGCTAATGTTCACTGTAATCAGAAAGCGATCCCTTTCATCCACAGAATGAAGATCTCAGGCTATGGCAGATAAAGATAGTGAAAACAAAGCGTTACTAGAACCTTTTCTGTCGGTAACCAAAAACAGTGGTGAAGTTATTCAACTTCATCCCAACAAGAATAATACCGTCCAACCCGTTGCTTTAATGCGACTTGGTTTGTTTGTTCCGACGCTGAAATCCACAGCGCGCGGCAAATCTGGTGCAATGGCCTCCACCGACGCGACTAAAGAGTTAAAAAATCTGTCATTGGTGAAAGCTGAAGGGTATGAAAAGATTACCATTACCGGCGCTCGACTGGATATGGATAACGATTTTAAAACCTGGGCCGGCATCATTCAGTCATTTTCACGTTATCCCACTAAAGGCGATACCGTAACGCTGCCATTTATTGATTTTGTTAAGATGTGTGGTATCCCCTCGGCTAACTCTTCAGCGGCTTTACGTAAGCGCCTTGATGCTTCTTTGCGTCGTATTGCGACCAATACTTTATCTTTCGAAGGTAACGGCAAGGCGTATCATACGCACCTTGTTCAATCAGCTTATTACGATCGTGAAAAAGATATCGTGAGGATTCAAGCGGATCCTAAGCTATTTGAGCTCTATAACTTCGACCACAAGGTCTTACTGCAACTTAGGGCCATCTCACGTCTTAAGCGTAAAGAGTCCGCCCAGGCGCTCTATACGTTTCTTGAGAGCTTGCCAACGAACCCGGCTCCCATTTCACTTGCACGTTTGCGTATGCGTCTTAATTTAGGCTCAAAAACCACAACGCAAAACCATGTAGTACGTCGTGCAATGGAGCAGCTCAAAGAGATTGGCTACCTCGATTATTCTGAGGTTAAGCGTGGTCGTTCTGTGTTTTTCATTATCCATAGCAGAACACCAAAGCTTGATGGCATTAGCAACTTAGAAAGCATAGATGCACTTGATGACATCGAGTTCGAAGAGTAACCCTGCCCTTCACTGTAATCAGTAAAACCCGCGTGGCACTGTCACTTTTGTGCAAAAAGTGACAGTGCATCTTTCCGGTTCGTTTACTGTAATCAGTGATTCTCAATGTTCACTGTAATCAGTTACGTTCACTGTATTCAGTATTTTCATGCTGCCTGCTTTTTTTACGTGTTCCTTCCTAAAGAATATTAACACTGTTAATTCAATGAATTACGAGTTAGCAAGTACCAGCATTGTTTATGACGAGATTCATGATGAGCACTGCAACCCGTTTACTACTGATTACAGTGAACAGCCGACGTGTTTAAAGGCACAGTCTTACTGTTTCTGATTACAGTGAATGTTTCCTTGCAGACATTGCGCTGATTATAGTGAATGTAATCTAATTAACTTATTGAATATTCACTGTATTTAATAAAAATAAAGAAGCGAATTGGTATTTTAGCTGCATTTAGCTCGAGTGTTCACTGTATTCAGTGACAAAAGTGACAGGGTGAGCCGTTAACTGCTTATAGTGAATGTTTTAAGCGTTTTTTACTGATTACAGTGAACGTTGCCCCGGTTTTTACTGATTACAGTGAATGTCTTGCCTGGTATCTGTAAGTCAGCCATTCAGCTTTAATCACTCAACGCCTCAAAATAGAGGACGACAACAGCTGATTACAGTGAATCTTTGATGTGAGGTTTGATGCAGTATGTTGGCTGCTGAAAACGTAAAAGCGGACTTATCGCGTTAACCGCCCTGTTATTCAAACCCTGTATTTTACTGAATACAGTGAATGTTAAACGGTGCCTGGTTCGAGAGCGCACGCAAAATATGAAGATCTTTCTGTCACGCTTGTATCGACGATTCTGAATACAGTGAATATGTGGCGAAGAAATATCCTTCTGATCCTGTTTGACCCTATTCTACTGATTACAGTGAATGTTGAGATCGGTAAACCCGGTTTGGATCCTACTGATTATAGTGAATGCTTCAGGCTTTTACGGGCAGTTTTGCTGATTACAGTGAACGTTCATAGCTGTCCTCCAACAAAATTTACTGATTACAGTGAATGTTTATAACAAGCATGAGCGCTGTTTTTGCTGATTACAGTGAATGTTGGGCGGATTTTTGGTGGCTGTATGAGATTGGATGTTTCAATCAAAGCGTTGCTACTGATTATAGTGAATGTTTACTTCCCTCTCTTTTCTGCTTACGCGGGGTGATTCTTTACTGACGTTACGTCGCAAGCTCATGCTGTTAGTTCGTTAGTTCGTTAGTTCGTTAGTTCGTTAGTTCGTTAGTTCGTTAGTTCGGTGGTTTACTGACTACAGTGAACGATCCAATGTCTTTGCCCTCCCCTTTTGTTTAAAAATTCCTGGCGTGCTGATTACAGTGAACGTTTTAACTGATTACAGTGAATGTTTAGCTTTTACTCATTACAGTGAACACCTCAACTATCTTGTCGCGTACTTTTACTGAATACAGTGAATCTTTGTCTGTAAATGTCATCGAAACTTGCCTGGCGACGCTTAGTAGTCACATTTCAAACGCGTTTAAACCCACTAGTTAACTTCCACTGAATACAGTGGATGAGCATAACACGCTGTTTAAAAAGCGTTCAGGCCCATACTTTGGCAGTCATCGTATGACGTAAAACCACTATTTTACGTTAAAAGTGTCACCACTTAACATTTCTTCTTTTGTGATTATTAATTGCCTCATGAGCAGGATTTCGGTATAAAGTCACAAATCCTACATGTGTGGAACAAGTATGGCTAACGATGATAAGCAGGTCATGAAGGTCGCTCAGCGTTCAGAACGGATGCTGTTAAGCCTTACGGAACAAATTCAGGCACAAAAACAAGAGTTACACGAAAATACCTATTATCAGGTTTATGCAAAAGCGGCTCTTGCCAAGCTCCCTAAATTAACGCGTGCAAGTGTGGATTACGCGGTTAACGAAATGGAAGAGAGTGGTTATCAATTCGACAAACGTGCCGCCGGCTCCTCGGTAAAATATGCGATGTCGATTCAAAATATTATCGACATTTATCACCATCGTGGCGTTGCAAAGTATCGCGATCGTCATTCTGATGCTTACACTTTGTTTGTCGGTAATCTCAAAGGTGGCGTATCAAAAACAGTTTCTACTGTCTCTTTGGCACATGCTCTGCGCGCCCATCCTCATCTTCTGTTTGAAGACTTACGTATTCTTGTCATTGACCTCGATCCACAATCCTCGGCCACTATGTTTTTGAATCATGAACGTTCAGTAGGCTTGGTAGAAGCCACTGCTGCTCAGGCTATGCTGCAAAACGTAAGTCGAGATGAACTGGTTAATGAATTTATTGTTCCTTCAATAATTCCTGGCGTGCATGTATTGCCTGCGTCGATTGATGATGCATTCATCGCTTCTCGCTGGGATGAACTGTGTTCCGAACATTTGCCGGGACAGAACATCCATTCTGTTTTATACGATAACGTTATTGCTAAATTGACCAAGGATTACGACTTCATCTTTATAGACAGTGGTCCTCATCTGGATGCATTTCTTAAAAATGCCATTGCAGCCTCTGATTTGTTGATGACGCCGGTACCTCCTGCACAAGTTGATTTTCATTCGACACTTAAATACCTCACGCGTCTGCCGGAGCTGATTGGCATTATTGAAGAATCGGGTGCGACTTGTCGTCTCCAGGGAAACATCGGTTTTATGTCCAAGCTTTCTAACAAAGCTGACCACAAGCTTTGTCACAGCCTGGCAAAAGAGATTTTCGGCGGTGATATGTTAGATGCTGCCCTTCCCCGCCTCGATGGATTTGAGCGTTGTGGAGAATCTTTTGACACTGTTATCTCTGCTAATCCTTCAACGTATGTTGGAAGCAGTGAAGCATTAAAAAATGCCCGATCTGCGGCAGAGGATTTTGCTAAAGCCGTGTTTGACCGTATTGAATTTATCCGCCTGAACTGAGGTTTCTATGAGCGCAAAAAGAATCACTATTGGCCGAACCTTCAGCCAGACTCCTTTGGAAACAGAGGACACGTCAGAGACACATGCACAAACGTTTGTTCTTTCGACAGGAAAACGTGCATTGTTTCGTTCAGAGCGTATTCCTGCTAACGAAGTTGAAGATAAAACGTTTGTGGTAATGGAAACCAATGGGCGTGATCAGGCGGGATTAACACCTGACTCTTTGCGAGACATTATTCGCACAATTAAACTTCAGCAGTTCTTTCCTGCTATTGGCGTGATGCAAGGCGGGAAGATTGAGATCCTTGATGGATCTCGCCGTCGTGCAGCTGCAATATATTGCAGAACCGGTCTTGAGGTTTTAGTTACCGATGCCGAAATCACTGCTGATGAAGCCCGTAAGCTGGCACAAGATATTCAAACGGCTCGTGAACACAATCTACGTGAAGTCGGTATGCGCTTACTGGCGTTAAAGGATGGCGGTCTTTCTCAAAAGGAAATCGCAGAAAATCAGGGTTTATCCCAGGCAAAAGTCACGCGTGCATTACAGGCTGCCAGTGTGCCCTCCGATTTAATAGCACTTTTCCCAAACCATTCAGAACTGACTTATCCCGACTACAAAGCGTTGCTTCAAGCCGCAGATAAGTTGAATGAAACGGGTCAGTCTGTTGAAACGTTAATTGATAATATCGCAATGGAGATTGATGTTGTCTGTTCTCGTGAAGGCCTGGCAGAAGATGAAGTGAAAAATAATATCTTGCGATTGATTCGGAATGCCAGCCAGACATTAGTTAAAGAACCTGAAAAAGATAAAACGACATCAACAAGCTTGTGGCCATTTGCTGACAAAGATCGGTTCGCACGAAAAAAAACGCGTGGTCGAATGTTTAGCTACGAGTTTAACCGGCAGTCAAAAGATTTGCAGGAAGAGCTGGACAAAGTTATCTCTGAAACATTGAAAAAGTATTTAGCGAATTAAAAGGTGATTTTAAGTGAAAAGGCCTGAAGGGATTTCCTTCAGGCCTTTTCTGTATTAAGCGTTTAAGTTTATTTTCTTTATATCCCATTCAAAGGCAGTCCTTCACGTTAGCCCCAATTTCATCAGGAATTTCAGGCTGAAATCGCCAGTTTTATTGTCATTATTTCACTGTTATTAATAATAAATTCAATATCTTGCATAAGTTACCACAGTGAAATTTCGTCAACATTCTTTGGGGTGGTTTTTCATTGCAAAGCATAATGTCTACTAGTGCAATGTGGTAAACACGGCATAGGTTTAATCATGACCATCCGACTATTTTTGGCGATTTCAGCCTGAAATCGCCAAAAGTTTCGATAACTGGGCTACAGAGAAAAGAATTAAATGCACGATAGAATGAACCATTGAGACATCAATCCACCCTATCGCAATGATGTTTAACTGACAGAGAAACGTTAAGGCGAGCCCGGGCACTAAATTTGACTAATACGCTAGCCAGTAGGAATAAGTCTGCATCTAACCTACGAAAAACAGGCAGCAGGCAGGATAATCAATGAATATCCAACATACTTAGCACGGTAACGATTTGTATTAATAATTGAAATGAAACCTCAAGTTGCTTCTGTCAGGATACGGCGAAAAGATGCCTTGCAGAGGTGACAATCCCTTATGAAGTGGTTTTCGAAAAGTGCGGTTTTATTCTCAAGTAAAACCTGTCTGGCCGCATTTTTAGCGTTTTATGTCGCATTGGAATTGAATCTGGACAAACCGGCCTGGTCCTTAACAACCGTCTATGTTGCCTCACAACTCTATTCAGCCTCTACCGTATCGAAATCGATTTTTCGATTTTTGGGTACGTTGCTGGGTGGTCTCTTTATTCTGCTTATCTATCCTGCAACCGTGCTGGATCCCATGTTGTTTAGCTTCTGTATTTCTTTATGGGTGGCAACCTGTTTGTATCTTTCGCTGCATGATCGTACGCCGAAAAGTTACGTTTTCATGCTGGCCGGTTATAGTGCCGCCATCATGGGCTTCCCGGATGTTACGTCACCAGATGCTATTACCTACACAGTGATATCACGCATTGAAGAAATTACTGTCGCCATTGTCTGCAGCAGTTTGGTCCATCGACTCATTTTCCCTGTTTCAATGGGTAGCGTGCTTGAGCGAAGCGTAAAGGATTGGTATCAGAACGCCAAAAAGCTTTGTATCCAGATGGTCGTTACACAGCCACAAGAAAAATCGGTTGAGCGCGAAGCGATCCTGATTCAAATGGCTAACTATCCGCTTAATGTCGAAACCTTGATCACGCACTGTGTTTATGAAGGTAACGCAGCGCGTCGTTTAATTCGTTTGGTCAGCGTACAGTATCAACATTTGACCTATATGATCCCAACGCTGACCGCCATTGAAGCTCGCCTCAGTCAGCTTTCTGAACTGAATATTGCTTTTCCTGATTATATTGCTGACGCGTTTAGCCATTTTTTGATGTGGCTAAATGAAGAAGAAAACCCTGAAAAGACACATCTTTTAAAAGATGAATTTGAAACTGTTCAACGAAAGCTGAAAAGCGATTGGCAATATCAAAAATTAAGCAGTGAGGAGAGTATCTTACTCAATGGTTTGATTGAAAGGCTGGGTAACTTTGTCCGTATCGCTAATGCTTATCAGACTGTAGACGAGCGTGTAAACGAACTCACACCCGACGCCAAAGCAGGTAAAGTTGCTCGTAAACACAAACATGTCGACAAAGGTATGTTGCTGCTCTCTTCCTTTACCGCCTTTTTAGCGACTTTCGCTTCATGCCTGTTTTGGATTGGCAGCGGTTGGGTTGATGGCGCTACCGCACCTATGATGGCAGCGGTGCTTTGTTCATTTTTTGCTGCTATGGATAGCCCAATAGCGCCAATGAGGTTGTTTTTAAAAGGCGTTGTTTTCGCAATCGTCATCAGCATCCTTTACTGTTGTGTACTGATCCCAGAAGCGCTGACCTTTGAAGCCTTAGTCATTTGTCTCGCGCCGGGGTTAATCGCGCTTGGATTAGTGATTGCTAATCCTGCTACCAATCTGATTGGCTTAATCATCGCTACGCAAATTCCTGGATTTATTGGTATGAGCCACCACTTCAAGCCGGATTTACTCCTTGTAGTGAATGCCGCGCTTTCAACACTGGTAGGAATTGCATTTGCAGTGGTGATTACAGCAATAATTCGTAACAAACGGCCTTCGTGGACAGCAAAGCGTGCGGTGAGAAAAGGGGTGCTTGAGCTTTTACAATTTATATCGGCCATGAAGTTAGGTCACGCAACGATGCTAATGCGTCAGCAATTTGTAGCGCGCATGCTGGATAAGGTAAATATTATTCTGCCGCGTAAACGCCTTGATCCCGATCCACTATTAACTTCAGGCAGCAATTTGATCACTGAGGCTTGGCTCGGCGCTAACTGCTATGACTTCTTTGTAAAATATCGGGAAGTGATAAATGAGCAGAACATCACCCTTGACCCTTTTTTCCATGAACTTAGTCTGTTCCTAAAGCAGCGACTCAAATCTCTACAAATCCAACCACACGGTGAATTACTGCAAGAACTCAACCGTATGTTGCTAACATTAGAGAGGGCGTCGCACGCTGCGCCTCAGCTTTATCAACCCTTGTTTCATTTATTCAATGTACGACTGGCATTGTTTCCACAAGAACGGTGGCCAGTAGCGGCTTAGGTCACAACGGATAAAAATCAGTAATAAAAGAGCCCATCACGCGCGTAATGGGCTCTTTTTTGATGTCCGCCTTTAGCCGGGCAACAATATACGCTTCAGAAACTAGACGTAGCCCAGTAATAAAAACCACAGATAATTCAGTGGTAATAAAATTAGCGCACTGACGATTGCCACTAGCAGACATAACTTCACACCCTCACGTACGGGCACTTTTCCCAAAGCAATCGCGACAACAATCGGTGATGCCTGATAAGGCAATAATGGCGTGGCATAAGCAAAGACCTGGATCATGACCACTGTAGTCAGCGAAAAGCCGGAAGCATCAGCGAATTGCTGCGCCATCGGGGTAAACATCGCCGGAACACCATTGGCCGTGACGACAAAGTTCAGTGCGCTAGTCAGCGCATTCAACGATATAAAGCTGATAAAAGGTGAATCCGGTGCCAAGGGGGTAATAGCAAGTAAACCATTGGCAATGGCCTCACCTAAACCAGAGTCGACCACAACAGTGGTAACACCGAGAATGGCGGCGACATAAAGGCAGGTGCGAAAATTAACGCCGTTGGCAAACTCATTGCCATCAATGAAGCCTACTTTCGGCAGCAGACATATACAGGCAGCCGCTAAGCCAATCCAGGCTGGCGAAATACCATGCCAGCCATCGGTGATCCAGAGTAATAAAGTCAGAGCGGTGATAAACATTAAGCGCCATTCAGCTGCCGTAAATGCAGACGTATCGGGGCGAGTGATCCGGTGAACAGGCTTCGCGGGAAACAGGTAAATAATAGTTATTATCAGCAATATGCCTTTTGCAATCCCAAGTACAGGTGTATGCAATAACCACCACGGCATCCAGTTAAAATGAAGATGGAAGGCGTTATCGGCGGCACCGATTAAAACCAAATTAGGAACGTTTGCCGGCAAAATGCTGGAAGAGAGTTGAAAGGTTCCTAAACCCACCGCGAGAGCCAAACCAATCCAACCTCGGGTGCCTTCTTTAATCCCAACCTGATTAGCCATTGCCGCTACCACAGGCATAAGCAAAGCAATCCTGCCCATATTAGACGGCATGATAAAAGCCAGTAGATAACTCAGCGTGATCACGCCACTGACCATGCGCGGCCAGGATTGACTCAACGCCACCGAAAGAAAACTTGCCCAGCGATCGGCAAGGCCAACTTTGCGCATTGCTAAGCCAAGAATAAACCCGCTGAGAACCAGCCAGAAAGCCGGGGAGGAAAAGCCGCTAAAAACGCTTTCTGCTGGTGCGATGTGAAGAAGCATGGCGGCTGCAAAAAACAGCAGGGCAGTTATAAACTCAGGTAAACGCGCGGTCGCCCACAATATGATAGTGACTGCGACAACGAAGGTCGTAAGCCATAGATCTGAAGACACGTGCATCATTCCCATTCCTTGAAAAGTAAGCCACAGATTAAGTGATAATGATTATCACTAACAAGTTAAGTGAGTAAGTGTTTTATCTTCTGCTATTTGCAATAACTTAAATGACTCAACGTAGTGATGAATAAACCGCTGACTCTGACGCATTTTCAATAACTCTTATCTCTGTTTAGCTGGGAAAAAATAAACTTTCAGCAGACGTTCTGTCGAGCCACCGATTCGTTAAATACCGTCTACACTCTTTGACCTTAATGGTAAAAATGTTCCATTTTCATTCCGTATGAAATTTAACCATATGGATATTTAACTTTTTGATTACAGGGATTATATGAGTACGAAAACGCCGGTTTCTTCCGAAACGGATGAAACTACAACTGCTGATACCGTCCGTCAGCGCATTTTCTTAGTGGTACTTGTTGCCACTATGGGCGCGCTGGCTTTTGGCTATGACACGGGAATTATTTCAGGCGCACTGCCTTACATGACTTCACCTCCCGATCAAGGAGGATTAGGTCTCAACTCGTTCACTGAAGGTTTAGTGGCTTCGTCGCTGGTATTTGGCGCAGCCATTGGTTCTTTTCTGAGTGGTTTTTTCTCCGACCGCTTCGGGCGTCGTATTACGCTGCGCAGCCTCGCTGTTTTGTTCGTGCTGGGTTCACTGGGCACCGCGTTGGCTCCTAGCGTTCCAGTCATGGTCGCGATGCGATTCTTGCTGGGTATTGCAGTCGGCGGTGGTTCATCAACGGTGCCGGTGTTTATTGCTGAGATTGCAGGGCCGAGATTACGCGCACCGCTGGTGAGTCGTAATGAGTTGATGATCGTGACGGGTCAGCTTATTGCTTACGTTGCCAGTACATTGCTCAGCTATTTACTGCACGATGAACACCTTTGGCGCTACATGCTAGCCATTGCGATGGTGCCAGGATTGCTGCTGTTTATCGGGACCTTCTTTGTTCCCGCTTCGCCACACTGGTTGGTAGCAGAAGGACGGCTGAAAGAAGCGAAAAAGATATTGAAGTATCTGCGTGAAACGCCGCGTGAAGTTCGCCACGAAATGGCGGAGATGAAGAGGCAAGCCAAAGCTGCGGAACATGGCCCAAGTGCGATGACACTCATTCGTGAGAAGTGGGTGATCAGATTAATGATTATTGGCGCGGGGCTAGGTTTCGTCATTCAGTTTACTGGCGTTAACGGCTTCATGTATTACACACCGATTATTTTGAAATCAACCGGCATGGGCACCAGTGCCTCTATTGCAGCCACTATCGGTAATGGTGTGGTCTCAGTGATAGCGTCGATTGCGGGTATCTGGGCAGTCAGCCGTTTTGCTCGTCGTAAAATGCTGATTACCGGCCTGAGTTTTGTTATTACTGCTCAGATCTTGTTAGGCGCTGTGTTGACTTTTTTACCGTCGAATCTCACGCAAAGCTATCTCGCATTAGCCTGCATTTTAATGTTTCTATTTTTTATGCAGATGTTCGTTGCGCCGGTTTATTGGCTGCTCATGTCGGAATTATTCCCGATGCAGCTTCGCGGCGTATTAACAGGTGCAGCCGTATCACTTCAGTGGATCTTTAATGCTGTGGTTGCGTTTGGTTTCCCACCCGTAATGGAATACGCGGGCAGCACGACCTTCTTTATTTTTGCCGTGATCAATGTCGGCTCACTCTTCTTTGTCGTGTCGATGCTGCCAGAGACGCGCGGTAAAAGTCTGGAAGAGATCGAGGCACACATGAAAGAGAAGTTTGGCGAAAACAGTCAAACTGCTGACGCAAACTAACCCCCCTCAGGCAGGCTGTAATTCACGCAGCCTGCCTGCTCTTATCAAATAAAGTCCTGCAAATTTAAAGCGTAACGGAAGCCATCGATTATCCATCTACGCATGCGAGAGTTCAAAATGCTGTCTATGCTGATAAGCGTTAAGGATTTTTCAGGAGAAATCGATGAAGTTTTTCTATTTTATTTCGCTTATCGCTTCTGCCGGTTATCTATTGGCTTTCCTGCCTAAGTTAAGAACACAGCGTGAACCCGTAGCGTATTGGGGATGCTGGACATATCTTGCCGCAAACGCCATTTTTTGGGCGATATATGGCATACGCTACTATTTATAAGGTGAGGTTGAGCAAATGCCTCGCCAGACCCCACTGGAGATAAAATATGTCAGAGAACAAACGCGATCTAATGCCCTATATGCTGATCTATTGCGAGCCGCGTCTGCTCATGCAGAATATTGATGGGCACGTAATAGATATCGGCAGTGCAAGCAAAGAGACGGGGGTGTTTCACTGGCAGCTTGATGGTAATGATGAAAAGGGTGATCAAGCTGAATCAGTTGAA
The DNA here is from genome assembly GCF_022761075.1 of Pantoea sp. MQR6. Classification (NCBI taxonomy): domain Bacteria; kingdom Pseudomonadati; phylum Pseudomonadota; class Gammaproteobacteria; order Enterobacterales; family Erwiniaceae; genus Pantoea; species Pantoea sp. MQR6. Next base: position 295,523 of record NZ_JAKYXB010000004.1, read on the forward strand.
GCGATGCTAAAAGATATTGAGCAGCATCTAAGCTTCTTGTTCGTTGATGGACAGTTTACAAGCTTACCGGATGTGAGTGCTGATTACAGTGAACAGCTTGAATCCGCGCCTTCGCGCCAAATACAGCTTCACGAGCTAAACGATAGCGATGAAGATTCAGTGCGTTAAAGCCGAACTCAATACAGCTTCAAGCCCAGCGCATACTGATAACCTCTTCATCACGCGTTTATCGCTCGGAAAGAGGTTCACCACAGAGAAAGAGCACTCGTCAGTCGTCCATACCCGTTCTACCGAAGCCCGCAACCTGCGGGTTTCGCTGTTTTGGTCAACCTTTCCCCATTTCGTTTAGCTTTTCCATCGCCTCTGCGGGGAGTTCAAGGTGTCTGCTCGCCAGATTTTCCTGCAAATGCTGTGGCGATGACGTACCCGGTATCAATAAAATATTGGGCGATCGACGCAGCAACCACGCCAGCGCGATCTGCATCGTGGTGGCATTTAAATAGGCAGCAACCTGTTCCAGCTGTGATGATTGCAATGGTGAGAAGCCGCCTAATGGGAAAAACGGAACATAGGCGATACCTTGCTCAGCCAGACTATCGATCAGCGCATCGTCCTGACGATTCGCCAGGTTATACATATTTTGTACGCAGACAATCGGCGTCATTTTTTGCGCATCGGCAACCTGTTTTGCTGTGACGTTGCTCAGACCAATATGACGAATAAGCCCACGCGATTTCAGCGCCATCAACGCCTCCAGCTGGGGTTCAAGCGATCCCTCTTTAGGCTGGTGAACATCCAGCATACTTCGCAGATTAACCACCTCCATCATCTCTAAGCCAAGGTGACGTAAGTTATCTTCCACTGCACGCGTTAAAGCATCAGGTGTGAATGCCGGCAGCCAACCGCCTTTGTTATCGCGTAGCGCGCCAACTTTAGTAACGATGCAAAGATCGTCAGGATAAGGATATAACGCCTTTTTGATCAGCTTATTGGTTTCATGCGGGCCGTAAAAATCGCTGGTATCGATATGGTTCACACCGGCTGCAATTGCGTTTTGCAGCACTTCCGTGGCGCGCGCTTCATCTTTAACCGGGCCAAACACGCCGGGGCCAGCTAATTGCATTGCGCCATAACCTAAGCGATTAACGTCGCGGTCGCCGAGGCGATAAGTCAGTTTGGGTTGGGACATGGAAACCTCCTGATGGAATGTCGTTTAATTGTATCGGGAGAATGGCTGTGCAACTATTCGGGTAAATCAAGACATACTGTACGGAGTTACGCACAATGCCACTCGATATTGCACTGCTTCACGCTGTAGTTGAAGTCGCTAAGGCTGGTGGTTTTCGGGAAGCAGCACGTGTTACGGGCAGTAATGCGTCAAGACTTAGCGATGCAGTAAGACGTGCCGAACAGCAACTTGGCATTCGTTTGTTTCACCGCACAACACGCACAGTGGTGTTAACGGAAGCGGGCAGGGCGTTGATGGTGCGTTTATTGCCAGCAATGAGTGAAGTCGACGCGGCGCTTGATGCGCTCAATGATTACCGTAATACACCGGGCGGCACGCTACGGCTCAATGTCCCGGTAAGCGCTTCGCGTTTAGTTTTACCGGCTCTTGTGCCGGAATTCCTGCAACGCTTCCCGGATATCCAGCTTGAAATCATCGCTGAAAGTAACGTTCAGGATGTTTTCCGTGATGGTTGTGATGCCGGTATTCGTTATGAAGAACGGCTGGAACAGGATGTGGTGATAGTACCGATTGGCGCACGTCGACAACGTTTTGCCGCCGCGGCTTCACCTGATTATCTGAATCGGCATGGGCGACCTCAGCATCCACGAGATTTAATACAGCATCGCTGCCTGCGCGGACGTTACGCCAGCGGTGTTATGCCAGACTGGGAATTTGAGCGTGATGGCGAAAGCCTTCGCGTTAAGGTCAGTGGCCCGCTGGTAGTCAGCGTGGGGGGTGCGGTGGATTTAGCGGTTGAAACAGCGATAGCAGGCGGTGGCATTCTCTATCTGTTTGAAGACTGGCTTAAGCCCGCATTGGAAAGCAATCAGCTGGAAGCCATTTTACAACCCTGGTGGTTGGAATTTTCAGGCCCTTATCTTTACTACAATGACCGTCGATTGATCCCGGCGCCACTGCAAGCTTTTATCAATTTTGTGCGCGAGAAAAACCTTAACCTTCCCAGCTGAACCCGTTTGGTACGCGGGAAAATCCTGCCGCACGCAATGCGGCTAATTGCGGGGAAAGGCCCGCGGGTTCGCCATCGACAGTTTCCAGCGTAAAACGAAGCTGTTTATCGCGTTTTAATGCGGTTCCTAGCGCACTGATCGCGAGCGAAAGAGGCTGACTCTCTGTTGCAAAAGTTAACAGATCTTTCCCACCTTGCGGCAGGTAAAGCTGCAGTTCGCCACCCGCAATAACCACAAATGCACCGTTGCGCCGGGTGGGGCGTGTTCCGCTAGCGTGCATTGGCCAATTAAGCGTTGCGCCAAAAGGATTCGCGGGATCCATTGCTGCCAGCGCGGCAGTAGCACGCTCGTTAGACGGCGTTTTCGCTAGCTCACGTAATCGCTCAATCGTGAGGTTGTCAGCAAATTGCGCGCCGCCTAAGCCCTCTACAAAGCGCCCCCGCAACAGTCGTCCGGCATCTTCAAACCCGCGTAAAACAGGCTGTAAGGCCGGGAATCCGCCGGGAATCTGTTCCGAAATCGCGCTACCACGTGTAATGACGCCATAGCGATCAAGCATATTTTCAACTAATGCCAGCGCCAGTGTCGTGGGTTGCAGCGTTTCTCTTTTTATCAATGACCAGCGCCCTGCGATTGTATTCGCGGGAGGGCTTCTTCGTTCTGGCGATTTCAGGCTGAAATTGTGCGTACGCCGACTACGTAATGCGCGCGCAGGACGTGAACGCGACACAGAAGGTGAGCTGATAAGCGCGCGTACGGGAATCCAGGTATCGGTAGTGATATAGCCCATCCATGCCAGTTCCCACAGCGCTGCGTAAATCTGCTCTGGACCGACATGTTCATTCGTTTCCATCCGCAACAATATTTCGCGGCCAAACCATGCTCCCCCTTCAGACAGCATATGAACAATACTTTGTTGTAGCGGCGCGAGTTCTGACTGCTGAACGGAAGCAGGCAGTGTTTCGGCAGCATACTCAGCCAGGTGCAGGGAAATCAGGCCATCGTTGTAACTCAGCGATTTATGACCACACCAAATGACTTCCCCGTTAGCGAGCAGCTCGTCGAGCATTGCAGGCTGATAATCGCGAACGCGTGCACGCAGGATTTGCGATTCCCATAATGAAGCGGGTAGCGCAACGCCCGCAAGTTGCTCAATCACACGCGCGACACCGTTAACCCCCTCGTAAGCACCGTGAGAAAAAGCAGCGTGATCGGCACCAAACTGGGCGGCTGCTTGATTGATCAGTCCATGACGTTCAAGCAGCATTGTGACCCAAGCTGAATGCGCGACCGGTTGCGTCGCTTCTCGGGCCGATCGCAACGATCGCAGACGCAGCCGTTTAAAAATCTCTTCTGCGACCCATTGCTGTGAGTCATCACGCTGCAGGCCAAAGTCACCTTTCCGTACTTTCGCCTGTTCAGACAAGCGCTCCAGTTCCTCGTCTACTACCGCAACACCCAAGCCAAAACGTTCTGCAATTTCGCGGGTGGTAAAGAGGGCGTGCGTTCGCGCATAGCGATTAATCAGATCGCGAAGTGGCTTTCGGAGCGGCTGGAGAAAAGCCACAGGAATGCCCGCAGGTAATGCCGTGCCGATTGCATCACGTAAGCGAGCGGCATCTTCTATCGCTGCCCAACGTGATCGATCAGCGATTATTACGTTGATAACACGCTGCGCCTCTTCGAGACTTTTAATGGAGGCAGCGGCTTCATCAATATCTTCAGAGGCGAAGCGCGCCTCAATTTCAGCCAGTGATAACGGCCCTAATTCGCGTAACAGATCGGCGATACCTTCTTTGCCGCTGACTTTATACGCCTTAGCGGTACGTTGTAGTTCCTGTTCAACGCGTTCAATAACCGAAGAGGCAAGCAGTTCGCGCATATCTGCCTTGCCTAATAATTCTCCGAGCAAGTTACTGTCAAGCGAGAGTAATGAAGCATGACGTTCAGCTAAAGGCGCATCGCCTGCATACATGAACTCTGCAACATAACCAAACAGCAGCGGTGCGGCAAAAGGTGAGGGCGTGTCAGTGGTTACATCGACAAACCTGATCTTCCCGCGCTGCACTTTTTCCATGAGCTGATGCAGTGCGGCAAGATCATAAACGTCTTGTAAGCATTCCCGCGCAGTCTCGATAAGAATGGGAAAGTCATCGTGTTCACGTGCCACCTGCAGCAATTGACCTGCGCGCAGCCGTTGCTGCCAGAGTGGAGAACGTTTACCAGGATTACGTCTGGGCAATAGCAACGCGCGGGAAGCACATTCGCGAAAACGTGCTGTAAACAGTGCCGAACTGCCGACGCTTGTTGTGACTATGCGCTGCAAGAGGTCAGGTTCAAATACGAACAGCTCGACGCCAGGTACACGACCTTCGCTGTCCGGGAAGCAGGCAATGATGCCGTCATCACTGGCAACCACAGAAGGATCAATGCCCATTTGACGCCGAATCCGTTCTGCAATCGCCAGTGCCCAAGGCGCATGTACGCGTTGTCCCCATGGCGAATGTAAAATAACGCGCCAGTCACCGCTTTCATCGCGGCAACGTTCAATAATTAATGTTTGATCAGTAGGCAATACGCCAGTGCTCTCGCGCTGTTCAGCGAGTAATGAAAGCGTATTGCGCACCGCATTTTCATTTAAACCTACAGCGCTGAGCGCCTTTTCAGCCTCCGCTGGGTGATGTAAAAGGGCGTTTTCCATCTGGCGTAAAAAAGTGCCAATCCTTTCCCCTAATACGGCGGAACGCCTCAAACCTTCCCCATGCCAGAACGGCAACCGTGCAGAGCGGCCCGGCGCGGGAACCACGATGACCTGATCGTGGGTGATCTGTTGAATACGCCACGACGTTGCCCCTAACGTGATGATGTCGTTAACCCGCGACTCGTAAACCATCTCTTCATCCAACTCACCCACGCGGCGTGATCCTGACTGCTCTTCGCCTTCGGGTAACACCACGCTGAACATACCGCGATCGGGAATGGTGCCGCCACTGGTGACCGCTAAGTGTTGCGCACCGGGTCGAGGAGATAATATGCCGCTTTCACGATCCCACACTAAGCGTGGGCGGAACTGCGCAAATTCGTCAGAAGGATATTTACCGGCCAACATATCAAGCGTGGCATCAAACACATTGCGTGGCAGAGTACGAAAAGGATCGGCTCTGCGCACCAAAGCAAACCACGCATCTATGTGAAGTGAATCCATTGCCACAGCTGCCAGCGTTTGTTGCGCCAGAATATCCAAAGGATTATTGGGCGGTTCGATAGGATCCAGCTGGCCTTCAAGCATCGCTTTTACGGTAACGGCGGCATCCACTACATCACGTCGGGTACGCGGAAAGATAATGCCAGAAGAGATTCCTCCAACCTGATGTCCGGCACGGCCAACGCGTTGTAGCGCACTAGCCACCGAGAAAGGCGCACCGACCTGAATCACTAAATCAACCGGTCCCATATCGATGCCAAGCTCAAGACTTGATGTTGCTACTACGCAGCGCAATTCTCCGGCCTTTAGCGCAGCTTCAATTTCGCTGCGCTGTTCTTTGGAAACTGAACCATGATGCGAACGGGCGATTAATGCCGTTGCGCCATCAGCACGCTTTTCTGTTCCACCCGCAAAGGAGTCGTAATGCTGAGGCGCTTGCAAAGGCGGCGGACTGTTAAGCTGAGAGGCATAGCGTTCATTCAGTCGTGCCGTTAACTTTTCAGCCAGACCGCGTGAATTAGCGAAAATCAGCGTCGACCGGTGAGACATTACCTGTTCTAAAATTTGTGTTTCGATGTGTGGCCAAATGGATCGTGACGTTGACGTGGTTTCTGAAGGTTGCTCGGATCTGCCAGCGATATCTGTCATATCTTCAACGGGTACGACAATTTTCATCTCTAAGGTGCGTTCGGAAGCAGGATTAACGATGAGTGTCTCTTGTGCGCCACCAAGAAAGTGGGCTACGCGATCCTCCGGCTTAACCGTTGCTGACAATCCGATGCGTTGTGCCGGTGAGGGCAGCAATTGATCGAGGCGTTCCAGACTCAGCGCTAGCTGAGAACCGCGTTTCGAACCGGCCACCGCGTGCACTTCATCAATGATGACTGTGGTTACGCCGCGCAACGTGTTTCTGGCTTGCGAAGTCAGCATTAAAAACAGCGATTCCGGTGTCGTGATCAAAATGTCGGGCGGGCGACGCAGCAACTTTGCGCGATCGCCCGCTGGCGTATCGCCGGAACGCATACCGACATTAAGCAAGGTTTCGGGATCACCTAAAGCGCGACGTTCCGCATAAACGCCCTCCAGCGGCAAGCTTAAATTACGTCGTACATCTGCCGCCAACGCTTTAACGGGAGAAATGTACAAAATGCGCGTCGTTGTTTCCCGCACGCGCTTATCTTGCCCGGCACGCTCTTGAAACAATAGATCAATCGCTTTCATGAACGCTGCAAGTGTCTTGCCAGAACCGGTGGGCGCAATCACCAGACAATGTTTACTGGTTGCGATCGCCTTCCATGCTGCCTGTTGTACGGGCGTGGGTGCGGTAAAAGCGGCGGCGAACCATCTTTGTGTGGCGGGTGTAAAAGCATGAAGCGCATCGCTGGAAATGACAGATTTTGGCATGACATACACACATTTAGCGGCTGGTGGCTTTGAACCCCGAGTGCTTAATGAAAGTATCGAGGTCGGGTTAAGACGTTTAATTGTATGCATAAATGAGAAAAATGGAGCGGGATCGCGGCTGCGGCTTAATTCTTACGTGGCTCCGATTTTATTGTGCGTCAACGTCGTTGCGCTTCGCCCGACCAGATTTGCATTCGGGCGAACGGATTACGCGAAAGTTCGTCCAACGTGGGTAAACCGTTGTGCGGCATCCACCATCAGCTGTTGAAGCAACGTGAGCGCTTCATCATGGCGGTTTTCTGCGCGTAAAACCGTTATGCCCAATGAACCCGGCGCAGGCAAAAGGTCAGTACCGATTGCTAAATTGGCCGGCAAACCGGCACGAGTACGCACTGTGATGCCTAAGCCCGCCTGCACAGCAGCCCAAATTCCACTCAGACTGTGGCTGGTAAAAACGATACGCCACGGAATACCCGCCCGATCAAGGCAGGAAGTGGCTCGCGAACGCATAACGCAGGGTGATTCAAATGCCACCAGCGGCAAAGGTTCGCCCCTTTTGAGCCACCCGGCAACATCTGCATCGGGATGGTGGATCCATTCGAGCGGACATTGCCCAATCAGCATGTTGTCATTTGTGAGTTCAGGCGGATGCCAAATAAGTGCCATATCCAGACTTTTAGCGGTGAACGCATTGATTAGCATTTGATTTCTGTCGATTCGCGCCGTGATTTTCACGCCTGAATGCTGGCGACTGAAATGGCCCAATACACCAGGCATCACCGATTCACCAAAATCCTCCTGCATGCCAATGCGAATTTCGCCCTGCAGCAATTCACCTTTGACCGCACGAAGCGCTTCATCATTGAGCGTTAAAAGGCGGCGTGCATAGCCCAACAGTATTTCCCCGCTGGCGGTTAATTCGAGATGGCGACCTTTCTTTATTGTTAATGCGGTTCCGCATTGTTGCTCTAGCTTCTTTAATTGCGCGCTGACTGCTGAAGTTGAACGGCACAAGCGTTGAGCGGCAAGCGCAAAACTTCCTGCGTCGATGCCCGCAACAAAACTGCGCAGCGCCTCGGTATCAAGGCTGGAGGGAACTTTTTCCACAATTGTCCTTATAAGCGGGATCGTATGTGCTGATTAATTTGATATTCAGGATTATAGCCTTTCTCCACACTGGTTCCATCAATCATAAGGAGAAGAAAGAATGGCAATCTCATTAACCCGCGAAACGCTGGCGCAGGCGGCACCGAAACTCGCTGAACTGACTCAACACATACTGTTTGAGGATATCTGGACGCGCCCTGAACTTTCACCCCGTGAGCGTAGCTTGATTACCCTGGCGGCGCTGACCGTGCAGGGCCGAGATAAGCAGCTGAGTTGGCATATCGACTTTGCACGTCAAAACGGGTTATCAGAAGAAGAGATAACCGAGGTGTTTACCCATCTGGCTTTTTACGCGGGCTGGCCCGCAGCGGTTTCTGCCTTAAACACTTTTATGGAGAAAAGCTAATGCCTTTTACCCGTATTACCGTGCGTGAAGGCATGAGTGAAGCCACTTTACAGCAGATATCAGACATTCTTCACCGCGCATTAACGCAGGAATTTTCGGTACCCGAGAAGGATCGATTTCAGGTGATTGAAGTGTTGGCGGCGCAACGGCGAATCTACGATGCGCATTATCTCAGCGGAACGCGAAATGATGATTTTATTCTTTTTCACATCGTCGCGGGTAAACCGCGCACCCGCGAACAAAAGCAGCGTTTTTATGCATTACTCAGCGAGCAGCTGAAAGTCAGCCTTAAGATTCATCCTGACAACGTGATGGTGATTATCCAGTTTAATCGCGCCGAAGAGTGGAGTTTCAGCGGTGGCAAAATGTATTGCCCGGAGGCGTTATGATCATCATGCACTATTGCTTCAGCTTACCCGCTGATTATGACATGACAATCATTGAGCAACGTATTGCGCTAAATGGCGCTCGGCTAATGGGCTTTCGTGGGCTTATTTTCAAAGCCTATTTGTTTGCGCGAAAACAAGACGCTGAGTTAGCCGTCTCTGAAAATCGTTACGCACCGCTTTACCTCTGGCAAGATGCCGAATCGATGCATCGCTTTATACAAAGTCCCGGATTTGCTGCGTTGGCCCGCGATTTTGGTTGGCCAAAGATTGAGACCTGGACAGCGCTGGAGGCACCGAAAGATCTCGCACTCATCAGCGCTTCGTCATTCGTCGCGATAAGCAAACAGGCCGTGCTTCCTCACAGCGATCTTTCGGTCATTAAACCGGCGGGAACAGTTTCAGGCTGGGATGTGAGCCGCTGGCAATTACTGAACGTTGATTTTTCATCCACTGCACCGTTAGCGGGGGAGGACAACTTTCGCATCGGTTATGTGGCGGGTGAAAATATTTAAACACCACTGTCGCTGCGATAACCGATCCGATACAGCGTCTAGGGGTATGGCCCGTTTCTCAGGGGCAAATTACTCATTGAGCAGGCGCTGGCAGGTGATGTTGTCCTGTGCCGCGCGGGCTTGGTCTTGCGGAGATAAGGTCTGCCAGATTTTCACCACTTTTTTGCCTAAATCAGCATTGAAATGGATTTTTTGCAGTGCGTAATCTGAATTACTGCCTTCAATCACGCCAGACATATCGCTGAGGAACACTGTTTCATCCTCATGATTAATCGCGCAAAAAACAGAGACGTAATAGGCTTTATCTTCTGCGCTGTAATGCGGCATGAACCACCAGCCGATAAGCGCAATAACCAGCAAAGCGGGAACGATAATTTTTAATTTTGAGACGACCATGTATAACTGCACTCTCTAACGCGCATCCACTTGGAAAGGAGCAGGATGCTTCAAAAAGAGGGCATATCCTGCCACAAGCAACTCTGTTGGATAAGCCTTTTTTCGTTACGTTAGGGCGTCATTTAATTAAGACAACTGCACACTTTCAATCACATTGCTGATTTCCTTGCAGACATCGCCATGCAGTGTTTTGAGTGGTAAAGGTAAGCAGCCGTTTTCGGCAAGACCCAACATAGCCGCAGCGGAAGCCACAACGCGTAAACTGCCGTATTGGCGAAACAGCGCCCAAAGTGGCGCAAGTTTCGCACTTTGCTGCGCGGCTTCATCACCCTTACCTGTTATCGCCAAATGGGCAATTTTCATCGCAACGCGTGGAAAAAGCCCGCCAATAACCGAATACCAGATCTGGCACCCTGCGCTGAGGCTTGGGGCGGCAAAAACATCACCGCTGATGCCGAGAGAAACATGCGTGGGTAACGCGTTTTTTAAATTCGTAATGCGATTGAGGTAATTTTCACTTTCGGGATAACCGCCCAATAATTTAATGGAAGCCACATTGGGAAGCCGTGCAAGATTGAGCAGGAGAGAGGGGCTGAAATCAAAATGGGTGGTGCCGGGACTTTCATAAATACACAACGGCACTGAAATCTCTCCTGCAACCGTTTCGTACAGGGAAAAGACTTCATCCAGCGTGAGTTTTTGGTAAGAAACAGGCGCTAAAAGCAGCGCAGAAGCCCCCATTTTTTGCGCATTTTCTGCAGCGATTAAAACGTCGCGCGTGCGCAACGCGCCAATGCTGGTCATTACCGGTATCCCGTTAGCCTCCTCAACGGCAAGCCTGAGCAAATGTGCTCGCTCTTTCAGCGTAAGATAGGCATAACTTCCCGTCGATCCTTGCACGCAAATAGAATCAACTTTTGCATCGACTAAACGCGTAATTATTTTAAGGTAAGCATGCTCATCAATCTTTGATTCATTGAGAGGCGTGAGAGGAAACGCGCTCATACCGGTAAACATAGGTTGCTCCTGATTAGACGATATCGAATCCAATCAACTGTTTATTGATCTGCACACCGGGCATCATCTGTTCCAGTCCATGGATCAATTCATCGCCTGCGCGATGCAGGGCTTCAAGCGGCATGGCAGGCAAACTTTCTAAAATAAACCACATCTGCTGCGCATGTGCATCAAGCCGGGTTCTCACACCCTGACGCCAGTTCCAACGGCGACACGTTACACCTTTATCATCACACCAGATAACTTCACCCGCTTCAGGAGATTCAAATATGATCTCTCCTTCCTTTACGGTATCAAAACGTTCTGTTCCATCAGCTACCTTTAAGCGCGGTTGGCTCGTATAAGCAGTGAAATTTTCGCCGCCGACCGGTAGCGCGTATTTAATGCTGATCGCGTTGTAGAGATCCACAACCGGATCGAGAGCTGGCAGATTCCCATCGCGTGATACGCGTTTACGTAGCGCTTCGGCAGAGCAAGGTGTGCGCTTGGGTTTTGCACCAAACCGTTTAAACGCGTCTGCCCAGGCGGAAAGGTGGGCGTCTGCCCAAGGGAAATCATCGTTATTGGCTGCAAGACAAGCCTGCCGCAGCGCTTTTTCCGCCACCTCGGGATGGATGAGTGGGGCCGCTTGCAGCACCACACTAAGCGCCCTAAAACCGGGTGCGATCTCAGAAATAGCCGGGTCGATTGACGGGGAAACGCTAAACATTGGATAATCTCTCAGTGACTAATTTATCTCATAGTAGTGACCAATGACCAAAAAAGTCAATATAACGACCGATGCGGGTTCGGATATGAACAGCGTTAATCAGGCTGTCTCCCTCAGCATCAAGAACTTTCGTAAAGGCCAAAAACTCTCGCTGGATGAGCTGTCGCGCCGTGCAGGCGTCAGCAAAGGTATGTTAGTTGAAATAGAAAAAGGCGCGGCAAATCCCAGTATCGCGATTCTCTGCAAAGTTGCGGCTGCCTTGGGTTTATCAGTGGCAGATCTGGTCAATGTAACGCATGCGCCCAATGCCTATTTAATTGAGAAAGAAGATATTCCAACATTGTGGTCTGGTGAAAAAGGTGGCTCCGCGCAGTTGCTGGCAGGCACAAGCGGGCCCGATATGATTGAGTTGTGGCGCTGGGAAATGTTCCCCGGCGAACGGTTTAGTTCAGCCGGTCATCCACCTGGCACGCTCGAATTGCTGCACGTTAAAGCGGGCATTTTACAGCTTGATTTAGGTGATGATGTGCTGAACATTCAGCATGGATGTTCTGCTGTTGCAAAAACAGACCAACCCCACGCCTATTCAAGTGCGAACCAGCAGCCGGTAACATTTTTTATGACAGTGGCTGAACTGCATAAGTAACGTCATCTCTCCTGCTATTCCGCATTTGAATGTATAGCGCGCTCACTAAGGCGCATTATTCGTTATGTATTTTTAAATATAGCGGTGCATGAAACCCTTTTAGCGTTATATAATAAATTTAATAACGAAATTAGTTACTTACCGTAATTACTTGATCGCTCTTTTTTTATCACCATTTGCATAAATACATAATGAAACCGCTAACTTTTTATACTTTGAGCACGCTCAGCCTGACAATATTCACCGCTCTGCATCATGCGCACGCCGAACAATCCGCTCCCGATGAGACGCTTGTTGTGAGCGCCGCCGCAGACAACACGCATTCCCCGATCAATAAAAAGGCGACATTAGGCAATCTTGGTCAACAAGAGGTACGTAATACGCCTTGGTCGGTTCAAACCGTGGCACCTGCATTAATGAAGCAACAACAGCTCAAAAGTGTCAGCGATCTCTATCGCTATATGCCATCCGTTCAGGGTGACGGCGCACGACCGCAAACTCGGGGTATGCAGGGAAGTGTGGTGCAAAATAGTATGATCGATGGGCTGAATGTGGTTTCCACCACTGATTACGCCGCAGAGCAATTTGATCATCTTGAAGTGTTGAATGGGTTGGCCGGATCGCTTTATGGCCCGTCAAATCCTGCGGGATTATTTAATTTTGTTGCGAAACGCGGCACACATTTACCGCAACATTCGGTCACTGTTGGCGCAGGAACCGGCACCAGTCGGCTGCTTTCAGGGGATTTTAGCGGACCGTTGGATGATAACGATCGTCTGCGGTATCGTCTTAATATGCTGGATGATGAAGGCAACGGCTATGTAAGCGGAAGCAAAAAGCGGCGTCAGCTTTTTAGCCTGGCTGTTGACGCTAATCTTTCCGATCAAACCGTCTTAGAAACTAACTTCAGCTATTACCATTTTTATGACAAAGGCTTACCGGGAAAATTTGCTTTGGGTAACGGACTTTCGTTTCCTGCTGCGCCGGATCCAAAGCGCGCCGGTCTTGGGCAATACTATGCTGGCGATAATAATCATACGCTGACTGCCAGCGCACATCTGAAGCATGATTTTGATGGTAACTGGCAGGGCGAAATTGGCGTATTACGTCAAATCGCCGATCGCGAATCTACTGGGGTAACAAACACCTTTACCGATAACGCAGGTCATTACACCACCACAACCTCGTCGGCGACCGCCAGTCGTTTCACCATTAATAGCTATATGGCTAACCTTAATGGCGAAGTTGATACCGGCTGGCTGCACCATCAAATCTCAACAGGATTACGGGGATTCGTCTGGAAAAATATGAATCCCCTGAATGGCGCAACGCAGACGTTGGGAAGTGCTTCACTGGCTAATCCTGCCACCTTTGGCGAACCAGATTATCCCGACTTTACTCAGCGCTATCACTCTGCGACGGCAACGCAGCATGCTTTTTTGCTCAGTGATAACCTCGCTTTTAATCCTCAATGGAGTCTGTTGCTGGCGGGAAGTGAAAGCCTGTTGAGTTCTGCTAACTACGCTAAAACGGGTGCTCGCACCAGCGAGTCATCTGATAACGGATTCAGCGGTTCCGCCAGTGTGATGTTTAAACCTGTCGATCCGCTCACCTTGTATGTTTCTTATGCAGATAGCCTGCAGCAGGGCGATACCGCACCAAGTGGTGCCAACAATGCCGGTAACATTCTTGCGCCTTATCGCAGCAAGCAAATCGAAGCAGGCAGCAAATTGGCGCTGGGTGACGTGCTGTTAACGGCGGCGGTATTCCAAATCAAACGGCCTTTTGCTTATACCGGGCAAGACGGCAATTACGCTCAGGCGGGTGAACAGCGCAACCGCGGCATTGAGCTCATGGCCGATGGCGATGTGACGCAGAATGTTCATCTTTATGGCGGCATGACCTGGCTGGATCCTCGTTTGCTCAGTACTGCCAGCGAGGCGACGCAAAACAAGCAGATTGTCGGGCTGCCAAGGTATGCCGCAAGCGTGTTTGCAGCGTGGGATCTGCCGGTGCTTGTGGGTTCAGATATTCATGGCGGCATTCACTACGTAGGGCGACGCGCTACAGATAACGCGAATGAGAGTTGGGTGGGCAGTTACACCACGCTCGATGCAGGTGCGGCCTACCACACTCAACTCTTTAATACGGCCACCACTTTCCGTTTTGACATCACCAACCTGACCAATCGGCATTACTGGACCAATATTGTCCCAGGCGGTTTAAACGGTTATAGCGGAGCAGGTTACGCAAGTGCCCAGCTTGGAGAACCGCGCATGATGCAGGTTTCAATGCAGTTGGATTTTTGACAGGAAAATTATGTTTCACAAGACGTTGTTAACACTTGGCCTCACGCTATCAATGACGTTAGTAAGCACTAACGTTTTGAGTAAAACATTGAGCGATGATGCTGGAAATAAAGTTGAAGTAATGAAACCGGCCCAACGGATCGCCGATGCCTGGTATGCGCATCATTCACTGTTGATGACATTAGGTGCAGGCGATCGCATTGTCGCGACCGTGAATCATCCCAACGATCGTCCCTGGATGTTTACTGTTCAACCTTCGCTCAACCAGGCTCTTCAGGTGCATGGCAAAGATTTCTCTAGCGAAGCGCTGGTAGCCCGTCAAGTTGATGCGATTTTTGTTCCTGCTAATGATCCGCAGGCGGAGGGGTATCGGCAGGCTGGCATTGCCACGCTGATGATGAATTTCGATGATTTTGCGAGCATGAAGCGTTCTTTACTGACCACTGCTGAAGTGGTGGGCACTCAGCAAGCTATGCAGCGTGCGCAAGATTACAATCGTTATCTGGACCAGCAAATTGCGTTCATTAGTAAAAAGACGGCGGGGCTTAATGCTCATCAACGCCCGCGCGTGCTGCATATCCAATCCTTACATCCGTTAAAAGTGGATGGCCGTGATACGTTGATCGACACCTGGATAACACTCGCGGGTGGACAAAATGTCGCAGAGCAGATTAAAGGAAACATGAAAGAGGTGTCGCCAGAGGAGGTCATTCACTGGGATCCTGATGTGATCATCATTGGTCAGGGCGCAGGAAATTGGGCGAAGTCCGACTACGCATCGCTGTTTGCGAGTTTAAAAGCCGTGAAACAGCATCAGGTCTTGCAAAATCCAGCCGGTGTTTTTCCGTGGGATCGTTATGGCACCGAAGCGGCGCTGCAAATTCAGTGGGCAGCGAAGATACTGCATCCTGAGCTCTTTTCTGGCCTCAATCTTGTTCAAGCCACACAAACTTTCTATCAGCGATTCTATGATTACCCGCTGGATGAAAAAGGCGCCAAAAGGATCCTTGCTGCGCTGCCGCCAGAATAAGAACCGGCGCGGATTTCATTGTGCTAGTGCCGCTGACCGCACTTTGCTGCATGAGGTAATTTATCAGGAACTGTTCCTGGGCGTGATTGAACTTGGATCGCGCAGCCGACATCGCCAGATCATGCAACAGCTGGTGGAGCAGGGCGCATAAGCGATCATCCTGGTATGTACTGAAATCACCTTGTTGGTGGATGCAACCGACGCCAGCGTGCCGCTTTTTGATACCACGCGTGTTCATGCGCAGGATGCGGTGATTCAGGCTTTGATCTCAGCGGCCAAAAGCCACCCTATCCGGGCGGGCATTTCATTGCTTACTCATCCGTTTGTAACCGCTTCAGCTCTTGATGAGCCGGTGCAGCGCGAGCAACTGTTTTGCGGTTGTGGTCGCCCCCCACATACGATATCCCGCACGTTTTGAAACGGCTCACGTATCGCGCTGCGTTCATCGACGCAGGCAATGCTGCCTGGATCACATATGGAATTTACATGCGTGCCGCCGCAGGCATTCTTAGAGGCGAGGGCGGCAACGTCTTGTACACTTTAGGGTGTTTCCCTATAAATCGTTGCGTGTGCCCATTTTGAGATGATCAGATGCATTTGAACATCCACATGTTTCAGCGCGAAGCGAACCTGAACGCCAATTGCAGCGCCTGAGATGCTTATCCATGCGCATTATTTTGGAAACACGCTCCACCCTATAGTTTCGGTAAAAACTGTATCAGTTCGAACTGTAATTTACTGCTTTTGGAGTCACGTTAGTCAATGCCTAATAATCCTGACTTAATCCTCGCTGCTCCGCGGTGGCCACACGGCGATACCTCATTAATGCATCTGGTGCGTCGCGCGGGGCAACACTCTTCGACGTGCTGGAACCAAAGCGTCGATACCGGCTTGTCAGCCTTGCAGTACGCTATCCTGGTTGTGCTGGCAGAAGAGACAACCTGCGATCAGCAGACGTTGGGACACCGCGCCGGTTTCGGTAAAGCGACCGGGACATACGTGATTGAACGCATGTCTAAAGGTGGGCTATTGAGCGTGGTGATTGATCCTGCTAATCGTCGTCGAAAGCTGGTTACAATGACTGAAGAGGGCAAAATGATGATGGAGCGGATGATCGAGCAGGCAAAAAATGCCGAGAAGTTGATGACCGCAGGGCTGGACGTGCAGGATATTGCTGACTTAAAACGCCTGCTGATTAAGTTAGGCGGGTTACAGGAGCCTGCTGAAAAGCAATAAAGGTACCAAGGCCAGGTTAGTAAACGTCAGATTGACGTGGGATGTGTTCATTATTCATTGCAAGTAAGTACGCTATCATCCTCATTCGCCGGGCAGTTGCTCGCTTTTTAGAATGCAAAAAAAGAGATTTAGAAGGTGCATATTGCTGGCACATTATTAGTCTGACCCTTCTCCAGCTGGTGATATCGATTTCAAACTGCTGCTTAACGCGCGCCTTGGTTAGGGAAAATTTAAGGGGCTTTTCTGTAAAGTCGATTCAGAACCTTTTTCTTAATAACTCGTGTAGTCTGAGGTGCTGATCGGATGAACGTTCATGCACGCCGTTCAAAAATCGATAAGCAGGTGCAGCTAACCAAATAAGGAACACGGATGAAAATTGAGAACCTGCCGTTTGGGACCACAAACTGGAATGAAATTGAAGCTGAGGTGCATCCGGGTGAAAAGGGCAGCGCCTTATGGCGAACCCAACGTTTTAATGATATTCGCGTGCGCATCGTGGAGTATTCGCCGGGTTATCTGGCCGATCACTGGTGTGTAAAAGGTCATATTCTTTTTTGCCTTGAGGGCGAACTACACACTGAACTGGAAGATGGCCGCACGTTTGTATTGACGCCAGGAACCAGTTATCAGGTTGCTGATAATGCTGAGGCGCACCGTTCATCTACGTCTGTTGGTGCCAGGCTGTTTATCGTGGATTAGCCGGTAAGTCGCGTACAGAAAAATTTGAGGGCACGTACAGCGCCTCTTTCACTGCAAGCCTTTACTGACCATGAACACCTGTGGGTTTCGTATCGTGGCGCAAGCCACAGCGCCATTGATCAACAACTGGCGCTGAAAGGCTTACAGCGGCGGGTGCGTTATGTCTCATCACACTTTTCTGCGCTACCGTTAATTCTTACACAGATGCCTGCCTTGGCCACCGTTCCTGATGGATTAGCGGCGGAATGGATACCCTTCGGTTTAGTGGGCAGTGACGTCGCGGTACAAAGCCCAGATATTCCGCTTTCTTTGCTATGGCACAAACGGCGCGACAACGATCCTGCCCTTCAGTGGCTTCTTGCACGACTCAGAGAGTTGATGGTGAATTAATGGCTAAGTGGGAAGCTGTTATTTGACACTTTATTTAGTTTCTAAACTTAGCCGCTACTTAAATAACTTTCTACACATAAACGCACGCGGATGAGAAAAGGGCGTAGAATATTTACACTTCTACAAGTAAGCTGAATGAAATTTAAAATAACTACTAAATCAAATAGTTAAAGAGTAAGAGTATTCTGTAATAGCAAGCACATTGCGCATAAGGTTGTATTCTTTATTATGCTTACAACACATTAGTTGTTTCCTTTTCATCGCAAAAATCTTATCGGGGAATAATGTGCTAATAAAAAAGAAGCGCGTAAGATCGCACACTGAAGATCGCTATTTGGCTTTGGTGCTGGCGACGGCGGCGGGAATATTAAATGCAATGGCGCTCGGTGCCTTTGGTTTTTTTCCTTCACACATGACGGGGAACGCTTCACAAATTTCGTCTGAGGTCTCTACTTCAGATCTTCATAGCCTGCTTTTTTTAGCGGTACTGATAACTGCGTTTGTCATTGGTTGTACAACGGCACGCTTCGCTGTGTTTGCTGGGCAGCAGCGAAAAATGCGGACCATTTATTGCCTGATTATTCTTTTTGAAGGAATGGCATTAACTGCTGCCTCGGTTTTTGAAACCGTATTCTACTCGCCGAGTTATAACGGCGAAGTACTGGTGCTATTGGGGTTCTTGATGGGGGTGCACAACTCAACCTCAACCCAACTTTCAAATGGCCGTGTACGTTCAACGCACGTTACCGGAACCTTAACCGATGCCGGGATTGCTTTTGGTTCCTATTTGACTTCATTTATTTCGCGAGAAGATGCCAGCAATCGTCGTTTTTATCAGAAGCAATTGCACACGCATTTGACGACGATATTTTCATTTTTGTCAGGTTGTATTGTCGGGCTGCTTTTATTCAAGTCGTTTGGCTTCAATGCCATGATTGTATTGGGTGTTTCTCTGATGATCATTGCTTCCAGCGCTATCGCAATAACGTTGCAAACGGCCGGCAAAAAGTTGTATTGATGTTGTATTGATAAAAAGGCTTTCTGACTATTTCAGAAAGCCTTTTTTGTTGAATGACTCAACGTAGATCAGGATCGCTTGCCAGCTCGAATTTGTTCCATCCAGAGTAATCCACGTTCAGTACCTCAAAATTAATCACTGTTTGCCAAAAAGGCGTCACCCACGCTCAGCTTCCATTGATTGGGTTAATATCAACACGGAGCATATCTTTTTTAATTAATAACGAAATGTAGCTGTCCGGTTTTCCTGCCTCAGAACTCTGGTTGCCGCCAAAGTGTGATCGATAAATATAACTTCGCCATGACAGGGTGTAACTGCTCTTTAAACCATCTTTATTGAGTGCTGCTAAAATTAATCGGAAATAAAGGAGAGGGAAATATTTTCTGCCGGAGGAGTAGCATGCAGGGAAGAGAGATTGACAGACCAGAAGAGCCGTTTTTAATAGAGAAATATTTAAGATCGTTGTGTAACGGGAGGTAATTGCAGATGATCAGAATGCGTGAATTTCTTTCAATAATGAATCATTCGTAGACAGGTTAGGCGCTGTACTCTCGTGAGAGGCGGCGACATTGATTATGTAAGTAGTCATGAGTATTCAATCAGTTAGCGGAGGGATTTATCTATTCAATAAAAAGTCATCTATTCAGTAAAACAAGCAAAGAGTGAGGCAATCCTTTGCCTCTAATAATAAGCGAGATGATTCATGGCTTATTAACTGCGGCGGCTGGTTTGCCCGCCTTTCTTCCCTGCGTCGGACGCTTTTTCACGGTCATTTTTAAAATTGCCGCCGCTATGCTGTCCGCCTTTCTTACCGGCTGAGCTTGCTTTTTCACGGTCGTCTGCAAAGTTACCTGATCCGCCTCTGTGCTGAGTCATATTATGTTCTCCTCAAGAGTTTATATTGCATAACCGTATTAACTCGGTCATGCGCGTCGTACAGACTTAATAATAGACAAGCTTTAAAAGCCTGCAAGCGTAGCGCGAAAATTAATTTAAACCCTGCGTAACGATCGCATTTTTATACAGCGAGTTATTTTCATTGTGTTATTACTTTTTGTTTCTTTAAATGAAATTTTATATATTTCGTGAATGTTATCGTTTATTCCGTTCTACATTATTCAGCGTCTGCCTCACTGTTTTTCTTCAAAACAGTGAGGTGATGGTGTTGGTTGATGCATATGCAATAAATGTTTTTAAATCAACAGCGTACACGCTTCAGATTACTTTTCGTGTTCAGCCAAATACTCTTCCCTTAGCAGCCCAAATATCCAGTCATCCTGCCACTTTCCGTCAAGATAATAGTTGCGCCGCAAAGTGCCTTCTTGGAGAAATCCTGCCTTTATTAAGGTTCTTTTTGATGCTTCATTGCCTGCCGTTACGGTGGCAACCAGCTTTCTGAAGTCATGCTGCTTGAAAGAAAATTCAATCAGGGCCTGTAGAGATTCAATGCCATAGCCTTTTCCCTGAAACGCGGCGGAAAGGACAAAACCGACTTCAGCAATGCCTTCACCACGATCAATAAAACCTGTTGCGCCAACGGGCAAACCTGACGGTTTTTCATGCATCAACAGGCAAAGCCAATGATCACACCCTTTTTGCCACTCCGCTATTCGGCAATCAAAGGCATGTTCTCTAATCTCATCTTCACTGCGCGGGTCTGAAATATATTTCATCACCGACCTGTCCTGATTCAGCGCTAAAAAGAACGGCCAGTCATCAAGAGTAAGGCGGCGATAGAGCAATCTGTTTGAGCTTATGTCATCAAGGTGCATGCATTTTCCTTATGCCAGATATTTCGTGCTGCGTTAACGCTATCTTAAAGGCAGGTTACTGAAGACAGGCAATATATTTTTCACCTGAGCGCAGCACAATATCGTGTGCACTGTCGTGAATGTCTTGCCCTTCAAATGCTCCATAAAGTTGGTTGAAGTGGATGCCAGAAAGGCGGCGTGTCATTTCACTCACCACTGCTGCGGGCAGCGGAAGCATATTGGGGTAGCTCCACATAAACGAGACGGCATCCGCGCCGGGCGTGACCTGAACAATGTCGCCCGCAAGCAGAATACCATCGCCGCTGTTCCAGTGAAGCACGCAGCCGCCGGCAAAGTGTCCTCCCAGACGTAGGAGTTTTACAGAGGGCATCAGTTCCAGTTCATTGCCTTGCCAAAGACGTATGAAAGCACTGTTACGCATGATCCATTCACTGTCATTGGCGTGGAGGTAGATGGGGGCGTTAAACGCCTCTGCCCACTCTTGCATGGTGGTGTAGTAATGAGGATGGGAAATGGCAATGGCGCTGATTCCGCCCAGCGAATCCACCAGCGCTTTAGTGGCCTGATCAAGGTTCGCGATGCAATCCCACAACACATTTCCCTCTGGTGCTCTCAGTAAAAAAGCTCGCTGATTAATAGCGAAATTGGGCACAGTTTTAATACTCAATAAATTCTCTGCATGTGACTGCCATTTATTCGAATGACTCTCTTGCAGGGCTGATAACGGTACCCATTTTTGTCCGGTAGCGGGCACATACTGACGCTCATCATCACATATTTTGCAGCGTTCTATTTTCACTGCTTGCTCTTCATAAGATGTACCGCATGTCGCGCATACTTTGATCATTGAGACGCCCTCATCTATTTGCTGAGATTGATTATAGAAGTCAGAAACAGGTTGAGTGAATGTCGGAGAAAGAGGCGGTAATCCAGCGGCTCTTTCTCTGCGGTGGCATTTTGATTCGCTTTAATGGTTTACTGAGCCAACAGAATTCATGCGTATACATCTTGAAAGGAAAGTGCTGTGAAAGTGAGGCGGGCATCCCCTAATGAAGCAGAAATTCTCTGGAAGATCAGAAATCTGGCCATTCGCCGTGGCTGCGCAGAAGTTTATGACGCTGCCATTGTAACGGCCTGGACGCCAGACGCTATGCCTGCCAGCTTCAGATCGGTGATTTCAGCCAATCCGTTTTTTGTGATAGATGGCGTCGAAGGTTCACCTGTGGCTACGGGTTTTCTTGACCTTGCGAGCAATAGCGTTGAGGCAATATTCACGCTTCCGCACTACGCCGGCAAAGGTCTGGCTAGCCTGATCATCAATGCGATCAAAGTTGAGGCGAGGAAGCGTCAAATATCGCATCTCACTCTTTCATCCACCCCCAATGCGGTCTCTTTTTATGAGCAGCACGGATTCGTTGCTGTGCAGGAAGGCCATTATTATTCCAGGCTGGCGCAAGCCCACTTAAAATGCACTGACATGGTCATCAATTTGTCGCGATGAAAAGCGCTGTTCTTTAAGATAACAACGCTTTAGCCGGGGGCTCCACAGCGGCAGCGCCTTAACCCTTTCGCTTAGCGGCCTAATAAGCGATCGCGCAGCGCTGCAGGTAATCGGGGATCGGAACAGCGCTCAAGGTTCGATTCTGTCATCCGTTGTTGCATAGAAGCCGCAACTTCAGCAGGCGCTGTTTCTGGTCGTCCCGCATTAAAGGGCGGTGCTGGCGCATATTCCAGACCCAACTGAATACGTTGTGCCGTTTCCTCACCATAAATCTCAGCGATAACCACCAGCGCAAAATCAATTCCCGCTGTTACGCCGCCGCCAGTAATAACATTGCCATCCTTAACCACCCGCGCATCATCAGGAATTGCACCAAAACAGGCTAACTTTTCACGCCAGGCCCAATGGGTGGCAGCCCGCTTATTTTCCAGCAAACCCGCCGCGCCGAGAATCAATGCGCCGGTGCAGACCGAGGTAATATAGCGAGCCTGTTGAGCGAGACGCTGTATATGCGACATATAGTCGCTGTTCGATATCGCCAGCAAACAGCCGCCGCCGCCGGGTACACACAGCAAATCGCAGGATTCAATCTGGCTCAGATCCTGCAGTTCACTGAACACCAGGTTATCAGCCTTAATCGGCTCGCCTCCCAGCGAGGCAGTAATGACTTCTGTCTCGGGTAGACGGCTAAAAAATTGATGAGGTCCGGTAAAGTCGAGTTGCGTGACGCCTTGATAGAGTGGAATAACAATTTTCATTATTTATGATCCCTTAATGGCTGAGTCGGCAGTAAAGCGCAATCCTGAATGCCATTAATACAACAATGTCGCTCAGCTGATAAAGGGGTGGCGTGATGCAAATTCGTGTTATGGCGTTGAAAGAGGCAGCAAACGAGAGGGGGAAGGGCAATTCCCACCACGACAAAGTCGCGTAGTGGGAAAAGTGACGATTATTTATCGTTGCCAAAACCTTGTTTCAGCAGCGCGGATAAGACTTTCGGGAAGTAAATGTTCTGGTAGTAACCGCTGACGCTTTCGCTCCAGCTTTCGCCGTCGTTGCGTCCAATGTTCTGCCAGTGTGCAACCATTTCCTGATTGTAGTCTGAGATGTGCTGTTCTAAATCAGCAGATTGGTAAGTTTCTTCATGACGGAAAGTGGCAACAGGCAGGCGCGGTTTCTGATGCGCTGGAACATCAACATGCCCAATCACGACACCCACCACCGGGAAAGTATGAGCCGGGAGTTTAAGCAGATCGATCATCGCTTCTGGATCACGGCGAATGCCGCCGATGGGCACAATGCCTAATCCTTCCGCGCGAGCCGCTGCCATAACCGCCCCTAACGCGATGCCGACGTCAGTGGCGCCTGAAACGATGCTTTCGATACTTTGCTGAGCAATTTGCTGTTTATCGATGGCGGCCATCGCCTGGCCAGACTTGTGCATATCCAACACAAAAGTAATAAAGACCGGCGCCTTGGCAATCCAGGGTTGACCGCCTGCGATAGCGGCGATTTTTTCACGGGATTCCGCCTTGCGAGAGATAACCAGTGAAACCTGCTGTGAATTGACGGAAGTTGGCGCACGATAGGCAGATGCGACGATACGGCCCAGTGCAGCTTCATCAATGGATTGTTCGGTGAAGCTGCGTTCACTTTTATGGCTGGTAAAAATATCAAAAACGGGATTCATTTTTTTCTCCGGTTATAAACGCCGACAACTATACAATGTTGAAAGTTTGGCGTTTAACACCTTTTGCTTGATGTGCGTGTCCACTTATCACATGGCAGGGTAAACAGGTTGTTTATTCATCTTTGATTATCGGCCAGTTCACCGGCGAAACGCCATTAAGCTGTGGGCGAGCAAATAAAAAACCTTGGTAATAACGAATACCCGCTGCTTCAAGCCATAACCACTCTTCTAATTTCTCAATACCTTCCGCAATAACCGTAATTTCCAGTAACGTACAGCAGGTTATTATTGCCTGAACAATCGCTTGTTTCGGCCCGCTTTTATGAACATCATAGATAATATTGCGATCGATCTTAACTTTTTCAGGTTGAAATTTCGCCAGCAATGAAAGGCCGGCAAAACCCGCGCCGAAGTCATCAATGGCTAAACCAATGCCAGCCGATCGTAATTGTTTGATAGCAAAATCAAATTCGTCAAAACGAGAGATGACCTCATCCTCCGTCACCTCTACTACGACTTGCTCAGGAACCAGTCCGCTGGCCTTGATCTCGCTGAGTAAAATATCTACCGCATTTTTTGTTGTCACTAAAGACATCGGTAAGAGATTCACTGAAATTGTCTGATCAACCATGCCCATTTTATTTGCCAGCGCAAAAGCAAAGCGTTTTGAGTCGAGATCAGCTTTATAAAGCGCATCTTTAGACAGTGTAGAAAAATACTCAACCGGTGAACCGCCATCTGGACTGCGAATAAGCGCTTCGAAAGAGATAACTTTTTTATTAGCGACATCAACAATGGGTTGTAAGGCAAACTGGCAGTTCTGACCCGGCTGGAAATTGTCATATTCTCTGCGTGGCGTGACCGGAAGCTGAATAAGATCCCAGTTTTCTAGATGAGCCGTATTTATAAAGGGTTTTTTATTATCATCTTCAACAAAAGTGCGAATGAATTTCAGCACTCTGTCATCATAAGTCAAATTAAAGCGGGACGTTCCTTTAGCGAGCACGGCTTGCAGTACCCGTTTTTTTTCATAATGGCGCAGGTCAAAAAGCTCCATGCCGAGGTGGCCAAAACGCCGGGCGGGTGCGTAGTCGCGCATCAACTCAACCAAATTGTTGTGCCGCTTGTCATGGCAGATACGTTCATAAACAGCGCTTACACTCGCATCAGGCCCTTCCAAAACCTGAAAAAAATGCGCGCCGTCAAACAGCAAAATGCCGGTAACGTGGATCTTCTCATTGTTGATTCTGGACTTTTCTATGGTGTGCGCTAACGCACCCAACGATACGCCTGCAGACAGATGGCTTCTGTAGATAAGTGTCGACAGCATAGTCGTTCTCGAGATCTCTATTTTTAGCTGGCATGAATAAGCAGGTGCACTTTAGAACGTGTCTGACGCATTTTCCATCCGGCGGTTTACTCTTTTTAAGCCAGGGTCATCTTTATTCCGTTTCGTTTAAAGCCTGCCTACGCAATACCCGCAGGATAAAAGCAAATTTTAAAGAAAGCGTAGCGTTAAAACCTGTTAGTAATTATTGGGTTAATTTTATACCGATCCAAAATGGCAACTCGACGAACGTTGGACCAGGATTTTAATTATCGACACAATTTTTTTAACCTTGATGGTTTATTGCGTAAAAATGATTTTCTAAACGGTGAAAAACAGGAGCCACAATGCTTAGCTATCTTTTTATCGGTGCCAATGATGTTGAACTTTCCGGGCAATTTTACGCCGCTGTTTTACTGCCACTGGGTTATGAAAAAGAGGTAGATGGTGAGCAGCTCATCTTTTCGCTGCCCGATATACCGGATCGACACAATGGTCCCGGCGCGGTGTTTATCAGCAAACCCTACAACGGCGGCAAAGCAGAACCCGGCAACGGCATGATGCCCGGGTTTCGTGTTAAAACGCGTCAGTTAGTTGATGAGATCTATGCAGCGGGTTTAATGGCAGGCGGAACGGATGAGGGTGATCCGGGCATTCGTGAGCGCTATAGCAGCAATTTCTATGTTGCCTATTTGCGCGATCCCGCCGGAAATAAACTGGCGATGTTCTGTAACGCCGAATAATGCGGGTAAAATCTTGGTGTATTTCTGCAGGCGTCAGGAAGAGAGCCACGCCCCGATGCCGCAACATCGGGGCGTGGATTAGTGTGGCGCGCGAGTAGGGCGAACGACGATCTCATTCACATCAACATCATCCGGTTGTTCAATCGCGTAACGCACCGCACGACCAATCGCATCGGGCTGCAGTGCTATTGCGCGGTAGCTTTTCATCACATCGGCGGCTGACGGGTCGGTGATGGTATTCGCCAATTCACTTTCTACCACGCCCGGATGAACGCAGGTCACACGTAGCTGGCTGTTTTCCTGGCGTAATCCATCGGAGAGGGCGCGCACTGCAAACTTTGTCGCACAATAGACGGCCGCCGTGGGCGACACCGCTAATGCGCCAATGGAGGCAATATTAACGATATGCCCGCGTTGGTGCGTCAGCATTGTTGGCAATACCGCAGCGATTCCGTGTAGCACACCTTTGATGTTCACATCGATCATCTGGTCCCACTCGTCGACGTGAAGTGATGCCATCGGCGACAACGGCATGATGCCTGCGTTATTGATCATCACATCAATGCGTCCCCATTTTTCCAGCGCGACTTGAGCAAATTGTTGTACAGATTCACGTTGCGTGACGTCAAGCGACTGAACGGCAACGTCTGCGCCATTAAAGCGCAGTTCTTCGGCCAATGTTTGCAGACGATCTACACGACGCGCGCCCAATAAGAGCGTTGCGCCAGCAGCAGCCAGTTCGCGGGCAATGCCTGCACCAATTCCACTTGATGCACCAGTTATTAAGATCACTTTGTTCATCATTCATCTCCTGTTTAGATATCGCTAGTGATCGTAAAGGCTCTCAGCTATAAAGATAAGCCACCTATTCCTTCATAGACTGGTAACAGGAACTAACCAATGCAGTTAGATAAAAATGCGCTGGATGTGTTTGTTACGGTAGCCGAAACGCGCAATTTCCGCGTTGCTGCTGAGCGGCTTGGCGTAACGCGCCCGGCAATCAGTCAGGCATTACGTCGACTGGAAGATCGGCTAAACGTCTCATTGATGCGACGTACAACGCGCAGTATTAGCCTCACAGAAGCAGGCGAACGACTCTATGCCGACGTTGCACCCGCCATGCTGCAACTGAATCGCGCCGTTTCTGACATTACCGAGCTGGCGGGTGAACCGCGTGGACAGCTGCGTCTGGCGATCTCTTCCATTGCTGAGCGGATAATAGGCGGAGAATTACTGGCATCGTTTATTGAACGTTATCCGCAGGTTGAACTGGATATCACTGTCACTGACGACGAATTCGACATTGTGGCGCAAGGCTATGACGCTGGCGTGCGGCTGGGGGAAATCATTGCGCAGGATATGATCGCCGTGCCGGTTTCTTCCCGGCAACGGCAGGTTACTGTCGCGGCACCCTGTTATCTGGCGCGCTATGGCACGCCACAACATCCTAATGAATTGATTCAACATCGCTGTATTGGCTGGCGTAAAGGGCCGGGATTATCGCCTTATCGCTGGGAATTTGCTGAGAACGGGCGTGAATTTGACGTGGCGGTTAATCCGCAGCTCACCACCAATGATATGGGCGTCATGATTCGCACCGCCTGCGCGGGCGGCGGTATCACGTTTGGTATGGAAGAGACGTTCAGGTCTTATATCGATCGGGGCGAGCTGGTAACGTTACTGGATGCCTGGTTACCCACCTTTGCTGGTTTTTATCTTTATTTTCCCAGCAGAAAGAATCTGGCAGCCAAACTTCGCGCACTCATTGATCACGTGAAGATGTGAATGAGCGAAGGGGGCAAAGGTTTGATGAAAGTAAGTACACGCTAACTAAAAAGCCTGCATTACACAGGCTTTTTTATTGCTGTCTAACAACAGCCGCTTATTTACGGTATTGCTCGTCGCTGACTTTTTCCATCCAGTCAACCGGGCTGCCGTTTACTGACTCAGCGATGGCAATGTGCGTCATTGCGGTTTCCGGCGTCGCACCGTGCCAGTGCTTAACATCTTCTGGAATCCAGACAATGTCGCCCTGATTCATGACGCGAATCTCTTCGCCTTCACATTGAATCCAGCCTTGGCCATGGATCACAATCAACGTTTGTCCAAGTGGATGTGTATGCCATGCAGTGCGCGCACCCGGCTCGAAAGTCACGGTAGCGCCGCCGACACGTGCGGGTTCGGTAGCCTGAAAAGGCGAATCAATGCGCACGGTGCCGGTAAAATAGTCTTCAGGGCCTTTGCGTGATGGTTGAGATCCGTTGGCGATAATTTTCATCTGTTTCTCCTTAAAGCGGGAAATGTGGCGATGACGTTAACTCTAGCAAAATCGTTTTATGAAGATTAGAGGAGAAAACGAGAATGCATCTATGACTTATTTTCATTAATTTTCTAAGCGTATTGAGAATGAAAAGAGAGTTAAGAGCATTTTACAGAAGCCTCAGAAGAGTTAAGCAGAATAATCTCTATGGGAACACCTGCGCTTTAACGCGGGCTCATAAACATCAAGCCGAAAAATAAGCCAGCCATCATCATGACTGGCTTTGATTATGCAAAACTCAGCGCTTATTCATCATCTTCGTCGTCATGTTGATTGCTGCCGAAGCGATTACGTACGACCACAAAGAATACCGGCACGAAATAGATCGCCAGCAGCGTAGCGGCTACCATGCCGCCAATTACGCCGGTGCCCACCGCATTTTGCGCACCCGATCCTGCACCTGAACTCAAGGCCAGCGGCAGCACCCCAAGAATAAAGGCCAGCGAGGTCATCAGAATGGGGCGTAAACGCATCCGCACCGCATCCAGCGTGGCTTCAATAATCGCTTTTCCCTCTTTCTCCATCTGATCTTTAGCAAATTCCACAATCAGAATGGCATTCTTGGCAGAAAGCCCAATGGTTGTCAGCAAGCCAACCACGAAATAAACATCGTTGCTTAAGCCGCGCAGTAGCGTGGCGACTAAAGCACCCAAAACGCCCAATGGCACCACCAGCATCACCGAGAAAGGTATCGACCAACTTTCATAAAGCGCAGCAAGACAAAGGAAAACCACGATCAACGATAGCGCGTAGAGTGCGGGCGCTTGCTGACCGCTCATCCTTTCCTGATACGACATCCCGGTCCAGTCGTAACCGATGCCGGTTGGCAGTTGTTGCGCCAGCTGTTCCATCAGCGCCATCGCTTCACCAGAACTTTTGCCTGGCGCAGGTTGGCCTAGAATTTCCACAGCAGGCAAGCCGTTAAAGCGTTCCAGGCGCGGTGAGCCGTAGACCCAATTTGCCGTCGAGAAGCTGGCAAACGGGACCATCTTGCCGTTGCTGGCACGCACATACCAGTCGTTGAGGTCTTTTGGCATCATGCGATAAGGCGCGTCACTCATGACATAGACTTTTTTCACGCGTCCATTATCGACAAAGTCGTTAACGTAGCTGCCGCCCCATGCGCTGCTCAATGTCGTGTTGATGTCGGAAAGCGAAACGCCCAGCGCGGCGGCTTTTTCCTGATCAATGTCGATCTTATACTGCGGGTTGTCTTCCATACCGTTTGGGCGAACCGCGGTCAAGAGGTCAGGATGCTGACGCGTCAGCTCCAGCAACTTATTACGCGCTTCAGTGAGTTTTGCATGACCCAATCCCGCCTGATCGATCAGTTCGAAATCAAAGCCGGTGGCGTTACCCAACGCGATAATAGGCGGCAGATTAAACGCAACCACCTGACCATCAATGATTTTGCTGAATGCCTGTGCCGCACGGCTGACAATGCCATCAACTTTGTTTTCATCGCCGGGACGATCGGCCCAATCTTTTAAGCCGATAAAGGCAATACCGACGTTTTGCCCACGACCGGCAAAGCCAAAACCGTTCACAGTTAACACATTTTCGACATTGTTCTTTTCATTGTTGAGGTAGTAATCATTGACTTGATCCAGCACCGCCTGAGTTCGCTCCTGCGTCGCGCCAGCAGGCAAAATGGCCTGAGTCGCCAACACACCTTGGTCTTCAGAAGGTAAAAACGAAGTAGGTAAACGCATAAACAACATCGCCATACCCACCACTAACACGCCATAAATCAGTAAGTATCGACCTGTTCCCTGCAACATCCGGGCGACAGAATGAGTGTAATGATGTGCACTTTGATCGAACGTGTGGTTAAACCAACCGAAGAAGCCGCCATGCTGCCCGTGTGTTCCCGCTTTGATCGGTTTCAATAGGGTGACGCACAGCGCTGGCGTCAGGATCAGGGCAACCAGCACCGATAAAACCATGGCAGAAACGATGGTGATGGAGAACTGGCGATAAATCACGCCGGTGCTGCCGCCAAAGAAAGCCATCGGCACAAATACGGCGGA
This sequence comes from Pantoea sp. MQR6, assembly GCF_022761075.1. Classification (NCBI taxonomy): domain Bacteria; kingdom Pseudomonadati; phylum Pseudomonadota; class Gammaproteobacteria; order Enterobacterales; family Erwiniaceae; genus Pantoea; species Pantoea sp. MQR6. The sequence goes on from NZ_JAKYXB010000004.1 coordinate 325,578, forward strand.
AAGCACCATGGCAATGCCCACCAGTGCACCCTGAATTTGCCCCATCGATTTACGCGTGGCCGCTTTGGGTTTTAACCCTTCCTCGGCCATGACGCGTTCGACGTTCTCAACCACCACAATGGCATCGTCTACCAGTAAGCCGATAGCCAGCACCATGCCGAACATGGTTAAGGTATTAATCGAATAGCCAAAGGCGTTAAGGATGGCGAAAGTGCCCAGCAGCACCACCGGCACCGCAATGGTAGGAATCAGCGTGGCGCGGAAGTTTTGTAAAAACAGGTACATCACCAAAAACACCAGCACAATGGCTTCAATCAGGGTTTTCACCACTTCATGAATGGAAATGCTAATAAATGGCGTGGTGTCGTAGGGATAAACCACTTTCAAACCTTGCGGGAAGAAGGGTTTCAGCTCTTCAATTTTGGCGCGTATCGCATTAGCAGTATCCAGCGCATTAGCACCGCTGGCCAGCTGTATTCCCAATGCAGACGCGGGCTTGCCGTTGATTTTAACCACAAACTGGTAGTTTTCGCCGCCACGTTCAATACGCGCCACATCATGCAAACGCACCTGCGAACCATCGCTGTTCACTTTCAATAAAATATTGCCGAACTCTTCCGGTGACGTCAGACGCGTCTGCGCAATGATCGAGGCATTAAGCTGCTGGCCTTTTACGGGTGGCGCGCCGCCTAACTGGCCAGCTGCAACCTGCGCGTTTTGTGTCTCGATCATGTTAATGACATCAACCGGCGTCAGCTGGAAGTTGTTCAGCTTGTTGGGATCGAGCCAGATGCGCATCGCATATTGCGAACCGAACAGCGTGGTATCACCTACGCCGTTAATACGACTGAGCGGATCCTTTAAATTAGCCGCGACGTAGTCAGCAATATCTTCCATGCTCATGCGGCCGCTTTCATCGACAAATCCCGGCACAAGGAAGAATACGCTGGATGATTTACGCACCGTTATCCCTTGTTGCTGTACTTCCTGCGGCAACAGCGGCGTAGCGAGCTGTAATTTGTTCTGAACCTGCACCTGGGCAATATCCGCATCAGTGCCATTTTCAAAAGAGAGCGTCAATTGCAACGTCCCGGATGAATCGCTGGTGGAGGACATATACATCAAGCCATCCAGCCCGCTCATGTTTTGCTCTATCACCTGCGTCACGCTGTTTTGCAACGTGGTGGCATCTGCGCCAGGATAGGTGGCACGGATCTGCACCGCCGTTGGCGCAACATCAGGATATTGCTCAATCGGTAGCTTGAGGATCGAAATTGCCCCGGCCAGCATGACGATAATTGCCAGTACCCAGGCAAATATTGGCCGGTTAATAAAGAAATTAGACATCAATCAATGTTCTCAGTAGGCGTTTAAGAAGCAGGTTGTGAAGAGGGCGCCGTATCAACAGGTTTTACCTGCATGCCGGGTTGGGCACGCTGTACACCAGAAGTAATTACACGTTCGCCGGGCGCTATTCCTCCGGCAACCAACCAGTTATCACCCACCGTTTGCGACAGGTTCAATGTACGAACTTCCACTTTGTTATCAGACGTCACCACCATCGCTGTGGGATCACCATGTGGCGTGCGCGTCACGGCGCGCTGAGGGATCAATAACGCGTGTGGATTCACGCCTTCCTCCAGTCGCACACGCACAAACATGCCGGGAAGCAAATTGTGATGAGGGTTAGGCACAATCGCGCGCAGGGTAATGGAACCGGTGGTTTGATCGACCGTGACATCCGAGAAGGCCAGCGTGCCCGATTCAGGGTAGGTGCTGCCATCGGCCAGCAAGACGGTAACTCTGGCTTTGCCTGCTTGCTGTTGAAGCCTGCCGGAGGCCAACTCTTGTTGCAGCCGCAAAAAATCCTGGCTTGATTGCGTGACATCGACATAAAGCGGATCCAGTTGCTGCACGGTGGCGAGCGCATCGGCTTGACTTGCCTGCACTAACGCGCCTTCGGTTACTGACGAACGTCCTACGCGGCCGCTGATTGGCGAAGTGAGTGTGCTCCACGATAAGTTTATGCGGGCACTTTCAAGTGCAGCCTGCGCTGCTTCTACCGCGGCGCGGGTTTGCGCTGCCGTTGCCGCGGCCTGGTCGTAATCCTGGCGGCTGATATAGTGCGTTCCCAATAAAGGGCGATACCGATCCAGCGTCGCTTGCGCAATGCGGGCATTGGCTTTTGCTTCCGCTACCGCGGCTTTAGCATTGTTAAACGTGGCTTTGAAGGGGGCCGGATCAATTTGATACAGCACATCACCGGCATTAACGTCGCTGCCTTCAACAAAGGTGCGTTTGAGAATAATCCCAGCAACCTGCGGGCGCACTTCAGAGACGCGATACGCTGAGGTTCTGCCCGGTAAATCGGTGCTCATGGGTAAAGATTGAGGTTGTAACGTCATCACCTGAACTTCTGGAGCCTCAGACGATGAAGCCTTATTGTTCGCTGAATCATCACACCCTGTTAAATTTAAAATAAAAAGCGCACATAAAATCGCCAGAGGCTTTAACGCCACTTTATCAGGCATTTATTATCTCCCGGAGAGAGGATTGGTTTGATTATTAAACCCACACGTTCGCGTCAAAGTTGTGGGCGTTTAAACGGCGGAAGGTTGCAGGTGGGACATGATATTTTTTGGCAAACGTCCGCGTGAAAGATTGTTGTGAGTCGTAGCCATATTTGACTGATATATCGATAACGCTTTCGGAACCATCAATGAGATCATGAGCAGCCAGTTCCATTTTTTTATCGCGAATATAATGTCCGAGACTTTTATGGGTAATACGATGAAACATTCGCTGTAGATGCCATTTTGAATAACCTGCTCGTGCAGCCACGTCATCAATTTTCAAAGGCTGTTTTATGTTGTCATCAATCCATGTCACCAGGTCTTGAATGATAATGTCATGTCTGTCCATTTTCTTACTCTCAAGGAATTTTAAAGAAGCAGGGAAAAGGGCGAAATGGCGCAACAAGCCGATGACAACGTGCCATAAACAAGGGAAGTTAATAAATCAGACAATATTGTTATTTGAAGCGCTGGCTTGTTTTGACGTACTTTCGTCCTTGCGGATTAACGGTATATTTCAGCAACGCCATAAAGTTTATTTTCACCGCCTGCGGAGATGATCTTCATTGAAGAAGCCCCTTCAGCGGCGGCTTTATCGGAGAGTTTTTCAGTTAAGCGGTCGAGAGAATAAGCGCCTTGCGCGGAGACCACGCCAATTTTCTCTTTACCCGTAACGTCGTTGGTCACATTTACCGCCAGGGCGCTGTTGATTGTTAGCAGCGTGGCAAGCAAAAGCAACGTAGTTTTAATGGTGTTCATAATGACCTCGATGTATCAGGATGAATGAAAAGATATCGATAAAGCCAACTTCAACGAAATCGTATCATTAACAATCACACTAAATTAGAGCACTAAACACGATAGGCGTTATGAATGATGATCATCAATACTGCTCCAAAAAGTGAAGCGCCAAGGCGTCAAGCCCGCTATAACTCTGTCTACATCACATTGTGGCAAAGCAAAATTTAAAAATTATTGAGATTTGCGCATATATTCAGCTTATTCAGTGCATTTCCCCACCGACGAGAACCGACCATGTTAAAAGAAAATTTCAATGACCTTATTTACCTGGTCATGGTGGCGAAAGAGCGCAGTTTTACCCGCGCAGCAGCAAAGTTAGGGGTGTCGCAATCGGCGCTTAGCCACGCCATTCGCGCGTTAGAAGAGAGATTGAATACGCGGTTATTGACGCGCACTACACGCAGCGTTGCGCCGACTGAAGCGGGAGAACGGTTAATCGAAAACGTTGCTCCGCTGTTTGCCGACATCGAAAAAGAGCTGGTGAGTTTGTCGGATAATTTAGGCAAAACCTCCGGTAATATCCGTATTACGGCGGGCGAACATGCATTATCGTCCACCTTGTGGCCGTTGCTTAAACCGTTTTTACAAACCTATCCTGACGTGAATATTGAATTTTCTGTAGATAATACCTTGACTGATATTGTCAGCGGACGATTCGATGCGGGCGTGAGATTAGGCGAGCAAGTTGAAAAAGATATGGTAGCGGTACGTATTGGTCCCGACTGGCGTATGTCGGTGGTGGCATCGCCCGCTTATTTTGCGCAATTTGGTAAACCCGAAACGCCTTATGAATTGCAAAATCACAACTGTATTAATATGCGTCTACCAACGCGCGGTGGAATTTACAGTTGGGAATTTAATAAGCAGGGCAAAGAAATTCGCGTAAAAGTAGAAGGTCAGCTCATTTTTAATAATCTGGCTTCCCGGATTGATGCCGCATTATCAGGAATGGGTGTGGCCTATGTGCCGGAAGACACTATTACCCATTTAGTCGATCGAGGGGATTTAGTGCGTGTGTTAGATGACTGGTGCGACCCTTTTACAGGTTATTACCTTTATTACCCCAGCCGGAAACAACATACCGCCGCGTTTGCCAAATTGATTGAAGCGGTACGTTATCAGGGATAACTGCCTCAGCATGTAAATACGTTTTGGCGTAATCCCAATGGATGACAGCGTGATGAGATTGCGCCAGGTTTACGCTGAACTGAACCCGCTGCGCATGTCTCTTTTCCTGCGGTTTTTTCGCTCTCTTCAGTAAGCGATAGCCGCCAACCAGAGCGAGAATTTCTGTGTGTATAAAATGTGATCAGCTCGTGAGAACCTTATTTTGTAATCGATTACTTTTTACGGGTCAGGAATGTAATCGATTACTTTAACCGCCGAGGTTCATCATGATCTCCACCACGCAAAACACTGAAAACATAGCTGTGCACCAGCGGATGCTGATTCCGCGTCTGTCGCTAATGATGTTTATGCAATTTTTTATCTGGGGAAGCTGGTCCGTTACGCTCGGGTTGGTGATGACGCAGCACAACATGTCATTGCTGATTGGAGATGCATTTTCGGCCGGGCCAATTGCGTCGATTCTGTCGCCGTTCGTGCTGGGCATGTTAGTTGATCGCTTCTTTCCGTCGCAAAAGGTGCTCGCCGTTATGCATCTGGCAGGTGCGGTGATCTTATGGTTTGTGCCTCAAGCGCTGATTGCTGAAAACGGCTCACTGCTGATCGCCTTACTCTTTGGTTATACGCTGTGCTACATGCCCACACTGGCATTGACCAACAACATTGCGTTTCACAGCCTGGCAAACAGCGATAAAAGTTTTCCGGTTGTACGCGTTTTTGGCACCATTGGCTGGATCGTGGCGGGCATTTTTATCGGTGTCACGGGCATTTCAGCCAGCGTATCCATCTTCTCGGTGGCTGCGATTTGCTCGGTGATTCTGGCGGTTTACAGCCTGACATTGCCGCACACACCCGCGCCCGCCAAAGGCTTGCCGCTTAAGGTGCGCGACCTGTTTTGCGCCGATGCCTTCGCGCTGTTGAAAACCCGCCACTTCTTTGTATTTGCGCTGTGCGCCACCTTGATCTCAATTCCTCTCGGCACCTATTACGCCTTTACCGCTTCATGGCTGGCGGATGCAGGTGTTGAAAACGTCAGCACCCTGATGTCGTTTGGTCAGATGTCTGAAATCTTCTTTATGCTGGTGATCCCGCTGCTGTTCCGCCGCCTTGGCGTCAAATACATGTTGCTGATTGGGATGTTTGCCTGGTTCGTGCGTTATGCGCTGTTTGCCATGGGCATGGGCGAAGAAGGACGTCTGCTGATTTATCTTGGCATCCTGCTGCATGGCGTCTGCTACGACTTCTTCTTTGTGGTGGGCTTCATTTATACCGACCGCATCGCGGGTGACAAAGTGAAAGGTCAGGCTCAAAGCATGGTGGTGATGTTCACCTACGGTATTGGTATGTTGCTCGGTTCACAAATTTCCGGCGCGCTCTATAACAATTTGGTTGCGGGGCAAGTCTCTGCGCAAAATTGGGCACTGTTTTGGTGGATCCCTGCCGTTGCGGCAGCGGTAATCACCGTTATTTTCTTCTTCTCTTTTAAATATCGGGATTAAGAATTTTCAAACTGGAGGTGTACGTGAAAACGTTAAAAGGACCCGCTATTTTCTTATCACAATTTATTGGCCAGCAGGCGCCTTACAATTCACTGGACGGGTTGGCGCAGTGGGCTGCAGCGCTGGGTTATAAGGCGCTGCAAATTCCCTGCAATCACCCCTCTATTTTTGACCTGGAAAAAGCGGCGTCGAGCCAAACCTATTGTGATGAAGTCAGCGGATTGCTGGCACAGCACGGTTTGGTGATCAGCGAATTATCCACGCATCTGGAAGGGCAGTTGATTGCGGTTCATCCGGCTCACGATATTGCGTTTGACGGGTTCGCCCCGGCGGAAGTGCGCGGCAACAATACGCGGCGCACCGAATGGGCAATTAAAACGGTAAAGCTGGCGGCAGCAGCGTCAGCTAATTTGGGCTTGCAGTCGCATGCGACCTTTTCGGGATCGCTGGCGTGGCCCTATTTATATCCCTGGCCGCCGCATAATCCACAGTTACTCAGTGAAGCTTTCGCAGAGCTGGCGCGCCGCTGGGGACCGGTTTTAGACGAGTACGATCGTCACGGCGTAGATGTTTGTTATGAAATTCATCCCGGCGAAGATTTACATGACGGCGTGACCTTTGAACGCTTTCTGGCGCTGCTGAAGAATCATCCGCGCTGTAATATCCTGTTTGATCCCAGCCATTTGCATCTTCAACATATTGATTATTTACAGTTTATTGATATTTATCATTCACGTATTAAAGCTTTTCACGTGAAGGACGCTGAATATGTAACTAATGGGCGCAGCGGTGTATATGGCGGTTATCAGCGCTGGATTGATCGTGCAGGGCGCTTTCGTTCACCGGGCGACGGACAGATTAATTTCAACGCCATTTTTAGCAAATTGGCGCAATACGATTACGACGGTTGGGCCGTGCTTGAATGGGAATGCTGCCTGAAAGATGCCGACACTGGCGCACGTGAAGGCGCTGAGTTTATCCGAAAACACATTATTCCCGTTGCCGGGCGCGCCTTTGATGATTTTGCCGCACAGGGCGATCAGCGCGAGAGTGTGCGTGCGCAACTGGGTTTGGATAAAGGGGCCTGAAATGATCAAAGTAGGCATTATTGGCACCGGTTTTATTGGCCCGGCGCACATTGAAGCGTTACGTCGCTTAGGAAACGTCGAGGTTGTGGCGATTTGTGATTCCAGCCAGCCTGCTGCGCTGAAGCACGCAGAGCAATTGAATGTGCCGCATGCGTACAGCGAGGTAAGCGCATTTCTCAATCATGCGGGATTAGAGGCGGTGCATAACTGCACGCCGAATCATTTGCATGCTGCAATTAATCGCCAGGTATTACGCGCCGGTAAGCATCTCTTCTCCGAAAAACCGTTGTGCATGACGGTGGATGAAGCGCATGAGCTGATTGACCTTGCAGAGCAAGCGGGCGTGGTGCATGGCGTCAGTTTTGTGTATCGCCAGTTTGCGCTGGTGCAACAGGCTGCCAGCATGATGCGCCACGGTGAGCTGGGCCGGCTATTTTCAGCGCAAGGCAGCTACTTGCAAGATTGGATGCTGGAGGAAACGGACTTCAACTGGCGTGTTGATGCAGCAAAGGGCGGCGCGTCACGTGCCGTAGCAGATATCGGTTCACACTGGTGCGACACGGTTCAGTTTGTCACGGGCAAAAAAATTGTCGAAGTGATGGCCGATCTCGCTATTGTCTGGCCGAAGCGCAAGGCCAGCGTCAATAGCGCATCAACCTTCAGCGGCAAGCAGGACGATGTGCAGTATCACACTCACGACGTCACCACCGAAGATATGGGGTTTGTGCTGTTTCGCTTTGAAGATGGCAGCAAAGGCAGCTTTAACGTGTCGCAGGTTTCGGCGGGACGAAAAAATCGTCTCAGTTTTGAGGTAAACGGCAGCGCGGCATCGCTGGCGTGGGACCAAGAAACGCCTCAGCAATTGTGGATCGGTCATCGTCATCAGGCTAATCAGCTTTTATCTGACGATCCTTCACTACTGAACGCTGATATTGCTGCACGTGCGCGTTTCCCCGGCGGGCACATTGAAGGTTGGCCTGATGCCTTCCGCAATATGATGCAGCAGTTTTATCTGGCCGTGGCGCAGAGCGCACCACCCACGCGTGACAAGGCGACGTTCGCGACTTTTTATGATGGCGCGCAGGTGATGTCCGTGGTTGACGCCATTGTCAAAAGTCATCAACAGCAGCGCTGGGTTAAGGTTTAAGCCTTCAGGCATGGCGGTGCTAACTTATTGCTTAGCGGTAATTTATGGTAGCCTGCATGCCATCAATGTTGTTGCGGGATCTGTTGCTTCATGTCGATTCAAAAAATCGCCCAGCTGGCGGGCGTGTCAGTTGCCACCGTCTCTCGGGTGCTTAATAACAGTGATAGCGTGAAGGAAGCAAACCGCGCCAAAGTTTTACGGGCCATTAAAGAAAGCAACTACCAGCCTAATCTGCTGGCACGCCAACTGCGCACCGCGCGTAGCTCAATGATTTTGGTGATGGTATCTGATATTTCTAATCCATTTTGCGCTGAAGTGGTGAAAGGGATCGAAGCCCAGGCCGAGAAAAAGGGTTATCGCATTCTGCTGTGTAATTCCGGCTCGGATATCGAACGTTCGCGATCCAGTTTGCAACTGCTGGCCGGCAAAATCGTTGATGGCATTATCACCATGGATGCGTTTAGCAAATTGCCGGAATTAGCGCATCTGATCGGCACTACACCCTGGGTTCAGTGCGCTGAATATGCTGACGCGGGCGCTATCTCCTGTGTCGGTATCAATGACAGAGAAGCGTCACAACAGGTTGTACGCTACCTGGCTCAGAACCGTCGTCAGCGCATCGCATTGATCAATCACGATCTCAGCTATAAATATGCTCAGCTGCGTCAGCAGGGTTATCAAACTGAACTCCAGCAGCATCAGCTCGAATGGCAGGCGATTGCCTATGCCAGCGCGTTGAGTTTTAGCGCCGGTAAACACGCCATGGAAACATTACTGGCGGCTGAGAAGCGGCCCGATGCGGTATTTGCGGTGTCGGATACGCTCGCGGCGGGTGCGATATCCGCCATTCAACAGGCCGGTTTACGCGTGCCGCAAGACATTGCCGTCGCCGGATTTGACGGCACCGAATTGGCAGAAATGGTTTCGCCACCGCTAACCACCATCGCACAACCTTCGCGTGATATTGGCCGTAAAGCGTTTTCACTGTTACTGCAAAAAATCGACGATCCTGAATCGCCCGCCGAGCGAGTGTTGATGGATTGGCAATTGATCGTGCGTGCCAGTACCTGATGCACGGCCTGATTTAAGCCGTTTATCGACCATTCAGAAAACCGTTTGAGATCATTGCGGTGGCATGTCGCAAAACATCTGCGCCGCTAAAACCGGGATGTGCGCCGGTTGTTCTGAGTTGCACCAACGGTACCAAAATCAGGCTTATCAGCGAACTCATTAACAGCGCCGGTTCAAGATCGGCATTGAGTTTGCCCTCTTGTTGCCATTTCTGAATGATAGCGACCGCTTTTTGCCGTTCGTTATCGCCATGTTTCGCCTTTAGTCGCTGACGAAAAACCGATTCTCCCGAGGCCATTTCTTGCATCCACAACGGTGCGAACCAGACATGCTTCTCTGCAGTTTCAATCATCTTCTCTAAGATCAACGTCAGGGCGGTGCGAGGATCGTCGGCATGTTGATCGAATATGGCAGCAATATCATGGCGAAGCGGCAAAAAGCGCTCGGCAATAATGATATCCAGCAACGATTCTCGTGACTGAAAGTAGTAAGTCAGCATCGCGGCGCTGACTTCTGCTTTACGGGCAATGGCATTCAACGACGTCTCGGCAATGCCTTTTTCTGCAAATAACGTCAGCGCGATAGTCAGTAAATGTTCGCGCTGCTCGGCATTGATGGCGCCACCGCGCGGACGTCCGGGACGACGCTCTTTCGCTTGCGCTGCCGTAGAGAGTGAACCTGTGTTTTTTGCGGACATTATTCGTGAACCATTGACGGGAGAAACATTATGGTCGATATTAAACGTGCATTTAATTAATTACAAGCGGTGAAGTTATGGAGTCAAAAACGCTGATTCATCAATCGGTTAAGCAACAACCTCAAACACAGTCGGTCGGCTTGCTGATTGCGGCCCTGATGCTGGTGATGTTGCTGTCGGCGCTGGATCAAACCATTGTTTCAACAGCATTGCCCACCATTGTGGGTGAATTTGGCGGCCTCGATAAGCTGACATGGATCGTGACGGCTTATACGTTATCTTCAACCATTGCGGTGCCGCTTTACGGCAAGTTCGGCGATCTGTTTGGTCGCAAAAAGATGCTGCAAATCTCAATCGTGCTGTTTTTGATTGGCTCAATGTTGTGTGGGTTAGCGCAAAATATGACGCAGCTGATCTGGACGCGTGCATTACAAGGTTTGGGTGGTGGCGGATTAATGGTTGTCACTATGGCCGCAGTTGCCGACATCATTTCGCCCGCCGAGCGCGGACGTTATCAAGGCCTGTTTGGTGGTGTGTTCGGGTTAGCCACCATTTTGGGGCCGCTGATCGGCGGTTTTATGGTTGAGCATATGTCGTGGCGCTGGATTTTTTATATCAATCTCCCGCTCGGCCTGCTCTCTTTGATCATTATTGGCGTGGTGTTTAAATCGGCTAATAAACGCAATGAACATGAAATCGACATTCTCGGCGCGGTGTACCTGACCATGGCGCTGGTGGGCATTACGCTGTTTACCAGTGAGGGCGGCAGCGTTCATGCGTGGTCCGATCCTCAACTCTGGTGCATCCTGGCTTTTGGTCTCGTGGGCTTGATTGGCTTTATTTATGAAGAAAGGTTAGCCATTGAACCGATCTTGCCTCTCTCGCTGTTCCGCAACCGCAGCTTTTCACTGTGCAGCTTAATGGGATTTATCGTTGGCATGTCGCTGTTTGGCAGCGTCACCTTTTTGCCGCTCTATTTGCAAGTGGTGAAGGAGGCAACACCGACGCAGGCAGGATTGCAGTTGATTCCGTTGATGGGCGGATTATTGCTGACCTCAATTTTCAGCGGTCGTGTTATCAGTAAAACCGGGCGCTATCGCCTTTTCCCCATCATGGGCACCTTGTTGGCTTCCATCGGTTTAGGGCTGTTAACCACGATTACGCTGACCTCGCCGATTTGGCATCTCTATCTTTTCACTGGGCTGCTGGGAATGGGATTGGGAATGGTGATGCAGGTTTTGGTGCTGGTCGTGCAGAACACCGTGGAAGTCCGCATGTTGGGCGTGGCCACATCGGCGATAACGCTGTTTAGATCGATTGGTGGCTCGATTGGCGTGGCGCTATTTGGCGCAATCTTTACCCAGGTTTTGCAGTCGTCATTGATGCAACGCATCGCTGAAGGAACCGAACTGCCGCATGGGATGAACCCGGTTGCGATACATCATTTGCCTTCGGAAATTAAAGAAGCCTATCTGCAATCTTTTGGTCAAGGCATTCATGCTGCGTTCCTGTTGGGCGGTTGCATGATGTTATCCGCTTTTGCGTTATCGTGGTTTTTGAAAGAAGTACCGCTGAAAAAATCCGTCTAAACATTCTCCTTTTCTTACCGCACGACATCAGGCCACTAAGCCTGATGTCGTCTTCGCGATCAGGTCGTCATGTTGTAGCGCGTAATAATATTAATTTTAGAGTAGGGTGCTGCGCTTTCCGTTTTGGGGATAAAGCCATGAAATTCCAGTAATGCCTTGAAAGCGTGTTGAGCATCCAGCTGCAAATTATGTTCAATCAACGCATCTATTTTGCCCGCCTGCATTAAGGCACGGTTTTCACGATCGAGGTCGTGACCAATAAAGGTGTTAATTAAAATCCGTTGCTCGTCAAACGCGCGCAGAATACCCGCATTGCCGCCGCCAACGGTATAAACTGCATCGGTTTCAGGATGAGATGTAAGAAAATCGGTTACTGATTGATAAGTTAAATGATCAAGCCCAAAACCGCCGGCGACAACGCTGACACGATGTTGTGGGGCAAATTGCTGCATGGCGGCAACAAATCCTTCTATACGCTCTTGTTCGCCAATAAATTCCTTACTGCCAGTGATCGCCATAATGTGTGACTTCTCAACCCGCAGCCATTTTGCCATCAGGAACGCAGCGGCCTTGCCCGCATCCACATTTTCCATGCCGATGTAGCGCAATCGTGCGCTGGACGGAATATCGGACATCACTGTTACCAGCGGGACTCGCTGTTTCATCAGGGCATCAATAGTTGGAATGAGCTGTTCTGAATTGGTGGCTTTTAAAATTACGCCGTGGCTGTGGACCGCGCATTTCTTCAATACTGTGTTGATCTCATCAATCGTCATGTTTTCGCTGCAATGAAAGCGCAGCTGAATTTTGAAAGATGAAAAACCGGCAATTTGGCTGCTAAAGGCTTCTCGCACCAGTTCGCGAAAGCGATCAGGCGTATGCATGATCACATCAAAATAAAGTGTTCTGCCTTTCGCGAGTCCCGCTTTTTGCAGCAGTTCTAAATCAGCAATAGCTTGCTGGATGCGATGTTGAGTTTGTGGATGCACTTTGCCGCGATTATGCAATGCGCGATCAATGGTGGCGAGACTCAGACCCGACTGCGCGGCGATCTGTTTCAGGGTAAATTTAGGCATAAATTGCAGGGCTTTTTTGAGGTTTATTTGAGGTTAGAGAATCGCAATGTAGCCTGTGCTTTCGTCAGGTGCAATCACTGTTCACGTCGCACAATTTATCTTGATCGATCCCAAAGCGGCATGTGACTTTAACGCTGCGTATTAACGCGTTTGTCTCCTTTTTCAACGAATTTTGACGCTGCGTACGTTGACCATTAATGCGCATCTGTTTGATTAAATTCCCTTTTTGAACCATGTTTTTAGGCAGCTGCCCATTTTTTACGGGTGATTTCTTATCGCTCAGGGAATCGCAGCAAGGAGAGACAATGAGATTCGATTGGCAAGAAGCTGGACTGACGGCGGACGAAAAAGCTGACAAAGTACTGAAAGCCATGACGGAAGAGGAGAAGTTCGCTTGGCTTTCGGGACCTATGGCGATCCCCTTAGATGATGAGACGCTACCAGACGGTGCGATTGGTTCAGCGGCTTACTATCCCGGCATTCCCCGCTTGGGCATTCCGGCCATGCAGCAAAGTGACGCCAGCCTTGGCATCACGGCGTTAGGCGACGTGCGACCTGGTGATAACGCGACCGCGCTGGCGTCGGGCTTGTTGCTCGCCGCTACGTTTAACCCTGAAATGGCGGAACGCACTGGCGAAATGGTGGGGCGTGAAGCTTTTGCTAAGGGTTTCAATGTGCAGTTGGCGGGTGGCGCCAATCTAATTCGCGAGCCGCGCGGCGGGCGCAACTTCGAATATCTTTCTGAAGATCCCGTGCTTACCGGTGTCATGGCTGGTCATTCGGTGCGCGGCATTCAGTCGCAGCATGTGGTTTCTACCGTCAAACATTTTGCTGTTAATCCTCAGGAAACCGGGCGCGTGGTGGTCAGCTCTAATCTGAGTGAATCCGCAATGCGTGAATCAGATTTGCTGGCTTTCGAGATTGCCAATGAGATCGGTCAACCCGGATCGGTGATGCCAGGTTACAACCTGGTGAATGGCGAATGGGCCACAGAGAACACCTTTTTGCTGAATGACGTGCTGAAAGGGGATTGGCATTATCCCGGCTGGGTGATGTCAGATTGGGGCGCCACGCATTCAGCCGCTAAAGCTGCGCTTGCTGGGCTGGATGTACAATCGGGGGCCAATCTCGATCAGCAGGTTTGGTTTGATCAGCCGCTTAAGGATGCTGTGACGGCAGGTGAGGTACCACAAAGCCGTATTGATGACATGGTGCGGCGCATCTTACGCAGCTTGTTTACCGTGGGTGCCATCGAACATCCGGCACAACCGCACGGCGATATTGATTATATGGCCCATCGTCTTCTCGCCCAGCGCGAAGCTGAGCAGGGCATTGTGCTATTAAAAAATAGTCATCAAACGCTGCCGTTAAAACGGGGCGCGGCCAAACTGTTGGTGGTGGGGGCCCATGCCGATCATGGCGTATTGTCCGGAGGCGGTTCTTCTGCGGTCACGCCGGTGGGCAGCTTGCGCTTGCCGGGTGTGGATTTTATGGGCATCGAGACCGAGAAAGTGTTTCACCCCTCTTCGCCGTTTTGGGGGATTCGTGCAGAATCAGGCGCGGCAGAAGTCACTTATCTCAGCGGTGAAAATATTGCAGAAGCCACTGAACAGGCGCGCACAGCTGACGCAGTGATTGTCTTTGCGGAAGAGTGGCGATCGGAAGCGCTGGATGCGCAGGGCCTTTCGCTTAGCGATGAGCAGAACCTGTTGATTCAGGCGATTGCGGCGCAAAACCAGCAAACCATCGTGGTGCTGGAAACGGGCGGTCCAGTGACGATGCCGTGGTTAGATGCGGTAGCGGCGGTCGTTGCAGCCTGGTATCCCGGCTCGGGCGGGGGCGAAGCTATCGCCGGCGTTCTGTTTGGGCGGGTTAATCCATCAGGACGTTTACCGATTACGTTCCCAGCCTCAGAAGCACAACTGCCACATCCTGAGCAAATTGATCCTGAAAGCACCACTTCGCTGCCGGGGATGCCCGTTAAAGGCGGAATTATCCCTGTGGATTACGATGTAGAAGGTTCAGACGTTGGCTATCGTTGGTTTATGCGCACACAGCAAACGCCGCTGTTCCCCTTTGGTTACGGCCTTTCTTATACGTCCTTTGATTATTCTGATCTCAACGTCACGGCAGAAGGCTCAGACATCAACGTGACGCTGACTGTAACCAATAGCGGCCAGCGAACGGGTGCTGACGTGCTGCAAATCTATCTTCATCCAGTAGATCAACGTTATGTATCACGCCTGGCGGCCTTCCGGCGTGTGGAGCTACAGCCTGCGGAAAGCCGTCAGGTTCGCTTAACGCTTGAGCCGCGGGTGATCGCTTGCTGGGATGAAGATCAATCGCAATGGCTGATTGAGCAAGGACGTTATCAGATTTTATTGGCCAAAAACGCCTCCGAAACAGTTTTGAGCACGCATGTCGATTTGCCGGGCCGCACATTCGGTTATCAGGTGTAAAGGCTAGCAAGGCGGGTGGGAAATCAACCTCATAGCATAGTGAGTAGGCAGACAGCGATAATTTACGATGCGACGTAAGCACTGCTCATCTGATCAGTGCTTGCCGATTTTGTTTTTCTCGCGCCAAATTGTTAGGCTGTATATGCATACATCGGTTGGAGGTTGTGTGAACAACGATGAAGAGTATATTTCTGTAGATATACGCGCCATTGTGGGCGCGGCGGTGACTAAATTGATTGAAACGGGCCGACCTGTCCATTTCCACGAAATCACAGATGCCCTGTTTCGCATGAGCGAAGAGAGCGGCGATTCCAAAGTACAGGAACTCTGTAAGCAAGCGATTGGTTTTTTCGCTCGTAAAATGCACTGATCCTCGAACGTTTCTGTTTAAGAAATTTCCTGAAAACCATTCAAATATCCCTCTGGCTTCTCGCCTGAGGCGATTATCTGCCAGGCTAATCTTTGTATGCTGTTGTGAACGCAAAAGCGGGCTTTAAAGGGAGAAAGGCGATGAAATTACAGATAACGCTGGCAGTACTTGCGGCGCTGTCCTGTTCAGTGGTGGCAGCAAAAGGTGGGTTCGAAACAGCAAGCCATCAAGGTGTAAAACCTGATACTCATGGTGCTATCGAAACGGTAGAAAAATAGGCGAACTGTTACTGAAGGGATTCAAAAAAGTGCAGCCTGCGTTATCAGCCAAACCTTAACGCAGGCGTGTTATCAGATACCGGCGTCGTCTGGCGTGCGGCCAACAACGATTTCCAGCGTCTTACGCAATACATCCAGTTTAACCACGTCTGAGGTGCTTTCCAGTTCGGCAATAAGATACAGGATGATGGCTTTGTTAGTCACATACCCCTGATCGGTGACGATGTTTTTGATCACCGTACCCAACAGCTCAGTTTCTGAAGCCAACTGATCGCCTGCGCTACGAAAATACTCGATAATTGCTGAGTTTGAAGTGTCTTGTTGCATGGTCATATTTCTCTGAGGAAAATTTAAATAAACGCATTCCGGTGTAAACAGAAAGGAGTGTAGTACATGTTTGTCTTTTGCCCGGAGTCAGCTACAAACATTTCTTAATCTCCTGCCGCACCTGATTTTTTTCCAGCTTTACCATGATGGCGTCACAAGGGTTCAGTGCTTTTTTGAACCTTCTGGTGGGCCTTCACTGTTAAATCGATGCGTTATATTTTCTCGATCAGGGAAATCGAGTTTGCTTCGCTTGCTGGCAGCAGCCATTCCTTTACGCACTTCAGTTACCGCGCCTTTGATAGCACGCACCATTTTTGCGTCTTCTGCAGCCGCAGCCATGACTTCAAGCTGCGCGATAAGCGCAGTACTCGAAACAGGGCTGTCTGACTTTAGCAATGTCAGCACTGCTTCGCCGATCACCACATCCGTCAGTTTTTCTTCATCACTTCTGTACATACTGGCTTCTCTGATTACGATTTTATGACCACTTTCAGGGCGTGATTGCGTCAACAGATGCCATGCGCCTGACATCTGTTGACCTTATCGGGTAAAGCGGCCCTCAGTCTTCCGGATAAAGTCCGATCAGAATTTTGCTAAAATAAAGCAAGTTAACTCTTTGAAACCCGGATATTGCTGCAGAACGATTATCCTTCACGTCCGAATAGCATGCCGATCAGTTCCTGGTAATGGTTCTCTTCTTCAGTGCTGGTAGCTTGATCAAGACGACGAAGCAGCTTGCCGCAAATCGCTTTACGGCTAAGCGTGTTACCGGCACGAAGGATTTCAACCACGATTGCGCCTAACGTCTCTTGCTGCGAAGGCAAGTTGGCTTGGTTGAAGTAACGGGCAATGTCGCTGGTTGTATCAGGTGCATGACCGTTCTGGCGCATGTTCAAGTCCTCAGTGGTTAAAAATATACCCTGTTTATTGAGCGGAAGTTATACATCTTTCAAAAACTTGTACAGGATTTTGGTTTTTTACTGGCGGGATTTTTGTGCAAAAAATGCTAAGCGTTATAAAACAGAGGGTTAGAGAGAGGTCTAAAAGCGGTTTTTACTCACCTGTTGCGCTGATTCTTGTCCAGGATTTTGTATAAGGGAAGAATAGCGTCTTTACGAAGGTGCCACAAGACGGTGGCACGTTCACGATAAACTTAGGCATCTTTATCGTTCTTATTCAGTTGAATGTCATTGGACGAATGATCGGCTGACTCTTCAACATTACGTTGCCCTACAAGCCATTCAATTTGCGCGGGCTTACGATTGCTCACACTCCTGAAATCCGTTAGCCAGACCTTTGCCTTTTCTATTTTTAACAAGCGCGATTCGTCGGCTTCCGTTCCTGCCATAACTTTTAATTGCTGAATCAACGATTCAACACTGACTTCCTGGCGGGCAAGGATGAGAGCAAATGCAGCTTCGCCAATAATGACATTCGCTTTTTCTTTATCAGAAAAAAACATAATTACCTCCGAAGCTATTTATTATTCTTTACCGTAACATTTCATTTTAGCAGAGTACAAATGCATTTTTGTTAATCTGTTTTCAGGCGTGATTATTTAATTAATAGGTATTATTAATCAACGTTACCGGTAGTCTCATGCTATGCGTTTGCATGGGGTTAATACGATGAAGGGAATGGTAGCGCTATTATTATTCATAAAATGCCTTTTAATCACTCAACATTTTTTACTGCTTCAGATTAAAAAATCTGCTTGATCGCAAAAAAAAGCATCAGCACTTCACGCTTAATAATTCACTTAACTCAAATTGAATTCTGTCTAAAAAATCTGTGCGATTACCTGCTGATATTTCATCCTTTTTGCTGCGTAAATGACCGCGTTTCAATCTTCACGGACTGCGCCAAAAAATTAAATTCCTTTCTCTGTCAGTCCCTTTACAAAAAAGCCCATGACTTAACTTGCCTGAATCCCCCGTTACCCATTACTGTAAATATATACAGTTATTTGATTTGAGGAGGAAAATGTTATGGAGTTCATTAAACCTGCGGAGATCCGCGCCGTTATGCAATTGCCGCTTTATATTGAGCGTGTACCTTGTGGCTTTCCCTCGCCCGCTCAGGATTATGTCGAGCAGCGACTGGATCTTAATGAGCTGCTGGTTCAGCGGCCCAGCGCCACCTATTTTATTCGCGTGAGCGGTGACTCCATGATTGAAGCCGGTATCAGTGACGGCGATATGTTGGTCGTCGACAGCGCCATGAAAGCCGAGCACGGAAATATTGTCGTCGCTGCAATAGAAGGCGAATTCACCGTAAAACGCCTCCAGCTGCGCCCCTTTATTCAACTTATCCCCATGAACAGTGCTTACTCACCCATTAATATCAACAGCGAAGAAGGGCTGGAGATTTTTGGTGTAGTAACGTTTGTGATTAAATCGACACACTAAATTAAAAGATAACAGATGATCGAATTGAAGAGGTTTTACCGCGTAGAACGGCTTTATTCCTCTTTATCTGTTATTTGAGTTCAATCAGATATACCGCATGGGAAAAAACAAAGCGCGCGGCATAACCACCCGTTACGCTTTGTTTTTCTGCGCTTTTCCTACCTTTCTAAAGCCCTCTCGCTGGCGATAAGTGAAATATTTTCCTATCTTTTATAATCCATGAAATAAATATTTCGCTCAGCGCATTACTCCGCAGCCTTATTTCTGACGCGGTATACATCGTGCTATGCAAACGGAGGAAGCATGACCCATAAGCGCAAAGCCTCATACGCCCAGACAGGGCCGGGGACGCCCACTGGACAACCTTTACCGGTTCCAGCCCACTTTGGACAACCCGCAAAGATAGATGTAGGTAGCGTGGAGCATGAAAAAGTAAGCTTCGAGAACTGGAAAGGGCAAGCCGATCGTCCCGAGCCTGAACCGCCAGTGGTGCTGCCGCCGGAAAAACGTCTTGGCATTGCTATCGTTGGGCTTGGGCGTTTAACGCTGAATCAAATTTTGCCTGCTCTTCGCCAAAGCCAATATGCCCGCCCGGTAGCGTTGGTTTCTGGTCGACGTGACAAAGCGCAAGTGGTTGCGGCGCAATACGGTATCGATGCAGATGCTATTTATAGCTACGACGAAATGGCGCGCATGGCGGAGAACAAAGCCATTGATGCGGTCTATATCGTGACGCCAAATGGCCTGCATCGCGATCATGCAGTAGCTGCGGCGAAAGCGGGCAAGCATGTGCTGTGTGAAAAGCCGATGGCAAACACGTCTGAGGAAGCGCGTGAAATGATCGCCGCCTGTAATGAGGCGGGTGTCAAACTGATGATCGCTTATCGTTGCCAATATGACGTGTTCAATCTCGAAGCGGCGCGGCTGACGCAGTCCGGTGAGCTGGGCCGACCACGCTTTATTCAGGCTATTACCACTCAGGTGCAAGGCCCAGGCGAGCAATGGCGTATGCGTGCCGCATTAGCAGGTGGCGGGGCATTACCAGATATCGGTTTATATTGCCTGAACGGTGTTCGTACCATGCTGGCCGAGGATCCCATTGAGGTCTATGCGCAAATCATTAATCCAGAGCAGGATGCGCGCTACCAGGAAGTCGAAGAGTCGGTCACTTTTACGCTGCGTTTCCCGTCGGGCGTTATTGCCCACTGTATCACCAGCTACGGTGCGCATGAATGCAAGGATATGAACATCCGGTTAGAGAAAGGTTGGGTGTCGTTGGAAAATGCTTATGCTTATCAAGGCCAGCGCTTGTATGTAGCGCAGCGGTGCGGTGATGCTGAGCAGGTAAATGAAATCCGACTTTCGCCCCAAGATCAGTTCACGCTTGAAATTGATCACTTCGCTTACGGCATATTGCACAATCGGCCTTTCCATTCGCCGGGCGAAGAGGGGTTGCAGGATCACCTGCTGATGGAAGCAATTTATCGTTCTGCACGGGAAGGATTGCCAGTGAGGATAGATTATCCGTCTGAACATTCGCCACTGGCTGTAACGCAACGTTAAAACAACAGAAAGCCGGGCATACCCCTTAGACGCGGGTTATGTCAGGCTTTACTCGCCCATCCGCTAAATGGAGTCACGGGATAATTAACGCTTATAGATACATGTCATTATTAATCAAGAAAATAATAACGCGGTTAAATCTATTTCCCATGCTTATAAAATTTTTTATGTAAAGTGTTTAATAAAGAGAGGCGTTAATAGATTTTACAATTGTAAATTTTCGTCAATGAAGTTAAGTGTGTGTAATTCAAGTAGATAGGCCATTTTTTCAATTAAACCGGTGCTGTATAAATCCACGCACAGTTAATGTGCTAAAACACCCGGTATCCGCCATCATGACGTTATCTAAAAGAGTCAAAGTCTTATTCTGTCTGTCGTTTGTTACTTTGGCGGGGTGCTCATCTCATTCTGCTACTGGCCATAAAAATCTGCCTGCGGATACAACTGATACCTATAGCCGTTCTGATCAGCAACCTGATCTGATTCCCGTCGTCGCAGCACTGCATGACCAAATGCATTCCTGGCAAGGCACACCTTATCATTGGGGTGGAACCACGTTAACCGGGGTTGATTGCTCAGGTTTTGTCTGGCGAACGCTGAAAGACCGTTTCAATCTTCCCATGGATCGCGTGACGACCACCCAGCTTATTCAAATGGGAAAACGTGTCGATGCCGAGCATCTTCAACCGGGGGATTTAGTCTTTTTCCGCATTAACCATGAAATGCATGTTGGCTTCTATGACACTGACCACCAATTCTTACACGCCTCTTCCAGTAAAGGCGTTATGCGCTCTTCGCTCCACAATCCTTACTGGAAACGCGTTTTTTATCAGGCAAGGCGTTTACCAAAAGAATATAACGCTGAAATAACCTTTAATGCTGAACCGAACGCAGTCACCTTGGCGAAAAACTAATTGTGCTGTTTATTCTGGCGCGAAGAGGTGACCTGAGATGCGTAAAAATTAACGTTTCTCAGGCCATTGTCCGAGAAAGGACTCAGTCTAAATCTTTGCCGTTACTGGCAATCACTTTTTTATACCACCAAAATGATTTTTTACGGGTGCGCAGCAACGTTCCGTTTCCGTGATCATCGCGATCAACGTGGACAAATCCGTAGCGTTTACTCATCTCTCCGGTTGATGCTGCAACCAAATCGATGCAACCCCACGTGGTATAACCCATTACCGGAATACCGTCGGCAATCGCGTCTGCCATGGCGCGAATGTGCTCGCGTAAATAGCTGATGCGATAGTCGTCAACGATCTCGCCATCGGCATTAAATTCATCACGCGCGCCAAGACCATTCTCCACCAGAAACAGCGGTTTTTGATAACGGTCATACATCATGTTCATGGTAATACGCAGGCCCAACGGATCGATTCCCCAGCCCCAGTCGCTGCGCTTGATATGCGGGTTGGTTAATGACTTCACCACATTGGCGGCGCTGCTGTTGTTCTCATTCATATCTGCCGACGCGCAGCGTGACGCGTAGTAGCTGAATGAAACAAAATCGACGGTATTTTTCAGGATTTCAGCATCTTCATCCGCCATGACAATCTTGACATCTTTTTCGCGGAACACCCGTGCGGAATAAGAGGGGTAAGCACCTCGAGCCTGCACATCAATAAAGAACAGATTTTCACGATCTTTTTCTAATGCTGCCCACACGTCTTCGGGTTTGCTTGACCAAGGGTAGAAATTCCCGCCTGCTAGCATGCAGCCAACCTGATTTTCAGGATTGATTTCATGCGCAATACGGGTTACTTGTGCGCTGGCCAACAGTTCATGATGCGCCGCCTGATATTTCACCTGCTCTGGATTTTCACCCTCTTCAAAAACCAAGCCTGCACCAGAAAAGGGACTGTGCAGCAGAATGTTAATCTCATTAAAGGTTAACCAGTATTTCACCAGGCCATCAAACGCTTCAAAGCAGGTACGTGCATAGCGCGCAAAAAAGTCGATCATTTTGCGATTACGCCATGAACCATATTCGGTGACCAAATGCATGGGAACGTCAAAATGGCACAGCGTCACCAGCGGTTCGATGCCATATTGACGGCAGGTTTCAAACAGATCGCGATAAAACGCAATACCTTGCGGATTAGGCGTTGACTCATCCCCATTGGGGTAAATGCGGCTCCAGGCAATTGAGGTGCGAAAAACGGTGAATCCCATCTCAGCCATTAAGGCAATATCGTCGTGATAGCGATGATAAAAATCGATCGCCTCATGGCTTGGATAGAACTCATCCTGATGCAGGGTAAATCGCTTTTCCAGACCCAGCTTGACCTTCATGCGGTTGGATCCATGTGGGATCATGTCTACTGTAGTCAGTCCTTTACCACCTTCAAGATAACCGCCTTCTGACTGATTAGCGGCTAATGCGCCACCCCATAAAAAACCTTCAGGAAATGTCGATTCAGACATAAAAAACCTCAGTATCTGGCAACGATCGCCAGTCAATTAGCATTAACAGTTTTAACGGTGTCAGCGGAAAGGGGACTCGCTGATGTCGGCGCTGCTTCACTTTCCGGGATGTCTTCAAACCCTAAAATGAGCGTGAGAATAAAGGAGAGCACCACGGAAAGCACCATCACGGCAGCGACCCAGACGATGCTCATAGGGTTGGAGGGATCGAAAAATTGTACGCTGGTAAACAGGCCGGGAGAGGCCATCGAATGGCTGGCGAGCCCACCAATACCAGCAACCGCGCCGCAAATAAATCCACTGATTAAGCAGGCGATCAAAGGGCGCTTTAAGCGCACCGCCACGCCATACAGCGCTGGCTCAGAAATCCCGGCAATAATCGCCGAAGCCGCTGCAGCCAAGGCAGTTTGACGCAATTCACGATTTTTAGTCCTGAAAGCGACCGCCAAAGATGAGCCACCAAGTGACAAATTGGCGCCAATTTCAGAAGGCATAACCATGCCTTCTTTACCGGTCTCTGCGATGGTTTGAATGATGGTTGGGGTAAAAACACGATGCATGCCGGTCATCACCAACAATGGCCATATTGCACCCATAATAGCGACAGAAAGCCAGCCCAGATAACCGTGAACGGTGTAGACGATTGCCGAAATGCCGCTACCAATCCAGATGCCCAGCGGCCCGATGAAGACAATCGCAATCGGGGCAGCGATCAACACAATCAGCATGGGTTTGAGGAAGTTTTTGGTTACCGCCGGCGTGATGTGATCAACGCCTCTTTCAATGTGAGACAAAATCCAGGTCATCACCAGCGCGGGGATCACGGTGTAAGTATATTTCACTGCTGTCACTGGAATAGCGGCAAATTCGACAACCTGTCCTTGTGCCGCTTTCGCCATCAGGTCAACAAAATTGGGATGAACCAGCACGCCAGCAATCGCAATGGCCAGCGACATGTTGGTTTTGAATTTAAGCGCAGCAGAAGCAGCCACCATCACCGGCAAGAAGAAAAATGCGCCATCGCCAATAACATTCAAAATGATCAGCGTTGAGGAGCCTTTTTCAAAAACACCGGCCATATCCAGGATCATGGCCAGCAGTTTTACCATGGAGCCGCCGATAATGGCGGGGATCAACGGTGACATTGTCCCGACGAGTGCATCAAGAATGCCTGCGCCTATCCCTTTCAAGGTTATTTTACGGGGTGCGGTTGAAGACGGTGCGGCATTCGGCGTACCCAGTTTTAATACTTCCTGGTAAGCCTTCGACACGTTGTTGCCAATGATAACCTGGCACTGCGTGTCGTTGTGAACCACGCCCATGACGCCATCAATAGATTTCAGTGTCGGGCTGTTGATCAACGAGGGGTCTTTCACCACAAATCTCAGGCGAGTCATACAGTGCGTGACCGCCTCAATATTATTCAGGCCACCTAGCGCATCAACGATAGCGTGTGAGACCTCAGCGTAGTTCTTCGGCATAGGTTTTATCTCTGTAGAGAAATCGGTAAGTGTTCTGACCGGTGTGTTACATCAACGATGCCAATGTCATTTGAATAATTCAGCGCTTTTTTCAGCCTGGGCATCGCTTATGCAACCTCTGTAGGAAACCGGTTTCATAAAATCATGAAGATGTTTATCGATATGAACAAGAGATAAAATTTGTGAATTTTTGATTATGTGACGATGATCAACCTGAAGGATCACCGGGGCATGCAGTACAAATTGGAAAATATTTCAAAACAAAGAGTGACTTAGGTAGACTGCCAAAAAGAGGGCGATTCAGACGGCGCAATGATGGCAACAATACTTGAAGTGGCTAAAAAAGCCGGTGTTTCAAAAGCGACAGTTTCCCGCGTTCTGTCTGGAAACGGCTACGTCAGTCAGGAAAAGCGTGCGCACGTGCTGCAGGCCATTGCGGAAACAGGCTATCGTCCTAATTTACTGGCGCGTAATCTTGCGATAAAAAGCACGCAAACTATCGGGCTGGTGGTCACTAACACCTTGTATAGCGGCAATATCTTCAGCGAGTTGATGCTTCACTCAGCCCGCATGATGGAAGAACAAGGCCGTCAACTGATACTCGCCGATGGCAAACATACGGCTGAAGATGAAAGGGCAGCAATTCAGTTTTTACTGGATCTTCGCTGCGACGGCATCATTATCTATCCGCGTTTTCTCTCTATTGCTGAGATGGATGAGATCATTTCGCTCCACAAACAGCCCATCCTGGTCATCAACCGGCGATTGAGACGCAACGACAGTTACTGCATTTTTTCTGATCAAAAATTAACCAGCGCGGCGGCGGTAAAACATCTCATTAAATTAGGCCATCGCGATATCGCGTTTATTACCGGCTCACTGGATTCTCCAACCGGAATGGAACGCCTTTCAGGTTATAAATCTGCACTCGCTGAACAGAATATCGAGATAAATAACGCGCATATTGTGGAAGGAAAATGGACGGCGCAAAGCGGCGTGGATGCGGTTGATATATTGCTTAAGCGAGGCCAGACATTTAGCGCGCTTGTTGCCAGCAATGATGAGATGGCCGTCGGGGCTCTAAAGAGGCTGGCTGAATGCCATCTTTCGGTGCCTTCTGCTGTGTCGGTGATTGGCTTTGATGACATTCCACTGGCGCCCTACACGATTCCTTCCCTCTCTAGCATGAAAATGCCCGTCACTGAAATGATCAAAGAGACAATCAATCGCCTGCTTTCCATGTTGGATGGTGGAGAATTTGAACAACAAAAAGTGTTTACGGCCAGCCTGATCGCGCGTGATTCTATTACGACGGGTCCTTATTTCCATCCTTAGAAAATTGTCGATCAAATAGCGTCTGGCGGTAATCCACCTTTATTACGCGGTTGTCTATCCATCAAAGAAATCCCCTTTTATTCTGTTTTAGTGAAAGAGATTTGTTCATTATCTCGCCAGGCTTAACTCCTTTTTAATTAAAAAAGCCTGTCACCAAGCGTTATGCCTCAGAGCGGGCCCGGATGATGCCGCTTCCGCATAAAAGCACCCGAGATGTCATCCCGTTTAGCATGGTTTTGAAAAATTAGTCGAAAAAAGCATGAATAATGAGCAAGTTGTTCATTAAGGCCAGATTAGACTTGATCAATTCTCTGCATCAGCAATACTGTATGGATATACAGTTTATCGGTAACGCTACGATGAAAAGCTTGCTGAGCCATCAATTAATTAAAAACAGTCCGCTTTTTATCACGTCAGGTGATGCATTCACGCTGATTTGCCGATGCTTTCATTCCCTGGGCTACTATGTTTGCATTAGTCGACGTTAATAATTTTTATACCTCATGTGAAACCGTATTCAGGCCCGACCTGCGGGGAAAGCCGGTTGTCGTGGTTTCAAATAACGATGGCTGCATTATTTCGCGTTCAGCGGAAGCGAAAAAAATGGGCATAAAAATGGGTGCGCCGTATTTCAAAATCAGAGATGAATTACTTCATCATAAGGTAAAAGTATTTAGCTCAAATTACGCCTTGTATGCTGATATGTCTCATCGTGTGATGAGTACTCTGGAAGAGATGGCACCCGCAGTAGAGTTTTATTCAATTGATGAAGCTTTTATGAGTATGGCGGGCATCCGTAATTGTCGCGTGCTGGAGGAATTTGGCTACGAGATTCAGCAGCGTATCTGGCGAGAGACACATCTGCGCGTGGGCATCGGCATTGCACCAACCAAAACCCTGGCGAAGCTGGCAAATTACGCGGCAAAGAAATGGACTAAAACCCGCGGCGTGCTTGACCTCTCTAATAGTGAACGACAGAAAAAACTGATGGCGCTGGTGCCGGTTGAAGAGGTGTGGGGCGTCGGACGACGTATCAGCAAGAAGCTCAACGCTATGGGCATTATTACCGCCAAAGATCTTTCCGAACAAAGTACCTGGATCATCAGAAAACACTTCAACGTGGTATTGGAGCGCACCGTGCGCGAATTACGCGGCGAGCCCTGTCTGGAACTGGACGAATATTCCCCCAGTAAGCAACAAATCATGTGCAGCCGCTCTTTTGGTTATCGCATCACTGAATATGAAGAAATGCATCAGGCGATTTGCACCTATGCTGAACGTGCCGCAGAAAAGTTACGTCAGCAAAGGCAGCACTGTCGTTTGATCAGCGTGTTTATTCGCACCAGTCCCCATGCGGAAGGCGAAGTGTTCTATACAAATCAGGTAAGCGGTAACCTGCCAATTCCTTCAAATGATACGCGCGATATTATTCGCGTCGCCGTTCGTGCACTTGATGCGATGTGGAAAGAGAGTCATCGCTACATGAAAGCGGGGGTTATTCTCAGCGACTTTTTCAGTCAGGGCGTTGCCCAGCTTAACCTTTTTGATGAATTCCAGCCGCAGGCCAACAGCGCAGCGTTGATGCAGGTTATGGATCAGATCAATGAAAAAGAGCGCGGCCGTATTGGGTTTGCTGGACAGGGAACAGTGAAGTCATGGGCGATGAAACGCGAAATGCTTTCTCCGGCGTACACCACCCGTTTCTCAGATTTGCCGGTGGCAAAGTAGTCAACGGAAAACGGGATTGTTTAAACGTATCCGCTTTCTTACACACACATTAATCATCGAAAAGAGGGGTTGTTTCTCTTTTAAAGATATTACAGCGATGTGTCCCATGTTGGTTTTCCAGAGAATGCGGCAGCCAAAAAGTCTATTAATACCCGGGATTTATGCGCCAGATATTTGGCTGGAGGATAGACGGCGTAAAGCCCCATTGGCGGCGCTTCAAAAGCGGTGAGGACAGACTGAATCTCGCCTCTTTTAAGGGCTTCGCTCACGACGAAAGTGGGGAGACGAGAGATTCCCAGCCCGGCAATAGCTGCATTCAGACACACTTCAGCATTGGATAATTTCATTCTACCTTGTACTGGCTGCGTAGAGATGCCCTGATTTTCATCCCTGAATGGCCACTGATACGGATCGCGAAAGTTAGTATCTACAATGCAGTCATGCTCAATAAGTTGTTCCCAATGCATCGGTACTCCTCTGCGTGAAAGATATTCCTGAGAGGCAACCAGAACAATACGGATATCGCTGAGCTTTCTGGCTATCAGATTACTGTCTTCCAGATTGCCAATGCGTAATGCCAGATCAAAACCTTCATCAACCACATTCACTGCGCGATCGGCAAAATGAACATCCAGCTCAATATCAGGATACTGACGCGCAAATTCGATCAAAAGATGCGGTAATTTCAATGTTCCAAAAGTGACGGGGGCAGAAATTCGCAATGTACCTGAGGGCGAATTTGACGTATTACGCACGGAATCATTGAGTGCATCATAGTCGGCGATAAGCTGCCTAATTTGTTCATAATAGGCACGGCCCACTTCGGTGGGCGTCAAAGAACGGGTGCTGCGTCGGAGTAAATTCACGCCAAGTTCACGCTCAAGACGAGAAATAAGTTTTGATGCCTGTCCGTGGCTGGTATTCAAACGCTGGGCAGCGGCGGTAAAACTCCCTGTTTCCATGACGGCAATGAACATGCGATCACACTCAATTCTTTCCATATATCCTCATTGAACACGTTAAATCTCACTAACCTCACGGCTAACCGAAGCTGTAGTAAAACCGATCCTACATGCAACAGCCTTTCGCTCTAATTTAATCGGAAGGTTGATGGCGAGCAGAACAAACAATAACGTTTTTTCTGTGAGCATATTTCACTTCGCATTGAAAGGAGCAGTGGCTGAGTGCGTTGCCACTGCTTTAATGAGAAATTTACATCAAATCGGATTACAACAGTGAGAAAGGATACTCAACAAAGACACGAACTTCATTACCGCCGATATTGTAATCGGCTGCATCTGACGAAACGCGTAGAATCGAATAACGCAATTTCAGTTTTAAATCTTTAGCGAATCCATCCTGAACTTTGTATTGGATCTGGTTAAAGAATTCATGCTCATGTCCATTGCTGGATGCCGAGGTTTTGATATTGTCACCGCGGACATACGCTGCATCATAGCTCAACCCAGAAACACCTAATCCCGCCAGATCAACCGAGTAAGCGACCTGCCAGGATCGTTCATCTTCACCATTGAAATCTGACCAATAGGAGTTCGCCAGCCAAATGGTATTGCCGCCATCGCCAGTGCCACCCTGATTGCGATACCCACCATAATGGTATCCCGTGCTGCCACTGCTCTGCTGATAAGCCAGTTTAAACGTGTGAATATCCCACACGTAACTTGCCGCCAGGCTCCAAATGGAATTGCTGCGCCCGGTATTTTGGCTGTCTGCATAAGACTGATCAAGCCGTGAGTTATAACCATTGAAATCGAGTATCAGTGCCTGGTTAGCCACTAAAGGCTGGCGATAATTCAGATTCAGATATTGCTTGTTCAGCACATCCTGAACGTGCGAAGCGTAAAACCCACCGCTGAACTGATCGTTAAACTGATAGTGGGCGCCAGCAAAAGCCAGGCTACTGAGGCCGGTATCATGGCTGTCATCACTTTTCTGTTGTTCATCGGTAAAGTAACCCGCGCTGACATCCAGGCCTTCGATCTCTTGAGAGTCGAGCATAAAACCGGTATAGGTTTCGGCCAGCAGGCGGGAATCATCGCTGTTCAAAATGGGCAGAGCAGGGCGCTGAGTCCCGTAGCTCAGCACGGTATTTGAGAAGCGCATCTTCAAAGTAGCACCGAATTTAGCGAGGTCGGATTTTGCTTTTCCATCCTGGTCCTGAGCAAAAAAGTCGATGCCGCCAGCACCACTACGACCGCGTCCGCCATCCAAACGCACAGCATATTGAGCAATACCATCAACACCAAATCCTACCGGGCCTTGCGTAAAACCGGATGAATAGGTAGCAATAACGGCTTGGCCCCATTCCGCACGATCGCGTACGCCTTCATCTTTATAATCGCGCTTGATATAAGCGTTGCGAAGTAATACATCAAGATGGCTGTCTTCGATGAATCCATTATTTTGCTGCTCAGTACTGGCAAAGGCCGAATTCGCGCTGAGTGTCACGAATATGGCTAACGGCAAAGATTTGTTCACGTTCAATTACCCTGTCTATTTTATTTTATTCAGTAGATACCCTTTTCTCGGGCAGAGCAGACGCCTGAGGGCGAGCAATTTATCACTGTTTCAAAAAAGAGCAGGGAAAAGCTTTTATCGAATAGTGCGGATTCTGATTATAAATGTCAGGTGGGATAAATAATAAGCAATGACATAACTCACGCGCTGGTGGTAAGCGTGGTGCCTGAATATCCAGACACCACGGCAGTAAACTAAAAGGATTAAAGGACTTCGGTAAACAGTGCGAACATAGATTTAAATGCGCGACGTGAAACATCAGCATTATATTGGGAAACGCCTTCAACATTCGCCGTTGGATCGGTGAACGAGTGCACCGCACCTGCATAACTGATTAATTGCCAGTCAATATTCTTAGTCGTCATTTCATGAGAAAACGCGGCAAGCTGCTCTCTCGGCACGAGTGGATCGGCAGCACCGTCCAGGACTAATACGGCGCTTTTGAGTTCTTTATCTTCATATAAGCCACTGGTATCCAGCGTACCGTGGAAAGAAACAGCAGCCTTAATATCAGCACCGCTACGCGCTAATTCAAGTGCACAATGGCCACCGAAGCAAAAACCGATAGCGGCAATTTTACTGGCTGAAACTGCCACTTCTTTTTGATTCACCAAGGCAACCAGCGCGGCATTCATGCGTTCAACTTCAGCGGGCGTATCTTTAACTTCCATCATATATTTTCCTGCGTCATCACCTGATGCAGGTCGCTTCCCCTGACCATAGAGGTCAGCAATCAAAACCACATAGCCCTCTGCGGCTATTTTTTCTGCCTGCTTAATGGCAGTGGATGTCACACCCATCCAGTTTGGTGCCATGACCACACCGGGGCGCGGAGAGGAATTGTTATCGGTATAAACCAGTTTGCCTTCGAAACTGTCTTGGCCGACACGATAAACACAGCTGGAAGTAATCACAGTAGACATAAGTTCTCTTAAGTGAAAAGTAATGGGATGAGGGGACGAATGTTTTACATTGACTAAATAGACTCTGTTTATCAACCGAAGAAAAGTACCAGCGCAGGGAATGCTAAAAGGTGGCGTTGTTCAGTTGAGTACGAATAATAAACAAAACGGGGATACTACAGTAAACAGCGTGATTTAACTGAAGGTTGTGATAACAAAATCAAAGCTGCCGGAGAAAACTCTGCACGTAACAGAAAGAAAAGAGTAGATTCCTTTATTAATGTAAGAGTATTGAAATTTCGTAACTGAAATTTATTAAAAAATAGGCTATGCAAATGAGGGGAGGTTTAAAGTGGTGTAAAAAAACACATTGTCTCGGCAATAAAAATAAGACAATGTGCTGTTGAGCAGTTAATGAATGCCTTTGTTGTCGATAAATAATTAAACGTCACGGGTTAGCCATAAGCGACTTTTTCATTGAGGGTATACAGCGTCGCCGTCGCGGCTAGCAGATACTGCTCATCTTTACCTTGTTTGTGAGATTCGACTTCGGTGATGTGATATCCCACGGCACCCGCATCCAGGGCTTTATGTAACAAGGCGTCATTTAATTCCTCCATGGATGTCGCCCAACTTACCGATGTGACTCCCATAGGCTGAATGGAGTTTTTTTCACGAAAAGATAACCCTGAACGGATAAATACGGGTTTAACGGTCGGATGGGAAAATATAGATAAAACATCCTGAACTAATGCTTTCATTATCGAACTCCTCAGAATACGGAAGGTAAAGCCGGCCATTAGGAAAGCGTAAACACGATTGATTGTTAGACGTTGTTGCACTGTTAGCGCTGATCAACTTCGACAACGTTGATAATCACGAACCTTGTTAACAAGTTGTGATGGATGTTATCAAATACCCTTTTGTGTTATCTGTTTTAGCTTTTGCTGCTAATTAATTGCTTATGAAAACTTCAGCCACATTTGAATTAATGTTTCAGGAGAATATTTTCATCTGTTTACAAGTCGGGGGTTTCAGAAACAGTTACAGAGAGGATTAAATACGCGGATGAGGTGATGAGTGGAACCAGCGAAACAACGAAAATGTCAGTGAGGCCGCGCTGGTTTGGAAGGGCCAGTTCAGTAGATTATCAGCTGATTTGTGGCTGAAGTTGATATACCCAAGCCGTAACCTGTTGATCTGCTGCTGTTGTGACACTCACTTCAACGCGATCATAACCCTCTTCGAATTCATCCAGCATCGGCCAATGCGGCTCAAGCTTGTCAGAGAAAAAAAGGTAACCATTGACGCGTTGGCCGTTCTTATCCAGCACAACGCCTGGGAAGTCTGCTGCTGCTCCCCAGCCCCGCTCATAAAAGGTCCCCGTTACATAACCTTGTTGCCATTCACCGCCAATATTTTCCAGAATATGTGCATTAGAGCGGCCCGGACATAATGTGCCGTAGACAAATAATTTCTTCATTTTCCTTCAAGCATTCCCTAAATAAAAAAATAAAACTCACGTTGGCGTTGTCCGGTAACGCTATCAGACTCATCACCGGGTCAAAAAATATGCCAAATTATTTTAATCAGTGCAAAGCGTTCCCGGCATAAATCGATACACAGCAAACCGAGATAAAAGGGGGATATAACCTGCGCGTTATCTCATTACAGCGCGCGCTAAAGGCGCCCAAGCGTGGGTCAATCGGCTTAACCGCGGTTTTGTGATCGCGATCAGACTCTTAAGGCGATAGCAGATTTCTGTATGTTGGCGACAGCCGTCTACAGCTTCGCATCGAAGCTTTCCGCTAAGTTAGCAGCCTGAGCGGCAAACAAAGCGGGAATGCGAATGGAGAAGATTTGGTTTGGTACTGCTTATTATCGTGAATATCTGCCAGAAGAGCGTCTGGAAAAAGATATCGCCATGATGAAAGCAGCGGGCATCAATTATGTACGCATCGCTGAAAGCACCTGGAGCACCTATGAACCGCAAGAAGGCGAGTTTGATTTTTCTTCGGTAATAACGGTTCTTGATCGCATGCATGCAAATGACATTAGCGTGATTATCGGTACACCTACCTATGCCGTACCCGCCTGGCTGGCAAAACGTTATCCAGAAGTGTTGGCGACAACGCCGCAGGGTCAGAATAAATATGGGCCACGACAAAAAATGGATATCGCTAGCCCGGTTTATCGCTATTACGCCGAACGTATTATTCGTCAGTTATTAGAGGCCACGGCTGCACATCCTGCTGTCATCGGTTTTCAGGTTGATAACGAAACCAAATATTATGAAACCAGTGGCCACCACATTCAGGTGGCCTTTGTTAAGTCGCTACGCAAAAAATTTAATGATGATCTGGCTTCG
Source organism: Pantoea sp. MQR6 (assembly GCF_022761075.1). NCBI lineage: Bacteria > Pseudomonadati > Pseudomonadota > Gammaproteobacteria > Enterobacterales > Erwiniaceae > Pantoea > Pantoea sp. MQR6. The sequence goes on from NZ_JAKYXB010000004.1 coordinate 358,428, forward strand.
CTTAACCGCGCTTTTGGGCTGGATTACTGGAGCAACCGCGTGGATGCCTGGGAAGATTTCCCGTCAGTGGAAGGCACTATCAATGCCAGCCTTGGCGCGGAGTTCAAAGCTTTTCAGCGCCAGTTAGTGATCGATTTCCTGTCGTGGCAGGTCGAGTTGGTGAAACAGTATCGTTCAGCGTCGCAATTTATCACTCACAATTTCGATTTTGACTGGCGCAACTGGTCATTTGGCCTGCGCGCTGAAGTTGACCACTTTGCCACGTCACGCCTGCTGGATGTGACCGGTGTGGATGTCTATCATCCCGGGCAATCACGCCTTACTGGCGCGGAAATCGCGTTTACAGGTGATATTGCCCGCACGACTAAAGATCAAAACTACTTTGTATTGGAAACCCAGGCGCAAGCGTTTAAAGACTGGACGCCTTATCCGGGGCAATTGAGATTACAAGCGTTTAGCCACATCGCTAACGGTGCGTCAATGGTCGGCTACTGGCATTGGCACTCAATTCATAATTCCTGGGAAACCTACTGGAAAGGTTTACTCAGCCACGATCTGCTGCCGAATCCTGTTTATGATGAAGCGTGCGGCATTGGCAACAGCCTTGAAAGGTTATCCCCCGTATTAGCGGGCCTGACCAAGAGCAATCGCGTGGCGATGCTGGTCAGTAACCGTTGTCTGACGGCGGTGGACTGGCATCCGTGGCGCGGGCATCAATTTGGCGGTGACAAGGCGCATCAATACAACGACCTTTTCCGTAGCTGGTATGACGCGTTGTATCGGCTGAATATCGAGCTGGATATTCTTGACGCTGATGATCCTCGCGCGCTGCGTTATGACGTATTAATTGTGCCGTTGCTGTATGCCGCATCGGATGAACTGCTGATACGCCTGAATACCTTTGTCGAGCGCGGCGGGCATATCATTTATTCTTTTAAATCGGGATTCGCAGATGAAAATCTGCAGGTGCGCACCGCCTTGCAGCCGGGCATTATTGGCGAAGCGTGTGGCGTTTCCTATCAGCTGTTTGTTGAGCCTGATGATGTGCGGTTGTCGCAAGAGACTTTTCAGTTAGAAGGTGATGTCGGTTGCGTAACAGACTGGATGGAATTATTGCAGCCCACCTCAGCAGAAACAGAAGTGCTGGCGCGCTATGAGCATCCTTACTGGGGTAAATATGCGGCTATCACCCGTAACACGTATGGCGAAGGTTCGGCGACCTATATTGGTTGTAACCTGTCGAGCGAAGGCATGGAGCACATCTTTAGCGGGCTTCTGGCCACGCCAGCATTAACGCCGCTACGCTCAGATTACGCCTTTCCCCTGATCGTACGGAAAGCGAAAACCAAGACGCAGCAAACAGTGATTTTCCTGCTCAATTACTCTTCTACACTGCAACAGGCGAAAAACCCTTTGCTACGGGCCACTTCATTATTGAACAACCACGCCGTTGAACAGGGAGAAACGCTGGACATTGCGGGTTGGGATCTCTGCATCCTGTGTGGCGAGGAGGCGTTATGAAAGCGAATCCACAAATTACAACCCACCCGCCGGTAGGTCTGCGTGAACGTTTATCATTTGGTTTTGGCGATTACGGCACGAATCTGACTTACACCTTGATGGTGACTTTTCTGGCGTATTACTACACTGATGTGGTCGGTGTGCCTGCGTTTTTGATTGGATCGTTGATGTTTATTGCCCGTGTTCTGGATGGCTTGCTGTGCATCTGGGTCGGCATCCGCATCGATAAAACGCAAACACGTTACGGCAAAGCGAGGCCATGGGTGTTGTGGACTGCCATCCCGTTTGGTCTCTCAACTTTTCTCCTCGCGTGCGTACCGGACGCCAGTTATACGGTGAAAGTCACCTGGGTTTGCGTAACCTATTTGCTGGCAAACATTCTTTTTACGGCTAATAACATCGCCTACGGTTCTCTACTGGCGCTGATCACGCGCGATACCGTAGAACGCGGCATTCTTAGCGTATTTCGCAAAGGGCTTTCTACTTGCGGCTCGCTGACCGTTGGCGTAATTACGTTGCCGCTCATCGCCTGGCTGGGCAACGATAGCCGCGCCTGGCTGGTGGTTTTTGCTCTATACGGCACATTTACCGCTGTTTTCCTGACGATTACCGCCCTTGGAACGCGTGAGCGCATAAAACCGGTACGCGATGATAATCGTAAGCACATCTCTTTTCACCGCGTGCGGCGCTCAATGCTGGCGAACAAGTATTGGATGATGATCTTTTTTTATTTGATGATCACTTTTACCAGCCTGACGATGTTGAGCACCATCAGCGTTTACTACTCAAAATATATTTTGAAAGACATCTCGATGATGTCGTGGATTAGCGTGGCGCAGTATCTGCCGGGACTGCTTACGCTGCTTATCATTCCTTTTCTCATCAAGAAGCTAGGCAAAAGAAATCTGGCGCTGCTTGGCTTATCGATATGCTGTATCGCTTATTTGATCCCTTTATTTAACCGCCAAGATGCACTGTTTGTGATTATCGCCACGGTGGTGCGCAGTATTGGGTTCTGTGGCATTGGGGCAACGATGTTCGCCTTTCTGGCTGACACCATTGATTACGGCGAGTGGAAAACCGGGCTGCGTATTGAAGGTATTCTGTTTAGCGCCGGTACGCTTGGTCAGACAGTCGGTATGGGATTCGGTACAGCGACGGTTGGCTGGATGCTAAGCGCTGCGGGATTTGTCAGTGGTGGCGGCGTTCAACCCGCCAGCGCATTACAGATGATCCAGTTTCTGTTTATCGCATTCCCGTTGGTACTCGCGCTGTTAAACATGGCGTTGCTCTATTTTTATCGGCTTGATGACATCTATCCGCAGGTCGCCGCAGACCTTGCGCAGGGCAAATTTGAGGCGTCAATTGTTGCGTCCTCAATCACGCTACAGGTGCATCCATAACGACCAACATTCTGAAAAGCTTCAAGATCGGAGCAGCAGCGCAGCGGAAATATTCCGTTGCGCTATGCTGCCTGACCTTATCAAGCCCGGCAGAACATAAGAAATGGCACAGGTTGAAGAAGCAGGCATGGTCGGTTTTTCCCCGCTGGTCCGGCGTTTTACTTTTAACGCCTGGATGGTAGCCGGTTTTACGCCCATTACACGTGGCAGCAAACTCGACTTTTTTATCCACCGCGCAGGCGGCATGAAGGGAGTGATCCTCAATTTAACCCTGCGTGGCAGTGGCAAAATCTATACCTCCAAAGGTAGTTTTCAGTGCCAGCCCGGCGAGGTTTTACTGTTTCCGGCGGGCGTGCCGCATCATTACGGCCGCGATGAACAGAGTGAATATTGGGATCATTTGTGGATTTATTTCATTCCGCGCACTTACTGGCTTGAGTGGCTGCAATGGAATCAATGTGTGGAAGGAATCGGGCGGCTTGTATTAACGGCACCTGAAGAAGCCGAAGAAATGCGATCGCGCTTTATGGAGGCTATTCAGCTTAGCGTCAGCGATGAGCCGCTAGCGGAAGCGCTAGCAATGAACGCTGTCGAAAAGGTAATTCTGGAGTGCTTTCGCGCTCAGCCAGACTTTCGGCAACCCAGAATCGATCCGCGTATTAAAAAACTCTGCCAGTTTCTTAATGAGCACATGACGCAAGAAACCCATATCGACCAGTTGGCTCGACTCGCCTGCCTTTCACCTTCGCGTTTAGCGCACCTGTTTAAGAAAGAGACGGGCCAAACGATATCGGCCTGGCGCGAAAAACAGCGTGTCGCCCGTGCCTGCGAGCTGCTGCAAAAAACCAACTTTGCGATAACGCAGGTCGCCCTGACCGTGGGTTATAACGATCCGCTCTATTTCTCGCGCATATTCCGCCACCACATGGGCGTTAGCCCACGCGAGTATCGGAAAAAACAGGAGAAATGTAGCCGTGCTTAGTGGTTCTGTTAATGCGATGTGAAATGAGATGCAAGGAAGCTTATATTATTTAATAATCCCAATTAAAAATTATATCGATATCAAGAATAAAAAACGGCTCATTTATTTTTTATGATAAGACTTATTTTGATTCGGATAGAGAATACTAATCATATGGCTGAATATATCTAATCCCAACGCGCCAGATTTGCGAAAAATGCGACATTGATCACATTAAGCTTGAATGAAGGAAGCTCGCGCCATTACCATTGCGCGCTTTCTTATTTCAGGTTCCAGGGTTGATTAATTATGTCTGACTTGCAAACGGTGTCCCGTAAAGTTGCATGGCTGCGTGTTTTAACACTTGCCGTTGCAGCATTCATTTTTAACACCACAGAATATATTCCTGTTGGGCTTTTATCCGATATTGGATTGAGCTTTGGCATGGAGAGTGCGCAGGCAGGCGTCATGCTGACAATTTATGCCTGGATAGTGGCGCTTATGTCGCTGCCACTCATGTTGATGACCAGCAAAATTGATCGGCGCGTGCTGCTGCTGAGCCTGTTCAGTTTGTTTGCGGGTAGCCATCTGCTCTCATTTTTCGCCTGGAATTTTGACGTTTTGCTGGTGAGCCGCGCTGGCGTGGCGCTTGCACATGCGCTGTTCTGGTCCATTACAGCTTCGCTGGCTATTCGCCTTGCTCCTGCAGGGAAGCGCGCTCAGGCGTTGGGTTTATTGGCAACGGCAACGGCGTTGGCATCCGTGCTGGGCTTGCCACTTGGCCGTATCATTGGGCAAAGTTTTGGCTGGCGCGTCACCTTTTTAGTTATTGGTGTTGCCGCCATGATTCTGTTGGCGATGATTATCAAAATTATGCCGCGTGTCACCTCTGAACAGAGTGGATCACTGAAAAGCCTGCCGGGATTACTGACGAATCCAGCGCTGTTAAGCCTGTATGCGTTGGCGGTCATCGTTGTTACGGCGCATTTCAGCGCGTTTACCTATATCGAGCCGTTTGTGCAACAAGTGGCAGGAATGAGCCATAACTTCGCCACTTTGCTGCTGCTTATCTTCGGTGTGGCTGGGATCAGTGGCAGCATTATTTTCAGCAAATATGGTGAAAAACATCTGTCGAACCTGCTGATTGGCGCGATAGCTCTACTCACCCTGTGTTTGATGACAATGGTAAGCGTTGCCCACAGTATGAGCGGTTTGATCGCTATCTGTGCGCTTTGGGGTATTGCATTCATGATCATCGGTATGGGAATGCAGATGAAAGTACTGACGCTGGCCCCAGAAGCCACCGACATCGGTATGGCAATGTTCTCAGGTATTTTCAACATTGGTATTGGCTTAGGCGCGCTGGTTGGTCAAACCGTCAGCATTGATCTTTCACTCTCCTCAGTGGGTTATGTTGGGGCGCTGTTTGGCCTGTCAGCGATGTTGATTGCAATAGTCGCATTCAAAAAATGGCCTGGCAGGGCGCGTCAGCAAGAACAAGATTTGGTCGCGTAATCGTGTTGAAGAGAGCCGGTAATTCTGTAAAGAATACCGGCTTATTTAATTAAAATAACCTTCGCGGCCTGTAATATACGTTAGTTACTTTTTAGCTTTTATTAGTTATAAAACATTCCTGCTTTACGCGTTTAATTCCCAAATTAAATCCCTTTCAGCGCTGTTATTATTGACTAAATACACGATTTAATCTGTCCCAGAATGGCAAGGGGCGGCCTTGTTTTTAGCACGCAGGGTTTATGTATTAAAAAACGTGTTGATGAGGGCGAACGGAATCTTCTCTCTGTTCACCCATACATTACACCTAAAACAGGGGCAAGGTTAAAGCACCCACATTTCAGACGACCTTCTCATTAACCTGAATAACCGCCACGTTCTGTTCCTGAAGTTGTGTCAGGAGGGTGGGATGAAGGGCGCTGTCGGTTATCACCCGACGAACCTGAAAACCCGGCGACAGTGGGTAAGGATGGATTTGCCCAAACTTGGAAGAGTCGGTCAGAACGAACGTTTCAACACCCTTCGCCAGCACGGCATCAACGACGTCGCAGCGCAGCATATTACGGCCTGTGAAGCCGGTTTCAGCATGCCAGCCATCAACACCGACAAAGGCTTTATGGAAATGAACCTGCTGTACGCAGTAACGCGTCAGAGGGCCGACCATCGATTCACTGCTTTTCTGCAACATGCCACCCAATACAATCACTTCACAAGCCGCCTCTTTGAGTAAGTGAGCAATGTAGTGGCTGACAGTAATAACGGTAACATCGCGACGATCGGATAATGTGCGTGCCAGCAAAGCATTGGTGCTGCCACCTTCGATAAAAACCGATTCACCTTCGTTGATCAGGCTGGCGGCGTGGCTGGCAATCGCCTGCTTGATGCCGTAACGCGTATTCATGCGCATGCCTACGTCATCGCTGTCCAGCGCAAGGGCCGACCCGTGAACGCGACGAAGAAACTGGTCGCGCTCCAGCATGTTGAGATCCTGACGTACCGTGACTTCAGAAACACCGGTGATCTGCGCCAGTTCACTGACGGCGATGCTGCCTCGCGTGTTAACCAATTGAATAATCTGTTGATGACGTGCGTTCATGTCGGCTATTCGCTAGAAAATAAGGGGCACAGTTTAACAGAGAATCCGCGCCGCCTGGCGACGCGGATCGTCATCAGGCTAAGCCCAGCGCACGTTTGCCGTTGAGGTTTAAATCTGCCAGCGTGAAACGATCTTTCCATTCAGCTTCATAATTCTCTGGCGGGAAGTCTCCCGGTGAGCGGCCTTGCTCCAGCGCTTTCGCCACCAAATGTGCATAAGCCAGATTCTTTTCACACAGCGGCGCAGCGGGTATATACATCACATTGCCCCAACCTTGCTGATTTTCCACCGGTGCCACTGAGTGAATGACATCGCAATGCCACCATACGGAATCACCCGCTTCAAGCGCTGGAATGGAACTTAATCCTTTTATCAGATGTGGATGCCATTTCTCACTGATGGGCAGGACTTTGCCCGGCGCAACGCCGCACAGTTCATCATCAGGAACATCAGACAGAAGTGGCCGCAGCAGCACGTATGCCATAGCTTCTGGCACGGGAACCACATGCAGCAAGCCTTGACCTGGAATCATATCGGATAACGCTGTCCAACCCTGGAAAGTACGGAACACCGAGCATTTCGTGGTATCCGGCACATCGTACTCGTTCACTTCGGTACGATAAGCCGCATTCCAGGGATCGTAAGCATCAATATCGCCACTGAAAACAGAGGCAAAAACTTTTTGATAGGCGGGAAGCAACCAGCGTTCCAGCGCACCGGAATCGGTGTGCGCACCTAATCCTTTGGAGGTGGTGCCAGGCAAACGTCGGCGAATGCGATCGGGATAAATAACGCTCACATCGGGATCAAACCATTGTTTGCCCTCGGATTCGAATCTCCATAAGCGATTAAGAAACGACTGAACCTGATTCATCGCATCGCTTTGTCGCGCCTGCATCTGCGCCTGAGACCAGTAAATCGGGTAGATTTCTGGACGTGAAGCATCAAGGCTCCCGAAAAAGTTATCGCCGGGGCCACGATACTGTTTGTCAAAATCATTGGCGTCCAGATAGTCGAGCATCGACTTGTCCCAGGCGAGCGCCTGCTCACGAGAAAACTGCTGTTTCACCACTAAACAGCCGCGCTGTTTGATATGATCGCGGGTTTCATTCGAAACCGTATTGTTTGCGATTTGCTGCAACGTGATGCTCGGCCAGGCACTACCGGTTTTTAATTCATCCGCTTTTGCGTCTTCAATCGACTTTTCAATACGGCTGCAAATCTTGGCAAACAGCGCATCAACGTCGCCAATTTGCTGGCGGAGCTGCTGCTTCAGTTGTCGAATGGCCATTTTGATATCTTGAGGTAAAGGTGTTGCCTGTGATTTTACTGTCATATATCGCTCCGCCAGATACAGGGTTGAGTTTCGAACGTAAGTTTTGTAGTCTTCGTTCGTAATAATAGAGGCGAGATTAACATTAATGCAACGACAAAAAGCGTGAGCGATAACACAGGATTCATTAAGGAACGCTCCTAAACCGCTTCACAAACTCATTATTTGAATTCTCATTAATCCACACAGCGATTAAGCTTTAGGCATCACGTTAACAAGCCGAAAGGACAACACGGCGTCAGCAAAGGGGTGGGCGAAATGGCAGTAAAAATGATTGCAGTTGATATGGATGGTACGTTTTTGGATGAAAACAAGCAGTACAACGTCCAACGGTTTTCGCGCCAATATGCGTTATTGAAAGAGAAGGGCATCCGTTTTGTTGTAGCCAGTGGTAATCAATATTATCAATTGCAGCGCTATTTTCCCGAACTCAAAGATGAAATCGCCTTTGTTGCTGAAAATGGCGCGTGGGTTTCTGACAGCAATGAAGAGATCTTTTGCGGTGAGTTAGCCAAAGAAAAAGTGCATCAGGTGTTAGATATTTTGGCGAAAGAGCCTGAAATCAGCACCGTCGTATGCGGTAAAAAAGGAGCCTATGTGCATTCATCGATATCGGATGACGTCGTTGCCATGTTGACGAATCACTACTATCGACTGGAAAAGCGCGACGATCTTTACGACATTGATGACACCATTTTTAAATTCTCGCTCAATCTTGCCCACGAAGGCGTTGATGCACTGCTGGAACGCCTACATACGCAACTCGGCGAAGTTGAAAACATCATGCATCCCGTTTCCAGCGGCTTTGGTTTTATCGATTTAATTATTCCGGGTTGCCATAAAGCGCACGGTATCGCCTTGCTGCAAGAAAAATGGGGCATCAGCGATTGCGAAGTTCTGGCTATTGGCGATAGCGCGAATGACATCGAGATGTTGCGTCAGGCTTATTTTAGCTTTGCGATGGCAAATGCGGTGGACTCGGTCAGCGCTGTGGCCCGTTACAAAACGGAAAACAATAATGATGAAGGTGCATTGAACGTTATTTCTCGCGTTTTGGCGCGTGAATTCCCATTTGATTAACGGCGTTAACCACACAGCAAAAAGGCCGCAGATGCGGCCCTTTTGCTGTTTAACACTGACAATACATGCCTTTATAACAATCAAAAATAATCTGTGTTGCGTAAGTCGCTGAGCAGATCCGGTCCTGAAGGTAGCCAACCCAACGTTTCTTGCGTCCAGCGACTTGAGGTGGGGTTATTGGCCGCCACAAAGTGTGTCATCCAACTAAGATAATGCGGTGCTTCCTCCAGCGTCACTGACTTTACGGGCAGGTTAAGTCCGGTTCCAATCACTTCTGCTATCTGTTTGAAAGAAATGCCCTGTTCCTGAACAGCATGCAGTGATGTGCCCGCCGCCGCGTGCTCCACCGCCAAACAAAACAGTTTTGCCGCATCGTAGCGGTGAACCGCCGGCCAAAGGTTCTCGCCCTCGTCGATATAGACAACAACACCGTTTTGCTTCGCCAGCGCAATTAGCATCGGGATGAAACCATGATCGCCCGCGCCATGAACGGTTGGCGGTAGCCGCACCAATGCGCTGCGGATCCCGCGTCCGACCAATGCCAGCGCGGCCATATCGGACATCGCGCGCGGGTTGCGTCCCATTTCAGTAGGGCTCTGTTCAGTCGCCAGATGGTTAAGCGGCAATAACATGGTGCCGGATGTCACAATCAAGGGTTTGTTGCTGCCTGCCAGCGCATCGCCTAATCCATTGATCGCCCGTTGATCGACCTCAACAGAATGCTGAAAGCGGCTGAAATCATGTATGAATGCTGTATGGATAACGCCATCAGCCTGTTCAGCGGCGGACTGCAAACTCGCGATATCTTCTAGCGAGCCACGCGTCACTTCGGCACCCAGCGCGTTGAGTTGCTCAGCGGCCGCATCACTGCGGGCTAAACCCACGACGTGATGGCCGCGTTTTAATAACGTGTCGACTACGGCTGAACCGATAAAACCGCTCGCGCCCGTCACAAAAATTCGCATAATCCTGCTCCTCAGGGTTTGGTATTAACCTATGATAGAGCGTCAATAAAATGCGAAAAGTCGTGACGTTATACCGGTATTGAAACTAACAGGATGCGTGATGAGCGAAGATAACCGATTTGGGAATTTCCTACGTGACCGACGAACTCGTCTGGATGCCGCACAACTGGGTTATTCAATGCAACGTCGTCGCACGCCAGGCTTGCGGCGAGAAGAGGTTGCGATGCGGGCCTGCGTAAGCGCAACCTGGTATACCTGGCTGGAGCAAGGCCGTGGTGGCGCACCCTCGACAGAGGTTTTAGAGCGTCTGGCTCAGGCGCTGGATCTGTCAGCCGCCGAACGCGAACATCTGTTTTTGCTGGCGCAAAATAGATTGCCTGGCGTCGAATATCAGAGTGGTATCTGCGTTTCCCCACAACTTCAACGCGTTTTGGACAGCATGACGATGACGCCGGCATTGGTTAAAACCGCCGAATGGCAGGTCGTTGCCTGGAACCGATCTGCTGCAACACTCTTTGTCGATTACGCCGCATTGCCACCGGAACAGCGCAACGTAATGAAAATGTTGTTTAAAGATGAGGCAAAGAAACGTCTTGCACTGCCTAACTGGGAAGCGGCGGCCCGTCGTTTAGTGGCAAACTTTCGTGCCGATATCACTCGCACCGGTGCCAGTTCGCATGCTCAGGCGCTCATCGAAGAACTCTCATCGCTCAGCCCCACCTTCTGTGAAATGTGGCAATCGCAAGATGTCAGTCATTACGGCGAAGGCTTTAAACAACTTTTCATCGCTGAGGAGGGCTTGATTGATCTTGAATACAGTACTTTTACCGTTGAGGGTAAACCCGGCTTGAGTCTGGTGGTATTCAATCCTGCCAGTGACGTCGATCGTGACAAGCTTGCGCGCCTGATGGCCCGTAAATCAGCTTAATGCTTCGCGGTGCGAGCATTCGCTTCCATTTCATCCAGCGCCGCCTGATTATCAAGCCCCCATTGATACATCACCTCAATGGGCTCGGCGAACGTTTTTCCTAACGGCGTCAAACTGTATTCCACTTTGGGTGGAACCACTTCATACACATAACGCGAAACTAATCCGCGCTGCTCAAGCTCACGTAAGGTTTGAATCAACATCTTTTTTGAAATGCCCTGCAGGCTTCGCTCAAGCTCGCCGGTACGCGCGCAATTTTTCGGCCAGTGATAGAGCGCATGCAACACCATGGTGCTCCATTTCACTGCGAACAGTTCAAGCAATCTACGCGGTGGCGAATCGGCAAAAAAGCATAATTTCCCTTCGATCCAGGCAGGCATATCCTCTCCTTAATAGACGGTAACTAAAAGGTAACTACTATCAACTTGGGAGCCACATGTCTATAGTGTGTCGCTTTCTTTTCTGCCAGAACGGCAGAGATTCAGGAGGCCACAATGAAAATTAATGCACTGATTGCCGATGATGCATCACAGCCACTAAAAGCGGGTCAAGTTGAACTGCGCGACATGCAAGCTGATGACGTTAAGATTGAAATTCTCTATTGCGGCGTGTGTCATTCTGACTTGCATATGGCCCGTAACGAGTGGGGCGTAAGCCGCTATCCGTTGGTTCCGGGACATGAAATCGTGGGACGCATCGTGGAAACGGGTGAGAGCGTCGCTAACTTCAACACGGGTGACATTGTCGGCGTTGGCGTCATGGTCGATTCTTGCGGCAACTGCCATTTCTGTCAGCAGCAGGAAGAGCAATACTGTGCTGAAGGCTTCACACCAACCTATAACGGTACCGATAAATATACTGGCGGCACGACATTTGGCGGTTATGCACAGCATGTGGTGGCCGATCATCGTTTCGTCGTTTCTATTCCAGATAACTTGCCATTAAACGCGGTTGCGCCGCTGTTGTGCGCGGGCGTTACCGTTTGGTCGCCGCTGCGCCACTTCAATGTGAAAGCCGGTGATCGCGTGGGTGTGATTGGTTTAGGCGGCTTGGGTCATATGGCGGTTAAGCTGGCTAGCGCAATGGGCGCGGAAGTTACCTTGTTTACCACTTCGCCGAACAAAGGTGAAGATGCTCTGCGCTTGGGCGCAAAACGCGTTGTGGTTTCACGTGATGCTGAACAAATGGCTGCGTGCCAAACTTCGCTGGATATCATTTTGGATTGTGTCGCAGCGCCTCACGACCTCGATCCGTATCTCGCCACGCTAAAAACCAATGGTCATCTGGTGTTGGTAGGGATTCCCGATCAGCCGCATCCATCACCCAACGTGACGCCGATGGTCTTTCGTCGCTTAAGCATTACCGGCACCTCGATCGGCAGCATTCGTGAGACGCAGGAGATGTTGGATTTCTGTGGGCAACACAACATTACCGCCGATGTCGAAATGATTAAGGGTGATGAAACTGAAGCTGCGTTTGCACGCATGTTAAAGAGTGATGTGAAATATCGCTTCGTTATTGATATGCAAAAAACCCGCTGGTGATAATTAAAGGCCTGCTGTTATGGCAGGTCATTACCAGACAGTGACATCATCAAATCTTTTTAGTCCATAGTTACAACATCCTTTTACGCGTTCTCGTAACAGGTGAAAACATTGATTTCGGCATACTGTTCCGTCTGGCAGGCTCAATTTGCAGCATCAAGCAATGTTTCAATTTCTGCTTTGCACTGCATCAACATCGATAAAAGAGAATCATATTTCTCTTCAAAGCGCAGGGCTGGGACAGCAATAGAAAGTGCATATTGTTCGCTGAGATGCGTATTCAATACCACGCCAATGGCGCATACCCCGCGTGCGTGCTCTTCGCGATCGATGGCAAACCCTGCATTGCGTACTGTTTCCAGTTCCGTTAGTAACGCCTGTTTGTGAGTGATTGTACTTTTTGTTCGTGCGTCCAGACCTGATTTAAGGAATGTATCGATATTGGCTGGTGGTTGAGAAGCCCAAAGTGCCTTGCCATGGGCAGAGGAATGGCAAGGAAACGCTGTTCCCAATGGAGAGATCACCCGTAGCTCTTGATCCGAAGCATACTGGCTGACCAGCACGACATGCATGCCGCGATAAACACTGAGATTAACTGTTTCATGGGTACGCCGGCTTAACATTTCCATAGCGGGGCGAGAAAGGGTCACGAGATCGGTATGGGCAGAAGCCGCGAGGCGAGCTAAAGCCGGGCCCAGCTGCACGCCGTTAACGCCGTTGATCAGAAGTTGTTGAGATTCCAGCGACATCACCAAACGATGCACTGTCGTGCGTGGCAATCCCGTCTCTTTTGCTAACGCAGTAATCGATAACCCTAGCGGTTGGTTTTCAAGCGCACGCAGAATCTGAGCCGCACGTATAATCACCTGTGAACCCTGATTTTCGTTTGCTTCACGCATTCCGCTCTCCTTACCGTTTCGCCTACAGCAGGCGGAGAATATATCATGAATGTTTTATTCAGCGGCAACACTCGTCATTGTGCACGCTATCCGTATAATGGATAAACAAACCAATATGCGGATAAATGGCAAGGGTGATTCTGTGGCTGAACTTCGAAATGCAGGGGCGTTTACGTTACTCGGCGTGGCATGCCTTACTATTATGGTGGGTTGCGTCATTGTCCCTGGATTAAGTGAAATCGCGCCCGCATTAGGCGTAAGTCATGCCGCCAGTTGGTTAGTTACGGTACCTTCTCTTGGTGTTGTGGTATTTGGCCCCTTGGCTGGCCGCCTGATCGATCGCTTCGGCGCCTGGCACAGTTTAGCGTGGGGCCTATTTTTGTATGGTGTATTGGGCGCAGGTGGCGTTTTCCTTCATGGTTTTTATGCCATTATGCTTGATCGTTTGCTGCTTGGCGGCGCGACTGCCATTGTCATGTCGGCAGGTACGGGCTTAATTTCCAGCTTCTATCAAGACGATGCTCGCTTGAAAATGATTGCCCGTCAGGGCATGTCGATTGAACTCGGCGGAGTCATCTTTCTGTTTATCGGCGGCATTCTTGCAACACTGAGCTGGCGTTGGCCCTTTTTGCTCTATTTGATGGGCTGGGTATTGCTGCTGATGCAGCTGCGTTTCGTGCCGCATCCTGTTGCACCTCAGAAAAGTGAGGTCGCCAAAACCCCCGTTTCAGGGGTACTTAAACCGGTTTATATGGCTGCGCTGTTATCCATGGTGAGTTTTTTCACTGCGATCATTTTGATTCCAGAATATTTCCATCAACAGGGTATTGGCGCAGCTGAAACGGGCTATTTCCTCTCTTTCATTTCACTGATTGCGGTGATTGCCGCTGCGGTCATGCCTGAAGTTATGAAACAACTTGGTGGCCATCGTACGCTGATCATCGCTTTTGTCTGTTACCTTGCCGCACATTTGATGTTTTCATTCGCTGCGGCGTTGCCTATTTTCATGCTTGGGGGTGTTTTGCTCGGATGCGGATTCGGCCTGTCAATTCCCTTGGTAAACCATATGACGGTGGATCACAGCGAAGAAGCGGTGCGCGGACGAAACCTGGCTTATCTTGCCATGGCGATATTTTCTGGGCAGTTTTTGTCTTCATTCATGGTGTTCATTCCCGGCAATGTTTCATGGATATTCTCTGGCGCTGCGTTGCTAGCCGGGCTTTCATGCGCATTTATCTGGTTTACCCAACGTAAACAACGCAGCGAAAACATGCCATCCACCTGATGTTTAATCACTATGGGTAGTACGAATAAATCTGCGGATGACATTAAAAAGGCGACCCTGAGCAAAGGTCGCCTTTCTTCGCCAGGGAAGGTTTCGTTAGCCTGAATTGGCTGGCTGACAAAAACGTCCAACTGAACGGCTAATCACATTAAACCAAGCTAACAGAAATTACGGTGATTTCTTCTGTTTCCAGTTCCATCAACTCTTTGATTTCAAAGATGTGCTTTTCCAACTCTTCCTCAACATCCAGGCCCTCGATGAAGGTATGGAATGTTTTTGTTTCCTGCTCTTTGGGTTTTACCGCATAGGAAACGAACCATTTCTTTTTCTGCATCATGCTGTCCCTCTTTTAAAACCGATACGTCTATCTTTAGCGTTAAATCGGCGAGAGCTCAAGTTGAGCCAGCGCTCTTTAACACGATCTCAGGCAGCGCCAGAGAGATGTGTAAGCTTACGCACGCCCGTGATCACGGAAGCAACCATCGTTTCACGTCGGGTTATAACCTCTATCTGATAATATTTGGCCCGGTAGGCGATGGAATAGATGACAGGATGATACTTATTGCCTTCTCCGTAGCGGGAGTAGTGCGCTTCTAGCGCTCGAGTTGCTGCAAGAATATGGGAAGGTTCTTTATCACCGCGGATGATTTGCTTCATTCAGTTCCTCAAATGCTTTACCAGAATGCAAGCTGTACGGAGAGCTTGCTGCGACGGGGTTTATAAACACTGAACATCTGACTGCTAACAACAACATTATAATAGTGTAAAACGTTGCACGTGTTTTATGACAACGCAATGACGGCATAAAAAAGCGTGCCAGATTGAGCAAAATGTTAAGCCCTAAGGCGCGCGATCAGTACCTGAAATTAATGAGGCAGAGAACGTAAGATCGCTATAGAGCCAAGCGGATGCTGCTTAAAATTTTGCAGATTTACGCTTGAATCACAAGTCAGCAATTTCCTTAAATAGACCGTTTATCCTGAAGCTAAACTTCTTTTACCCACATGGGTAACAGGAGGAATATATGTCAGAAAGACCCGATGATATTGACCCGCTTCCTGGAGGTAATCAGGTTCCTGGCGACGACGACTATATACCCGGTGATGATGAAGAAGCGCCGGAAGACTCTGAGTTTCCTGAGGATGACCTTCCCGAACGTTAAGTTCAGCTGAGCCGTCTTCGGGCGGCTCTTTCACTTAAACAATGTTTCTTCAGCCATTTTTCAGCGTTTGATCGTCGATTAAGATCCCGCTTAGCGAGCGAAGTAAAGCGACGCTTGTAGTAAAGATTCCGCTTAGCTCACACTTCTGATAATTACTTAGCGTGATAAATGTAACCTGGCTAAACTACATGTTACCCACATCGGATGAAGGAGGTAATTGTGCTTACAGACCCTGAAGTCAGAAGGTGGGCATCTTTAATGCTCACGTCCGCATTGCGCGGTAATATGCCGAAAGAATCAGTTTTAAGACAGATGTGCATTTTGCGCGCCCATCATGGTACATCCGTCTTTGAAAATGTCCTTGAGCAAATGCTACTAGAAGCCGGTCGGGTTGGGCCTTTGCATTGCAACGGAAAACTGTATAACTATACAAAAACAGAACTGCCAGATTCAGTTAAATAACTGAATATAAAAAGCTTAATAATTTTCACCGCCTAAGGGCGGTTTTTTTATGGGTGAAGGTATGCACTGGTACAGAATACAGACGAAGCGCCTGAGAGATTTGTCTGATGTGCTAAACAAACGCAATAATTAGCTTCACGAAGCAGGGCTCAAAAGTTAAGGTGTAGCTTCAAAGGATTAAAAAGGGAAAGGCAATGGTTAACGATTATTTTGGACTGCCATCAGCAGGCGTTACGCAAGAGCAGCACAAGCGTACGGTCGCCGTAGCGGCTGCGTTAGCGGTAGCGGAAAAATCTGTCAGTGCAGCAACATCCGCTAACGGTTCTAAAGCAGCCTGGGATTTACAGGCTGTAGCGAATGAAATTGCAAACCTTGCGGATGCTATTCAGGATGCGCTTGAGCTAGAAGAAACAAAATAAAGAGAGCCGCCTACGGGCGGTTTTTTATTCGTTAAGACCCGAGTCAGACTTTCTTACAGGAATCAGAGTGTGAACAAAGCTTTAGTCGTTGCTGGCATCATTCTGTTGCTCTGCGGTTGCTCTAACTCTGTTGGGCGAAATATTGATAACGCCGGCTTTCAGAAAATCCAAAAAGGGGTGACGACTAAACCAGAGTTGATTGCGTTGTTCGGCCAACCCAATGCAGAAACGCCTTATCCTGATGGACAACAACTTCTGAAATGGACTTACAGCGAAGCCAGAGCAATGGATACTACCGAAGGGAAAACGCTGACAGTGCAGATGAAAAACGGCAAAGTCTTCAGCTATTCTCTCAGTAAAAGTTAGTGTGAGATTAGCCGTGCATTAAGCGTTTCGCGTAACTGCACGACTCAATCATTACCTGAAACAAATAACAGGAACCAAGACCTAGAACAGCGTCTCTTCTTTGGCCTTTGCCGCTGTTTTTTCATCCGCTAATGCTTTTATCGGATCGGGCGACGTTAACCATCGATCAAATTTTTGGTAGGTTTCAACGAATGATTTGAAATAACCTGTGGCACTAGAAATGTTCTCTTTGCGGTTCATGAATGCCATCGTAAGTTCAAACGCATCTTGATTATCAAATTTCATGAGTTTCTCCTCTGTCTCGGTATCCATTGAGCGTAGCCTGGGTTTTCAGCACACGCATTCAGACAAAGACCAATGGCAGACATTTATCAGTGCAGGCTCAGCATCTCAAGTTTGCGCCAGAGAATAAAAGCGTGGTAACCACGCAAACCCGACGCGGTAATAAGGAAAACATCAACGGATTGGTCAAGGCCAAGATGGTAATCGGAATTTATCATTGAGTAACAACGCTTATTATTTCCCGTGCTTGATTGTCGGTAGACGGTATTTTTTTTACGCGTTATATCTTCTTGTTAAATATGTATCGCGGCAGTGTTCTGCTAACAACCTTCTCTCATTGGCTTTAACGGGATTGTAAAATGTTAGGAATTATTCGGGTACTTACCCACCAGGATCAGAATTTTGTTGAAGAGCATGGGCGGCTGATTCACCAGCAATATGGACTGGATTCGATAAGTCGTTGCATACCCGATCAGCCAAAAGGCATTTTTGACGACGCCAGCGAAGCGATTGCCGTGCCGAAAATCATTGCGCTAGGCCAGCAATTTCAGGCGGAAGGATGTGATGCCATTTTCCTGAGCTGTGCTGCCGATCCGGGATTAGAGGCGCTGCGCAAAACAGTAACGATACCGGTTATTAGCGCCGGTAGCGCCTCCGCCAGTATTGCGGCGATGCTACAACGCCCCGTTGCGGTAATGGGAATTGGGGCGGAAGCACCGCGCCCGTTCAAAGCGCTGCTCGGCGAGTCGGTTATCTATGCACGGCCTGAAGGGGTGTTAAATACCACCGATCTCCTGTCATCTCAGGGACGACAGAGCGCGCTGGCCTGCGCGGATGAGCTTTACCGGCAGGGCATTGAAGTCATTGCATTCTCTTGCACCGGTTTCTCAACTATTGGTCTTGCTGATGCGATTAATCAGCAACTTGGCCAGATTGCAGTGGATGCGGTACGCGCTGCCGGATTATTTGCCAGCCAGTTAGGGTGCTAATAGCGTGGCAGAATCGCCAGCGTGATGCCTGACGATTCTGCAAGGTAATCAAATCTGATCAGCCTTGGTTTTCATCTTCTTTTTTGGCGTCAATCTGCGTCGTTTCTGCCGCGTGCTTAAAAGGCTTCAGTAACTGAATATCCAAAATAACGTAGGTCATTGTGCTGATGAACAGAGATATTACGCTACCAAAGACGCCACTGGTGGTGAAAGTCAGGTAGTTATAAATAATCATCCAGGTTAAGCAGATAAATAACGCGAGCGAGATATAAATGGAAGGAAGGGAATAGTTGCTGGTTCCCGCACCCTGAGAATGGGTTAATTTGAACAAATTTCCCACAGAGTATTTTTCTAAGGTATGAATGGTTTTTTCCCAGTCAACCTGTTTACGGGCGCTGGCTCGACTAATAAACACGAAAAGAATAGAGATAAAGAAACCCGAAAAAGCAATCAATACGGGGATAGCCTGCAAAGCATATTCAATACTTTTATGACCCGCTTCGCTTGCAGATAAATCGAGGGTAAGTGAGGCGCCAAGTGCGGCATAAAGAAACAGAAAAAGAGCCAGAAAGGTGGTGGAACGCTTCCAGTCTGTCTCAATTTCAATATTCTTCTGCGCTATAGCGATGTGGAGAGATTGCTGAATTCTGTCGGCATGAATGGAGGATGATTCAATTTTCACCACGTCCTCATCCAGTAAATCACGCATAAATTGCGCATCGTCTTTGTGCACATCAATATTTGGCATTATGAATTTCTCAATAAAAAATTTCCCTTATTTTAATCGGCCCCAGAGGAATTAACAGGTAATTAATTGTATTAAAGAGAGCAGGGTTATTTGTTCCTGAATTTTTGTGGAACAACCGACAGTTCACCCGCTCTGGCTTAAAATCACGTGGCTTATAGCCCTATCAATAACGGCTATCACGCACGATATGACCAGTAAGCCATAAAGTTGAGGGTGCTGCGATCAAGACAGCACTCATCAAGAAGATAACGGCGCAGGCGCTTCACGGCTGAAGATTCAGCAGCAACCCAGGCGTAAAAAGGCTGATTACCTTCAGCTCGTTCCCACAATAACTCATCCTCGCCTGTTTCAGGCAACTCGCCATTCTGTGGTTTGCAGGCAAGCGCAGGAACCGGCACGTCTTGCCTGATCGCTGCCAGCAAGCGTTCTCCCCAAACGGTACTGCCGGTTTCCTCACGGGGTAACCACGTAATTTCCGCGAAGGGGAAATCGCCCTGCATCACGCAATCTGCCCTTAAAGGCACTTCAAAAAATGCCCGAACTGTCGGGGGGCTTGTTTGCTGTGCAAGCGCCTCCAGAATACTCATGGCTGCAGGCAGGGCCGTTTCATCGGCGATCAGTAAAGCTTGCTGAACCTGTTCATGAGGAAGCCATTCATAGCCGCCGCTGTCTGTTTCGGCCAACGCATTCGGTGCGACGATCTGCAATTCATCACCGGGCCGGGCATTATAAGCCCAGCGAGAAGCCGGACCCGTTTCACCATGCATAACAAAATCAACCACCGCCTGCTGCCTTTCGCGCGATACGGCGCGCAGGGTATAGGTGCGTAACAGAGGTCGGCAATGTCTCGGCAGCGCCAGATAATCTTCGTACCAGGTATCGCTCACAGACATGCGCGTCCATTCACCGTTCTCAGCGGCAAACAGCAACTTTATGCGTTGATCGGGGCCATCAAGTTTCATCTCACTGATTTCAGAACCGGCAAACACGCAGCGCAGCATTGAAGGTGAAAGCAGGGTTTTGCTTTCTAAGTGAACGTTAAACAGACGATACCCGGCTGCCATGCAGTGATTCTCCAAAACGTCAGATAAGGGCGGGCTAGCCTGATCCCGTCATAAACGAGAATTATTATCATCCATTACTTGCACTGTCCAATCGAATTTAAGGATGACGGCTTAGGCCAGCGTGTTATATCCGCAACAGAAAGTGAACAAGCTTCGATGCACATCCGCATAAGACGGTTGTTTAAGAAACAAAATTATCATTTAGAGCGAATTTATTAACATGGCGACATCTTTTCGCTATATCTCATTAACAAAAACAGCAACGAAGCGGTAATATCCGTGATCTGCATCACCTTTCAAAGCTTGTCCTTCTAACCAGGAAAACCCATGAAGCACGAATCAGCTACAAAAAGTGCAGCTTTAAATAAAAATGGAACCGGTTCCACTCGTCGAGAATTCCTCTGTGCGGTTGCTGGATTAACCCTTACCGGCGCTATTGCTGCGATACCGGGTATCTCTTTTGCCGCCACAATCGCCAGCGCCAGTGATCCGGTGAAAGCCTTCATTACCGTGTCACAAACGATTACTGAACATAAGCAAATCGATAGTGCATTGGCAGCACGTTTCCTTGAGGTATTTACTCAACGCGATCCGCAATTTGTCGCCCGTATTTCCCAACTAGAACGATTAGCGATAGCGGGAATCGATGCCAGGCAGTTCATGACTAAAGCCACGCAAGCAGGTTTAAACGAATTTCTCTATCAGATTGTTACAGCCTGGTATACCGGAACGGTAGGTGATGATTATCACGGCACATTGGTCGCCTATAGACAGGCCCTGATGTACCAAACCGTGCGCGATGGATTGGTTGTACCAACCTATTGTAGCAAGGGTCCGATGTGGTGGACTGCGCCTGTTCCCGTTGAAAATGACGGTTTGATCGCCAGCCTTTAACTCCCTTAGAAACATATTTAGAAAATATAAAAAATGAATAAACAACCGGTATTTACTGCTCAAGGCGACGCCTCAGCAGATATTGTTATTGTGGGCTCAGGTATCGTTGGCGGCATGATGGCTAATGAGTTAGTCAGTCAAGGATACTCTGTGCTGGTGCTGGAAGCCGGCTTGCGAATTGATCGTGCTCAAGCGGTAGAGAACTGGCGCAACATGCCCTTTGCAAATCGTGCAGGATCAGATTTTCAGGGGCTTTATCCGCAGTCAAAATTTGCCCCGGCGCCACTCTATTTTCCGCGTAACAACTACGTCAATGTCACAGGCCCAAATGCGTCGAGCTTCCAACAAGGCTATTTGCGCACCGTGGGTGGAACAACGTGGCACTGGGCCGCATCCTGCTGGCGCCATCACCCAAGTGACTTTGTCATGCAGTCAAAATATGGGGTGGGCCGCGACTGGCCTATCAGCTATGACGAACTGGAACCCTGGTATTGCAAAGCGGAAAATGAAATTGGGGTGGCTGGCCCGAATGATCCTGCCAAACAATCGCCGGTAGAACGTAGTCAGCCTTATCCGATGGATATGGTGCCCTTTGCTCATGGTGATAATTATTTCGCCAGCGTGGTCAATCCTCATGGGTACAATCTGGTGCCGATACCGCAAGGTCGCAGCACGCGCCCTTGGGAAGGGCGTCCCACCTGTTGCGGCAACAACAATTGCCAACCCATCTGCCCCATCGGAGCGATGTACAACGGTATTCACCATGTAGAACGTGCTGAGCGTGCAGGAGCGGTGGTGTTGGCAGAAGCGGTGGTCTACAAAATGGATACCGATAATAACAACCGTATCACTGCTGTTCACTGGCTGGATAACACCGGCGCCTCTCATAAAGTCACGGCTAACGCTTTTGCATTAGCCTGCAATGGCATTGAGACGCCGCGTTTACTGCTCATGGCGGCTAATGACGCTAATCCCAACGGGATTGCCAATGGTTCTGACATGGTTGGTCGAAACATGATGGATCACTCCGGCTTCCACTGCTCCTTCTTGACTAAAGAGCCGGTTTGGCTTGGCCGTGGACCCGCTCAAAGCAGCTGTATGGTGGGCTATCGCGATGGGGAATTCCGTCGTGACTATTCAGCCAATAAAGTCATTCTGAATAATATCTCGCGCGTCGTGACGGCAACACAGCAGGCTTTAGCGAAAGGCTTGGTGGGTAAAGAGCTGGACGAAGAGATTCGTTACCGCGCGGTACACAGCGTTGATCTCTCCATTAGCCTTGAACCCCTGCCGGATCCTGAAAACCGCTTAACCCTGAGTAAAACCCGTAAAGACCCGCATGGATTGCCATGCCCCGATATCTATTACGATGTGGGCGACTATGTGCGTAAAGGTGCCGAAGCCTCACATGTGCAACTCGAAAAGATCGGGCAATTGTTTAATGGTAAGGAGTTCATGATCAGCCAAGGTCTGAACGCCAATAACCATATTATGGGCGGCGTGATCATGGGGAAAAGTGGTAAAGATGCCGTGGTAGATGGTAATTGTCGGGCCTTTGACCATGAAAACCTTTGGCTTCCTGGCGGCGGCGCGATTCCGTCTGCCAGCGTGGTCAACAGCACGCTGACGATGGCGGCATTAGGCTTAAAAGCGGCTCATGACATCAGCCTGCGCATGAAGGAGTTCGCATGAAACGCCTGCTGATCACCTCTTTCGCCGCCATGATGACATTAAGTGCGCAGGCTGAAACCCCCAATAGCGATCTCTTGTCCAGAGGCGAACAGGTCGCTATCGCATCCGACTGCCAGGCTTGTCATACCGCGCCCGGCAGCAAGAATGCATTTAGCGGCGGCTACGGCATCGCTTCGCCTATGGGAACGATCTACTCCACCAATATCACCCCCGGCACGCGCGGTATTGGACAGTATAGCGAGGCTGAATTTTCAAATGCTGTTCGCTTGGGCGAGCGCGCCGATGGCGCAAAACTCTATCCCGCTATGCCTTATACCTCTTACAGTAAAATGACGGATGAGGATCTCCATGCGCTCTATTACTATTTCATGCACGGGGTGAAACCGGTCGAGCAGGCTAATCAACAGACCGAATTACCTTTTCCCTTCAACATGCGCTTCAGTATGACCTTTTGGAACCTGCTGTTTGCGGATAAAGAACCCTATCAAAACGATGCCAGCCAAAGCGCAGAATGGAATCGCGGTAATTACCTGGTAAACGGGCTTGCGCACTGCAATACATGCCATACGCCACGAGGCGTCTTGATGCAGGAAAAAAGCGATCAACCGCTGGCGGGTGGACCGCTTGGCAGCTGGTATGCGCCAAATATTACCTCTGACCCGATTAGCGGCATTGGCGGATGGACGAATCAGGAGTTGGTCCAGTATCTAAAAACCGGCCGCGCAGAGGGCAAAAATCAGGCCGCAGGCGGCATGGCTGAAGCGGTAGAAAATAGCCTGCAATATCTTCCTGAAAGCGATCTCAATGCTATCGCTGTTTACCTGAAAAGCACGGCTCCCATTCGGGAAGAAGGGGAGACTCAACCCGCTTATCAATATGGTAAACCGATGGATGTTGAAAACAGCATTCGTGGGCGCAACCCGAATAATGCTAATCACAGCTTAAGCAATGGAGACGTTTTATTTAGCGGAAATTGCGCCAGTTGCCACCAGCCAGATGGCGCAGGCAGTGTGAATCAGGCTTATCCTTCTCTGTTTCACAATACGGCGACGGGAATGCGTAACCCCAACAACCTGATTGCCGCTATTTTGTTCGGCGTTCAGCGTAAAACCGCAGACGGTGACGTCCTGATGCCGGGTTTTAGCTCGCCTTCTTACGTTGATAAGCTGACAGATCAACAAATCGCAGAAATCAGTAACTTTGTCCTGCACAATTATGGAAATGCTGAGGTTCGCGTAACGGCAGGTGATGTCGCCTGGATTCGCAAAGGTGGGCATCCACCGGTACTGGCACAAGCACAGCCGTGGATTTTGCCGGGCATTATCGTCGCTATGGTGGTGCTACTCGTGGTTATCGTGCTTTGGCGACGAGGCCGACGCAGCAACATTAAATAAACTAAAGGTGTTTTCATGCCTCATTCTGACGAGGCATGAAACGCACTATTAAGAGGCCAGACGAGCAGGCAAGGGTGTATCTGCACGTAAAATATCTACGCATTGATTCACAATTTGGCTGAGTGAAGGTGCGATATTTATCGATATGACGTCGTTCTCCTCCTCATCTGGCGCTTCTAACGTGGCAAACTGACTTAAAAGTAACGCTTCAGGCATGAAGTGACCTTGTCTGCATTTCAGGCGTTCAAGCACACATTCATAGTCGCCGTTAAGCCAGATAAAGCGCAGATTCGGGTTTCCCGTACGGAGTTTATCGCGATAGCGTTTTTTCAACGCAGAACAGACCAAGACACCCGATTCACTTTTCTGGTCAAGGCTAAAAATGACATCAGAGAGCCGCTCAAGCCAAGGCATACGATCATCATCATTTAATGCTTCGCCTGCTGCCATTTTCACGATATTAAAACGCGGATGAAGATCATCACCGTCAATAAACTTGGCATGGACCGCTTCTGCCAGCGCCATACCCACAGTTGATTTACCTGTACCGGAAACGCCCATCACGATAATGCATTGTCCTGCCATCTCAGTTTCTCCTTAATAAGATCACACTGCCGCCAACATGCCGCCATCTACAAATAACAGATGGCCGTTAACAAAATCAGAGGCTTTTGATGAGAGGAAAACGGCAGCGCCAACCAGTTCTTCAGGATTACCCCAACGTGCTGCTGGCGTACGTTTACAGAGCCATTCTGAGAATTCAGCGTTATCGACCAGTGCTTGCGTCATCGGCGTTTGGAAATAGCCGGGTGCGATGCCATTCACCTGAATATTATGGCGAGCCAGCTCGACGCACATGCCGCGCGTTAACATTTTTACCGCACCTTTTGCTGCTGCATAAGGCGTAATGGTGTCTCTGCCTAATTCACTTTGCATTGAGCAGATATTAACAATTTTGCCTTTTTTACGTGCCACCATTCTTTTGGCTACACATTGCGAAACAATGAATACGCCGGTTTGATTGGTGGCAATAATATCGTTCCATTCGTTCAGCGGAAATTCAGTAAAGGGATGTCGCCGCTGGATGCCGGCATTGTTAAACAATACGTCAATCGGCCCAATATCATTTTCAATCTGCGTAATGGCCTGCTCAACGGCTGCTTCATCGGCAACATTAAACAACGAAATATGGGCAGTGAATCCCTCATCGCGTAATTTCATTGCCGCGTTTTCAGCACGCTCAGCATGGGTGCCATTAATAATCACCTCCGCCCCTTGTTCAGCTAAACCGCGCGCCATAACAAAGCCGATCCCCTGCGCTGAACCAGTCAGCAAAATACGTTTACCTGCCAGACTGAAAAGTGTATTCATCGAAAACTCGCCTTGATTGCGAAATTGATGATGCTATCTCACGGTTTTACAGCTAACAAAACTGTGATGGAGATCACTTTAAATGATGTTACAAAACTCAGTTACACTTGCTGTGAGGCATCGCGTATTTTGCAGTTAAATCGCCGCATTACGCGGCTTCCAGGGATTCAACATTGCTGTTTCGCCGGGCATACTATGCAGACGGGATGGACGTTCAACGGAAAGAGTCAATGAAAATGCAGCGCATCACGTTACACGATATCGCAACGCTAGCGGGTGTAACAAAAATGACGGTAAGCCGTTATTTACGTACCCCAGAGAAAGTGAAAGCTGAAACGGCTGAACGCATCGCCAGCGTTATTGAAGAAGTCGGGTATCAACCGGATGCTGATAATCCTGCCATGGCAAGTCAGGCTATGCCGCGCATTGGCGTATTAATTCCCTCTTTTCATAATCAGATATTTGCTGATTTATTAGCGGGTATAGAATCGGTTACGGCGACGCAAGGCTACCAGACATTGGTGGTTAATTATGATTACGATAGCCAGCGTGAAGAAGAACAAATTGCGACGGTATTAGCTTTCAATGTTAAAGCACTTTTGTTAACTGAATCGGCACATACCGTACGCGCAGAAAAATATTTAAAAGCAGCTAACATTCCGGTGGCTGAAGTGATGGGTCTGAGTCAAACTCCGGGACGTATCAATGTGGGTTTTGATAATTATCGCGCCGGGTTTGATATGACCAACATGTTGATTGGTAGCGGCAAAAAGCGCGTTATCTATTTTGGATCGATGTCAGATATTCGTGATGAGCAGCGTTACGCAGGCTACCGTGCAGCGATGAGCGCCGCAGCGTTACCTGATGGCCGCATTGTGCCGAATAAGGTCTCTTCGGTGTCGATTGGAACCGGCATGATGACGCTAGCCCGCCAGATGTATCCTGATATGGACGGCATTCTTTGTACCAATGATGACTTAGCCGTTGGCGTGTTACAGGAGTGCCGGGCAGCAGGCATCAACGTACCTGAAAAAATAGCAATTGCGGGTTTTCATGGTTTAGAAATTGGTCAGGTAACAACGCCAAAGCTGGCGAGCGTGATTACTCCACGTTTTGAAATGGGCAAGATTGCGACAGAGATTCTGATTAAAAAACTGCGTCACCAGCCAACCATTGAGCAGGTTGATCTGCATTATCGGTTATCGATGGGTGCGACGATCTGAACCCTTCCAACTACCTGAATAGTCAGCAAGATCACGACATCGGTAACACAAATTAGTAACACTATTTGACGTGACCTTAGTCACAATAAAAAGCTCAAAATCGCCTTTAATAGAGGTCATCTGCCGAACGTAACTGTTATGAGGAATGCTGATGACTTCATCTACCCGACACACTGTTTTATTAATCGCACCTGTTCTTGACTCACTGTTGGAAAAGCTGAGCAATAGCTTTGAGGTCTTTCGCCTTTACGAACAAGCTGAGCCACTGGCATGGCTTAATCAACATGGCAGCACAGTCCGCGCGGTGGTTACGCGTGGCGATGTCGGCGTAAGTAACGCGGTGCTTGAGCACCTGCCTGATGTGGGTTTAATCGCTATTTTCGGTGTTGGAACGGATGGCGTAGATTTGAATTACACCCGTCAGCATAATATCGCTGTCACTATCACATCTGGCGTTTTGACCAATGATGTCGCGGATATGGCGCTCGGCCTGATTTTAAGCGGGGCGCGTAATCTGGTTACCGGTGATAAGTTTGTACGACAAGGTCAGTGGATTACACAGGCTCCGCCACTCGGCACTCAGGTAAGTAATAAACGTATCGGTATTGTCGGCATGGGCAACATTGGGCGCGCTATTGCTAAGCGTGCTGCAGCCTTCGATATGGCAGTCAGTTATTTCAGTCGAAGCGCTAAACCCGCGTTGCCGTATGTATGCCGAGATAATTTAATTTCATTGGCTCAAGAAAGCGATTTCTTGGTGGTTGCTGCATCGGGCGGTGAAGAGACGCGTGGACTGATTGACGACTCTGTGTTGGCTGCAATGCCGAAACATGCCTGGCTGATTAATATCGCTCGCGGATCCTTAGTGGATGAGAAGGCGTTAATCACTGCCTTGCAAAACCGATCAATAGCAGGCGCTGCTTTAGACGTTTTTGAAGATGAACCTCAGGTTCCAGCTGAGCTTATAGCGTTAGAGAATGTGGTTTTACAGCCGCATGTCGGCAGCGCTACCCATGAAACCCGACAAAAAATGCGCGACGTGGTTTACGCCAACGTTGATGCCTTCTTCAAGCAGCAAACTCTACCAAACGCAATTTAACTCACTCAATTTTGCAATAACGATGAGCTTCTGGCCCATCGTTAAAGCTGCGTATTGCTTAAAACAGAGGGCGTGATATGAACAATAAGATACCCGGAACACGCTGGCTGCGCGTGATAGCCCCGATTCTGATTACCTGCATCATCTCCTTTATGGATCGCGTAAATATCAGTTTTGCTTTACCCGGCGGCATGGAGCAGGACCTTGCCATTACCAGTCAGATGGCGGGCATTGCCAGCGGCATCTTTTTTATCGGTTATCTTTTTTTACAGGTGCCCGGTGGCCGTATTGCGGTAAATGGCAGTGGTAAGCGTTTTATCGCCTGGTCGTTAATAGCCTGGATGGTGGTTTCTATAGCGACTGGATTTGTGACCAATCACTATCAACTGTTGGCGCTACGCTTTGTCTTGGGTGTTTCTGAAGGTGGGATGCTGCCAGTGGTATTAACCATGGTCAGCAACTGGTTCCCGGAAAAAGAGCTAGGCCGCGCCAACGCTTTTGTCATGATGTTTGCGCCGCTGGGTGGCATGTTAACGGCACCTGTTTCGGGCATGATCATCAATATGGCAGACTGGCGGTGGTTATTTATCATCGAAGGCTTACTCTCTGCCGTCGTGTTGTTGGTATGGCTGTTAGTGATCAGTGACCGACCAGAAGAAGCACGATGGTTACCGGAACGTGAACGAGAATATTTGATTGAAGCGCTTAGCCGTGAGCGCGCCGCACGCCAGTCCAAACAACCCGTTAGCAAAGCGCCGCTTAAAGATGTTTTTCGTAATAAAGGATTGATGAAGCTGGTCGCACTCAATTTCTTCTATCAAACCGGTGATTATGGCTACACCTTGTGGCTGCCGAGTATTTTGAAAAATCTGACAGGCGCAAATATGGCGAATGTAGGCTTGCTGGCGGTGCTGCCTTTTGTCGCGACCATGGTGGGTATTTACCTTATTTCTCTGTTCAGCGACCGTTCAGGTAAACGTCGGATGTGGGTAATGATTTCACTGTTTTGCTTTGCTGCCGCGCTGTTGGCATCAGTGATTTTACGCAACCACATCGTGGCTGCCTACATCGCGTTGGTGGTCTGTGGATTCTTCCTGAAAGCCGCAACCAGTCCATTCTGGTCTATTCCTGGACGTATTGCCTCGCCAGAAGTCGCGGGCAGCGCACGAGGCGTCATTAATGGATTAGGTAATTTAGGGGGATTTTGTGGTCCTTATCTGGTCGGCATCATGATTTATCTTTACGGCCAAAATGTCGCCGTCTGCGCTTTAGCGGCTTCATTAGTAATTGCCGGATTGATCAGCCTATCTTTACCCGCGTCATGCGATCTTCATGAATCATCGAAACGTGAAAAACAGGATCGTCGTCAGCCGCATCAGGTTTAAAATATATAGTTTAAAACAGAACTCTTATTGTTTTGCTGTAATAGTCGCTAGCGCAATACTCATTTCTATTGAGTAATATCACTAACGGAAAGAAAGTTAGCCTCTGTTTTATCATAAAACGTGAGAAAAAAAGCGTTTGCCGCAGCCTGATCCTGGGCTGCGGCTGTAGCGCTGACCAATAACCCAAAAAACAGATAGAAATTTATTATTGGATTTTAAGTCGAGATGGCAACGCTCTGCTCGAATGCCAGTGCTATGAGGATGCTATTACATTATCCCGCTTGGCTTATTATTGAAATATAAAAACTAATGAACCATTTCCTGCATTAACTGTTGCGCAGTCAACTGTTAGCATTAGGTGATAACCGTCCTGGTTAAGCCTGTTTTGCAGAATATTTTCGTGATGGCAGGAGACAGCATGCGTTGACATTTTCCAGAACGGAATAAAGAAACGTTAAATTTATTTCTGTTGAAACCGCGCTAGCTAAAGAGAATTAGCGATCGGAAGCGGTTCTATGCGTTAGCTTTCCACCTTGAGCGTAACGATTCGAATTTCTTATATTTAAAAAAATCATACTTCAACCTGAAAAGTCTCAAAAAATTACCCTATTTAAGTTAAATCTCGATAAACTGCTTTAACCCTACGTTGATGCTGTTAATTGATGAATTACTACTCACCTGATGACAACCATCTAAAGCTGCGTTCGACACGCTTTGTACGTCGCATGTTTGCTATGCGCCAACTGGGTACATTTTTGTGTTTTCTGCCCATTTTATCCGTCTTGATGGAGCAGGGAAAAAGCTTGGGTGCCTGTGGATTGCTGTTCATAAATGCTTTTGCCTGGCCCTATATCGCCTACCGTTTAGCGTTAAATTCATGTGATGCCACCGGACGCGAACGCAACAATTTAACTCTCGATGCCGCTTTCGGTGGTATTTGGGTTGGGTTGATGGCGCTCAGTCCGCTGCCTTCATTTGTGATTATAGCGGTTCTGATTTCTGACCGTTATTCTGCCGGGGGCTGGTCACAGTTGATCGCCGCTGTTCAGGCTTTTTTGTTTGCTTTTGCCTTGGTCTGGGCTTTGGAAGGCGCCCCGATAGAAACGGAATTTTCGACGCGCACCGTATGGTTAACGTTGCCACTGGCAACCGGTTATTTACTGGCGCTGAGTGTGGTATCGCACAACCTTACGCTAAGTTTAAGGAAAAAAAATAGCGAACTGGAGCGCATCGCGTTAATGGATCCAGGCTTAAAAATTCCTAATCGACGCCTGTTTGAACACCGTCTCGAAAGCGAGTTTCTTCGCACCAAACGTGGCGAAGGTAATGCGTATCTAATGCTACTGGATGTTGATCATTTCAAGCATGTTAACGACACGTTTGGCCATGAAGCGGGAGATTTCTTGTTGGCAGAGATTTCGGGATCGCTGCGTGACAACGTCGGAATGAAGGACGTGCCCGCACGTTTTGGCGGCGATGAGTTAGGTGTTATCGTTCGGGATGCAGATGATGTCACCATCATTGCCATGGCAGAGCGAATCAAAAATCAGATCGAACTGATCCGCTTACCCGCTTCCCCTGACTATCAATGTACCGTCAGCATCGGTATCGCTGCGGCACGAGAGGCGGGTTCGATCCATGAATGGTTGCGTTATACCGATGAAGCACTTTATCGGGTCAAACGCGCTGGACGCAATGGCATTCAGCTAAGGCAATCCACATCACAGCACTAATCTTTAACGGAAGCGCTTACGGCGCTTCCGCCTTATTTTCTCAGAATCAAATGGCCGGATAATCGCCGGTTCCTTCAGGCCACGGCGTTAACAGGTCAAAACCGTCTTCGGTCACGGCAACGGTATGCTCCCATTGCGCGGAGAGTGAACGGTCTTTGGTCACTACTGTCCAGCCATCGGAAAGCAAACTGGTTCCGGCTTTGCCTGCATTGATCATCGGCTCGATAGTAAAAATCATCCCTGCTTTAAGCGGCATGCCTTCGCCCGGTGTGCCGTAATGCAGCACCTGCGGATCGGTGTGATAAATCTCGCCTACGCCGTGTCCGCAATATTCACGCACCACGGAAAAACCGGCGCCTTCCGCGACGCGTTGGATTGCAGCGCCAATATCCCCTAAGGTTGCGCCAGGACGAACAGTTTTAATGCCCGCAACCATGGATTGATAGGTGATTTCTACCAGACGTTTGGCGCGTACTGAAGGTTGCCCAACAAAGTACATACGGCTGGTGTCGCCATACCATCCGTCTTTGATGATCGCGACATCAATATTCACGATGTCGCCATCTTTGAGCTTTTTCGCAGCGGGAATGCCATGGCAAACCACATGATTAACAGAAGTACAGGTGGTACGGGTATAACCGTGATACCCAATGTTCGCGGGCGTAACTTTCAGCTCATTGACGATGTAATCATGGCAAATATCGTCAAGTTCTTCTGTCGTGATCCCGGGTTTGACGTGTGGAGTGATCATCTCCAGCACTTTAGCGGCAGCATGACCCGCTGAACGCGCCATTTCAATTTCCCGTGCCGTGTGAATTTTTACTGTGTTCATTACACATCTCCTTGTGAAGTGAGATTGTCGCTAACGACTAAGTTACGAATATCTGAACTGCCATCCAGTTCGGCGCGAATTAACATTTGCGCCAGTTCATGCTGATTCAGCTGTGGATAGAGTTCGGCCATCATGCCCAACTTCAACCAATGCTCTGCTTGAGAGTTAATGGAGCGACTCATCGCCTGACTGGCGATACGCAAATTCTCATGCATAAGGTCGGAAATTTTTACAATGCCCATATTATGCCTATATGAAACGTATATGCTTTGTATATTTGCATGCTGAGTGAAATTTTTCAAAGGAAATATAGGTGACGTTGTCACTAAAGGAGGGCGTGCTCTCTAGAATCATTATGTTCACAACCTAAATCTGAAAAGACCCACGCCAAACTCTACGAATCTTCCTGATAAAATCGACGACAAAAACACAGTAACACTTATCTAATTGTTTTAAATAAAAAAAGCGCCTCATAAAG
The DNA here is from genome assembly GCF_022761075.1 of Pantoea sp. MQR6. NCBI lineage: Bacteria > Pseudomonadati > Pseudomonadota > Gammaproteobacteria > Enterobacterales > Erwiniaceae > Pantoea > Pantoea sp. MQR6. The sequence continues at coordinate 390,548 of NZ_JAKYXB010000004.1, forward strand.
AAGCGCTTTTTTGAGAATAGCCCGTAATCAGAAGGACATTGTTAAGCCAGCATAGTATGCGCGACCGGGCTCATTATAGGTTGAAGCACCTTCCGCTTCGCGATAAATACGCTTATCCAGCAGGTTGCTGATGCCGGCATTAGCCCGCAAATTTTTGGTCAGGTCGTAATTGAAGTTCAGACCGAAAACAGAATAGGCACCCACTTCTTTGGTCGATAATGAGCCTGCTTCGGTACGTGATTCTGCATATTCACGCGGCTTTTGACGACCATACATTGTCCAGTTCAGGTTACTGGAAAAATCTTGCGTAACCTGCCAGTCCAACATGGTGTTGATGGTGTACTCGGGAATGATCGAAAGCGGATTCCCCGTATCCTTGTCTTTTGACTGAATCATGTACGTTGCGTTAGTACGCCATTCCAACGTGTCACGAATGACCGGGATCGTCATGTTACCTTCTAGGCCTTCAACCACAGCTTTGCCGCCGTTGCTCCACTGCAGAATGTTATTACCATTCGAGGCATAGCCAATGATATCGGTACCGGCGACAATTTTGTTTTTGTAATCATTACGGAACCAGGTAATGCCAGCGACGTAACCTTCATTGATGAACTCAATCCCCAACTCTTTGTTTACGCTAACTTCAGGATCCAGATCTTCGTTACCCAATAAATAACAACTGCCGGTGGCGATACCGATTGGACAACCATTGCCGCGCGTTGAAAGGAGATAACCCTCTGTGGATTGATAAAGGTTGGGTGCTTTAAATGCACGTGCAATACCGGCCTTCAACGTGAAGTGATCGCCTAAGCCCTGTGAAATATTCAGGCTTGGGCTCCAGTTAGCACCAAAACTATCGTGATAATCAAAGCGCAAGCCGGGGATTACTTCTGTACTGTCAGTCGCAGCAATGTTGTCTTCAAAATAGAGTGAACTGATGGTTGCGGTGTTTTTACTGTTTCGGGCTGAAGCATCGCCGCTTACGTCACCAATGACAACACCGGATGCGTTGGTTGCCTGCATGGATGCCGGATCGTTAAGCTCATCACGATTCCATTCAGCACCGAGAGTAACCGTTTGATCCCGCAATAATTCCAGCGGGAAACTGACTTCGCTGCCAGCGCGGTAACTTTCAAACCGGCTGGTGGTGTAAGTATTGCTGTTAATGCGGCCTTCACTGCTGCCGGTGGTTCCTTCCTGCAAACGCGTATTGTTGGTTTTTTCGTAGTTGAAAGTCAGTTTCGACTGTCCCCAATCCCAAATACCGTTATGCGCGATGCCATAACTTTGGCGGTAAAGGCGATTGGTTTCATCACCTTGCAGAGATTCAATCAGCGCGTTGCCGCCACCGTTACTGTATTGCGTATCACCAGCGTAGATATTGCCTTGTCGGCTATAGCCATAACTAAAATCCAGAATTTGCTCTGGCGTCATTTTCCACGAAAGTACCGAGTTGATATCTTTGTTACGCACACCTTCGCGCCCAGCTGCGGCAGAACCATTTTCTGCGGTGTTGATGTCGAAAGCATCAGCATCGGTTTTATTGATGTTGCCGTACAAGCGCATCGTTAATGCGTCGCCTGCCAGCGGGCCGCTCAAATTAAAGTTGGCGCGTTTCGTTGCACCTTCTTTGTCATCTTCCGGTTGATTAGTGTAAAGCGATAACGAACCATGCCAGTCATTAGTGGGCCGTTTGGTAATAATGTTAACGACGCCGCCCGCTGCGCCAGAACCGTAACGTGCGGCAGCAGGACCGCGAATGACTTCAATACGTTCCACCATTTCCGGCGGCACCCAGTTAGTGTCGCCGCGGGAATCACGTTCGCCGCGCCAGCTATAACGTACAGAGTTGCGCGAAGAGGCGGGAACACCATCAATCAGGATCAAGGTATTTTCTGGTCCCATCCCACGAATATCAATTTGGCGATTATTGCCGCGACTGCCGTTAGCCGTATTACCGGTAAGATTGACGCCAGGCATTTTGCGAATGATGTCGGAAAGGTCATTTACAGGCGGGCTTTTTTCAATATCCTGCGCCGTAATGGTTGAGACGCCAGGTTGTTGTTTTAATTCCTGTTCGGCGGTGACTAACATGGTTTCACCGTCAGCCAATTTATCCGTTTCTTCTTCATTAGCGCCGTAAGCAGAAGTGCTCAACAGTCCAGCCAGCAAAAGCGCAATGGGACGCTTCTGGACATGCGTAGTTACATTCACTTAATCAATCTCCCTGATACGTTAACGTTTGTAAGTAAATGCGTATGATAATGATAATAGTTATCATTGTATATATTGACGTGTCACCTTTACATTCCTCCACAATTGGTTAAATAAACAGCAAAAAAACGCAGCTCGATTCTAATTTTGAGCCGGTAATCAGGTCGATAAGGTGAATAAAATACGTTAAAACGCGTCTTTGTGACTCCAGACCTATTAAGTCTGGAGTCACAAGCAATTGGACAGTAAAATGCGTCGTTTAGCACCTGTGTAGCTGCGCGTTGGAAAGGGGAAAGTTTGCGAATGACACTGTCTTCATCACACGTTGGTCGTCATGTTTTGGTTTGGCTGGACGACATCAAAACCTCTTCACTTGGCCAACTCGATAATTTTGGTGATGAAGGCTCGGTAGAGCAGGTGATGAAAGTGTGGGTAAAACTTTCGTTACTGGTTACTCGACGTCGACCCGAGATCGCTATCTCCTCTTTACTCAAACATGTGCTGCCGCAGATCGGCTCACTTCCGCTGAAAAGCATTACCCGGTTACGATTGAATCGCCTTTACAACATCCTGATCGCTGACGGTAAAAAAGAAGAAGCGCGGCGCGTTTTTGCCTTAACTAAACAGTTTTTAGCCTGGGCGGAAATTCAGGGTTATCTCGATCATTCGCCAATCGCCTCCATGAAAAAACGCGATGTGGCCGGGCGCGCTACGCCGCCTCGAACCCGACAATTATCTGACGCCGAAATCTGGGTTTTTTGGCATGGGCTTGATAACTGGGCGCTTTCAGAACAAGCGCGCTGGGCGCTGCGTTTGTGCCTGGCGAGTGCGCGGCGTCCAGATGAAATTATTCAGGCCCAGAAATCTGAGTTTGATCTGCAATTGGGTTTGTGGAAGCAGGGCACGCGTAACAAGTCGCAGCGCGAACACATTTTGCCGATTTCACCGCTGATGCGTCTGTGTATCGAACAGTTAATAAAATCATCGGATTCGCGATCGCCCTGGCTAGTTCCCGCGCCGCGTGATGCGCAGCAACCGCTATCGAAAGGCGCACTTAACCAGGCATTGCGGCGGATGATTCGGGCACCGCGCGGATTAGGGCTTGAGCCATTTTCACCGCGAGACCTGCGTCGAACCGCACGTTCGAAGTTATCTGCATTAGATACGCCAAACGATGTCGCTCGAAAAATCATGAACCATGCACTGGAAGGAATTGACCGCGTTTATGATACACATAATTATTTGGACCAAATGCGTGAGGCGCTAAATAACTATTCAGATGCTTTACTGCAAATTACGTCCTGTGAAAGTTATTATGCATTGCGGCATCGATTCGAAGGTGAAAAGTTAGCCTTGAGTGATATGTCACTCATGTTCATGTCATCATGACTATAATTAAAATAAGCAGTAAATAATAAATAAGCGTTAAGATTGATGTGAGTGACTTAAAATAGATTTTAAATGTTATATCTAATAACTTAACGGAATACCTATAACGATATTGCTTTAATTCTTTAGAGCAATAAAGGGTTGATGCATCGCGATTAATCTTATGTCTGGCGGTTGGATTGATCGGCTGTTTTATGTCGAATCGCATCAAACTTATTGTATGTATTGATTTTTTTAGGCCGTCTTACCTGGCTTTACTGTTTGATTTAATTAATAACTATAAACACGACTTTCTCTTTTAAAAGTATAGGGTAATAACCCCCGGCATAGCTTTATTCCTAAATACCCTTCCTAAAGTCATTTTTAGCAAAAGCTTAGATGTTTTTCGCATTTGTTATAGATGCATATATTCACAGACAATGATCTGCGTCAGCGACAGCCAATGAATTGGCGGCGGTGTAACGTTATAAACGATTTACTTTGATGATGTTAATTCTCCCATTTTGGAGAATATTTGATGATTCTTATCAGGAGAAAGGTTCCAGTGAAATTAACTAAAGGAATGACCTTATTAGCGCTCGTAATGGCCACTCACTTCGCTAACGCTGCCGATGTTTCTGTTCCCACTGACAGTTCGCTGCATGTCGATGCCGATGCCAAACTAAAGAGCCTGCTGCCGCCAGATATTACTCAGCGCGGATATATCGTCGCTGGAACCAACCCTAATACGCCGCCAACCACCTTCTTTAAGGAAGACAATAAAACCCTGGCAGGCCGTGAAATCGACATCATGAATGCGGTGGGTGAACGTCTGGGTATCAAAGTGCAATGGCGCGATACCGGCGGTTTCGACAATATCATTCCGGGTTTAAAAACCGGTCGCTACGATGTTGCCTTATCTAACATCAATGCCACGCAAACGCGCCTGAAACAGGTCGATTTTGTTGGCTACTATAACGCCAGTCGCCTCGGCATTATTTCTCTGAAGTCTGCCAACATTGCCCCTTTTACCGCCTTTGATGCCGTATGCGGTAAAGAGGTCGGTGCAGGCGCGGGAACAACGCAAATCATGCGACTGGAACAAGCCAGCAAAGCCTGTGAAGCCGCTGGGAAGCAGCCGATCAAAGTGGCGGTATTTCCCGATCGCCCTGCTGGTGTTCAGGCTGTTGTAAGTGGTCGCGTGCCGATGTTTTTTGGCCCTTATGAGGGCCTGAGCTGGCAGACCAAGCTGATCAAACCTTTGGCGTTAAGCGGTGAAATCCATGTTGATGACGCGCCGGTTTCCGTTGCTTTCCCGAAAGATTCTCCGCTTGAACCTGCTGTCCAGGCCGCGCTGAATTCTCTGATCAAAGATGGCAATTACCAAAAAATTCTCGATCATTGGGGCATTGGTTTCGGTGCAGTAACGGAAGCCAAACGTAACGAAGAGATTTTCAAATGAGTTCACATTCCGAACACACTGATGATTTACGCATCGTAAGTAAACGCTATTACGGTCGTTGGTTCAGCGCCTTGGTGGTGCTGTTCTGCGTAGTGGCAATGGCGCATTCGATGATGAACAACCCACGCTTTGAGTGGGGCGTTATCGCTGAGAGTTTTACTGAAGCGTCAATTTTGCAGGGCGTTTTGATGACGCTGCAGCTCACCGCCATATCAGTCGTGCTCGGTTTTGCTTTCGGAACCGTACTGGCCTTGATGCGACTCTCATCCAATCCAGTATTGGTTGCAGTGAGCTGGGCTTACACCTGGTTCTTCCGCGGTGTGCCGATGCTGGTGCAACTGTTTCTGTGGTACAACATCGCGGCACTTTACCCCACAATTGCGCTCTCTTTGCCGGGAGTCGGTGAGCTCTGGAGTGCGCAATCTAACGCGTTAGTGAGTCCGTTCAGTGCAGCAGTGATCGCCTTAGTCATGCATCAATCTGCTTATGCGGCTGAAATTGTGCGAGCCGGTATCCAAAGCGTAGGAAATGGTCAGCTTGAAGCGGCCCGTGCGTTGGGTTATCGACCAGCACAAATTTTTCGTCATACCGTTTTACCGCAGGCGATGCGCGCCATTCTGCCGCCTGCGGGTAACGAAATTATCGGTCAGCTTAAAACGACCGCCGTGGTTTCAGTTATCTCACTTCAAGACGTTCTGTTCTCTGCGCAGATTATTTACCAGCGTACTTATGAAGTGATCCCGCTGCTGTTAGTTGCCACCTTGTGGTATCTGCTGATGACCTCGGTGTTGTCGATCGGACAATATTATGTTGAACGCTACTTCTCCCGTGGCGTCACGCGCCAGGAAAAGCGTGGTTGGCTGAGCATTATTACCGGTTTTACGCTGCCTAAAGCCGCAAGGAGTGTCAGCAATGGCTGAAGCAATTACGTTACGTAAAGTCACTAAGCGCTTTTCCGGTAACACGATTTTGGATGCGGTAAACCTTGATATTCCAGCGGGTTCGGTCACGGTGATCCTCGGCCCATCCGGTTCAGGCAAATCAACCCTGTTGCGCTGCATTAACCATCTCGAAAAGCTCGATGGTGGCACCATCCGTATTGGTGGCGAAATGGTGGGATATAAGCAGAAGGGCCAGGCGCTGCACGAACTCAATAGCCGTGACGTTGCGCGGCAACGCAGTCAGATTGGCATGGTGTTTCAGCAGTTCAACCTTTTCCCGCACCGTACCGTGTTGCAGAACATTATTGATGCGCCCATGCGGGTGAAAAAACAGAGCCGTCAGCAAGCAACCGAGAAAGGCAGAAAACTGCTGCAACAGGTGGGACTGGCGGGACGCGAAGATGAATGGCCGCAAAATCTGTCGGGAGGACAGCAGCAGCGCGTGGCGATTGCTCGTGCCTTAGCGATGGATCCCGGCGTAATGCTGTTTGATGAACCCACTTCCGCGTTAGATCCAGAGCTGGTGGGGGAAGTACTCCAGGTCATTCAGCAACTGGCACACTCTGGCATCACTATGGTGATTGTTACACATGAAATCGGCTTTGCGCGTGAAGTGGCCGATAACATCGTGTTCATGGAGGCGGGGGCGATAGTGGCTGCAGGCCCAACCCAGCAGGTGCTGGATGATCCTGAAAATGGTCGCGTACGTAATTTCATTTCAACGGTGCTTTAGGCACCGTTTTAACTGGGAATATCATGTCCAGCATGCACAGTTCGCACTGGGGTGCTTTTCGCGCGCACCCTAACGGCAATTCGTTAATTATTGAGCCCTTCCGCGGCGATCCCGATCCCAGCCCGCTACTTAGCAACTTTACGCAGGTTCTCGATCATCCGGCGCGCGTGACGCAACCGATGATCCGTCGCGGCTGGCTGGAGAAGGGGCCTGGCGCAGACTCACGCCGTGGCGATGATGAGTTTGTGGCGGTGAGTTGGGATCACGCTTATTCCCTGATCGCCGCTGAGCTCACTCGCGTTAAAAACAGTTATGGGCCGGAAGGGATTTTCGGTGGATCGTATGGCTGGTCCAGCGCTGGCCGCTTTCACCATGCCCAAAGTCAGGTTCATCGCTTTCTGAACACCACCCTTGGCGGCTACGTTCGTTCGGTTAACAGCTACAGCTCAGGTTCCGCATCGGTGTTGTTGCCGCACATTGTGGGCGACATGAATGAAATTGCCCGGCGTGGGGTCAGCTGGCAAGAGATTGCCGAACACAGCGACATCGTCCTGGCATTCGGTGGCTTAGCATTAAAAAATTCACAGGTTGCCAGCGGTGGCGTCAGCGAACACACCGAGCGCGGCTACATGCAGCAGGCTTCCACACGTGGCGCACGCTTTGTTTCAGTTAGCCCGCTAAAAAGCGATCTCCCGGCTGAAGCCCAGGGTGAATGGATAGCGCTGAATCCCGGCACCGATGCGGCCTTTATCCTCGGTTTGCTTGCCGTGCTGATTGAACATCAGTTAACCGATGAAGCTTTTCTGGCGCGTTACTGTGTCGGTTGGGAGACAATGAAAGCGTATATCCTCGGTGAAGAGGATGGCGTGAAACGCGATGCGCAATGGGCAGCGCAGATTTGTGGTCTGTCAGCAGATCATATTAGGGATATTGCTCGCTCGTTACAGGGTCGACGCGTGCTTGTCACGGTGGCCCATGCGCTTCAACGCGCAGAATTCGGTGAACAGCCGGTGTGGCTTGGATTAGTGTTAGCGGCGGCATTGGGCCAACCGGGTTTACCGGGCGGCGGCTATACCTATGCACTTGGCGCGCTGGGTCATTACGGTAAACAACATAATCTGGTGAGCCTCCCGGCGTTGCCGCAGGGTAAAAACGGTATTGATCGCTTTATTCCTGTGGCGCGCATCGTTGATATGTTGCTGCATCCAGGTGAAAAGTTTGATTATAACGGACGCCGTTTAACCTATCCCGACATCAAACTGGCCTACTGGGCAGGCGGCAATCCGTTTCATCATCATCAGGATTTAGCGCGTTTACGACGTGGATTCTGTCGGCTTGATACGTTGATCGTGCACGAAATTGCCTGGACCGCCACTGCTCGTCACGCAGACATTGTGTTGCCAGCGACCATGACGCTGGAGCGAGAAGATATTGGCGGCGCCCCAACCGATCGCCACTTGATTGCCATGCAACCGGTTGCCGCGCCTTATGCCCAGGCAAAAGATGATTATGTGATCTTCACCGAGCTGGCTAAACGTTTAGGCGGCGAACAGGCGTTTACCGAAGGGCGCGATACACAAGGTTGGTTACGTCATCTCTATGGTCAAATGCAGGAAAAATTAGCGGCGCACCGCGTCAGCACCCCCGATTTTGATGACTTTTGGCAACAAGGTTTCTTAACGCTGCCGCAGTTGAACGATGCCGGACGCATGATCAACGCTTTTCGCGCCGATCCCGATGCGAAGCCGCTGCCTACGGCAAGCGGAAAAATCGAAATCTACTCGGCGACCATTGCCAGTTTCGGTTACGAGAGCTGTCCTGGACATCCGGTTTGGCGTGAGCCGCGTGAAAAACCGAATGCAGAATATCCGCTTTGGCTGATTGCCAATCAACCCGCAACGCGACTGCACAGCCAACTCGATTTTGGAGCCTACAGTCAAAGCGGTAAACAAAATGGACGTGAGGTGTGCAGCCTCAACCCGACAGATGCCAGTCGGCGCGGCATTAAACAGGGTGATGTTATTGAGCTGTTTAATCTACGCGGACACGTACTGGCCAGCGCTCGCGTGACCACAGATGTTATGCCTGGCGTTATTCAGCTTCCGACCGGCGCTTGGTATGACCCGGTAGATGTGCATGCAGCCCGGCCTTTGTGTCGTCACGGCAACCCGAATGTCTTAACCAACGATATTGGCACATCTTCGCTGGCGCAGGGGTGTACCGGCCAGATCACGGTGATAGAGGTGAGGAAATTTTTGGGCGATGCGCCTGACGTTCGCGCTTTTCTACCGCCTGAAGCGGCTATTTCAAAGCCGTTCGAGGCTTACCGGCACGTTTGAGACTTAGCGTTGAGTTTCAACAAATAAATAAGAGAGGCTCAGGCGCTATATCACGCCTGAGCCTCTTGTTTTCATTTTTTGATTTCAATGTAATGCGTTAAAAACGGCAGCGGTTAATTGGGTTAAATCAGCGTCATTGCGCAGTTCACAGGCTTTCAGCATGGCTTCACATTGTTCAGGTGATCCCGCTTCCAGCGCTCGCTGCAATTTACCCTCAACGTCAACCGGCGTAGCCAAAGATTGCTGACGCGTTTGTCGGCAACGTAACGTTTTTCCATCACTCCGTTGAACGGTAATGTCATGAAATCTCAGCCCGGGGTTTAAGGCATCCGGCGGGGCGGTTTCGTCAGGACAGCGATGCACCTTTGCAGCCAATGCGAGCACGTCAGCATTCACGTCACCTTCGGCAAAGTCAGTCATGCGCAGCTCGTTATAAATCAGCATGGCAGCAATAACGTATTCGAGACTAAAACGCGCCTCGATACCATTTTTGGGCACGCGCACGGATGCAGCGATATCGCCGCCCGGAGGAAAGGCCACGTCAATCCGTTCAATTTTACGCAGAAAACTCTCCAGCGATTCACCGTTGGCAAGTCCTTGTTCGCGTATTGCACGTGCGGCCTCGGCTGCGCTGTGCGTGCCGCTACAGGTGGCAAAAGGTTTATATTCAAGCCCTGGCGAGCTGATCCGCCAGGGATTTCCCCAGTGAGTAATCAGGCGTTCAGGTTGATGCTGACCCTGGCTGCTACTGGCTATAAAGGCTTCCAGCACCGTACTGGCTTGCCCGTGGAATTCGGCCAGCGCCAGTTGCGTGGCACTCACGGCTCGTTCAGCGGCTAAGCCTGCGTGTAAAGGTTTAACTGCCGATCCAAATTGTGCTCGTAAGCCGCTGGCCTGCGTTGCCGCGATACCCAGAAGCACCGCAGTTTGGGCTTCGGTGGCTTCTGTTAATCGCGCCAAGGCAGCAGCAGCGGCCAGCGTGCCAAGCGACGCGGTATTGTGATAACCCAATGTGTAATGCTGTTGCGTAACGGCCAAACCGAGACGGCCTGCCACTTCAACACCCAAAATGTAAGCATCCAGAAAACGGTTCAGATCCACACTTTCAGCCTGGTATATCCATGCCATCAGTGCAGGCAGAATAACGGTGCTGGGGTGCCCACGGAAATCCGCATGAAAATCATCAAAATCCAGGGCATGTCCGGCGTATCCCAGCAACAGCGCGCGCGATCGCGGCTCTTTCACATCATAAAGAGTGCGTAGCGTAGGCAAACCGCTGTCAATTACGTGACGTTGTAACACCGGCCAGGCGACGGCGATAAAATCTTTCACGCCTCGTTTAGCAGCCTGATGTGCCTGCTCATCAGGCTGAGAATGCACAACTAAATGGGCTAAATCAGCGGTTAAATTCATGAAGCTTTTACCAGCGCTTTCACAGCAAGTTCAGACAGATAACGAGCGGTTGGCGCTAAAACATCATCATTTACACGAAAAGCGGGATGATGCAGCGCGTAGGGTTCGCCGGTGCCAATCATCATAAAAGCGCCAGGCAGCGCCTGTTGATAGAAAGCAAAGTCTTCACCAATGGGGCTGGCTTCCACTACACGTGCCTCGAAGCCGCTTTGGCTTGCCTGTTCCAGCGCAAACTCAACCCAGTTTGCATCATTGACCACCGAGGGTGGCCCCGCTTGCCAGTCAATCTCAACCTGAGCATTAAACGCAGCAGCAATGCCATTAATGATCTGATGAAAACGTTGAGAAAGTAATTCACGTGTTTCGGCTGAAAAGGAACGCACCGTTCCTTCGAGCCAGGCGCTATCCGGGATCACATTCCAGGTGGTGCCGCTGTGAATTTGCGTAACTGACACCACCGCATTGTCATTTGATGGCGCATTGCGGCTGATCAGCGTTTGCAGGGCCGTAACAATTTGCCCGGCGATGACAATGGGATCGATGCTTTCATGGGGACGCGCGGCGTGACTGCCGATGCCGCGAACCGTCACCTTGAAACGATCAACCGCGGCGGTCAGCGGGCCAGCCTTGCTGCCGATGACGCCTGGCGGTAAAGTCGGATCGTTGTGAATGCCAAAGATCACGGCGGCATCGTGTAATGCGCCGGTTGCCAACAAAACGGGTGCGCCCTGTCCGGTTTCTTCTGCTGCCTGGAATAAAATACGCACCCGCCCGGCTAACTGCGCTTCCTGCTGTTTTAGTAAGATAGCGGCACCCAACGCGGCGCAGCTGTGAAAATCATGACCACAAGCGTGCATCACGCCGGGGCGTTCAGAACGGAATGACACATCAGATTGTTCTTCAATTGGCAAAGCATCGATATCAGAACGCAGCACCACGAGCGGGCCTTCGCTCGAACCAATCTCTGCCACTAAACCCGTGGCTAAAGGCAAATCGAGAATTCGGATTTCATGGTGCTCCAACTGCGCCCGCAAGCGCGCAGTGGTTTCAAATTCCTCGTTGGAGAGCTCTGGGTAACGGTGCAATTCATGGCGAAATGCAATTAACGCCTGTTCATCGAGTGTGCTCATTTAGCGACGTCCTGTAATTGATGACTTTGACGCGAAAGCCATGTCTCGTGTAATGCGCTATTAAGCACTTTTTTCATATAAAGCGTGATGTGGCCTTTACCGAGATCGGTGGTGTGCATCGGCATAAAACCGCGCTTTAGGTACATCTCTTTTAACCAGGGATGGCGGGTGGCCGTGCCCAGAGAAACGGCAGGCGCGCGAAGTTGACCAATAAGGATATCCTGCTCGAGGTGCTGCAGAATTTGCTGACCAAATCCCTGCCCGGCGTAATCGGGATCTGCACCAAACCAGCCGATATGCGGTAAACCAAAAGGCCCCGGCAGCGGGCCCCACGGATAACGCACCGTCACGGATGAAACCATTACCTTGTCTTTATAAAGCGCGTAAACGCCATGACTTTGCAGATGGCGTAACGCTTTATCGCGATCGGCAGTGGCTGCATCGAAATGAATGCCTAACGCTTTGACTGCAGCATAAGCCGCGAGCATGAGAGATAAATATTCATCGACTTCATCTTCTTTAACCTGGCGAAAAGTAAGTGGCATAATCAATCCCGATTTAAATTTTAAACAGTTGTACTTTTTATTTGTTGGTCAGATTAACAGTAAACGTTTCGCGGGCTATATGTGAAAAGTGAATATAGTAATGCTTAAATGTGAAAAGCGATTTGTCGGTTTAAGATTGCGTAACTGCATATTTTACGTAATATGAAGCCATCGATGAAATTTAGCTAAGTGTCATTTATCCTATTGTTTATGTTAGTTATTTAAAAAATAAAAATTCACTCAGGACGTTTACGTGTTAGCGATCAAATCCCCGCAAGCTTATATCCAACAGTCCGGCATTCGAAAAAAAGTAGGGGAATATCTTGCTCCTTACGGAAAAAACATTCGTATCTTGACGTCTGAAACAGCCTGGCATGTGGTTAATTCAGAATTAACGCAGGCGTTAAACAATGCTGATATTAAATGGCAGCTGGAATATTTAAACGGTGAATGTACCGATGCGGCGATTAATCGCTTAAAGAATAATGTTATTGAGCAGGACGCCACGGTTATTTTTGCTGTGGGTGGCGGTCGTGTATTGGATTGTGCAAAGGCAGCCGGAGATGCGTTAGACAATGTGGTGGTCATCAACTTTGCGACTGTCGCGGCAACGTGTGCAGCCTGGTCACCGATCGCCATCATTTATAATGAGCAAGGCGGTCATTTACGCAGCCAGCCGTTACGCAAAATGCCAGTGCTGGTCTTGGTTGACAGCGAAGTCATCGCCCAAAGCGATGTGCGTTATTTAAAAGCGGGCATCGTTGATGCGCTGGCGAAGTGGTATGAATTCCGTCCTTATCAACGTCACAATCCAGAAAGCCTGGCGCTGGATCTCAAAGTCATGGCTGCCCAACGGGCGGTTGAGGCTTATCGCCAATGGGGCCAACAAGCGATTGAAGCCAATCAGCAAAAACAGGTTACGCCCGCGCTGGAAAAAGTCATTGACGCCAATATTGTGTTGGCAGGCCTGGCTAACAGCATGCGCGATGATTTACCGACGCCGGGATTCGCTCACGCCATACATAATCAATTAACCCATCTACCCGAACTGCATCACTGGTTGCACGGAGAAAAGGTGGGTTTTAGTTTGCTGGTGCAGTCGATTATGGAACACGCAGAAGGTCAGCCAGACGCTGATTTAGTGGCGTTATTAACATGTTTTGACACGCCGTTAAGGCTGCCGGCGTTCCATCAGAATCGTCAGCAAGTCATACGTCAACTTGCACAGGCGATTCGCTTTCCTGCTGCCAGCGCTGCGCGTTTACCCTTTACCGTGTCGCCGGAAGCGTTAGAACAAGCACTGCTCGCCACCGACACCCTTTCTTAATTGCACATTTTTTTATCGCGGCTACGCGGTCTTACATCATTCAAGGGAAAAGTATGAGTAACCAAAACAGTAATACGCGTTTGCGCCTCGGGCTTTTTGTCCAGCCGGTGGGCCATCACGTTAGTGGCTGGCGCTTGACCGAACAGTTAGGAGCGCCTACGGATATCGACTGGCTGATTACGCTGGCAAAGAAAGCGGAAGCGGGTCGGTTTGATCTGTTTTTTGTCGGTGATGCCCTTGCAACAAGCATGTATCGCTTACCCTCAACCATGGCGCGGCTTGAGCCGCTCACGCTGCTTTCGGCATTGGCGACGCACACTAAGCGTATTGGCCTGGCAGCCACCGCATCAACGACGTTCAGCGATCCGTTCACGTTGGCTCGCGCATTTTCGTCACTTGACCATATCAGCCGTGGACGTGCTGCATGGAACGTTGTGACCTCGTTTTCAGCCGACGTAGCACGTAATTTCAGTCGTGAAGATATGCCAGATCACGCCGAACGTTATGGACGCGCACGCGAATTTTTAGACGTCGCGAATAAACTTTGGCAAGGCTGGGAAGAGGGCGCGGTGCAACCTGATAAAGCCAGCGGCCGCTACTTTGTGGATGAGAAGATTAAGTCAGTGAACCATCAAGGTGAGCATTTCCAGATTCAAGGCCCCCTGAATATTACCCGATCACCACAAGGACGCCCGGTGATTATCGAAGCAGGTTCTTCAACGGATGGTCAAAAACTGGCGGCTGAAACGGCCGAAGTGGTGTTCACCGCCGCGGCAAGCCTGGAAGAGGCTCAGCAGTTTTATCAGTCACAGAAAGCGCAGGTTGAAGCGGCCGGTCGTGATCCTGCACATGTGGTGATTATGCCTGGCGTAATGCCGATTGTCGGGCGCACGCGTGAAGACGCCAAAGCGCTGTGGAAAGAGCTCAACACGCTGGTCGATATCGATAACGGTTTGAAGCAACTTTCGCTGCGTTTCGGGCTGGATTTGTCAACCTATCCGCTGGATGGGCCTGTGCCTGAAGTTCCGCTGGGTGAAGGTAATCAAAGCCGGGTGAAATTACTGACCGAGATGGCAAAGCGTGAGAACCTTACTCTTCGTGAACTGGCAGCCATCGCCGCGGGATCACGCGGTCATCGTGTGATTGTGGGTACGGCAGAAGATATTGCAGACGATTTTCAGCTATGGCTGGAGCAGGGCGGCGCGGATGGATTCAACATTATGCCTGCCATTATGCCGGAACAGCTCGACTTGTTTGTTGAGCTGGTAATACCTGAATTGCGCCGCCGGGGCTTATTCCCAGAAGATTACGCTTATCCTACTTTGCGTGAAAACCTCGGTTTACCGGTGGCGTAACGCCTTGGCCCGCGTTGTGAATGTGCAGCGCGGGTATTGATTCAAGGTTGTCAGTAACCGGTGCCGCGTGCTGAAATCAGCGTTTCTGTTCATAAGCGCGAATTTCATCATGACGACTGATATCAGAACGCTGGACTTGAATTTACTCAAGGCGCTGGACGCCTTGCTAGATGAACGCAGCGTGACGCGTGCAGCCGATCGTCTGGCGCTGACCCAACCTGCGGTGAGCGGCATGTTAACGCGGCTGCGTGACTGCTTTGACGATCCTTTATTTACGCGCACTCAGCGCGGTATCGTACCCACCGTTCGTGCGTTAGAACTGGCCGCGCCCATCAAGCAGATATTGTCTGAAGTTAACGTGCTGCTTCAACCAAAAGCCTTTGATCCATCCCGTGCTGAAATGACATTTACCCTTGCTGCGACCGATTATGCGTTACGCGCTGTGGTTGTTCCGTTTATGGCTGCGCTTCGACAGCAGGCACCAGGTATACGTGTATCTGTCGTGCCGGTGGTTTACGATCAAGTGAAGTTACAGATGGAGCGCGGTGAAGTGGATGTCGCCTTGCTGACCCCTGATTCCACGCCTGCTGAATTACATAGCCGGGCGCTATTTGATGAAGAGTACGTTTGCCTGATACGTGAAGATCATCCCGCAGCGACAGAAGAGCGTCTTTCGCTAGAAACCTTTTGTTCACTCGATCACGCCTTGGTCTCTTATCAGGGGGGGCATTTTCACGGTGTCACAGATGATGCGTTGGCAACGTTAGACTATAAACGACGCGTGACATTATCGGTGAGTAGTTTTTTGGTATTACCGGAAATATTGCGTGTCAGCGATCTTATCGCGGTGGTGCCGCGTCGGTTGGCGGTGAATACGCAGGGGTTAAAGATCATGAATCCGCCGCTGACGCTTGCGGGTTTTACCAAAAGCGTGGCATGGCATGAGCGTACGCATCGTGATGCCGGTTATCGTTGGCTACGCAACGTATTGTTTACGACCAGCGCGATACAGTAAAGCAGCGCGGCGCCTGGAATAAGCGCCGCGATGATGATTAAAGCAGGAAGTCGTTCAATGAACCGCCTGCTTCCAATGCTTTTTTGATTGGAGAAGGCGTGCGGCCCTGACCGGTCCAGAACTTAGTCTCACCGTTTTCATCGGTGTATTGGTATTTAGCCGGGCGTGGTGCACGCTTGGCTTTACTTTTAGTTTAAACAGATGCCAACTTGGTTAAATCAGAAATATCGATGCCATCGTTTAACAGCATTTCTTTATATTTCGCCAACTTGTCTGCTTTTTCACGCTCAGAGGCTAACGCAGCTTCTT
This sequence comes from Pantoea sp. MQR6, assembly GCF_022761075.1. NCBI lineage: Bacteria > Pseudomonadati > Pseudomonadota > Gammaproteobacteria > Enterobacterales > Erwiniaceae > Pantoea > Pantoea sp. MQR6. The sequence continues at coordinate 406,699 of NZ_JAKYXB010000004.1, forward strand.
CTTCTTCACGACGCTCAGCGACCACGACAGAAAGCTTTTCAAGCATTTCATTTAACGTGTCAATGTCAACTTCACGGGCTTGAACACGTAATGTACGTAGGTTATTCAACGCCTTTAGCGCATCACTCATTGATTAATCCTTAAAGATGAAACGAATATTTATAAAGCAATGCAGTTTACGAAAAATAGATTCAGAAGGAAATATCTTAGCGAGAGGAAAGTGCGCTATTTACGTTGTTTTGAGAATGGGGCGTTTTAAACATTCCGCATAAAAAGACAAGACTTAAAAAAAGTGCCCGCAGCGATATCGTTTAAAATATCGCCTTACGGGCAGGGGTTCATTTTAGGCGTTTTGATAGAAGGGAAAGCAGCCCGCCAAGATACTCACAGAAAATAACACCATGCAGGTAATGAATGACCAACGCAGGGTATATCGCTGTGTTTGTGCATAATCGAGTTTAAGCATGCCGACTAATAAATAAGTCGAGGCGACCAGCGGGCTCAAAATATGTACCGGCTGTCCAACCAGCGCCGCTCGGGCCATTTCTAAAGGCGTGATGCCATAATGCCCGGCGGCCTTAACCAGTACCGGTAACATGCCGAAATAAAAGACATCATTAGAAACCATCCAGGTTACTGGAATACTCAACAGCGCGGTAATCACCGCCAAATAAGGGCCTAATGCATCGGGGATTACCCGCACAATGGCTTCTGCTAGCGTATTTGCCATACCGGTTCCAGAGAAAATTCCCGTAAATACCGCCGCTGCAAAAATCAGGCTCGCGACCGAAAGAATAGCGGAAGCATGTCGGGTTAATTGCGCTTGTTGCTGGCCGATCGATGGATAGTTGATCATGAACATAATGGCTGTCGCTAACATAAACAGATAAGCCATGGGCACCACGCCCAACACCAACACCACCAGCAAGGCAATCGTGAGCAACCAGTTGGCCCAAAATCGCCAGGCTGGACAAGGTGTGATTTCAAACTCTAGCTTGTGTTCGACGGCGGCTGTAGTGGCTTGCCAGCCGATACGTTTGCGTTCGTGACGTCCCAAAATCCAGGCAAGAACAAAGGTCCAAATCACACAGGCAATTAAGGGAATCAACATCGGGACAAAAAGCGTTCCTATCTCAGCATGTATCGCTGTTGCTGCGCGCGCGGTCGGCCCACCCCAAGGAAACATATTGCCCAATCCGGTACATTGTAATAACAGACAAGCCGCTTTAAGGGTTGAAATACCCATACGTTTATAAATGGGTAGGAAAGCGGAAAGCACAATCATATACACCGTGGCCCCATCACCATCCAGCGCAACTATAAAGCCTAATAAAACCGTTCCACAAAATATCTTTACTGGGTCGCCATCCACAGCAGAAACAATACGTTTAATTACCGGATCAAACATGCCGGCATCGGTGACGCTCATAAAATAGATCATGGCAAAGATTAACATTACGCCGGTTGGTGCGACGGTGCGTAAACCTTTAATCACCATATCCCCCACGTCGGTATTGTGTCCGAGAAACAGGGCAAACAGCGTAGGAATAAATATTAACGCCGTTAGAGCAGAGAGTTTTTTGCTCATTAATAAGCCAATAAACGTGACTATCATAAGCAGACTGATTATCAGCAGCATGGTGATATCCTGTAGAGTAAGACATTGCCGATTTGCGTTAAACAAATCACATATGTATCGAAATTAATCAGCGCGATCAGGGGCGCCGAAATAGTTAATAACGTTTTGTAATTAATATTAAATGGCTAAGGCTGAGATTCCCCGGTCTTTTCAGTTAAAAAAAGCAGGCCGTCGTTATGCCAATAAACACCCTTATTTTCCTTAAAAATGAGGCGCGCCCTTTTCATTTCTGTGAGATGACTCGCGAATCTTCATTAAATATCCGCTAAATACTCTGTTATTCCCTTGTTAACGTGGGGTAAGCCTGGCATGAGAGAAAAATAAATAATATTCTCCAATCATTATCAATCGATTCCTTTGGGGAATGAATGGAGCTTAAAGATCTCACCTATTTGCTGGCGATTCGCGAAACGGCGCATTTAGGTAAAGCGGCGCAATCCCTTGGTATCACCCAACCGGCGTTAACTAAATGTATTCAGCGGTTGGAAAAATCGTCATCAACCAAACTGATTTTGAAAGTAGGGCGCGGGATCCAGCTCACGGAAGCCGGATTGTTACTTTGTGAACGCGCTCAAAAAGTGGTTCTGCTAATGCAGATGACAAAAAAAGATTTGCATGCTTTAGGCACCGGAACGGCGGGGGTAATCCGCCTGGGCGTAGCAGCGACAGCTGCTGAGTTCATGTTGCCTGAGTTGACGCACGAACTGCTGCAGCAAGCGCCCAGCGTTGTGGTGGAAATTCAGGTAGGGCTGAATGACTTTTTACAAAACCGGCTGCGTGAAAACAAGCTGGACCTGATTCTCGGTTTCCTGCCTGAAAGTAACAGTGAATTCATCACCCGTCCGCTGGTGGAAGATCCGGTGGTGGTCGCCGCCAGTCAATCACACCCGCTCGCTAATATTCATCCAACGCCCGAGCAACTTGGTCACTATCGCTGGCTGTTGCCCGCGCCACAGGTGGCGACCCGACAATGGCTTGAACAGCGCTTACGCAGCGGCGGCTATGCGGCGCCTCGCGTGCAGGTAGAAAGCAACACGCTTTCTCCGCTTCGACGCATGTTGGCACAAACTGAACTGCTCAGTTTTATCTCGCGACGTTTGTTGCAAGGCGAAAGCGCCGGAGAGGCGTTAATCGAAATCCCTTTACCGTTAGTCATGATGCCACGCACGTTTGGCTGGCAATTTCGCTCCCTCAGCGAATTATCGCCAGCGGCACGTTTGTTAGTGGAGTTAGCGGAAAAGCGCTGGAAATGGTAAAGGTGCTGCGCTGTTAAGCGCTGAGTGACCTTTCCTTGCCTTCACCTTACAGCCTGGATCTTCTTGATTCAGGCCAAAAATCAGTAAAATCCTGCTGCTATCTTGAAATAACATTAACCGAATCAAGACATTTCTCGCGCCTTCTGTCTTAAAAGCCCTCCCATACTTCACAAAATATCTTTGATATCAACGCTTTTAGAGAACGTTAAAACTTCGAGAAATTTCGCATCATTTGCTAACAATTTCTTGCAATGATAATAGCAATGCGTATATTTCTCATTTGCTTTAAAGGCAACATCACGCCAGCGCGAAGACGTACGCAGAGAGGGTTTTCTGGGATGACCCCCAGAAAAAAGGCGAAACGCAGCGGTTTCGTCCGCCAGGCTGCAAGGCTGTGAACAGTGGCAAAAAATCAAAAATATAAATGAGGAATTACCGATGTCTTTTGATGTTAAGCGCGTCAGGGAATCTGCAACGAACATGCCTTCGCTTGCGCACAACAAACCTCTGCGTCTCTCCTTGCTGGCGGCTGTTGTCGCTACCGCCTTCACCAACAATGTGCAAGCAGCAGAAACGACTGTGCCCGCCGCCACTGATGATCAGACCATGGTGGTGAGTGCATCCTCTGCGGGTGATGTTGCCGATACGCCTAATACCGATTACAGCGTGCCCGTGACACGTGCAGGAACAAAATTAACCTCTACCGTGCGTGATATTCCGCAGTCGGTCAGTATTATTACCCAGCAGCGTATGCAGGATCAGCAGCTGCAATCGCTGGGACAAGTGTTGAATAACACCACTGGCATTCAGGAAAGCACCGCTGACATGGATCGTAAAACCTACTATTCACGCGGCTTCCTGATTGATAACTACATGATTGACGGCATTCCCAGCGTATTTGAAGAGCGCTGGAACCTGGGCGATTCACAAACCGACTCGGCGCTGTATGAGCGTATTGAAGTCGTCCGTGGTGCGAATGGCCTGTTAGTCGGCGCGGGTAATCCTTCGGCAGCTGTGAATATGATCCGTAAACATGCGAACAGCAAAGTGGCAACGGGCGACCTTTCCGCCAGCTACGGCAGCTGGAATAAACAGCGCTATGTCGCCGATGTTCAGACTCCGCTGACTGAATCAGGTAACGTGCGCGGACGCGTCGTTGCCGGTTATGAAGATAAAAACAGCTTCGTTGAGCGTTACGGTGCTGAAAAGAAATTTATATCTGCCATCGTTGATGCAGACCTGACTGACTCAACCACCTTGTCGTTGGGTTATGAATATCAGGAAAATAAAGCCGACAGCCCAACCTGGGGTGGCTTGCCGCGTTACTACACCGATGGCAGCAAAACCGATTATCGCCGTGGCTTTAATACCGCGCCGGACTGGGCTTACAACAACAAAGAGACCAAAAAGGTCTTTGTCAATTTGCAGCAGGCGTTTGATAACGGCTGGCAGCTCACCTTAAACGGTACGCATAACGAAACCAATTTCGCCAGTAAGCAGCTCTATATTGATGGATACTTCGACAAAGTCACCGGTATTGGACAGTCGGAATATGCCGGTTATCCGGTAGTGGGTGGGACAGGTTATAACACCGGCAAGCGTAAAGTGGATGCAGTGGATACCTTTGCCAGCGGCCCGTATGAGCTGTTTGGGCGCACCCACGAATTGATGGCAGGCGTGAGCTACAGTAAGCAGCAAAATACGTATTACAGTGCGTTTGCCAATATTTCGCCGGAAGAGTTGGGTGACTTCAACAACTACAACGGTCAATTCCCTGAAACAGATTGGGGTCCGCGCTCGCTGGCGCAAGATGACACCACGCGCCAGAAGTCAGCTTACATGGCAACGCGCATTTCACTGGCCGATCCGCTGCATCTGATTTTAGGTGCCCGCTACACGCGTTGGATCAACAACACGCTGACCGGTGATTTAGAGAAAAACAACATCACGCCTTATGGTGGGTTGGTGTATGACATCAATGATAACTGGTCGACTTACGCGAGTTACACCTCGGTATTCAAACCCCAAACCAACCGTGACAGCAGTGGCGCGACGCTTTCACCGGTTGTAGGTAACAACTATGAAGCGGGTGTGAAATCAGATTGGTTTAATAGTCGCCTGACGACGTCATTCACCGTGTTCCGTACCGAGCTGGATAATGTCGGCGTCAGCACCGGTCGCATCATTGAAGGATCAACCGACACGGCATATGAAGCCAAAAAAGGCACAGTCAGCCGCGGCGTGGAGTTTGAAGTCAACGGCGCACTAACCGATAACTGGCAGATGACGTTTGGTGGCACGCGTTACATTGCGGAAGATCGCGATGGTGAAGCGGTTAATCCAAACCTGCCGCGCACCCAGCTGAAACTGTTCACCCGTTATCGCCTGCCGATGTTGCAGGATCTGACCATTGGCGGTGGTGTGAACTGGCAAACTCACGTCTGGAAAGAGAGCGCGGGCCCAAGCGGCAATGGCACCTTCTACTCTGAGCAGGGCAGCTACGCGCTGGTTGATCTCTTTAGCCGCTATCAGCTGACCAAACAGCTGGCGCTGCAAGCTAACGTTAACAACCTGTTCGACAAAAAATACGACACCAATATCAATGGTGATGTGGTTTACGGCGAACCGCGTAACGTCTCGGTAACGGCGAGCTACAGCTTCTGATTTTTTTGCCTTGGCTTATCCCGTAGTAAAAACGCCTCTTAGGAGGCGTTTTTACTGCAAACTTTACAATCCTCTTAAAAAACGTTCTCAAGCCTTATTACCTAAGCCGCTGATGAACGCTTCTGCTCGGCTTCATACTCCGCCACTTTTTGACGAATCACGGGTAGCAAATACTGGCCATACTCAGTGGCATCGCGCAATTGATCGAAACCACGAAACAGAAACGTCGTCACGCCGAGTTTGTAGTATTCCAATGCGGCATTGGCGACGGTTTCCGGCGAACCCACCAGCGAGGTTGAGTTGCCCGCAGCGCCTGAAAGCGCCGCAATCCCTGTCCACAGGCAGCTGTCATAAACCTTGCGCGCCGTCGCGAGTTGATACAACCGTTGTGAACCGACATTGCTGTCCGGCTGGATCGCTTTACCGCCTATGTTGGCCTGCGCGGCGGCCAGCAGCGATTCTGCCCGTGCCCACGCCTGTTCATCGCTGGCAGCGACAATCGGACGCAGTGACAAACTAAAGCGAATCTCATTTTCACGACCATATTTTTTCGCCGCTTCACGCACCTGTTCAATGCGGGCTGCAACCTGTTCCAGCGGTTCGCCCCACATCATGTAAACATCTGCATGTTGCGCTGCAATTTCCACCGCAGCATGTGAAGCACCGGAAAAGTAGATGGGCACCCGAGGTTTTTGCAGCGGTTTCACCTCAGTCAAATTATCCCGTACCTGATAAAACGCGCCTTCAAAGTCAAAAGGCTGGTCGGATTGCCACACCTGTTTCATGATCTGCACATATTCACCGGTGCGGGCGTAACGCTCATCCTTGGTCAAGAAATCGCCGTCGCGCTGCAAATCGCCGCTGTCTCCGCCGGTAATCACATTGATCGATGCGCGTCCCTGACTCAGCTGATCGAGCGTGGCAAACTGGCGTGCAGCAAAGGTGGGCGCTTGAAATCCGGGACGATGCGCAACCAGCAAACCCAACTTCTCCGTAAAGGCGGCGACGTAACTGGCGATAATCATCGAGTCTGGCGCGCGGGTATTGACCGCCAGCAACACTTTATCGAAACCTGCATATTCCTGAGCATGGGAAAAGGCTTTGATAAAAGGGATATCGACAATTTTACCGTTGCCTGCATCCGATTCACTCTGTTCATGCGCGCCGACCAGACCAATAAATTCGAGCGTCATTTGTGACTCCTGTTAAATGAGAGCGCCGTTTTACCGGCAGCTGTAAAAATGACATCATCCTGCGGGGTATGAATGCGGCCACACAGCACGTTACGTAAATGCCGTTCAAGTGGATTACTGCGCGTCAGGGCATGATTACCAATGCTTTCCACCATCAGCTGAACGCTGCGAATGGCATTTTCAATCACAACCTGTTTGATCTTCGGCGCCTGAGCGCTTGCAACCAGCCCGGACGTGGCAAAATCGAGCAGCGTCTGGCTGGTAAACAGCAAGGTTTCTACCCGGCCAACAATCTCCTGAAAGCGTGGCAAACTCGCCAGCGGCGCACCTAAATTTGCCGGGATGCGCTGCTGAAGAAAGGTGATAAACCAGTCGCGCGCGGCGTGGGCGATGGCGTCATAGAGCGATCCAAGCAAAACCGCCATCCACACCGTCTCCTCATCATTTAAACCTGCACGTGGTTCGCTCCAGCGGCTGACGTTGACGGCATTTTCAGCCGGGATCCATACCTCATCAAATACCACGCGATGGCTACACGTGGCGCGCATACCCAGATGATCCCACTCAGGTTCAATGCGAATGCCCGTTGCCGATGCCGGGACCAAATAACTGCCCACCAGCGGATCGGCGTCGTCGCTGCTTGCCCAAACCAAAAACCAGCTCAAGCCCACGCTGCCGGTGGCGTAAATCTTCTCACCGCTCAGGCGCCAACCATCGGGTTCACGGCGCGCGATGGTTTTGGGTAAACCGCCGCGTGCTGGCGTGCCGAGTTCCGGTTCAACACGCAGCGCATTAATCAACGCGCCCTGATCGCGCACGCTTTGCGCTACCCGTAGACGAACGGATTCTGGCCAGTCTGAATCCTCACCTAAACGGCGTGAATTCAAATACTGCATAATCACAATCAAGGCGGTGGAGGGTTCGCCTTGTGCTATGGCGGCAATAATGGCGCGGGATTCCGTTAAATCAGCCCCGAATCCACCCGCCGAAATCGGTAGCGCCCGGCTCAGTAATCCGTGTTGCTGCAACAGCGCAAAATTTTCGTGGGGAAATTCGCCCTGCCAATCAATCTGATCGGCTGATTCCTGGAGGGTACGCGTAATGGCGGGCAGACGTTCTCGCAAAAAGATGGATGTATTATCGCTGTCGTTAACGGACATAACGCAAGCCTCAATGAATAACCTGATTGTGACGCAATCTTTTATTTTTATGCCGACAATGTAAAAGCAAAATACCAGATAACCTCATGCAAAATTGGCATAATTTCAATGCTGGTTGCTGAGCAAATTAATCATTACTCTGCAGAAGATTAATAAAAACGTTATTTATGTTAAGGGTCTCCAATTATTTGGGAGTAACATCGTGCCAGCTCAATATTCACTATCTCGTCGGCATTTTCTTAATTATTCGGCGGCGACATTAGCCGCCAGCGCATTACCCGCCTGGGCAAACCCTCATGACGCGATGAATATGTCGCCGGATATTTTACAGGGAGGTGCAGGGAAATGGGCATTGGCAAAACCCGCGAAAATACGTCTGGCGGTGAACCTCAACGCTATTTGTCTGGCGCCGGTGATCGTCGCCGATCAGCATAATTTCTTCAAAGCACATAATTTGGAGGTCGAGTTCGTCAACTTTGGCAATTCAACCGAACTTTTACTGGAGTCGATTGCCACTGGCAAAGCCGAAGCCGCGGTGGGCATGGCGCTGCGCTGGTTAAAAGCACTGGAGCAGGGCTTTGACGTTAAGCTAACGGCAGGCACGCATGGCGGTTGTATGCGGCTGTTAACGCGCGACGACGGTCCACGCTCGCTTGAAGCGCTGAAAGGCACCACTATTGGCGTTACCGATATGGCCGGTGCCGATAAAAACTTTTTCTCCTTAATGCTGAAGCGGCACGGGCTTGATCCTAATACGGATGTAAACTGGCGCGTTTATCCGCAAGACCTATTGCCGCTGGTGTTACAGAAGGGTGAAATTCAGGCCGCAACCGGATCCGATCCGGTGATGTGGCGACTCTCTCAACAGCCCGGTTATCGCGAGGTTGCGACCAACTTAATTGATGAATATGCCAATCTGAGCTGCTGCGTCATTGGTACGCGCGGCAGTTTGATTCGCGATCAGCCTGAAGTGGCAGCGGCGATTACCCATGCGATTTTACAGGCGCATGCTTATGCGGCGCAGCATCCTGATACCATTGGCACCGAATTTAATGGTAAAGCGCTGAATACCACGCCACAGGAGATTGCCAGCGTATTGAAAACCCATACGCACGGCCACTATTCCGTGGGGAATGACTTTGTGAAGGAAATAGACGTCTATGCCCGCGATTTAAAAGCGATCAACGTATTACGTCCAGAAACCGATCCGATGCTCTTCGCCAAAGGTATTACTTCAGACGTATTGATATAACAAAAAAGGCAGCCTCGGCTGCCTTTTTTGTTTGTAACAATCAGCTTAAAAGCGGTTGCGATGTCTGTACCGCATTGGCGTTTTTTAAACTTTCTGCGGGAAGATGGTGATCGAACAATTGCGTAGAAAGATAATTTCCACCGCCATCCGCCAGCAAAATGACGATACGTTTTCCCTGATTCTCTGGCCTGGCTGCCAACTGCCTTGCCGCATACAGCACCGCTCCCGACGAATCCCCAACTAATATCCCTTCGACTAATGCCAGCTCGCGCGCCGCCTGATACGCCTGCCAGGTTTCCACTGCAATCACCTCATCAATCACCTGATGATCGACATTGGCGGGGATCCGCTCTGGTGGTTGGCTGCTAAAGGCGTGAACGCCAGTGATCTCAAGCGGGTCAGGATTATCAGGTTGTGGCTGCGAGCCAATACCCGGTTCTACAGCAACCACATGAAGTTCTGGATACTGCGATTTGAGATAGCGCCCAATACCAGAAAGCGTACCGCCGGTGCCCACCGAGGCCACTAAAATATCAAGCTCACCTTGCGTATCGCGCCAGATCTCTGGCCCGGTTGTCAGCGCGTGCACACGCGGATTCGCCGGGTTCTCCAGCTGCTGCAAAAAGTGTACATGCGGTTCTGCTTCCCGCACCCGCGCCACCAGCCAGCGGGTTGCCGCGACAAAATCGCCGTCGGTAGAGGCATAGAAGTCGGCAAAGCCCGGCACCAGGCTAAAAGGGATCAGTTCTGCGCCTAAAGCCTGAATCACCTTGCTGCGTTCGATACTAACAAAGTCATTGATGTAAACACGAAAGTGATAACCTTTTGCCGCCGCAAACGCCGCCAGACCAATACCGGTATTGCCGCTGGTGGTTTCAGCAATCACATCGCCAGGCTTTATCAGGCCGCGGCGTTCAGCATCTTCAATCATCGCCAGCGCAATGCGGTCTTTCACGCTGTGATTAGGATTAAACAACTCCAGCTTCGCCAGCAGGTCAACATGCAACTGGTAGCGCTCACTAAAGCGCGTCAGGCGCAGCAGCGGCGTATTGCCAGTGAGCTCGGTTATTGAATTATAAATAGATGCAGCCATTTCTTGTCCTCACTGAGATAAAAGTGCGATCACCATTTCACCGCATTGCGCTGCCACGCCAACGTGCGATCGCGCACGATGAACAGCAGCGTAATCAGCGAAGAGCACAGCAGCGCCATGACGATCAATGCCGCATACATGTTGGCGTACGCCGCCCAGCCTTGCGCCCACTGCAAATACCAGCCAAGACCTGATTTAACACCCATCATTTCTGCAGCAACCAATACCGAGAATGAGGCGCCCAAGCCCATAAACAGCCCGACAAACAGATGCGGCAGAGCAGCGGGCACGGCGACACGCAGCACTAAAAACAATGCGTTCGCCCCCAGCGTGCGCGCCACATCGTAATAACGGTTATCAACGCTGGCGACGCCTGACCACGTCAACACCGTCACCGGGAACCAGGTCGCCAGCGCAATGAGAAAGACCGCTGCGGAAAAGCTTGAGGGAAAGAAATAGAGCGAGAGCGGTAACAACGCAGTGGACGGCACCGGCCCAAGAAAACGTAAAACAGGATGCACCCAATATCCCAGCCCGCGCGACCAGCCAATTGCCACGCCAGTAATGAATCCCACCACGCTACCAAAGGCGAACCCAATGGCCAGCAGACGCAGCGAATTCAGTACGCTGTCGAGCAGGCGGGGCCAATCTGTGGCGTAAGCTTCAAGTAACGCACGCGGTGGGGCGAAAAAGGGGGCGGGCAACAGCGCCTGCTTCGCGGTGACGTATTCCCAAATCCCCAACAGCAGGGCTAACACCACTAACCAGCGCGCACTGGTTTTCAGCGGTTGCCAGAGTTTCAAATGGGGTGCTGCGCTGGCTGCCAGCACTAACACCGTAAGAAGTGACGCAAGGGCGATAAAAAACGCATGGGTTTCATTGACAAAGCGTGGGGCCGCAAAGCCGATTTGTTTATCGGGCAGGCCGGTCATCAGCGCGACCAATCCCCACCAACAGAGTAATGCTGCCCATAAGAGGGGATCAATGCGACGTACCGCATTTGACGATCGCCCCAGTGCTAACGTTTCACTCACCATGTTTCTCTCCCGCTGATAACTGCAATATTTACTGTATTCGCCAGGCATTCATTAATTGATTGCGAATGCGCAAGCCCTGTTAGTCATCAATATTGATAAACCCGCATTTAAAGCAATATCGCAAAGCTGGAACCGCACACCAAATAACAATCCTGTATGAGGTAATGCGGTTTTTATTTATGAGTGATTAGCAAACGCTATGCTGCTATTAGCATAATTACCGGCGGGTTATTTGTGTTATTAATTTTTAAAATGCATTTTTAAAGTCATCCGCTTGAGGAATATGATATGGCATCACAGAATGTAGACGCTATTAATAGAGGCGCGAACAGTGCTGGCGTTAATATTGATATCGAAAATGTCAGCCACCATTTTACGCTGGAAAGAAACGATTTGGCGGTATTGGAAAATATTCACTTGCAGGTAAAAGCGGGTGAGTTTGTGGCGCTATTAGGCCCGTCCGGCTGCGGTAAATCGACCTTGCTGCGCTTGCTGGCTGGACTCGAACAACCCGCCAGTGGCTTACTGACAGAAGAAGGTCGCGCCATTACTGCGCCACACCCTTCTCGCGTCGTGGTGTTTCAAGATCCTACGCTTTATCCCTGGCGCACGGTTTACGACAATGTAGGATTAGGACTGCAAATTCGGGGCGAGAAAAAGCAGGCGGCTGAAGAACGTATCAATGCCATGCTGGATCGCGTAGGTCTGCGTCAGTTTGCACGCGCCTGGCCACATCAACTTTCTGGCGGCATGGCGCAGCGTGCGGCATTGGCGCGCGCTTTAATCAATCATCCTCGCTTACTGATTCTGGACGAACCGCTTGGCAAGCTGGATTCATTGACGCGCTTACGCATGCAGCAGGAGATTGTCGATTTGTGGCAAGAGCAGCAATTCACGACCTTGATGGTGACGCATGATGTGGAAGAGGCGCTGTTTATGGCTAACCGCGTGGTGGTGTTTAGCCCGCGTCCGGCGAAGATAGTGGAGATTATTGAGGTTAAGCAGCCGTGGCCGCGTCGCCGTGATGATCCAGAATTAGTGGCACTGCGTAGCAAGGTTCTTTCGCTGCTGGGTAGTGAGCACGTCGCCGCCTAAAAGCAGGGAAGGCTGAGCCTTCCCTGCACGTTATAGATGAAAGCGCAGCGCCAGGTGAAAACCTGACGAGGCTTCCACCACAATCGCCTCCTCTTCCTCAATGAAATTCACATCGCCCAGCAGCAACGCCGCTTTGACCTTCGCCAAATCCTCTGTTTTAAATCCCAGCGCCGCCATGCGTGCACTGCCGTCATAATCTTCGGGTAAAGAATGAAAGCGACGTTTTGCATAGTCTGCCGAGGCGAAGCGAACTGTTGCTGCGCCAGCACGCAAAACAAAAGCCCCTTCAGGGCAGGCAAGAATGCGTGCGGCACCAAACAGATGGCTGTAAACCTGCGCCGCCAGCGCCGGATCCTGCGCTACGATCACAAACTCGCTGATGTTCTGCACGCCGTTGGGATGTTGCTGCCATTCCTTTTGCCAGACGTTTTCTGGCGTCAAATGCTGACAAAAGAAACTACGGCCGTTGGGAATTAACGACGGGCGCAGGCGAACGGTGCGAAATTGTGCCTCACCAACCGTGCCATCGGGTAAGTCGACAGGGCGATGAAAAGAGGCGGGCGCGTCACCGTCTAAATCCTGACGCTGTAAATGCAGGAATTCGCTGTCTGCATCGTCTGTTTTCCACACCAGTCCACTGAGACCTGGCGGTGCTTGCCAAAGATCGGCACGTTTCTGGGCGTTACCTTGCTCATAACCCAGCAGCTCAAGGTAGTTTTCACCGAATATCGCCAGGTGATTACTTGAACCCAGCGAGTGATGACCGCGTTCAGTCAGCTGAAAACCGAGGCGACGATAAAGTGCACTCACCGCATCTAACTGATCGGCAACGTTGATCACCACATGATCCAGAACGGGTTGTGGAACAGGTACAGACATTAAGCGTCTCCTTCTTTTCGTCATTGCTGCGCCACAATCCGCAAAGCACGCGGCGCCAGCTCACTAAAATAGTTAACGGCTGCATCGATCAGTGATTCATCAGGATCGAAAGCGGGATGGTGCAAACCAAAATCACTGGCGCTGCCGATACTGACAAAAACGCCAGGTAGCTGTTGCAGGTAAAAAGCAAAGTCCTCGCCACCCATTTGCGGCGATTCAGCGCGTTCAGCGTGATAACCGGTTTCCTGCGCCAGCGCCAAAGCGAAGTCTGCCCAAGCAGGTGTGTTGATTAATGCGGGTGGACCTTCAATCCACTCCAGCTCAGCCTGTGCGCCAAAGCCGCCGGCGATTCCCTGAATCAGAGAGGTGATCTTATGCGGGATCTGGGCACGGATGTCAGCGTTGTGGGTGCGCACGGTACCTTCCAGCTCAACGCTTTGTGGCAGCACGTTCCAGGTATTACCGGCGGTAAAGCGCGTTACGCTCAGCACCACCGATTCCAACGAACTGAATACACGACTCGGCAGCGTTTGCAGTGCGGTGACAATGTGGCTGGCAATCACAATAGAATCGATGCCTTCCTGTGGTCGGGCGGCATGTGCGCCTTTACCATGAATGCGGATCACAAAGCGATCGACATTGGCATAGAACGCGCCGGGACGCGTGCGCAATACACCCAATGGCAAATCTGGTGCGTTGTGCATGCCAAAGATCGCCTGAACGCCATCGAGTGCGCCTGCGTCAATCAGCTGCTTCGCGCCATCAAACGCCTCTTCAGCCGGTTGAAACAGAATGCGCACCCGACCCGGCAATTCGGCCTCGCGCTGTTTGAGCTGATGGGCAACACCCAGCATCACTGAAGTATGCAGATCGTGGCCACAGGCATGCATAACGCCAGGTTGCTGTGATGTCCACGGTTGTCCGGTGACTTCTTCAATCGGCAGCGCATCAATATCAGCGCGCAGGGCAATTAACGGTTCGCCTTGGCCGATCTCAGCCACCACGCCGGTTTTCAACTCAAACGGCAGTAAACGAATATCACCTTGCTTCAACCAGCGCGTAATACGTTCTGTGGTGGCAAACTCCTGATTGGACAACTCAGGATGCTGATGTAATTCACGCCGCCATTGCACCCGCTGTTGTGAAAGCTGTTGTGCTGATAATGAGGTAGAACGTTGTTCAGTTAAAAGCGTAGTCATGATCATCCTTGAGACGTTGGCAGGAAAGGTTCACCCAGTGTGAGCATCAGGCGGTTGGCCCAGGCGAAGAAGGCGCTGGATTGGATCAGATCGAGCAGAGCCAGCGTGTCCAGGCCTTGCTCGCGTAGCACGGTGATCTGATTCAATGATGCCTGCTGTGGCGTAACGGAGAGAGAAGCTGAAAAGCCGATCACCGCTGCCCAGCGTGGAGATTGACCATGCGACAACACCGCACCCGGTGAAACATTCAGCAGCTTTTGTACCGCTGCATCCTCTTTCGAGAGTTGACTGGCTTTGCGTGCATGTACGGAAGCACAGAATATGCAGCCGTTCACTTTACTCACCACTGCAGCGGCTAATTCACGTTCGGCACGTGGCAATCCACCGGCGGTATAGAAAATGCCTTTATCGGTTAAGGTTCGCTGCTCAAGCAGCGGCAGATTGCGCGCCAGCAGGCGGAAATAGTCGGAATCCGTGTGCCCAAAACGCGCCAGCGTGGCGTGTTCTTCTGGCGTAAACTCGGCCAGCGGTTTTGCCGCCAGCCAGGGTTCCCATCCCAGCGCGTGCTGTGTAAAGGCGGTCAACGCGGTTTTCCCGCTCGCGGTCTGCGGCGCATCATGCCAGCGGCCCGCCACTACAGCCGGACCCTCACTCGTTGGCTGCTGGCCCTGGAGCAGTAATAACCCTGCTAATAAACGGCTTTGAAAGCTGATAAAAGCGATTGACTGTGACAACGTCACAATGCCGCGTGCACTCCAGCCAGCTTGTTGAAGTTCAGTAAGATGTTCTGGCTTGGCCTCAACCGGCGCAAAGGTCAAGCGCTTTGCAAAGGCCAGGGCAACCTGATGGCGTGTGCTATCGCTCAGCGGTTCTGCCTGCTGCCGGTAATGCGCCTGCAAACCCGCTTGTGCGTGCCATTCTGCCACGTGCGCCGCGATTGCGAACCGTTCCGCCAAGGTAAAGTCTTCATCGGCCTGGCTAAACAGCACGTCGTAACTGCCTTGCGCATGTCGTGTAGCGGCGTCACGCGTTTGACGTGCCTGCGCCAGTTCAGAATCGGGAGCGATGTCTGCCAGCGCAGCCAGTAAATCGTTGGGTTGAGTCATCTTCTTCTCCAGTTAGCGTGCTTAACCCGCCGCTTTGAGCGCGGGTGCAATGGTTTCAGCGATCAGTTCGATTGAGCGCAGCGTGTCGCTGTGTGAAGGCTCAACGGAATGCACCTGAAACGAAATATCAGTAACGCGCGACAAAACGCTGTCTTGCGCCAGTGAAGCCAGAACGTCACTGGCGTCGCCAACGTGCGCATCAAACTGCGTCAGTAAATCGCTGAAACTTTCGCCACGCAGCGTATGGCCGCTGGCGAGATAGTGCGCCGCTTGCTGACGAATGCCCGGCTCGGCGATGCGCCGCGCATAATCAGTGGAATCGGCGACGAAGGCAGTTCGCGAAGCCAGAATGCGTGGTGCTACAAGGGTTGGAAGCGCCGCCAGATAAGCGTCAATAATCGGATTTTGAATGGCGTCCAGCGGCAATTCAGGTTGTCCAGCGGGACGCGGCTGAGTGCGGGATAACATCAAGCCGTGTCCCGCCTGGGCGGCACGAATCGCACCTTCAACCGAGAAGGTGGCAATCCATACCCGTTCGGCCAGTTGTGGGGCCGCCGGATAAAGGTGGTTATCCGGATGGCTTAGCGAATCACCGCGCCAGGCGCTGATCAGGGTGTGCAAATTGTCGTTGAATGCGCCGCTGCGATCGGCAAACGTCAGGCCAAACGGTAAAAACGAATTTGGCGTACCGCCTGAACCCAGTCCGATTTCCAGTCGTCCATCGGCCAGCAAATCCAATACGGCGGCATCTTCCGCTACGCGTAACGCGTTTTCCATTGGCAGCGTAATGATCGCGGTGCCCAGGCGGATGGAGCGCGTATGGGCAGCAACATGCGCCAAAAACAGCAGCGGTGCCGGCAAGCCGCCTTCCTGTTCATGAAAATGGTGCTGTGCAATCCACGCTCCGTCGAAACCCAGTCGCTCAGCGTGTTGAATCTGCTCTGTCGCCAGCCGATAGCGCTCTTTCGCCGGGACGTTATCCAGTAGGCGAGTAAAAAAGCCGATATTCATGCAGGTTCCTCTTGATGAGTCGGGTAAAGCGGGGGAATAGCCGCGATCAATTCTTGGGTATAGGCGTGTTGCGGTGATTCAAATATCGTGACAACGTCACCACGCTCAACCACTTCTCCCGCTTTTAATACCGTGACGCTGTCGGCGATTTGCCGCACTGTCATTAAATCGTGGGTGATAAACAGATAGGTCAAACCTTGCTCAGCCTGAAGCTGCTGCAACAGCGTCAGAATTTGCGCCTGCACGGTGACATCCAGTGCGGAGGTGGCTTCATCAAGCACCAGAATCGACGGCTGTAATATCAATGCTCGCGCCAGTGCGACACGCTGTCGCTGACCGCCGGAAAGCTCGCGGGCGCGACGAGATAAAAACGCCAGCGGCAAAGCCACACGTGCAGTTACCGCTTCAACCCGCAGGCGACGTTCTGCACGACTCAGCTTTTCAAAGTTGAGCAGCGGTTCTTCAATGATCTCAAACAGCGTCTGGCGCGGATCGAGTGAGGCAAACGGGTTTTGATAAACAAACTGAATTTTTCGCCGCACCTGGCGTAGCGCTTCGCCCTTCATGCCGTTGACGATAATGCCATCCAGCTTCACGCTGCCGCTGTCGGGCTGCTCAAAGCCAAGCAGAATGCGCGCCAGCGTGGTTTTGCCGGAGCCAGATTCACCCACCAATGCATGTGTGGTGCCGCGCTGCACCTGAAAAGTCACATCATTCAACGCCTGCAAGCGCTGTTGTTTGCTCAGCCTAAAGCTTTTATTAATGGCTGTTGCCTGAATAGCCGGGGCAGAAAAGCGGGCCGCAGAGTAAGGCTGGCGCGGGCGCGGTGCGGCATCGGTCAGCAATTGCCGCGTGTACGGATGCTTCGGTGTAGTGATCACGTCTGCGGTTACGCCCGCTTCCTGAATCTCGCCGTGACGAAACACAATAATGCGATCGGCACGTTCGGCGGCCAGTGCTAAATCATGGGTGACAAATAACACCGCCGTGCCCGATTCACGACGTAGCGTATCAAGCAGATCGAGAATGCGTTTCTGCACCGTGACATCCAGAGCGCTGGTGGGTTCGTCGGCAATGATGATGTCCGGCTGCAATGCCAGGGCGATAGCGATCAGCACGCGCTGCTTCATACCACCAGAAAGCTGGTGCGGATAGTGATTAACACGCTGTTCAGGATGACTTAATCCCACCCGTGTGAGCAGGTCAATCACCCGCTGTTGCCGCTGAGAACGGCTAAGGTTGAGATGCAGACGCAAGATTTCTGCCACTTGTTCGCCAATGGTTTTTACCGGATTCAGGGAATTGCCCGGATCCTGCGGCACCAGGCTAATGCGCGCGCCGCGCAGCGAATCAAAACGCTTTTGCGACCATTGGCTGATCTCCTCATCATTGAGCAAGATCCTGCCGTTATCGCGGCGGCCATTTTCCGCCATCAAACCAATAATCGCCTGCGCGGTGGTGGTTTTGCCCGACCCTGATTCACCCACCAGCGCCACTATTTCACCTGCTTTCAGTTCAAAGCTGACGTTGTGCACCACCTGTTGCCAGGCGTTGGCGCTGCGATAACTCAGGCTGAGATTGTCGACCTTTAATAACGTGCTCATCGGCGGACTCCTGACAGTTGCTGGCTGATGCGATTCGCTGACAGCACCACGGCTATCACCACCACGCCGGGAAAGGTGGTTAGCCACCATGCGGTTGCCAGATAGTTTCGACCTTCGGCAATCAATAATCCCCACTCAGGCGCGGGCGGTGGCGTGCCGTAACCGAGAAAGCTCAGCGTCGAGAGCGCCAGAATGGCCTGACCAAACTGCAACGCGGCGTAGGCGATAACCGGCGTCAGCGCGTTAGGTAAAATGTGACGCCACAGCACCGTAGAGAAGCGTCCGCCGCTACCAAAGGCGGCTTCAACGTATTCGCTGTGACGAATGCGTACGACTTCACCGCGTGCCAGACGGGAAAAACTGGCGATAGACGCAACGCCGACTGCCAGTGCGGCATGCAAGGTGCCGAAACCCATGAGAATCAACACGCTTAACGACAATAAAAGTGACGGAATTGAGAGCAGCACATCCACAGCGCGCATTAGCCAGGATTCCGTTCTGCCGCCGATTGAACCTGCCAGCACGCCTAACGCGGTTCCCACGATCAATCCCATCGCTACCGCAATCAGTGCCGCAGAGAGTGAATGTGATGCGCCGTAGATAATGCGTGCATAAAGGTCGCGTCCGAGTTGATCGGTGCCGAGCCAGTGTCCGAGTTGTGGGGCTAAACGTTGCGCACCGGCAACACCGTCGGTTGCGCTGTAGTCAGTGAACACTCCTGGCGCCACTGCGGCCAGCAGCGCAGCAATCATTACTAACCAGGCCAGCCATAAACCGGGTTGCACAGAGAAACTGCTGCGAGGTGTGGCCGCCGTTTTTTGACGTGCGCTGGCGTAATCGACCAGACTCATGCTGCACCTCCCACTGTTTGTAACCGGGGATCCAGCAGCGGCATCAGCAGATCGACCAGCAGGTTAATCACGACAAATCCCAGCGCTGAAATCATCACCACGGCTTGCAATACTGCCACATCCTGATTATTCACAGCCTGCTGCGTCAGTTGGCCCAAGCCACCCAGACCAAACACGGTTTCAGTAATCAGCGCTCCTGCGATCAGCTCGCCTAACAGCAAACCGGCCACGTTGAGCACCGGTAGCATGGCGTTACGTAACACATGGCGCCACAGCACATAACTTTCACTGGCCCCTTTAGCGCGAGCCACCGCGACAAACGGACGCGTCGCCACATCGTCAATGCTGCGTAATAGAATTTGTGCCAAAGGAGCCGAAATCGGAATGGCCACAGTGATAATCGGCAGGATCAAGCCCTGCCACGGCGACGGATTGATCACCGGAATCCAACGCAGCTGGAAAGAGAACAGCTGAATCAGGGCAATGCCGAGCCAAAAGGTTGGCACTGAAATGAACAGCGCAGGCAGCGATTGCAACAGATTGCGCAGGCTGCGTAACGCCGGAAAACGTGACAACGCCGCGAGCACGAACGCCAGAGCCATCGCCAGCAAAAAGCCACACAGCGCCAGGCGTAATGTGCCGGGCAGATTGCTGGTTAGCTGATCGCTGACCGGCACGCCCGCCTGCACGGAATAGCCAAAATCACCGTGCAGCATGGCGACCAGCGTATGCAGATATTGCTGCCACAACGGGTTGTCAGCACCATACGCCTCGCGCATCTCCGCGATCTGTTGTGGGCTGAGGCCAAGATCGGGATTTTGAAATTTAATCAAAATCGCGTCGCCCGGCAGCACTTGCAACAGCACGAAAGAGAGGGTGAAGGCGGCCCATAACACCAGCAGCCCAAGCCCAACCCGATGCAGCAGATAACGTCGCATCATTCACCTCAACTTAATGTTTTTCCAGCCATGCGCCATACAGCGCTGGACGGCCAACGGCTTCGAAATTGACGCCTTTTAACCAGGGCGCGCCCGCAAAGACTTGCGGCTCTTCAAACACCGGGATCACGTAGGCCTGGTCCAGCAAATAGCGCTGCACGTCGCCGGTTAATTGCAGGCGTTTAGCCGGATCAACTTCAGCGGAAATATCCACCAGTAGTTGATTCAGCTTGTCGTCACGGAAGTTTTTCACCTTGTCGCTGGAGCCGCCTTTTTGCAGCAGCGCATCGCGGTTAGCAAAATAGAAACTGCTTTTAATCACATCAGGATCGGCGCGGCCGACTTCGGTGACATTCAGCGGTGTTTTCTGCGGGTCGAGGCTGTCGATGGTTTTACTGCCTGCATCACCGGCTTTTACCGTTAACGCCACGCCAACCTGACGCCACTGCTGTGCAATGAGCTGAAGCACCTCTTTGTTCTGCGGCTGCGGCAGCGATTCATACACGGTCAGCGCCAGACGTTGTCCCTGTTTTTCACGAATGCCATCGGCACCCGCTTTCCAACCCGCTTCATCCAGCAGACTTTTGGCTTTTGCCTGATCGAAGGTGAGCTTGTCAGCCAAATTAACGTAACCAGCGGCAGTGGTAGCAATCACCGATGTTGCTTGCGGATAGTTTGGTGAAAACAGCGTTTCAACCACCTGTTTCGAGTGAGTGGCATGCAGCAGCGCCTGACGTACGCGAATATCGCTGACCAATGGGTTATCTGGACGGAAACTGATGCTGTCATTTACCCCACGCGTGGGTGCGGCATAAATAGGAAAGTTTTGGTCTTTGGCCTGCTTCTCATCGTAAGCCTGTACCTGACGAATAAAATCTGCCTGACCCGCCAGCAATGCACCAATGCGCACACTGTCTTCCGGGGTGACGATCACTTTAATGCCGTCGAGATTCGCCGGGCCTTGCTGTTGACCATTTTTCGGGCCCCAGTCATACGCTTTACGGGCGGTTAAATCGACTTCGCGTCCTAACTTTTCAGCGCTGACCACAAAAGGGCCAGAACCAATGATATTGCGCGCATCACCCAGTTGATCAAAATTACGCGCCAGCGTGCTTAGCGATACCAGCCCGGAACCAATGGTTGCGGTGCCTTGTAAAAAGCCCGGTGACGGTTTTTTGAAATAAAACTTCACCGTGAGTGGATCAATGACTTCACTGCGATCGTAATTATTAATCACCTCTGAAACCGGCAGGCGTTGAGCTTTATTTCCTAATCCGTAAGTATCGAAGTTTTTAGCCACGGCATTGGCATCTAATGGCGTGCCATCAGAAAAGGTGACACCCGATTTTAATTTAAAGGTGTATTCGGTTTTATTTTCATTGGTGGTCCAGCTTTCTGCAATCCAGGGTTCAACCTGCAACGTCTTTGGATTCTGCCAGGTCAGTTTATCGGTAATTTGATTCAGTATGCCGCCATTGGGATAAAACCCACCTGCGGGTGGATAAAGATTGGTATGCGCCTGCTGTTCAAGATAGATCAGCGTGCCGCCTTTAACCGGCGTCTCAGCGGCATGGCTGGCAAAACTCCCGGCGAGTAAGGCAAAGGCCAAAGCGCGCGACAATGGCGAAATCGGTAATAACGTCTTCATGTTGAATTCCTTTGTTATTAATTGCCTTAGCAGGCTGGAATCATCATCGAATGACGGCGCTATCAGGTGAAGCAACGAATTGGTCAAAGCTTATCTGGAATTGACAAATACCCTCAATCCTTCACGTCGCAGAGGCGTTGGCTGCGCTTGTGCATGCCAGTTACCCTGAATTTTCTGTGGTGGGGATGAACAGGCTTGCCGCCTTTCCGCAACGCGAATAATTAACGGCGGAGTGATTACACTTTAATAAATAGATTTCGCATTAAGCCTGTTTTTTTATTCGGAATTCATTTCAAGACGCAATGCGCATTACGTTGCATTGCCATTTTTTAACTTCGTATTTTCATATTTGTTGTTTTACGAAATATAACCTCCGCTCCACACTAGCCCACAAATCGTATTTAAGAGGAAAGGGTGAATGTCATATCGACTGAGTCTGTTAGATAAATCACCGGTTGTAACGGAAGAAGCGCCCAGCGCCGCGCTACAGCGCACATTACAGCTGGCTCAGCAGGCAGAAAGCTGGGGCTTTCACCGTTTCTGGTTGGCCGAGCATCACAATACCGATCGCCTGGCGAGTCCTTCACCTGAAGTATTGATCGCCTGGATCATCGCGCAGACGCAACATATTCGAGTGGGCTCAGGCGGCGTGATGTTGCAACATTACAGCCCGTATAAAGTCGCCGAAAATTTTAACCTGTTGGCTTCACTGGCGCCGGGACGCATCGATCTTGGCGTGGGTAAAGCACCGGGCGGTTTACCGCTTTCAACCCATGCGCTGCAACTGGGCGTTCACGCTGACGAGAAGGGCAGTTTCGCCGAACAGTTGCGCCTGCTTGATAACTGGTTGCAGACCCGCGCGCAGGATGAAAATGACGACGAAGAGGTTTTACGCGCCACGCCACAACCGGCGCGACCGGCGAATCGCTTTCTGCTGGGTGCCAGCGAAGAGAGTGCCAAACTCGCGGCGGAGCTGGGCTGGCAATTTGTTTTTGCTGCCCACATCAATGGCGATCGCCCGTTGCTTGAGCATTCGCTGAATACCTATTTCACGCTCAGTAAGGGGCAACGTGCCTTGGTTGCAGTGCAGGTTGTGGTGGCGGATTCTCCTGCTGAGGCGGATCTACTGGTGTCCGATCTCAAGCACTATCACGTGCAGGTCAAAAACGGCCCGAGCGTGAATGTCGGCAGCCTGGAACAGGCAGAGCGTTATGTGCGGCAGGGGGGATTTTCCGATTACCTGATCGAGCCGCGCACGCCGTCGCTGCTTAAAGGCACCGCGGCTCAAGTCCATGCTCAGCTAGAAGCGCTGCATCAGAACTTCAACATCGACGAATTCATTATTGATACACCGATTGCCGAACCCGTTGCGCGTCATGCGTCGCTGGCGTTGTTGGCGACGCACCATCTGGTCGAAGCCTGAGTGCAGACATTCAGCGGAGGTAAACCATGAAGCCGAATGAATCACAGTTGATTGCGTGGCGACGCGAACTGCACACCTGGCCGGAACTCTCCGGAAAGGAATTTGCGACCACTGCGCGTCTGCGTGAATGGTTGCAGAGTGCGGGTATTCGCTTACTGGACTTTCCGCTTGAGAGCGGTGTGGTAGCCGAAATTGGCAGCGGTGAAACGCGGGTGGCGCTGCGTGCCGATATCGATGCATTGCCGATTCACGAAGCCAGCGGTGTCAGCTTTCATTCTCGCCATCCTGGCGTGATGCATGCCTGCGGGCACGATCTGCACAGCGCGGTAATGCTGGGCGCAGCACTGGAATTAAAAGCGCAGGAAGCGCAACTGAAAGGGTGCGTGCGCATCTTATTTCAGCCTGCTGAGGAGATTGGCCGTGGTGCAAAACAGTTCATCAAGGCGGGCGTGTTAGAGGATGTACAGGCTATTTTTGGCATGCACAACGAACCGGGGTTGCCCACCGGCACCTTCGCCACGCGCGGCGGCGCTTTTTATGCCAATGCGGACAAATTCATTATCCACGTCAACGGCAAAGGCGCGCATGCTGCGCACCCTGAGCAAGGCGTTGATGCGATTGTGGTTGCCAGTCAGATCATTCAGGCACTACAAACCTTAACCAGCCGCAGCTTCAATGCGCTCGATAGCGTGGTGCTGAGCATTACGCGCATTGACGGCGGTAAAACCTGGAATGTATTGCCGAGCGGGGTGGAATTTGGCGGCACCGCGCGTACTCACGATCTTCAGGTACGCGCCGAACTGGAACAGCGACTGCGTCAGTTGGTTGAGAGCATCGCCTTAGCCCATGGTGCCGACGCGACACTTCGTTGGCATCCTGGCCCGCCCGTGTTGATCAACGATCCCGATTGGGCGCGCTTCAGTAGCGAGATTGCGGCGCAGGTCGGCTATCACGTGCAAACGGCTGATTTGCACCTGCTTGGTGAGGATTTTGCCTACTATCTGCAAAAAATTCCCGGTGTATTTGTCAGTATCGGCAGCGCCAGCGATTTTGGTTTACATCATGCCGCCTTCACGCCAGATGAAGCCTCAATTGCCCCTGCCGCACACTATTTTGCCCAACTGGCGCAGCAGGCGCTGCAACATCTCAACGCACGATGTTGTGAACCCCTTCTGAATTAATCCCCCTTTTTAAATGGCGTCTGGACGCGAGGCAAATGCACTCTCGCCAGGCTCGCTACGACTAAAACAGAGAGAAGATCATGACAACGAGACAGCTTCGACTGGGTACGATTTTGCACGGTGCGTCAGGCAATATGTCAGCGTGGCGCCATCCGGCAGCGCAGGCTGATGCCAGCATCAACCTTGCGTTTGCCAAGAAGATTGCGCGTAAAGCTGAGCAGGGCAAACTCGATTTTTTGTTTGTTGCTGACGGGTTATTCATCAATGAAAAGTCGATCCCTCACTTTTTAAACCGTTTTGAGCCGTTAACCTTGCTGTCCGCGTTGGCCGGCGTGACGGAACATTTGGGGCTGGTCGGCACGGTTTCGACCTCCTACAGCGAACCCTTTACCGTGGCGCGCCAGTTTGCCAGCCTCGATCATTTGAGCGGCGGACGCGCTGGCTGGAATGTGGTGACATCGCCACTGGAAGGGTCTGCTAAGAACTTCTCACGCGCCCAGCACCCGGAACATGCGCTGCGCTATCGCATTGCCGATGAGTATTTGCAGGTGGTGAAAGGGTTGTGGGATTCCTGGGAAAAGGATGCGTTTGTTCGTAACAAAGAGAGCGGCCAGTTCTTTGATCCCAGCAAGCTGCATACGCTGGATCACCATGGCGATTTCTTTCAGGTGCAAGGCCCGCTGAACATTGGCCGCACGCCGCAGGGCCGACCGATTATCTTCCAGGCCGGTGCGTCTGAAGATGGCAAAAAGCTGGCCTCCAGCCACGCCGATGCAATTTTTACTCATCAACCGACGCGAGAAGAAGCGCAGGCGTTTTATCGCGACGTTAAGCAGCAGCTGGTGGAGAAAGGCCGTAAACCGGAAGACTTGCACATCTTCCAGGGTGTTAGCGTGATTGTTGGCGACGATGCCGACGACGTGGAACAGCAATATCAAACCACCGCTGCGCTGGTCTCGATTAAAGATGCGCTCAACTATTTGGGTCGTTTCTTTGATCATCACGACTTCTCGCAATATCCCCTTGATGAACCTTTCCCTGAATTAGGCGATATCGGACAAAACAGCTTCCGCAGCACCACCGATGAAATCAAAAGCAAGGCGCGTCAGTTTAATCACACGCTGCGTCAGGCTGCGCTGGAAGCGGCTACCCCGCGCCCGCTGTTCCACGGTACGCCTGAACAAGTCGCTGATGGTTTGCAACTCTGGTTTGAAACCGACGCCACCGACGGTTTCATTATCAACGGCGGTACGCCAGATACCTTTGAACGCTTTGTTGATCGCGTGGTGCCGATTTTGCAGGCGCGTGGTTTATCGCGTCGCGAGTATCCCGGAACCACATTGCGCGACAGTTTTGCCCTGAAACAACCCGTTAATCAGTTCACACAACAATAAGAGTCTTCGCTATGCAAAAAACGAAAACAGTGATCGCCCTGATGCTATTGGCTGCCAGCAGTAGTGCATGGGCTGAAGATACCAATGTGGATTACAACGGACAGCGCGTGAGCCTTGAGGCGAATAAAACACCGATCAACACCGGTAAAAACGCGCAGGCAGTGGCACAAATTCCGGCGGGTCACCGCTTTGCGGTTCCGGGATCCTTTACCGTAGCGGTCGCGGCACTCAATTCGCCGCCCTTAACGGTCTTTTCTGATGACAATAAAACCTTGCTGGGCAGCGAAGTGGATATCGCCCGTCTCGTTGCTGACAGCCTCGGTCTGAAGCTCAACGTGGTGCCCACTTCCTGGGAAGACTGGCCGTTAGGCGTGGCGTCGGGCAAATATGATGCAGCGATCACTAACATCACTGTCACCAAAGATCGCAAAGAGAAATTTGATTTCGCCACCTACCGTAAAGATTCGCTGGGCTTTTATGTAAAAACCAGCAGCCCGATTAAATCACTCAGCAAAGCAGAAGATATAGCCGGGCTGCGCATCATTGTTGGTTCCGGCACCAACCAGGAAGCGATTCTCCTGGCCTGGGATAAAGAGAACCAGGCCAAAGGTTTGAAACCCTTTACCCCGGTTTACTCCAAAGATGACGCCGCCCAAACGCTGGCGCTGCAATCCGGTCGCGCTGATGCCTATTTTGGACCCAACGTAATTGGTGCATGGAAAGCGGCGTTGAATGGCAAAACCCGCTTGGTAGGCAGCGTTGATGGCGGCTGGCCGAAAGCGGCGCATATCGCCGTAACGATGAAAAAAGGCAGCGGTTTAGCGGAACCTGTTAGCACCGCGCTCAACGGTGTGATGCAAAACGGCGACTACGTAAAAGTATTGAACCGCTGGGGTGAAGGCGTAGAACGCATTGATCGTTCTGAGATCAACCCGCCGGGATTAGGCGATTAAGGAGGCGATATGAGCCAGCAACATTTTCGCGAAGTCTCACCAGAAGCACCAGAATTGCAGCCGATCCTCGCAGGTCTGTTTGGTGAATATGCTGCGCGCTATGGTGATTACTTCACCTCGCAGAAAGAGGTAGAACTGACGGAGTGGTATCTGCCGCCACACGGCCTTTTCATCGTGCTGGAGCGTGATGGCGAGATCATCGCAATGGGCGCCTATAAACCCTATGACGAGCAAACCGCTGAGCTAAAACGCATCTGGACACGCCGCGATCTGCGCCGTCAGGGCTTGGCCTTGGTGATGGTGAAAGAGCTGGAGCGGCGCGCCTTGCGTGCCGGTTATCAACGGCTTTTTCTCACCACCGGTTTTCGCCAGCCGGAAGCCGTGCGGCTTTATACCGGGCACGGTTATCAACCTCAATGCGATATCAGCGGCGATCTTGAGCGTTATGGGCAGCCGCCGCATGACGGCCGTTTGCGTTTTTTTAAAGTGATTGACGTTCAAAGCGTCGCCCAAGCCAGTTAAGGAGGCACGATGAGTAAGGAACCGCAATTGCAAGTGGTGCCGGCGCGCTATCCAGCACGTACCGTGGGGGCGATTATCGCCCTGTTTATTCTGGCTGGCGTGGTGCAATCGGTGGCGTTTAATCCGCGCTGGGAATGGGGCGTCTTTGCTCGCTGGTTTTTCGATCCGGTAATCCTGCATGGTTTAGGGCAAACGCTGTTGTTAACACTACTCGGCACGATCTTCAGCTTGATGCTGGGCGGTTTGCTGGCGCTGGCGCGACTCTCCTCATCCTGGTTATTGAGTAGCTTAGCATGGGGTTATATTTGGCTGTTTCGCTCGCTGCCGCTGATTGTTGTGCTGATCATCTTGTACAACTTCTCCTATCTCTACGACACCTTATCGATTGGCGTGCCTTTTACCGCGCTGTCGTGGGGCAACTTCCAGACCATCAACGTGTTGGGGCAGTTTCCGGCTGCGGTAATTGGTCTGACGCTAGTGCAAGCGGCATACAGCGCTGAGATCATTCGCGGCGGTTTTTTGGGGGTTGATCATGGTCAAGTTGAAGCGGCTTCAGCGCTGGGTTTATCCGCCACGCGTCGTACTTTCCGCATCATTCTGCCGCAGGCGCTACGCGCAATTATTCCTACCGCGTTTAACGAAATCATCAGCCTGGCGAAAGGCACAGCGATGGTTTACGTGCTGGCAATGCCTGAGCTGTTTTACACCATTCAGATGATCTACAACCGCAATCAGGAAGTGATTCCGTTGCTGATGGTCGGTGCGGCCTGGTATTTGATTATCACCACCGTGCTGTCCGTGATTCAGCACAGCGTTGAACGCTGGCTGGCCCGTAGCGTAACCCGCGAACCAAAACCTTCACGCTGGCGTCAATGGCGCAATCGCGTCGCGCCGGTGATCGCAACTGAGGAAATTAGCCATGTCCGAAGCCATTGATTACCGCTCAGTCCATACCACAGGCGCTATTAGTATCACCAGCGTCAGTAAAAGTTTTGGTAAGCACAAAGCGCTGGATGACGTTTCGCTGGAACTGGCACCGGGCTCGGTGACGGTGATTCTGGGGCCATCTGGTTCGGGCAAGTCAACGTTGCTGCGTTCGATCAACCATCTTGAACGCGTTGATGCGGGTTTTATCCAGATTGATGGAGATTATATCGGTTATCAGCGGCGTGGCGACAAGCTGTATGAACTGAAAGAGCACGCGATTTTACGTCAGCGTATTAACGTCGGTTATGTGTTCCAAAACTTCAATTTGTTCCCCCATCTCACCGTGCTTGAGAACCTGATTGAAGCGCCGATTGCGCATCGGCAACTGACAAAACGTGACGCGGTCACGCGTGCCGGTGAATTGCTGGATATCGTTGGGTTGCGCCACAAAGCGGATGCGTGGCCGCGCCATCTTTCTGGGGGGCAGCAGCAGCGTATTGCTATCGCGCGCGCCTTGATGTTGAACCCACGCGTAATGTTGTTTGATGAGCCAACCTCGGCGCTCGATCCTGAACTCGTCGGTGAAGTGCTCGACGTGATCAAAAAACTGGCGCGCTCCGGCACCACATTGGTGATTGTGACGCACGAAGTGGGTTTCGCCCGTGAAGTTGCCGACAACGTGGTGTTCATGGTTGATGGCAAAATCGTAGAACAGGGCAATAGCACGCAAGTACTGAATAATCCACGACATGAAAGAACTAAACGGTTCCTCGCACGTGTTTTGTAATCACAGGAAGAGTCAGTCATGCGAAATTTCTGCGCAATAACGTTGTTAGCCGTTTTGCTGGTGAGTCAGGCGGCGGGAGCCGCCGAGAAGTTAGACGCGTCAAAAAATGAAACGCCCATTAACGCGCCTGCGAATCCAGATGCGATTAAAAAGATCCCTGCAAATTTTCACTTTATCGAGCCGGGCACGTTAACGGTGGCGACCTCCGCTACCCATTCACCGCCGCTGGCGCTGTTGGCGTCAGACAATCAGACCCGCATCGGCAGTGATCCTGATATTGCGCGGTTACTGGCGGACAGCCTTGGCTTAAAACTCAAGCTGGTTCCCGCTTCCTGGGAGGATTGGCCGCTTGGCATTACCGCTGGGCGCTACGATGTGGCGATGTTTAATATTGCCGTAACGGAAGAGCGGAAGAAGAAGTTCGATTTCGCCACCTACCGTGCGGACAACCACGCTTTTGTGGTGAAAGCTAACAGTTCAGTGACCTCAATCAACTCGCCGGAAGAGATTGCAGGCAAGCGGATTATTGTGGCATCCGGTACGAATCAAGAGCGGATTCTCCTGAGCTGGGATGAGAAAAATCGTGCAAAAGGTTTGCCGCCGGTGCAGCCAATTTATTTAACGGATGATGCCTCCGCGACGCTTTTGCTGCTTTCTGGACGCGCCGATGCGATGTTTGGCCCACATTCCATGGCCGCCTGGAAAGCGGCCTCACGCGGGCAAACCAAAATCGTTGGCACCGGGCCGTTTCGCGCGTGGGTCGCTGTGACCACCAAAAAAGGCAATGGCCTGGCCGATGCCCTACAAACGGCGCTGGATGGCACCATTGCGGGTGGTCAATACCAGCAGGTATTACAGCGTTGGGGCGAGCAGGATGAAGCGATCAGCCATTCGACAGTGAACCCGCCGGGAATCGTTTATTAATAAAAAGAAGCAAGGATGCTTCTGTTCGGTCCACTCTTTGCCTGCCGATTTGCGCTACACTTTCCAGCTTAACTGACCTGGCAATATCATAAAAAATGTCATCAGGACCTTAACCTGGACGTAGCATGAAAATCAGATTCCTTTCTGCCAATGAGCAAAAGCTGGCGGAGGTACGCAAAATTCTTGAGCCTGTCGGTGTTGAAGTTTTGCCTATTGCCCGCCGCATCGAAGAAATTCAAACTGAAAATGAGTTAGAACTCATCCGCGACAAACTCACCAAAGCTTTTTCCTTGATTGGGCGTCCGCTGTTTGTGGAGCATACCGGTCTCTATCTTGATGGCCTGAATGGCTTGCCTGCCGGTCTGACACGCATTTTCTGGAACCGCTTAGACGCTGAACGCTTCACTGCGCTGGTTCAGGGGCTGGATAGTCAGTGCGTCACGGCGAAAACCGTGCTGGGCTATTGTGACGGTCGAAAAATGTATCAATTTTCCGGCGAACTGCGCGGCACCATCGCGGCCAAACCTGCGGGTACGCGCGGCTTTCAGTGGGATTGTGTCTTTATTCCCGAGGGGCATGATCAGACCTTTGCCGAGATGGGTGACAAGAAAAATGAGATTTCCATGCGCCGCATCGCACTGGATCGCTTCGCCAACTTTTTAAAAACTGCGCGGGGAGTAGCATGAAACCTGAATTAAAACGCGCCTACGATTCTGGGAAACTGATTCTTTTTGCTGGTGCCGGTATCTCACGTAACCTTGGCTTGCCGGAATGGCATGAGTTAATTTCCCATCTCGCCAACGAGTTGGGCTACGATCCTAAAATATTCAACACCTACGGCACGCACCTTTCCCTGGCGGAATATTACAAGCAGAAAAAAGGCTCGCTGGGCCCGTTACGCAGTTGGATGGATCGTGAATGGCATCGGCCTGATATTGATGTTCGTTCTTCCGAAATTCATACCATGATCACGCAAGGCAATTTCTCTCGTATCTATACCACTAATTACGATCGCTGGCTCGAAGCGGCACACGAAGCGCACGGCGTCCCTTATTTTAAGGTCGCGAATGCAGCTGATTTAGTCTCATTGACGGAAGATAAGCGCCACATCATTAAGCTGCATGGTGATTTCGACGATGATACGTCGATTGTGCTGGACGAAAGCAGCTACTTTGAACGGCTCTATTTTGATTCCCCGCTGGATATCAAATTGACGCACGACGTGATGGGCAACTCGGTATTGTTCGTTGGCTATAGCATCAGCGACTTTAACATTCGTCTGCTGTTTTATCGTCTGACCAAAATGTGGGGCCGCACCGGCCTGGCGACCGCGCGGCCTAAATCCTACTTGTTCACCAATCGCAACAATCCGGTAGCAAAAGAGGTGTTGGGACAATGGGGCATTGAGATGATCGTGTCGGAAGAGGATGATCCGCGCAAAGCGTTGGCGGATTTTCTTGAAGCGTTATTGGCCTAAAAATTCCATTAGCGCAGCCATTATAGTGATATGCAGGGCGTTTTATCGTATAAACCCTGCGTCTGATCATCATTGCGCAATCGGCGAGCACCCTGGGTTTTAGAAGATGCATGGGTGTGCCGTTTTAAGATGTTATTCTCTAGTGGAAAACAAAAAACGGCGTGTTATACTGTATATATTCACAGTATCAGAGAGGCAAGAAAATGGCTGTCGAAACAAAATTTGTAGTCGTCAGAAAGGGTGAAGAGAAGATGACGTTTGCCAACAAGAAAGAGGCCGATGCCTACGACAAAATGCTCGATATGGCCGAAGCCTTCACTGACTGGCTGTTGCAGCATCAACCTGGACTGGATGAAACCCAGGCTGAAACGCTGGGCCTGCTGATTGCTGAGCAAAAAGATGCGGTGCAGCATATCCTCCGTACCAGCAAACTGCCTGAAGCGGCGCCTTCTGTAGACATTACTGTCGCAGAGAAAGATGATCATGAAGAGGTTGCTGAAGAAGCAACCAGCACCAAAAAAGTTCGCGCAGTTAAAGCGGCTTGATGACCGAAACGCCGTGAGTAATAAGCTGACGGCGTTTTTGTTTCTGCCTTTCTAAACCCGGCGAACCTGATAACGCGTACTTCTACCTCCGCCTTCCAGCTTGTAAAGACACTCTTTTTCCAGCAGATCGGCTAAATGGCGTGTTGCCGTCGATTTGCTCACTTTGGCGACTTTTTGATACTGACTGGCGCTAATGCCTAACTCAAAACCCTGTTCGCCGCCGTCCAGTAATCGATTGAGCACTTTCACCTGTTCTTTACTCAAACCCAACCCTTGATGGCGCAGCCAGAATCGGGCTTTTAGTTGTGTACGCTCAACGCTGAGCATCGCCTGATTCAGGCTTTCTTCCAGAATATCCAAAAACCACACCAGCCAGCCGGTGATATCCAGATCGCCTTTCTGCGTTTTTTCCAGCACCCGATAATAGTCGGCGCGTTTTGCCAATATGGCTGAAGACATGGCATAAAGCCGAATGCTTTGGCTATCCGCTTGCGCTAGCGCCAAATCTGTTAATGCACGTGTAATGCGCCCATTACCATCATCGAACGGATGAAGCGTAACAAACCACAGATGGCAAATGGCAGCGCGTAACAACGGATCGAGTAATACATTCTCCCGGCTTTGGTTGAACCATGTCATAAACGCGTCGAGCTGAAGTTCCAGTCCCGCACGCGGCGGCGCTTCAAAGTGAACCGTTGGTCGGTCAAGGCGTCCCGACACCACCTGCATTGGCTCGCTGCCGCGAAGCGCACCGACGCTTAGCGAATGGATTGACCATTCATCCTGTGGAAAGAGCCAATGGTGCCATTGGTACAAGCGCTTGAGTGTTAAAGGTCGATCGCGATTATTGATGGCATCAAGCATCATCGCCGCCAATCCTTCAGACCGGTCGGATATGGGATAAGGTTGTTCTTCGGAAACACCTAAACGCCGCGCCAGCGATGAACGCACCGATTGCGCGTTAACGCGTTCTTCTTCGATGGCAGAAGAGGAGAGAATATTAGCCAGCAAGGTATCGAGCGTTTGCGATTCATCGTCCGATTGCAGGCTTGCGCGGCCCAATAACGTGCCACGCAGTTGCTGAGCATGGCGAAGCCGCGGCAGGAGTTGTGCATCTTGCCAGGTAAACTGTGGCCAATCGGGGTGTTGCCAAATCCATAACGTTGTCATCAAGCGGCTCATCTTATCGGTATGAGCCGAATAGAGAGTGTCATTCGGCTCAAAATATGAGTCGATTATAGGGGCTTATTGGCTCATGTGCGAGCGAGAAAAATTCAAAGAGGAAAGAGAAACAGGACGCGAAGGCCCTGTTTTGAGATTAATGTGTGAATTGCGTGAAGGTGCTCGAGTAGAACTGAACCATCCAGATCACATAAACCAGCCATACCACCAGCGCGCCTGCTAACCCGACTTTGCCCGTCATCATTATCTTCTCCTGCTGTCGTTTCGTGGTTTGAAAACCGTTTACATAAACTGACAGTAGTGCGGATAACGTTTGTTGTTGTAGATCAAAAAAAAGCGTTGTCGGCGGATTTAAGTTTTCCGGTTTGTGGTCAAGTTAACCCTAATTCAGTTACTGGCCGGAAAAATTTCTCCATTTCTTTGCAGAGCTGAACAGGCAGCATCAAAATCAGGCCGCACGAAGCGGCTTTATGCGTTGATAAATTGGCTATCAGGCGCGTTTAAGTCTTCGCTGACCGCCGTTATCGGGGTCTTGTGCCTCTTCGCGCTTTTGGTTTACGTGTTCAGAGTATGTTGAATTTGTTGGATGCCCCATAACGCCAACGTATGATCTTCTTCAGACGGTAAGCCACTGACGCTCACCGCACCAAACACCACGCCTGCCTCGTTCAACAGCGGGAATGAGCCACCGTGATCGGTAAATTCATCTTGTGCAATCCAGTTCATCTCTTCCATGCGTTTGCCGCTCTGCTCATTGTTAAGGCCGAGGTACATTGAGGCATGTCCGAAGCGCAGCACTGAATTGCGTTTACGCTTCATCCATTCCAGATTGTCAGGGCTTGAACCGGGCAGCGCGGCAAAGAAAAGAGGCTGACCAAAGGCATAAACTTCAATAGCGACCGGTAATTTTTGCTCACTGGCGCGCTGTTGCAGGCTTTGGCCTAAAAGCCAGGCCAGTTGGAAATCAAACGTAGATAAACGACTTTCAGCTTCTTGTTGCAGGATAGTGTGTGAAGTAAGGGTCGATGACATGGTTATCACTCTGGTTTAATGGAATTAATATTCTATTAAACATACCAACAAAATAAAATTACCGCATCCATTTATCCTGACTGCGCAAAATTTAAGTTTTTCGCCATGTAAACTTCACTGCATTCAAGCGATCCTTTTAATATCAGTGACAAATAACCCATAAGGATGACAAATGGCAGCACGTGAACATCATTATCAGCTTAGCGTCGAATGGACCGGCAACAGCGGCAAAGGCACGGAATCTTATCGTTCCTATCAACGTGATTTTGTGGTGACGACAGCGAACAAACCTGCAATTCAAGGCTCATCCGATCCGGCCTTTCTGGGCGATGCGACCCGCTGGAATCCAGAAGATATGTTGCTGGCCTCTACGTCTGCCTGTCACAAGTTGTGGTATCTGCATCTGTGTGCTGAAGCCGGAATCGTGGTAACTGCATACCGTGATAATGCAGAAGGCACGATGATAGAAGGTGAAAAAGGGCACTTTACTCAAATTATCTTAAAACCGCAGGTCACGGTGCGGCAGGGCAGCGATAAAGCGTTGGCGCTGGCGTTACATCACAACGCGCATGAGATGTGCTTTATCGCCAATTCGCTTAATTTTCCGGTGCTCTGCGAAGCATCGATTACCGACGCGGCTGAATAATCTCACTTTTATAGTGGCGACTCCCCACGCCACTGCGATCTCTTCTAAAAAAGCGTCCTCGGCAGTGATTAAAGTTCAAAAAAAAAGCGCCGATAGAGGATCCTGTAACGGATGAAATTTACAGGGAGGTCATGAGAAGGTTTATTTCAGGGGAGCCGCAATGGCCAATCAAACCAAAGAGAAGAAAAGAATGAGCACCCGCACGCAGATGCTGTGGACGGGAGGCTTGACTATCATGCTGGGTTTCGCCGTTACCATTGGCGTGCTGAGTTGGCAATCGAGTAAAGAACAGAAGACGCTGGCTGAAAACTATTTGCAGCAAATTGCGCAAAGCAAAGGTTTGCAGATTCAACAGGAATTAAGCTATGCGCGTGATGTTGCGCATAACCTTGGCCAAAGTCTGATTGCGTTGCCTGCTGCGAATATCACCGACCGCAAAGTCGTTGACAAAATAATGGAATATTCGCTGCGCGCGAATCCCGACTATTTATCGATGTCAGTGATTTTCGAAGAAAACGCCTTTGACGGACGTGATGCGGAATTCGCAACGCAACCTAATCAGGCACCAAAAGGGCGCTATGCCTGGTTTGTCGATCGCGATCAATCCGGCAATTACTCCATGCACCCGTTAACCTCTTATCTCACACCAGGACAAGGTGATTATTATCTTGTGCCACAAAAAACCCAGAAAGACACCCTGACAGAACCTTATAGCTATGCCTATAACGGTGTACCTACCTTATTAACCTCCGTGGCTGCGACTGTTTTTGAAAATGCGA
Source organism: Pantoea sp. MQR6 (assembly GCF_022761075.1). Classification (NCBI taxonomy): domain Bacteria; kingdom Pseudomonadati; phylum Pseudomonadota; class Gammaproteobacteria; order Enterobacterales; family Erwiniaceae; genus Pantoea; species Pantoea sp. MQR6. The sequence continues at coordinate 442,096 of NZ_JAKYXB010000004.1, forward strand.
AACTTCGCGCCGTCGTCACCTCTGATATTTCGTTAGCGTCTCTTCAGCAGAAAGTGAATCAAATTAAGCCTTGGGAAGGCACCGGTTATGCGCTGCTGCTCTCCAATGGCGGCAAAGTGATTTCGTCCCCGAATAAAGATGAAGCAGGAAAGGTGTGGAAAGGTCAAAGCGATGGGTTTACCTCGGCGGTGGTTCAGCACTTTGATGCAGTGCTGGGTGAAGAGGCATTGATTACCTGGCAACCGGTGATTATCGGGAACAGCGATAAGCCTTGGTATATTGGTGTGGTCGCGCCGGTGAGTCAGGTGATGGCGGCGGCAAACCGTCAATTAATCTATGCCATTGTCTTGATGATTGTGAGCATTTTGCTGGTGGGTACGCTGCTTGGCGTGCTGTTCAACCGTAAAGTCCTGCGACCGATTGGTGGCGAGCCGCTGGAAGCCGCAAAAATTGCATTAGCGGTGGCGGATGGTCATTTGGATAATGTCATCACCGTTCAGGCTAACGATCGCAGCAGCCTGTTTTTTGCGCTGCATACCATGCAAAGCCAACTGCGAGCCATTGTTGGGCAGATCAAAGATGCCAGCGAATCAGTACGCCAGGGTGCAGGTGAAATTGCCAGCGGCAATCTCAACCTGGCTTCGCGCACTGAACAACAAGCTGCGGCGCTGGAGCAAACGGCTGCCAGCATGGAACAGATCAGCGCCACCGTTCGCTTAAATGCGGATAACGCACAGCAGGCAACCAGCCTGACAGAAAATGCCACGCTTATTGCGAGTCGCGGTGAAACTCTGGTCGGGCAAGTGGTTCAAACCATGGCGCAGATTGATGACAGCTCGAAGAAGATCGGCGACATCACCACCATGATCAACAGCATTGCTTTTCAAACAAACATCCTTGCACTGAATGCCGCCGTTGAGGCCGCGCGTGCAGGCGAACAGGGGCGTGGATTTGCCGTGGTAGCGTCAGAAGTGCGTAATCTTGCTCAGCGTAGCGCAAATGCGGTGAAAGAGATTGCCGCATTGATTGAGGAGTCGAGCGTGCGGGTTGAAAGTGGTGTGAGGCTGGTGAATGACGCGGGAAAAACCATGCAGGAGATGACGCAGGCGGTAACTTCGGTTCAAGGCATCATTGCTGAGATTGTATCAGCTTCTGATGAGCAGGCGCGGGGGATCAGTCAGGTTACGATTGCGGTTAATGAAATGGATGGCACCACCCAACAGAACGCCGCGCTGGTGCAGGAAATGTCTGCGGCAGCCAGTTCTCTGGAAGATCAAGCGCAGCAGCTGGCACAAACAGTTGAGCAATTCCATCTACAGCAGAGTGCATAATCACTGACTGTCGCTGTTGTTTGATGAATAAACGAAACCCGCCATTTGGCGGGTTTTTTTACTAATGCTCAAAAACTTCAGTGAGCCGTTCACCCTTTTCTGCATCAAACAGATGTATTTTCTGCGTATTAATACCGATTGCCAGCGATCCGCCCGGTGTTGCTTCGCTGCGGCCTGCTAACTGCATGTGCAGTGGCGAACCTTGCCATTCCAGATGTAATAACGTGGATTCACCGGTAATTTCGACAATTTTTACCAAGGCTGGCTGGCCCGATGCGTCGCAGATCAAATCATGAGGGCGTACACCCAAGGTTACTGCTTGCCCTTCGCGTTGTTGTGCGGCCGTATGCCAGCGTAGCGGCAGTGCAAACCATTGGGCACCGCACAGCAAGCCGGGAAGGCCATTTTGCTGCTGAAAAACGGCATTGAGAAGATTCATGGGAGGCGAGCCAATAAATCGCGCCACAAATGTATTTACCGGGCGATCATAAATAGCCAGCGGCGCGCCTTGTTGCACAATCACACCATCCTTCATCACCACAATCTGATCGGCTAGCGTCATCGCTTCAACCTGATCGTGGGTCACATAAACCATGGTGGTTTTAAAGCGCTGATGCAATGATTTGATTTCGGCGCGAAGTTCCATTCGCAACTGAGCGTCAAGGTTGGAGAGCGGCTCATCAAACAAGAAAACCTGCGGATTGCGCACCATGGCGCGTCCCATTGCGACACGCTGACGTTGACCACCAGAAAGCGCACGGGGATAGCGTTGCAGCAGCTGATCAATGCCTAAGATAGCGGCAATGCGAGCGATTTTACTCTTTTGCTCGTCACGCTTGACCTTCTTCACCTGCATATGGAAGGCAAGATTTTCCGCAACGGTAAGATGCGGATAGAGCGCATAACTTTGAAATACCATCGCGATATCACGATCTGCCGGGTCGAGATCGTTGATCTGCTTTTTATCCATCAAAATCGCGCCATCAGACAGGGTTTCAAGTCCCGCTAACAGGCGCAGCAAGGTTGATTTTCCGCAGCCGGAAGGGCCAACTAATACGGTGAAGCTGCCATCGGGAATGGTTAAATCCAGCGGATGTAACACGCTCTGTTTGCCGTAGCGCTTAGCCACTTTTACGAGTTCAACACTGGCCATAATTAGCGCACCTCTTTGTGTTGTTGAAGTTGTTGCCAGTCGGGATAACGGCGCGGAGAACTGCTGATCGCCAACGAAGCAACATCAATGCCCCATTGCAATGCGGTGTGCGCAGATTCTTGATAGAGCAATGCCGTCAGAAAGCCGGCGTTAAAGCTGTCACCGGCACCAATGGTATCGACCACTTTCACCGGCTGAGACGCGACATGCATTTCCTGCAAGGAATGCCAGAGTCGTGCGCCGTCAGCGCCGCATTTCACTACGCAGCCACCTTTGCCACTGAGCTTGGTGGCCAGTTGTTGCGCGCAGGATTGCAGAGAAGGCAAATCTGCCAAACCCAAGGTTTCGACTTCATTCAGCAGTAGCCAGTCGCAATGCTTCAGCCAGACGTCAATCTGCTGACGCAGCGCAGTCGACCAGCCTTCAGGCGGCCAGCCGGTATCGACCGCCACGATAAAACCGCGCTGTTTAATCTCTGCCAATAAGGTGGGATAAGCCGCATAAAGCTTGAGGCAAAGGAAGGTGCCGCACAGCAGTACGATGTCACCCGCTGTGGCTTGCGCGGGCAGTTGCGCCAGAACATCTTCAGCGGTGAGTTCGGTGATGTGACCGCGATTACTGATAAAAGAACGTTCATTATCCGGGTGCGTTAAGCCCACCGTCAGCGAGGTTTCACATGAGGAAAGCGGCCAATGTGCTGCACTGTGTGGAAAGTGGCTTGCCAACCAGGCGCTAAAGCCATCATTGCCCTGATTCGCGATGGCGCGATGGGGAACCTGCATCGCTTCCAGCGCCAACGCGCAGTTACCCGCCGAACCGCCGGGACGCAATTCACTGTGCTGCAACATCACTTCTGTACCGCGCTGAGGCCAGTCGTTAAGTGTACTCATGATGAGATCAACGTTGATGTTGCCCACCACATATAAAGTATTCATCCTTTACTCCCGCCACTGGCCAGGCCGCTTACCAGCGTTTTCTGGAGCCAGATAGCAATAAACAGCGGTGGGACCGACGCCAAAATCCCGATTGCTGCTATCAAACCATCATCGGTAGCGCGGCCAGCGGTAAACCCGGCAATCGCAACCGGCAAGGTTTGCGCCGAGATATTGCTGGTAAACAGCAGCGCATAGAAAAATTCATCCCAGGCGAGCAGCCAACCAAACAGCGCCGCTGCACCCAAGACCGGTTTTGCCAGCGGCAAGGTAATACGCAGCAAAACTTGCCAGAAGCGTAATCCATCCAAACGCGCGGCTTGCTCAATATCACGCGGCAGTGAGTCGAACTGATTTTTCAACATCCAGGTCAGGAACGGCAAAATCAATGAGCAATAGACAATGACCAGGCCGGGGCGGGTATTAAGCAGATCCAGCTGTTGCAGCAAAAAGTAGAGTGGCAACACGAAGGCCACAGGCGGCACCATGTAGATGGCCAGCGCACCGAAAAGCCAACCATCACGGCCTGGGTAGCGTGAAAAGCTGAATGCTGCCGGTATCGCCAGAAACAGCGAAATCAGGGTGGCGATACTGGCGACTAATAAACTATTGCCCAACGCATGCAGGAACAGATTGCCGGGTTGATTGGGGGCCAACGATACCAGTCGCGTGTAGCGGCTGAAATCCCATTCACGCGGCAACCACTCCAGCGGCACGCGTGACAGATCACCGGTTGAACTCACGCTCATCAGGAACAGCCAGCCCATCGGCGCCAAAATTGAGAGTGCCACCAGCAAAGCCGCACCGTAGCGCAGCAGAATGCGCAGGTTAGTTTTCATAAGCGGAACTCCGGCGACGCTGACGCCATAACATCAGCAAATAGATCGTGATCAGCAGGGCGCACATCAACGTCATCAACATGGCATAGGCGGCACCGCTGCCCGCGCGCAAATAGCTGAACGACTCTTGGTAAACAAAAAAGCTCAGCGTTTTAGTGCTGTCGACGGGACCCCCGCGTGTCATCACATAGATGATGTCGAAGATTTTAAAGGCATCAATGGTGCGTAACACCAATGCCACGCCGAGCGGTGCAACAATGGCCGGAAAGGTGATGGCGCGAAAACGACGCCAGGCAGAAGCACCGTCTAAGCGAGCCGCTTCAAAAAGATCGTCGGGAATGGATTGCAGCGCCGCCAACACTAACAGCGTGACCAACGGATAGTTTTTCCAGATGTCAGCGAACATCACCGCGTTCAGCGCGGAGTCAGGCGATCCCAGCCAACTGCGATAACCGTCGATGATCCCGAGTTGCGTCAGCAGCGCATTAATGCTGCCGTAATCAGGATTGAAGTTAAGCCGCCACATCATGGCATTAACGATGGTCGGCAGCGCCCACGGCAGAATCACCAATACCCGCAATACATTGCGACCCGCGAATTTCTGATTTAGCAGCAGCGCCACCAGCACGCCGATAACGCCTTCAAAAGCCACCGATACCACAGTGAAATAGAGCGTACGCAGGATTGAGGTTTGAAAATCGGGATCGGTCAGCGCATAAACATAGTTCTCAAGACCGATCCACCCGGGCGTTTCGCCGCTGCCAATCAGCGCCGCATCGGTAAAACTTAACCAAATGGTGCGCAGCAGCGGCCAGGCAGTAAGCAGCAGCATCACAATGATCATGGGTGCAAGCAGCACCCATGCCTGACGCTGTTCGCGTTGACGCAAACTCAGCATCGTTGCTCCTTAACGCAAGCGCGCAGCGCTTTTATCGACGGTTGCCATGGCATCTTGCGCTGGCGTTTTACCTAACAACACTTGCTGAAGTTCTTGCTGCAGCGTATTGGAGAGGCGCGAATAATCCGCAGTTTCAGGACGTGACAACATCACGTTTAGTGACTTGTCCGCTGCGGCAATCAAACTCTCCTGATCTTTTTTAACCGCCTCATCCTGATAAGAGGATTTCCAAATCGGCAGACTAAGTTTTGCGTATTGGTTTTGTACCGGCTGAGAGGTCATATAGGTAATGAACTGCCACGCTTGCTCAGGATGTTCGCTGCCTTTCGCAATGCCCAATCCCATCGAGCCGTTAACCGCGCCCACTTTGCCCGGTGCGTCTCCAGGCGCGGGCAGGATACCGACATCACCCGCGACCTTGCTCTGTTTGGGATCGTTGGCCATGTTGTACATGTAAGTCCAGTTAAGCGCGAAAGCGGCATCGCCATTAGAGAAAGATTTGCGGACATCCTCTTCAAGATATTCACGCGATGCGGGATTACTCAGACCTTCATCCAATGAACTTTTCATGAGATTTAGCACTTTCAACGAGGCGGGACTCGTAAAGTTCAGCTTACCGTTTTGATAAAATTCACCACCAAAACCAGAAACCAGCGTGGTGTAATCGCACACCAGCGCTTCAGCCTGCGACCAGCTCCAGACCAACGGATATTTAACGATATTTTTCTGCTTGATAATCTTGGCGTCGTCCATCACCTGTTGCCAGGTTTGCGGCACGTCGGTAATGCCTGCTTTTGCCAACATCGCCTTGTTGTAATAAAGATATTTGGTATCCAGAATCCACGGCATGCCAAGGGTTTTGCCCTTATAAACCACGGTGCTCAACGCGCCGGGGAACACCTTTTCTTTCTCTTCTGGCGTAATACGTGAACTCACATCCTGCAGCAAATCAAAACGGGTGAATTCGGCAGGCCAAATCGCATCAAACAGCACCACATCGTAGCCGTTACCACCTGCGCCTTTTGCCGCCACGATTTTGTCATGCAGCGCTTCGTAAGGCACAAACTCAAGGTTCACTTTTACATCAGGGTGTTGTTTCTCAAAATCTTGCGTCATGGCGCGAATGTCATTTTCGCTGTAAGCCGCTTGCGTCATGAACAGGGCGTTGATTTGGCTGGCCGCTGATGCGCTACCAGCACTCAACATCAGTAACGCGGCGAGGCCGCCTTTGAGTTTCGGAGTGAAACGTTGGGTCATGATGATCTCCACACAGCAGAAACAGAGCGGGATTAATTAAATCAATTTGATTGATTTAATCAGAGGCGTAACTTAGGCCAGCTTGAAACCGCTAACCTGATAAAACTAAGCAAACGCCATGCCATAACAGGATCAAGGCGCAACAACGCTTAGGAAAGACTGCGCTTTTGAGGCCAATCTGCCTATCATCACGCGCTGAAATTGTGTGCAGGATCAAAGATATTATTTGATCAGCCCTTTTTCGCAGCCGATACTGAGCCACTTGCTGTTATGGACATCATCATGAAAACCTCGGGCACTAATTTAGAACATGCACGTGCGCACAATCGCCGCGTCATCATTGAAGCGATTCGCCTAAACGGTGAACTTACGCGGGCTGAGCTGGCGCGGTTAACTGCGCTGACGCCGCAAACTGTCTCTAATATTGTCGCGGAACTGGAGCAGGCCGAGCTGCTCACCAGCCGCCAGCCGCGACGGAGCGGACGTGGGCAACCCTCCATTCCAGTCGCGATTAATCCCGCCAGCGCATGGTCGATCGGCATTCATCTTGATCATCAAACATTGTTGCTGGTGCTGGTGGATCTGAGCGGTGAAATTCACTTTCGTCGCCTTGTTATGGTGCAGAAGCCGCAACCCGCTGCCACGTTAGCGCGCATCGCGGCACTGCTTGATGAGATGCGCGCCTTTCTCGGGGCGCAGTGGCAAAAAGTGTTGGGTATTGGCGTCGTCATGCCAGGCCCGTTTGGCGTAGAGGGAATCTCATCTGTTGGGCCAACCACACTCAACGGCTGGGAAAATATCGATATTGAAGCGGAGCTTGCTGCATTAAGCAATCTACCCGTTACGCTGGAAAATGATGCTACCGTCGCCGCTATTGGTGAACGATTCCACGGAATTGCGCGTCAGCTTAACTCGTTTATCTATCTCTATATCGGCACCGGTTTGGGCGCCGGCATCTTTACTGATGGGCATATTTATACCGGCCATGCGCACAACGCCGGTGAAATAGGGCACATCGTCGTGGAGCCGGGCGGGCGGGCCTGCTATTGCGGCAATCAGGGATGCCTGGAACGTTATGTCTCGTTGCAGGCAGCGTATGAATTTTGTGGGCTGGATCCCATGAGCGCGCTACCGGAAGATTTATTAAATATTGAACACGCGCAATTTGATGCGTGGATTGAGACGGCACTCACGCCGCTGCGTCAGGCGATCAACATTCTCGAATCGGTATTTGATGCGGAAGCCGTGATTATTGGCGGCATGATGCCAGCGGAATTACTTGAAAGAATCGTCAAGCGCTTGCCGCCATTGTATCAATCTGTACGTGGGCGTTATCTTGATGGCATGCGGCTGAAAACCGGCATGAGCGGCAGTGATACCGCTGCGCTGGGTGCCGCAGCCTTACCCATATTTGACGAATTTAATCCGCAGTTTCAGGTCTTGATGAAATAGCGAGGCGCTGCAGATAATCAGCAGCGCCCGGTTTATTAGCCTGGATAGATACCACGATCTTTACGTGCCATCAGGATACGTTCACACGCCACAATGTAGGCTGCGGTGCGCAATGAACAATCCTTCTCTTTGGCTTTTTCCCACACGTGGACCATCGCTTCAGTCATGATTTTATCTGAGCGCTGGTTGATCTCGTCCTCGCTCCAGAAGAAGCTGGCCATGTCCTGCACCCATTCAAAATAACTCACGGTGACGCCGCCTGCGTTGCAGACCACATCGGGGACCACGATGATGCCACGCGTTGCCAGCATGTCGTCCGCGTCAGGATAGGTTGGACCGTTTGCGCCTTCCAGCACCAGTTTGCAGCTCAGCGTTTCAGCGCGTTGACGGGTAATTTGACCTTCAAGCGCGGCAGGGATCAGGATATCCATCTCCGTGCTCCAGAAAGCCTCTTTATCAATATGTTGCGCACCGCTGAAACCGGCAATCTGCTTGTGCTCAATCTGCCATTGTGTCAGGGCGGCCATGTCGATGCCGTCTGCGTTGAACAGCGTTGCCGTGTGATCCTGAATCACCACCACGCGCGCACCTGCTTGATCGAACAGTCGTGCTGCTTCGCTGCCGACGTTACCGAAACCTTGCACCGCTACGCGCGCACCTTCTATTTCGATGCCAGCACGGTGAGCAACTTCGCGGCCGGTGATAAATACACCGCGCCCAGTGGCTTTTTCACGTCCCAGCGATCCACCAAGGTGAATGGGTTTGCCGGTGACCACGCCGGTAATGGTGGTGCCATGATTCATGGAGTAAGTGTCCATCATCCATGCCATTACTTTGCTGTTGGTTCCCACGTCCGGCGCAGGAATGTCTTTTTGTGGCCCAATAATGATGCCGATTTCGCTGGTGTAACGGCGCGTCAGACGCTCCAGCTCACCTTCTGAAAGCTTAAAGGGATCAACACGAATGCCACCTTTTGCGCCGCCGTACGGTAAGTTAACTGCCGCACACTTGATGGTCATCCAGGCAGAAAGCGCCATCACTTCATTAAGATCAACGTCTGGATGGTAACGAATGCCGCCTTTTCCTGGCCCGCGTGAGAGGTTGTGCTGAACGCGATAGCCTTCGAAATGGCGAATGGTGCCGTCATCCATTTGCAGGGGGATATCAACGATCAAAGCACGTTTAGGATGACGCAGCGTATCTATCCAGCGTGAAAGGTCGCCGAGGTAAGGCGCTACGCGGTCAATTTGCTGTAAATAGGTTGACCAGGCAGATGTGCTAGTTTCTGACGCGTAAGATAACTTAACCATATAAAAACCTTTCTTAATGAAGTTATTTATTGTGTAGGGCCGTGGATGTGGAGCGCATTTAACCGCGCAGACATAATTTATCACTGCTGGAAAAAATATGATGTCGTTGCTAGGGCTAACCCAGCGCCAACATGCTCTTTAAAGCGGAAATTAAGTGAATAATTATCCAAAATATGGCCGCGTTATAGCTGCATAAAAATGCGTAAATGAGGCGTAAGCTGTGCATATAAAACAATTTTTAATGAGTTTGTAGATCTTTGAAGGGCTTCATAAAGTGAACTTATTGTTTATAGGACGTATTGACTTTGTTGCACCATCAAGGTGCATGAGAGAAAGTAATCAGAGGGTGAGATAAAGTAATGAGTGAGGCAGGGATTAAGCTTGGTGATCAACAGATTAGCGTATAACGGCTGGCGAAACCGGTTATAGCCAACGTTCAGCATCACAAGGGAATGGAATGAGAGACCAAAGAAGGCCAGCGTTGCTGAAGTGAACATCGACGCTGGCATAAACACGTTATTGCACGAGTGCGTGTTCTGCTTCTTGTAATTCTTCCTGCGCTTCCGCTAGCTTTTGCTGACGCTTTTCAATTTTGCTGGTGCGGCCTTCGGCCTGTGCTTGCGCCAATTCTTGCTCGCGTTTTTGAACATCCTCTTTTTTAGCCGCTACTTTTGCCTGGCGCTGTTTTAACAGTGAACTGTCGTTACAGTGAAATTCAACTTCGCGTAACGCTTTTTCCAGTCCGGCAACGCGGGATATATTGTTATGCTGTTTTGCATATTTCAGTTGTTGCTCAATATCTGCTTTTTTCGCAGCGCATCCGGTCAGTTCACTGGCCGCTTGTGCAGATGAAGCAGTCAACGATAATAAGAGTGAAAGAGCGAGCAAGGTGGTTTTCATAGAGGTTCTCGTTAGGCTTAAATAAGATGCTGCCTATTATATTCAGGAACCTTAAGAGAATCTTACCCAAAAAAAATATCTGAAGGACAGAGAAAAGAGCCGGAATTAACCGGCCTTAAGCTGCGCCTGATTGCCAGGTGTTAGCAGGAAGGGAATTAAATGAGTAGCGCAAATTTTTATCGGGACCGCTCAGCATGACCGCTTTGCCCGCTGCACGTTCACTATCAAAGTAGTGATTCATCGATTTACTGATGCCCGCGCCACACCACATAACATGATGTTGATACTGAGCCGGTTTCGCTGCGGGCTGTCCAGACATTAATGTCGAGACTTCAACGTGAAAACCCATTGCGGTTAAACGAATCGCTTCCAGCCAAATTTCGCTAACGTTCTGTACACTGACCGCTTCGAGAAACAACGGAACAGTTTCCCCACGTCGAGATGAAGCGCGCATGACAATCCCCGCTTGCTGTCGAACGCTCTGTTCGAAACGCGCCAATCGCCGTGATGAACCCTGGCGATGATCGGCATGTAGCCACTGGTTTAGGGGACAAAGCAGCTTAAAAACCAAGTCATCGCCACTGTAGTCATTCGACATATCGCGCATTTTGCGCGAAAGCGAAAGCGGTGTGCCATATTCAAGTTCCCATAACATGTCGCCTTTACGCGCATGCCAGCCGGAAGTCGAAACTGGACGATGTAACGCTTTACCACGTTTGATTTCTTTTAGCGTCGCACCTGTCGCTGTTAAGGCAACAAGGTCGTAAATTTCGTTTAGCTGATCGTCACTCCAGCCCTCGTTTTGTAATGTGTACGCAAGCAGGCCCTGATGCATCCAGCGTTTTAAATTTGCCGGGTGCGTGCCAGTCAGTGCACAAATAGTATCAGTCGTATGGAATTGCATAAGATGCCCTCAGATGAGGGAATGGCCGCCGGGTTAACCGAGGATGAGAGGGCACTATGAACCTCATAAAAATAAATAGATAGGTTCTCACTGCCTAAAATGCGGACAAACTCATTGCTGAATAATACATGTTCACTTCTACGTCTTGATTTTAAGCGATTATTAACCCAAACGGCAGCATCAGAATTTATCTATAAATGTTAAGCATAAGCACAGCATTTTTAGTCATAACCTTTTGGTGCAAAACAACATTAGCGCATTATTTCACCGCAATAAGGCTGAGAAGTCAGCGACGGAATCTGGCATGAGCGACTTTTACACAAACCTGACGTTAAAACCCATTTTTAAGAGCATGCCGAGGGAGGCTGCGCTTTCATCCTTTGCCAGAATCGCTAAAATAGACAGTTCATTTGTTTGGGAGAAAGACCGCCATAATGCGTTATCGTTTTACACTCGCCGCTATAACGGCCGCCACGTTGCTGGCGGGATGCGCTAAGCATTCATCAAAAGATGCACCGAATGAATTCGCTGCTGGTCCAACGCAAATCAATGTTTCGCACATTGTGACGCGTGCGGATGATGGCTCAAATGTGTACCTGACAGTAGACGGCAAAGATGCTGGCGAATTACTCAATGGTGACAGCATGTTGATACATGTGCCTGCAGGCAAACACAAAATTGGTGGCTACGTTCCGACGCTGTTTGGCTTAGGCCGCGTAACGATTGCACCGGTTGAAGTCACCACGTCGCCCGAGAATGTAAAAAAAGTGGCTTATTCCGTCACGCGTAATCAGGCTTCTTTTGCTGAACACGACGACGCGCAAGGTTAATGATATTTCGCCCGGCGCGTTACGGCGCGCCGGACATACTGATAGATTGCATTGCTTGTTTGAGCACATCCAGAAAGGTGATAACCCGCACGGGCAAATGCCGTGAAGTAGGGAACAGCGCCCAAACCGCTAACATTTGATCCTGCACGTCATCCAGCGAGATGGCGATAAGTTCGCCGTTAATTAACTCCTCACGTACGTCCCATGCTGTCAGCTGTGCTAATCCCATTCCAGCAATACAAAGCGCACGCACGCCTTCAACATTGCTACTGCTAAAGCGGCCTTCTACGCTGATGCTGGTGGGTTGTCCATCAGTAATAAAAGTCCACTGTAAGACGCTGCTTAGCCGCAGGCAGTTGTGTTCGCTTAATGCCGTTAGCTGCGTGGGTTTACCATGCTGCTTAATATAATCAGGCGAAGCACACAGAACGCGGGGATTATCCGCCAGCTTGCGCGCTACGAGCCGAGAGTCCCGAAGCGGTGCGATGCGGATCGCGATATCAAAACCCTGTCCAACAATATCGATAATGTCGTCGCTGAATTGAAGATCTACGTTGAGCTCAGGATTGTTAGCCAGCAGCGCCGGAAGAAGCGGCATGATAGTACGACGCGCAAAGCCGGAAGGCGCAGTCACACGTAAATTGCCGGCAGCGCCTGATTTCTGCGGCGACAGCAAGTTTAATGCGCCGCGTTCGGCTTCCAACATCGCGCGTGCATAAGGCAGAAATTCTTCTCCTTCAGCGGTTAATGCCACCGCCCGCGTTGTGCGATGCAGTAAACGCTGACCCAGTTCATCTTCAAGTAATGCCAGCCTGCGCGACACGGTCATGGGCGTGGTATTGAGTCGTTTTGCTGCCTGCGTAAGGCTTTGCGTTTGCGTCACCATCAAGAAGACATTCACATCTTTGAGATTCATTTATAACGAATTCCGTTATGCAGACGTATCATTTACGTCTATTACTGCCTGAACAGGCTCTTATTATAATGATAAGTAATACTTCTCGCTTATCAGGATAATAGAAATGACGTCTTTACCCCTTTTTCAAACCGGTCAGATCAATAAGCTGCAACTTAAAAATCGCTTGTTAGTTGCACCGATGACACGCATCTCAGCGTCTGAATGCGGTGTGCCGGGAGAGCGGATGCAAAAATATTATCAACGCTTCGCCCGCGGGGGCTTTGGCACCATTATTACTGAAGGTATTTATATTGATGATGCCTGGTCGCAAACCTATGCCTTTCAATCTGGCTTGATTAATGCGGAGCAAATTGCAGGTTGGCGAGCCATAACAGAAAGTCTTCATGTTGCGGGTAGCAAGGTGATTGCACAGATTCAGCATGCGGGCGCTTTATCACAAGGCAACATTTACCGCACAGATACAGTCGCGCCTTCGGCAATTCAACCCAAAGGAAAACAGCTTGAGTTTTATCATGGGAAAGGCCCGTATAAGCTGCCGCATTCCCTGGAAGAGGATGAGATTCAAAGCATTATCACCGCGTTTGCCAACACCGCATCGCATGCGGTTAACGAAGCTGGATTTGATGGTGTCGAAATTCATGGTGCCAACGGCTATCTCCTTGATCAATTCTTCACCAGTTATACCAACCAACGCCGCGATTGCTGGGGCGGTGACATTGCTAAACGTTTGTCACTGAGCCTGGAAGTCATCCGTGCTGTACGCCAGAAAGTTGGGCCAGATGTGGTCGTAGGTATTCGTATTTCGCAGGCAAAGGTCAATGACTTTGAGCATCAATGGTCCGAAGGAGAGACGGGTGCAGCTCAGGTGTTTTCTCTGCTTGCAGCGTCAGGAGTGGATTACGTGCATATCACCGAACACCAAGCCTGGCAGCCAGCATTCAAAAACGGCACATTATCGTTGGTTGAACTGGCGCGTAAAGCTGCGCCTGATTTAGTGTTGATTGCTAACGGCGCAGTAGATGATGCAGATAAAGCCAGCCGGGTGATGAACCTGGGCGCTGACTTTATTGCTATTGGCAAAAGCGCGTTGGCGAATCCAGACTGGCCGCTACGTGTGCAGCGTGGCGAATCAATAGATAAATTTGATCGCGATCTTTTGGCACCGTTTGCCGATGTTAAAGAAAGCGAACTTAGCTAAACGGCGCAAAGCAGGCGGTTCGCTAAAGGCCCAACTCACTGAGAGAAGGGTGATCATCAGGGCGACGGCCTTGCGGCCAGTGAAATAGCCGCTGGCTTTCGCTTATAGCCAAATCATTAATGCTGGCAAAACGGCGCGTCATTAATCCGTTTTCGTCAAACTCCCAGTTCTCATTACCGTACGAGCGGAACCAGTTATCGCCTTCGTCATGCCATTCATAGGCAAAGCGAACAGCAATGCGATTGAGGTGAAAACTCCATAACTCTTTGATCAGACGATATTCATGCTCGCGCTGCCATTTTTCAGCCAGAAAGGTGACAATGTCACTGCGCCCATTAATAAACCGGTCGCGATTACGCCACTGGCTCTCTTCGGAATAGGCTAAGGAAACACGTTCGGGTTCACGGCTATTCCACGCATCTTCAGCCAGACGAACTTTTTGAATAGCCTGGTCGGCATGCGTGAAAGGGGGTAAAGGTGGGCGCGTGTTGCTCATGAAATCTCCTGAATACACTAAAAAGTCATGATGAAACGTCAGATGGCTGCCAACAAAGCTTTAGCCGTCAGCTCATCGGTAATCAATCCTGTTAGTAAACCACTTGCCAACACGGCGCGGATAGCCGCAATTTTGGATGCACCACCGGCTAACGCAACGATTTCATCGCGGCGTCGTATATCCAGCGAAACAGCCAGCGTGCGTGCGGTGAGAGTGTTATGGATCATTTGACCGCGTGCATCAAAGAAATGACCAAGCAGTTCGCCGATGCCACCCGAAGCTGAAATATCACGAATTTCTGTTTCTTCGATCATTCCCGCTTCTACTAACTGTGCGGCAGGTTCCACGGTACCGATTCCCACTAATTTCACTTCGCTTTGCGCGGCCATGGCAAAAACTTCGCTTACGCCACGTTGCGCCAGCAATACATCACGATCTTCTTCGGTATTGGCAAAAAAGGGCACCGGCATCATGTAGGCCTGTGCGCCGGTTTTTTCTGCAATGCGGTGCATAACATCATGGGGATTAAGCGCGTAATGACGCGTCAGGCATCCCAACAAGGAGACAAAGCGGATATGGTGTGCATCAAGGCGAGGTAATTGATGAATGGCAGCAGAGAGTGTACGCCCGTGTCCTAAACCCAGCGTTGTGGGTTGAGTGGAGCAGAGCAAGTTGCGCAGATAATCAGCACCCGCCATGCCCAATGCGCGCACCGGCAAACCTTCTTCACCCAAATCAGGCGCTACGCGACAAAGACGTAACCCGTGACGCTCACGCAACTGATTCTCCAGTTCAACGCAAGCCACGATATCGCCATCAATTGAGACTTTTACTGCGCCTTCTGCCACCACACGGGCGATCAAACGATGGGTTTTAACCGAAGGCAAACCCAGACGTTTTGCCACTTCAGCCTGCGTATAGCCGCCGACGTAATGCAGCCAGGCGGCACGAAGCGCGAGCGACTCATCATTGTCAGGTGAAGTGGGCGCAGATTTCATAAATGAATCAGATTTCCAGCGCGTGAATCTGGCTAACCGCATTAGCGGCTTCTTTGCCTTTCTTCACGAAATGCGCCGTGTAGAAATCGATGAACTCATCAGCGGGCTGGAAGTTATGCGGTGTCAGAGAAACGGAAAAAACCGGCACATTGGTAGCCAGCTGCGCCTGCATCAATCCTGTGACAACCGCCTGTGCGACAAAGTCGTGACGATAAATGCCACCATCTACTACCAGTGCGGCGCAAACAATCGCGTCAAATTTGCCGGTCTGCGCTAAACGTTGAGCCAGTAACGGCATTTCAAACGCGCCGGGCACATCCCAGGTTTTGATTTCGAACGGTGTTCCGCGGCTTTCAAGTTCTTGCTCAAACCCAACAAGGGCTTGAGAAACGATTTCGCTGTGCCAGTTTGCTTTGATAAAGGCGACTTTCAACGGCTGCATGACTTACTCCAGTAAAAGTGACATGACGGGTTAGCGGATCAGATTGAGATCCTGCACCCCCGAATCAATATGGTTGGCCCAGAAGGCAACGCTCTCGGCGATATCCGCGACCACCTGACTGTCGGTGGGTTCGCGCTCTTTGAAGCTGAGTTCCAGGCAAATTTCATTGTCTTGCGCGCCGCCTTTAGCAAACGCGTCAAGCAGCGGAGCCGGTTGGATTCGACCGCCAGTATTATACTGTAATGTAAACGGCCTGTGCCCGCCTTTATCCAACATACTTTGTTTTATATGGATAATCGGCGAATAACGCGGCACTGCTTCAGCCCAGGCATAGGGATCGTAATCGCGTGGATCGGCAGAGGTAACATCACCGTGATCGATATCTGCCATCATCCACAAAGGTATCGCCAGGTTTTCCCCACTCAATCGTTGCTGTAAAGCCATACAGGCTGGCAGAGTCTCGCCAAACTCACGGCCCACGCTCATTGGCTCCCAGAACAGATAAGATAAACCGGCGGATTTCGCATGTTCAGCCAATTCTGCCCAGCAGTCGATGGCAATATCGATCATCTGCTCGCGACGGGCGATATCGTTAAAGTCTTTATAAGTAAAAATGGCGAATTGCGAACCCACCGCGTCACCGCCAAGCTCAGCGGTAATATCCGCGAACGTTTTAAACCAGTTAACGTAATAGCGTCGAACATCCGCATCGGGATGACCAAAGTGATTCAGCCTGCCGTAAGGGCCGGTCATACCCGATGTGATGCGAACACCCGTTTCGTTCATTGCCTTTTTCATGCGGCGCGTCATCTGCATGATGGTTGACGCCTCCCAGCTGGGATTAATAAATTCATGCGTAAGCTGTAAATCCCGCACGCGAATTTGCTGTGCGACGGTATGAATCAAATCTTCCGGATCGGCAAAGCGATTCACCAGTGGATTAGTATTGAGTGAAAGCGTCAATGGCATGATCGGCTCCTTATCCTACGTTAACACGCAGCGGTTCAGGTGACGTTGTCACAAAAGTGGCGTCAAACCATTGCGTAAAGGCTTGCTGCTGCTCAGGGCTGAGATGCAATTTATGTTTGGTGCGGCGCCACATCACATCTTCAGCCTGCTGCGCCCACTCTTTCTCAACCAGATAGCGCACTTCGGCTTCATAAAGTAATCCGCCAAAATGGCGACCAAGATCGGCTATCTGAATGGAATTACCGACAACCTGAGATAACCGTGCACCATAGAGGCGAGCATAGTGTTTGCGTAACGCTTGAGGTAGCCACGGATATTGCGCTTTGACCTGCTGTAGAAAACCCTCGAAGTCCGCGTTGGCGATTTCACCGCCGGGCAAGGTGGCGCCGCGTGTCCAGTTTGGTCCCATCGTCGGGAAGAAAGGCGCCAGTTTTTGCATCGCATGTTCAGCAAGTTTACGGAAGGTGGTGATTTTGCCGCCAAAGACGTGCAGCAGCGGGGCATTTTGCTGATCGTCCAGATCAAAAACGTAGTCGCGCGTGACCGCAGATGGATTGCCTTTGCCATCATCAAACAACGGCCGCACACCAGAAAAACGGGTAATAACATCGCTGGGCGTGAGCTTCACTTTAAAATAGCGATTAACGACATCAATAAGATATTGCTGTTCAGTATCATCAGCCGTGACGGCTTCAGCTTTGCCTTGCCACGGAATATCGGTAGTGCCGATCAGCGCTTTGTCACCTTCATACGGATTGATAAAGATGACGCGTTTATCACTGTTTTGTACCAGGTACGCCTGCTGTCCTTCCCAGAATTTAGGCACGATGATGTGCGAACCCTTGACCAGCCGCACGCTTCGGCTGCTGCGGGTCTGCGTGACCTGATTCACGATATCCAACACCCAAGGACCGGCAGCATTGACCAGCACACGCGCTAAAACTGTCCGCTGCGCGCCGCTGGCTTCATCCTGTAAGGTAATTTGCCATTTTCCTTCCAGCCGCTTCGCTGCAAGGCAGCGCGTGCGAGGAAGAATGGTGGCACCGCGCTCGGCAGCGTCTAAAGCATTCAGCGTAACCAGACGCGCGTCATCAACCCAGCAATCTGAATACTCAAACCCTTTTTTATATTGATCGAGCAGCGGTGCGCCTTCGGGATCGCGAGCCAGATTTAACGAACGCGTGCCGGGTAACTTCTGGCGTCCTCCAAGATGGTCATACAGAAACAAACCAAGACGAACCAGCCAGGCAGGGCGATCGTTCGGACTGTGCGGCAAAACAAAGCGCATCGGCCAGATAATATGGGGCGCAGAGTTCAGCAAAACTTCGCGTTCAATCAACGCTTCACGCACCAGACGAAATTCGTAATATTCGAGGTAGCGCAGGCCACCATGGACCAGTTTGCCGGAGCGTGATGAAGTCCCTTGCGCCAGGTCATCTTTCTCACACATCATCACTGACAATCCGCGCCCAGCCGCATCACGGGCAATGCCTGCACCATTGATACCGCCGCCGATGACAAATAAATCCAGTAGATTTTCACTCATGATTCACTCCTTTATGAAGGCGTCAGGCTTGGCCAAACGCATTCAGCACGCGGATTACTGTTTCAGTTGATGCCAGACCGAGGGCAGATCGCTGCGGATTTGTTGATAGCTGGCGAAAAGATGTTGATAGCGCGCGACCAACTCTGCGGGTGGCGCTTCCGGAGGATCAAGCAGAGGCGTTACCCAGGTTTCCACGCAGCGCTGCATGGTGGGATAAGCACCGATTGCCACCGCTGCCATCATCGCGGCGCCTGCCGCGCCAGCTTCCTCTCGACGACTGCTGCGTACCGGCACACCAATGCAGGCTGAAAGGATCTGGCGCAGGTGTGCAGAACGTATAGCGCCACCGGTCAAACGCAGCTCGCCGGGCAGTGCGCCGCCCATTGCCTGATAGCAATCGCGCGCGGCCATGCCGATACCCTCAATAACCGCCCGAACCAAGTCACCAAACTGGTGGTTGTAGCTCAGCCCAATAAAACTGGCGCGCGCTTCAGAATTCACAAATGGGCCGCGTTCGCCTGCGATGGAGATATACGGGTGATAAAGCAAGCTGCCGGGTTTGGCTTCGCTCAGCCAGCGATCAATGTGTGCCACTAAACGGGCATGATCGGCTTCGCAACCAAAACTGTTAAGTAAATCGCTGGCGACTTTGAGCAACCAATCGAGATTCAACGTTGAGGCCATATTGGTTTGCACCTGCGTGACATAACCGGGCCATGGCAAAGGGATGACATAACCGGTCTGCGCAGGGTTGAGCCAAACATCGTCAATGGCGACGGCACGCAGATGAACGCCGGTGGAGCCCACAATCGAACAGGCGGTATTGGCTTCGCCGGTATGGACGCCCGCACCCAGCGCGGTCATGGCCATATCGACATAGCCCAAACAAACAGGTGTGCCGACAGCTAAGCCGGTCAATGCAGCAGCTTCCCGAGTAAGCGGATGGGTAATTTGTGTGCCATCAATAATCTCTGGCAACAAATCTCGGCGATGTTCCAGCCCCAGCGCGGCAATCACCGTGTCGTCATAGCGCTGATGACGGAAATTACCAAACGTAAAGCTGGCTTCAGAAGGATCGGTGGCGCGCACACCCGTGAGGTTAAGATAAAGCCAGTCTTTGCAGTGCAGCGCCACTTCGCAGTGCTCAAGCAACGCGGGAAAGTGGCGATCCATGTGCGCAAGTTGTGATCCCTGCTGACAAGTATTTAGTCCGGTTCCCGTGGCGTTAAAACGTGCGCCAGCAAGCGCCGAGTGATTCAGCTGCTCAACCGTTGATGCCGCACGCGCATCCAGCCAAATCCAGGCGTCACCAATGGGTTGATTATCGGCACCCACCAACCAGCTTCCATCCCCCTGAGCGGTAACCGCAATCGCCACCACGCGGGCGTTCAGGTTCTCTACGTGTTCGCCCAGCTTGCGCATGGCATTCACTGCGTCTTGCCAGGTTTGCGTCATGGATTGCTGCGCCGCGCCGCCTTCACCACGGTAATAGGTGTTGCGCACTGAGGCGCAGGCGAGTTGCGTACCTTCAAGATCAAACGCCACCGCTTTTACTACGGAAGTACCCGAATCCAGACCCAGAATAATGTCGCGATTATCCATGCATGCCTCCAGGCCTTTGCCGCAGTCGATCGCTGTTAAGAGAAGTGATGTTCATTGCCATCCCGCTTTAAAGGTGCTGACACACTCTGTAGTGGTGTTAACAGCATGTGATTTTTTTGCTAATTAAATTCATACACCACATCTCACTGAGATAACACTTCATTTGTATTATTTTGCTGACTAGACAATATATTTCATTTGAATTAGCGAGGAAGATCACGCTTTTCAGGCGGGTAACGAAATGTGATCGCGGCTACGTTTTATTATTTATACTTATAAAACAGTGAATTAATCTCATTTTAATTTTAGGTTGTGCAAATAAGCGATCCAGATCTCTCTCTGCAAATAAAGCGTTGGCAACTGTTGACAATTTAGTCACATCAGAACGATTCTCTTCACAGTAGTTATCATATTTATAACATTTAAGGCGACGTATATCGCCTGTTGAACAGCCTGAGAGGTCAACATCATGTCCGATGTCTCTACACTTACGAGCCAACTTTCCCGCCGCCGCTTACGGCGCTACAGCTTTATTAGTCTCGCCGTCATCGTGGTGATCGGTGCAATGGCATTGGACACCAAAGTGGTCAAAAAAGGCTCAGCTGACGATGTGCAAGAGCAGGCTTTTTCGCCCGACAGCTACGGCAGCAAACACTTCCCTGATATTCAGAAAGACGTTGCTGCGCGAGCCATTGATGCCAAAACACTGGCAGAAGCCTTGCTGGCTAATCAGCAAGAAGCGGCGAAAAAATATGGCGTGGGTTCACCACTTCCGGTGATGTCGGTGAAACTGGAAGGCGTGGTAGAGCAAGGAAAAATGGGCATTTACGCGTTGAAAGTGGCCGATATGCCACAAGGGATACAGGTAAGGATGCAAACTGGGCCAGCCATTACCGGTACCGATCTGCGTGATGCAACGGGCAACATTCAGTTTGGCGATTTCACTAACCAAATCGAGTATCAGAACGCGGGTTCAGCGATTAACCGCGCGATGAAAACCGCCGTGTTAGACAAAGTCGATAACGCTGCCTTAACCGGTAAAACCGTGCAGGTGGTGGGCGTATTTCGTTTACTCAATCCTAAAAACTGGATGATCACGCCGGTTAGTCTGGAGGTGAAATGAGCCCGTTTAACGTTAATCCCGCGCTGTTGAAAGGCGAAGTAATCCTTGAGGCTCGTAACGTGAGCAAGGTTTACGGCTCTACCCACGCGCTGAAAGGCGTCAATTTTGAAATTCGTCGTGGCGAAGTCACTACGCTGTTTGGTGAAAATGGCGCAGGCAAATCCACCTTAATGAAGATCCTGTCTGGGGTAATTAATCCCAGCGCGGGTGACATTGTGTTGAACGGCGAACGCAAAGTGTTTCACTCCGCGACTGAAGCGCGTGATTGCGGGATTTCGATTATTCATCAGGAGTTGAATCTCGCACCAAATATGAATGTGCGCGACAACATTTTTATTGGGCGTGAAATCATGAAACCTGGCGGCGTGAACTACGCCGAAGAGGCACGTGTAACGCGCCATCTGATGGAGGCGCTTGAAGAAGAAATCGATCCGCTCACGCCGGTTGAAAATCTTCGACTCGGTCAACAGCAAATTGTTGAAATTGCGCGAGCATTGTCCGTGAACTCACAAATTTTAATCATGGATGAACCCACGTCTGCATTAAGTGCTGCTGAAGTTGAAGTGCTGTTTCAGGTGATTCGCGATCTGACCAGCCAGGGCGTAGCGATTGTTTATATCTCTCACCATCTTGAAGAAGCACTCGAAATTACCGATCGGGCCGTTGTGCTGCGTGATGGTGTCATGACCGCCTATGCCAAGCGCGATGAAATTGATCTTGAGTGGATCGTGCGCAACATGGTGGGCGACCATTTTGATTTGGGCGCGCCGCCGCAAGGCTACGACTTTGGCTCTACCGCGTTGGAAGTGAAAGATCTCACGGTGAAAGGCAAAGCGGGCATCAAGCTGGTGGACAACCTTTCTCTGAATGTCCGTGCGGGTGAAATCGTCTGTATATACGGATTAATGGGGGCAGGCCGCACGGAACTCATGGAGTGCGTGGCAGGGCGGTTACGTCAGGCCAGCGGCAGCATCTTTTTAGGCCGCGACGATGTTTCAGGTCTGACCATTTCACAACGCATCGCCGGCGGCTTGGCCTTGGTGCCAGAAGATCGTCAGCGAGACGGTTTGGTTCAAACCATGACGGTAGGAGAAAACATCTCTCTCGCCAGTATCAGCGAGTTTGTGCGTGGGCTGGTGCTGTCGACGCGCCGTGAAAAACAGCTGGTTAGCGACAGCATCCGTAACGTGACGGTGAAAACTTCCGGCGGCGAGGCGGCAATTGGCTCGCTGTCGGGTGGCAACCAACAAAAAGTGGTGATTGGCAAAATGCTGGCCACCCGTCCCAAAGTGATCCTGCTGGATGAACCCAGCCGCGGCATTGATATCGGTGCGAAAGCGGAAGTCTTTCGGCTGCTGGCGGACAACGCCAAAAAAGGACTAGCGGTGGTTTATACCACCTCCGAAGTGGGCGAATGTTTGAGCATTGCACATCGAATTGTGGTGATGAGCAAAGGGCGGATATCAGCCATCTTCGATTCCAGCGTAACAAAAGAACGCATTATGGCCGCTTCAGGCGAATCACTGGTGGCATGACGATGAAAAACGGAGAAAAACCCATGACTGACAGAACTCAAATATTGAGCGCAGCACCGCCTGTCACTAAAAAAGCGAGTCCGTCTAAAGGCACGAATATTGCCCGCTTGCTGTTGGAAGGCCGCGCCTTTATTGCTTTGCTGATTATTATCGCGACCTTTTCCTTGCTCTCACCCAACTACTTTACCGGCGCAAACTTTTTAACCATGGCCTCTCACGTTGCCATTTTCGGCTTGCCGGCAATTGGCATGCTGCTGGTGATTTTGAATGGCGGAATTGACCTCTCGGTGGGATCGACGCTGGGCCTGGCTGGCGTGTTTGCCGGCTTTTTGATGCAAGGCGTGAACTTAGAGGCGCTGGGCGTGGTGCTTTATCTGCCGGTGTGGGCCGTGGCGGTTCTGACGCTGGCGATGGGTGCATTAGTGGGATTGGTCAACGGTATTTTAATTGCCTGGTGCCGTGTACCGGCGTTCGTCGCGACGCTCGGCTCACTGTATGTCGCACGTGGCGTGGCACTGCTGATGACCAACGGCCTGACCTATAACAAATTATCGGGCAGCGAAGCGCTCGGTAATACCGGTTTTGACTGGCTGGGCTTCAATCGCATCTTCAACATTCCGGTTGGCGTATTAGTGCTGGGCGTGGTGGCGCTGGCCTGCGGCTTCTTGCTGAGTCGTTCGGCGTTTGGTCGCTGGTTATATGCTTCTGGCGGCAACGAACGTGCTGCGGACTTGTCCGGTGTGCCGGTGAAGCGCATCAAAGTCAGTGTTTATGTGCTTTCAGGCATTTGCGCTGCGATGGCCGGATTGGTGCTCTCTTCGCAGCTGACTTCTGCAGGCCCAACGGCGGGTACCACCTACGAATTAACAGCGATTGCTGCCGTGGTCATTGGTGGCGCGGCGCTGACCGGTGGACGCGGCAATGTGCGCGGCACGCTTCTCGGTGCATTCGTCATCGGTTTTCTCTCAGATGGACTGGTAATTATCGGCGTTTCTGCTTACTGGCAGACGGTATTTACTGGCGCAGTTATCGTGCTGGCTGTGTTGCTGAACACCCTGCAATACGGTCGACGCGGAAGATAGATCTCACTCGCTGCGGCGTTCTCGTCCGTAGCGAGAGTGAATCCGTATACCTGTACCCCAATAATAACGGAGCAATAACATGTTTAATAACAGCAAACGTTTCATTCTGGCAGCCGCCGCTGTCGCAGTCACCGCTTTTGCTACACCCAGCTGGGCCGATAATGGGCTGATGACCA
Organism: Pantoea sp. MQR6; assembly: GCF_022761075.1. Lineage (NCBI taxonomy): Bacteria > Pseudomonadati > Pseudomonadota > Gammaproteobacteria > Enterobacterales > Erwiniaceae > Pantoea > Pantoea sp. MQR6. The sequence continues at coordinate 465,988 of NZ_JAKYXB010000004.1, forward strand.
TCATCGTTAACGATCCTTCCAATCCTTATTGGTTAACGGAAGGGCAAGTCGCGCAGAAGGCCGCAGAAAAGCTGGGCTATAGCGCCAAAGTCAGCGCGCACAAGGGTGATACCAACACCGAGAGCCAGCTTATCGATACCGCGATCACCAACAAATCAAAAGCGATCATCCTCGATCCCGCGAATGCGGACGGTTCAATCGGTTCGGTGAAGAAAGCTATTGCGGCCAATATCCCGGTATTTGTGATTAATGCCGAGCTTAACCAAAGCGGTTTAGCCAAAGCGCAATTGGTGTCAAACAATGCGCAGGGCGCGGCAGTGGGTGCAATGGAATGGGTAAAACAAGTCGGGGACAACGCAAGCTATGTTGAGCTAGTTGGCCCACCTTCAGATAACAATGCCGCCACCCGCGCCAACGGTTTTGAAACGGTGTTAACGCAATATCCAGACTTAAAACAGGTCGGTAAAGAAGTGGCGAACTGGGACCGCACGCAAGGCTTTAATAAAATGCAGTCGCTGCTGCAGGCGAACCCCACTATTAAAGGTGTTATCAGCGGTAATGATGAAATGGCATTAGGTGCTATTGCGGCATTAAAAGAAGCGGGCAAGCTGAATCAAATTAAAGTCGGTGGCTTTGACGGTTCGCCGGATGCGGTTGACGCAGTGAAAGCGGGCACGTTGGCTTATACCGTCATGCAACCTGTTGCGCAGTTTGCACAGAAAGCGGTTGAACAAGCCGACAGTTTCTTGAAAACCGGTAAAACCGGCGCGGCTTCTGAGAAGCAACTTTTCGACTGCGTATTGATTACTAAAGAAAACGCCGACAAGTTTGTATCACCTTTTGTTTTATCTGAGTAAGTGTGCGAACGAAGTTATTGGGCGCTGCGGCGCCCTTTTTTATCGCACATCACTATTTGCTAAATAGTCGATTCGGCGGTGTAATTGGGTCCGAAATGGCATTTTCCTCTCATAATCTCGGATGAACTATGGCGCAAAACCCGCAGGATAATTCTCTCGGCGTATTTATGGCAGAAACGTTACCCAGCGACAGCCGACAAGCACGGCAACTGGCGCGACGCCAACTGATTGCGGAAGCCGTAATGGCCGCAGGCGCCATCCGTATTGAAGAGTTAACCGAGCGCTTTGGCATCAGCCTGATGACCGCGCATCGTGATATAGATGAAATGGTAGAGCGTGGCTTGTTGCACAAATCACGCGGTGTGGTTTCAGCAACCCCAACCAGCTTGGTTGAATCCAGCGATATCTATCGAGCAACGCGCCAACTTGAGGAAAAGCAGGCGATTGCTGAAGTGGCGGCGGGTTATCTTGAAACTGGGCAGGCTATTTTTCTTGATGATTCCACGACCGTACTGCAAATGGCGCGCTTTCTCCCTGCTAAAGCCCCTTTGACCGTGATTACCAATTCGCTGACGTTAATGAGTGAGTTGAAAAATGTGCGCGACATTACGCTGTTGGGCTTGGGGGGGCAGTTCCATAACTGGTGTAACGCCTTTATGGGCCGGATGACACGCAAAGAGATTGCCAGCCTGCGTGCTGACATGTTTTTTGTCAGCATGTCGGCTATCACCGACGACACCGTGTTTCACCAGTCAGCAGAAACGGTTGAAACCAAGCGCGCCATGTTTGAATCCTCGCAGAAACGCGTTCTGATGATGGATAACACTAAGTTTGAACGTCGGGCGCTGCACAGTTTTGCGCATTTAAGCGAGTTTGATGTTGTCATTGTTAACCAAGGTACGCCGGTGCCGATTTTACATCGCCTGCAAGATTTGGGGGTAAATGTGGTTATCGCGCCGTTAAAAATGCCTGCTGTTCGCAAAACCGCTGAAGATTAATATTCACTTTGTTGCCTGTTCACTGCGCCTTGATGGGGTGAACAGGGCTAATCATCAACAACTTACGATCACTTTACACCGCCATGCTGTAAAAGTTTCAGCTTATATAATTGCTTAAAAAAAATACTGGATATTTAAACAGGTGATTGTATAATATTTCTACTGCCTGCCGGGTAATTGTGTAAGTAAGTGGATGGTGATGCCTATGATGATGTTGACAGAAAACCTCAATTCGCTGGATCAATCGGTCACGATGAGCAGCCGTGAAATTGCCAAAATGACAGGCATTACGCACGGTGAAGTGAAACGTCTGATAAAAAGTCTCGAAACCGCGCAGCGTCTCTCTAATCCCATAATGGTTAACCTTTATGAGAGGGAAGGAGAAATGCGTCAGGAATATTGCCTGAACAAGCGAGATTCTTTACTGGCGGTTGCCCGTCTCTCCCCAGGATTTACAGCTGAAGCGCTGGATCGCTGGCAAGAGCGCGAAAAAAGCGCCCATTTACCAGACTTCACTAATCCTGCTGCTGCTGCGCGTGCATGGGCTGAGCAATTTGAACAGCGTCTGGCTGCTGAACAGAAACTGGCACTTTCCGCCCCAAAGGCTGAATTTTTCGATCGCTTCATTGAAGTGGATGATGCGCTAGGTTTTCGTCAGCTTTGTAAAATGCTGAAGGCGAAAGAACCTGAGTTCCGTCAGTTCTTGCTGGAACGCAACATTATGTATCGCGCTAATGGCGTGCTGACTCCGCAGCATTACCATCTTCAGGCGGGCTATTTCACACTGCATTCCGGTGTAGGTGAAAATCAGCATGCATTTTCGCAGGCTCGTTTTACCGCCAAAGGCGTGAAGTGGGTTGCCAGCTTGTGGGCAGGGCATATCGCTTTGCAGACTAAAGGCGCGGCAGCATAACGCGTTATTCAGGATTGATGGCGACATTGCGCTAAACAACGGCATCCCCAACGGCAGGTTGAGGATGCCGTTGCTATTTAGAACGTATATGAGAGGTTTACTGAGTAACTGCGTGGTTCACCGTAAACCGCATAATCACTGAGATAAGCGTAGTAAGTGCGGTCAAACAGGTTGTCGACGTTCGCCTGAACCGCTAACTGTTTGTTGACCTGATAACGGGCAAACAGGCTCGCCAGCGGATAGCTTCCCTGATAAACGCGTGCCGCTTCGCCGTTGGCATTGGTGGTGTCCTGGAAGGTACGGTTTTGCCAGTTTACGCCACCGCCAATGGTCAAATCGGGCACCATCGGTAATGCGTAGCGGGTAAACAACTTGAACGAAGTCTGCGGGAGTTGGCTGTTGAAACGACCGGTTGAATCTTTCGCGACGTAGCGCGTGGCACCGAAGGTCAATTGCAGGTTATCGGTCACTGCACCATTCAGCTCAAATTCCGCACCTTTACTCACTGCCCCTTTGGCGGCGTAATAGGCCTGTTCACTGGAATTGTTAACATGTCTATCGCCATCTTCCTGGCCTACGTTGTCTTGCTCAATGCGGAACACCGAAAAAGTAGACGTCAGACGACCATTAAACCAGTCTGATTTCAGCCCGGTTTCATAATTTTTACCGGTAACCGGCGAGAGATATTTGCCGCTGCTATCACGATAGGTTTGTGGCTGGAATATTGAGGTATAGCTGGCGTAAGCCGACCATGTGTCGTTGATGTCATAAACCAATCCGCCATAAGGGGTGATGTTGTTTTTACGCACGTTGCCGCTGCTGCCCACGCTGCTCCATTGCGTATAACGTGCGCCTACAATCAGTGATAACGGATCAGCCAGAGAGAAGCGAGCCGCCGTGTAAGCAGATTTTTGACGCACCACATCATCAGCGTTCAGATACCATTCACCCCAGCTGGGTTCGGCAACATCACCATTCCATCTGTTCGTTACGCTGCCCATCTGCTCTGTTTCAATCGGGCCGTCTGAGCTGTACGTTGTATTGTGCTGGCGACTGTAACTGACGCCAGCAACCAACTCATGCTGACGGCCGAACAGTTCAAACGGGCCGGTTGCGTATGTATCAATGGCGTCGACCTTGCGCGTGCCGCGATCTTTACTGCCAAATCCACTGGTCCCTTCGCCCGTATCGATATCCGGGAAACCTTCAACATACAGCAGTTTATCGTTAAACTGCTGCTCGCCGTGTGTGCCATTCACGCGCACGCTCCAGCCGTTATCAAAATTGTGCGTCACGTTAGCAAAGACTTTGCGCGACTCAATGTTGTAATCCGTCCAGTCAGTTGACACGCTGCTATGGCGATCATAGTGAGTACGCGCACCGTTGCTGTACCACGTCGGCAATCCGCCCCAGGTTGGGTTGCCAGTATTGCTTTCCTGATAGTCGTAACCCACTGACAACGTGGTGTTATCTGTGACATCCGCATCAACCACGCCATATAAAAACTTTTTCGTTTTATGGTAGCGATCAACCCAGCTGTCCTGATCTTGATAACCGGCCACCACGCGGCCACGAACCGTGCCTTCTTCGTTCAAGGGTCCAGAAACATCCGCCACGTAGCGTTGCTTGTTCCAACTGCCGTAGCTGGCGCTGAGATTACCGGTAAATGTTTTACTGTCTGCGTGTTTACGTACCATGTTGACGGAAGCAGAAGGGCTGCCAGCGCCTGTCATCAGGCCGGTTGCGCCACGCACCACTTCGATACGGTCGTAAATCGCCGTGTCTTCTGCCGCATCACCAAAGTTCCAGGTATCACTGACTGAGCTTGGAATGTCATCAAAGGTGTAATCGGTGATCTCGAAGCCGCGTGAGTAGTAACTGGAACGTTCACTATCAATAAGGGAAGTGGCAATGCCGGTGGTGTTATCCAACACATCACCCACAGATTGCAGGTTTTGATCTTCCATGCGTTGCTTGGTGATCACACTGATTGATTGTGGAACGTCGCGCGGCGTAAGCAGCATTTTGGTGCCAGCACGCGTAGTTTTCACTGCGTAATCTTGCTGCTCGTGGCTGACATCATCGGGACTTGCGTCAGCATCCACCACGAGATCAGGTTGTGAAGCGTCGCTTGAAGCTGCTTGCGCCGCGACAGGCGCAAGCAATGCGTGAATCGTTAAGGCTAATAAAGAGAGCGTAAAACCTTGTTTAATGCTTGATGCACGCTGGTGTTGACCTTTTTTCCTGCAATCAAAATCCATATCACTTCCCTTAAGGAATGTTCATTTTATTCGCGTTGCAGTTTCACATCCCTAAACCCTGGCCTATGCAGAAAAGCGCATTGTGAGAGAGAACAGAACTGCAATGATGAGAATGCGGATGATAATGATTTACTTTTGGTTCGTCGCGGGAAAGTTCAACGAGGAAATGTAACAAGCCATTTCTTCAAGGCGTGATAGCCAACTTATCTACGTTGTTGTTTATAAAACTTTTTGATCAGGAAGGATGCGCGAAGCATTAGCAGATTCAGGATGAGCAGAATTTGTTCATACAAAAAAATGTGGCTCTGGTTGTTAACAAACACTGGATTTACTTAGTATTTGGTAATGCGTATGATTCGCATTCTTTGTCGGCGAGACGTTTGCGCATCGACCTTACCAAAGTCGTTTTTCCATTGATGGAGTTCATTTTGAAAATGTTTATCAGCTCGCGCAAAGCCGCGTTAGCCGTGGCGACCGTTGCTGCTTTCAGTCTGACTGCGTGCCAAACACCCGCAAAAAACAACAAACCCGCAGCCTTCGCTGAGACGACAGTAAAGCCAGCTGAGGCCCACATTTCCCAACGTGTTATTGGGGACGGGCTGTATGAAATGACCTATTCATCTGCCGCCAACGCGCTGTTTGTTGCCAGTGCCCAAGGGTTTAAAGATGTTAACGGCGGTATGCTTTATCGTCTCGATCCCGCCACTCTGGAGACCAAAGGCGAAACGCATACCGACCTGAAAAATTTTGCGATGGCGGTAGAGCCAGACGGCAGCCTGTTTTATGTCACCAATACGTTGGATGGTGGCATCTCCAAAGTGGATGCGAAAAGCGGCAAAGTCTTACAGCGCCTGATGTTCAGTGAAAAAGACAAAGATGGCGATCCCATGGGTGCGCGTGAAATCTTCCTACATCAAGGGCAACTGTATATTGGTGGCGTAAGCGATCCGGCGGTGATTTGGGTGGTTGATGCCAAAACAATGACCCTGAAAACGCGAATCAAAAATGCAGGTAAATGGGTGACAGGCATCACGTACTCACCGGTAACAGATCGTATTTATGCAGCAACCGGTGGCGGCGTTATTCAGGTTATTAATCCGCACACGCACAAGATTGTAAAACGCTGGGCTCCTGACGACGGTAAAGAATATCTGTTCGTCAATCTGGCAGAAGATCCGGCGACCGGGCGTCTGTTTGTGACTGATGATTCCAAAGCCAAAACCACGCTGGTATTTGATGAGCACAGCGGCAAGGTGATCAAACGTATTTCAGGTGATGCATTAGGGATTAAATTTAATGCCAAACGCAATGAAATTTATATTAGCCAACGCCAGTCGAAAAAAGTGCTTCAACTGGATGCGACAACCTACGCTGTGAAAAACAGCTGGTCATTCGAAAGCCATCCCAATAGTTTGCTGGTTTCCGAAGATGGGCAAACGTTGTATGTGTCTGTTAAGCAGGATTTTAACGAAGACAATTCAACTAAAGGTCCAGACAGTGTGGCGCGTATTAATCTGAAATAAGCCTAAGAAAGGTGGCAGGTGATGAAACTTGCCACCTTTTTGCCGTGCTTAAAGCGCAGAAACAGACTCAACGCTATGCTGAAAAACATAAGGATCAGAAAGCAGCGCAAACTGTTCGTCGTCCTGATAGGTAACGGCGACATGATAATCCTCGCCTGCAAAGGCTTTTACCGCCTCTATATCTCTCCAGTAAGTCGCCAGAAAGAAATGTTCCCAGTCGCCCTGTGTTTCACGTCGAACAAAGGCGCCTAAATTTCCTGGTGTGTTTTTAGAATGTTCAACGCCCGTCAACGCTAAATGCCTTGCAAAGCCTTCTGCATGATGTAGCGGAACGCATCCATGCCAGGTTCTGACAATCATCTTTTTCACCCTCTTGGTGTTCTACACCGGAACCGCCGAAAATTCCGGCCCGTTGTTTTTAGTGATCTTTCGACACTTCAATGACTCCATCAGCAATACCCTTTTTCAGCCTTTACATCCATTTTGCAAAGCGAAAATATCCAGGGTATTGCAGGCAAATGTAGTCCATCTGGACTTTTGAAGCGCTGTCTATCACCCGTTTAAAGACATCTATATAGTCATAACAGCCTTGCAATAACTGAGCAGCGCCATTTCTGTCAGGGCAAAGTGGATAGCATAATCATGAACTATATTCGCCAGCTGTCGCTGTTCCGAGGTTAAATCGATCATTTTCTCTCCTCGGTAGTCTCAGAGGAGACATCTACCTCATTTCCTTCGTTATCAGGCACAACAACGATCGTTCCATGAATCACGATAGATAATATTTCCTTCCGTATACTTCCAGGTAATCGCCTCATAACGCAATTCGAGTGTTTCAAGATGGGTGCTGCTCATGCCATTAGGGGCAAGGTAAGGGGAAACCGTCGTGATTTTGATGTTTTCCAGAATGATATTGAAATACTCGTCCTCAATGCCCGATTCCAGAATACGGTACATCTTGATTGTCGCCTTCTTCATGGTTCGACCTTCACAGACAGCGCGGTACAGGAGTGGTGTTGTCTGATCAAACTCCTTCACTATCGTGATAGGGCGGTGAACTCGCGTGCCTGTCAGTTTTCCCCAGCTCGGATCCACAGGAATAGTTACACCGTGGGAGAATGATTTTAACTCGATAGACCCCTAGCGCAGTGGCATTAAACAACTGCCAACAATCGGAGAACCATTTTCATCTTCAAGCCATAAATGTGCGGGTGTAGACATGTAATTTCCTTATAAATAAATTTTAGATAATGCTAACGTTTGGACTTTACAATTTCATAGATCGATAAAATAACCATCAAAAACACAAAAAATAAGGGTATAAGCCAGATTGGGCTGTCCGGGAATAACAAATCCTGAACCAAAGCGAATATTATTGTCAGCACTGCCGGGCTATAATCCGAAATCAATGACCTGACTATCCGACTGAAAAACCTTTTAATAATGTTCATCATTATTATCGAATCATCCTGGTAATGATGTCTGCAATTTCACTATCCGATACCCATTGTGCTTTAAACGCCTCAGCCCGCTTAGCCTGCAAATAAGTGATAACTTGATTGCTGTAGTACATAACCGCTCCTTGTTCATTTTCATTAAATCCAGTTTTTCATTTTTCCCACGGGAGAGCGCTGTGTATTCCGATGATTCCGGCCAGTGATTCCCTCTGTTATCAGGCACAACAACGATCGTTCCATGTATCACGATAGATAATATTTCCTTCCGTATAGTTCCAGGTAATCACCTCATAACGCAATTCGAGCGTTTCAAGGTGGGTACTACTCATACCGTTAGGAGACAGGAATGGCGCAACCGTTGTGAACTTGACGTTTTTCAGAATGATATTGAAATACTCTGCCTCATTACCTGATTCCAGTATTCGGTACATCTTGATCGTTGCTTTTTTCAGTGTGCGGCCTTCACATACGGCGCGATACAGAATAGGTGTAGTTTGGTCAAATTCTTTCACTATCGTGATCGGGCTATGAACGCGTGTTCCGGTAAGTTTGCCCCAGCTGGGATCTACTGGAATGGTTACACCATGCGAAAATGATTTTAATTCAATGGAACCCAAACGCAGGGGCATTAAACAACTGCCAACAATCGGCGATCCGTTTTCATCTTCAAGCCATAAGTGGGCGGGTGTAGACATACTATTTCCTTATAAATAAATTTTAGGTTTACTCGTTTTAAGAAGTTACCATTTCACATATCGACTAAAAATATATATTACAAAGACAGCGAACACCGGTATAAACCAAAGCGGGACAGCAGGAAAAAAATTTATCTGCACCAGCGCATATGTAATTATTATTGCCTGAGGAGCATAAAGGCCGACAAGAGACGTAAACACTCGCTTAAAGAATCTTTTAATAAGGCTAAACATCGTTATCGAATCATCCTGGTGATAATGTCTGCAATATTTGTCTCTGATTCTGAGTACGTAAACGCCCCTGCGCGCTCAAGTAATACAGCGCACGCGTTGCACCTGCGCCGATCGTTTCAATCTGATTTGATACAGCTTTTCCTACGCCCGCTAATTCATGGTCGAGCTTTAGTGCGAGAATTTTATTAGCCTGCAAATAATTGATGACTTCATTATTGTTGTACATAACCGCTCCTTGTTCATTTTCAGTAAGTCCAGTTGTTCATTTTTGCCCACGGCAAAGCATCCGGTAAACAGTAGGTCGTGAAACGGGAAATAATTCAGCCAAACCGCTGATTGAATATTCGCCGCTTCCGTGCATCCTGCAAAGCGCTTTTTGCTGCTTATCAGACAATTTTGGTATTTCCCTCGCAGTTTCCCTTTTGTTCATGCGATGGCCATACCTTCGCGGGTACGCAGCCGTATCAGGTCTCCTTCAAACTTTGAAAGGTAATATATTGAACGTTGCTTTTTTCAGTGTGCGGCTTTCACATACGGCGCGATACAGAATAGGTGTCGTTTGGTCAAATTCTTTCACTATCGTGATCGGGCTATGAACGCGCGTTCCGGTAAGTTTGCATCAGCTGGGATCTACTGGAATGGATACACCATGCGAAAATGATTTTAATTCGATGGAACCCAAACGCAGGGGCATTAAACAACTGCCAACAATCGACGATCCGTTTTCATCTTCAAGCCATAAATGAGCGGGAGTAGACATGTAATTTCCTTATTAGTGATGATTTAAATAAATGTGATATTCACGCTTTCACCATTTACAGTAACGCGTAAAAATAACAATCATAACTATGGCGAATACGCCTATAGGCCAGACAGGGCTATCAGGGAAAAAATACCCCTGAAGCAGTGCGAAAATAATCGTGAGAATCACAGACCCGTACAGCGATGATAAAAACCTGAGTTGCCACAGTAGAAATTTCTTTAGTGATTGAATCATGGTTATCGGATCATCCGAGTGATGATGTTTGCTATACCGGAATCAGACGACTATTGCGCTTCAAGTGTGCCCGCGTGCTCGAATACCGGTTCAATCAGGAAATACATTATTTCCGGTTGTTCCATGTGATGAATCATGACAATCATGTCATGGCGAGAATCAGCGATATACCGTTCCCTGTACTGGAAATTACATATGAACAGTACCGCCACCTGGCATCACTGCTCACGACCAATGACTGTATCACCGATGCCATAGAGGCCCTGACGGTTTTTCCACTCTATTCGTTTGATCCAGAGACGCTTTATGGTGCCGTTGACGGACAGAAGCTGGCCTGGCAGCACATTTTGCTGAATGGGCATTATATCTTCCAGAACAGCAATGAAATTATTGATCTGGATGTGCTGGTCGCCGGGCTGAAACTGGGGAAACGGAAATTTCGGTGGTTCCGGCGTAGAACCCCTTTGGTGTTAAATGAAATTTCACAACAACATGATGTAAAAAAGCCGACACAGTGCGTATCGGCTTTAAGAGGGTTATCAGCTAAAGATTATTCTTTCAGTGATCAGTCAGAACGGATCATCCACGAAGAATGACGACCGAAGGCCGCTCTTTAAACGTTTCCAATTTAAGAGTGTCTTCCAGCAACAGCGCTTCTCCGTTGAGAACATTGTGATAGTGCCGGTTGGCAAGCTGTTCAGGCAAAGCGATCTCTGTCTCTGCCCAGTGCTCTATGTTCGGCTGCATAAGTCCTTGCTCAATGCCTTTGAAGACGAGGCGAGGGACGATGACAATGAGCGCATCGTCGCCGTCAAGGCGCGCAAAGGCCAACGCGTGTTCCGCTTTTTTACCTTTGGCGATCAGCGGCAAATAGTCACCCTGACGAAACAGCGTTGGTGTTTCCTGACGACAGCGTAACAACGTTGCAATCACGTGTTGTTTTAGCTCACCGCTGAACACGCTTTGCTCAGTGAAAGCACTCAGCTTCTGATCAACGTTTAGCTGCTGCTCTAGCGTGGCGAAATCGGGTTCGCGCCGATTGTCCGGATCAACAAGGCTGAAATCCAGCGCCTCACAGCCTTGATAGATATCAGGCACGCCCGGCGCAGTGAGTTTTATCACCGACTGCGTCAGGCTGTTAACTAAACCCGCGCGAATGAAAGGCTGCATAGACGCGCTAAAATCCTTCAGGAAGGCTTGATTAGCGGAAGCGAGCAGGTGGCGTGCATAGTCGAGCACTGCTTTTTCATAGGTTTCGTTGCCATCGCCCCAGTTGGTGCGACGTTTCGCTTCCCGCAACGCTTTTTCTACATAAGCCAGAAACCGCTTCTCAAGCGCCTCCAGGCCAGCGTTATCGTCTGGCTGCAGGATAGCAGGCCAAACGCCAGCCAGCGCCTGATACAGCATCCATTCAACCGCAGGTTCCGGTGCGGCTCCATCATCAAGCTGGCTAACGTTGGATTGATTCAGCTGGCGCCAACGGGCGACGCATTCTGCCCACAGCTCAGGCGCTTCGGTTAGGGTATAAAGCCGCGCCCGCGCATCTTCGCCGCGTTTAGTGTCATGCGTTGAGGTGCTTGAAAGTGCATCTGGCTGACGTTCCAGCCGCGTTTTCATCTCAGCATGAAAGTGATCAGGCGAGAAGGCGCGTGGCAACGGTTCTGCACCCACTTCATTCAACGCCAACGACATGTTTTGACGATAAAACAGCGTATCTTCTACTGATTTCGCCATCAACGGTCCCGTTAACTGCTGGAAACGGATACGAAAGTTAGCCGCCTCGCTTAAGGCTTCTTCAGCGATCTCGCCAGTAAGAATATGGGTCAGGAAATCGAGTGCCTGAGGATCGGGTGCGTTGACGCTGGTTTTAACTTTCTCGACCACCTTTTGCAGCCTGTCCTGGCTGGCTGGCGGTAGCGATTGCTTCGTACCATAAGTGCGATAAACCGGGAAAGCCACTAACAGCTCGCGCAGGGCGGATCGTACGGCTTTCTCCTCTAGCGTGAGTTTTGCAGTTTCTGCTATTGATAGGGCGAGGGTGAGTAGCGTGGTAAATTCGCCCTCGAAATTCTTGTCCGCCATCAGAAGCTTTGCTGCACGCAGTTCAGCCTCCATATCAACCGGCTTGCCCACGACATCAACATACGCTTTACGCAAGGCGGTGAGCTTTTCGCCATCCACCAGCGCGTGGGAAAGTGAGGCAATAAATTCGTAACCGGTTGTGCCAGAAATGGGCCAATCATCGGGTAGGTGTTCACCTTCGCCAAGGATCTTCTCGACCGTGATGTAACAGTCAGCGCCAGCCTCCTGACGAAGCAGATCAAGGTACGCCTTGGGATCAGCCAAACCATCCACATGATCAACCCGCAATCCATCGACTGCGCCTGTATGAACCAGTTCAAGTATCAGCCGATGCGTATCATCAAAAACAGCTTTATCTTCAACCCGCACGCCGACCAACCCGGTGACTTCAAAGAAGCGTCGATAGGAAAGGTCACGCGGCGCATCACGCCATGACATTAATCGATAAGGCTGCTGTTCATGGAGTGTGGCGATTTCTGCCTTGTCAGTAAGTTGCAAAGTCTCTGACTCGCGACCTTGCCAGGTTTCGTGGGCGAGAGGAAAAAAGTTTTCATAGTAGGCGAAGCTTGGATTACCGGTTTTCGGATCGGGTTTTAGCGCGATTTCGCCGTTTTCCAGCACCGTCTCAAAGGTATCGCCAAGCACCGGTAAGGTGAGTCGCCGCGACCAATTAATATCAAAATGTTGTGCGTAGCGGCTGTTTTCACCTTTTTCAATAACATCATGCCACCAGGCATTTTCCAGCGAGGCGGCCATATGATTCGGGACAATATCGATAATCAGCCCAATATCAGCCGCTTTTAACGCTTTTACCAGGCGGTCAAAACCTGCGCGGCCGCCAATAGCAGGCTCAATTTCATTCGCATCGGTCACGTCATAGCCGTGAGTGGACTCCGATGTCGCGGTGAAAATTGGCGAAGCATAGAGATGGCTGATGCCCAAGCGTTTTAAGTAGGGGACAAGACCCGCAGCACGATCAAAGGTCATGCCATTGCGAAACTGAATTCGATAAGTGGCGGTTGGTATCTTCACGCTGCGTCTCCCGAAGCCAGGCGGACAATGATTGAATTTGGCGGCAGTTCCGTTTCAGCTTTCGGCCAGGCGAAAAGGATCTGGCCGGGTTGTTCGGGAAGCGGCTGGGATTGCTCGCCAATATTGAACGCGATCGACAACGTGCCATTCGGGAAAGTCCAGGTTACAGCGACTAACCCTTTTGCGGTTTTCACAACGTTGCCGGACTCACCGCCCGCAGTAGAAAGCAGCGGCACAATATGTATCTGGCGCAACGCCAATAACTCACTGGTCAGCGCCAGCCACTTTTTACCCGCTTCGCTGTCTGGTTTCTGCCAATCCAGCTTCGACATTTCAAACGTAGTCTCGGCATTTGGATCGGGCACGCTTTCCCCTTCATGGCCTGCATGTCCCTGAAATTCTCTTGCGCGGCCTTCACGCACGGCTTTGGCGAGATCGCCGTGAAAATCGGTAAAAAACAGGAAAGGATTTGTTTCACCATACTCTTCACCCATAAACAGCAGCGGGATGTGCGGCGACAGTAACAGGGATGCCAACAGGATTTGTGTGCGTTCAGCGCCAGCCAATTCAATCAGCCTTTCGCCCTGAGCACGGTTGCCAACCTGATCGTGATTCTGGATAAAGTCTACAAAAGCGACCGGTGGTTGGCCGCTACTTTTTACACCGCGCTTTTCGCCCGACTGTGCTGAAATCTCACCTTGATAGGCGAAGCCCTCTGCCAGAACGCGTGCAACCAACTTTTCCGGTGCTTCGGCAAAATCTTGGTAATAGGCGTGGGTTTCGCCCGTAGCCAGGACATGGATAGCATTGTGAAAATCATCGTTCCATTCGCCGGTAAACAGCGGAGCTGAACCCTCGTCATCGCGAGGATGCAAAAAGATAACGTTGCGGCTGTCCTCGGTCGTCAGATGAATGGGCCGGCTGGTTATTTCTGCCCGAATACGTTCGGCGATTTCAATCAGCACATGCTTCTCAGAGGTATCTTCGATCTGATCGATGGCATCAAAGCGAAGGCCATCAAGATTATACTCTTTTAGCCAGTAGAGCGGCGCCTCCACCATATAGCGGCGGGCCGCATCAACATCATAAGCAATGCCAGCACCCCAAGGCGTCATGCGTTCTTTATGGAAGAAGTCAGGTGAAAGAAGCGGCAGATAATTGCCCTCGGGCCCAAAATGGTTAAGCACAATATCCAGCACCACTGAAAGGCCTTGTCCATGTGCTGCATCGACAAAGGCTTTGAAATCGTCCGGGGTGCCATAGGCGGAATGCGGTGCGTAAAGAAGTACGCCGTCATAGCCCCAGCCACGATTCCCGCCGAACTGCGAAAGCGGTAAAACCTCAAGCATGGTGATACCGAGATTGGCAAGATAGGGCAGTTTTTCGATAGCCGCGCGGAATGTGCCTTCCGGCGTAAAAGTGCCGAAATGCATTTCATAAACCACCGTTTCTTCCCACGGACGTCCTTTCCAGTCACGGTTTTGCCAGCTGTATTGGGAGGGATCAATCACCAGGGATGGGCCGTTGACCTCGGCCTTTTGGGCGCGAGAAGCGGGATCGGGTACCACAGTTCCGTCAGCGAGAACAAAGTTATACTCCGCGCCAGGTGAAACGCCGCTGGCCTGCAATTCAAACCAACCGTCGCCGACGGGATTCATCGACTGGTCTTTGCCCGAAAGCCTGAGCGTGACATTGTCCTGACCTGTCGCCCACAGGCGAAAGCGAACGGTATCTGCACCCACATATTCGGCGCCCCAACTTTTAGTAAATGATTTTGACTCCATGCGATTGCCTCTTTATATGCAGATGTAAGCAAAAGACGACATCACGCGGTTGTCGTTCCGCTGATGCAAGCGTCATTAGTCAGAGCAGCTACGCGCGATCTGTATGCCGAAATTGGTCAGTAAAATCCGGTTCAATGGTTCGGCTATAGGCAGCATACGAAGAATAATCATAGACTAAGATGCAGGAAGTAAAATGCTGTGCTGGCAGAGGTAAAGCCAACGGTATGTCAACACATCAGTAGCATCGCGGGATCAGTGTCGGGCCCTTATCTGTGTTCTTTTGGCGGCAGAAACAGCATGAGCAAGGCGAGTGAAGCGAATCCGATGAGCGTAGGCGCAGCGCCAGCCTGGGCATAGAACAGACCAAAAATTGCGGTGCCTGCAATCTGTCCTAATGCCAGCATGAAGAAGGCAACGCCCACTCCTGCAGCGGGTGAATCTTTCGTTATTGAAGCGCCAACAACCAGCAAGACACCCGATAACGTGACGTAACCTGCGCCACCAAGCGCGACAGCAGGATATAGCCAGCCTGAAAAGGTGTGGCTTAATGCCAATAAAAGCAGCGGAGTCGCCATAGAGAGTTGAGAAAGGCGGTAAATTTGTTTCATGCTGAGGTAACGCGCTGCGGGCCCGGTCATAACACCGGCTATTCCTGCGGCTCCGCTCACCAGCCAAAGCAGACTGCTAAGGTGTGGGTTCACGCCAAGATGATTACGCAAAATATCCGGGCCAAAATTCCACCATGCTGCACTGCTCATGCCGCTGATAAAGGCAATGATGATCAGACATTTCATTGGCGCGCGTAAAAGCCATTGATGTCCACGGTTATGATCTGGACTGGCCTTCAGTCGCTCGGCGGGAAGATAGCGAATCGCAGGTAACAGACATAAAACCGCCATTACGCCAAAGACCACGCAAGCGATGCGCCATCCGCCAGGTACAAAGGCCAACACTGGCACTGTCAAAATAATGCCTGCGCCTGTTCCTGCGTTAATAACCGTGTTTACCATCGCCTGTTTATTTTCAGCGACGGTGCGCGTAACAGCACTGGCAAGGGAAGGCGATGCCAGTCCTGAACTTAATCCAGCAATGAAAAGCCCGCTGGCTAACATAACGGGAGAGTGTGAAGCAGCGAGCAACAGCATTCCCGCAGCTGCGCACAGGGCGGCGATGACGGCAGGTAATCGTGGACCGAAGCGTGAAACCAAAAAAGAAGCGCCGACCACCGAAAGGCAATAAGCCAGATAACTGCATGCAGCAATAACGCCGGATAACCGTGGTGTAAAAGGAATGTCCTCTGCGATTGAAGGCATCATAAGCCCCCATGAAAACCGGGCCATGCCGTAGGTTACGGCTATCAACGAAAAGCCGGTGATCCCTAGCGCCAAAGACGTTCTCACTGCACTTCTCCGCTTTTTTTCATCAGCAGAGCAGCGGCATGACCTGCATCCAACGCGGCTTGCGAACCTGTTAACAGCGCTGTGGTAGAAGCCCCCTCAAACAAAATCCAAATCACATTGATCAGTGCCTCGCGGTTTACACCATGAGAGTGATTGATGCAGGCGGCGATGTAATGACGCAGCATATAGCGATAGTCCAATGCCAGCGCTGCCAGCGTCATGTCGTGCTCAGCATATTCAGCCCAGGCTTTGACAAAGAAGCACCCCTGAGCGCCGTTCTCATCCATCCACCGCTTCAGCTCTCGAAAAAGTTGGTCAATCGCTTCCACATGCTCGGCCGGATAGAGCGCTGAGAAAAAGCGGTTTTTACGCTGCTCCATCACAGAAGCAGTCAGGCTTTCGCGGGAGGGGAAATAGCGGTAAAGCGTACGCGTTGAGACGTTCGCTTCGCTACAGATATGGTCTGTGCTGGTGGCATGGAAACCGTTGTTGTAAAACAACCGCTCTGCTGCGCGTAAAATATCGTTTCTTTTGTCCATACTTTAAAAGTAAACCGATCGTTTTACTTTTGCCAGTTTAAAAAAGAATTTCGGTTTGGCGGCAGAGAACGTTGAAATGAAAAAGGGGCAGCGCTATTACTGCGCTGCCCCTTTTTTAGCCTAATTCCTGAGCGGTTTTATTCTCTTCTGAACAGCGCAATACTGCGGCCTTCGAGATCGAAATCCTTTTCTCGAGTAATAACAATGCCAGGTTTTACGGTATCGGAGGTTGAAAGCTCAAGTACCCAACCGCCTTCGCCAAACTGCGGGATACGGAAGGGTACAACGCCTTCAAATGGATTAAACAGCATTAACACGTCGTGCCAGACGCCTTCCTCGGCCTGAAGATCTGCCCGGCCTAAATAGACGCCGAGCGTGGTTCCTTCGTCCCATTGCTCAGGCAACTGGAATCCACCGCCCGCATTAAACCACTTGATATCCATGCCATCGCGCCAGTTTTCGCGACGTAGTAGTGGCTGTTCCGCACGAAGTTTGATCGCCTGACGAGTAAAATTGCGCAGCGCTTCCGCAGATTCCGGCAGATTATCCCAATGCACCCAAGAGATTTCGCTGTCCTGACAATAACCGTTGTTGTTGCCCATCTGACTGCGACCAAACTCATCGCCAGCCAATAACATTGGCGTGCCATGGGAAAACAGCAGCGTTGCAAGGAAATTGCGTTTCTGACGTTCTCGCACCGCATTGATCGCTTCGTCATCCGTCGGGCCTTCAACGCCGTAGTTATAAGAGCGATTGTCATTATGGCCGTCGTTATTATCTTCGCCGTTGGCTTCGTTGTGCTTGTCGTTATACGAAACCAGATCGTTAAGTGTAAAACCATCATGAGCGGTGATGAAGTTGACGCTGGCCCAAGGTCGGCGTCCACGCTGATCATAAAGATCGCCGGAACCGAGCAAGCGGGTGGCAAAATCTGTCGAGACATTGTTGCCTTTCCAGTATTCACGCACCGTGTCGCGGTACTGGTCGTTCCATTCAGCCCAACCTGGCGGGAAGCTGCCTACCTGATAACCGCCTGGGCCGATATCCCAGGGTTCGCCAATCAACTTCAGTTTGGACAGCACGGGATCCTGCATCATCGCATCGAAGAAGCCGCCGCGCGGGTTAAAGCCTTCCGGCTCACGACCCAGAATGGTGCCGAGATCGAAGCGGAATCCGTCGATATGCATCGATTCTGCCCAATAACGCAGCGAATCCATCACCAGTTTCAGCACCCGAGGATGTGAAATGTTCACGGTATTGCCGGTTCCGGTATCGTTGATGTAATAACGGTGTTGATCGGGCAAGGTGCGGTAATAAGAAAAGTTATCAATCCCTTTGAATGACAGCGTTGGGCCAAGTTCATTGCCTTCAGCCGTATGGTTGTAAACCACGTCAAGAATGACTTCGATGCCTGCATCATGGAAAGCCCGCACCATATCGCGGAATCCCTGAATGCCCCGAGGGCCAAAATAGCGAGAGGCGGGCGCGAAGAAACCGAGCGTGTTATAGCCCCAAAAGTTTTTCAAACCTCTGTCGAGAAGATGCTGATCATCGGGGAAGCCGTGAATGGGCAGCAGCTCAACCGAAGTAACCCCAAGGCTTTTGATGTAGTCGACGGTGGATTTGTGGCTCATACCGTCGTAGGTGCCGCGAAGGTCGGGTGGTATGGCGGAATTGAGCTGGGTAAAACCTTTTACATGGGTTTCATAGATAATGGTTTTGGACCACGGCACGTTTGGGCGGTTTTTGTCTTGCCAGTCAAACTCATTAGGATCGATAACGCGACATTTCGGCATAAAAGGCGCGCTGTCACGCGTATCAAAAGTGAGGTCTTTGTCTTCATGGAGCAGGTCATAAGCGAAGTGCGATTCATCCCACTTAATATCGCCCGCGATCTCACGTGCATACGGGTCAAGTAACAACTTGTTAGGATTGAAACGGTGACCATTTTCCGGGTCAAAAGGGCCATAAACGCGATAACCGTATAACGCACCTGGCTTCAGGCCCGGTATGTAACCATGCCAGACTTCATGGGTAAACTCGGGCAGATCCAGCCTGGCAATCTCCTCTTTACCGCTGGGATCGTAGAGACAAAGCTCAACGCGCTCCGCAGTGGCTGAAAAGAGAGCGAAATTAACGCCTTTACCATCATAATTGGCCCCGAGAAGATGACTATCTCCCGCTAAGATTTGAAAACCATTACTGTTTACCATTCTTCCCTCTCCATCAAATATGCCGATTTTCACGCAATACAGCATGTGTATTTCAATGCGATCACTCGCTCACGAGTACGACAGGAGACAATATTCGACTGTTTCCTGGTTGATGCGGTAGGTCAGAACTCTCTCTTCTCTACGATGAACTAAACGCTGGCGTCGGTCAGCGAACCGCCTGGACAGTTATGGGTTCGGGTCATGCGAACGTAAAACTTGTTTACCGGTATGTTGTTGCCGGGGTGGACCGGCGCGGCTCTGGTAGCCTAAAGGTGGCATATCCTCGGGGTGAGGATGAGGCGATTTTAGGGTGCCTCGACCACAAGCAGCATACGTAGAAAAATCATAGACTATTCCGCAAAAGTTGTTTGCCTGCGGTGAAAAATGCGCAAAAACGGCGCTGAAAAAGATGTCAATTTCAGCGCCGTTGAGTTGGCTTAACGCAGCGTACCGTCTGACGTTTCAGCCGGGACTTTTACCTGTTCTAAAGCGATGGGAATACTTTTGTAAGCGGGAATGCCACTCTGCGTATCGTGACTGTCTAACGGCACCAATACGTTTGCTTCTGGATAGTAAGCTCCGACAGAACCCGGCGCCATATCGATCACCACTATGGTCAAATTGGCCATTTTCCGCGAGGTTGGTTTACCTTCAGGATCCAGGGCCACGATGTTGACCTGATCGCCGACGCGCAGTTGACGTTTTTCTGCTTCATCGGCATTGATAAACAGCACATCACGCCGCCCAGTTACGCCGCGATAGCGGTCATTGAGACCATATAAAGTGGTGTTGTATTGGTCGTGGCTGCGCAGCGTGGTGAGCACCAGGTCGTGGCAGTGGAGTGAACGGGGATCTTCGTTTATTCCCTGCATCACCTTGAACTGTGCCTTTCCTGAAGGTGTGTTCCAGACGCGCTCCGATGCCGTGTTACGCAGGCGGAATCCGCCGGGTTTTTTTACCCGCTCATTGAAGTTTTCAAATGCAGGAAACACCGCTTCGATGGCATCACGGATAAAGCTGTAATCGCCAATCATTTTTTTCCAGTCAACCACGCTATTCGGCAAGGTTGCCATCGCCAGTTCTCCTACCAGCGCCGGTTCAGATTTGAGCAGTGGAGAGGCGGGTTTCAGCGAGCCGCGTGAGGCGTGCACCATCGACATCGAATCTTCTACCGTCACGCTCTGCGCGCCAGAGGCTTGTATGTCGGTTTCAGTGCGGCCAATCACCGGCAACAGATAATTGTGTTTGCCCAGCAGCAGGTGTGAGCGATTAAGTTTCGTTGCCATGTGCACCACTAAATCCAGTTTGCGCATGGCGGGAAAAGTCACTTGTGGATCAGAAATCGCTTCAGCCAGATTCCCCCCCAAACAAAGCAGGGCTTTGGTATGTCCATCACGCATCGCCTGAATCGCCGCCACGGCGCCGTGGCCATGCTCCTGTGGTGGCTTAAAGCCAAAAACCTTTTCAATGCTGTCGAGCAGCGATTGCGGAGGAATTTCAGTGATACCCACGGTGCGATCACCCTGCACATTGGAGTGACCCCGTAACGGGCAAATACCTGCGCCTTTTTTTCCTATGTTGCCACGAAGCAGCAGCAGGTTAGCGATTTGCTGCACATTTTGAGTGCCATATTGATGCTGGGTGATCCCCATGCCGTAACAGATGATAGTGCGTTCAGCATTGGCGTAGAGCCGCGCAATGTGTTGAATCTCTTCGCGCTCCATACCGGAAACTTTAAGGATGTGATCCCAGTTTGTGGCATCTAAATCCGCTTTTAGCGCATCAAATCCTTGGGTATGCTCTTCAATAAACGCGCTGTCGATAACACCCGCTTCACCTTTTTCCAGTGCCGCTTCGTGCATGGTCAGCAAGATTTTCATCACACCTTTCAGCATCGCCGCATCGCCGCCTACGCGAACCTTGTAATACGTCGAAGCCAGTTCGGTTGAACTCATAGAGAGCATTTCAATCGGGCTTTGCGGTGAGGTAAAGCGTTCCAGCCCGCGCTCGCGCAAGGGATTGATCGCGACGATGGTCGCACCGCGCTTTGAAACTTCACGTAAGGTACCTAACATGCGCGGATGGTTGGTGCCGGGATTATGACCAATACAGAGCACCAGATCGCAATGATCAAAATCGCTCAGCTCAACGGTGCCTTTGCCGACGCCAATGGATTCAGGCAAGCCAACGCTGGTGGGTTCATGGCACATATTTGAACAATCCGGGAAGTTATTGGTGCCATATTCGCGAGCAAACAGCTGCCAGAGAAAGGCAGCTTCATTTGAAGCGCGCCCAGAGGTATAAAACTCAACGCTGTTGGGATCCTCGTAGCTGCGCAAATGCTCACCAATCTCTTTAAAAGCTGTTTCCCACTCGATGGGCTGATAAGTATCGGACGCCGCATCGTATTTCATTGGATGGGTCAAGCGACCTTCACCTTCCAGCTCAAACGCATTGCGCTCCCACAACTCGCTAACCGTATGGGCAGCAAAAAATTCTGGCGTGGTACGTTTGCTGGTGGCTTCCCATGAAACCGCTTTTGCGCCGTTTTCACAAAATTCAAATGAAGAGGCATGTTGAGGATCGGGCCAGGCGCAGCCGGGGCAATCAAAACCCTGGGGCTGATTGACTTTGAACAACGCAATGACATCTTGCTTCACAGACATCTGACCGCGAATCGCGTCTGCCACTGCTTTTAACGCACCCCATCCGCCAGCTGAACCGCCATAAGGTGCAATGCCGATAGTACGATTTTGCTCTTTCATAATGCTCCGCAGGTCCTGTTTTGTTTTTTTAAGTTTGGTACAAAACGGAGATTTCGTGATGCGCAGCTTAAATTCGAAAGTGGGAATTTTTTACAAAATATTTCGGCTGCCTTGATGAACGGGCAGCAAAACATTCACCTCGTTGAGATACCTGGAGTAACAAACACGAAGTGAAATGCGCAATTAAGAAGAGATTCTTGCCGCGCATAACAGCATGCTTTTCAAATAAATGGGGGCATATGATCCGCGTTGAGAAGGGGTTCAAGCGACATACTGTACAACTCTTCAGCTTTTAGCTTGGCCACTAACGCCGCGCTGCCGCGGCGTTTTTAGTTATGCAGCTTTCATATCAAACGTTTTAATTAAACAGTGATGCCGTACTGCTTCAGGCTTTGCATACTGGTTTGGCCAATCTCAAAGAGATCCCTTTCCCAGGCATGTGGACTCAACCATTCTGGCGTCCAGACACCGTCAAAGCCGGTGGCACGCACCGCATTAAGCCAGCTATGAATATCCACATCGCCTTGGCCGGGTTCGTAGTCGCGTTGCACCCATTCATCCCAGGCTTCGCCTTCGCGTGCGGCGCGGCCATCACAGAAATGAATGCCGTAGATCAGATTCACATCCATCTGCGCCACTTCTTCGGGACGCGTATTGCCGCCCGCATGCAGATGCCAGAAATCTATCACCAAGCCGACATTATCCTTTCCGCAGGACGTGATCATATCCAGACCTTGCTGCAGTGAATTAAAGGGGGTGAAGGCGACGACTTCAATCTGGAATTTGATGCCAAGCGGTTGTCCGATATCGGCAATGGCTGAGATGTTGTCACGAAGAATCGCATTACGTTCCGATTCGGAGAGATGATCAAGTTCATTCAACGCCATTATTTGCACCACCGGACAGCCCAGCTCAACAGCGGCCTGACAGATTTTTTCAGCTTCCTGCAGCAGGGCAGCGCGTTCTTCCGGCTGATGGCGACCGATACGTTTCAACGCGTTGATACAGGTGATCTCTATGCCATATTCCGTCATGAGTTGGCGATATTGTGTATAGCTTCCCCCGTTTTCGAGATAGCGGAACAGATGTTCCGGCAGTAATTCCAGGCCAGTAAATCCGGCATCGCGGGCGATACGTAACTGAGTGACGGCATTGCTGTACCAAACAGAAACACCGTGTAACGACAACTTCATCTCTCCTCCTTAGATTAAGGCTTCAGGTGAGAGCGTCGAATCCGCAATTCTCCCTGTCGCCACTCGCTATCTTCCGCCGCCTGACCGTCGATCAAGCGGTTTATTGCTTCAGCCATTAGCCGATCCAGCCGCTGACTGTAGGTGGTCAGTTGCCAACCCGGCGCAGCCGCTTCATCGATATCGTCAAAGCCCACCACCGCGATTCGGTTATTCGGTGCGGTGTCGCGCTGCGCCTCCATCGCGCCCAGCGCCAAAATATCGTTCTCACAAAACAGCGCTTCAATGCGCTCAGCAACCGGTGTCGCCAGCAGATAGTTCTGCATGGCGCGATAACCTAATTGACGATCGTAATGATCGCTATTCAGCTCAACGTCCAGCGCAAAACTTTGTGCCATCAGCGCATCGCGAAAGCCTTCTTTGCGTTGTAAATGACCATCTTCCGCACCGGGGCCGGACATATAGCCAAATCGCTGATGACCTTGCTCAACCAGCAAGCGCGCGATGAGGCTGCCTGCTTGATAATCATCAGTGTTTACAACATCAATGCCTTGCCTGTTGGTGTTACGGCAGACCTGCACCAGCGGAACTTTATGCATATCTTCAGCTATGGCGATCAGTTCATGCGTTAACGCAGTGCCGAGGAACAAAATGCCATCGACCTGTAACTGATCTGCCAGCGACATCACTGAACGGTAATTTTCGCCGGTGATGTTAAGCACCAAGGCCATATAACCGCGGGTCTGGAGCTGACGCGTTACCTCATCCAGCATCGACATTGAGTGCGGATTTTTTAATTCGTCGATCACGACACCAATGATCTGGGTTCGCTTTTGCGACAAGCTGCGCGCCAACAGGTTAGGGCGATAACCCAGCTCTTTGGCAATGGCCAGCACGCTGTCACGCGCTTTGTCCGAGATTGACGCTCCTGGTGTAAAAGCGCGCGACACGGTCCATTTTGATACGCCCGCTTTGGCGGCAACATCGCTGGCAGTGGCTTTATGTCGTTTAATTGTTGCTTTGGTCATCTGCACGCGTCCAAGAGGTTTAAAGAATTTCCTCAGCATTGAACGCGAAACGCTGCAGAAAATAAACCCTGGCAGACTATCCGATCAAAAAGCGCCGTTTTCCTTAATAAGGTTGCGAGTATGTTTGATATTTGCACCCGATTGCAATTAATTTTGCAATCGGGTGCAAGATGTAGGCATTTTGTGATCAACTCTCGCTATTTGAATGAAAGGTAATTGACTATTTTTTGTGCCTCTTACACATTCATAGGCGACCTCAACGAGAAACCCTGAACAGATGTCGTGCTAGTGAGGGCGTTATTTCCCTTTTTTTGCACCCGGGTGCAAAAATGAATGAGGAATTTAATACGTGTTGTTTAAGGCGTGCAGTATCGCGATTTAAAGCAAGGCGGGCATGAACAGGCGGATGACTACCCAGGCAATGTTTGGCGTAGCGAATCGAATAATAAAATTTACCCTACAGGATTCGATCATGAAAAAGACTCTGTGTTTGTTGATGTGGTTGACCTTAACGTTTGCAGTCAGCGTCCAGGCAAAAACCTACCAGGTTGGGGTGGCATTAGCCAACTTCGATCTCAACTTTGTCTCCATTTTACGGACCCAAATGGTGCATGAGCTCGATATACAAGGATTGAAAGGGCAGTTTTCTGATGCCAAAGGTGATGTCGCGCTGCAAGCACAGCAGGTTGATGATTTTATCAATCAGGGCGTTGACGCCATCATCCTTAATCCGGTCGATACTCAAGGCGTGTTGCCGATGATTAATGCGGCTAAGAAGGCAAATATCCCGCTGGTGTTTGTAAACCGTAAACCTGAAGTGCCATTAAGCGGCGCAATGGCGTATGTCGGTTCCGATTCTGCGGTAAGCGGCAAAATGCAGATTGAAGCGCTGGCAAAAATCATGAACTACCGCGGCAACATCGCCATTCTGATGGGCGCACTCTCAAATGAAGAAGCGCGTGAACGGACTCGTGCGGTTGAAGAAGTCATCGCACAGCATAAAGATATGAAAGTAGTGGAGAAACAAACCGCCAAGTGGCAGCGCAATGAAGCGGTAGATGTGGTGTCGACCTGGTTGTTGAACGGCACGCCGATCAACGCAATTGTGGCAAATAACGATGAAATGGCGATCGGTGCCATCATGGCGCTGAACCAAGCGAAACGAAAAGATGTACTGGTAGCCGGCATTGATGGCACACCGGATGGGCTGCAATTTATCAAGAACGGCGAAATGATCGTGACGGTTTTCCAGGATGCCAAAGGACAAGCTACCGGCGCGGTGAAAGTCACGCATGAAATGCTGGAGAAGCAGAAAACCCAGACCTACAACATGATTCCTTATCAGACTGTGACCAAAGAAAACTATGCGCAGTTTATCCAAACCAAATAATTATCATTTTTTAAACCCTACAAATGCACCCGAGTGCAAAAAAACAAGGAGTCATCATGTTAATCGGTGAAAAACAGATACCGCGTCCTCTGCGTTGGGCAATGATTGGCGGTGGACGGTTGAGCCAGGTGGGTTACAAACATCGTTCGGGTGCGTTACGCGATAATACGGCCTACCAAATGGTCGCCAGCGCGTTTGACGTTGATGCCGCACGCGGGCGGGAGTTTGGTGTCAATCTTGGCATCGCCCCCGAGCGCTGCTACGACAATTATCAGCAATTACTGGCAGAAGAAGCCAAACGCGAAGATGGCATTGAAGTAGTGACCATCGCTACGCCGAATGGCACGCACTATGAAATTGCCCAAGCTGCGTTGAATGCGGGCATTCACGTCATCTGTGAAAAACCGCTGTTCTTTACCACGGTTGAAGCGCAAGCGATCAAAGCGCTGGCTGAGTCGAAAGGCTTGATCGTTGGCGTCACTTACGGGTTCTCTGGTCATCCGCTGTTGATGCAGATGCGCGCCATGATCGCTAAAGGCGAAATTGGTGACGTGCGCATGGTTGAGCTGCAATACACCCACGGATTCAGCGCTAATGACAGCGCCGATAAATTCAGTGATGCACAGAAGTGGCGTGTCGATCCAAAAATCGCTGGGCCTTCTTTCGTGCTGGGTGATATTTCCACTCACACCTTCTACATCTCGCAACTGGTGTTGCCGACGTTGAAGATCAAAAGCCTGCTGTGCGATCGCCAGAGTTTTATCCCTTCGCGCGCGCCGCTGGAGGATAACGCCATGGTGCTGATGCATTACGAAAATGGCGCGGTAGGGCGCATGTGGGCATCGGCGATCAATGCCGGATCGATGGACAGCCAAAGTATTCGCGTTATTGGTTCACACGCCAGCCTTGAGTGGAGCGATTACAACCCCGGCGAGCTGAAGTACGAAGTGCAGGGCAAACCTAATCAGATTCTGCATCACGGTATGCCGTATCTCGATGAAAGCGCGCTGGCGGATGAACGTCTCGGTGCACTGCACACCGAAGGTTTGGCCGAATCTTGGGCCAATATTTATCTGAAATTTGCTCTCGCCATTAACGCAACCCAGCGCGGTGACAGCGAGATTTTAGCAACACTGATCTATCCCGACATCAATGCTGGGATTGAAGGCGTGCGCTGGATCGAAAATTGTGTGCGCTCTGCGGATAACGGCGCCAGTTGGGTTAATTACGAATAAGGAATCATGATGAAACTTGCATTATGTACCGATGTTTTGGCCGATCTCTCTTTTCCAGCCATGCTGGATAAAGTTAAAAGCTACGGAATTTCTGGCGTGGAAATGACCGCTGGTGGCTGGTCATCTTGCCCACACGTAAACACCGAGGAATTGCTGGCCTCCCCGGAAAAACTCAGTCAGTTTCGTGAGGAACTGGCCAGGCGTGATATAGAAATTGTCGCGTTAAACTGTTCGGGCAACCCACTCGCGCCGGGTGAATTGGGTGAGAAGCACACCCAAAGTAGCTATCGCGCAGTTGAGTTGGCAGGAAAGCTGGGCGTAAAGAAAATTGTGATGATGAGTGGCTTGCCGGGCGGTGGACCAGAGGATCGCGTGCCAAACTGGATCACTTCTACCGTTTCCTGGCCCGACTACATGCCTGGCGTTGTTGATTATCAATGGAATGAGGTGGCAATTCCGTGGTGGAAAAAATTTACTCAACACGCAAAGCAGCACGGCGTAGAGAAAATTGCGATTGAAGAGTTCCCGTCTCAACTGGTTTATAACCCATCGACGTTGCTGCGTTTACGTCATGCGGTAGATGAGATCATTGGGATGAACCTTGATCCTTCCCATTTGATTGCGATGGGAGCCGATCCCATCGCAGCGGCACGCAAACTGGAAGGCGCTGTATTCCACGTTCACGGCAAGGATGCGCGTATTGAGCGCGGATTGGCTGATGTCGATGGTTTAATGGAGTATCAGCCCGTAACTGATACTAAAACGCGCACCTGGAATTACGTTGCCGTGGGATGCGGTAAAGATCTTCAATGGTGGAAGGAGTTCTTCTCTGTTCTGAGCATGACCGGTTATGACGATTGGGTCTCTTTAGAAATGGAAGATTTAACCATGTCGGTTGAAGCGGGAATCAGCTCATCCATTGCCGCCTTGAGGCAATGCATCAGCCAGTAATCGCAGGATTTGTGGCTGTAGTTTTTGAGCTATAGCCACAATAGCCATTTAATCAGCATCACCCTGCAGCAAGGATGTTCCGTAGGAATTATCGACAGTGCAACGCCAACAATTATCGCTCTCCTGGCGGAAAACATACGTTGCCCGACGCGTCGTTTCCCGCGTTTTACCTTGATCATCAGGGTATCGAAGCACAGTTTCCATGATAACCAGCGCGGTTCCGCCACCCTCAATCACCTGCATCTCACCCTGTTCTACCACCAGCTGACCTTGAAAATGTTCGGCGATGGCGATAAAGGCTTTCCTGATGCTCTCTTTTCCATGAGCAATCATGCCCGGCTTTATAACTAGCGCGGCGTCTTCCGCGTAATAGGTCATCAGTGAATCAAAATCTTTCGCTGAGATAGCTTTGTCGCATGCTTCAATAATCTGGCGTATCGGGTGAGTATTCACGTGCTGATTTCTCCTTAACGTTAATGACCTGCATTTACCTTAGCATTAACTCGCGGCTTGGCTCACGGCGTCAGTATTGTCCACTTATATGTGACAGTAATTGCCACTTTGCAGTATTGATGCGCAAATAGGTTTACCTGTAATCTCTTTCTATCGAAGCGCAACACAGCTTCACTCATTTAAAACAGAGAGTTAGGGAGCACATCATGATTGAACAACGTCTTTCTGAACAACGCGGATTAGGTGATCACGGTTGGTTGAATTCACGTCACACATTCTCATTTGCTAATTACTGGGACCCTAAACAAGTTGGCTTCTCTGACTTGTTGGTGATTAACGATGATCGCGTAGCAAAAGGCCGCGGTTTTGGTGCTCATCCACACAGCAATATGGAAATCATCTCCTATGTGCTGGAGGGAGCGCTAGAGCATAAAGATTCAATGGGCACCGGTTCGGTGATTGTCCCCGGTGATGTGCAGTTGATGAGTGCAGGCAGTGGCGTAACACACAGTGAATATAACCACTCAAGCACGGAAGGGGTTCATTTCCTGCAAATTTGGGTGGTGCCTTCAGAGAAAAATACGCCGCCTGGGTATCAACAGGTGAGCGTATCGGAAAGTGATAAACGGGGGAACTTGCGTCTTATTGCTTCACCTGAAGGTGTAAACAACGCACTTCGCATTCGCCAGGATATCAACATTTACGCCGGGTTGTTTACGGGTGATGAGCAGCAAACCTTTACGTTGGATGAAGAGCGCTATGCCTATATTCATGTCGTGCGTGGCAATATCATCATTAACGGCGTGCAGTTTAAATCAGGTGATGGTGCCCGCGTTCGTGATGAAAAAGCGCTGACCTTCGCTAACGGTGAAGACGCAGAAGTGCTGTTATTTGATCTGCGGCCGATTGAAGTCAACCAGCCTTCTCGATAAGCGCTGTTGCATCCTATCGCCTCTCTTCCCAACAAAAAAACCGACCTTTTACAGGTCGGTTTTGGCTTAAGGTGTGATGTGGTGTGTTAACTGCACGGCTTAACCACGCAACGGATTAGCGTGCTTTCAGGAAGGTCAGTAAATCTTCGTTTAGTTGATCCTGATGCGTGACAGCAAAACCGTGCGGTGCATTGTCATACACCTTCAACGCCGAACCTTGGATCATCTCAGCCGCGACTTTACCGGTGGTTTCAAAAGGAACGATCTGATCGTTACTGCCATGAATCACTAAAGTGGGAACATCAATTTTCGCCATGTCAGCGCGGAAATCCGTCTCGGAAAATGCCGTTACACAATCCACTGTTCCTTTCAGAGATGCCATCAGCGCGATGTTCAGCGTCTGAGTCAGTACGCCTTCGGAAACAGTCTGGCCCGCATTAGTGCCATAAAAAGGGGCGGCAAAGTCGCTGATAAACTGCGCACGATCTTTAAGCAAACCCTCTTTGATGCCAGCAAATACCGATTTATCCACGCCCTGAGGGTAATCTTCTGCCTGACCAAAAATCGGTGTTACTGCGCCCAGCAGCACCAAACCCGCAACGCGTGCGCTGCCGTAATGGCCGATATAGCGAGTGACATCGCCGCCACCCATGGAGAAGCCGACTAAGGTGACATCTTGTAGATCAAGGCTGGTGATGAGGTCATTAATGTCTGAAGCAAAGGTGTCATAGTCGTAACCGGTCCAGGGTTGATCGGAGCGGCCAAAGCCACGACGGTCAAAGGCAATGGCGCGATAACCACGCTCGGCCAGAAAATTCATCTGGCTGTCCCACATATCCGCATCCAGCGGCCAGCCGTGACTGAACAGCACCGGCTTGCCGGTTCCCCAATCTTTGAAGTAAATCTGTGTGCCGTCTTTTGCTTTGATTGTGCTCATTTTTGTCCCTTACGTTGAATGAATAACAGGAGTAATAGGTGCACCCGTTAGACGGGCGCGACCAGATACCTGACTTCAGGAAGGCTTTCTCCCTGATGGAATGCAAAAACGCGATTCTGAATTTTGCGATCATTCATGGTGTAGCGTTCTTTCTGACGCAAGTGCTCCATCCATGAGCCAACCACGAAGGTTTCGACGAAAATACCGGGCTGCAAAATGTCTTCATACACAGACCAGTTTATTGCGCCGCCACGACGTCGCACCCGGCGCATATCCTGCATACAGACGGTAAAGTCGTGCGCATCGTCTGTTTTGATCAGGTATTCATAACTCACCATCACCGGGCCGCGATCGTGGCGGATATCCAGCGCTGGCACGGTTTCACCATCAGCGATACTGTCCAGATTCAGGTCAGGATCCAGATCTAACCGCCAACGCAGCACGGTGGCGCTAGCCAAAAACATGCCAGCGGTGGCGATTGAAAGTGAAATCGGAATACTGAAATGCGATGCCAGCTGTCCCCAGACAGCGCTGCCGACGGTCATCGAACCAAAGAACACCGTCAGGTATACCGCCAGGGCGCGGGCCTTCACCCATTTTGCCGCACTGCGCTGCGCGCCAAGATTGAGCGTAGAAAGCACCGCAATCCATGCAAATCCTGTGAAGAATTCAAACGCATTCAGCAACCAGAAGTGGCGCACGAACGCCAGTGCCAGCATAGTCACGGCAAACATCAGGCTCGCCAGTACCATCAAACGATCGGGGCTCAAGCTTTTACGCATTCTCGGCAGTAAAACCGCCCCGCAAATGGCGCCCACGCCGATACACGCCAGCATGATGCCGTATCCACCTGGCCCCAAGCCAAGCTCGCGCCGCGCCACCAGCGGTAACAAAGCCCAACCGGCGCTGCCAAAAAGGAAGAAGGCGACGGTCCGCACCAGTACGTTCCGCAATACCGGAGCTGCATGGACATAACGCAGTCCCGCACGTACTGCTGAGAAAAAATGTTCTGGCGGCAGACGCTGCACGCTCGGTTCAGCTTTCCAGCGATAGAGCACCCAAGCCACGCCGAGCACCGAAATGGCGTTGAGCATAAATACCATCCACGGGCCAGCGAAGGAGAGAATCAAACCGCCCAGCGCCGGGCCAATGGCGCGACTGATATTAATGCCCAGCGAGTTCAGCGCGATGGCCGGGCCAAGCTCATCCTTTTTCACCAGGTCAGGCACAATGGCCTGGAACGGTGGTGAACTCATCGCTGCACCCGCACTCAGCAGGAATGCGGCAATCAGCAAAATTAACGGCGTGATGTGGCCGGTAAAAGAGAGGATTGTCAGCCCTGTCGCGGCAATAAACACCCACAGCTGGGAAAACAGCAGGTACTTGCGTCGGTCAATGATGTCAGCCATCACCCCGGACGGCAGTGCAAACAGGAACATCGGCAAGCTGCTGGCGGCCTGAACCAGCGCAACGGACAGCGGATCGGCGCTTAGCGTCAACATCGTCCAGTTCACGCCAACATCGTTCATCCATGAACCAATGTTGGACATCACCGTGGCGATCCACAGCATACGAAAAACGGGCTGACGAAGCGGTTGCCACGGTGAAGGGCTAGCTATAACAGCTTCTTCCGGCAGTTCTGGCGTGACGTCGTTGATGTCATTAACTTGCGCCATGTCGTACCTCCTGATGATGGCCCGCTGCGATACGCCATTTTCCCGGCCCGGTTATGGCTAGCGTGGTAAAAATGATCAGTAGCAGCCAGCCAAACTGACCTTCAGCAATTGACCAGCCAGGATGCACGAACAGCATCGCTACCAGCAAAACGCCTATAATCGGCAGGCAGGCGAGGCGGGTGCCAACACCCAGAATGATAAATATCGGGCAAATCACTTCAGCAAATATGGCCGGGATCAGGCTCATGTAAGGGCCCATGCCAAAGGGATCTTCGATACGCGTCAGCTCTTCACTGAAGTGAAATACCTTGGGAAGCCCGTGCACATGCAGTAACAACAGGCTGCCAGTCAGGCGCAGGAAGAACAGCCCCAGATCAATCCGGGGCGGGATAAAAAGTGCAGATGAGTTTTTCATGATTAAAACGCAAAGCAGCTGCAGCCGAGCGCGCCCCAGAAGGCGTTGTCTCCGGCGACGGGCACGTCAGAGCCGCGCGCGATGTCGTGCGAGTGGCTGTGCACCCCGCACGGACCGCTGCACTGGTGCGGCTGTTGCATCATGCCCACGCGCGTGGCCGCGGTTGGCGGCGCGCTGCGGTAGTGC